>DFZK01000003.1 GCA_002382085.1 Sulfurospirillum sp. UBA4058 | reverse complement strand
TGATGATCGTGGGCGGATACCTCTCCAAAGAGAAAAAACCCGTCCCCGCAGGTAAGTTTAACGCCGGACAAAAAGCATGGTTTTGGATCGCAATGCCCGGCGGTATCGTGATGATCATCACCGGAGCTTTGATGTTCTTTTTAAACAAAGACCTCTCATCCGTGGCGACACTGTTTGGAATGAGCCAAATCGACGTGCTTCGCCTCAGTGCGATCGTTCACAACATCTTAGGAATGGTCGTTGCTACGTTCTTTATGGTGCACGTCTATATGGCGGCGATTGCCATCAAGGGTGCAATTCATTCGATGATTACCGGTTACAAGGAAGAAGAGGAAGTCGCCATCCTTCACAGCTCTTGGTACAAGCAGCTTAAGAACGAGGGCAAGGTTTAGTAGGCTTTACATGTAAGCTTACATGTAAGATTGGAAGCCCTGAAAACAGGGCTTCTAAAGCTTTCTTCTCAAAGCGAATTTCTTCTAAAATCAAGCGGCGAAAGGGTCGTCTCTCTCTTAAAAAAACGGCTAAAATACGCCGTATCGTTAAACCCCAATTTATAAGCAATCTCTTTTGCGCTCAATGCGGTATAGCTTAACAACCGTTTTGCTTCGATAATCGTTTTGGAGCGAATGTATTCGCCGCACGCTAAACCCGTATACTCCTTGACGGTTGCATGTAAGGTTTTCATCGAAATTTTCAGCTCTTTAGCGTATTCATTCGGGGAAATTAGTTTAAAACCGTTTTGTTCCATCAGGGCATTTAACGAAGAAAAAAGAGTCGTTTGCATCGGTTTGTTAATCACTTCGGGCAAGAGTCGTTGAATTTTGATTAATAAAAGTTTGAGAAGATTATTGATCGTACATTGTTTTAAGGGGCGATTGTTTTGGAACTCTTCATAGAGGTTTGCCATCATAAGCGTGAGAGCTTCGTAATCGGGATCCGTCAATTGGAGAAAATCAAAATTGAAAATGGATAGATTGTCGAAAAATTCTTTGTCGTTAAAAATGGAAGGGTCGAAGCGTAATAAATAGGCATAAAAATCACGGGTGACGATAGGGTGATGAATTTGCGAAGGAGAGAGAAGATACAATGCTCCTTTGCAGACGGGGCGATCGATAAAATCGATTTTCATAGAACCCGCTCCCTCTCTTACTAAAATCATTTCGTAAAAAGGATGACGATGTATCGGAGGAGGTGAATCATTTTTCGGACGGGGCGAATGAAAAACGTCATTAATAAAAAACGTGTTTTCTTTTGTCGGACTTTTGGGATCCATTTCATAAAATACAACGATAGGTTTTTCCATAATTACATTCCTACAGAGCTTTAATAATTGTATATTCTAATAGCATCCTTTCAACACGGCGGCGGTGCACATTTTGAGTACGTGAGTCGAAGGTAACGTTGTTTGCGATACGTGTTCATTTTCCGTCTTGAAAGAACTTCAATGTTCGTTTTTATTATATCGTGAAAACAATTTAGAGCCGTACTCGAAAAATAATCAATCGTGTACGGCTATGATCTCAGGAGAAAAGGTTGATCGGTCATTGATTCAGGCAAAAGGAGCTTAGCGGAAAACCTTTTGCCTGTGTATCGATTATTTTTTAATATCGTATTTGATCGTCACTTCATCGCCTGATTTAATAGCTCCGAACATGACGGAAGGAACTTCTAGCCCGAAATCCGTCATTTTGACTTTAAAACTACCCGAAACATGTTCAAGTGTAAGCATTTCGGGTTTTAACGTCTCTGTTCTCTCTTTGTCCAATACCTTGAAAACGCCTTTGATCGTACCCGCCGCTAAATCCGATTCGATCATTTTGAACGTAATCACATTGTTGCGATCGATTTTGAGCGTTTCATAAGCTTTTTCATCAAGACCCTCATCACCGCTTTTGAGCGTTTTAATTTGAACGGAAACGTTCAATTTGGTAATTTTAGAGCCGTCGTTTTCAAAAGCAACGTCTGTTTTATTGGAGACCATTTTCCAATCATGGAGTGTTGATGTCCCATGAATCTCGATGTTTTCGGCATACGCTAAACCTGATAAAAGTAAAAGACTGTAAATCAATTTTTTCACATTAAATCCTTATCGCGTTAGAAGCTAAGAGATGCATTGACCATAAAGCCGTTAAAGCTGGCTTTTCCGTCTCTATAGATAGAAAATTTCTCTCGCTCTTGGTCTATATACTCGATTTTTGCAACGGCATTTTTTGACAAGAACCAACCCAGTGTTGCTTGGTATTGGGTTAATTCGGCGTCACCAAGGTCATTATAGCTATCTTTATACTCTTGGACAGCATTTTCATAACGACCGGCAATCCAAAATTTATCGTTGTAAAAGCGTTGAACGAGGTCAATAGCATAATGGTTCACTTTGATAGATTTACCCATAGTATCTTCCGCATCGATCATCTCATACATTCCGTATAATTCGGTATCTTTATATTTAACAAAAAGATTGGTTTTTGCCGCTAAAAGATCGGGAGCCGACGTATATTGTTTTGTACCTTTATAATTCACATAATTTCTCGTAGGATCCCAACCTGAGGAGAGTACGTTTGTATTAACGGTACCGTAGACGTTTCTAATAACATTGCCGGATTTGTCGCCAAGGTATAAATCTTGTCTATTGACGCTTTCAACATTGTAAACGGATTCCGTAATTCTCAGTCTCCAATCATCATTATATTCATGATCAAAGCCGACTTTTCCGTACAGAGCGTAACGATTACTGCTGGTGCCGTATGAATCGGTTTCTAACGTATCTTGTGGATTTGCCTGCCCGTTGGTAATACCCGCTACTACAAAAGAACTGATGGCGGGAATACGGTAAAGAACTTCAATATGCGTCCCTTGATCGGCCGCATCAACGGCTAAATTGTTAATAAATGGATTGCGCATAACATTAGCGTTATCGGTTCTTCGATATTGATCGTCACCGTAATTGATATCGTTAACACCGATTTTGATCGTTGCGTCTTTCATGAAGCCTGATAAAAATCCGGGAGCAATAAAGTCAAGGTTATCGATGGTAGCATAACCGCCTTTGACATAAGTTTCATTGTGATGGTGCGATGCCAACATCGTTTGCAATTTAACGTTGAAACCGCTCATAACTTTGGCATTAATATCCAAGTTTGCCGTCGGTAAACTAAGAGCGGATTCCGTATCGCCTTTCACGGTATCCGTTGAAGATGTACCATAAGCATTATAATCAACATGGCTTGCATATTTAGAAGCACTCCACGGCGCATCAATACCCTGATAGTAAAACGATAAGTCTATGGCAAAACTTACTTCGGGTTTACCGCTGAAAGATGACGTATCTTTTTCCGGTTCAAATTGTTGAACAACCTTCGCACTCGCCAAAGTGCCACATACGACCGTACTTAAAAGTACACTGACAAATTTTTTCATATAATTCCTCCGATATAAAATCTAATTGAATTATATGTAGTAATAAAATTTTTTAAAATGGATTTTCGATATCAAATATTGTATTTTTACGCAATGTCGTTACGAAAAAATTTTGGAGCTATCCCAAATTCACGTTTGAAAAATCTACTGAAGTAACAAGGATCGATAAAGCCGAGGCGATCGGCAATTTCATTACATGTCAACGTATCGTATTTGAGAAGACGTTGTGCTTCGTAGAGCGTTTTTGAGCGGATGTATTCACTGCAACTTATTCCCGTGAATTTTTTGACGGCCGTATTTAAGTGTTTAAGGCTGACTTTGAGTTTTTTTGCATAATAGTGACCCGAAGAGAGCTGGTAATTATTTTGATACATTAAATCATCGAGTTTGGTCATAAGGATATCGGGCGTAAAAGCGGAAGCTTTAGCCGGTAATGCACGTTGCAGATAGACGAATAAAATGTTTAATAAGTTCGTAAGTGCAAAATCTTTGAGAGAGTATGTGGAGAGAAATTCTTTGTACAGATCATCGAGAACACCGGTAATCATAGATGCCTCTTGCTCTGAAAGAAGAGCCGTATCAAAATGAAAAACGGATAAATGTTCAAGGATATACGGATCAAGATACGATGTAAGGTCGCATTTTATCAAATAGGCTTCAATGTTATTGGTATAATTCCATCCATGGATGCGCCCCGGAGCGACAAAAAAAATAGAATTTTTTTGAACGTCGTAATGCTCGCAGTCAATGTAAAAATTTCCCTCTCCTTGGAGAATAAAAAAAAGTTCGTAGCAGGTATGTTTATGTCGAGGAACGGCTGGAAGATGCGTCATCTTTTCAATACGAAATGTTTCATGCAGTAAGTTTACGATGGGTGCCGTCATGAAAAGTATCCTCCTTGTTTTTCTTGATAGCTTTACGTTAAGAAAGTTATATATTTTATTAATTTACAACTTTTTTCGTCAACTTTAAACTTAATATTTTCAAATATTTAAAAAGTATATCTAACCAATAAGCGTTATTAAAATGGATTTTTGAGTAATTGATGGTACTTTTACACTCATTTTTGAGACAAATATGACAAAATAGTGTTAAAAAAAGGAATAAATAATGATTGATGTGAATTTAAATAAGATATCGTGCTGAAATTTCAGGATAGCAGTCTGCTACTATAGAAGTATTTCAAAGTGATCAAATGTTTATTACTATAGTGATTTCAAAAAAATTATTTATATTTTTTCGTCATTTTTCTTGCTCGGAATCAAAGAAAAGACATTTATCTTTCTCTTTAATCAGAAATGCGAGGTCAATGTGAATCGTCTTTAAATCGTTCCGAATTCTATCGCGGTTTTGGTATAAAATATTCCCAAATTTTCGTTTTTTAAAAGCGCAAAAAGTGTTTCGCACGCCTCTTCGTTAACGTTCATAATGATTTCTAGGGGTTCATCGGCCAGTTCAAAAAAAGAAGACGAGTGTAATTTTCCGTCGCGTCCGATACCTTGTGCGGCATTGAGAAGCGTCACGCCTTTAATGTCTAAGGCTTCCGCGGTTTTCACTAACCAGTGGCTGATAGACTCTCCGCTTGGATGTTTGCGGCTTTGCAACGTTGAAAATACGAGTTGAAACCCTTTCATAAACTTCCTTTGTGTAGTAAAGTATAGCTGGCAATGCCCAGAAGCGTCATAGCGATCGAACCCATGACATGTAAGAAAATCGCAAAAAGGCTTATGCCCAAACGTCCCGATTGAATGAGCGTTACGATCTCGGCACTGAAGGTGCTAAACGTCGTCAATCCTCCTAAAAATCCCGTGATAATAAACAACCGCCATTCGGGAGCTAAAGCGGTATTGGAGGCGAAAAAAGCGATAAAAAATCCTATGAGATAACCGCCGAGTAAATTAGCTCCAAGCGTTCCTAGCGGAATCGAAGGCGTGAGACTATTGAGCTTCGTGCCTAAAAACCAGCGTAACAGTGCGCCTAAACCCGCACCCGAAAAAATAGCGACGAGGGTAGAAAACATCCCGAAAACCTTGCGTGAAATTTGATGCGATTATAGCATAACAAAGCCGTGTTGTTTTGACAGACTATAACGCTTTGATGTAGCATTGAAACACTTTAACTAAGGAGTCTTGGATGAAATACGGTGCTAGAAACGAGATTGTCGCAACGGTCAAAAAGATCAAAAAAGGTGAAGTTATGTGTCAAGTCGATGTAGGGGACATTTTAGCCGGTAAAATGAGCTCGGTAATGACCATGGAGTCTATCGAAGAGATGGGGCTTAAAGAGGGCGACAAAGTGAAAGTCGTCGTCAAAGCGGTTAACGTCCTTTTAATTAAAGAGTAAAAAGTCGACGAAGATGCGAGTGCATCTTCGTTATTTATACCATACGACGATCCCTTTTTCCGCTTTGGTCGTAATATGAACTTTGTCTTGATCGTTGCTATTGGAAGCCAATAAACGCTCGATCACGCTTTCTTGCGGCGTAATTTCACGTCTTTGAAGTTGTTCGCGTGCGTATTGCTTCGCATCTTCTTGCGTATACGTTTCGGTCCAAGACGTTTCGAAGAACGTATGATGGTAACGCATCGCTTTTTGTTCCAAACGTTCCATAAACTGACGGGTTTTGAAACATCCG
This sequence comes from Sulfurospirillum sp. UBA4058, assembly GCA_002382085.1. GTDB lineage: Bacteria > Campylobacterota > Campylobacteria > Campylobacterales > Sulfurospirillaceae > Sulfurospirillum. The sequence continues at coordinate 181,400 of DFZK01000003.1, read as the reverse complement.
TTGGCACTACAATCGTCTTCGATACCGTGGGCTTGCATGAGTGCATTGACGAAAAGGTTGGTACGGTAAGAACCCCAACCGACGTAAATGCCCATCGTATCGGAAGATGCCATCATTTTTTCCATTTTCTCTTCCGAATTGATCGCAGGCGTCATCGAAGCTAAAACGATGTCGTAAGTATGTTCGTCCGCAAACGCTTCCCAATCGCTTTGATGCGTTTGAATCGACTCGTGAACGCCGTGCTCGCGCGCATCTTCGCGCAAAGCTTTTAACATACCGCTTGAGACGTCTACGGCGGTCACGCGCGCTCCTTTAAGCGCTAAAGGAATGGCGATCGTTCCCGTTCCCGACCCGATATCTAAAATGCTTTTATTTTCAAAGCAAACCCCTTTGTCCTCACACCAGTCTAAAATAAATTGGACGTCTTTACGCATAGAATCGTCGTAAAAACGCGGATAGCGTTTTGCCATCGCTTCCCAAACAGCATTTTTCCCTTCCATGAAACTCCGTTTTTTTTAATGGGCATTCCCGCCCTTTTCGTAACGCTTATTATAGTCGATTTAGACGATGATCGCGACTGGGTTTTGCAAACGAACGGTTGAGCATCGATGCCTCAAACGTTCGATGGTAAAATTGCTTGTAAAAAAGCGTCGCTTCGTGATGAATATCGAAATGAAAAATTTCGGGATGCAGCATATCGGCGATATACATCAATCCCAAAATCCACCGCGGGCTTCCAAAGTCGAAACACGGATAGGGATGTGCGTACACGTGATGTTTTCTCACGGCTTCGACGTCGATGTGTTCTTCGCGACAGGCATCATAAAACGCCTCCAAAGGAGAGTCTAAAAACGAAGAGATAAAAATGACGTCGGGATTGAGTTTGAGAAGCTCTTCCCGTGCGATCTTGCGTCCGGGGCGACCGTCTAAAACGAGCATTTTATTGAGGCTGACGCCTCCGGCTAATTCGACCAATTGATTTTCAAGGCGCGTGTCTTCGAGCGCGAACAACGGTTTTCCCATGACGTAGTAAACGCTAGGGCGGTGGGTTACGCCTGTGAGTGCGTTGACGATCGTATCGATTTTATCGCGCATATACGCGATCAGTGCCTTGGCATTCTCTTCTTTGTCGACGATACGCGCTAAAAAGAGAATCGTAGCGGCATAATTGTCGAAATTTTGAATATCGACGTGAAGTTTTTTGAGTCCGTTATCTGCCAAGAGCTCCTCCCAACAGCGCGTTACGTCGCGTTGATTGTCGACGCCGAGTGCGACCAACGTTCCTTCGACGATCTCTAACGCGCGCGTCATCGGATAGCCTCCTTCAAATCCCTCTTCGTCGAAGACGGTTTGAGAAGGGGCTCCGCTAATAGCCAGCGTATGAGCACATTGCGTGCATCGACCCTCTTTAAAATGGTGAATTTTTCGCAGTTTAGAACCCATCGGTCCGTAAAAATCACGCTCGAAAATGAGCGCACCGCACGAAGGACAGTACGTATGAAGGCATTCGCTTCCGGGAGAGTTAAACAAATAGACGTAGTCCAAACGAGTTTTGAGCGTTTGATATAGCGTCTCCGAGTCTTGAATGGAAGGCTCATCTTCAATCGCCGCATCGTTGATCGGGATAAAACGCATTAATTGCAAGGGTATGGTTTTCGAAAGCGTCGCTAAATGTTCGGCAATGGCAACGACCTCGCTTTCGTTGCCTTTTTTGTGAATGCATGCGACTTCGACGTGAACGCCTTTTTGTACTAAATAGGCGATATTGCGCAATACCGGTTTGTAACTGGTTGCATGGCAGCTACGGTACACCGTGTTGCTCAGACCTTTGAGTCCGATGTTGATAAAATCAAGATAGGGAATTAACATGTCAAGCGATTGAAGCGTAAAGTAACCGTTACTCGAACAGCCCGTCACGAGACCTGCTTGTTTTGCGAGTTTACAAACTTCCAAAAACGTGAAAAACGATGCCAAAGGATCGTTCATTAAAAACGCAATGCCCGTGCAGTTCAGGCTTCGCGCTTTTTGCACGATTTGCTCGGGACTCAGTACATGTAAGGCTTTGGAGTCCGTATCCATCTCTTTGGCGACGACGGTAGAGATGCATCCGTCGCAATCAAAATTACACCCCGTGGTACTGATTTGTAAAAATTTGGCGCGCGGGTGAAAATGCAAAACCGGCATCGTTTCCGCCGAAATAGGTGCGGTGACCAAATAAGTATGAGCAAAACGTTCGTGAATCGTTCCCTCTTTGCATTCGTAGCGACGGCATGCGCCGATGCTCCCTTCTTCCATATGACAGCGTCTTTCGCAAATAAAGCAGACCATAAAAGAACCTTTTAAGTATGTTTAGGACAAGAAGAGGGATATTTGGAAAACAAAACCATCCCTTTTTCGGCTTGCGTTTCGATTTTGACCGTTTCGTCGTGCATAAAATCGCGAATAATCGCATCGACTTTGCGTTCATCGGGCAAGAGGTTTTTGCGGGCGAGTTGCTCGGCGGCATACGTTTTAGCTTCATCGTACGTATAAGTCTCTTCCCACGAGGTCGTGAAAAATTCGTAGCTATACGCAAGCTCTTTCGTATCGAGGTAATGCATAAAATCGGCAACTTTGATGCATCCTCCCGACATTTTTTCGGGAGCATCGTGCGCTTGCATTAACGCTTCGAGAAAAGCGTTGGTTTTGTAGCGTCCCCACCCGACATAAAGCCCCATGGCATGCGTTGCGTTGAGCATCTTATCGATATGCGTTTCTTGGGAAATGGCAGGCGTCATGGACGCAAGAACGATGTCGAATGTTTGCGTTAACGGAAAACTCTCCCAGTCGCTTTGATACGATTTGAGATTGGCACAGAGCTTGAGTGCTTCGGCATCGCTTTGAAGAGCGTTTAACATACCGCGTGAAAGATCGATCGCGGTTACGCGGGCCTTTTCAAGGGCTAGAGGGATCGAAACCGTACCGGTTCCGCATCCGATGTCTAAAAGGGATCGATCGCTAAAATCGATCCCTTGACTTTTTGCCCACGCAAGAACGCGTTGCACGTCTTTTTGCATCGCCGGATCGTCATAATGCGGATAACGCTCCGCCATCGTATCCCAAAACGAGTGATTGAATTCCATATCGTGTCCTTAAATTTCGCTATATTGTTGAAACTATAACGAAATTTTCCTCTATCTTCAAGCTATTTTTTCATCATAGGACGATTTTTTTAGAGACTAAAATAGGTTTTCAGCTCTTCGTCTCGAAGTTCAACCTGAAAAAAGAGACGATAAAACGCTCTGACTTTTTCCTGAATCGAGTAGGGATAACGTGTCGGATAGAGCTTACTTGCAATCCAATGCGCTCCGATAATGCGCATAAAAGAGGGCGGTCTATCCGTCCAGTTAAAAGGCGTTTTCGGCACTAAATAGACGCGTTTGTTTTGAACCGCTTTGAGCATTTGCCATTTAGCGTCGGTAAACACCGTTTTGAAAAAAGCGGGACTTTGCACGATAATGACTTCGGGATCGTAGAGCAAGACTTGTTCAAAGCTGACCTCTTGCATTCCGATTACGCTGTTTTGAACGCACTTGTGCACCAAATTACCGCCGGCTAAGGCTAAAGGTTCGGAGTGAAACGAAACGTCACATTCGGTTTGAAGTCCTAAATCGCCCTCGGCGTAATAGACTTTCGTGCGCTCCGTCGGCGGAACGGACTGGACGAAACGTTTGAGCTCGTCAAGATAGGTTTGTGCCATGTCGGCAAGCGCATTCGCGCGTTCTTCTTTTTGAAGCACTTTTCCTAGCATTCGGAAAACATCCGGATAGTGCGTCGAATCGTCGATGTTGACTTTAAGTGCCGGAATGGAAATACGCTCCATATCCTTCGCCGTTTTTTCGTTAAGTAAAGGAGTGTCCCACGTAATAATCACTTGCGGATGCGCCGCGACGATGGCTTCGAGATTGGGGATATTATTTCCGTGCCAACCGCCTAAAATAGGAAGTTTCATAAAATATTCGCTTAAAAATTTGTCTCCATTTTGGTTGTCCTGATTTTTTTGAGGAAAATTGACGCCGATGAGCGATCGGTCGTCGATAACGTAGAGCATGAACGTAATCGGAGGTGCCGAACCGTAAACGCGCGTCATGTTTTCGGGTAAAATCACGGGTTTCCCGCTAATGTCGTTAAACGTACGATCGGCGTTTGCGGATAAGAGGCTTATCAAAGCGAGTAAGGTCAAAAGAAGGTAGCGCATGTTAGTTCCTTTCTTCAAAATAGGAACGTATCGACTCAAACGGATAGCGTTTCATGGCGTCCGTCGTCGTGCGGCGGTTCACGAGTCGCATCGATAAGGCCTCGACCCATTCCCAAATTTCGGGAAGCAGTTCTTTGGGGAAACGGGTTATTTTTAACGCTTTGCGGAAGCACATTAACCAAATATCGCGTCCGATTTCGGTGATTTCAAACGGGAAATGGCGTTCGCGTAGTTTAGGATGCCCTTGCGTCGAAGTATACAGGGCTTCGCCTCCGAGCATTTGCACGAAAAAATCTTCGATTTTAAGCGCGGCGGCTTGAAATTCGTTATCGTCTTTGGGGTAAAGCGATGCGATTTTACTTTCGCGGATAAGGTCGTGATGGACCTGAACCAATTTTCGGATCGCCTCTTCGCCTAAGCTCAAAAAGATTTGATGGGAAGGAAAATAGACTTCGGGGTAAATCACGTCGACTTTCGGATGACCGCGTCTTGGTTTGTCATCCGCCTTGGGAAACGGGGCTTTGGTATCGCATTCGCTAAAAAGTTGTACGGTGATGCCGTCAATCGTCACGGGCATTTTTTCTCCTTGTAATGTGTCGTTAAGATTTGAAACAGAGCGTTCGGCTCGATTTTCGCTATATTTATCAAAGTATAATGGTAACGGAAAAAAAGGGAGAAATCAAGCCGATGAATGATTAAAAATGAGTCTCTTATCGATTAACTAGAATGAAGATACGATGAAAAGAGAGGGCGCGTAACGTAAAAACGTTAAACGCCGACGATAATTTGAGAAGCTTTAAAAAACGCATAGGCTTCGTCGCCTACTTTAATGCCTAAGGTATCGAACGTTTCATGAGGAATCGTCGCCGTGATCGTGCTGAGGCTCGGCAATTCGAGCGTGACTTCCGTACCGGAAGCGTCGCTTAACACTTGCACCACTTTGCCGTGCAAAAGATTTTCACATGTAGAGGTAGGTTTGCTTTTAGAAAGGGTAACCGAACTGGCTTTTAAGATCGCGATAATCGAATCGCCGACGCAAAGTCCTAAATCGGCGTAGCTGTTATGCGTAATGGAAGCGTAGAGTTTTTCCGCGTCTTTGATCGTAATTTCCAGCAAAACGTTGACCGTGTCTTCTTTAATGTCGGTCACGATACCCGTGAGTTGATTGCGTGCGCTAAGTTTCAAGGAGAGCCTACTGAGTGCTTTAACGATCGTGTTGAGATCTTCGCTATCGGAGAAAAGGTCTAAAAACTGTCGGTGTTTTTGCTCTAAAGTATGAAACGCTTGAATGATTTCTTCGCCTTTTGCCGTCAGAAGCGTTCCTCCTCCGCCTTTACCGCCGCTGGTTTTTTGCACTAAGGGTTCGTCTGAGAGATTGTTCATCGCATCAACCGAATCCCAAGCGGCTTTATAACTCATTTTCATCGCTTTTGCGGCGGCATGAATCGAGCCGTGATGTTTAATGCGTTCCAGTAGCTCGATACGTCCTCGACCGAGAAAATTTTTATCGCTTTTTTTTATCCAAAGACGGGCTTCTAGCATCGGTATTTCCTTCTACGGGTGTAAGTCAAAATGATCGCTACAGTATAGCACAAGGGAGGCAAAAAGGGAAATGTGGTTATTTATTGAGCATGATGATGGTATTTGATGTATAAAAAATAGCATTAATGACGTTGTATTTAGATAAATATTACGTTATAATGCAAGGTTGTTTCTTGTTGTCGGCTCTTTTTCGCTCAATCGTTATGTAATATAAGTATATATCGAAAGAGCGGAAGAGAGGCTTTTTGGAAAGGAAAATTAGAAATGTTAAGTGAAAAGCTTTTATCGTTTGCGTTACTCGGGATTGATCCCGTATTGTGGGTTCTTGTCGCGATGAGCGTGATCGCCTTGGGCGTGATGATCGAGCGGGCGTTGGTTTTTTGGCAAATTGAAAAATATTATAAAGAGATGGATGCGTACACGCTCAAACTGAGCCTTGACGCAAGACTCGGGATTTTGGCGACGTTTGGAAACAATGCCCCGTTTATCGGGCTTTTCGGTACGGTTTTAGGGATTATTCAAGCATTTCACGTCATCGGAAATAACCACTCTTTTGACGTTCAACCTATTATGCAAGGCATTTCGGAAGCTTTGATCGCAACGGCGACGGGTCTTTTTGTGGCGATTCCTTGCGTGGTAGCTTACAACTACTTTATACGACGCGCAAAAACGATTATGGTTAAACACGAGGCATACGTCAATGGCAAGTAGCCTTGAGGTCGAAAACGAGATCGCCGATATTAATATGACGCCTTTTGTCGATATCGTGTTGGTCATTTTGGTCATTTTTATGGTTACCGCCACGTTTGTGACGCAAGGCAAAATTCCTCTGAATCTTCCGCAGGCGAGCAGTGCCGAAAAACAAAAAGAAGAGCAAAAACCGATTGTCATTTCTTTGGATAAAGAGGGCGTTTTTTACTACGAAGACGTCGCCGTAGAACCCGATGCCCTCGAAGCAAAAATTGCCGCTTTGGAGTCTGCCGATCGTACGATCATTCTTCGTTCCGATGCACAAACGCCTTTTGAATACGTCGTTAAAATTATCGATACATGTAAAAAATACCGTATCACGTCGTTTGCGATTCAAACTTCTGATCGTCGGTAACATTGAAAGGAACTCTCTATGTGTCAATCCCGTGAAAACTCTCTGATTCAAGACGTTAAACGCTCAAACGCTTCGCAACCGTTACGCTGGAGCGCGACCAAAGAGAAGATGAGCTTCCCGCCTATTCTCAAGCCTGAAGAAAGCTTTTTAAAAGCCGTGGGTGAAGAGAATCTTCTTCAGATGGTTATTCATCACCATCGCCTACTGCAAAAAAGCGAAATTTCTTACATGTACCCTACCGACGAAGAGGCTTTTATGGAGGGTGTACACAAAGCGGCACACTTTTTTATTCAGGCTTTAGACGGCGGTAACGTTTACACGAAAGCTTACGGTGCGCCTTCGATGTGTAGAACCCACGCCCCCTTTGCCATCGATGCGCACGCACGCGAAGTGTGGCTGAAGTATTATGCTCAGACGCTTCAAGAGATTGCGTTCCCCAAAGCGTATTTGGAGCAGTTTTGGACGTGGATCGAGACGTTTTCGTTGCGTATGATCAACCGAGCCGCTCCTCATACCTACGCAAAACGGCTTTTTTTTCACGACGTTCAAAAAGAATACGGATGGTAACACGGATGCCTTTTTTACGATTTTCAATTGGGTTTTTAATCCTTTTTTTCGGTTGGAGCGAGCTTCTTTTTGCACGCAGTATCGTCGATATGAGCGGACAGACGCTTGAAGTCCCCGAGACGATAAGCAAACTCTACGGCTCGTCGCCGCCTTCGACGTATATCCTCTATACGATCGATCCTTCGTTGATCGTGGGTTTAAACTTCGATCACGCGAAAGGCAATAACGAATCGTCTTCTATGCTCGATCCGCACTTTACGTCGCTTCCGGTGATCGGAGGTTTACAAGGCGGAGCCAACAGCATCAATCGCGAAACGCTTTTGGCGTTGCACCCCGATGCGATTATCTCATGGAATACCGATGCGTCTAGTGGTCTAGCGGCTTCTTTATTCCAAAGCAGTCATATCGCGACGATTAACGTCAATTTAGAAAGTATCGACGATCTCGCAAAAGCGTATCGTTTTTTGGGAGAATTGTTGGATAAAAAAGAGCGTACGGAGCCTTTGGCGTTATATGCCCAAGAGGTGACGCGCCAAACAAGAGCTTTGGTGCAACGTCACGTCTCGAAACGTCCCGTTGTTTACTACGCGGAAGGCACGGACGGATTGGCGAGCGAATGCGATAGCTCTTCGCATTACGAAGCGATCAAAGTCGCCGGCGGCATCAATCCCCATTTATGTCAACCAAGCGGCGGCAAGGGAATGGAAAAGGTGACGCTCGAACAGGTCATTTTATACAATCCGGACGTTATTATCGCACAGGAAAAGGAATTTGTTCAAAACGTTCAAAACGATCCGAGATGGCGTTTCATTGCGGCGGTGCAAAACAAAAGAGTCTATTTGGTTCCGAAAAAACCGTTCAACTGGATCGATAGACCGCCTTCGTTTATGCGCCTTTTAGGGCTTCAATGGCTGACGCACGTCTTATACGACGAACCCAATGCCTCGGAGTTTGAAATGCGCATGCAGGCGTTTTACCGTCTGTTTTTAAACATCGATCTGAATCAAGCGCAACGCCAAGCGATTTTGAATTAAAAGCGTCGGGGTTTGAGCCTTACATGTAAAGAACCCGCATGCGTAATATAAAAAAATATACCTTTTCTAAACAAAGCACCGAAGGTGCGCGGGCACTCCGTCTTGGAGAACTCAGCGTTAGCGTAGCTTTTGGAGCTTTGCTTCAAAGGTATGTCAAAACTAAAACTAAAGAGGAAAAAATGACCTCAAAACGGTATCTCTGGATCATAGGAGCGTGCATGGGTATGAGCGTATCGGCGTATGACGTCGTGGATATGGCGGATCGAAACGTAACGATCGGTAAAACGATCCAAAAAGTCTACGCTCCCTCTCCTTACGGAAGCTACGCTTTATATGCCATGGCTCCTTCGATGATGAGCGGTTGGGTGATGAGCATTACGGATAAAAACAAACCCTATCTCGACCCGATTGCTAGAGATTTACCCGTTTTAGGTTCGATCAGCGGACAAGGACAAACATCGGCAATCGAAAGCATGTTAAGCCAAAAACCCGATTTGATTTTAATGTGGTCGGCTTCGCCGGTGAGTCCTCTGTCGCAAACGAATCAGAAGTTAGAGCAACTCACCGTCCCTTATGTTTATGCCGTTGCGGAAGATATGAATGCCTATCCGGCCGTTTTTCGCTTTCTAGGAGAGGTATTGGATAAGAAAGAAAGAGGCGAAATGCTTGCTTCGCGCATGCAAACCGTGCTAGACGAAGTCAAAACGGCGGTCGATAAAGCGACCTATAAGCCCAAAGTGTACTATGCGGAGGGAACGGACGGACTTTCGACCGAATGCGACGACTCGATTCACGTGCAAATTTTGAAGTTATTGGGCAATGTTAACGTGCATCAATGCCACACTTCCAATCACAAAGGCTTTGAGAAAGTGACTTTGGAGCAGATCCTTCTTTACGATCCGGACGTCATCATTACCCCCGAAGAGCTCTTTTGGAACGGCGTTCAAACCCATCCTCAATGGAAAGAGGTTAGGGCGGTACGCGAAGGTCGCGTGTATTTGATTCCTACGACACCGTTCAACTGGTTTGATCGACCGCCCTCTTTTATGCGTTTTATCGGCTTACAATGGTTAGCCAACCTTTTATACCCAAACGAATATCCCATCGATATTAAAGAAGAAACCAAACGTTTTTACGCAGATTTTATGCACGTCTCATTAGACGACGCCTCTCTTAACGTTATCTTATCGCCAAAGTCTTTGGTAAAGAAAAAGGAGTCCCATGTCAGTTTTTAAGCCGCGTTTTAGTTCGCTCGTCGTAGCGTCTTGTTTGTTTCCTTTATCGCTCGTTGCCGCCGATACGATCTACCGGTTAGATCCGGTGAGTACGACGGAAAATGCCGAAGGTACGTCGCGCACCGTGCGCGAAGACCTGAAACCCGATAGTATCGTCAATCCCAATAAAGTCGAAAGTAGTTCTCAAGCGGGCGTTGAGATTTTTACGCAAGAAGATATTCGGGATTTGGCACCTAAGGATATGTTCGACCTTTTGAGTAAGGCAACGGGTGTGGACGTCACGTACCACGGGCGTAAAAGTCCTTATTTCGTCAACGTGCGGGGCGGCGGTTCGCTGACGTATATTATCGACGGAGCGATTCTGCCTTCCACTGCCAATAAAATGCTTCAAAAACTACCGATGAACGCGATCGAAGAGGTTCAAATCGTTCGCGGTTCGTCCTCTTTGACCTTGGGACCTTCGATTAACATCGGTTCGTCCAATTCCGGTTCGGGCGTCAACGTCGGTTATATTATTATCAAAACCAAACAACCGAAAAAAACGGAAGCGATTTTACAAGGCTCCGTGGAAAAAACGGAGAGTTTCCCTACGGCTACTAAAGAGAGCCTGTATTTAGGTACGCGTGTTAATCAAGACGATTATAGTGCTTTTGTCGGCGGATTGGTTTCGGGAATGAATCGCGATAGTACCGATCGTTATTTTGACGGGCAAGATGCAACATCCGGCATGGCAAATGCCGGTTTTTCTTACGGCAAACTCAGCGGTAAAATTATGGCGTATAAAGACGAAGGACGTTTTGAAATGCAACGCGGCGTTACCGTTACGGGAGCATTGGATAACTCCAAATGGTATTACGATCCGATAAGCACGGAAATCGTCAGCGGCGATGCAACCGTTCAATGGAACGAAAACCACGCGACGTTGGCATCGCTTTTCTCCACGCGCTACGAACATACCGAGTACAGCAACGAGTCGTTCGCAACGACGGCAACGGGCGTTGCCAAGCCGTATTGGGAAGAGACCGAAGGTGTTAGCTTACGTCACAATATCCGTTACGGCGATACGACCGTGATGTTGGGCGTGCAATCGACCGACGACGAGGGATTCGGAGCGAATAACAGTGCTAGTTATAACCGCTTTAAAGTGAATGTGTTAGGCTGGTCGGGATCGGCGGAACAAAAGCTTTTTGATAGTGCATTGATTTTGGACGGCGGTTATCGTCAAGATCAAAAGCATATCGATTATTCGAGTACGAGTGCTTCAAGAAACAATGCCAATAACGATGAAGATATGGCACCGGCTAAAATTTACGCCCTTGGAGCTAAATGGAATATCACCTCGATTTATGCCTTAAGCGCACGTTATTTTAATGCCGATCAAGGAACGATGGGCGATTTTGACGTTAAAGCGCAAACGGGAACGTTGCATGCCGAAAAACAAGAACGTTTCGAAACCAGTTTGGAAGCCAATTACGACAAAATGTTTATGCCGATGTTGACATGGTTTAAAGTCAAAATCGATAATGAAAAAACCGCAAGCAACACGACGTACGTCCAAAACGGTCAAACCTACTATTACTACACGGAATCCGATACCGACCGCGACGGCATCGAGCTTTTGTTAAAAGGTTACTTTTCGACGGGTACGAGTTACAAAGCCAGCTATACGCGTTTATTAAATTACGATTCGATTAGCAGTGCCGGCGTGACGACGAATAATATCGGCGGTTCAAATCCAAGAGACCTTTACACGCTTCAAGTGACTCAAGAATGGGATAAATACCGTGCAAACGTGTCGCTTCAAAAAGAGAGCGGATGGCATACGTCCACTTCGGCGATGGGTACGGCGTACGATGTGAATTTGGGCGATTTTACGCGGATTGACGCCAATATTATGCGGGATTTTAAAACCGCCGGAAATACGACGACGACTTTAATGCTTTACGCTAGAAACCTGACCGACGAGAAGTATGCGACGCGTTATACGACGGGGTATTACTACGATCGCGGTCGCGTCATCGGTCTTGACGTAACGCTGAAATATTAAACGAAACGCTCACGTAGGTTTACGCCTGCTTGAGTCTTACATGTAAGGAAAAAAAGATGGATGTAGAACATTACGACCGACAATCGCGAACGGTTAAAAAGCCCTTGTATACGTACTATGCACAAAAAATTAAAGACAATACGCACATGCTCGAAGGCAGATGCTTGGACGTCGGTGCGTGCGGCGGTTATTTGGGGCTGGAATTGGCGAAGATGACAAATCTACATGTCACGTTTTTCGACTTGAATGCGGAAGCGTTGGAAAAAGCGGCGTTGCATCTGGTCGAAGACGGCTTAGAAGGGCGCGGAGCGACGCTTACGGGCGACGTTCACGCGATTCCTTTACCGGACGAGTCGATGGATTTGATTATTTCCAGAGGTTCGATGCCGTTTTGGGAAGATCCGGCTTTAGCATTGCAAGAGATTTACCGTATCTTAAAAAAAGGCGGTACGACGTTTGTCGGCGGCGGAAAAGGAACGCCTGAAATTAAGGCGCAAATTATCGAAAATATGATTGCCGAAGGTCAGGAAGTCGATCTGGAAGCCATGGATAAAATGCACGGAGACGGGATGAAGCGCGATTACGATGCTTTGCTGAAAAGTAAAGGCATTCAAAATTTCGTGATTCATCGCGCGCAAGACGGTATTTGGATACAGATGTGGAAATAAGTGTTTCAAAAAAGCGTACGTTTTCCTCGATAGCCGTTTTCGGAACCGTTCTCGTGCATGCGTGTTTGGTGTACGCTTTAGCGGCGATGCCTAAAGTATTTGAGTCTGCGGACGAAAAAGCCGACATCGTGCATATTAGCCTAATCGACGACGAAAAGCCTTCCGCACCGCCTAAGCGCGAAGAGCCTCAACCTCCGATCGAACAGCCGAAAGTTCCGATCGAAGCTCCTAAAGAACAGCCTAAGCCCCAAAAAAAACCCGTTGTTGCCCAAAAACCTATAGCGAAGATAACGCCTTCTCCAGAGCCTTCTCCTATCGTTGAAGAGGCGGTATCGCCGCCTCCGCCTTCTTCGCATCAAGCGGTATCTGCATCAAAACAGTCTTCTTCCGCCTCAAGTGCTTCTAACGCAAACGAAGATGCTCTGTCGCGGTATTTGGGAAAAGTTCGAAAAGCGATCCAATCCAATCTTCAGTATCCGATGATGGCAAAAAAAATGGGTATCGAAGGCGAAACGACGGTGCAATTTAGCATTCAAAGCGACGGTACGGTCGATAAAAATTCGTTAAAGGTATTGCATTCCAGCGGGAAAAAGGTTTTAGACGCCAACGCTCTTAATGCCGTTATGGACGCATCGCCGTTTGAAAAGCCTCCGCAAGAGGAGCTTTTTATTAGCGTTCCCGTTGTTTTTAAATTACGTACGTAAAAGGATTAACAAGAATGAAATGGGGAATTTTTTGTCTGTTTGAACGGTATGAAACCGATGCATGCGAGGCGATCCATGCTCAGATGCGTTTGGTGGAAGAAGCCGAAAAAGAAGGGTTAGACGAGGTTTGGTTCGGTGAGCATCATTTCAACGATTTTAGTATTTGCCCCTCTCCTACGGTGTTGCTTGCCAACGCATGTGCGAGGACGCAAACGATTCGTTTGGGGTGTGCGGGCTTTTTAGCGCCTTTTTACGACGCGATACGTTTAGCCGAAGATGTTGCGATGCTCGATATATTGAGCCGCGGACGCTTTAATTTAGGACTGGCTAAAGGAGCGTTTGCGCCCGATTCCAAACATTTCAATACGACGACCGAACAGCTACGCCCCAAACTTTTGGAGTGTGCGCAAGCGGTCGATTCGGTGTTAAAAAACCGCAATCAGCCCGTTAGTTTTCACGGAGATTTTTTTGATTTTACGGAGGTAGACGTCGAGCCGAAAACCTTGCAAAACCCTATTCCGACGTATGTCGCAACATTTGCTTCTGAGGAGACGATCGCGTTTGCGGCACGTAGGGGATGGGGTTTAATGCTCTCTCAAGGCGTTGATTTGGATGAGTGCGAACGCGTGAGTCGCTATTACGCTTCGATCGCCGGATATGAACCTGAAATCGTTTTACTGCGTACGTTTTACGTAGCATCGAGCACAGAAGAGGCGTCTGCCAAAGCGCGTCCGGCAATCGATCATTTCGTCAAATCCATGCGTGCGGCATCGTCTTTTAATAAATCTCCCCAATTCGACCCAACGCGCTATCAAGCCTTAATCCAAGAACGCAACGTCTTTTTCGACGGTCAGAAATTCTTTGAAAACGGTATTATCGGAGATGCGCAACGTTGCATCGAAGCATGTCTACGGATTCAAGAGCGTTTTAAAAAGGTTCATATCGCTTTAAAGCTTTTGGGAACGAACGAAAAAGAGAATGTCCGTTTGCTTCACGACTTCGCACATCGTGTGCGTCCGCTCGTTGATAAGGCGCGTCATGGTTAAAACGTCTTTATTGTTTACGGTAGCGTTGATACTTCTGATCGCCTCGTTTTTTGCCTCTTTGTGCATGGGACGCTATGAGATCGATTTTTCAACCTTGGCGCATTTTTTAGGTTGGAAATGGCTCGATATCGGGGCAATGCCGCGTGATGCAACCTTGCTTTCCAATATTTTATTCGATATTCGCTTACCGCGTATCGTTGCGGTCATTTTGGTCGGAGCCGCTTTGGCGGTTTCGGGAGGTGCCTTTCAAGCCATGTTCGTCAACCCTTTGGTTTCTCCGGGCATTTTAGGCGTATTAGCCGGTTCGTCTTTTGGGGCGGCTTTAGGCATTATGATCTCGGACAGTTGGATCGGCGTTCAGCTTTTTTCGTTTGCTTTCGGTTTTCTTGCGGTTATGTGTGCACTGTTGATCGCACGCATCTACGGTAAAAATGCTCCGACGACGATTTTGTTGGTCTTAGGCGGCGTTATTTCAAGCGCACTTTTTTCGGCATTGCTTTCTTTGGTTAAGTATATGGCGGATCCGTACAACAAGCTCCCCGCCATTGTTTATTGGTTGATGGGTTCGTTTAGCGCGGTTGATATGAAAACGCTTTTGAACGTCAGCGTTCCGTTGGCGTTGAGTATGATCGTTCTTTCGCTCATGGGCAAATACCTTAATATCTTAAGCCTCGGCGACGACGATGCCAAGGCATTGGGCGTGCGCGTCGGATTAGTGCGCAATACGGCGATTTTACTGGCGACGTTACTGAGTGCTCTGACGGTCGTCGTTGCGGGAATGATCGGCTGGGTGGGATTGATTATCCCGCATATCGCACGGTTTATGGTCGGTGCGGATAACCGCGTGATGTTGCCGATGTGCCTGCTTTTAGGCGGAATTTTTTTACTGTGGGTCGATACTTTGTGTCGGACGGTTTTAAGCGTTGAAATTCCCGTGGGAATCGTGACCGCATTGGTGGGAATTCCCATCTTTGTCTTCGCCCTTAAAAATGCTAAAAAAGGGTTTGCATGAGTTTTTACGAAGCGCGCAATCTTTATTTTTCGTATCAGCAAAAAAAGGTTTTAGACGGTGTCGATATTGCTATTCCCGAAGGCAGTATCGTCTCGTTGCTCGGAGCAAACGGTGCGGGAAAAAGCACTTTGATGAAGATTTTGCTGGGACTTCTGTCTCCCGACCGAGGAGAGGTGATTTTAGAAGGGAAAAACCTTAGCGAATATTCGATTAAAAAGCGTGCGGAGCATATCGCTTACGTGCCGCAAAGCACGAAAATCGTCTTTGCGTTTAGCGCATTGCAAATCGTTTTGATGGGTCGTATCGCATTTGAAGCATGGTTTGCAAAAGCGAGTAGCGAACACGATAAGCAGTTGTGTTATGCGGCGATGGAGCGACTCGGTATCGTTCACTTAGCGGAACGCAATTACCAAACCCTTAGCGGCGGCGAAAAGCAGTTGGTATTGATCGCTAGGGCATTAGCGCAGGGTGCGAAGATTTTAGTGATGGACGAGCCGATTTCCGGACTCGATTACGGCAATCAACTCAGACTATTGGAAGCTATTTTGACCCTTTCAAAAGAGGGCTATACCTTTTTAAAATCGACGCACTTTCCCGAGCATGCACTGATGTTGGAAGGGCAAACGTATGCTATCAAAGACGGAAAAATTCTAGCAAGCGGCGATACGAAGAGCGTGGTAACGCAAGAGCTGATCAATACGTTGTATCAAACGGATATTACCTTGTTTACAACACATTTCGGTTATAAAACGTGCGTACCTAATTTTTTAAATCAACATATCTAAAAAAATAATTTTACAAAAATGACGAAATATTTAGCATTATATAAAAAAATATATAATAAGATGGTGTGACAATTTAAAGGAGGAAAGATGAGAAAACAACTATGTTTAGGGGTGATGCTCTCCTTGGTAGCATCTTCCGTGCTTTTAGCGGAAACGTTTGAGCTTGGAAAGATTGAAGTGACGTCGGAAAAAGACATCAGTGCCAATCCCAGCGTTGACGTCGTCACGAGTGAGACGATCAAAGAGACGGATGCTAAAACCGTCGTCGATGCTTTGCAAAGTACGCCGGGCGTGTATGCGGACTATACGGGGGCTAGAGGCGAGTCAAAAGTGCGTGTACGCGGTTTTTCGAGTACGAGAGTACCGATTTACATCGACGGTATTCCCATTTACGTGCCCTACGACCACAATATCGATTTAGGGCGTTTTAAAACCTACGATATCGGCGAAATCGACGTTTCCAAAGGCTACGTTTCCCCGATGTACGGTGCCAATACGATGGGCGGTGCGATCAATTTGATTACGAAAAAGCCGACCAAAGAACTTGAGGGCGAAGTGGGAGTCGGTGCGTTTAGCGGAAACGGATACGAAGAGTATGCGACGATGGCGACCAAACAAGAACTTTACTACGGAATGATCTCCGTTTCCAACGTCTCTAGGGATTATTATAAAATTTCAAACGATTACGATTCGGCAGGTCATCAAGAGGGGCATAAACGTTCCAACTCCGAATCCGGAGACAAAAAACTCAACCTCAAAGTCGGCTATACGCCCAATTCGACCGACGAATACTCTTTTAACTACATCGTTCAACGCGGCGATAAAGAACAACCGTGGTATGCGGCAAGCGGTTCGGGTACTGCGTATAACCGTAACTGGGATTGGACGGATTGGGACAAGACGAGTTATTACGTTATTACCAAAACGGCTATCGGAGAGCACTATTTAAAAACGAGGTTATTTTACGACTCTTTTTACAATAAGCTCCTCAATAAAGGTACGCCTCAATCAGCCACGCAAGATGTCGTACAAGATACGTCGGGGTACGATGATAATACGTACGGCGGAATTGTTGAGGGGGATATTAAAATCGCCGAAAATCATCTTTTAAAACTTTCCGCTTCTAAAAAATACGATAATCATGTAGATCAAGCTTACAAAAATACGACCGGCGTACAATCTCCGGACTTAAAAGATGCCAGCGAAACCCTCTCTTTAGGTTTAGAGTACACATGGAAGTTGACGGATAAATTGACATGGACTCTAGGAGGAAGTTACGATAAAAACGAGGTCACGAAAGCGGAATACGGCAATGGTAGTTCGAGTGTTCCAAGAACAAAAATTCTTGGAGAATTCCCGAAATACGATTCGGATGCGTATAACCCTCAAACGATTCTTTCGTATCAAGCGACCAAAGATTTGTTATTCTACGGTAGCGTTTCTCAAAAAAGCAATATGCCGACGTTGAAAGATCGTTACTCTTCACGTTTCGGCGATTATATTTTAAATCCGAGTTTAGATGCCGAGCGATCGACGACGTATGAAATCGGTACCGATTGGGCATTCGTCGAAGATCACCATGCTAAAGTCGCCCTTTTTTATACGAAAACCAAAGACTATATTGCAAGCGTTAGCGGTTTAACCAATACGGATACAACATTGGGATGTACGGGGACGAACTGCAAACAGATGCAAAACTTTGACCAAGAAGAGCATAAAGGTGCCGAAGTCAGCTTAAATTCGCAATGGAATGAGCAACTTAGAAGTACGGTTTCGTATACGTATATCGATGCGACGATTGAAGAGAGTAAAACCGCCAATGCCAAATACACGACCGATACGCCTAAACACAGTTACTATGCGAGCTTAACCTATTCGCCGATCCATTCGGTCGACATTACGCCGATCGTTCGCCATGAAGGAAAACGATACTCCACGGTCAGCGGTAGCGAAGAGAGCAGTGCTTACACGGTAGCGGATATTCGCGTGGCATACCGTCCGATCAAAGATCTTGAATTGGCGATCGGCATCAAAAATCTCTTTGACGAGTACTATTACTACAACAACGGCTATGCGCAAGAGGGACGAAACTATTACGCCAATGCGCGCTATACTTTCTAACGATATCTTTACATGTAAAGGCTAAAGAGAGCCAAAAACTCTCTTTAGCTCTCCTCTTTTTGAAACACGATAAAGAAAAAAAGACCGATAAAAACCAATCCTATGCCTAAAAACGCACTCCAAGGCGGCATAGGAGCTTCCAAAAAAAGAACCTCTCCGATCAGCGCAAAAATGACTTCGGCGGCTTGCGTCGCATCCACCGCGGCAATTTCGGCACTCGTTTTAGCGCGGTTTCGTGCATACAAAAACAGTGTCGTCGCGACGATACCCGAAAAAAACGCAACCGAAGCGGTATTGAGGATTTGGGAAATCGAGGGCGGCGGCGGAGTCGTGCAAACGATCAAAATCAACCAAAAAGGAAGGGAGCCTAAGGAGAGTAAGAGCACTTTATGAAAGGCATTGTGCAGTAAAGGATCGTCGATATGCGCGATCCACGCATGCGAGCGATGTCTGGCTTCCCACACGAGTTGATTGCCGATCGGATAGCAAAATGCCGCGGCTAAAACGGGTAGAAAACCTTTTAACAGTTCATCCCACCGAAAATGCGTGATCGAGGCAAGGTTGACCAAGGTAACGCCGAGTAAAATCAATGCGCAAAAAAACCAGATGCGTTTGGCAAAACGTTTTCCAAAGGCGATCAAAACGATGAGCGAAGCGATTACGGTCATTTGCCACGTCGTTGCGACGACCCAGCCTTGCGCAAAGTCGGCAGCGTAACACAAAAATGCGTAAAAGCCTCCAAAACCGACGCTTCCCGCGACGATCCAAAAACGCCAAAAGCGTTTAAAAAGAGCTAAAACGCCTTTGAGCGTCGGAACTCCTTCCCAAAGAGCGATGACGAGTGCTACCATGGCGATCATAAAAAAATAGCGGAGCGACGCCGACCAAACCCAGTGTCCGTGCGCTAAACTCATCATACGG
Source organism: Sulfurospirillum sp. UBA4058 (assembly GCA_002382085.1). GTDB lineage: Bacteria > Campylobacterota > Campylobacteria > Campylobacterales > Sulfurospirillaceae > Sulfurospirillum. Next base: position 162,376 of record DFZK01000003.1, on the reverse strand, counting down.
TTGAGCAAAAACGTCGTGCTGAAAAACAGCGCCGAAAGCATTCCTAAAAAAAGTAGAGCCGGCATAGTTCTCCTTTAGCCGTGGCGTCGTGAACGAACGATACAATAAAAAGCGATTCCGCAACCAAGCGCGGCAAGCAGGTAGGGGAGTTTCGCTCCGAAATGTTCACCGATGATTCCGGAAGCTATCGGGGCGATGGCCGCACCGCTCCAGCGAAGAAAGTTATACCCTCCCGAGACGATGTTACGCTCAAAACGGCTTTGCATCACGTAAGTCGTTAAAAGTGAATTAATGATGCCGGATAAGAGACCGCTGATGACGATGAAAATTGCCATACGGGTTAAAGAGTCGCTAGCCATGAGTGCCAGTAAAACAAGGCTGAACGCACCGAGTGTCGGCGGAATAATTTTTTCGACGCGCCAGCGTCTCTCTAAGAGATCACTCAGAACGATCGAACCGAGTGCCAAAGCGACGCCCCAGCCGAAAAACAAGAGTCCGATCTCAATCGGATTCATCGGTACGACCAAAGGCGAATACGCCAAAACGACAAAAAACGCATAGTAATAAAACAGTGCGCCGATCGAGATTTTTAAGAATTTGACGTCGCAAAAAAGTGCTTTAAGGTCGCTCCAACCGGCAGATCGTGCCGTGTTTTTTTTCGGCGGCTCTTGAACGAAGACGAGCACGAGTAAAAAGGCGATCAGACTCAAACATCCCGTGATAAGAAAAGGATAACGCCACGAATAGTGCCCGACAAATCCGCCCAAAAGCGGACCTGAAGCAATGCCAAAGCCGATCGCCCCTTCAAACAAGCCGACGGCTTTATGGTAGTCGGGCGATAAGGCGATCAATAAAATCAGTGCCGTTGCAAAAAAGTGGGCGTTACCGTATCCCCAGCCCGCGCGAAAGAGGGCAAGTGCGGTAATATTTCCGGCCGAGGCACATAAAAGCGCAAAAAGGGCAACGACGAACAGTCCAAACGCCATGATCTTTTTATCGCCGAATTTTCCGGCAAGCATTCCGGCGGGAATCATCACAAACGCCATCATCAGGATATATGTGCTAAACAAAAGTTCGACCTGCCACGCGGTTGCACCGAGCTGTTTGGCAATATCGGGTAAAATCGGATCGACGACGCCCATTCCCATAAAGGCGAGAAAGGTCGAAAAAGCGGTAATTTTTTGTGCGAAAGCATAGGAGGAACGCATGTACATGTAAGGCCTTAGGAGAGTTTTTCTAAAAGACTAAAAAGCGTGTTTTTTTCTTCGAGCGTGAGCCGATCGGACAAACTTTTGCGAAACGCGAGAACGGTCGCTTCGGAGCGTTGGAGTACGTCGTATCCTTCGTGCGTCACTTCGATGAGGTTGGCGCGCTTATCGTGTTCGATCGATTTTTTCACGATCAGCCCTTTTTTCTCGAGCGAATCAAGGGTACGGCTGATCGTTGCGGGACTTTTGTTGAGCATGGCGCAAAGCGTTATTTGGTTGACATGTTCGCATGTCGTTAAGATTTCAAGCAAAATGCGCTGTTCGGGTGCGATCCCTTCCGCGCTTAAAAGCGTCGTGATCGTTTGGTTAATTCGATTGGCGGTACGTGCGATACGAAAAGCGATGCTGTCGTTGACGGGTAGATTCATGAGCCGCTCCAAAATAGTTGCATATGAAATTATTGCATATACAACCTTATGAATCGCTCCTCGTTTTTGCCTCAAAAATTCTCTTAAGAATGTGCCGCATCGTCGCGAAAATAAATCCGATTGCGTCCGTTCGTTTTGGCTTGATACATCGCTGAATCGGCTTCTTTTAAAATAGCGATTTCGTTTGGATGCGTATCGCTCGTAAAGAGAACACATCCGATACTAGCACCTAAGGTATAGTTACCCTCTAAAAGAGCGTAAGGTTCGCACAGATGCGTTAAAATTTTTTGCGCAACGCCTTGTGCGAGGTAATGCGCCATACCGTAGTGGTTACCCAATTCGCACAGCACGACGACGAACTCGTCTCCTCCGAGACGTACGGCAAGGTCGCTTTTGCGAACGGCATCTTTGAGTCGTGCGGAAACTTGTACGAGCAACATGTCGCCGGCATCGTGCCCGTAGGAATCGTTGAGCGTTTTAAAATGATCCAAATCGATAAACAAAAGCGCATGGTAATTCGGTTTGTTTTTGCCTTCATGCAATAAATGTTGCATCGTCTCATCAAGGACTCTACGGTTGGCAAGGTGTGTTAAAGGGTCGTAAAACGCCATCTCGCGAATCTGATCTCGTGCGACTTTATGTTGCGTTATATCGCTGAGATTGGCAATATAGTGCGTGGTTGTCCCTGCTTTGTTTTTAATGGCGGTAATCGTCAAAAATTCGGCGAAAATTTCTCCGTTTTTACGTTTGTTCCACATCTCGCCTTGCCAAAATCCTTTGGAAAGGAGCTCCTGCCACATAGCGGTATAAAACGCTTTGCCATGCTTGCCCGATCGGAAAAAACGAGGCGTTTCGCCGATAATTTCGCTTTCGCAATAGCCCGTAATTCGCGTAAACGCTTCGTTGGCTTTGAGGATTTTTTCGTTTGCGTCGGTAATCAAAATAGCCTCTTGCGCCTCGAAAGCAACGGCATTTAGGTGTAAATGTTCTGCTTTTTTTTGTGCGTCGATGTTGATATAAACCCCCGTTAAAAGCTTCGGTTCGCCCTCATCCGTCGTCTCGATCGCTTTGCCCCTGACTTGAACGTAAACCCATTCGTTGCGGGCGTTGAGCATACGACGTTCGATCACGAAAGCATGTTTTGCGATGATTTGTTCCTTGATAGCAAAATACATCGTCGCCGCTTCGTCCGGATGGGTCAATTGGTAGATTTTTTCCAAGCTGATCTCAAAAGCGTCGGGTGCGTACCCTAAGAGTTTAAAACATTGAGGATCCCATGTGACGCGATCGTCGCTAAGGTCCCACGTCCAAAGCCCCGTTTGCGTCGCTTCCATGGCGATGCGAAACTGCTTTTCGTACGTCAATTGTCTCTTTTGGCGTTCGTTCTCCCTCAAATAGCGAATCACGAGGGTCGTAAAAAGAACGCCTAAACATAAAATGAGTGCGGCATTAAGCCATAAGATTTTACGACGCTCTTTATCGCCGTAGGTTAAGACGACCTGTTCGTCGGTTTTGATTTCGACGATAAAACCGAAAGTATGCGCACTGCGAAAGACGTTAAGCGTATGGTGTACGTAGTGTTTGACGTGTTCGTAAAAATCTTCGTGATCTTTAGGATGCAAAGGCGTGTAGTGCGACAAGGCTAAAGGCTGTGTTCGATCGCTTGAAAAAAGCAAGGTTCCGTCGATACGCCAGATCGAAAGCGTCGTACCTTGTTCCGGCGGTAGTACCGAGAGGTAACGTCGGTAAAGGTAGTCCGTATTGATCGAAACGGCAACGTAATACGGGTGATTTGCCAAGGTTATTTTTTTGATGACGGGTAAAAAAAAGACGCCGTTTGCATCGATAGGGCGATACGCACCGTTGGATTCGGAGGCAAAAAAATCCCGCCCTTCTTGCGGAACGCCGATACGCAAAAGCGCGTCGTCTCCGAAAGGAATCGGCAAAAAAGTGTGAAGGTCGATGAGACGGTCGATATTGTTCGAGAGGGAACTTGCCACGATTTTTCCCGTTTCGTCGCTGATCGAAAACGAGCGAATATAGGGAACGTTTTCGCATAATGAATGCAGTAAGGGCGATAACGAAACGGCTTCTTGTTGCGAGACGCTTAATTGCATTAAACGATCGATCGAAAAGTCGAGATGATGAAGCATTTGCGAAAAATGCTCTTCAAACGTATAAGCGTACAATTCGGCGATGCGGCGATGCGTATCCATCGCTTCTTGGCGAAGGTCTTTGAGCGTCATCGCCAGTAAAAAGATCGTAAGCGCGATGATGAAAAAGCCGATTGACGCGTAACGTAGTACGGTCTTGTTCAGGTAAGTCGGTTTCACGGCGATGTTAAAACCACGATAGGATCAAGCGCGTAACGCTTGGCGATCGTTTGCAAGCGACCGTCGTGTTTAATCGTTTGCATAAACGCTTCGGCATGAGCGTACAGAGCCTCTTCGTTTTTATCCAATGCCCATGCATAGGAAGTTTGGTGAAAAGAGGAGGTAGGTGCGATGCGTTTTGCCCACTCTTTTTCGGCCAAGAGTTGCGTGCTGAAAGGGTAGTCGCTCATCATGACGTCCGCGCGTCCGGATTCGACTTCTCGTTCGCGCTCACGCAATGAATCGACGACATGTAAAGAAGCTTTACGCAAAACGTTTTGCATGAGCTCGACATGGTACGTCCCTTTGGCGACGGTGACGACGACGCCTTTTTGGTCGATGTCCTCCCACGTTTGAATGCGGTTATTGCTTTTGGATACGATGGCGTAAATATCGCTTTGCAGATGCGGCGAAGTAAAACGCAAATAGTTTTGACGCTCCGGCGTAATGCCGATCGCAAACATAGCGATGTCGCATCGATGCGTCGATACGTCTTGGATTAGAGTCGCAAACGAGCTTTGCACGAACCGTACGTTTACGCCGAGCGTTGAAGCGAACTCTTGGGCTAAATCGACGTCGATACCGGAAAGTTTTTGCGTGCGGGGATTGAGGTAGGATATGCCGTAATATTCGGGCCAAATACATACGCGAAGTTGCTTGGTTTGCAAAACGGTTTCCAAAAGGTCGGCAAAGAGGAAGGAAGATAGAAGCATTAAGGCGAGGCAAATTCGCGGAAACACTCTCATGGCGTGACCTTTTTATGACATCAAAACATACGATTTTAAAGTATAGCACAAAAATACGATTGCTATTTTGAATTTACAAAAATCGTGCTACAATGAGCGCAATTATCAGATCAAGGAGTTACGAGTATGTTTGTCAAATTAAACGATAGAGTCTACCTCAATGCCGATCGCATTACGCGTATTAAAATCGACGAAGTTCAAGACGGTATTCGCGTGCGCTTTTACGAAGGTCAAAACCAAGTCGCTAAAAGTCAAAAATTTCCGTCCGTAGCCGAAGCCAGTGCATGGATTGAAAAAACGATGAACCGAAAATAAGAAGAGTCTCTCTGCTCTTCATCCCTCTTTTTAGGTCTACGGCGTAGACACAACACCTTTTACATACGGAGAAAAATACCATGAAAATTGATTGCAGCGGTTTGGCGTGCCCCGAACCGGTTTTAAAAACGAAAAAAGCTTTGGAAGAACTTCCCAACGACTCGATTTTAGAGATCGTCGTCGATAACGTCGCGTCCAGAGAAAACGTTTTACGTTTTGCGCAAAACGGCGGTTTTGACGCAAGAGCCGAAGAGCTCCAAGGCGGTAAAAGTCTGATTACGGTCGTGAAAGGCTTTGCGTGTGCGGTCGTCGCTTCGTCCAAAGAGGAAGCCTTTTTGGATAAAACCCTCTTTTTGAAAAGCGATAAAGTAGGAGAGGGCGAATTGGGCGCAAAACTGATCGTCGGTTTTTTGAAATCCACGTTAGAACTCCCCAAGCTTCCTAAACGCATCGTTTGCGTCAATACGGCCGTGTATTTAACGACTGCCGATGCGGACGCTCCGGTGATGGAGATTTTGAAAGGTTTGGAGGCTAAGGGCGTTGAAATTTACTCGTGCGGCGTTTGCCTTGAGTTTTACGGCGTGAGCGATAAACTCAAAGTCGGTAAAATCGGTAATGCGTACGGCACGATCGAAATGCTTTTCGGCGGAGAAGGTACGATTAGCTTATAGGAGTGTTATGAACAACGAAGCAAAATTGACCAAATACGTCAAGGCTGCGGGTTGTGCTGCCAAGCTAGGTCCGGGGGATCTCACAGAAGCGATCGGCAGTCTTTCTTGCACGCATGAAAACGTATTGGTCGGAATGGACACCAGTGACGATGCTAGCGTGTATGCGCTTGATAGCTCGCGCGCTTTGGTTCAGACGGTCGATATTATTACGCCCGTGGTGGACGACCCGTTTGTTTACGGACAAATCGCCGCCGCCAATTCGTTAAGCGACGTCTTTGCGATGGGCGGAGAAGTCGCAACGGCGATGAATATCGTCGGATTTGACGGTTGCCATCAGCCAAGAAGCGTGCTCAAAGAGATCTTAGCGGGCGGTGAGAGTAAAGTAAGGGAATGCGGCGGCGTGATTATCGGCGGGCATACCATCGAAGCACCCGAAATGACCTACGGTTTAAGCGTATGCGGTTTCGTGCATCCCCAAAAAATTTACCGTAACAATACGCCCAGAGTCGGCGACGTACTCGTTTTAACCAAACCGTTGGGTATGGGAATCTTAACGACGGCGATTAAAGCGGATATGCTTCCGCTGAATGCGGTTGAAAAGGTTGCGTCGATTTTAGCGACCTTGAATCATAAAGCTTCACGTATCATGCAACGTTACGACGTCAGTGCATGCACCGACGTGACGGGATTCGGGCTTTTCGGGCATGCGTATGAGATGAGTGCCAATCGCGTGAGTATCCTTTTTGATATCGATGCGATTCCGATCGTTGAGGAAGCTAAGGCATTGGCGGATATGGGCATTATTCCGGCGGGAGCGTATACCAATAAGGCATATTTGAGCGATAAAGTCGCTTTTACCCAAGCGCATCGAAACGAAATGATGCTTTACGACGCGCAAACGTCGGGCGGTTTATTGATTGCGGTTTCGCAAAACGATGCCGTGAAATTGCTGGAACATCTCCGAAACGAAGGGATAGAATACGCCGCGATTATCGCGGAAGTTAAGGCTTTTGGCGATAAACCTTTGGCTTACATGTAAGAGTGTTTCTTACTACCGATGTGTGTAAAAACGGCGTTTGCACGCTACAAGAACGCCCTTATCGCTTCATGTCGTCAAACGGGTATGGATTTATAGTCGACTTTGTTGTATGATAAGCGCATCTTACTTTGTGCGGGCACACATGGATTGTATCGGGAGTTTTATCACTATTAAGGGGCGTGATTGGTACTTTAACGGGTGTTCTACCTGTCAAGGGTTTTGTTGCGACGGAGCATACGGGTTTTCGCTCGCTCCTTTGATTTTAGAGGATTTTGAAGCGGTTTATCGCTATTTTCCGATTGTTTTTAGTTTTCTCGAAGATACTCTAGGTGTTTTTGTTTTGCTCAACGACGGAAAAAATCAATGCCGCTATTTTGAAAATAAGCGATGTTCGATCTACGATCACCGCCCGCCCGCATGCCGCCTTTATCCCGTAAGTCCTTACTTCGAGCATCTTCTGGTCGATACGAAATGCCCTTCGCTGAGTCGTACCGAGGGTCGATTGTTGTGTAAAAACGGTGTTTTGGAATCGGCGTTTTACACAAAACGTTTGGAAAACTTTGTCGCCAAAAAAAAAGAAACACGTCTTTTTTTAGAGCGTATGAACGATCGAAACGATTTTGAATATATCGGTAAAATCGCGGATACTTCCTTGTACGTCTCCAAACACGCCGATCAAAACCGGTATTTGAAAATGCATGCCGAATCGCTCAAATTTTTAACGTCGTATATGCAGGTATCTTTTAGTGCCTAAATAAAGCCGTTTACGATCGTAGACGCTATACTGCTTAAATTTTAATCAATGTAGTGTTTATTCATTTTTAAAAAATCGGTTATACTTTCGGCAGAAAACATGTCATTGGGGCGAAAGCCTCACTGCTAATCACTGAAATGACGGCTAGGGTTCCGGCACATCGTGCGTCTGGTCCGAGAGCCGCCGCCTCTTGAGTAGAGGTTCACGGAGGGATAAAAGCCCGGGAGGTTTTCACCTCTTGGCGTGTTTCCCAAATTCTACTCAGGAGTCTTCCATGACCTCTCTCTTTACCTCTGTACTGAAGCTTTGTGTTGCCACCGTTGTGGCTACGACGATGATGAGCGGCTCTTTAATGGCGCAAACCAAAGAGAAGTTCCAAGTCGCGTGGACGATTTACGTCGGATGGATGCCGTGGGATTATGCGCAACAATCCGGTATTATCGATAAATGGGCGAAAAAATACGGCATTCAAATCGAAATGGTGCAAGTGAACGACTACGTCGAATCGATCAACCAATACACCGCCGGAAAATTTGACGGATGCGTGATGACTAATATGGACGCACTCACGATTCCTGCCGCGGGCGGCGTAGACTCCACCGCCGTGATTATCGGCGATTTTTCCAACGGTAACGACGGTATTATCCTCAAAAACAAAAAAAGCCTTGCCGAGATCAAAGGTCAAAACGTGAACCTTGTCGAACTCTCCGTATCACACTATCTTTTAGCACGCGGACTTGAAAGCGTCGGGCTCAAAGAAAAAGACATCAAAGTCGTTAATACGTCCGATGCGGACATCGTTGCGGCGTTTGCTTCTCCCGAAGTGACTTCTTTGGTCACGTGGAATCCGCAACTCAGCGAAATCAAAGCCATGAAAGGCGCTTCATTAGTCTTTGATTCAAGCAAAATCCCCGGCGAAATCATTGATATGCTTGTTTTAAATACGCAAACGATCCAAGAGAACCCAAAACTTGCCAAAGCGTTAACCGGTGCTTGGTACGAGATGATGGGCTTGATGAAAACCAAAGACGCTAAAGCGATTGCGGCAATGGCAAAAGCTTCCGGAACGGACGTTGCGGGTTTCAATAGCCAACTTAAAACGACCAATATGTTCTATGACGCCAAAGACGCGCTCAGTTTCACTCAGAGCGATGCGTTACCTAAAACGATGCAAAAAGTCAGTGAATTCTCCTATGAACACGGCATTTTAGGAGACGGCGCGAAAGATGCGACGTTTGTCGGTATGGCGTTTCCAAGCGGTAAAACCTACGGAAGCACCCAAAACGTAAAACTTCGCTTTACGGACGAATATATGAAATTGGCGGCAGAGGGAAAACTCTAAAATTTGCATAAAAGAGGATAGGATGAAGCGACTGATCAACCAAAAACCCAATCGCGGGAACGCCTTGTTACTCGGGTTGCTCCCGTTTATCATTCTCGTGATCGTGTACGTGTTTGCTTCCCATGCAAGGTTGCAAGAAAATGCCGAGGATAAGCTCTTACCCTCGATCGCGCAGATGGCGCAAACGATGGATAAATCGGCACTGAGTCCGAGCAAACGAAGCGGCGAGATTATTTTTTGGAACGATACGCTCGCTTCTTTGCAGCGTTTAGGATTGGGTATCGGCATCAGCGCGACGCTTGGTTTAATGATCGGCGTACCTTTGGGACTCATTCCGCTTGTTCGAGCGGGTTTTTCGCCGTTTATCGCCGCTTTTTCGATGGTGCCGCCGATTGCGATCTTACCGATTCTGTTTATCGTCTTTGGAATGGGAGAGGTCGCCAAGGTCGCGTTGATCGTGATCGGAGTAACGCCGATTATCGTGCGCGATTTACAGCATCGCGTCGAGGAGTTTCCTAAAGAGCAGCTCATCAAAGCGCAGACTTTGGGAGCGAGTTCGTGGACCTTGGCCGTTCGCATCATTATTCCTCAGATGATGCCAAGACTGCTCGATGCGGTACGTTTGACGTTGGGAACGGCATGGATTTTTCTCATCTCCTCTGAAGCGATCGCGGCGACCGAGGGGCTTGGGTATCGCATTTTTTTAGTGCGACGTTATTTGGCGATGGACATGATTTTGCCCTACGTTTTGTGGATTACGGTGTTGGCTTTTTTAGCGGATTTTATCCTCAAAAAGTTTACATGTAAGCTTTTTCCGTGGTATGCGAAAAAGGACTCGCTATGAGTTTAATTACGATCAAAAATCTATGGAAACGCTACGGGGACAACGTCGTGTTGGAAAACCTCTCTTTGGAGATCAAAGCGGGCGAGTTTTGCACGCTGGTAGGGCCTTCCGGATGCGGTAAGAGTACGTTTTTGAAGATGCTCTTAGGGGAAGAGAGTCCTAGCAAAGGGGTATTTCTTTTTGAAGGAAAACCTTTTCCGAGCGAACCGAGCGTGGAGCGCGGCATCGTGTTTCAGCGTTATTCGCTTTTTTCGCATTTGAGCGTTTTAGAAAACGTGATGCTCGGTATTGAGCTTGGAAAATCACCCTTTTTAGGCAAGCTCTTCGGGGCGGCTAAAAAAGCGGCGCGAGAAGAAGCCGTAGCAATGCTAGAAGCCGTGGGGTTAGGAAGCGTACTTCATCACTATCCTAGCGAACTATCGGGAGGAATGCAACAACGCCTTTCGATTGCGCAATCGCTGGTCAAAAAGCCGAAACTGCTTTTATTGGACGAGCCTTTCGGGGCGTTAGATCCGGGAATCAGAGCCGATATGCATGCGTTGATTTTGGATTTGTGGAAGAAAAACAACTTAACCGTCGTGATGGTCACGCACGATCTTCACGAAGGTTTTTATTTGGGAACCAGACTGTTGGTGTTTGATAAAGTGCGAAACGACCCTCAAGCACCCAACGCGTTTGGCGCGAAAATCACGTACGATATTCCGTTATTGCGTGAGAAAAAGGAAGAAAAAAATGATGAATAAAAACAAGATTGTTTTGGAAGAGAGCATCCTAGGGGGTGCTAAATGGTCGAAGATTATCAAACGCGGCGATAAAATTCGCATTTACGCCAAAGATGCGAATGCGAGCATCATGTTCTACAATGCCGATAATTTCAGCGAGCGTTACAACTCCGCCGATACGCTTAAGATTCAGTGGAACGCCTTTTTAGGAAAAGGCAAAGTGCTTTTCTCCGAGCTTGGGCATGTGCTGTTGTCGATTACGGACGATACCACACAGGGGCTTTTGGATACGATGGCGGGTATGAGCAATCCTCGCATCGTAGCGCAAAATTTTGGAAGCGGTACGTACGAGAAGATGCGCAATGCCTATTTTAAAAGCGATCGTGAAAACTTTTTGATTGAACTGGGCAAATACGGTATGGGCAAACGCGATATGATTCCGTGCCTCAATCTTTTCCGCAAAGTGGACGTCAAAGAAGGCAGTCGGTTGGAACTCTCTTCTAAGCGTCCCAAAGCGGGGGATTACATCGAGTTTCGTGCCGATATGAACGTGCTTCTAGTGCTTTCCAATACGCCGCACGTCATGGAAAAAGGGATATACGCCCCAAGCGAGCTTTCCGTAGAGATCTATCACGGCGCACCGTTTAGCGAAGATGATTTTTGTTTGAATTTGAGTGAAGAAGCCAGACGCGGTTTTGAGAACAACGCGCGTTATTTTGCCTAAGGAGACGATGATGCAAAGCAAAGAAATTTTCAACGAGCGCGTGAGTTCAGGCGTACCGTTTTATCATGTCGTCAAAAAAGGTCAAACGATTCGCATCGTCGATTTGGAAGGGTGCCAAGCGGTCGATACGCTTTTTTACAACGCAAACGATCACGAAGAGCGTTACAGTGCCTCCGACACCATTCGCGAGCAAGGCGGTATTTTTATCACGACGGGTACGAAGCTTCTCTCCAACGACGATAACGTTATGCTCGAAGTCACGGCCGACACCTGCGGTAACCACGACACGTTAGGCGGTCATTGCAGTGCGGAGAGCAACACGGTACGTTTCGGACACGACAAAAAGTACATGCACAGTTGTCGCGATAACTATCTTTTAGCCATCGGCGAGCTTGAAATGCATCCGCGCGATCTGACCAACAACATCAACTTTTTCATGAACGTTCCGGTCGAAGAAGACGGTCATTTGGCGATTGTGGACGGTATTTCCAAAGGCGGCGATTACGTTGAGATGAAAGCGCATATGGACGTTTTGATCCTTATCTCCAACTGCCCGCAACTCAATAACCCGTGCAACGGTTTTAATCCGACGCCGATACAGATCATCATCAAAGAAGCTTAAGTGCGTTAGCACCGCTTTAGGGACGACCCTCAAGCGAAAGATTTTTTGCGGGACGACCCGCGAATTTTTTTGCAAGGATGAGAGATGTTTAAAAAAATTTTGATCGCCAATCGCGGCGAGATCGCCTGTCGCGTTATCAAAACCCTCAAAAAAATGGGCATTATTTCGGTGGCCGTCTATACGAAAGCCGATAGAGATTCTTTACATGTAAAGTTTGCGGACGAGGCGTATTGCATCGGTGAAGGCTTGGCGAGTTCGAGTTATCTAGACGGTGAAACGATCTTGGCGGTGGCTCAAAACGTCGGGGCAGAGGCAATTCATCCGGGATACGGGTTTTTAAGCGAAAACGCCCTGTTTGCGAAAGCGTGTGAAACCAAAGGCATCGTCTTTATCGGTCCAAGGGCTGAACATATCGAAGCTTTTGGTCTCAAACACACCGCACGGGCACTTGCGGAGTCTCATCACGTGCCTTTGCTTCCGGGCTCAACGCTTCTTGAAAGCCTCGAAGAAGCGATGATAAGCGCTCAAAAGATCGGCTATCCGGTGATGCTCAAAAGTACCGCGGGGGGCGGGGGTATCGGGATGCAACTTTGCTACGACGACCAAACGCTCCAAGAGGCGTACGCTTCGGTCAAACGTCTCAGCGAAAACAACTTCTCCAACGGCGGCATCTTTTTGGAAAAATACGTCTCCGCCGCGCGTCATATCGAAGTGCAAATCTTCGGCGACGGTAAAGGCGTGATCGCAACACTGGGAGAGCGCGACTGCTCGATTCAGCGTCGTAACCAAAAAGTCATCGAAGAGACACCCGCACCCAATCTGAGCGATGAGACACGAACGGCACTCTACGAAGCCGCGACGCGTTTAGGGCAATCGGTCGATTATCTGAGTGCCGGAACGGTGGAGTTTGTCTACGATACGTCAAGTAACGATTTTTACTTTTTGGAGGTCAATACAAGGCTTCAAGTCGAACACGGCGTGACCGAAGCGGTGAGCGGCGTGGATTTGGTCGAGTGGATGATCCGCCAAGCGTACGGTCGCAACGACGCGCTTTATTCGTATGTGCATCGCCCCGTAGGACATGCGATTCAAGTACGCGTCTATGCGGAAGATCCGTTGAAAAATTTTCAACCCAGCTCGGGTATGCTCCAAAACGTTGCGTTTGCTAAAGATATTCGCGTCGATACGTTTATCGAAACGGGCGTGGAAATCGCATCGTTTTACGATCCGATGATCGCAAAACTCATCGTTAAAGCTCCAACGAGAGAAGAAGCCCTTACGAAGATGCAAACGGCGATCGCACAAACGCGCATCGACGGCATTACGACCAATCTTTTGTATTTGGGCGCGATCATCGGGAGCGATTTTTTTCGACACGCGACGCATACGACCAAATCGTTAGCCGGATTTGCCTATTCGAGCAACCGTATCGACGTCTTAAGACCCGGAACGCAAACAAGCGTGCAGGATTATCCCGGGCGCATAGGCTATTGGGATGTGGGCGTGCCGCCTTCGGGTCCTTTTGATGCTCTTCATTTTCGCTATGCCAATGCATTGGTGGGCAATGCTAAAGAGGCTTCCGGACTTGAGATCGCCATCACGGGACCGACCCTTCGTTTCAATCAAGACAGCGTCATCGCCCTGTGCGGTGCCAAGATCGAGGCGAGTATCGACGGAGAAGCTGTAGCGATGAATCGCGCGATACGTATCAAAGCCGGAAGCGTTTTAAAACTCAAAAAAGTGTCTATACAAGGCTTTCGTACCTATCTTGCGGTACGAGGCGGATTGGACGTGCCGCTTTATTTAGGTTCGCGCTCGACCTTTACGCTTGGGCAATTCGGCGGTCACGCCGGACGCGAATTGGCGGCGGGAGATGTTTTACATGTAAGCTCGATGATCGCCAAAGAGCCGATGAGCGAGGCGTTAGACGTCGTGCAAACGATCGGCAATACGTGGGAAATCGGCGTGTTGTACGGACCGCACGGCGCACCGGAATTCTTTACCGATGAAGACATCGACGCGTTTTTTGCGGCGACGTGGGAAGTGCATTATAGCTCTAACCGTACGGGGGTTAGGCTGATCGGTCCCAAACCTTCATGGGCACGAAAAGACGGCGGTGAAGCGGGATTGCATCCGTCCAATATCCACGACAACGCGTATGCGATCGGCGCGGTCGATTTTACCGGCGATATGCCGGTCATTCTAGGGCCTGACGGTCCGAGTCTAGGCGGCTTTGTCTGCCCCGTAAGCGTTGCGAGTGCCGAATTGTGGAAAATCGGGCAGCTTCGCGCCGGCGATAAAATCCGTTTCATACCGATCCGTCATGAAAATGCGATCACGATGCTTCACGCACAAGAGGCGGCATTGGACAAAGGCGTTGCTTTTGACGCGACTCCTTTTTTACGTGTTGCGCCGCTTGGCTCGACGATTTTGTATCACGATGAGGGCAAAAGCGATTTGCCGAGTATCACGTTTCGTCAGTCGGGAGATGCTTACTTGCTGATCGAATACGGCATTATGCAGCTCGATATCGCGCTTCGTTTCCGCGTTCACGTCTTGATGGAAGCGGTCAAAAAAGCGGACATTGCGGGTATGATCGATATTACGCCGGGCATACGATCGTTGCAATTGCATTTTGATCCGTTAGTGTGCGATCGGGCGAAACTGATCGAGCAGGTTGCAGCAATGGAATGTTCGCTTCCAAGCATCGACGACATCGAAGTCCCGACGCGCATCGTTCATTTGCCGCTTTCGTGGGACGACGTTCAAACGCGCATTGCGATCGAAAAATACATGAAAATCGTCCGTCCCGATGCGCCGTGGTGTCCGAGCAATATCGAATTTATCCGTCGTATCAACGGGCTTGACTCGATCGAGGATGTGAAAAAAATCGTCTTTGATGCCAACTATTTGGTAATGGGACTCGGAGACGTTTATTTAGGTGCGCCCGTAGCCACGCCGCTTGATCCGCGCCATCGACTCGTGACCACCAAATACAACCCCGCTCGTACGTGGACGCCGGAAAACGCCGTGGGTATCGGCGGAGCTTACATGTGCGTGTACGGAATGGAAGGTCCCGGAGGCTATCAGTTTGTCGGCCGTACGGTTCAGATGTGGAACAAATACCGCCAAACGAGCGACTTTAAGGACGGTAAACCGTGGTTACTTCGCTTTTTCGATCAAATCCGATTTTATGAAGTGAGCCATGAAGAACTCATGCAGATGCGCGAGGATTTTCCACGCGGGAAAGTCGCTTTAAAGATCGAAGAGAGCACGTTTAGCTTGAAAGCGTATAACGCCTTTTTAGAGAAAAACGGCGAAAGTATCGACGCGTTTGCGACAAAGCAACGTCAGGCGTTTGAGGAAGAACGCTTGATGTGGGAAAAAACGGGTCTTGCCAACTTTTCGGCAGAGCATGAAGCCGAAGTCGCACATGAAAACGAAGCGGTAGCGTTGGGCGATAACGAAGGCGTGGAAGCGCCCGTTCAAGGTAATTTATGGAAAGTGAACGCTAAAGTCGGCGACGTCGTGAACGAAGGCGACGTCTTGGCAATTGCGGAATCGATGAAGATGGAGATCGCAATCGAGGCCTCGGAGGGCGGAAAAATCGTCGCGGTCTTGTGCGAAGAGGGTGAAAACATTCATGCGGGTCAACTGCTCTTTATCCTTGAGCCGATCAAGGCTTAAGATGAAACCGCACCTTCCCGTAATCGTCCTTTTTTTAGCCTCCCTTCTGTGGGGGCTTTCTTGGTGGCCGCTGAAAGGTATCAATGCTTTGGGTATCGACGGCATCGCACTAATCTTAGGAGCGTACGGCGTACTGGCATTGGCGTATCTGCCGCTCCTCATCAAGAACGCTCAACGACAAAACGTTAGAGGGCTTTTGGCCATTGCCCTTTTAGGCGGAGGGGCGAACCTCTGTTTTACGTATGCGTTGATTAACGGCGACGTGGTACGCGTGATGGTGCTGTTTTATCTCTTACCCGTTTGGGGAGTGCTCGGCGGTTACTTTTTTTTGGATGAAAAGCTCAGCCTCGGAAGAGTCGGGGGAGCATTGCTTGCTATCGGGGGTGCTTTTTTGATCTTGGGCGGATTTGAAACTTTACATGTAAGGTTTTCATGGATCGATCTGATCGCTTTAGCGGCGGGGATTTTTTTCGCGCTCAACAACATTTTATTTCGCTCGTTGAAAGAGATAGATGTCAACGTTAAAGTCGGAGCGATGTTTTGGGGCTGTTTTGCGCTTTCTTGCCTCTTAATCGCCTTGGGCGCGGAGCGTTTTCCGAGCGAGGTTCGCACGTTAGCATGGGTGGCATTGCTGGCATACGCTCTTTTATGGTTACTGCTTGCCAATATCGGCTCACAATGGGGCGTCACGCACATGGAAGCGGGGAGATCATCGATCATTATCATCATGGAGCTGGTCACGGCCATGGTGTCTGCCGCTTATATCGGCGAGCGAACGTTGAGTTTTAGCGAATATACGGGCGGTGCGTTGGTCGTTTCGGCGGCTTTGATCGAAGCTCTTTCATCTCACGAAGAATAGGAACAAACGATGGATAGAATTACCCTTAAAAAAGCATACGAAGAGGGGTTAAACCCCCGAATGCTGGTCGGTACGATCAAAAAGACGATAGCGCAGCACGCTTCCAATCCGATTTGGCTTCACGTGTTAAGCGATGAAGAGCTAGAGCCTTATCTTGCGCATTTGGAAACGCTAGAGGCTCACAGCCTTCCTTTGTACGGTATTCCTTTTGCGATTAAGGACAATATCGACTTAGCGGGTATTCCCACGACGGCGGCATGCCCTGATTTTCGTTACGTTCCTCAAACATCGGCATACGTCGTCGAGCGTTTGATCGCAGCGGGAGCGATTCCCATCGGTAAAACCAATCTCGATCAATTCGCCACGGGACTTGTCGGCACGCGTTCACCTTACGGGGCGTGCCGCAACAGCATCGACGCGCGTTATATCTCCGGCGGCTCTAGCTCGGGTAGCGCGGTGAGCGTGGCTCTCAGTATGGTTGTTTTTTCATTGGGTACCGACACGGCGGGTTCGGGAAGAGTGCCGGCGGCGTTTAACGCTTTAGTCGGGTTTAAGCCTTCCAAAGGCGTGGTGAGCACAAGCGGCGTCGTACCGGCATGCCGCAGTTTGGACTGCGTCTCTTTGTTTTGCCAAAACGCTCAGGATGCGAGCTTTATTTTTGACGTGATGGCAGATTTTGATGCGAGCGACGTGTATGCAAGAGCGTTTCCCGCTCAGGTGCGCGACATACCGAAAAGCTTTCATTTTGGCTTGCCTAAAGAAGAGGACTTGACGTTTTTCGGCGATGATGAAGCCAAAGCGTTGTTCGACAAAAGCGTGGAGCATTTGATCGCTATGGGCGGTATTCCTAAAGAGATCGATTTTTCGCCGTTTTCGGAAGCGGCGGATCTGCTATATTCCGGCCCTTGGGTTGCGGAGCGTTACGTCGCGACCAAAGCACTATTGGAAAACTCGCCGCAGAGTTTTTTAGACGTGACTAAAAGCATTATTGAGCAAGGAAAAAGCAAGAGCGCGGAAGCGTATTTTGAAGCGGAGTACCGATTGAAGGCTTACCGAAGAAAAGCCGAAGCAGTCCTTGAAACGGTTGATTTTATCGTGACGCCGACGACGGGGACGATCTACACGATCGAAGAGCTCAACGCCGATCCTATTAGGCTCAATACGAATTTGGGATACTACACCAACTTTATGAATTTGCTCGATTGCGTCGCGTACGCTTTGCCGGCGGGACGAAGGAGCAACGGGTTGCCCTTTGGCATCACGATCTTTGCGGATCATTTTAACGACAAAGCGCTCCTTACGATGGGTGAGCGTTACATGAAGGAGAACGTATGAGTCAGTTTATCGAAGTAGGCGTTTGCGGCGCACACATGCAGGGTTTGCCTTTAAACCATCAGTTGGTCGCTTTGCAAGCGACGTACGTCAAAACGTGCAAAACGTCCGTAGGTTACCGCTTGTTCGATGTTCCCGAAAAAGTACCGCCGCGTCCGGGTTTGGTAAAAGATCGTACGAGTCCTTATGCGATCGAGCTGGAAGTCTGGCAAATGCCTTTAGAAAACTTCGGAGCGTTTATGGTACAGATCGCCTCGCCTTTAGGCATCGGAACACTTGAATTAGACGACGGAAGCAGCATCAAAGGTTTTATCTGTGAATGCGACGCGGTGAAAAATGCGAAAGAGATCAGTGAATTTGGCGGTTGGAGAGGTTATATCGCACATGCTAAAGACGTTTGATCGTAAAACGACGGGAGCGTGAAAAGAAAATCGATTGTGAAGTTCGGCGGTGTATCTACCAAACAATATCCGTTAAATCCCTAAATTTAGGAGTTTAAGCTTTGTTTGAAAGTGGCTTACGTACCTTTATACATACCTAAAATCAAATCCTATTCTTTTCAAACTGCTAAAATCGTAACTCAATTTTATCAAAAAAAAAGGTTGCAAGAGGAGTTAAATAATATTATAGATGAAGTCAAAGGGTTAACGGCACTTCTTAATAGTTTTCGTTTTGCAGAAGAAGAGGGTGGCGCACACGTGTATGGTAAAGAGGCTTTAATGATTTTAGAAACCATGAGCCATAACATCGTCAAACGTTTAGAGGCGTTTAATGAGGCAAAGAGCTAAGAGAAGAGATAAGGATAGGGCAAGAGGGTGCGCCCCCCTAAAATAAATATGAGAATAGTATTATGACCATTCCTCAGAAATTTTTTTATTTATATTCCACCTCCCCCAAAACCACCATATCACAACCAAACGCTATGGAGGGGTTTAAATTTCAATGGAATCGAGAGAAAATGGAGATTTCGTTATTTTTGAAGCTTAAAATGATTGACTGATTTCCAATAAAATAATGTTATTGCAATGATAGGAGTGAGGCTTATTAAAATAAAAATTAATATAGGCAATGTTTTCCATAGTCCAAACATTTTTAATAAAAATGACAATAAGAATGATGTCACCCAATACCCAACGAAAATATTTAAACTTCTAACTCTAATATAACGGAAAAATTGCACTGCTTCTAAGGAATATTTTTCATTATTTGATGTTTTAGCAATGCACTCTTCTATGTGAATAAGAGGGGAGCAAAGGACGTTAACTACATATACTGAATGAACTGCAATAATAACTGCACAGTAGGGGATTA
The DNA here is from genome assembly GCA_002382085.1 of Sulfurospirillum sp. UBA4058. Lineage (GTDB taxonomy): Bacteria > Campylobacterota > Campylobacteria > Campylobacterales > Sulfurospirillaceae > Sulfurospirillum. The sequence continues at coordinate 143,400 of DFZK01000003.1, read as the reverse complement.
AATATCCAACGGCAATCATAGTTCTACTTACCCAATCTGACGGAGAAAAAATTGAAAGCAATGCAATTATCCAATAAATACTTGACCATATAATAGTTAATTCAAGATATTTTTTTGCGTTAAAGTGTTCAATTTCTATTTTATTATGAATGTCTTCCATGTTCTTATCGGAAGCGTATAATAGAAATTTAAGCGTAAGACCACCACAAGGCGCTCCCTTATGTAGTAATGTTTGTTGCTCATTGATCTTTTTGTCTTTTAACATCTTATTTTCTTGTCACTTGCAAAAAAACTAAAGCTAATTGAATTATGGTTATCCCAACAAAAATAGCAGAGTAAATTGTTAATCCATGCCCCAAAAAATATTCCACTAGAGGGTATGCGATTAATGCGAGTATCGGGCTTCCTTGCGATATTCCACTTATCACTAAAGTGCCAATTACAGCAAATAGGATATTGTGATTAAAATTATAAATACCAAAGAATGAAACCACCATTAGAGTTACATTTATAATTCCATAAATCCACATCTTTACTTCCTTATCAGCATAGAAGCCCGATCTTGACAATCGTTCCGCTACTTTTTGAATAGAATAATTGTTGTTAACGACATGCTTCGCAGCCTTTTGTTTGAATTCATCTGTACATTTTGGTGGCATTCACTTCTCCTTTTCGTCTTAACTCGATCTAAATCGACAAAGTCTACGAATTAAAAAGTGCCTATATTCTTGGGGTCATTCCAATTTTCGAATGTATCTATTATTCTTAGATTGTATGGGGTTATTCTAAGCTCATTGAGATTAGTATAAACTTAATAAATTCGTATTTTATGGGGCTTTCGAGAGCATTTAAGATTAATTGAAATTGAAGTACGGCGGGTGTAGCTCCCGAACAAATGCCATAAAAACACTATTTATAGGTATTTAAGCTTTGTTTGTAAATGCCAAACGTACACAAAAACGTACATAAAAAGCATAGACTATTTGAACTTTGATTATATCATTTTAGACAAAAGGGGTCAAACATGGGTAAAGGTAAGTTGATTAAATTAGTAGAGCAGTTGGAAGAAGACGTAGTTTTCTACCAAAAAGAGTTGGAGAGTTATAAGGCAAAAATCGATGATATGAAAGCTCTGCAACTTGAAAACAAAGCATTAAAAAAGCAAGTGACATCACTCACAGATCAAATTAATGAAATGTCGGAGCCACTGGCACTTTATGAAAAGGTATCTCACTACGAAAAAGCGCGCACACAAATAGCCATCAATCATAACAACGTTTTAGAGGCGATGCACAGAGTATCATCCCATTATAAAAAGATGGTGGATGATTTTATCCCATCGATGCAAAAATATAAAGATGATCTCATAACGCTTTCAGATGAGTTCATAATCCCGATGGATAAATTTGCTAATGAAGGATTGTTTGCGGTGAGGGATAAAGAATGAGTTTCAAAATGGGAAAGTAGGAGTCAAAAGCTGACTGAGTAAAAAGAGCGGATTTTTCCGCTCACCTTAATGGTAATCTTAAGCCAAAAATCTATCAAAAAAATTCAATTCTTAAACTTTTTTATTAGTTTTAGCTCATTTAATCTCAAATAACCTTAAATAATTTTAGCTTAATTCTGAAAGTGCCTATTTTAGGGCTTTTCTAAAAACTTAGTATCTTGAAAAGTGTAATTTTCAATAATTAGAGTTAACACGTTTTAAATTTCTTAAAATTGAAGCTTAAGAGACCAGGGCAAACAATGAGCAGATTATTCCGCTGTTTCCTCTTTAAAAATGGAAGCATCTACCCAAAGCCCATCACGCCCATAATTTTGCATTTGATTTTTTTGATTGAGTGTGATGAGGTTTTGCTCAGCTTCTCTTGTTATTTTGCCCATACGTGCCACAACAGAGCCTTTCAAGAATAAGCACTCTATTGATTTACGCTTATAAGCCCACCCCTTTATGTTGGTTTCTATGAAAAGATGCCAGCAGACTCGGTGTTTGAGGTGCAAGGCTGTAGAGATTTGATGCCCCCCTTACTCCTATAAAATGTTCACCAAACAAAAAAAAGTAGAAAAGTTTAGCAAGTTTCATAGTCTAAAACTACGTTACTGTCGGGGCTTGCACTACCCTTATCATCGAATACATCGGAAGAACCTACTCTTTTTAATCTCATCATCGCTGTGAGTGATCTTAAAAGAAATTCAAATTTGAACGCTAAGAGCTTTTGGCATACTCAGATAGCTTTAAAAGCCTGTTCGATCAAATTTAGACCCTTTATGGCTTATTTATGAGCCTATTCTCTTTTAAATTTTAGAGTATGTTGCATCGCTTTAACACATAACCCTCTTTAAAGCCGTGCACGTTTAGTTCTTCTTATTCGTTATAAAGTGTTGTAAAACTTGTTTGTGGGTATTTTCTCTTATCGAGTTTTGGATTCTTTTTGAGGAGTTTATTTTTTGTTCTGCTGATAGTAGAAAGCTTGCTCATATGTTGAGGCGTGAGTTCTGCGACGGTTGCATCAGGGTAAAACTCTTTTAGGAACTCGAGCATGATCAGTGGATTAGAAGAAAAACCGCCGAATCTTTTGGGGTTGCTGCGGATCTTCTCCATTATCCATTCGTTCATTGGTCTGTCCCTGGTCTTTTCATTTGGGGTAATATCTGAATATCGCCTTTATATATCAGCTCATTAAAGCGTTCTTTGGTAAGCGTCCACGTATTATCATTCGTGTGGAGTAGTTCCGCTTCTTTATCGTACCACCCTTCTAAAGACTCTCCTGCTTGGAGCTTTACTATAAGGCGTATTGCTAAGTAACTAATATGAACATCATTACGCATAAAGTTTGCAAGGTTAAAAGGCTTTTTGAAATTTTGAGAGTCTTTTACATGTAAAGCATAAGCGTATGCCATATCTTGTGGCTGTATATGTGGATATAGTCTTTTATACTCATTGTAAGCTTCTTCTCTTTTACCGGTGAATTTATAAGATCGTCTTGCCATCATAAAAAGCTTCTCAAAGTTTTTATCATAGTCACTTTCGCGCGTATGCGCGTTATTATTATTCTTTAATATTATTACTTCGTCTCGCTCTTTTTTATAAATCGTCTCATTGTTTTTTTGAAGTTCCCTATCTACCGATATTTTATAGGTATTTATCGTCTCATCACGTTCGTAAAATCGTCTCACACTTTTTTGATCATTTTTTGTATTCCATAGCTCCAAAAATTTATGAATTTCATCTTTAAATTCTTGTATCCATCTCCCTGCTGTTGCTTTGCTTATGTGCCAAGAGGTGGCATAAAAAGAGACAGAGTTTTCATTACCTCTTTGCATATCAAAGAAATATTCAAAGAAAGCACGTGCTTTGTCTCGTTTCCCTCTCTTCTGAAGTGATGCAATATAGTGTGTAGGGGTGAATTGATAGCTCATTTCTTCATTCATGATCTCATACCTCTATACTTTAGCATTTACTGCATTGTAATGTATGTTGTTTGTAACCTGCCACGATGAAAAATAGACGCTGATTTGATTTAAAAACTCATTGATCCATTGTTGCGCAGTTTGCGGATCAACATGCCACCGCTTCGCGTAAAAAGGGAAGCCGTACCACTCATCATCGTGCATATCCGCGAAGTAGCTCAAAAAAGCGTCCGCTTTATCGAGCTGTCCCGATGCTCTTAGCTCTCTGACGTAATCGATCGGGACAAAGATGCTATTTGGGCGCTCGCTCATTTGCTCTCACCTGTAGAGGCTTTGCAACCAAAGAGAGCATTCACCTCATCACGGTCAAAAACCGTCACCCCATCGGTGACACGAATAGGCGTTAATTTACCGAGCTTGGCGTATCTCCAAACGGTACTAAGACCGATGGAATTTTCTGAAGCTACTTGTTTGGCTCTAAGTCGTTGTGGTGGTGTTGGTTTTGACATTGTGTAACTCCCTATAAGATTATTTATAGGAGTAATTTTAGAAGATTATCAAATCTTAGTCTAACTGCGTAAATGAATAAAGATTAATAATAGCGGTATTTTATAAGTTGTCTAAGAGCTGCTTTTCATCTTGGGAAACTTTTAATTTGAATTCATGTCTTATACTAATTAAAATTTCTCTAATTTTGTTTTTATTGGCTTTTGGTATGAAATAATTTAACTCATCAAACATATTAAAACTTTTACTTTCTAAGTCTTTTATCATATCTGTTAAATTAAAATAAGTGTCAAATGCTTTTTTATCTACTTCAATATCCTCTAAAATATCAGCTCTAATACCGTCATTGCGAAGGGCTTTTGTTTCACAATAAATTTTATCAAATGTTTCTCTATCGTAATTAATGGGCATTTTGCAATCATTAAAAAGAAGGTATTTATGTATTATTTTATCAAGAATAAGTGAGCGTGCTTTTTCAAGTGTTTTAATGTCTCTTGAAAGAAGAACCGTAGGTGCAAGAGTTTTGTTTTCTTTTGGTCGTTTAAATTCGTGGTTATTAAACGTAGTAAAATCCAGTGAGTATATGAATATTTCATGAGATAATTCTTGAACAATCCCAAAATGATAATTTTGTGGGATAGTGTTGAGGTATTGCCCATAAATGTTAAACACTTCAAGCATTTCTTCAAGCTTTTTGAACTGCTCATCGCCACAAACATGGTCCATACAGTTACTACTTAGTTTTTCAATAAAAGTCATCTTTTACTCTTCCACCATTGCCAAAACGTACCCACTCCACCAGTTCAAAAGAATAGTGATTTCTTGAAAGTGATCGGCTTTGTGGTTGTAAGCGCGTTCGGTTTTCCCACCCACTGCATGATCTAAAGCTTTCTCTTTTGCCTCATAACTACAATTATGCTCTCTTTGGTGGGTGTCAGCGAGGCTTCTGAATGTACCTCGAAAGCTGTGAACGGTTTGTTTTCGTCCGTTTACCTCATCATTGAAACCTAAACGCTTCAGCGCCATCGTCGGGCTTTCTTTGTTGATGTGTGAGCCGTTGAGGTGGAAAACGTATTCAAGATGAGACGTGAACAAATACTGCTCTTTTAAAATGGCTATGACTTCCTGCGTCAGCGGTAAAGTGAAGTCTCTCGGATCGGCATTCTTGCTTTTCATTTCGGCGCGCGGTATAGTCAAAGAGCGATTTTCAAAGTCGATGTATGCCCATTTGAGTGTGACGAGGTTTGAGGCGCGCAACGGTACATGTAAAACAAATTTGAGCGCATTTTTGATGCTGACGTGCCCACTGTAACGGTAGATGGCATTGATAAGCTCTTTAAGTGGCTTTGGTTCTGTGATGATGGGGTAATGCTTGACTTTTGGCGTGGGTAAAGTGCTTCTTTTATGGATGTTCGCAATGACATTAACCTCGCAGTATTCTCGACTGCATGCGTAACGCCAAAGATCATCAAGATACTGGTACATTCTTCGCGCAGTTTCAGGATGTTGCTGTGCTTTGACTTCTAAGAGAATAGCGACCTCTTTATGGGTAATATCCGCAATATTGCGCCTTTGAAACACAGGCATGACAAAGTTTTCAAAAAGAGCTTGTTTACGCTTAAACGTCTCTTTTCCTAACCGGTACTCCTGCGCTTGAAGCCACCCATTGACTACATTTTGGAAGTTGCTCTCATGTACTTTTTGATCTTCAATCTTTTGGGTACGTTTCTGATCGATAGGGTCAATGCCTTTACGAATCATTTTTAGGTACGTTTCTCTTTGTTCCCTTGCCTCTAATAGAGACGTTTGAGGGTACGTTCCAAAAGTGGTTTTTCGCCTTTTATGCTCCGTTGGGCTTTCATAGATGAACTCCCATACTTTCTTATCGGTTAAAATAAGCAGTCTTAACCCTTGTCCGTCCGTTATGATGTAGGGCTTCTCTTGTGGTTTGAGCTTCTTAACTTGCATATCCGTTAACGGTGGTACTTTTCGTGGCATTTTAGCCCCTCTTTTAGATACGTTTTTTTATCCGTTTTTGGCAGTTATTTTAAAACGTACCTTTTAACGTACACAAAAATCATAAACTTATTTAGGTTATTTTAAACTGATAGAGATTAGAATTAGCTTTAAATGTCTATTTTTAGGTGTTTTTGAATGTATTTAAGATTGATTTGAATTGAAGTACGGCGAGAGGGTGTAGGAATCGAACCTACCGGCAAACGGTCAACCGCCCACCCGATCGGCTTTGAAGGCCGTGATGCACACCAGAGTCATATACCCCCCGCAAGAGGAAAAATATTTTAACCAAGATATGCTTTAGTGAGAATAAAGTTTGCTTTATTTATAATGAAGCAAACGTGAAAAAAGGAGGAAGGGCATGGTGTATCGTATGATTTTGCTGCTTTTTTTTCCTCTTTTTTTAGGGGCGGCACAAGCCAATCAAAGTGAAAATATTTGGGTGAAAGTCGGGCAAATTTACGGTATCGAGCCGCGGTTACTCTATTCGATCGCGAAAGTCGAAAGCGACTTAGACCGATACGTGGTTGCTTTCAGTGCTTCAAAGATGACGCCCAAACAAGCCCAAGAGTTGCAGGTGTTTTTGAAACAAAAAGGGATCGAAAGCAAGCAGTATTCGCAAGTGATCGCGATTAAAAGCAAAAACAAGTACGAAGCAAGTCACGTCGTACATTTTCTCTACACGCGCAACTATCCGCGTTTTGATATGGGCATTATGCAGATCAACTCGATTCACAAACCGTTGTTAGACAAAGCCAACATCTCTTTGTACGATCTGTTCGATCCGAAAATCAATATTCAAGTCGGAGCGTATATCTTAGCAACCTGTTTTGAACGCCATAAAAATACCAAAGACGCCATCAATGCTTACAACGGTAAGATCGACGACAATCCGTATTCGGCAAAAGTGTTTAAAGAGTTTAAAAAGCTCTACAGTTCGTACCAATCCGGTAAAACGCAACTTTATTACCGAAATCCCTCTTAAGCGATTTAAACTTCGCCCAAACGATACCCCATTTCTTTAATCATTTCGATCGCTCCTTCGGGAAGTTTTTTACGCAAGCGTTTGATGAGGGCGCGCATATTTAAGATGTTGGTCTCTTCGCCTTCCCAAACATACTCCTCCAACTCGTTAAACGTCACGACGCGATGACGATCTTTGATAAAAAGGTCTAAAAACATACACTCTTTTTTAGCGAGTTTAATCTCTTCGTTTTGCGGATCGAACAAGCGATGGTTGAGATAATCGTAGGTATACCCGCGCCAAAACGAAAGCGTTTGAGAGGGTTTATGGCATAGTTTTTTGACTTTTTGAACCAGCTCGTAGATAAAAAACGGTTTTTTAAGGTAATCGTCGCAGCCGATTTCGTACGAGGTTTGGATTTTTTCGAGATCGTGGTTGGAACTGATGATAATGGCGGGTACGTCTTTGTGGTAGATGCGAATCGTCTCTAAGATGGAAATCCCGTCGATGGAGGGAACGTTGATGTCCAAAATAAAGCAGTGGTATCCGCGGTTAAGCGCATCGAGGGCGACTTCTCCGTCCATAAAAAGATCGACGACGTATCCCTCTTTGATCAAAACGCTTTTAATAACGTTCGCAAGGCGTTCGTTGTCTTCCAAGACTAAAATTTTCATACGGTACTCCCTAAAATAATCGTAAAGCACGCACCCTGATTTTGATTTGAGGCAAAGATGCGTCCGTTCATTTTGTCTTCGATAATGAGCTTTGACATGTAAAGTCCTATTCCGTGTCCGTGTTCTTTGGTAGTAAAGTACGCTTGAAAAACGTAGGGAAGCTTCTCTTCCGCAATACCGCCGGCATTGTCCGCAATTGTAATGACGAGATTTCCCGCTTGATTGTAAAGGACGATATCGATCACGCCGCGTTTGATTTTTTTGGCTTCTCGTGCCTCTTTGATTTGATCTTTAGCGTTGTTGACGATATTGAGCAGGGTTTGCATAAATTCGTTTTTATAACCGCGAACCCTAAGATCGGTTGCGTTTGAGATGTCCACGCTAACGTCGATATAATTGTACTTGATCGTATGGTTGATGATCTTTAGCATCGTTTCCACCGCTTCATTGGCGTCAAAAACGGTTTTTTCGGAAGAGGGCATAATAAACGTTTGAAAATCGTTAATCGTATCGGTCATATAGCGTACCTGTACCATAATGTCCTGAACGTAGCGATTGTGTTCTTCGTCGCTTTGGATCTCTTGCGCATAGAAGCGTTCTTGAGCGATGGTGGCGATTTCGACGAGTGGATTTTTCCATTGGTGCGCGATGGAAGAGAAGATTTCGCCGATTTCTGCCAGCTTGGATTGTTGAATGATGAACTGTTGGTGTTTGTTTTTTTGCATTTCGATGGCGCGAAGTTCCTGCTCGGAGCGGATACGTCGGTAAATATTATGGGCAAGTCCTAAAATGAGGAAAATTAAAAACGGCGAGATCAAGAAAACCGCATCGATAAATTTGCGGTACGTATCGAAAAAAGTCGGTGTTGCGTTGATCAGCTCGTACGTATGGACCGTCGGCTTGGGATTGAGGGAAAAAGCTTCGAGTTTTTGGGCATCGAACTGATACGCGTAGGTTTGAAACGTATCCACGTCGAGTGCTTGAAGTTTCTTATCTAAAATATTGATCGCTTTTTCGCCGGTATGTTCCCCCAATTTTTTAACCAAAACGAGTTTACCGCCCAATGCGCCTTTGCCGATAAAAAGCGTATCGGTAATAAACACGGGCAATGCGCTTTTGTCGAGCATCGAGGCGATTTGGTTGTTGTAGTAAAGATTGCCTTCTTTATCGTTGTAAAAGCGTACAAAGAAGATCGCTTCTTCGGGGTTGGGTTGCGAAAAACGCTCTTCAAGCTCTTCAATCGTCGACTTGCGGATATATTCGATCTCGATCGGAGTGTGATTATTGTGGATAGCGTCTTGAATAAAAGGCTCGCTGTCATCGCCGTTTGCACTCGTATCGTTGATAATATAGAGTTTTTTCAAATGCGGTATCATCGAAGCGATCATCGCGATCGTCTCGGGAATAGCGCGTCGTTCCAAGATGCCGTAAACGCGGTCTTCGAGATGTTGAGAGCTGACCTCTTCGGGCTCAAACTGCTCTAACCCCGTAAATAAAATAGGCTCGTCCGTGAAGAGTTCATGATAGTATTTGATGACAAAATCATAGGCGAAATTATCGACGGCGATAATGAGATCGTAGTGGTTTTTTTGCAATTGAAGCTTGTACAATTCACGCAATTTAGCATAATACTCTTCGGAATTGATACGCTTAGAATCCATATACCAAATGTTGATTTTGATGTCAGAATGTGCGTAAAAAACTCTTTCCATCCCTGAAATAACGTCATCGCTCCATTGAAAACCGCGATGATAGGAGTTAATAATTAAGATATTTTTATCGTGCGCGCAAAGCGGCGTAAAAAAGAAGAGAGCGATGAAGAAAAAAAGGACGAACGGTTTCATTTTCCCTCTCGATACACTAAAATTCTTGCGGTAACGTGCCCGCGCACCTTCGGTGCTTTTAGCTCTTGTCAAATGAGTTTTACGAGAACTCTTATGGCTTGGCGGGCATTATAACACCAAATCTTCCAAGATGTAAAGTACGCCCGTTGAGCGAAAACAAAACGGGCGTTTGCGGCATCAATACTCTAAAAAGAGACGTTGAAGTGCTTTTTTATCGTTGGTTTTGGTCAATCCCAACATTAAAAGAACGCGTGCTTTTTGCGGATTGAGCGTCGTCGTTGCGATAAAACCGTATTTTGCGTCGTCTACTTCACCCTCTAAGGTCGTACTACCGCTACCCACGCGAGAACTTCGCGCTACGACAACCCCTTTTTTCACCGCTTCGGCAAGTGCCTCTTGCGTCAAAGGAAAAGGATTTCCGTTGCCCATACCGGCATGAATGATGCCTTTAGCTCCTACCGTAACGGCTGCTTTAACCATGACGTCCGTATCGTTCGGATGGGCGTAAACGATGTCGACGCGCGGTAAGTCTTCCAATTTGCTAACGTCAAATTCGGAGGTAACGGTATGCTTTCGGGTCGGTTGCATGTAGTATTCGACGTTACCGTAGTAAACCGTACCGATTTTGCCGCTGTTTGGAGAAGCAAAGGCATTGACGGAACTGGTGTTGACTTTGGTGACTTCACGTGCACTGTGGATCTCATCGTTCATCACGACGACGACGCCTTTACCGACAGTCTCTTTGTTAATCGCAACATTAACCGCATTGAAAAGGTTCATCGGACCGTCCGCACTCATCGACGTTGAAGAGCGCATCGCCGCTACAAAAACGACCGGTTTCTTGCTTTTGACCGTCAAATCGAGAAAGTACGAAGTCTCCTCGACCGTATCGGTTCCGTGCGTAATGACCACACCGTCGATATCCGGTTGTGCCAAAAGTTCGTTGACGCGTTTGGCGAGTTTTAGCCACACTTGGTTCGTCATTTCTTGCGAACCGATGCTAGAGATTTGCTCGCCTTTGATCGTTGCCATATCGTTGATAGCGGGAACGGCGGCGAGTAATTTATCGACCGTCACGGCACCGGCGGAATACGAGCTTTTGAGCTCCGACGTTCCCGCCCCCGCGATCGTTCCGCCGGTTGCTAAAATGGCAATCGTCGGTTTTGCCATTAACGAAGAGGCACTGATCAGTGCTGCCATACACAAGACATGTAAAAACTTCATCGTAACTCCTTTTGAAAAATGTGATACTTCAGACCTTATAAAATGATCTCGCCGATGACGAATGCAAATGCGACGGAAAGCGCGATCGCAACGACGCCGGGAATAATAAACGGATGGTTAAAAACAAATTTGCCGATGCGGGTTGAGCCCGTGTCGTCCATCTCGACCGCAGCGATAAGCGTCGGATAGGTCGGAAGTACGAAAAGCGCACTGACCGCGGCAAACGATGCAACGACGGTCAAAGGGGAAACGCCGAGGAGTAAAGCACTCGGAATCAAGGCTTTTGCGGTTGCCGCTTGCGAATAAAGAAGCGTACTGGCAAAGAAAAGTACCACTGCCAACATCCACGGATAGACGTTGAGCAAATCTCCCGCCATCGCTTTAATTTGCGCGATATGATTGGCAACGAACGTATCGCCGAGCCATGCAACGCCTAAAACGCAGATACACGCACTCATTCCCGATTTAAACGTTGCGGAATTGAGCACTTGAGCGCACTCGATTTTCGTGAATGCCGCGATCAAGGTTGCCGCCGCAAACATAAAGAGCATAATTGCTTCATTTCTCGGAACGACCGGGTTTTTGATAATGCCGACTTTATCGCTGATAAGCGTTGCGTACGTGACGACCGCAATAATCGTCAGCAAAAAGATTCCGACGGAAAGCTTTGCACCCGGTTTAACGTCCAGTTTCGTCGTACCGCGCATTTTGACCAAACCCTTTGCCACTCTTTCTTGGTAAATGGGATCGTCTTTTAGCTCTTTCCCGAGGAAGTTGGATACGAATGCCGCAACCATACATGCTAAGAACGAAGAGGGGATGCAAACCGCTAAAAGCTCCAAATAGCCGATGCCGTATTTCTCCAATGCCCCGCTTAAAAAGACGACGGCGGCGGAGATCGGAGAAGCCGTGATAGCGATTTGCGACGAGACGACGGCGATGCTTAAAGGTCGAGAAGGTCGTATACCTTGCTCCTTGGCAACTTCCGCGATAACCGGAAGCGTGGAAAACGCGGTATGTCCCGTACCGGCGAAAAACGTCATAACGTATGTGACGATCGGTGCTAGAAACGTAATGTACTTAGGGTTTTTACGCAAGATTTTTTCGGCGATACTGACCATATAGTCCAAGCCGCCCGCTACTTGCATCGCACCGATCGCCGCGATAACGGACATAATAATGAGGATAACGTCGATGGGAATCGACCCGAGCTTGAGTCCCAGTCCAAGCGTTAAAACCAAAACGCCCAAACCTCCGGCATAGCCGATACCGATACTACCGAGTCTTGCTCCGAAAAAAATCGCGGCAAGTACGACAATCACTTCTAACCATAACATGGAAACTCCTTTAAGTAAACTTCTCTCAAGGTTTGATAAACCCTCAAAGCAGTTTAACGCTCGGGGCTTGCGCCCCGAAGCAAAAGGCTATTTTTCGAATTTATCTTTTTCGGAGAGACCGAAATTGCGAGGTTTGATCATATTTTCAGGCTTGATGATGTCTTCAAGCTCGTCCTTGGCTAACAAACCGCGCTCCAAAACGATGTCGTAAACCGAACGATTCGTTTCCAAAGCTTCCTTGGCGACTTTGGTGGAATTTTCATAACCGATAAACGGATTGAGCGCGGTTACAAGACCGATGCTATTCAGTACCAAGGCTTTGCATCGTTCCGGATTGGCGGTAATGCCGTCGACGCACGTATACGCGAGCGTTTCAAACGCATTGCGCATCATGTTGATCGAATTGAAAAGGTTAAACGCGATAACGGGCTCGAAAACGTTGAGCTGAAGTTGACCGCCCTCACATGCCATCGTAACGGTGATGTCGCTACCGATGACTTGAAAGCAAACTTGGTTGACGACTTCGGGAATAACGGGATTGACTTTACCGGGCATAATAGAACTGCCCGGTTGCATCGCCGGAAGATTGATTTCGCCAAACCCCGTGCGAGGGCCTGAACTTAAAAGCCTAAGATCGTTGCAGATTTTAGACATCTTGGTCGCAACGCGTTTGAGTACGCCCGAGATTTGCACGTACGCACCCGTATCTTGCGTCGCCTCGATGAGATCGCCCGCCGTCACGAACGGTCGTCCCGTAACCTCTTGAAGCTTGGCTTCGACGGTCTTGGCATAATCGGGATGCGCATTGATACCCGTTCCGATAGCCGTTGCACCCATATTGATTTCGCGTACGAGTTGTCTGGCTTCGCTGACCCTTTGAATGTCCTCGCCGATCATGACCGCATACGTTCGAAACTCTTGCTCTAAACTCATCGGTACGGCATCTTGAAGTTGGGTTCTTCCCATCTTAATCACGTCTTTGAATTCACCGGCTTTCTTGGCAAACGCATCTTTGATAATGCGCATCGAATCGCCGAGTTCCCCAAGCTTCTCGTAAAGTGCGACCCTTAAAGCCGTAGGATAAGCGTCGTTGGTGGATTGAGAGAGATTGACGTCGTTGTTGGGATGTAAAAATTGGTATTCGCCCTTGTGATGCCCCATCGACTCCAAACCGATGTTGGCGATGACTTCGTTGGCATTCATATTGGTCGACGTACCCGCACCTCCTTGAATCATATCGACGACAAATTGATCGTGAAACTTTCCGGAGATAATCTGCTCGCACGCTTCGACGATAGCGTTTTTCTTCGCTTCCGAGAGTAAATGAAGTTCGTAATTGGCTAAGGCCGCTGCTTTTTTAACCTTGGCGATGGATTCGATAAAGGTCGGGAAACTCCCGAGCGTGACGCCCGTAATGTGAAAGTTCTCCGCCGCTCGCGCGGTTTGAACGCCGTAATAACATTCGTTGGATATCTCTTTTTCACCGATGAGATCATGTTCGATTCGCGTAAGCACGGTAACTCCTTTGAGACGGTTTGCGCCATTATAGAGAGTCTTGCTTTGCGAAAACTTTACATGTAAAGATTACTTTTGGTTGAGTCGATTCTTGAGTGAAAAAAAACCGATCAATGATTAATTTTTATTCGAAACGGTGTTTTTATTATAGGCATTTAATGTCATTTTAATATTTTATTAAGAATATTTTGAGTTAAATACGTATTATATATTTTTATAAATAACGCTACGATGAAAAAAGATTTACTCTATAACGTATGGAATATCCCGTCTTCTCTCAAAACAGCTTAATCGTTATATATAAATTTATACAAAAACACAAAGGAGTTCACGTGGGGAATCGTAGTTTTAAGGGCTTAAGTACGGTACTGATACCGATTTTATTGGCTTCCAATGCCTTAAGCAGCGAGGAGGGTTCTAAAACCAGTGTACAGATGGAGAGTGTCGTTGTTTCGACAGAACGTTTTCAGGAGTTGGAGGGTGGCATTGCCGATGGGTTTTTAACCAAAGAGGTCTCTTTAGGTGCGCTAGGCGATAAAAGAGCGTTTGATGTTCCGTACCAAATCAATACGATTCCCAAAGAGATCATTAAAAATCAACGCTCTCAGGGCTTGGAAGACGTTATCAAATACATTCCTTCTGCTCAAATAGAGTGGCGCGGCGGTGCCGATGTCGGGCGTCCACAAACCAGAGGTATGCGAGGCGATGTTGTGGCGAACAGTTATTGGGATGGTTTACATGTCGTCTCCACCACGGCAACCCCGATGGCAATGTTTGATAGCCTTCAAATTTTAAACGGACTCTCAGGCTCACTGTACGGTGCGGCAAACCCTTCGGGTGTGTACAATTTTGAACGCAAACGACCGACGAAAGAGTATGAAAATTCTTTACTTTTTACGTACGGTGAAAGCGGGCACGCCGAAGCAGAAGCGGATGTGGGCGGTAGACTAAACGATAAAGTAGGTTATAGAGGCGTCTTTATAGGCGGTGACGGCGAGGGATATGTTGAGGGAAGCAATTTAAGACGTCAGCTCATCTCTACGGGGCTTGATTTTTATCTCACCGATCGACTGACGTTGGAGACGAACTTTAGTTACTACAAATACATCAAAGAGGGCTATACGGGACAGTTTAATATGCCCTATACCGCACTTGGCGTTGCGCGCTACACCCTTCCTGACGCATACGATGCATCCGATGAAAAATACGCGCGAAAAAATGCGGGAAGAGAACTAACGACGACAACCTACAGTGGAAAACTCAAATACGACATTGCGGATAATTGGTATGCAGAGGGCGGATACTTGACGCAAAGAGCCGATAGAGCACTTTACGGACTCACCAATACGTACAATTCGAATAGCGGAACATATACTTCATCTGTGCCAGCTCAAACTACGGCAACCCGTTTTGAGCTCGATAGTTACATGGGGTACGTCAAAACAAAACAAGAAATTTTAGGCTTTGAAAATGAAATTTCAATGGGTGGAAACGGTTATATTTGGGATATTTATACGAATAAAACAACCGGAGGACGGTATGTCTCTTCCACCACCGATGTAAAAAATCTGACCTTGGGAGATACCGTTAAACTCAACGATCAATGGCAAGTGCTTCTCTCCACCAATAAAAGTTGGATCGGTACCGAAGCGTACAATACGTCGGGCGTGACGACTTCAGATGTGTCAAAAGGAGGGTATAGCTATGCCGCAAGCGTCATTTACCAGCCGATTGAGAATTTGAGTTTGTATGTCACGTATGCAGACAGTATCCAACCGGGTGATTCGGGGACGGATGCTTACGGTGTCATACGTACGCTTGATCCGTATCGAAGTAAACAGTATGAGATCGGTGCAAAACTTGCTTTAGAGCGGGTTGATCTCTCAACGGCACTTTTTCAAATTAAACGACCGACGGCGTATACGGGGTATAACGGCGTCTTTGAGGAACAAGGTGAGCAGACCAATAAAGGTGTCGAATTTATGGCGTCGGGTAAGCTTGCACAAGCATTGGCACTCTTTGGCGGTGTTACGTTTATGGATACCGAAATCAGTGGTGCAAAAATTGCGAATATCAACAATAAAGAAGCCATCGGTATGCCTGAGTGGCAAGCCAATCTTTTGGTTGAA
This sequence comes from Sulfurospirillum sp. UBA4058, assembly GCA_002382085.1. Classification (GTDB taxonomy): domain Bacteria; phylum Campylobacterota; class Campylobacteria; order Campylobacterales; family Sulfurospirillaceae; genus Sulfurospirillum. Next base: position 127,779 of record DFZK01000003.1, on the reverse strand, counting down.
TATACCGTTCCTAGCTTTGAAGAGCTTGTGCTCAGCAGTAACTTTCACTATACCGGTGAACGAGCGATTGATCCGGCCAATACGCAATGGGCAGATGAATATTTTACGATAGATCTCAGTGCACGTTATGCCGTTAAAAAACTTTGGGGTGATCGAACGATTTTTAGGCTTTCCATTAACAATATTACCGACGAAAAATATTGGGGAGGTATCTTTGCCAGCAACGGCTTAGACGGCAATGCCGCTTCCGGAACAACCAGTTTGTTTTTAGGCGAACCGCGCAACATTACCGCTTCGATTGAAGTTAGATTTTAAGGATAACCGATGAACGGGCTTGTCAATTGGGAAGCATTGCGTCGCCAACGTTTTGCAATGCTCCGAGATCCAAAAACGCCGAACGTTGATTGGAATGCGATGGCGGAAATGTACGACGGTATGGCAAAATTAGAAAAAGGCTTTACGCAAAAACAAGTCGATGCCATGGGCATTACCGAAAACGATACGGTTGTCGACATCGGTTGCGGTCCGGGAAGGTTAACCGTACCGATGGCGCATAAAGCCAAGTCGGTGACGTGCGTGGACGCATATGAGAAAATGTTGGAGCGTTGTGTACGCAATGCCAAAAATGCGGGGCTTGAGAATGTCAAGCCTTTGTCTCAAAATTGGTTGGATGAGGATGCGGTCGACAAGATCGGAAAGCATGATATTGCCGTGGCATCACGTTCGGTGGGTATGTTTGATATTATCAAACTCAATCAGCTTGCGACCAAATACGTGTTTGTGATGAGTTTTGCCAATGCGCCGAGTCTTCGAGAAATACAACTTGATTTTCTAGAGGGCATCACCGATATTCCCCCTTTTCAATCTCGCCCCGATGATCGTCTGTTTGATTATAATCTAACGTTCAATATGGTCTACGATATGGGCGCAAACCCGAGTGTCGTGGTGCTGGATGATGGATTTGAAGCGTACTATACTTCAAGGGAAGAGGCATACGAGGCACTTCGTTTTGTAGGAGAAATTTTACCAAAACATGAAGAACGCTACCGTGCGAATGTCGATCGCTATTTAGATATTTTAGAAGATGGTCGTGTCCATTTGCTTCGTCAAACAAAAACCTACGTTATGTGGTGGAAACCATGCGAAATCATACTTTAAAACTTTACGTTTTTTTCCTAGCCTGCTTGCTTTTGAGTTCATTTAGCTATGCCGATGAGGGCTTTCGTATGGTTAAAGACAGCGATGGAATAGAGGTTGCTGTCCCTTTACATGTAAAACGAGTCACTCCATTGATCGGTGCGTTTGCTCAAGTGACGTGTATGCTAGGTGCTGAGCCTAAGATCAGTGCGGGTGTGCCAAAACTCTCCGAGATGTTTTACAAAATTTTTCCCTCATTAAAGCGAGCGGGGCAATCTAGCAACCTTTCTTTAAACATTGAAGCTTTAATTGCGACGCAAACGCAAGTGGTTTTTGGACCGACATCGTTTTTTCTCAATGATGCCGCTATGGCGCAACTTCAAGCTTCGGGCATTGCGGTTGTAAAAATCAGCAATTTTGCGACGATAGAGGAGATCAAGGAGAGTGTCAGGCTTATCGCGGAAATTTTGGGTGAGGATGCTCCTTTAAAAGCGCAAGCGTTTAATCGCTATTACGATGCGATGCTTCAAGAGGTTCAAAAGCGCACTTCCGCAGTTTCGCCAAAGCTTTCTGTTTTGGCATTGAACTTTTCAGGAGGCAGTTACTCCACGATCAACGACAGTGACATTGGCGCACAGTACATCAAAATCGCAGGCGGCATGAACGTGGCACGTGATTATGCCCTTGATACCAAAGAGATGGCAAAGATTATCAATGCCGAGCAAATTTTGGTGTGGAATCCTGATGTGATCATTACCAATAGCAATCCAAGCCGTGATGTCATTTTGCAAAATCCCGCCTTGCAAACCCTAAATGCCGTTAAAAACAGACGCATTTATGTCGTTCCTACAGGCGTTTATCTCTGGTCTGTGCGCAGTGCCGAGGGGGCTTTACAACCTTTATGGCTTGGGAAGATGTTTTACCCTGAGCTTTTTAAAGATCAATCGTTGGAGCATGAGGTAAAGTCTTTTTACAAAACGTTTTACCATTACGATATTGCGGATGAAGATGTCGCGATGATTTTGCATGGTGCTGAAAATACGTTGGTTCGCTAGCGTTACATGTAAAGATTATTTTTTCGCAATACCTACTTTTTGCGGGCGGATCGTCATATCGGTGATCGCACCTTTTACATGTAAAACGTCTAAAACGCTTTGGGCGATCGTTTGTGGGAGTAAATAGGTCTGCTCATCCTCACTGGGCGCAAAATGAAGCGCGTCAAAAAAGGAGGTGAGCGTCATGTCGGGGTTAATGGACGTAACCTTCACACCGCTTTTGCGCACCTCTTCAAATAAGCTCAGCCCAAAGTCGCGCAGTCCGCTTTTCGTGGCAGTGTACAAGGCGGAGTATTTGGCATGGCGTGTGGCTTCGATGGAGGTGATGTTGATGATGTGCCCACCCGTTTGTTGCAACGCGCGCAAACAGAGGCTGGAGAGAATGATGGGTGCGGTGAGATTGACATCGATAAGGTTTTTGATCTTCGCAGGGCTGATCGTCTCGTGCGGATCAAAAAGTCCGATGCCAGCGCAGTTGATGAGCACATGAACGTCGTGCTCTTTGAGCCACGCTTTGACAACGCGCTCCAATGTCTCGCCATCGCGCAAGTCGCACACGATGGCTGCTTCACGCCTGCCGATATTAAAGACGGTGTAGCCGTCTTCGTGGAGCTTCTCTTTGATTGCTTTGCCGATGCCACTGCTTCCGCCAGTCATTAAAACGGTTTTCATTGAATTCCTTTGATTTTTTGCGTGTATGCCCTGAGCATTGCTTCTTCAAACGCTTCGTTGTTGGCGTACTCATACCCAAAAACCTTGTGCCACAAGCTCTCATCTTCCATACACAGATAGAAAAAGACGTTGCCGTGCCACGGTGCAAAGGCTTGGTAGAGCGTGCTAAACATTTCCTCTTTGAGAGAAAGTGGGTAGGAGTATTTGCCGTTGGCGTCGACTAAAGGCATTTGAAGAATTTTACTCTTTTGAGCCCGCAAACGAATTTTTTTCAGCACGGGTTTGATGAACGTCAGCGTGCCCATGGAGACGAGAGCAACTTCGTTACATGTAAAACGCTTAGTCAGCTCATGTGCGATAGCGGTGTAGGCTTCTTGCCAGCCTTCAAACAACACGATGGGGTGAAAATGAAACCCAATGAGCACACCTTTGTCCGCCAAAGCTCTGGCACTGTGGATGCGAGCATCGAGGCTTGCCGCACGCTTCTCTTCGTTGTCGATGATGACCTGCGGATTGAGCGACCATGTGCAGATAACGTTTTTGGGCACCTCGTTTTCCAACAAATAGGCAATGGTGTCCGACTTGCTTTTGAGCTCCAAAATAACGTTGGGGTTTTTCCTTGCAAAGTTCAGCAACGCTTCCAAAACACCTGCGCGGTTGCCCCACATCAAGGAGTCCGAAGACTGCCCCGTGCCGATATGATACGTTTTGCTAGGGTCAAGTTTTAAATGCTCTAATTTCTCGGCGAAATTTTTATCGAAGCTGATTGTGTTGTTTTTGTAAAAACTCTGAATCGAGCAGTACGAGCAGTCAAACCCGCAACTTTCCACCGCGTCTAAGGTAAGAAGGTTGCAACAGCGAGTTTTGGGTGAAGCCACAGGGCACGAGCCAAGTCCCAAGCTCTCTTTTTCGATTTCCTCAATTTTAAACGTCTCTTTTTCAAAATTCATGGGTGTTTGAGGGTAGGTTTTGAGCATATTTTGAAGGGTTGCATAGTGGCATTCAAGCAGCACCAAAGCCTCTTTTTTGCTCTCTTTATCCACCCAAAAGAATTCAAGACTGTGTCCCCACATTTGCAGATCAATCGCAATGATAATGAGGTGCTGAATCTGCGAAAAGCTGAGGCGGTAGGCAATCGCTTTGGTTTTTAAAAAGGTTTGGGTGTTTACATGTAAACTTGAAAAGGCGGTATTTTCGCACGCTTTTTCAAAATGTTCGTGTTTATCGAGCATAGTTTTCCCACCGTTTGATGCTTTTTCCTATCCAATTTCCTACGTCCGCTTTGCTTGGAATGGTTGTTTCAAGATGGTCGGAGACGACTTTAAAGACATACGTTTCGATGCTTTTGGGTAGCGTTTGCAAGAAGGTTTCCGCTTCCATATCGACGAGCGTTGTGTTTACGGAGGCATCGCCGCAAGTCACGCACGGGGCACGGTTGTTCACGACGGGAGCCCCGAAACGCTCCGCTTTTTCGTCCCGACGGAACGAAAGTGTCTCGTTTGGACTTCGTCGCATGCCTTCGATAGGCTTTTCATGGCTTGAACAGGTCGCAAAAGGAATGTCCAAACCCTCGTGCGTCGTACAAAAGAGCGTGCCTTTAGAAACGGCAGTATCACGACATCCTGCGATACCCACGTTGATAGCAACGTGCGGCTCATAAAGACTCAGCGCATACACAAGCGCCTCTCGAGTTTTCTCGCTTCCCATGCCTGAGACGATGAGGACGATGCCATCCCCCTCGTAAAGATTGAACGGCTGTTTTGCTTTACATGTAAGCTTAAAATGCCCGATGATAGGCTTAGCTTCGGCAACCAACGCGGTGTGAATTAGGGTGTGAATACGCACTAATACACCTCGTCGTGTGCACCGATGTCGAGTAAAATGATGACTTCATCGACGATGATAAAATCTAAAATGATGCGGTACTCAATATTAATCGAAATAGAGTAATACGCACTTAAATTCCCTTTGAGCTTATGCAAACGAAGTGAGGGATGGTGCGGGTTTTCTTGAAGGATACGAATGGTCTTTTCATAACGTACCGCCATATCTTTATGCGTTTGAATAAACTTACGAAGCCGCTTTTTGTAGCTTTCGCTTAAGCGGATTTCATAAGCCATTGGCAATGTCTCTTACTTCTTTGAGATGTTCCTCAATACCTGTGGTATAACGCCCCTCTTTAATCTCTTGCATCGTCTCTTCATAAAGACGATCAAGCTCTAAAGTACGCAACTGTTTGTAACGTTCAATATCAATGACCACATACTTGTTTTTCCCTCTAACATTGATAACCACTTCACTCATGGTTTCAAAGAGTTTATCCAAAAGCGTGACCCCTTTAGTCTTGATGTCATTGGCTGAAATGATCATGATAGTATCCTTAATAGTACGATTTAGCGTATTATAAAGAATACTTTTGGAAAAGAAGCTTAGGGACTGGGTTTACATGTAAGAGTAATTTATGATGATGTAGTTTTTTTGAAATACTCATCAAGTACCTGATAGAGGGTATCTGAATATGGGGTTTTGAAAAAAAAGATATAAATTTGATTTTCTTCTTTATGGTAGCTTCCTTCTACAGTATAGGCAGTTTGTAAAATTCCAAAACTACAAAATTTATTTATGGCAAGAATATAATGTTCATCTTCTAAAGGCACCAAAATATAAGGTGACATTTTTATTTTTTCAGGTTGAATAAGATGTTGAATAGCATAATGGTAGATACCAAAGTCTTCATGTGTAAACGTATTGATATTGGTAAAAAGCGAAGATTCATAATAGTTTAATGAGCCGTTTTTGATTTTATTTTTCGATAGTTTAGCAAGCAAAAAAGTAGTAATTCGATTGTCCGAATGAAGACTTTTAATGACAAGGTTGCTCATAAATTCTCTATCTTCGTGGGACTTAGAATTGATAAAATTTATAAGTTCATCGGTTTCGATATTATTGTCTGCCATATCTAAAATCAAGTTATTAATCTTAGCATCTAAAAAGCCTTGATAACTCTTTGCAATAGACTCTTTAACAATAGAAATAGAACCACCTACTGCAGCATCAATTGCACGATAAACAGCTTTAGTATCGGCTTTTCTATTATTGTAAATTTTTTTAGGTAAAGATTTGAGACGCATAAACAACCTTTTTTGAAGTTATAAAATTATATCCAAACCTTTACATGTAAACCCTACTCAACCACCTCAAATCCCGCCAATGCCGCACCTACTGCGCCCATCAGTTGAGGGTGTTTGGGGATGACTATCTTTCGCTCTAACTTTTGCTCTAACATATGATGCAAGAACGGATTAAGTGCGCCACCGCCTGTAAAAACGATAGTTTCATTGGGTTTTATGACAAATTTTCGAGCCATCGATGCCAGCCTAGAAGCGATGGATTCGTGGACACCGTAGCAGATGTTCGCTAAGCTCTCTTTTTTGGCGATCAGCGAGATGACCTCAGATTCGGCAAAAACGGCGCACATGCTTGATATGGTGAGCTCTTTGTCGTGCTCAAAGCCTGCTTTGGCAAAGTCTTGCATCTCTAAGCCCAGACGATTGGCGGCGATTTCTAGGAATTTTCCCGTACCTGCGGCGCATTTGTCGTTCATGCGAAAGTCGGTGAAACTGCCCAATTCGCCCATTTTGATGACTTTGCTATCTTGTCCGCCAAGGTCGATGACGGTCGCAACCTCAGGCTCAAAAAAGTACGCACCCTTAGCGTGGGCTTTGATTTCGCTTATCACGGGCGCACCGTGGGACTCTTCCAACATGTAACGCCCGTAGCCCGTGGCGACGAGCATTTTGACCTCTTTGTCCTCTAAGTATTCGCCCACGATTTTGTCTTGGTTAAAGATGGTCGGGATGACCGCACTGTGTACGATCTCCCGCTCTTTCCCGATACCGATGATTTTTGTATAGGTCGAGCCTATATCCACACCCCAAAACATTATTTGCTTGCGAACGCTTGCGCTTTTTTCTTGAACGTAATGCTCTCCAAAAAGGCTTCCACACGGGTTTTGATCTGCCCCGCATCTTCAGGAGAGTAGTCTGATTCGATGACCAAACACGGGATTCCCTCTTTTTGCATCGCTTCAAGCACGAGGTGGGATTCGACGTTGTAGGTGTGACAGAAGGAAAGCGTGTAGTAGATGACGCCATCGGCCTGTCGCTCTTTGTACATCTGTACGATTTTGTCGATGCGTCCGGTGTTGGGCGTAAAGCACGCGCAGTCGATTTTGGCGTAACGGGTCATCAAACGTGCGTAAAGCTCGTCGTCACTTTGCGCGTCTTCGATGTCGACGTTGTCTTTAAAGTAACGATGACCGATGCAACTCTCTTCGTTGATGACGCAACCGCCCGTAGTTTCGACCGCCGTGTGAAGTTTCCAGTTGGGTGGCGCAAACGGCGTTCCTAGCACCATTAAACGAGGGGTATCTTTGGGAAAGACGCTCTCTTGGTTTTTGACGCGCTCTTCCAACTCGTCGCAGAGTTCATTTACTTTTTGCGTGTAGCGCTCGATATCGTCCATAAAGCCTACTTGCGTAATGAAAAGCGCGTCTTTACCGCTGATGGGCATGATGTCCGGATTCATACCGCGTAAGCGATCAAGCCTTTGAAGTGCGCTTCGTTTGGCATTGACTTTGCGCACGCCTTCTTTCATTTCGTTGAGGCTGAGCTTTTTCTCGGTAACGGCTTCGATGTGCTCTTTAAACTCTTTGATCTCTTCCGTCCACATTTTAAGGTCTTTCTCGCGCTTCATATGCGGGATGTTCATCACATGCACGGGGTGATGTTTGGCAAGGATTTCCCACGCTTTTTTCTTGGCTTCACAGGTCGTCTCACCGTAAATGAAGTCTGAGGATTGGGTGTAGGCACAGGTGCGTTGAAGCTTAAAACCGTGTGCGGATTTAATCAGCGGACAGATGTTACGAGGAAGTTCGGTTTCGGCATCGGCAATGGTTGCGTTAGAACCGCCGCAAAGCCCATAACAGGCTCCGCCTGCGCCTATGACGATCTCTTCGGGCACGAAGATACAAAATGTCCCAACGGCTGGTTTTTTCTCCGCTCTTAATTGATTGATCTCGGCGATGCGTTGCCCTTGAATCTCACTCATAAACCAGTCAAAATACGCCATCGCTTTAGGACGGTTGGGTTGTCCTAAAAACTGTGCTTTGTAGGCTTCTAGTCCTGCGCCCATCATCTTCGCGTGACGCTCGACGTCCACACCGATACTGCCTAATAAATCCTTGTGTTGCTCTACGCCCATGTGTTTCCTTTGTGAAATAATGTCGTGCCGTGTTGTTTTACATGTAAAGAAGAGGAGCAGAGAAAAGAGGTGCTACTTCATGTAAGTCTAAGCCTTAGACCTTACAGCATTTGATGTATTGTAAACTACTAAAGATTAAAATTCGGTAAATTTTCTTTTACCGAATTCGGAGGAATTTTCTCCGTTTCGGAAGGAGTGCGTGCGATGTTTGGCAAAGACTAACGCGCCTTATGCTAAAATCGCGTTTTATCTTTTACATGTAGGAATGTTTGTGGATATTTTTCAGTCTATCATTATGGGTGTGGTTGAAGGTTTTACCGAATTTTTGCCTGTTTCTTCGACGGGACATATGATCGTCGTTGCCGATTGGCTCGGTGTGCCGCAAGACGGTATGGTGAAAGCGTATGAAGTTATCATACAGTTTGCGGCAATTTTAGCGGTGGTTTTAAACTATAAAGAGAAGTTTTCCCCTAAAAAAATCACTCTCTGGATGAAGCTTGCGGTGGCATTTTTCCCTTTAGGTGCGGTGGGATTTGTGTTTGCCAAACAGGTCAAAGCGATGTTTAGCGTTGAGATTGTCGCGTGGATGTTCATTATCGGTGGTATCGTCTTTTTGATCGCTGAAAAGTTCTACAAACCTCAAGAGCATTTTATCGACGATGTGGAAAAAGTAAGTTACGCACAAGCTCTTTGGATCGGTATCGCTCAGGTTTTCGCATTGATTCCGGGAACATCGCGTGCGGGTGCGAGTATTATCGGTGCGATGCTTGTGGGCTTGACGCGAAAAGCGAGTGCGGAATTTTCGTTTTTATTGGCGTTTCCCGTTATGTGCGCGACGACGGGGTATGACATCGTAAAGCATCGAAGCGAACTTTTTACCGATGCGCACTTTACGGTTTTAGCGGTAGGCTTTGTTGTTTCGTTTATCGTCGCTTATGCAACGATCAAGCTTTTTTTAAAGTTTTTAGAGACGTTTACGTTTGTCGGGTTCGGCATTTACCGTATCCTTTTCGGTGCGGCGTTGCTGGCGATCTACTAGCGTTTTTGCCGATCAATCAAAGAGGTGTGCTAGCACCTCTTTATCCACGACCGCTTTTTGAATAATATGAATCCCTCGTGCCGAAAGTGCGCTTCGCAGTCCTTCGCCCAATTTTTCGCTGATAAAAAAGTTGACCTGATAGTTTTGGAAGAGTTCGGGCAGCACTAAGGGCGGTTTGAGATTTTGCGTAAAAACGGGATTTTCAAGCTCGATCCACGAGACGATCGTATGATCGTGAATCGTCGCGATGATGACGTATTTTCCTTTGGGTTGAAGCGGTAGAAGCGTCTCGGGAAAGTCGCAGCATAAAGCGACGACGTAGCGATCGCGTTTGGTTTCCAAGTCCAAATGGTGTCCGCCCAAAAGTGCTAACGCGACTTTGTAATGTGCCGACTTGATGATACGCGCAAACGTCGGGCGCGAAATACCCATTTTTTGCGCCGCGTCCTCTTGATACAGCCCCATCAAATCCATCCAGTACAACGCTTCGGTCTCTTCGCTTAAAAGCATAATCGACTCGTTATGCGTAACGTTTTTGGGCGTAAAACGCGTGCAAAGCGGCTGATAAAAGGTGTGACGAAGGCATTTTTGGCGTGCCATTGACGATCTCCTGAAATAGTAAAAAGTTATAGTAGCATAAAAGATTTAAAAATACTTGACATATGTTCATTTAAAGTGATACAATTACGAACATATGACCAAAATAAAAGGAGATACAATGATCGCAATGCCGATTAAAACCGAAAATGAGAACAGTGCTTTAGCACCGCTTTTCGGAAAAGCAAAGTTTTTCGCCCTGATCGACGAAAACGCAAAAATCACGATTCAAGCCAATGACGTCGAAGGCGGTATGAAAGTCGCGCAATGGTTTCAAAAAGCGGGCGTTACGACGCTCGTTACCAACCATTTGGGTGAAAAACCGTTTGCCGCACTTCAAAAAGCGGGTATTCGCGTCTACTTCGCCGGAAGCGAGCGCATCGAGATTGCCCAAGCCCTTCAGAAGTTTAACGACGGACTTTTGGAAGAGGTCACTTCAAGCAATTACGACGTACTTTTAAAAGAAGAGAAAAACGACAAAAAAGCCCACGGTTGCCATGATACGCACGAGGGTCCGTTCCGATCCAAAGTCAAATGTTGCGAGAAAAACGGCAATCCTCTTGCTTCGGCGCATCGACACGGTCGTAAAGGCGGCGAATGCGGCGAACACGGACATCATCACGAGCACGGTTGCTGCCACCACGAACATGCCTAAACACTTCTAAAACGTCAAACGCGCCTCTTCGTCGCGTTTGGCATCTTTAGCCGATTCTTTCGTCAAAAAATTTCGTAAAAACGTCATTAAAATGTTATAGTTTCGTTCTATAATATAAGAGACTTAGCAAGGAAGAGTGATGTTTTTTCAGAAAAAAGAACCCGAGGCTTTAGGAATTTTACGTCAAGAAATCGAAACGCTTAAATCCCAAAACGCTTTACTCAAAGAACTCTCTTCGTTTTCGCAAGAAGAGATGATCGTCGTCATAGATGCTTCTCGATCGATCGTGATGCAAAACGATTTGGCGCGTGCTACGATTAAAGAGCCGCAAAAACTCGCTTCGCTTCTCAACGAGTCGATGCAAAGTATCAGTATGGACGGATGCCAAGGAACGGTACGAAGCAAGCGTCTTGGCGACGGATCGGTTGCTTACAGCATCATTAAAACCGATGTTCGCAATGCTAAAGACAGTCATATTCTCTCCATGCATCAAGATTCGATCTCCGGTGCGCTTAAAAATTCGCAACAAACCTTTTCCGAAATTTTGAACGATTTAAAAACAATGAAAGAAGAGTCTTCGCAAATCTCAAACGAAGCGCGCGACGGACTTCGTTTAGCACATAGCTCCTCTTCGGCAATGGACACGTTGAGTGTGTTGATGAGCGACGTCGTCGGCAACGCCAAATCGCTTTTACAACGAAGCGGTGAAATCTCTAGCGTCGTACAGCTTATCGAAGACATTGCCGACCAAACCAACCTTCTAGCCCTAAATGCCGCCATCGAAGCCGCGCGTGCGGGGGAACACGGACGCGGTTTTGCCGTTGTCGCCGATGAAGTACGCAGTTTGGCGGAACGAACGCAAAAAGCGACGAAAGAGATTGCGATGGTCGTCAAAACGATGCAACAAGAATCCGCCCAAACCGAACAAAGTACCGCCGAAGTCAATCAAATCGCCCACAATACGAAACAACAGACGGACGAACTGACGACCAAAATCGTCTCGTTTGAAAAAAATGCGACGCGTTCGGTTTTTGAGGTCGATCATCTGAGCGATAAAATTTTTGCCTCTTTAGCAAAAATTGACCACGTGATTTATAAAAATAACGTCTATTCGCTTCTGTTCGGCGAAAAAAACGAGTTTAAAGCCGTCACGCACCATGAGTGCCGTTTAGGACACTGGTACGAAAGAGGGATTGGTAAAGAAGAGTTTCATACCATGCCTTCGTATACCAGACTTGAAAATCCTCACGCGAAAGTGCATGAGATAGCGAACCGATTGGCAAAAGAGTGCGGCGAAGGCAAAGCCGTTTGCTCGAAAGCGCACATCGAAGAGATGGTATCGCAAATCGAAGCGGCAAGCGGCGAAGTGTTTAACAGTTTGGATAGCATGGTCGAAGAAAAAGCTAAAAAATTGATGTTGGAAGCAAAAGATCGCTTATTCGATCAAACGATAAAGGGTGCATGATGGCAAAAAATATTAGAGTGGCAATCGTCGACGACGAACAGGATATTTTGGATATGATCGAAAAGTATTTAAGACGACTCGGCGGTTTTGAAGTGGAAGTCTTTAGCAATCCGACCCATGCGTTAACGCGCATCGACGCAAAATACGATATTGTTTTTTTAGATATTATGATGCCTCAAATGGGAGGCTTGGACGTCTTAAAAGCGTTGAGGGAAAAAGCACCCGATGTGAAGATTGTTATGATGACGGCATATTCGACCTTGGATAAAGTGCTTCAATCGCACCGCGAAGGTGCAACGCACTACATTATGAAACCGTTTTCTTCGATGAAAGTGCTCGAAGAAAAAATCCGTGAGCTTGTTCAATAGTTTCGATGGAAGAAGAACTTTTAGAAAAAATTCGCGATTTAGAGCTAGAGCTTGAGTTACTGAAGGCGCAAAATAGGCGCATTTTGGAGTGTGCCGTTGAAGAGAAACGTTCGCTTGAAGCGTTGGCGAAAAAAGCACAGCTCTACTTTAACAATGCCGATTTGGGCTATGTCGTTTTAGACGCACATCAATGTATCGTAGACGTGAACGAAACGTTTACGATGCTTTTCGGTTATACCAAAGAAGAGGTGCTCTCCTTAGAGATGCGCACGCTTTTTTCAAGGGCAAAACAGTACCAAGAGTGGTTCGGTAAGGTCACGGCATCCGAGCCTTGTGCTAGATTGTGTCATCTTGAATACCGTTTTCGCAAAAAAAGCCGGCATTCGTTTTGGGCGGAACTTTTCGGACGTAGCTTTGTCGACGACGATCAAACGTTTATGATTTGGAGTATTCGGGACATCAGCCATCGCGTCAAATCGCGTAATATGATCGATAAATTAAGCCGCAAATACCAAAAACAACTCCGTGATTTGGAGACCTTGCTCGACATTATTCCCATTCCCGTTTTTATCAAAGATCGCTATTTTCGTTACATCGGATGCAGTCGTTCGTTTTGCGAATATTTCGGTGTGAGTAAAGAAGCGATTATCGGCAAAAGCGCGTTTGATCTGTATCCGATCGAAATCGCCAAGCGGCTTTTGCTCAAAGATCAAGAGATGCTCGAAAGCGTGCATCAAGTCTATAAAATGACGACGGTTTCTCCGACGACGCATAAAGAAGTCACGCTTGAAATTCAAAAAAAACAGATGATACGCAACGGGCATTTTGACGGTTTCGTCGGCGTTTTCATCGATATGACCGAATCGGAAAAGCAAGAACTCTATCTCCAAAACCGTATTGACGAAGAGGTGAAAAAAAACCTTCAGATTCAAGCCGCTTTTCAAGAAGAGATGATCCAAAATGCTAAATTTAGCGCGATCGGACAGATGGCGGCAGGCATTACGCATGAGATCAATACGCCTTTAACCTACGTCAAAGGCAATTTTGAGATGCTTTTAGAAGATATGGAGGCGTTTATGCCCGATTCGGTGCGCAAGCAAACGATGCTCAAAGACGCCAAAACGATTCAAGAAGGACTCGAGCGTATCGAAAGCATCATCGAAACCATGCGCGAAGCATCACAGAAGAGTCGAGAACAAAAAGAGCCGACCAATCTTTTTGAAAGCGTCGTCTCCGCGCTGATTTTGTCGTTCAATCGCACGAAGCAAGTGGTTGCCGTGCGCTTGAACGAACGGCTCTTTACCTTACAGATGCCTAAAAACGCATATACCTTTACATGTACGGTTCAAAAACAGCGTATCGAACAAGTGTGGATTATTATCATCAACAATGCCCTCGATGAATTGATTAAGATGAGTACGTTTGACGAACGCCGATTTGAGATTACGCTTCGCGAGGAAAACGGTTTTGCGATCGTGCGGTTTCACGATAATGCGGGCGGCATCGACGCAAAAATTTTGCCGCGTATTTTTGAACCGTTTGAAAGCAGTAAAGAGAGCTCCGGGATCGGAATCGGACTCAATATCGCGCGACAAATCGTGCTTCAAAACGACGGCGAAATCGTTGCTTACAACGAAGGAGGCGGAGCGGTATTTGAGGTTCGTTTCGCTCTTACGGAGCGTTCAAAACGGCTTTATTCGGACGTTTGAACCTTAAGATCCAAACATAAAATTTTTTCGCGATCACCCAAAGTAAATTTTTGCGCGAAAGTACGGCATAAGCGTCCCGAAGCGCGCGAGATGTATTTTTGGCTCAAATAATTACCGCGCTTAGACTCTTTCGTAATGTAAAAATACTCTTTTAAAGCGTGGTTGTCGCCCTCTTTGGCGGGACGGAAAAACTCGTTCGTATCGGAACAGATAAACGTGTCTCCCTCTTGAATGCCGGTATAGGCGTTAATGCAGTAAATCGCCTCGATCGCCTCAAACTCGTGTAAAAAAACGCTTAAATCGCGAAGCCCCGTTCGCGTAAACGATTTGATGATGGCTTGCGTATACGATTTGGCGTTTTCGATCAGTCTTTCTTTGTGGAGCATCGATTGTTTAACGTTGTTCGTATGCAACTCTCCGATAGCGGTAATCTTTTCGTTGAGAAGTTTTTCGTCGTAAAAGGAGGCGGAAGGTCTTGCAAACCAAAACCCTTGGAAGAGGTCGATATTGAGCTTTAACGAGCGTAAAATTTCGCCTTCCTCCTCCACTCCTTCCGCCAAAACCAGCGCACCGATATTAAAGCACATGTTCGCGATGGATTTTAAAATCTCTTTGTGGATGAAGTTTTGATGCACGTTAAAGACCAAAGAGCGATCCACTTTAACGATATGCGGGCGCACCGTCGAGATGCGATCGAAGTTGGCGTTTCCCGCCCCGAAATCGTCCAGCGCGATAAGAAAACCGCGTTGTTTGTAAAAGGTGCAAAACTCTTCTAAACGTTCGGTATTTTGGATTTGGTACTCTTTAATTTCGATGACGATATGGGAAGGCGGAATGCCGATATCGTTGGCAAGCGCGCAAAAAGCAAAGTCTTGAAAACGAATGGTCGTGTCCAAAAGATGCGACTCGAAATTGAGAAACAAAAGCAGTTCGGGATTGGCTTTTAAAAGCGCTCTAAACGACTCTAGGGCCTTGATACGGGCATGTTTGTCGAGCTCGAACGAAAGGTTCTCTTTTTTGGCTTGATCGAAAATAAAAATCGGTGAAAGCGGCTCTTGGTTGGCGTCCCATGCGCGCATTAACGCTTCGACGCCGATCACTTTCGCGCTTCGAATCGAAATAATCGGCTGAAAATAGATCATGATACGGTTGTCTTGAATTAAGTGTGAAACCACGAAGTGCCCTTTTATCAAACGTTAGAAGGGCATTATAACGAGGCAGCGCAACCGTGAATGATTAAAAATTAATCAGTAGACTTCTCTTACGCCGTTCGTGAATGCTTAGGCAAGAAGCAACGACCACGCAACGATCAGTTTTTCTAACGTCCAAGCGGCGTTAGCGGGGCTGGTTGAGGGAAGCGTTTGCGCGGGGAGTTTCGTGAGCGATTCACAGTGGGTACGGTAGAGTTTTGCCGCGGTTTGTCCGTTACAAAAAATACGTTTGATAGGTGCGGCGTGAAGCACGCTTCGTAAATCGTTACCGCAGGCGTTTTGGATCGACGCATCGCTTGAGCCGACGATATCGCAACATCGGATCACGTCCCAAAGCGCAATGCCGCTTGCGCGTAAAAGTGCTTTTTTAGCTTCAAGGTCGTAAGGCGGCTCTGCGCCGTGCAATGCGGCGATCACTTTCCAAAAACGGTTTTGCGGATGCGCGTAGTAAAATGCCTCTTCCCGCGATTTTAACGAGGGAAACGAACCCAAAACGAGCACGCGGGAGCTTGCGTCGTAAACGGGTTCGAAGGGATGATAGAGCATGTTTTTCCTTTGTCGATAATCGACATTTTAACGTAACATGTCAAGCTTCGCGTCGTATTCTTTGGTTTGGACGTCGAAGAGCCCTAAAATCGTGTGAAATAAATTGTCGTGCGAAAAGGCGTCGTTTTGTTTGGCTTTAAGTTCAAGCGTCTTTTGAGGTCGGTAAAAAATCGCCGGAATGTGTTTTTGCGCATCGGGAGCGATCATATAAGGAAGTCCATGCAAATAGATACCGTTTTCGCCTAAGGATTCCCCGTGGTCGGAAGCGTAAATCAGCGTCGTATCGTACTTCTCTTCATTAGCTTTTAAAAGAGCGATTGTTTTATCGAGAATAAAGTCGGTGTAAAGAAGGGTATTGTTATACGTATTGACGATTTGTTCTTGCGTGCATTTTTGCAGATCTTGCGTATCGCATGTCGGCGTAAAGCGTTTAAATGCGTCGGGATAGCGTTTAAAATAGGTTGGACCGTGACTGCCTTCTTGGTGTAAAACGATAAAAGTATCTTGATAGCTTCGATCCACGCTTGTTTGAAAATCGTGCACTAAAACATCGTCAAATCCGACGCCGTTAAATTTTTTGACGTCTTGTATACGCTTGGCGACTTCTTTATCGCCTCCGGAGTTGTTGTCTCTCCAAATGATGCGTACCCCTGTTTTATTTAAAACGTCGACCAAATTTTCATAAGATTCTTTGTCGCTACTCCACTCTTCGCGCGTAAATTTGGAAAACAAACACGGAACGGAGACGGCGGTCGCCGTGCCGCAGGAGTGAAAATTGGAAAACGAAACGACGTCGTCTCTCTTGGATAAAAGCGGATTGGTCGGAATTTCATAACCGTTAAGCGAAAAGTTTTGCGCGCGCGCCGTTTCTCCGACGACCAAAACTACCAATTTCTTTTTAGCATGTTCGGGTTTAATCGCATCGGCGGCGATGACGCTTAGATGCGGTTTGGTTTTAAGGTTTTTAGAGATAAATTTACCCAAAGAAGCAAGCGGATAATAGGGATTAAGGTACATCTTTAATTCGTGATGATTGCGAAAAAAAGAGCTATACGTTTTACTGGTGCTTAGATATATGCCCGTAACACTGACCGTCAATAAAACAATCACGACAACTCTTTGAAATAACTCTTTCGTATACGTTTGAAAGTGTAACGGTGCTTTTTGAATAACCCAAAAAGCGAGCGTGAGTGCCGTAAAAACGTAAAAAAGAAGTTTGGGCGTAATCAAATCGAAAACTTCTTCCGTATCGGTTTGAATCATATTGGCATACATGTTACTATCGAAAACGATGCCGTACATGTCGATAAAATAAGCGTAAAGCGTACCGACGACGATAAAAAACGCAAGCATGATGCGAAAGCCCAAGCGATGTGTGGGGAATAACGCCACATTTAAAAGAAGCATCAATAGTAAAAACAGAACGAACGGTGCGGAAAAAATGATGACGTAATTATGTTCGTTTGCCGCGTACGTAAAGAGTTTCGAAAAAAAAGTCATATTGAAAAAAAGTGTTATACCCAAAGCCAGTAAAGCGATGCTACGCTGAGAGTAAGATCGAAGAAAAAGTCTTAACATCAAAAAATCCCCTAATCGTTTTATGATAGGGAATTGTAAAAAATGAAAATGAATCGAGAATGAATTTAAAAAGAGATACGAATACGGGTGAAGCGATCTTTTTGCGAATCAATGCGAATCGTAAGAGCGTGTACGTCGGTGATAGCTTTCACCAACGCTAATCCCAAGCCGCTTCCCTTCACATCGTCTTTCGTATGCTTACTTCGGTAAAACGGCTCGAAAATGTGTTCCAACTCTTCTTCGGCAATTCCTTTACCTTCATCGCGTATCTCAAAAAACGCTTGAGAAAGAAACAGATGAATGCACGTTTGGGGCGGCGAGTATTTGATCGCATTATCGATGAGGTTCAAAAACATAATTTTTAAAAGCGTCGCATTGGCGTTACGGGTGGTGGGCTCGATATGTTCAAGCGTTAACGATACGTTTTTTTCCTGTGCAAAAATCGTTTTTTCCTGAACGGCTTCCAAAAGAATTTCGTCGACGTAAACTTCTTCAAAATGGCTTTGAATATCGCGCGAGGTATTGCTCGATAAAAAGAGAATTTTCTCGATAACTTCTTGGAGCGAGACGATCTCTTTGGCGACGTTGCCTAAAATCGTGCGGTACTCTTCTTGGCTACGCTCTTTGCGCAGTCCGACTTCGACTTCGCCTTTCATAATCGTCAACGGCGTTTTGAGTTCATGCGAGGCGTTTTGTCCGAACTGTTTCACTTGGCCGTACGCATGACGGAGCTCTTGTAAAAGGGTGTTGAACGTGTCGATGAGGTCGTCGATTTCATACGCGATACTTGTTTTAGGAATGATACTCTTCGTATCTTGCGCACTGAGACGTTTGGCCGTTTGGGAAACCGCTAAGACGGTTTTGAAAGACTTGGTAATGATCGCATACGTCAGTGCTAAAATCATGGTTAAAAGGACGGAAAAACCGACCCATAGCGTGAACGTGAGTTCTTGAATCTGCGGCGTATGTCTTTCGTACGGAAGCGCACAGACGATTAAAAGCGTTTGATCGTCCGTGCGTTCTAAAAGCATTGTTGCGGTGCGGATTTTGCGGTGGGGTGCATCGCCTAAAAAAGAGAGCGCAAACGCGATAGGCTGATGCTGACGCACGAGAGCTTCACGTTGTTGAAACGCAACGTCGATCGTGCTTTCTTTGAGGTCTAAAGAACGGGTTTGGTATCGTGTAATCTTCAAATCGTTATCGACGCGAAAGAGTTGCGCGTAAAGTACCGGTACGTCAAACTCCTCTTTGACTTCGTCCAATGTTTTATCGATACTTTCGGGGTGTTCGGCATAGTCGTGTTTGATATCTTTTAAAACCGTCGTGAGCGTTGCGTCGAGCGATTGGAGGTATGAGCTTTCAAAGGTATGAATGATGGCGTATCCAAAGCCGTAAAAGAGCAAAAAGAGAATCAAAAAGAGTGAAAAAAGTAGCCTTGTTTTAAAATTCGAGATGAATTTAATCATGGATCGAGTATCCTAAATTGCGATACGTTGAAATGAGTTTTTCGTCAAAAGGTTTGTCGACCTTCGTGCGCAAGCGGTACATGTAAACCGAAACAATGTTACTATTGACGGTTTGTTCGTTGTTAAACAGATGTTCTTGTAGGGTTTTTTCTTCGACGATCGTTCCTTTGCGGCGCAAAAGGTATTCTAAAATCGCAAACTCTTTGGCGGTCAAAAGGATCGATTTTCCGGCGCGTTCGACGGTTTTATTCAAGGGGTTGAGTTCCAAATCTCCCGCACGAAGTGATAAGTCTTTGTGCTCATGTTTGCGCAGTTGGGCGTAAATGCGCGCTAAAAGCTCTTCAAAGCTAAAGGGTTTGGTGAGATAGTCGTCCGCACCGCTGTTTAAAAGCGTGACCTTATCGTTAATGGTGCTTTTGGCACTGAGCATAATGATCGGCACGGCATTTTTTTGAGCGCGTAGCGTTTGACAGACGCTATCGCCGCCTAAGCCTTTGAGCATAATATCCAAAACGATCAGATCGTAACGCGTACTTTGAGCTAGATAGATCGCGTCTTCACCGTTGTCGCAGGTATCGACGCAAAAATACTCCTCTTCCAACCCTTTTTTTAAAAACGAGACAATTTTGGGATCATCTTCGACGATGAGTAATTTCATGGACGGACTATCTCCTTTTTTTAAAGTAGGCATCGAGGCTAAAGACGGCCAATGCAACCCAAATAAGCACAAAAGTCGTTAATTTTTCGGGAAGCAAAACTTCGTCGTACACGAAGATCGCCAATAAAAAAGAGATCGAAGGTCCGATATATTGAAAAAAACCGATGTGAATGAGCGAAATACGCGTCGTCGCGGCATTAAACCATAGAAGCGGCACGACCGTAACGATGCCTGCCAAGAGAAGAATCCACGACGTACGATCGAGCGGAAGGACAAACGCGTTTTGATCGGTGATAACCAAATAGGAAAAATAGACCAGCGCGATCGGAAATAAAATGAGCGTCTCGACGTAGAGCCCCGTCATTGCCGGAAGGTTGATTTTTTTGCGAATCAACCCGTAAAAGGCAAAGCTAAACGCCAACACCAATGAGACGATCGGCAACGTTCCTAACGTAACGAGTTGATAGACGATCGCGGCGATTGCCAAAGCGATAGCGATTTTTTGCCAAAAAGAGGGGCGGTCTTTAAAGACGATGATACCCAATGCAAAATTGACCAAAGGATTGATGTAGTAGCCAAGACTCGATTCGGCGATCATATTGTGCGAAACCGCCCAAATGAAAACTAACCAATTGAGTGAAACCAAAAGTGCGGAGAGCACGAGGTATTTGAGTTTTGCAAGGTCGCGTATGAGAAGCTTGAAATGCCCCATTTGTTTGCTAAAAAAGATCATTGCGTAGAGTAAAACGACCGACCAGATAATACGATGCGCTAAGATTTCTCCCGAGGAAACATGGCTTAGAAGTTTAAAATAAATCGGTATCAGACCCCAGAAACCAAATGCCAATACCGCATAAAAGTAACCGCGTATCTCTTCGGAGTGCGTTTGCATAAAGACCAACTTATGGAAGATGAATTTTTCTTTAATTATAACGCAATATTACTAATGAACGGATGAGCGATATCGATTTTTCAATCCGTTATATGCCCTAAGCCTAAACGTATCAATCGCGTTCATGGCTTTTTCGCGACTACCAACTTATAAGCAAAAGTTAATTTGCTTTATTCATAATATTTTTCACTTAGGAATTGTTATAATGCTAAAAAGGGCGGAGGTGTGACAATGACGCTTAAATCTAAGTTATTTATCTTTATGTCGGCACTTTTCATTCTCTTCTCCACGTTTGTGTGGATGTACTCCTCTTTTTTATTCGATAGCATCAACGAAACATGGGCGAAACATTTCATTGCCAAGGAGCGGTTGAATGACGATAGTAAAAGCCTTGCTTCTTTTATGCCTCAAGAAGGCGTGCACACACTTTTTAGCGATATTTCGGGTGTGATCCAAAACTTACATGTAAAGGCAATCGACGAAAATTCTTCCGTGCAGACTTTGGAAACGGTTTTTGCGAGCTCCCGCGATGTCAAAGCCGTTTTTCAAGCGATGCAAGTCATGCTCGATCCGACAAAAGACGTCCAAACGTTATGGGTCGAGTATCATGGTACAAGGCATCTTTTGTGCGTCGATATGGTGCCCGATAGGACATGGTTTCGTTTAACGCTTATCGATGCCAAAGAGTTGGTTTTACTGCGCGATTTTACGATTTTTCCGATGTTAAGTGCACTTTTTTTAGCGGCATTGTTTGCCGTCGGTTTGGAGTTACATGTACTGATTCTCTCTCCGCTAGCGCGGCTCAAAGAGGCGATGCATCATGTTCAAAACGGCAATTACGCTACCAAGCTTCATTTGGTCGGAACGGCGGAAATTGCAGAGCTTTCGCACCAATTTAGCACGATGGTTGCTTACGTTAATGCCAATAATCGCTCTTTGGAAGCTAAAATTCAAGAGCGCACGCAAGCGATTCGCGAAAACGAAAATAAACTCGCTACGATTTTGGATACGGTGGAAGCGTACATTTACATCAAAGACGAAACCTACCGTTATCGTTATGCCAATCGTAAAACATGCGAGTATTTCGGACGGTCGCTAGAGGAAATTATCGGGCGGGACGATAGTGCGTTTTTTGGAGACGCGACGTTTCAAGCGATACGCCGTGCGGATGCCGAAGTTATCGAAATGGGGCACAAAATAACGTTGGAAGAGCACAATACGACAACGCAAGGCGATACGGATCGCATTTTCTTATCGACTAAAATTCCTTTGCGCAAAGAAGACGGCTCTATTTATGCCCTATGCGGTATTTCGACCGACATTACCGTTCAAAAACAAAACGAAGCGATGATCAAAAACCTAGCATTTCACGACATGTTGACGAAGCTTCCCAACCGAAGACTCTTTGACGAGCGTTTGAGCTTGGTTCTTTCGCTCAGCAAACGAAGCCTTCGATGCAACGCTTTGGCGGTCATCGACTTGGATAATTTTAAATCTTTAAACGATCAAAAAGGGCATCAAGCCGGAGATGCGTTATTGATCCAAGCGGCAAGCAGGCTTCAAGGATGCGTTCGCGAAATCGACACGGTCGCGCGTTTTGGGGGAGATGAATTTTTAGTGCTATTGGCACAATTGGAAAATAATCGCGAAGCCGCTTGTCGCGAAGCGCAAACCATCGCCTCTCATATTTTAGAGACCTTGGCAAAACCTTACGTGATCGAATGCAACGGCGAAGAAATCGTCGAGACGGTAACGCATCATTGTACGGCGAGTATCGGATTGTATGTTTTTAGTTATGAAAAAGAGGATAAAATGACGATCTTTAGCAAAGCGGACACCGCGATGTACGAAGCAAAACAAACAGGGCGCAATCGCGTCGTCTGTTACAAGGAGACGGTATGATTAATGTTTACGGTATTGTCACATGCGGAAGCGTGAAAAAAGCGACGGCATTTTTAAAGGCTCACGGGAAAACGTATGCATTTATCGATTTGAAAAGCGTTGCGATCGATGCGACAAAGCGCAAAGAGTGGCTCTCAAAACAGAGCATGGCGGTTCTTTTCAATACGAAAGGAACGAAATTTCGAACGCTCGGACTTGATAAAACCATGAGCGATGCACAAAAAGAGGCGTGGTTGGAAAAAGAACCTCTCTTGTACAAACGTCCCGTGATCGAGTGTGAAGACGGAACGTTGATGGTCGGTTTCGACGAAGAACTTTATCTAAAAAAATTTGCCTAAGCCCGTTTGGCACCGGAGAGAAAAAGTGCCGCAAGGAGCAAGAAAGCACCCGTAATGCGGTTTTGAATGCGAATGGCGCGAACGGATTTGATGACGCCTTTAAGCTTGGACGCCAAGGAGCTATACCCCGTCATAACGATAACATCCACGCTAATCAACGTTGCGCAAATAATCGCAAATTGGATCAAAAGCGGTCTTTCGGGACTTAAAAACTGCGGAATAAAGGCGACCAAAAAAACGGTCGCTTTAATGTTCGTCAGATTGATAAGTGTGGCTTGGATATACGCTTTTTTAGCGGAAAAGGCTTTAATGCGTTGCGTATCGCTCGGTAAGCTCGGTTTTTCGATAAATTTGACGATGCCTAAACCTACGAGGTAGATAACGCCGATCCATTTAATAATTGAGAAAAGAAGTACCGATTGCATGATAATAGAACCCAAACCGATCACGACAACGAAGGTTTGAAGAAATAAACCCGTTTGAAGTCCGAAAATGGCGGCATACGAACGTTTTAATCCGTATTTTAGACCGTAATTCATCGAGACGACCGCACCCGCGCCCGGAGAGACGCTAATCAGAATGGAAGCCAGTAGCATGGTCAACCAAATATCAAACGACATAACCTATCCTTTAAAACAAATGAGCGCGCATTGTAGCATAGCTTCGATCAAGTCAGCCTTTGACGCGTATTGATAAATAGGCGTTCGTGTGGTACAATCCGCTCATATTTTTAAAGGAGCGTGAGGGTGCGAAGGCTTTGGAGTATCTACATTGCGATCATCGGTAGTTTCACCGTCGCTCAGATCGTTTACCTTTCACAGACACGCTCTTTGGATACGCAGACGCTCATGAAAAAAGAACATATCGTCGCGTTGGTCGGTTTGCCGGATTTGGCGTTGGTTAGCGAAGCGCATTACGTCAGGCATCGAAGTTTGAGCGATCTTTTTTCGTATTTCAACGAATCGCCCGAACTGCTAGAGTATTTTCCTTCGACTTTCGTGTATCGCCCTAACGCGCTTGCCTCTTCTTCAAGGATCGAATATGCTCGCTAACGTCAATGTTTTACTGCTCGATTACGCTTTAGGTTCTTTGAAAAGACAAGGCGGGAAAAGCGTTTTTATATTGATCGTACTTTCGCTTTTAATTTTTCTTTTGGCGTCGGTCTTGATGATTGCCGATGCGATTAAACTCGAACTCAATACGACGTTAAAAACGTTGCCTCAGATTACGCTTCAACGTTTTGTTGCAGGGAAACAGACCAATGTTTCTCTCTCTCGCGTCGATACGATTTTAGCGTTTAACGGCGTCGAACGTGTGATGCCTCGCGTTTGGGGATACTACTATTTTAAACCCGCGGGTGTGAATTTTTCAATCGTCGGCGTCGATGCGTATGAAGAGCCTTATAAAAAACGTTTGAGCGAATTGACCCGAACGTTTGATCTCTTAACGCTCGAAAAAGAGGGCGGAATGATCGTAGGAGAGGGCGTTAAAAACGTCTTGCAGGAGAATTACTACAGCGATTTTTTCAATTTTATTACACCCAAAGGCGAGCGGTATCCTCTCAAAATCGCGGGTGTTTTTCACTCCGATATTGCGTTAGAGTCAAACGACTTGATGTTGGTTCCCAAGCAAGCGGCGTATGCTATTTTCGGGATGTCGCCCGAAGAAGCGACCGATATCGTCGTACATGTCAACAATCCCGTCGAGATTCCGACGATCGTGCAAAAAATTACCGAACGCTATCCCGATTTGCGGGCGATCACGCAAGACGATCTTCGCATTAGCTACCAAAATATTTTCGACTATAAAAGCGGCTTTTTTCTTTCGCTTTTTATCGTATGCGTTTTTGCCTTTTTTATCGTGATTTACGATAAAGCCAGTGCTCTGAGTTCGGAAGAAAGACGCGAAATCGGCATTTTAAAAGCACTGGGTTGGCGTATGAGCGACATTGTACATGTAAAGTTTTACGAAAGCTTCGTGATGGCGTTTAGTGCCTTTATTACGGGATTTTGTGCGGCACTTTTTTTCGTGTACGTTTTACAGGCACCGCTATTGCGCTCCGTTTTTATCGGTTATTCCGAACTTAAACCCCCGTTTCGCTTACCCTTTAGCGTGGACGTTAAAATGATCGTGCTACTCTTTTTCCTCAGCGTACCCGTTTATATCGCGGCGACCTTAATTCCTGCGTGGAAAGCCGCCTGCTTGGATGCGGACGAGGTGATGCGATGATACGCTTGCATCATGTCTACAAACGCTTTGCGCAAGGCGACGAAGCGATCGAAGCGTTGAGTGACGTCTCTTTGGAGATTGCGCAAGGCGAATGCGTGGTGCTAAGAGGTGCCAGCGGAAGCGGCAAAAGTACCTTGCTCTCTTTGATCGCCGGATTGGCTCAGCCTAGTTCGGGCGAGATACGCGTTTTGGATCGGGAAATTTCCAAGTTGCCCGAACACCTTAGCGCGCTTTTTAGGCGTGCGCATATCGGGTTTATTTTCCAAAAATTTCATTTGATCCCCGGGCTGAACGTCGAAGAAAACGTGATCGCACCGCTGATTCCCGCCAATCTTCCGTTACATGTCTTGCAGGAAAAAGCACGCGCCAAGATGGAAGCCTTGTGCATTGCGTCTAAAGCCAAACGAGACGTGAGACGCCTTTCGGGAGGCGAACAACAACGCGTCGCAATTGCGCGGGCATTGATCAACGATCCCGTTTTGATTTTGGCGGATGAACCGACCGCCAATTTAGATGCAAAACTTTCTACGGAACTGATCGAGCATCTTTACATGTTAAAACAAAGCGGCGTAACGTTGTTGATCGCAACACACGATCCGCTCTTTTTCGATTTGGCGTTCGTCGATCGTATTATTGAGTTGAAAAACGGACGTATCGTATGAGTCTGACGCCGGAAATTATTGCGCTTTTACTCTTAGATGCCGTTTTTTTATTTTTCGGGGGGATTGCCTTTGTGCTCAGCGCACGTATCGCATGGCGTTGGAGAAGCCACGAAACGACGGAGTTGCAGTATGCCTTGCATCGTCAGAGTTATTTGGTTTCAGTCATTATTAACTATATTTTTATGCTCAAAATTCCTTTGTTTGCTTTTTTCATCTATACCTGCGACAAACTCTCTTCCATCATCACGGGGGCGATGTGTGCGAGCGGGGTGGTCAATTCGGTCGATTTCGGGCTTTATTTGACGCTTTTTAAGATCGTTAATCTCTACGTTTTCGGCTTTTGGCTTTTACTCAACGATGCGGATATGAATGAAGAAAAGCTTCCTTTTACGCGGTTAAAATTTGTTCTTTTTATGCTCTTTTTTATACCGCTTTTTGCGGAGATCGGTTTGGAGATCGGCTTTTTTACCTCTTTGAACGTCAGTAAAATCGTTAGTTGTTGCGGCACGCTCTTCTCGGCAGCAAGCACTTCTTCGATTTCCTTACTCTTTAGCGTCGATGAAAAAATTTGGATGATGATTTTTTACGGATGTTTTGCATTGAGCGTTGCGGCTTACGGAAGTCGTTCTCCTTTAGCGTCGGTCGTTTCCAATCTTTTGTTGGCACTTTTCGCATTGATCGCGCTTATTTTATTTTTTAGCCCTTACGTGTACGAATTGCCTACGCACCACTGCCCGTTTTGTCTTTTGCAAAAAGAGTATTTTTACGTCGGCTATCTTTTGTACGCACTTTTGTTTGCGGGAACGTTTTACGCAGCGGCGGGCGGCGTACTCGACTTGGTACAAAAACGCTATACGAAACGTTTCTACAATCTGAGCTTGTTTTTCAATACTCTCTACGTCATCGGGATTAGCCTGTATCCCTTAAGTTATTATCTACGCAACGGAGTGTGGTTATGAGACGGTATCTCGGCACGGTACTTTTGGTGGTATTCCCTTTGCTTTCCCTTGGCGGACTGTTTTGGTTTTTGTCCGTTTCGCATCGGCTTCCGAGCGAAATCGTCAATAAAGAAGCCAAGGCATTGGATTTTACCGACAATACTTTACAGTGCCCCGTTTGCCACATGTACCTTGTCGGCAAAAACGATACGGCGCAAATTATTACCGCGGATCATAAAACGCATTTTTTCGATGACGTCGGATGTGCGATTTTGTGGCTTAAAGAGCAAAAGTTAGAGCCTCGCAACGTCGTTTTTTGGGTTTTTAGCGGCGATACGAAGCGTTATATCGATGCTTACGGGGCTTTTTATTCTATCGACGATAAAACGCCGATGCTTTACGGTTTTCGTGCCTATGAGCAGTTTCAAGAAGGGCGTATCGGTTTTGAGCCGATGCGGCTTCGCATGCTTCGCGGCGAGACGATGCAAGATCCCAAAGTGAGACAAAATCTTCTAAAAGGACGTTAATATGAAAATAGCTATCAGCGGAGCGAGCGGTTTTGTAGCCCATGCGCTTAAGAAAGCATTTCCCGATTTCGTAGCGATTGAACGCGGCGACGATGAAGCCAAAATCGTCCAAAAGCTTCACGGCGTCGATGCCGTTTTCAATCTTGCGGGTGCGCCTATCGCGGCGCGTTGGGACGAAGCGTATAAAAAGGTGCTCTATAGTAGCCGCATCGAGACGACGAAAAAGTTGGTTGCCGCGATCAATCAAAGTGACGTCGCGCATTTTATTTCTACGTCGGCGGTTGGAATTTATCGCAATAACGTTGCATGCGACGAGACAAACGCTCGCTACGGAGACGATTTTTTGGCGCATCTTGCATTGGATTGGGAAGCTGAGGCGCAAAAATGTGCTAAACCGACTGCGATCTTACGCTTTGGAGTCGTTCTTGGAAACGGAGGTGCTTTGGAAAAAATGTTGCCGGCGTTTCGTATGGGCTTAGGCGGTATCATCGGCGACGGACGTGCGGTGATGAGCTGGATCGATATCGACGATTTGGTGTCGATTTACGATTTTGTGTTAACGCACCGACTTGAAGGCATTTACAACGCAACCTCTCCGCAACCGCTCAGTAATTTTCATTTTACGAAAATTTTGGGGGAAGTGTTGCATCGACCGACCTTGATTCCCGTCCCCGCGTTTATTATCAAAATGCTTTTCGGAGAGGGCTCTTGCGTGCTTTTGGATAGCAAAGAAGCCTATCCTAAAGCCTTACTTGCACAAGGCTTTACGTTTGCGTATGCGGATGCGAAGAGCTCTTTAACCAAAATCTTGGCTTAACGTTTTTCCATCAAAAGGCGAATACCAAGCCCAAGCATCACGACGCCGGAGACGGCGTCCAAGCTTTGGCGTACGCTTTTTTTCGTAATAAAGCCGTTGGCGGAGACGATCGTATAAACTAAAATCGCCTGCCAAATCGTTCCGACGATAAAATGAAGCAATGCTAAAAAAAGCGATTGGGCTAGGGCGGAGTGTTCGTGGTTGATAAATTGCGGTAAAAACGCCATATAGAAAATAACGGCTTTGGGGTTGAGGACGTTGGATAAAAAACCTTCCCTTAATGAGACCCAAAAGGAAAACGGTTTTTTCTCAACGGCTTTTTGATGCACTTTGGTACTGTTCCACAAGGCTTTAAAAGAGCCGATTCCAAGCCAAATCAGATATAAAGCTCCCGCAATTTTCAAGAGCGTAAAAGCCGTCGCCGAGTATAAAAGCACTGCCGAGATTCCCACTGCCGAAAGCGTAGCGTGCACAAAAAGTCCCGAACAAATCCCCAAGCTGGAAACCAATCCGTCTTTAGCACCGCCTCGAAGCGTGTTGCGAATAACGATCATCGTATCGGCACCGGGCGTCATCGTGAGAAGCGTGATAGCAATCAAAAACGTCAGAAGATCAAGCGGCATACGTTTTCCTTATCTTCTCATTCCGCGAATCAAAAGCGGTAAGAAGTTTAACAAAATAATGAAAATTTTACTCCGATACGGCTGAAAAGCTCTTGACATATTAGTTGAAAACGGTTATCATTTCAATAAATTAAACAAAGAGGATGCCATGTCGGAATCGTATTCAACGCTTCATGAGATCAGTCGACGCTTTGATTCGGAAGATATCGCTTTGCTTTCGAGTCATCCTTATTTTTACCGCACGATCAATACGTACGAGCTTTTTACGAACTATATTTTTGAACGCGTCAAACGCCAAAATCCTCATAGCGCGATTAGCTTGGAAAAAGAGAGTATCGTGATTTGCCAAGACGGATGTCCTGAAGCGTTGCATCTATATCCGACGTGGAAGGTGATTGAGAAGCGCGTGGATATCGATGCATGCGACGAAATCAATCAGGCCGTTGCGCGGCTCGAATCGCAAGAGTGTAAACACATCTATTTGCTCTTCCCGCGTAACGAAAATTTTCGCAAGCATATTCCGATCAAAGTGCCCAAACTGGATGCTTTAGGTTTGGAATATACGCTCAAACTCGTACCTTATACGATTTATTAATTTAAAGGAGTCATCAATGACTATCGGCATTTTTTACGGAAGCACCAACGGCAATACCGCAGAAGCGGCAAGTATGATTCAAAAAAAACTCGGTGCGGACAGTTACGACGTAGGTAAACTCAAAAGCGGCGAAGAGCTGGCAAAATACGATCTACTGATTTTCGGAACCTCGACATGGTACGACGGCGAATTACAAGACGATTGGGAAAGTTTTATGACGCATCTGTCCAAAGTAGATTTGAGCGGTAAAAAAGTCGCATTATTCGGTATGGGCGATCAAGAAGGTTACGGAAGCGACTATGTCAGCGCGATGCGCGTTATTTACGACAAAGCGGTCGAACAAGGCGCATGCGTGATCGGTGCATGGGCTAACGAGGGCTATTCGTTTGACCACTCCGCTTCGATTGTGGACGGGAAATTCGTAGGACTTGCATTGGATGAGGACAACCAAAGCGAATTGACCGCCGGTCGTATCGATACGTGGTGCAAACAAATCGAAGCGGAAATGAAGGCGTGCGCATGAAAACGTTTCTTCGATGCGCTAACGCCGCACACGTCGCGGAAACGCGTAGCAGAAAAGAGAAGCTCCTTTTCAAAGGGTGCGCGTGCTAACCAAGAGGATCTCCTCTTGGTTTATTGACGAATGATCACTTGATAGCCGTAATAAAAGTCGGCGTCGTAGCCTCTGGTTCGACATGTAAAAGGTTTTTGACATGTTAAAAATTCCGGCTTCACGATCATCGCAACGTACATCTCTCCGTCGTAAAAACGCAACTCGTACGTGGGAATCTTCGGACGAGGAATGCTAAAGAGATAACGTAACTTCGAATCTTCAAACGATGCCATAAAATCATCGACGTGCGTGATGGTTTTCTCTTCTTCCCCGTCAAAAGGATGCATAAAAAAACTGTAGTTGGCGATCGTGTCGAAATGGTCTTTTTTCAAAAAAGCAATCTCTTTATCGTCTAACATTTTATCGCGGTTTTTGTCGTAATCTTGCATTAAAATCGACGACGTCATCTCGTCAAACGTCCATAAAATCCAAATTTTTTCCTGCTCGACGGAAATACGCGTATCGATAAAGACATGCGGATGTGCCGATAAAAGGCTTACGCAGCCGATGAAAAGCGTTAAGCTTCTTGCAAAACTCATTTTAAAAGAAGCCAAAACACCTACGATGCGTGTGCGTGTAGTCAAAGAAAACTCGGTGTTAACGTAGCGTTTGAAGCGTTGCTTGGAACGCGTGTTCGAGAGTTTCGCAAGAATGCTATTCACAAAGCGTCTCATGCGAACAAAAGGACAAGCCCGAGAGTCAACATAATCGCTAAGGCGATACTTTCGGAATGGACTAAAAAGCGAGGCGTTTTTGACTGAAAACGTTTTTTAGCGTACAAAGTCGAAAACGCCGCCGCCGCGATGATAAGACTCATGCCCAAACTCATACAAAAAGCACTTAAAAATCCTAGCGTGTAGGCATGGTTGGAGAGTGCAAACGTGAAGATCGCAACGGTTCCGGGACAAGGAACGATACCGGCACTCAAAACGACGCCCCAGTCGCTACTTTGCGATTTGGGAGAACATGCCGCACAGTTACATGTAAAAGGATGGGCGGAAAAAGCGACGATTTTTGGGCGTGCTCGATGCGCTTTGATCTTGCGATACGCCATATACGCAACGATGGCAAGAATGATGAGTGCCGAAATCTTGGTCGTGTAAAAACTGACGTCGGTAAAAAAGGCATTAAAGAAAAGGTCAAACAGAAGATAGATCGTCAACGTCAGTAAAAATGCCGAAAACGTGTGAACAAGCCCGATGAGTCCCGCCATGCTGAAGGCTTTGGCATAGCCGTGATTTGCGGCAAAAAGGTACGAACTGACCAACGTTTTGCCATGCCCCGGACCTGCCGCATGAAGCACTCCGTAGAGAAACGAAAGACCTAAAAAGAGCAGATAACCCGCAAAAGAAGCTTTTTCTTTCAGCCCCGACATCGTGTCTTGAATCATACGTTGCGTCGACGTTAAGGCATTTTTGAGCCAAACGAGCAGCCGCGATTCGTCGGAAGGCATAACCTCAAGCGTTTTGGTTTCGGGTGTTTCAAGCGTTGTTTTCGCCGGAAGCGGTTCACTTGGAGTCGGACGGATCGTTTGGACGTTTCCTTGCGTCTTGGGGCTTATTTTCATAAAGGCGATATGGTTAAAAAGATTGAATTCAAAAGGGAAAACGTTTGCGTCGGCGGGCTGAATGCCGTGGATCAAAAAGACGAAAAAGCCTTCGTTGTCTTCGATCGTAAACGAAAGTTCGTCTTCGGGCAAAAGGGCTTGCGTCGTATCGGAGCGAAAGCGAAAAACCAAGTCGTCGCTGCTTCGGAAAAAAAGCTCTTTAGACTTTACATGTAAGCTAAGCGGTACGACGTGTGCTTCTTCACCGCCTCGCGCGGTGTATTCGACCGACGTGAGGTAATGCTTTTTGGCGACGTAATTGTTTAAAATAATCTCGATGCGCTTGAGCTCGTCTGGATCGAGCTTTTTATTGCGGTTATCGTCGTAACGATCGATCAGGGTTTTGATAAAATCTTGACTAAAATGCCATTCAAACGTGATTGCTTTGAGCGTAGAAGCATCGCCTTCGAGCATAATGTTGACGGTTGCCGAGGGCGTATAGAGCGCACAAAGCGCACATGCAAAGAGGTGATAAGGAAGGATCAAAAGCCCGAAAAATCGTTTGAACATTAAAATGCCCTTTGTGGAATAGGATGCGTTAAAAACCAAAGCCCAAGAAGCACGACGCACAAAGCACCCAAAAATCGGATCGCCCAAAACCATTTTGGTTGCGTTACGATTGCTTTAGAGGCTTGAACGCTTTGCGCAAGAAGTCCCGCCAAAGAGATACTAAGCCCCATTCCTAAGCTCATAAAAAATGCCGCGACCATACCGATGCCCATATGTCCGAGCGTGATCGCAAAAAAGGAAAGCGTAATGACGCCGGGACAAGGAACGACGCCCGCAAGCATCACGACGCCGAAGCGGCTGGTATGCGCGGCGACGGATTCGCTAGCGATGCGGCGTTCTTTAAAAACGCTATACACGAGCCAACAGCCCAAAAGCAGGATAAGTCCTCCGGAGAGTTGAAACAAGGGAGGATTGACGTCTCGAAAAAGCCTATTGGCGCTGACGTTCATGAGGTACGCGGCGCACAACGTAACGACGAGGGCGGAGAGCGTGTGAACAAGAGCGATCAGAAAGCCGATTTGAAAGACGTGGCTTCGCTTGGAAGGGTTGGCTAAAAGGTATCCCGCCACCAAGGCTTTTCCGTGTCCGGGTCCTAGTGCATGAACGACGCCGTATCCAAACGCCAATACGATAATCAGCAACGCGGGTTGAAAATGCCCGCTATCAATGGCGTGGAAATGTTCGGCAATGGCCGTGTTGAAAGAGTGATTGGCTTGGGCAAAGGTATTTGCAAGGGTTGAAAGCATCATAAAAACTCCAATAAATATCCGTAGTAATAGGCGTTATCGACCTCTTTAAGCGTGTACTTTACAGAGGAGCGAATCTGCTCTTTTTCGAGCGACAAGGCACATAAAAACGATTCGTCCCAAAAACCGATCGCCTTTTTTTGATGAACGTAAGGTTTTAAATCCACGTGAAATTCTACACCAAAAGCGTTGTTTTCGCGCCAAAGAAAAAGTCGCGTCGGTTTTAAAGGGATAGATTTGCCTGAAACTTTGAGGTGCGTGAAGAATGAAAATTGTTTAAGGTCGTTAAAAACCTCTTTTTGAAAGGTTTCGGTCTCTTTGGGCGAAAAAATGCCGTTGCGATCGGCATCGAAATCTTCGAGTAAACTTTGCGAGGTCATTTCGTCAAAAAGCCATCGAACGTTCATATCCGTTTCGTTTAGATCGAGGGAAACCGTAATAAACGTATGCGGATGTGCAAATACGCTACAGGCGCACACGAGTAAACAGACGCAAATTTTTGACATGTAAGGCTCAATTTTCAAAAGATGACGGTATTGTACCCTTGAAAAGATTTAGAGCGACTGAGTTGCGCTTTTTAACGCGGTGCGTACATGATAATACCGACACCGAGAAGCGCGATTGCTCCGCCTAAAAGATCGTATGCGTCGGGGGTAATCCCATCGATTTTCCAGCCCCAGAGCAATGAAAGAGCGATAAACACGCCGCCGTATGCGGCATAAACGCGTCCGAAATTGGCGGGTTGCAGGGTCGGTACGACACCGTAAAGCACCAAAATAACCGCACCTAAGAGTGCGTAAACGATGCTCTTATCTTCGCGTAGCCAAAGCCAAATGAGATAACCGCCGCCGATTTCAAAAAGTCCTGCCAAAAGAAAATAACCCAGCGATTTGATCGTTTCCATACCGTGATTCCTCCAAAATGGGAAGTATAGCGTAAATAATATGATAATAGTTCTCAAAGTTATAAAACTTTAAGTGAAGATCACGTATTATTTCAATAACAATTATCAAAAAGGAGAAACAATGTCAGCAGTATTGGTTATCGGCGGAGATAAAATAGATTCGATTACGTCCGTGTTGCAAGATTTCTCTTTTCAAAAAATTACGCATTGGGATGCGCGAAATCCTTCGGTCGTCAAAAAAGAGATTCCTCAAGACGTGACGCTGGTCATTATGTTGACCAACTTTTTGAACCACAACGCGATGAATAAGTTCAAAAACGAAGCCAAACGCAAAGCGATTGAATTTATCTGTGCGAAACGAAGCGAAAGTTCCGTTTTTTGCGAGTTGTGTAAAAAGTACAATCCGGGCGGTTGTATCCTCGAAAAATAGACTAAAAAAGGGAGGACTTCATGTCTTCTTCACACTTGAGAAAAGAGCATGCCTTGAACTACGACGACGTTCGCAGGATGTTGGATCAGAAAAGTTTTTGGGCGGAATACGAACCCATTATCGACATGAAAGAAGGCGGAATCTTCGGCTACGAAGCATTGGCGCGCTTTAGCCTCAACGGCGTATCGGTTCCGCCTTCGCCGGTTCTGGAAGTCGCACACCACGTTAAAGAGCTTTTTTTTCGGTTGGAGCGCGAATTGAAAGACGTTCAATTAAAGCATCGCCCGAACGAGGGTATTTTATTTGTCAATATCGATCCGCACAACTTTAGCGACGGCGAGAAGATAACTTATTGGCGCGATTTGTTTGAAGAGGTCGAAAATATTTGCGTCGAAGTGACCGAAAATACCGACGACATGCAAACGGCATTGCTTTCACATTGCTTGGACGAACTTCAAAAAAGCGGCATCGTCATCGCACAAGACGACATCGGTAACGATAAAAAACCTTTTTGTTTCGACCTAACGCATCGGGCACATTTTTTAAAATTCGATCGTACGTGGCTTTTGAAAATGCGAATCTGCGAGGACTATAAAGAGATCTTAAAGGGCTTTTTGAGCTTTGCGAAAGCCCAACAGAAACGAACGATTTTAGAAGGCGTCGAAAGCGAAGAGGACTTTGCGTTAGCACGCGCTTTGGATGTCGATTTCGTGCAAGGCTACATCTTTAAACACCTTAATATTCATTCGCCTCGATAGGCGCGCGACGTTGAGGTGGGTTAACGGTAGTATTTTCGCTCTTTTTTGAGTTCCAACGGGAATTTCCCGTAACGCTCTTTAAAGGCTTTGCTAAAATGGCTGAGGCTTTTATAGCCTACATGTAACGCCGCTTCTTGCACCGAAATCTCCTGCTTTTCCAAAAATTCTTTGGCTTTTTCCAGTCGCTTGGTATGCACCAAGCCGTAAACCGTGGTACCGAAAAGTTTTTTAAATCCTTGTTTGAGTTTAAATTCATTGAGTGCGCATTGTCTGGCTAAGGTTTTAAGCGAAGGCGGATTGGCAAGGTCGCAAAGGAGGATATATTTGGCTTTGTTTAGGGCTTTACAATCGTCATGAGAGAGTTCCGTGTCGATATTTAAAGAGGGCGTATCAAACGTTTGATACACCAGTTCAAGCAGTTTCGACTCCAAGTACAGTTCTTGCAAAGGACCCTGCAGCATTTTTTGTTGCATGAGGTGTTCTAGCAAAACACATTGCTGCTTTTTCATCGCTTGGTAAGTTTCGATTTGAAAATAGCCTTCTACCATCGACGTTTCGTAGGTACGTAATGAATCTAAAAGCGTTTTATCGACAATGAGCGTATGGCACGAATAGTGTTTATTTTTTTCGTAAATGCCCAAAGAGTGCAACCCTTCGTGAATCGTTCCTTGAATCATACTCTGTTGGCGCATCGAAAATGCTGCTTTATCGTTGAGTGATTGAAAACATAGCTCATCGCCGAGATTAAAGTAGAGAAACGACTGCTCTTTCATTTCGTCCGATTGCAGGTGCATCTCTTCGTAAAAGACGCCTTCAAATGCCCCATACGCGATACCGTTTCCCGTGTTGAAGTACGTTAACGAAACATTACCGTAAGGCTCTAATAGTGATGTTTTACCGACGGAACGGGGGCTTTTCGTATTAAAAAGCTCGGGCATCGCTTTAAAAAAATCGTTGCATGAGAGAGTGATTGCCATCTAAAAATCCTTTACATGTAAAACATTTGTTTGTAGGAACGGGCATGAACGGGTAGCATACCGTAGCGATCTTTGAAAATCTTGCTAAAGTGACTAAAACTTTTATATCCGACCATTTGAGCGGCTTCTTGCACGCTCATATCGTTGTGTTGTAAGAGCGTTTTGGCTTGCTCCAGGCGGTGCTCGTGCAACATACCGTAAATCGTCGTGCCAAAAAACGTTTTAAACCCTTTTTTAAGTTTAAACTCGTTGATAGCCGATTTGTACGCAAGCTCTTTAATTGAAGGCGGATTTTGCAGGGAGCTTAAAAGAAGTTTTTTGGCTTTTTCGAGAGATTTGACGTCATCGCTCGATAGACGAATCTCCTGATCACTTGTCGCCTGTTTGACGGAAGAGTTCGGTGCGAACGTCGCATAGGCGAGTTCCAATATTTTGGATTCTAGATAGAGTGCTTGAAACGAATCGTCTAAAGCATGCGAAGTATGAGAAAGATGATGCAACAGGGCGCATTGCTCGCGATTGATTCCTTGTGTGCGATGAAGTGTGCAGTAAGTGCTTTCAAACATCGGACATACGCTAGGGTCTCCGATGAGCTTTTCATTTTCCAAACAAAAACTTTGTAAAAATGTTTGATCAATCAAAATGAAATGCGTAGAGTGCATTTCCCCTTTAGCGTATAAACCGTATGCGTGATGTCCTTCTCGCATCTGCCCTGAAAAACATTGACGGCGGTTGATATGGATGTTTCGATCCTTGGATACGTTTCGTACAAATGCTGACGCTCCTTGATTAAAGGCGAAAAAAAGATAATCGTCGTCTACTCTCTCTTCAATGCGCGTATCGTTATGAAAGAGGGCGTTTAAAGAGCAGTAAATCAAACCGTGTCCGGTGTTGAAGCATGTCCAGTTTACGTTTCCGTGTCGTTTTAAAATGGTTTCGTACGTTAGGCTTCGCGTGCGGCTTGGCATACAAAGTCCTACGAGATTGTCGGAAAACTCATTGGACGAGATTGTGTATGTCATAAAATCCCTCCGGCACTAAAATAAATCCTTCAAACATTATTTAAATATTGAGAATAGATCTCAATTATAGTATGATCTTCCTTTATGCAGATTAAATAGAATGAAAATTAAAGGAGAATAAAACATGTATTTAAGAAGAAAGATGGCGGTTGCCTTATTGGTCACGGCAAGTCATTTATTTGCCCATACGCTTTGGGTAAATTCGTTTGAATCGTTTAACCATCAACCTGGGCATACGACGCTTAGTTTAGGATGGGGGCATACGCTTCCGATTGACGACGGTATCAACTCTCCCAACGGACAAGTCGTGATTGAAACGTTTTCGATACGTTCGCCTAACGGTCAGTTAAGTGAATTGAGGATTCCTTCAAGCGAACCAAAAGAGGCGATGCAAAAGAGTGCAAATTTTGACCTTTACGATGCGGATATCGGGCTTCAAAAAGTGGCTTTGAAAAAAGAGAGTGAACAAGGAGTCTATCAAATCGAAGCCAAATCGAAGCCGACGTATTATACGGAGTATATCGATACGACAGGAAAAAAACGGCTGAAATTGACGCCCAAAAATACTATCAAAGATATTCAAACCGTGCTAATGTCTATCCAATACGAAGCTTTCGCTAAAACCTATTTAACACTTGGAAAATGGGAATCTCCAAGGGCGACGGGGAAAGGACTGGAGATTATTCCCAAGACGGATCTCTCCGCTGTCAAAGTTGGAGATTTGGTGGAGTTTGAAGTGCTGTTTTACGGGAAGCCGCTAAATGTCGGTATTTCGAGTATGGATTATATTAGCGCATCGAGCAGTACGTTTGGACAAAGTGAAGGATTTGCGATGATGTCATATATTCAAGAAGGGAAAGCGCGCATTAGGGTTCAAAGTACCGGACAATGGATCGTCTCATGCTTGCATAAAGATCCCGTAACGCAAGAAGGAACCTTAAAAGAGCTTTACGGGAAGGTAGATTATTCGGTCAATGCCGCTTCGGTAACGTTTAACGTTAAACATTAGTCTCAATATATGAAGAGGTGCTTTTACCTCTTCATACGATCAAAATTCCCTCCATCACTAAAAAAACTCCTTTAAACACTATTCACTTATTGATAATCGTTCTCTATTATTTTATGATACCTTTTTAAAATTGATAGGTGCAAGAGGAGGTCTTGATGAGAAAAAAGAGCGTATTGAGAGGTGTTTTGCTCTCGGTAATCGCCAGTACGTTTTTGTTAGCCGATGGAGATGTCATCAAACTTGAAGACGTTACGGTCAGTGCCAACAAAATAGAGGAAAAAGCCAAAGACGTGCCTCAAAGCATTACGGTTTTAGACGAAGAGACATTGGAAGAAAAACGTATTACCCAAATTGAGGATGTGGCAAAAGAGATCCCTAATATGAGTTTTCAACATTCTGCCAACGGTTCCGAATCGATGTCGTTTCGAGGTCTAAATACTTCAACGTTCGCGTTTAACAATCCCGTCGTAATATATGTCGACGGCGTGCCTTATTACGATCGTTACGATTACAATCCTTCTTTACTCAATGTACGGCAAATGGAGGTTTTACGCGGACCGCAAGGTACTTTGTACGGTAAGGACGCTATCGGAGGCGTTATTAATATTATCACGAAAGAGCCGACGAACGAATGGCACGGAAGCATCGGCACCGAATACGGTAACTACACTTTCTCGCAAAGCACGTTTAATACAAGCGGTGCTTTGATCGACGATAAACTATTTGCCGGCGTCAACGGTACGTTAAAATTTGACGACGGATGGATTACCAACGATTATCCCGGTATGAATAACGATGCGAACAGAGAAAAAGACCAACGCTTATCAGGCTTTCTTCTTTTGAAACCGACGGACCGTTTTTCGGGAAAATTAACGTTTTCGCACGATCATCTTAAAGACTACTTTATGGATGCAATGGCGATTGATTCGACGGTTGCTTTGAATGATTTACGACGTGAAGATAACGAACACGTCAGTTTCGATGTTCCCCAATTTCGCGAACGTACTACCGATGCACAGAGTTTGCGTTTAAATTACGATTTTGATTTTGCGACGTTAGAATCGATTACTACGCATAAAGACTTCTCTCTTAACGTCCAAGACGATGCGGATTATAAGTCGGGTACGAGTATGGACGGGCTTAAAAGCCTCATCGTATCCGATGTCAAAACATGGACGGAAGAGTTGAGATTATCAAGTAAAGATCAAACCGTTCGTTGGGTCACGGGGCTTTATCTCGATGATGAAGAACGAGACCAAGGCCCTTACGGTAATGCGCGATTCCTTACCAGTGTCGCGAATGTCGAATCGGAGATTAACACGCAAACAGCGGCGGCTTTTGCACAAGCGGTCGTTCCTCTCTACGATACACTCGAACTCACATTGGGCGGACGGTATCAACATGTGAGCCGCGATATCGACTCGGACTACTACAACAGTTTTATCGGCGGCACAAGCCTTCACCATTACGCGGATAAAAAGACGTGGAATACGTTTTTACCCAAAGCGGCATTATCGTATAAATTTAACGATGCGCTCATGACCTATGTGTCTGTTTCTAAAGGGTATATTCCGGGAGGATTTAATTTTTATTCCAACAGTGACGGAAGCGATTCCTCGTTTGAACCCGAAACATCCGTTAATTATGAAGTGGGTATCAAATACACTGGCGACGATTACAGTTTAAACGCTTCCCTCTTTAGGATGAATATCGAAGATTTGCAGGTATACAAGATGGTGGGTTATATAACGGTTGTGGATAATGCGAAAAAAGCGCATTCTCAAGGCGTCGAGCTTGACGGTAAATATTTGCTAACGGATCATATCGAACTTTCCGCCGCACTCGGTCTGATAGAGGCGGAGTATGACGATTATACCAATGCTAATGTGCATTATGACGGTCAACGTATCGAAAATACGCCGCGTTTTACGTCAAACCTCGGTCTTGCATACATCGCTACACGCGGTTGGTACGGTCGAGCCGATCTTCAAGGACGGGGTACGACCGGTTTTATTCGAAACAGCAAGGTTGAGACAACCGACGGCGGTTTGACGGCTAACGCGAGACTCGGCTATAAATTTAAAGACTGGGATCTTTACGGATTTATGACCAATATCACGGATGAAGCATATATCGTTACGTACGGTAGAGGTGTCGGCTTTAACGACCCAAGACGTTTCGGTGTAGGTGTTAAGTATACGTTCTAAGGCATTGTAGCGCGATCAAGGTGCTAAGCTTTGATCGCTCTTGATGTTTATTGAGTTGGATCTTGATTGACTGATCTGTGAAGCCAAGCACGTCGGCATGCTCTCTTAGAAATTTTTTCATTGCTACGGAACAGAGTATAGGCAAGGGCGTCGGCGAGATTTGCCCAATATTCAATTTGATAATTAATGCCATCGGCAGTTCCGCCTTTTTGTACCGACTCTTGCATTTTTGTATCAAATCTTTGCTCAAAGGTTGCAACGGTTCCAATGATTTCAAAAAGTCCTGATGGTTTCATACTCATTTTTCTTTCTCCTTATTGGTTTTGTAGTTACAGTTGATCATTGGTTTTAATGGGTTGGTAGAAGCACTCTTTTGCTCATTTGTATTAAAAAGATTATCTATGTGCAAATAAGCCATTTGCTTTTTGAATGTTTCTAGCGATTTGGTAGGAACAGTATAGGTTTGTGAAAAATCCAAAATCTTTTGCTTTGCATCCTCTATACTCTCCCAATACTGTTTATCCGCATCACACGAAAAAAGATTATTGTGGATTTTATAAAAAAGAATAAAAGAAGAAGTAAGATACATCTTGTCATAATACTTAATATATGGACTATACCATCCTTTTTGTGTACTCATCACACTTGTATATTGTATCGGATGATGCTCTTTATGATAGGCTAAAAACTCTTTTTCCCATTCATAAAGAGTAACAAAGCGTTGGTAAAACTCTGCATTTATACTTATCATTTTCATATTTTCATTGCTTAGCGTATACTCATCTAAATTAAGGTGAAAATCCGCAACATAGATATTGATTAAATCTAAGTACGTTTCAATAACGGAACCGCCAAGCTCACTAATACTATCATCAGCTAAGGGGTACTTGGAAAGAAGTTCTATATTGGCATAAACGTCATCGATAAAATACGACGCAAAATGAACACCGTAATGTTTTGCCATAGAACCATAACTTGCTCTTACGGAATAGTTATACAGCCTCGCTTCAAAAAGATCAAACCACAATGCCCCTTCTGCCTCATTGGGCGGTAGTTTTTCCAATCCTTTATGATAAAAGTAGTTTCTAAGTGCTTTGATCGGAGATAGGAGTGGGTTTTGAAAGTCGATGCGTACGGTTTTAACTAAAAACGTATAATAAATATGCGGAATGATCGCTTTTGTAAACTCTTTACGTGCTTCTTGCAATGAAAGAGGCGCAGAGATAACATAGCGTCGGTATTCAACCCAATAAATAAGGCTATTGAGGATAATAAATCCAACAATAAAAACAAGAAGATATGTTTTGATGCGTTGCGGCAAAATGTACGGTTTTTTCATAGTGTGCTTCTCCTCTTTTTACTATTTACATGTAAACTTGATGCGCACGAAACGATGTACAAGTATATATTTGATAACAAATATCATTAATACATAATACGGCTTCTTTAAGTATACTTAAATCTTTAGACGCAAGAAGTCCACTATCAAACGAAAACACCATCCACAAAGGAGTATTTTGAGTCTAACATAATGCTAATCCAATGTTAAGAGCATAATCGCTTCAGTAAACGCTAAAATTTATTTTGATACTATTTATCAAAATATAAAAAGCAGGCAATGTTAAAATATTATAAAGAATTGGTTTTTTTTGTGCAAAAATTGGTGGGCGACAAAGAGCTTGCTATAGATATTACGCAAGAAACGTATATTAAAACCCTTGAAAAATCAAAAGAATCCCCCATCCAAAACGAAAGAGCTTTTTTATATAAAGTGGCTCGTAATATCGCAATCGATCTCTCTCGTAAAGAAAAAAATCGACATTTTATCGCTTACGAAGAAGAAGAGTATTGTTGCGAAAAGCAGGAACTTCCCTATGAAATGGTACTTGAAAATGCTAAACAAGAAATGCTTTTAAAAGCACTCGAGACGTTACCCAAACATTTAAAGCAAGTTTTTGTCTTACATGTCATAGAAGGATACAGCAAAAAAGAGATCGCCGCGATGATGCATCTCAACCTCAATAGCGTTCAAAAATACATCATCAATGCTACCGCAAAATTGAGCGACTATATCCAAAATACACCATGGAACGAAGCATGAAATCGACGTTAAATGAAGAAGCAAGTTATTTTTTGGCCTGTAAGAAGAACGGTTTTACGCAAAGTCAACAAGAAGCTTTTGAACAGTGGATAGGGCAAAGCGATGCGCATCAAAAAGCGTTTGATCGGGTAAAAAACGTAGAGGTTTTCTACGGAGCCTTGCCGAAAAACACTCAACGAATTCTGATTCAAAACGTACATCATGAGATCCAAAGAGAAAATGTTTTTAAACGTCGTCGTTTAGTCGCACTTGTGGCTTCAATACTTGTCCTTGTCGGTTTAGGTATCTACGAGCGTTATCTTGCATTTTTTATACCCCATACGTATCAAACGGAACATAGGACTCAAAACGTGCTTCTACCCGATCAAACCGTCGTACTTTTAGATGCTAAAACAAAAGCGACGATACGCTATAAAGGCAACACTCGGGAAGTGGTCTTGCAAGAGGGGAAAGCCCTTTTTAGCGTTGCGAAAAATACGCAAAAGCCTTTTTTTGTTCATGTCGGAGACTTGAACGTCAAAGTCGTAGGAACAAAATTTGAAGTCAAAAATTACGGTGGATTTGTTGATGTGAGCGTTATCGAGGGAACGGTCAGCGTTCAAAGAGACGATGACGCTTTAGCCGTTTTAACGCAAGGAAAGAGACTTGCCTATACGGTTCAAACGGGTCGTTTCAGCCTTCAAAACGTTATTCCGGAAAATATTGCTTCATGGAAAGAATGGAAGCTCATTTTCCATGATGAAATTTTAACCAATGCGCTGAATGAGTTTGGACATTATCAAAACCTTACTATTTTTATTCCGGACGAATTAAAGCATTACACCGTTTCGGGTTCCTTTGAAATCGGATCTATGGACAAATTTGTATACGCGTTAACCAAAATTTATCCTCTCAAGGTTTCTCGAGTAGGCGATACGCTCTACATTCAAAAAAAATATAAAAAAAATAATTAAACGCTTTAGCGATTTTTAGAGTAGGTTATATCCATTTTTAGCTTCTATTTACGTCTTATTATTTAGAGAATAATTCTCAATATTGTATCAAATAAAAAGGAGAACCTAGATGGGCATAAGGTATTCAAAAATCGTGTTGTGCTTGGCATTATGTTCAAGTGTATACGCGCAAAGCTTTAGCGTGGAAAATCAAAGTTTGGAAGAGGCGATTAAGAGTATCGCCACACAAGCGCATATGTCCTATATAGTAGACGGGAAACTGCTAAAAGGCAAAACATCGCCTGCTTTTCATAACGTTGAAGGACTCAAAGAAGCCTTGGAAAAAGTGCTTCAAGGAAGCAATTTGGAATCCGTTATTGAAAATGATACGATTATGATTAGGCAAAAACTCGAAGCCGATACGACGACAAAAAATAACGTTTTATTGCAACCGATTAGTATCTCTTCAGCGGCACAAAGTACGGTAGGTACGACAGTCATTAGCAACGAATACATTCAAAGTGCTCCGGCGGCAAATCATACTATTACGGATTTACTTAGGGGTAAGTCTTACGTTCAATTTGACCAAAGTTCTCTTAGCTCTGCCACGGGCGGAGAAATAACACCGCCGAAGGTATCTATTTTCGGTAGTAAGCATTACGAAAATAATTTTATGCTGAACGGCGTCAGCAATAACAATGAGATTAATCCGGGTGGGTCGGAGCTCAGCAATAGCGACATGTCGGGTCAACCCAGCGGAGAAGCGCAATCTTTATTCATTGATACCTCTTTGGTCGATACCGTGACCGTTTATACGGAAAACGTTTCCTCCGAATACGGCGATTTTTTGGGCGGCGTAGTCGATGCCAAACTGAAAGATGCGGCAAAAGACGCATGGCACGGTTCTATTAGCGCACGTTATACCGAGGATTCATGGGCAAAATTTCATTTGACCGAAGATGAGAGAGAAGATGCCGAAACGACGACGACGGCTCAGTTACAGCCTGAATTTACGAAAAAAGAGTACACGATTTCATTGCACGGTCCGTTAACGGAACATTTAGGCCTGATGGTAAGTTATGCCAAAAAAGAATCTACGATTCCCCTA
This sequence comes from Sulfurospirillum sp. UBA4058, assembly GCA_002382085.1. Taxonomy (GTDB): domain Bacteria; phylum Campylobacterota; class Campylobacteria; order Campylobacterales; family Sulfurospirillaceae; genus Sulfurospirillum. The sequence goes on along the minus strand of DFZK01000003.1, from coordinate 83,915 downwards.
TGGTCGAATTATGTTGTTTCCGACGGTAACGGCGGATATACGCGAGATAAAATCAATCAATATCGAGAGAGCGAAAATTTTCTCGTGAAACTTAATACCTTCGACTATGACGACTTTAAGGCGAGTTTGACGGCCATTTATGCACCTTATACGCAATCAAAATACATTCCGAATTTTAAAAATTCGGATTATGACATTGAAGGCGGCGGATACACCTTAATCTACGATATGGAAAATGATTTTAGCTTCGGTAAATGGAAAAATACGCTCAGTTATCAAATGTATGAAGTGTCGAGAGACTCGAGCAGTAACATTAACTACGGTTGGAGAAATAATTACGCGGGAGCTCATTTCGACTGGCGTTTGAACACCAGCTCAACAACTTCTTCCGAGGGTGGATTTGACGACTACGAGCAACAAAAACAAACCTATGGGTGGAAAAGCGTTTTAGAAGTAGAACCGTTTAAAACGGCAGAACTTGAGCATGCGATCAAGGTAGGATATGAGGCAAAATATGCGTTGGTCGAAGCCGAACGCGAAGGGTATATCTCATATGCAAGCGCAAATGCGGTAGCGAGGACTAGCGCAGTAGGCGATAAAGAAAACGGTATCTTAACGGGAAGTCAATACTTTAGCCGTAAAGTAACGGGAATGGCGCAAGAAAGAGAAGCGGATTATGCTTCGTATGCCGCTTTTTTGGAAGATAGCATTAAGATAGAGCGTTTTACGATTCGTCCCGGAATCAGGGTTTCGACTGAAACGGTGACCGAAAATATCGATCCTGCATGGAGACTCTTTGTCAATGCCGATGTTTTAAACAACCGTGTCTTGAATATTTACGGCGGAAGCAATCGCTATTACGGCGGGCAAATTCTTTCTTATGCGACGCATATGCCGATTAAAACGTATACTTCGACTAGAACCAGTGCAACGGCGGCATGGGTCGATGGAGCCGTGAGCAATGCGGTTCCTTACGGTTTAGGGGATTTAAAAACGCCTTATTCGGACGAATACAACGTTGGAACCTCGCTCAACGTCTACGATACGCTCTTTAGTATCGATTACGTCAATCGTGCGTACAGGGATCAAATTCGCTCAAAAACCATCAGTACGGGACCGACCTATCGAGAATATACGAATGAGGGTGAAAGCGATTATTGGGGGTTGACGTTTGCAATTTCAAAAGATTATGATTTAGGTTCGTGGGGTAAACACTCTTCCAAGCTTTCAGCCACGCGCTCTTTTACCGAGACGAATAGTTTTGATCCTTTGAGTGCGTTTACGGATAACGAAGAAACAACACGATCGACAACACACGTGACGTACAACGGGAAATTGATACGGGTAGAAGATGCTCCCGCAACAGACTTTAACCGTCCTTGGGTTGTCGCCTATACGCACAGTGCCGATCCGTACGATTGGCTCAATCTAACGGGAGTTTTTCGTTATCAAGCCGCTTCAAAGGGAATGTTAACCGACGGTACGGGACTGATGGATCCGTACGGTATTGCGACAAGTGCGTATATCGATGTGGATTACGGAGCTACGTATAATATGGATTTATCCGCGGCGATGACGACGAAATTTAACGGTCAAAAACTTATTTTCGGCGTGGATATTTTCAATCTCTTGAATCGTAAAAACGATGTCTCCACGGGATATGCAAGCAGTAGCATATCGCATGTTACATATTCGATGGGGCGACAATTTTACGCGAACGTTCGATACGAATTTTAAGAAAAACCGTTCTTACATGTAAAGTTTTAGGCTTTACATGTAAGCGGTAACTTCCATGAGGCTTCTTGCCGTTTTGTAAGAAGCTTATGATATTTCATTGAAAGGTTTTGGTTATGACGATACGAAAAATAGGGCTTACGTTTGCGTTGTTTTTTTGCTGTACGAGTGCCGCTTTAGCGCAGGAGCTTGCGTGGTACGACGGAACGTGGGCGCACGAAACAAGCGACTTAACACCCGATAAAAGAGTGACGTTCGGCAAACTCGACAACGGCGTGCGCTATGCGATTATCCCCAACGCATTGCCGAAAGGAAGGGTTTCGCTTTATTTAAACATGCAAGTCGGTTCGCTGATGGAAAGCGAGAACGAAAAAGGGTTTGCCCACTACGTCGAGCATATGGCGTTTAACGGCACAAGACATTTTCCCGCAGGCTCTTTAATTCCGTTTTTTCAAGACAACGGTATGAGTTTCGGCGGCGATACGAATGCACATACCTCTTTAGCGGAGACGGTTTACACCCTCAATCTCGCCAAGATCGACGACGCCTCCGTTCAAAAAGCGGTGTTGATCTTAAGAGATTTTGCCGACGGTATGGTCATGGACGAAAGTGAGATTCTCGATGAACGCGGCGTTATTCTCTCGGAAAAAAATTCCAGAGAGAGTGAAGCGTCTTTGGCAAACGACGAAAGAAGAGCGTATTTATACCGAGGTACGAAGTTTGCGGATAACGTCATCGGTACGCAAGAGAGTATTCAAAGTGTCAATTCGACCAATTTAACGCACTTTTATCGCAAATGGTACAGACCCGAGCGCGCGATGATCGTTGCCGTAGGCGATATCGAACCTGCAAAACTCGCTTCGATGATCGATGAAGCTTTTACAAGCTTTAAGAACGAAACGCCGGCTTCTAGCGTACCGGATTTCGGCGAAGTCGAGCGCGCGAAATTCGAGCTTTTCGTACAACCGGCGGAACGAGACGGCATTCATTTTTCGCTGCTGATTTCCCATCCGCGGATTTTTTACAAAGATACGCAAGCCAATCTTAGAGAGACGTTTATTCAGATGATGGCATCGTCTATGTTTCAACAACGCCTCAGAGAACTCGGGATGAAAAATCCGAGCTTATGGAGTAAAGCGCAATTTTCCGATAATACTAAAAAAGGGCTTTTGCCTTCGTCGGGTTGGAGTTTCGTAAGCGATAACGCGCATTGGAAGGAAGCGTTAAACCTGATAGTTAAAGAGAGCAACAGTGCTCAAAATTTCGGCTTCGGCGAGGAAGAGTTTTCCCAAGCCAAAACGCTTATCGCTCGAAACTTAGCCAAAGCCGTTCTTGCCGAAGCCAATCAGAAAAATAACGATATTGCGACTGGTTTCGTGACGATCGCCAATAGCGGTGCGGTGTTTACCTCCGCCGCGGACGATCAAAAACGCTACGAGCGCTTTTTACCGACCATCACGCTAGAAGAGGTCAATCGGGCGTTTAAAGAGGCGTTTGCGCCGGACAATCGCACTCTGGTCGTTAGCGGGAAGATCAATGCCGATCGCGACGAGATTCGCCTTGCATGGGAAGCAGCACAACAGCAATCTTTAAGCGTTCACGATGTGCGCCAAGACAAAACGTTTCCTTATTTACCGCTTCCCACAGAGGCGGATTCGCTTCCGAAATTAGAGGCAAAATCGCTCGGTAAGGATGCACCGATGCTCTATACGGCACACTATAACGATACGCTTGATCTTTATATGATACCAACGAAATACGAGAGCAATCAAATCATGGTACGTTTGATGTTCGGAGAAGATAAGCCTTTCGGAGAGAGTGTTTTACCTTTACGAAAAATTGCTTCGGCGGTACTTTCCAAGAGCGGTATCGGGGCACTATCGCCTACGGAAGTTACTCGGCTTTTCGGCGGTTTAGGCTTAAGTATTAACGAGAGTTTTGAAGATCGGTATTCCGTGATTAACGGCAGCGCTTCCACCAAAGATTTTGAACTTTTAATGCAGGCAATGTGGACGCAATACGTTGATCCGACTCCCAAAGAAGCCGCACTCATTCGCTTTAAACAATCCCTTGAAATGAACGAACACGCCAAAGAAAAAACCGTAGAGGGTGTCGATCAGGCTTACAGTGCTTCCTTTTTTCAGGGAAATTCGAAACGTTTTGAGCCGATAAGCCTTGAGGCCTTATCACGCTACCGTTTGGAAGACATTCGTGCGGCGATTGAGAACCAACGCTACAGCGATACTAAACTTAAAATGATTATTACGGGGGATTTTGAGCCGCAAAATGCGCTCAAAGAGGCGGTACGTTTTTTTGGTACGCGGGGGGAAAAAGACTCTTTTAAACCGTACGATACCGCATTGATTTCCGCAACGTTTCCAAGCGAGCGGTACACGCAACGAAAGGTTGATGACACGGTCGATAAGAGCGTAGTCTATCGAGCGTTTCAACATAACGTAGCCGATATTTACGATCGCAAAGCGGTTGCGACCTTACATGTAGCCGCAGCGGTCGTTAAAGATCGTCTTCGAAAAGAACTGCGTGAAAAATCAGGCGTCGTTTACAGCCCTTCGGCTTCGTTTCAAAACTCCTTAAATCCCGTGGATCAAGGGTTCGGCATTTTAAATATCAAAGTAACGACGCAAACAAAAAACAACGCGCAAGTTCAACGTAAAATCGATTCAATCGTCGAGGATTTAGTGCGTGAAGGCGTCAGCGAAGAGGAGATTGAGCGTTTAAAAGCACCGATGATGACTTCATGGAAAAGTGCTTTGCGCAAAAACGAGCTTTGGCATAATTTGATGGAAAAAGAGCTAAACCGCGGTTTGCCGTTTTTACAATGGCATAGCGATTATCCTTCCGTCCTTAATACCGTGCATGCGAACGATGTCGATACGGCGTTAAAAAGTCTGCTTAAGAGCGATAAAACCGTCACTTACGTCATAGTTTCAAAAGGAGCATAAAAATGAATGATTTGATCGTGTGTCAAGATTTACGCTTCGGATACGGTAAAAAAGAGGTCTTGCACGGGCTAAATTTTACGGTGGAAGAGGGCGGTATCGTCGGTCTTTTGGGACGAAACGGTGCGGGAAAAAGTACGACCATCAATATTTTGATGGGTTTTTTGGAACAAACTTCGGGCAAATGTTCTATCTTGGGGCATCCAAGCTATTCGATTCCGCCTTATGCAAGAAGGGAGATCGGCTTACTGCACGAGGGATTTATTCAGTACGATTTTATGAGCATTGAGGGGATTGAGAAGTATTACGCTGCGTTTTACCCTCAATGGAATCGCGATTTGTACTACGATTTGGTCAGTCGTATCAAAGTGCCGTATTCGAGGAAAATCACTCGACTTTCGTGCGGGCAACGTTCTCAGGTAACTCTCGGGCTTATCTTGGCACAATCGCCCAAGCTGATGATTTTGGACGATTTTTCGATGGGGCTAGATGTCGGGTATCGCAGGCTCTTTTTAGAGTTTTTACGCGATTACGTCGATACGTATAAAACCACGGTTTTGCTCACGTCGCATGTGATTCAAGAGTTGGACTCTTTTTTGGACAAAATTCTCTTTATTAAAGAAGGAGAGATTATTTACGACGGTACGAAAGAAGCGTTTCTCTCTTCGTTTTACGCTTATACGATTCCTATCGAAGAATCCAAAAAAATTCTTACATGTAAAGAGATTTCCAATATCGAATACGGCAATAAATATGCCCATATTTTCGGCTATACCGAAAAAGAAGCGATGCAACGACGCCTTCACGCGTTCGGCGTTCATGAACGCGTGATCAATACGTTGCAAGCCGATTCGTTAAATTTAGAAGACGCCTTTGTCGGGCTTATGGGAAGGTACTAGATGAACATCGTCAGTCAAAAAACAATTTTTAGGGCGGTTTTACGCAAAGAGTGGGTTAAGTTACGGATCCTTGTATGGGTTCCTTTTCTTTTAATGATCGCATTTTTGTTCGATACGTACATGCGCTACAAAGGAATCGTCGCTTTACACGGTGCTTCTGCGCTTTGGCTCGATTTGATGTATAAGCAAAGCATCACTTTTTTTAAAGTGGAGTGGGTACTTGTCGGCGGCGGTATCTGGTTTGCGTGCTTGCAATTTTTGCCCGAATGCTCCCATAAACGGCTACGGTTATTGTTTCATATTCCCGTTGCGCATCAACTGCCGATCTATTCGATGACGGGGGTAGGACTTGCGGTTACGGGAGTGCTTTTTCTCGGAGCTTACGGAGGTTTTTACGCCGTGTTGAGCCGGTTCCATTTTCCGGAAGAGCTTTACGTTCCGATGCTGAAAACCCTTTTACCGTGGGGATTGGCGGGTGCGGTAGCTTATTGCGCGACGGCCGCCGTTATCGCGCAAACCGATATCGTCCGTAAATTGGCGTTGGTATTTTTAGGCTACGTATACGTCTCGTTTTTGAGCGAAACCAACGGTTTTGACGCGTTCGAGGACTTAGGATGGTATGCACTGTGTTGCGTACCGTGGATTTTTGCTTTTGAAGCGGCGGCATTGGGCGTCAAGGAGGGAAGAGCATGAGAGTCGGTATTCCTAAAATAGCCGTTTTTTTAGTATGCGTGTTGGCATTGTATTGGTTTATACCCAACGTCTACAATCGTGCGACGCGAATGGATAAATTTAGTTTAAGCGGCGTTTTTAGCCCCATCTACAAATCGTTTATCGTATGGGAAAGCACACCCGATGAGATGGTCTATAAAGACGAACAAGGTACGCTTTTGGATAAGGTAGAAGCTCAAACGAAGATGCCTTTTATTTTTTCGGGCAATGTGAACAAATGGGGCGGTTTTCCGCTGAATATCGACGCTCAAACGTTTAGTTACGAAGAGGCGAAAAAAAATACCCAAAGTATGCGCATCTCTCCGCGCTACGTCTTTTCCGAAGTGTTAGCGATGAACGTTTTGTTTGAAACCGCTCCGGTCGGAACCCAGTTTCCGGTACCGAAAGACGTTGTGCTCTTTAAAGAGAACCGACTCGAATTTATAACGATGAACGACGGCATCATCGATACGGAAAAATCGGAAGCTTTTAGTGCTTCTTTGAAAAATGCCGGTTTGGTTTTCCCGATTAAACGCGTCGCGACCAATCCTTCACCGTTAAAATCGTTTGACGAGGGCATGATGCTAATCGACGCGCAAAATAACCTTTTTCATCTCAAAATGCTAAAAGATAAACCTTTTGTGCACAATATGCACTTAACGATTCCGGAAACGCCTTTGTACATGACGTTGGAGGAAAATCCGCGCAAACGCTACTACGGTTTGATCGTAACGGATCGAAGCGTTTATCTTTATACGTACGCCAACGAATTGGTCAAATTGCCGCTTAACGCGTTCGATCCGACGAAACATGCTTTAATGATTCGAATGTCGCCTTTGTATCAAACGATCATTCAATCCGACGTAACCGATAAAACGCAGCCGCTCTCGTATATCGCTACCGATATAGCGTTTCAACCTTTACATGTCAAAGAACAGGTATCCCCTCAAACGCTTACGCAGCAATTTGAACGGCTCGAGAAAGGGTTGTCGTTTTTAACGCCGTTTACGCTAAGGCAATTTTCAAGTTCCAAAGGCGGTATCGTATTTGATTTTAAGGGTGCGGATAACATGCTTTTTGCGGTAATGGGAATCGTCTTTGCCTTAGTCGTTTATATCGGATACGTACGTTTAAGGCATTTAAAACTCAATGTGCTCTCCTTATGCTTGATCGTATTTTCGGGAATTCCGGCTTTAATTGCGTTGATAATTTTTGGAGATGTCGGTACGTATCAAAGCAAACGTGAACAGGTATGAACGGGTAAAATACCGTAACGCTCTTTAAAAATCTTTCAAAAAAGGTTGAGGCTTGCATATCCGACAAGCCTTGCCGCTTCTTGTACGCTCTAGGAGTACGTTTTAAACCTTTACATGTAAAACGTTTTATGCTTGAAAACACTTTTGGGTGCGTAGCCAAAATGCTTGGTAAATGCGGTTGAAAAGTTGCTTTGATGCGCGTAACCTACGGCTTTTGCGACTTCATTGATGCTCAGATTTCCTTCTTCTAGCAACGCTTTGGCTTTTTGAAGACGCGCTTGGGTGATAAACTCAAAAACGGTTTGGTGAAACATCTGTTTGAAATGACGTTGCAGTTTTGATTCGTTGGTTTTAGCGACGCGTGCAAGTTGCTCTAAACTTAAAGGCTCTAAAAGATGTTCGTGAATGTAGCGTGCGACTTTGGCGGTATAAAAACGCTCGACTTCAAGAATCGGTTGCTCTGTTTTTGGGCTAGGACACAACGCGTAAAGCCACTCGTGCAAAAGCTCATAGACTTTGGATTTAAGGTAAAAAAGGTTTAGAGGTTCACTCATATCGAGACGACTCAGTGCATGAATATTCAGAAGTGCTTTTTGGCTGAGCGGCGTTTCTTGCATAATGTCGAAGAAGGGTTTTTGATCCAGTCGATCTAAGAGCTTGGAGAGAGGATGCGTTGCGTTACGGAGCTCTTTTTGTAAAAAAGAAGGAGAGACGATGAGGTTAAATGAGCGTGTGGAAAGCTCTTTTTGGTAATAACTTTGCCCATTTTCTCGGTTTAACAGCACGGAATAGAGACGGTTACTTTGAAAGGTTTGCTTGAGGTGAAAATCGCGATGCTCGTAGGCAATGCCTCCTTGGGTAAAGGTCGCAAACATCAAAAGCGGTTGTTCAAATTGGTTATTGAGCATTAAATCCTCTTTGGCGGTGAGGTCAAAATGGCAAAGCATGATGCCTTCCTCGAACATCACAGAGCGAATCGCTCCGGTAGCATAAGGTTCTAACCAAGCGGTTTGATCGCATTGAGAGGTATTTGGGTTAAACAGATCAAGCGATTGGAGATCAAGAGCGTTGCACATTGTCGCTTCCTCATAAAAAAACGTTGTTTGAGCATAAATAACATATTGATATTTACTATCAAATAAAAATAGAATAACGCAAACTTTATTTAGGGAAGCTTAGGAGAAAAGATGCGTACAAAAAGAGTGTTGAGTATGGCGGTTATCGCACTGATAAACGTTGGGGCATGGGCGGATGAGACAAAACTCGATGAAATCATTTTAAGTGCCGACAAGATGGGCTCAAGCACGCTTTTGGAATTGCCCTCAAGCGTGAGCGTCGTGAGTTCCGATCAGGTGAATGATTTTCTCATTACCGATTCGATCGGTTTACAAAGTATGACCTCCAATTTTTTGATTGTGGAGACAGGACCTGCTACGGCATCGACATTTGCCTCGATGCGAGGCGTGACGGCGGGCATGATCGGCACGCCCTCTGTGGGGTTTTACGTGGATGACGTCTATTACAGTGCTTTAGATATGAACTTTTTAGACATCGACCACATTGAAGTACTCAAAGGGCCTCAAGGCACACTCTACGGGCGCAACTCCGAAGCGGGCATCGTCAATGTCGTGACTAAAGAGCCGTCGTTTGTACCGAGTGCTGAAGTGGGGATGGAGTACGGGAGTTTCAATACGATCAGTTCACACGCGATCATCAATCAACCGCTTAGCGATACGACAACCCTTCGTGCGGCACTTCGCTATGAACACAGTGACGGCTATTTTGAAGATACGCTTCAAGGCGATGATGTCGGCGAAGAAAAAAACATCGATGCGCGCTTGAAACTGTACACGAAAGTCAACGATGCACTTACGGTGAGCATCGGCTATAATTACCAAAAAAGCGATTCGCCGTATTATGCGCAGTTTGCGCCGTGGACGAGTGAGGACATACGCAAAAACGTTGATGTGGACTATTTAGGTTCTGCCACTAAAGAGGTTCACGATTTACATGTAAAGACAGATTATACCTACAGCGATATGCTTAAAATCGTCTCCATTACGTCGGCAAAAAAAGAACATTATGTCGCCAACAACGATATTGACTTTACGTCATACGATTTGACGAGGCTTTATACCGACAAAGAGGTTAAGTCGCTCTCCGAAGAGCTTCGTTTTATCGCTAAACCGAGTGATCGTTTGCAATGGATCAACGGTGTTTTTCTTCTCAAAGAACAGGAAAAGCATGACTACCGTATGCCGATGAATTTTATGAATATGGGTATGGGAATGCCGACCGAAACGTTGGTTCAAAAAAGCACGATCGATACGTTAGGGACTGCACTTTTTAGCGAAGCGACCTACGGTTTTGAAAACGCTCTGCAAGCCACACTAGGGCTTCGCTACGATAGAGAGAAAAAAGAGGATGACTATGCACAAACGGGTGGAACGATGCTTTCGATGTTTGGTTATGACGATAAAAGCGGCTCTGCGAGTGAGACGTTTGATGCGTGGCTTCCCAAATTCTCTTTAGCCTATAAAAAATACGAAGCGTTTAGCCCGTATCTGAGTGTTTCCAAAGGTTTCCGAAGCGGAGGATTTAACACCACCGATACCGTGGGGCAAAGTTACGAGCCTGAATTTACATGGAATTATGAACTAGGCGTCAAGTCCAAACTGAGCGATACGCTCTCGTTGAGTACGGCTCTTTTTTACATCGACTGGAAAGATATGCAAGTCGAACTGGCGCAAAGTAACGGCGTCGCGTATATCGACAATGCCTCTTCTGCGACGAGCAAAGGTGCCGAGATCGAGCTTCATATGAATCCGATGGAAGGGTTGAGTCTTTTTAGCGGTCTTGGCTACACCAAAGCGACTTACGACGAATATACCAAAGGAAGCAGTGATTACAGTGGGAATTATGTCATTAACTCGCCGCGTTATACGCTCAACGTAGGTGCAAATTACCGTTTTGAGGGAGGCTATTACGTCGGCGGAAATTACGCTTATTTCGGTAAAGTCTATTACGATAACGACAATACCCGCTCTCAAAGCTACGGCGTTACCAATGTCAAAATCGGCTATGAGCACGAAAAATTTGATGTATATCTCTATGCGAAAAATCTATTTGACGAGGGCTACATCACGCGTGCGTTTGTCGTCAATTCCAATTGGTACGCTAGAGCAGGCGAACCTCGAAACTTTGGTGTAGCCTTTGCGTATCGGTTTTAAAGAATGTTAAAAAATCCGTTTCGGGCGCAAAATAATCCCTCTAGCGTTAAAAAATTATTGATAATGGTTCTTAATAAAGAGTACCATTTTGCCTTAAAAGTCTTAAGGAGAGAGGGATGAGTCAAAAAAAGGTCGTGTTTGCGATGGTTTCGGTAGCGGTTGCGAGTCTGCTTTACGGTACGGAGGGAGACTACAAGCTTGAAGAGGTCACCGTTAGTGCCAATAAAATCGAAGAGAAAATCCAAGATGTTCCGCAGAGTATTTCGGTGTTAAGCGAAAATAATTTGGAAGATCGTGAGATTAAAACCGTTGAGGGGATTATTGACGAGATCCCCAATATGTCTTTTTCACCGCTTTATTTTCAAAGCGTCAATTTTCGAGGTATCAATCAATCGATGTTTACCTCGAACAATCCCGTAACGATCTACATCGACGGTGTTCCGCAAAGCAACTCGTATGCGTATGCGGCATCGTTAGCGAACGTGGATCATGTGGAAGTATTGCGCGGACCTCAGGGAAGTTTGTACGGCAAAGATTCGATCGGCGGTATTATCAACATCATCACAAAAGCCCCTCAAAATGAGTGGGGCGGTACGATCGGAATGGAGTACGGTACGGATAAGTACACCTATACGACGATGAGCGTGGGTGGAGCCGTGGTCGATGACGTGTTATTTGTCAACGTGAACGGTGATTACGCGAGTGATGATGGGTATATTACCAATCTTTACGACGGAGAAAAAGGCATTGACGAGACGAGCAAACACAACGTCGGCGTGAACGTGACGTGGAAACCGACCGATCGCTTTAGCGCGCAATTAAGCTTGACGGATTATTACAACCGTGCGGGTGCGATGGATATCGTGGGTGTCCCCTCAAGTGAAAACATCAATGCTTACGGTCGTAGCGATACGAAGTATCAAGATTGGGATGCGGGTAATAAGATCGTAACCAAGTCTAACTCTCAAGCGTTAAATCTAAAATATGCGTTTGACGCAATGGACTTAACATCGACGACGACGCATAAAAAGGTGGAAGCAAACGGAGCGTTTGATTTGGATACCACGTATAACGGATTGCGTGCGTTTGTGGATCGCGAGAGCGACACGTATACGCAAGAACTAAAACTCTCTAGCCCCAATAAAGAAGGGTTTAGATGGGTTGCGGGACTCTATTACGAGAAAGAAGACATCGACTATCCAAAATACGGACGCCAATACAGTTACGGCTCTTACGGCTCTATCGATATCAACGACGCTTCGACGCAAAAAGCGGAAACTTATGCCGCATTCGGACAAGTCGTTGTTCCGTTTGAGAGCAATTTTGAATGGACGCTTGGCGGACGCGTTCAACGTATCGAAAAAGAGATCGATTCAGACTATGCAATGACGTCGATCGATTTGTATCCGGGTATGGTGTTTGATTCTCACCACTACGATGCTAAAAATTCATGGACGGCATTTTTACCCAAAACGGCGTTACTGTATAAAATCAACGATAACCTCTCCGCGTATGCGTCGATTTCGACGGGCTATCTTCCCGGCGGCTTTAATAATTATGCCACAAGCGGCGCTAAAGAGACCAATATGTTCGAGCCTCAAAAATCAACCAACTACGAAGTGGGCGTCAAGGGCGATATGCTAGACGGTACGCTCTTTTTAGGCGCAAACGCTTTTTATATGGATATTAAGGATATTCACGTTTATACCTACGTCGGTACGATTATGACCGCTTCCAATGCCGACAAAGCGCACTCGCAAGGCATTGAGTTGGAAGCGTTGTATAAACCGATACGCAGCATTGAAATTAACGGTGCGGTAGGTTTGATTCAAACCGAGTACGACGATTACAAGGTCTATACCTCGTCAGGGACTCTGATTCCCGCCGAGGGCAATAAAATCGAGCGAACGCCTTCTTATACGGCAAAAGTCGGTATCGGCTATACCCATCCGAGCGGTTTATACGGCAGAGTCGACGTTAGAGCGCAAGGCGAGACGTATTACAACCCCGAAAATACACTTAAAGCAGACGCTTATATCGTCGGAGACGTTAAAGCAGGGTACCGCATGAAATCGGGATTAGACCTTTATGCTTACGTTCAAAACGTGACCGACGAGGATTACATTATTAATGCGCAAGCGCAAACCTTGATGCCTAGCTACGACACGCTCGTGATGTTCGGCGAGGGCAGACGCGTGGGCGTCGGGTTTAAGTACACCTTTTAATGAAGGCTGGGACTTACCATAACGTTTCTCCCTATGGATTATATGGGGTCGTTATTCTATAAGGAAATACTATGAATTACCAGAGAATCGTGTTTGCAATGGTTTCGGTTGCGGTTGCGAGTCTGCTTTACAGTGCAGAGGGAGACTATAAGCTTGAAGAAGTAACCGTTAGTGCCAATAAAATTGAAGAAAAAATCCAAGATGTTCCTCAAAGTATAACCGTCATTGATGAGGCAACATTAGAAAATAAAGGAATTAAAAGCGTAGGGGACGTCATTAAAGAGGTTCCCAATCTTTCATCTTCTTATAGTGTTTATGCGGAAGACGTTAATTTTCGAGGAATTAACTCCTCCACCTTTACCAATAATAATCCGGTCGTGCTTTACATTGACGGGATACCTCAAAGTGACCGTATCGGTTATGACGCTTCGTTGGTAAATGTTGATCATATCGAAGTTCTTCGTGGACCGCAAAGTACGCTTTACGGCAAAGATGCAATCGGAGGAGTTATTAACATCGTCACTAAAAAACCGACGAATGAATGGAAAGGAATCGTCGGCTCTGAATACGGTACGGATAATTATATGTTAGGAACATTTAATATTAACGGACCCTTGGTTAATGACGTGTTGTATTTGGGATTAAACGTGAAAGCTTCTCATGACGACGGTTGGATTACAAACCATGAAGAGGGCATGGATGAAGACGCAAACGAAAAGAATGAACGTCGTTTAGGTGCAAGTTTACTGTATAAGCCGAATGATCGTTTTAGCCTACGTTTCAATATCAGTAGCGATTATTATAAAAACGGATGGCTAGACGGAGCATTTACCGATAGCGGCAATTGGAGTAGCTTAACGCGCGATAATGCTAAAAACGTCAATTATGAGGTCGATACCTATTCTAAAACGGAGTCGGATGCTCAAGCATTAAACCTTACGTATGCTTTTGATACGATGGATTTGACAGCGGTTACGACGCACAAAAAAGTAACCTTGGACGGTCAATACGATTTTGGGTGGAGTAACAACGCCTTATACGACAATCTTTACCAATTTCAGCAAAGTTCCATTGAAACCACATCGCAAGAATTGAGACTTTCAAGCAATACCAAAGAGGGAATTCGGTGGATTGGAGGCTTATATATCGAGCGAAGCGAATACGAAAATCCACGTTACGGTATGCAATATCCGGGTTATTTTTACGGCACTTCGTATGATTGGGATTTGGATGACGTTTCTAAAACGACGACGGATACGCAAGCTATTTTTGGACAAGCCATCGTACCGTTTGCCGAAAAGTATGAGTTAACGCTAGGAGCAAGATACCAGCATATTAACAAAGATATTCTTTCTAATATGTATATGAATCCGGTAGGGTATTTACACGGAACGCCAACTTATACGATTGATGCCGAACACGATTGGAATGCGTTACTGCCTAAAGCGGCGTTAAACTACAAAATTAACGATACGTGGAGTGCCTTCGCTTCTATTTCCAAAGGATATATGCCCGGCGGGTACAATTATTGGAGTAGCAGTAGCGTTGAAGCGGAAAATCGTTTTGATCCCCAAACATCGATTGATTATGAAATCGGTACAAAAGCTTCATTTGACGCTTTATACGTTGGCGCAACGCTTTTTTATATGGATATCAAAGATATTCAGGTTTATAACTACGATTCGTTGACGGGTATGATTACGACTTCTAACGCAGGTAAAGCGCACTCTTACGGAGCAGAATTCGAGTTTAATTATTTGATAAACGAAGCATTTACGTTTGACGGTTCTTTGGGACTGATTAAAGCGGTGTACGATGAGTATACTAGCAATGTATATGACGGCAATAAAATTGAAAAAACTCCTTCTCGTACGGCAAAAATAGGGCTTCAATACAATCATCCGCAAGGCTATTATGCACGTGTAGATGTCCGCAATCAAGGTACGATGTACTTTAATGCCGCCAATACGTTTAAAGAAGGCAGTTACACGGTCAGTGATGTTAAAATCGGTCGGCATTTTTCAAATTGGGACGTTTATGCCTATGTGAAAAATATAACCGATGAAGAATATTTGACAACGGTTCAAGATCAAGGCGTAGGGCAAATCGTTACGTTTGGACCTTCACGCACGGTAGGTATCGGTGCGAAGTACACCTTTTAAAGGATAGAAAAATGCAAGAACAAAAAAGGGGGTTATGGGCGATCATGACCCCCGTTCAACGAGAAATACGAACGGCAATTTTCCTCTCGGTTTTGGGAGGAGCGTTGTTGGTCGCGGATATGGCGCTTTTGGCGTATGTGATGAGCATACCGTTTCATGAAAGCGTGCTCTTTTTAGGTTTACATGTAAGCTTTTGGAACGCGTTTTGTGTTTTGGGCGTTATCGCCATAGGATCGTTTTGGCTCTCCAAATACGCTTTTCTCGTCTCCCATCACGGGGCGTTTAAATTGGAAGAGATTTTGCGCAAAAGGCTCATCGAGCATTTGGCACAAATTCCTCTGGGGCATATCATCACCACGGGTTCGGGTGCACTGAAAAAAGTGTTATTAGACGATGTGAAAAACTTACACGCTTTTGTTGCGGACAGTACTCCGATGATCGGAAAGAGCATTGCCACGCCGATCGCTTCTTTGATCGCTCTTTTTATAATCGATTGGCGTTTGGCATTGGCAAGCATCGCCGTTTTGGTCGTCGGCGGTGCGATCATGCGCGTTGTCATGCAAGACTCCGTCGAACACCGTAAAAGCTACGATGCTTCGCAAGAGCAGATCAATCGCGCCGTCATCGAGTTTGTCCAAGCCATGAGCGTCGTACGGACGTTTGATGACGGGGGGAGCTCGTTTAAACGCTATGCCGATGCCCTGTTGGCTTACAAAGAGTGTCTCAAAGCGTGGATCGACGAAACGGCGGTCAGTGCAAAAATCGGTATGATGGTGTTAAGCCCGATGCCGACCCTGTTGGTCGTCGGCGGCGCGGGAAGTTATTTTATCGCCCATCAGTCGCTCTCTTTTGCACCGTTTATTGCGGCACTCCTCATCAGTACGGGGATGGCGGATGCGATGATGCCTTTAATGTGGATGAGCAATTTCATCAAAAAATCGCAAGCTTCCGCGCATCGTATTCAAGAGATTATGGCGATTACGCCTCTGTCTTATCCTGCGCAAACGTACATACCCGATGATGCAAGCGTCGTGTTTGAAAACGTCGGCTTTTGCTATGAGGGGCATACGCACTATGCCTTGAAAAACGTTAGCTTTCGCGTTCCAACAGGAAGCGTAACGGCACTCATCGGTCCTTCGGGTGCCGGGAAAAGCACGGTTGCCAAATTGATTCCTCGTTTTTGGGACGTTAACGAAGGACGCGTCCTTATCGGCGGCGTAGACGTTCGAGATATGGATGCGGAGGTCTTAATGGCGCATGTTTCGTTTGTTTTTCAAGATACGTTTTTGTTTTACGATACGCTCAAAGCCAATATCAAAATCGCCAATCCCGAAGCAAGCGACGACGCGGTCATAGAAGCAGCCCGTGCGGCACAAATCCACGATTTTATCATGAGTTTACCGCAGGGCTACGACACTTTAGCGGGTGATCGAGGAACGAGGTTGTCCGGCGGACAAAAGCAACGCCTGACGATCGCACGCGCCATTTTACGCAATGCTCCCATCGTTGTTTTGGACGAAGCGACCGCCTTTGCCGATCCTGAAAACGAAGAAGAGATCGTCAAAGCCCTTGCGCATTTGACCCAACATAAAACGGTCATTATTATTGCCCATCGTCTCTCCACGATCAAAGACGTCGACCAAATCGTCGTCTTTGATGCAGGGCGCATTGAGGAGTGCGGTACGCATGAAGCACTTTTGGCACGCCAAGGACTGTATGCCGCTCTCTGGGCAAATTACGAAAAGGCGCAACATTGGGATTTGCGCGCCGCAAAGGAGATCGCATGAGTCACACGCATCATCATTACGCACCGCTTCGAAAGGTTTTTGAACTCTCCATAGAGCTAGCGGGCGATTACCAAAGCGGTTACAAACGTAGTTTACTGTTCTTTACGTCGGCATTCATCGCGCAAGGTATCGCCTTTTGCCTTTTTTATCCTCTGCTCAAAGCACTCTTTGCGCCGACGTTTGTACTGAGCGACGTGCTGTTTTGGTTGGGATGGATGGCTTTTTTTGGGTTGCTCTTTAGCGTTTTAAAATGGAAAGGGCATGATTTTGACTATTCGGGTTACATTGCCGAAGTGACGCACGATTTGCGTACGAAGTTAGGAAGTGCGCTTCGTCAAATGCCTCAAGAAGAGCTGAGTCGTTACAAAACGGGCGAACTCAACGCCATTTTCTCGAGCAACGTCGATGAATCGGTTATTCATATGGGAGTGGTCGCTTCGTTGTTTTTACAAATTACCGTCGTGCCGATCGTCGTGTTGGTCGTGAGTTTTTTCATTGAATGGCGTTTAGCCCTTGTGATGCTCTGCTTTATCCCGAGCGTGATTCCGCTTTACGTGTGGAAACGCCGTGCGGGGATCGTCGAAAAGAGCGATTTTAATGAGGCAAATGCCGCTTTGGAAGCCGGATTTATCGAGTACGTTCAAGGACTTCCCGTCCTTCGCGCGTTTAACCAAACGGGCAAAAACGCTCAAAATCTTAATGTTGAGATCTTACATGTAAAGAGCGTCCAAGCCAAAGGGATTGAAGCTTCGACCTTGCCGCTTTTGATCATGGGCATTTTGATCGAAGTAACGCTTTTGGTGCTTTTGGGCGTCGGAAGCTACCTCGTGGACGAGACGCTTTTAGCCCTTCCGACCTTAGCGGCGATGTTAGTCGTCGTGTCGCGTTTGAGCGAGCCGTTGTCGCTCTTTTTGGGTGTTATTCCGATGTTTGATTTGATGGACAGTGCGTTTTTGCATATCAAATCCATTTTAAACACGAAACCTTTAGCGACGAAAGAGCCGAACGAAACGCCCCAAACCTTTGACATAGAGGTTCAAAATATCGATTTTAGCTATCTTGGAGAGAGCGAAAAAGCCTTGAATGACGTTAGTTTGAGCTTTAAAGAGCGTACGCTCAATGCCGTTGTCGGAACGTCGGGTTCGGGGAAAACGACGCTGACGAAGCTTTTGATGCGTTATGCCGATCCGCAAAAAGGGACGATTCGCATCGGCGGGGCGGATATTCGCTCCATGAGCAACGATGCGTTGATGAAACACTTCTCCGTGGTGTTTCAAGACGTGTACCTTTTTGATGACACGATTTTAAACAACATTCGCATGGGACGAGCCGAGGCAAGCGACGATGAGGTAGAAGAGGCGGCAAAAGCGGCATTTTGCCATGAGTTTATCGCGCGCCTCCCTGAGGGGTATCGCACCCGCATCGGCGACATCGGCGGAAGTCTGAGCGGAGGGGAGCGCCAACGCATCAGCATCGCTCGGGCGATTTTGAAAAATGCGCCGATCGTCATTTTGGATGAACCGACCGCCGCACTCGATACCGAAAGTGAAGTTGCGGTGCAAAAGGCGATTGACGCGCTGGTGCGCGATAAAACGATCATCGTCATCGCCCATCGTCTCTCAACGATCAGCGGTGCCGATACCATTTACGTTTTTCACGAAGGGCATTTGGTCGAAGAGGGAACGCATGAAAGTTTGGTTGCCAAAGAGGGAAAATACCACGCGATGTGGAGTGCGCAACAACGCATTAAAGCATGGAATGTTGCCTCATGAGCGGCATGAAAATTCCTTTGCGACACAAAGCTCTTTTACTGAATCTTTATGTTTCCCAGTATTTGGGCTTGGGGTTTTTTATGGAGTCGCTGGTCGCCATCTTGCGCAAAAACGGCGTCGCGTTGGAGCAGTTAGGGCTGATCTATTCGCTCGGACTTTTTATGATGTTTCGTTTTTTATGGGCACCTTTGATCGACAAAATCCGCTTTAAACGCTTCGGGCATTACCGAACGTGGCTTTTTATTTGGCAGAGTTTAATGGTGCTCAGTCTTTTACATGTAAGCCGTTTTGATGTGCTGAGCGAGCTTCAGCCGTTGTTAATCGGATGCGCATTTTTTGCCTTCTTTGCGGCATCTCAAGATATTGCGGTCGATGCGCTGGCGTATAAAATCGTCTCAGCTAAAGAGCGCGGCATCGTTAACGCCCTCAAGATCGGCGGCGGTTTAATCGGCATGTTTATCGGCGGCGGGTTGGTGTTGATCGTGTATGAGCATTTTGGATGGTTTTATGCGATGCTGATCTTATGCGCGGGTACGACCGTATCGCTGATACAACTGCTTTTTTTCAAAGAGCCCGACGCCATACATTCGATCAAAGCGCATGAACCCTCATGGCGGGATTTTTACCGTTTTTGGAAAGGGAAAGAGAAGCGACGTTGGTTTTTACTGCTCTTAGCGTATCCTATTTGCATCAGCGGTGCTTACGGATTGATGACGCCTGTTTTGGTCGATGCGGGATGGCGGTTGGATCATATCGGGATGAATATCAGCATTTTCGGCTCGCTTTTGGGCATGGTCGGCGCGTTTGGCGCGGGGTGGCTGATTGAGCGGTTTGGACGCAAAGTTATTTTGATTTGGACGCCGTTTGCGCAAAGCATCGGTATCGTGTTTTTGGTACTGCCCGCTTCGGGTCATGCGCATTTTGGTTTTAGCATGCTTGCCATCGGTTCGATCATGTTTTTGTACAGTCCCTCGGCTACGGTACTCTCAACCTTGATGATGGATCATGTGGAGCATTCACCCGCACTCGAATATGCGATGCAACACTGCGTTTTTAGTTTTGCCGGCATCGTCTCAGCGGGAGTCACGATGAGTTTGGCGGGGCACTTTGGGTATATCGACGTGATTATCGCTCTTTCGCTGATCGCCGTAGCGACAAGCCTTTTTGCGTGGTTTTTAAGCGATGAAGTTGCGGCAAGGAACGACGGTTCACCGCAGGTTGAGCTGATAGGATAACCCATGCATTTAGACCATATTTTAGTGCGCGTCGACTCTTTAGACGAAGCGATCAACGATTTTGAAAAAGCGGGCTTTCGGGTATGCCTCGGTAGAGCGGGTAAAAAACAGTACAACGCTTTGATCTATTTTAAAGACGGCCCCTACCTTGAATTATTGGCTCCGTCGACCTTTCCGTGGTTTTTGTCACTTTTACATGTAACGCGCTTCAGTTTCCTTTTGGGCTATTTCGGTGCGCGCGTGGCACATTATCTTGGTGTCAAAAAACGCATCTTAGATTGGGCGGTCGGTGTGGGAGATGCAAGAGCGTATCGTGCAGAGCTTGCGTGCAAAGGCGATTTTAGCCGCGTGATGGCTATGTCAAAAATCAATTGTGAAGGAGTGCGCGTTTCATGGGAATTGTTCGCGCCAAAGTCGTTTGACGTGCCCTTTTTGATCTCCGATTATACGCCTTTTGTAGTGCCGCATCCTCTTTTTTGCGAACATTCAAACGGCATAACGTCGATTCGAAGGTTGTGTTACCGATGGGAAGAGCCAAGCGTCAAGGAGATGACGCTCATCGCCAATGAGACCTTGTCGTGCGAAAACGACCGATTTCACGTTACCATCGGCGGGTACGACGTCATGCTTAGTTCCTCGCAAGAGGGTATTTATTTTGATCATACGTATGCCGAGGCGTTGAAACCTCTTGCACGATACGGTATTTTTACGGAGTAGAAAATGAAAGAGATGAAAACCTTAATGGTGGTCAATATATTGTGCGTTGCCGCAATGATGGCATTTTTAGCCGTCGTCGGTCCTTTGATTCGTGTTCTTCATATGCAAGAGTGGCATGCGGGACTCAGCGTGGCGTTGGCGGGGATTTTATGGGTCGTAATGGCACGGTACTGGGGAAAGAAAAGCGATCGTATCGGTCGTAAACCGATTTTACTCATCGGTGTTTTAGGCGTCGGTATCGCCTATTTTTTATTGGCGGTGTTTGTCGATTATGCTCTTTTTAACGTGCCCTCGGTGCTGATTTCTTTGATTATGATTGTTTCGGTAAGAGGCTTAATCGGCGTCTTTTATGCGGCGATCCCCGCCGTTTCGAGCGCACTCATTGCCGATAAAATCGATGCACAATATCGAACGGGCTATATGGCAAAACTGGGAGCATCGAACGGTATCGGTATGATTTTAGGACCGGCACTCGGAGGGTTTTTAGCCGTTTACGGCTTACAGGTTCCGCTCTACACGTTCGCGATATTGCCTATGATCGCGGCATTTTTAGTTTACAAAACGATTCCCAAAACGCCCAAGCGTCATATCGAAGAGATGCCGCATCCTAAATGGAGTGACGCACGGTTACGTTTGCCTATGATTGCGGCATTTTTAACGATGTATAGCGTCGTCACTTCACAAGTGTGTTTGGGTTTTTACGTGCTGGATACCTTGGCTTTAAATCCGAGTGAAACGGCCAAAGTGACGGGAATTATTTTATCATTGGTCGGTATTTGTTTTATCGTCGCCCAAGTTTTCGTCTCCAAGCAAACACGCGTTACGCCGTATACGTGGTTACGCATAGGCGGGAGTATCGCCGCACTGGGATACGGGATGGTTTCACTGACGCATACGTTGATTCCTCTTGGCATCGGATTTTGCGTTGCGACTTTCGGTATGGGTTTTATCTTTCCCGCCTTTCAAGCCTTAGCGGCGAATAACGTTAGCGAAGCGGAGCAGGGTGCGGCGGCAGGAACCGTCTCGTCGGTACAAGGTATGGGCATGATCGTAGGACCGATGCTCAGTACGTTTTTGTACAAAATCGACCCGATCGTTCCTTTCGTCTTTGCCGCGGCGGCATTTGCGCTTTTAGTTGTTTTTACCCTCAAAAAGCCGCATGTTTGAGCTACCGTTAATCGCGCTGGAGAAGCGCATCGACGCGCTTAAAATAACAATCTTTTTCTAGGAAAGTTTACGTAGTGTCGTCGGTTTGAAAATCGTTTTAACGCAAGCGTTTCTCTAAAAATACGATAACGGAACAGTTGTTTTTTTGAACTATAAAATGATAAATGTTATTGATTTCATACAAAATTAAGTTCTAAAAGCCTATCATTATGATAATGGTTATTACATCAATAGAGGTCGAATGGAAAATATTAAACTTGCCGTGGATTACGGTGCTCTTGGGATTTTGCTTTTGATGAGCATTTTAGTGGTGGGGTATGCGATCGAACGCCTTCTTTTTTTTAGAGCGTTACATGTAAAGAGTTATGAGAGTAAAAACAGGCTTGAACGAGACCTCTCTCAAAACTTAACGATTATTTCTTTAATCGGTTCCAACGCTCCTTACGTCGGACTTTTAGGAACCGTCGGCGGTATTATGGTGGTCTTTTACGATATCGGAATAAGCGGTGGGGCATTGGATACTTCTAAGGTCATCGTAGGTCTTGCTCTTGCACTGAAAGTTACGGCGGCAGGGCTCATCGTTGCGATTCCTTCAACGATGATCTACGGTGCTTTTTTACGTAAGCTAGACGTTGCGATGAGCGAGTGGGAAGATGAAGTCGCTTAAGAGGGTTGAGGGTATTAACGTCGTTCCTTTGATCGACATTATGTTGGTTCTTCTCACCATTGTTTTAACCGTTTCGTCGTTTATCGCTCTGGGCAAAATCGAAATAGCTCTGCCTCAAGCCAGTCAATTTAGCAAAGTCGAGCCGAAATTTTACGAGATCGGCATTACGGCGGATCATCAGTTTTTTATTAATAACGAGTTTACGCCGCGCGACGAACTCTCTTTGAAGTTTGATACGCTGAGTAAAGAAGATTCGGTCGCGATTAGTGCCGACAAGATGTCTTCTTACGAAGATTTTATCTACGTGATCGATTTGCTCAAAGCCAAAGAGATCGAAAAAATCGGCATGGTGGTCAATAAAGATGAATAACGATCAGAGCAAAATCGATTCGAAAGAGCTTTTTAAAGAGAACAATACCGTACATATCGTGCATAACGGAGCGGTGTATATCCTTCGTATCACGAAAGACAATAAACTGATTTTAACCAAATAACGCCCAAAGGAGAACCGATGTCGTATCAAACTTACACTACCGTCGCAAAGACGTATGAAGGTCGTTCGTTGTTCTTTTCGATGCTGCTACACGGGAGCGTCATCGGTTTTTACTTGCTTTATTGGTATCAGAAGCCTTTGGATATCATGCCTTCCAAGACGGTCGTTTTAGAAATTTCCAATATCGAACGTATCGCCGCAAAACCGATCGCAACACCACCGCCAGAACCGGTGGAAGAGGTCAAAAAAATAGAACCCGTTAAGCCCGTCGAAAAGTTAAAACCGCTTCCCAAACCGATCGTGAAAAAAGAGGTCGTAAAACACCCTGAACCGATTCGCGAAGAAGTCGTACCGCAACCGTCCGTTGAGGAACTAAAGAGCGTTTCGGCTCCGCAAGAAGTAGCTTCGGTCAAACCCGCGTCAACCAACGTCGAGCCGTATGAACGAACCGATTTTGAGATTATTCGCGACAAAGTCTTATCGCGTTTAAGCTATCCGAGCGTTGCGCGCCGTATGGGCTGGAACGGCGTTGTGCACGTCGCATTGGTGATTAATCAAGAAGGAAGATTGCTCAGTGCTACCGTCCATCAAAGTTCGGGCAAATCGATTTTAGACGACGCGGCACTTGAGGCGGCTTTGAAACTCAAAGGCGATCAACTCCCAAAACCTAAAAGTTTAAGTACGGTTATTTTACCGATAGCCTTTAAGCTTAAATAACACGAAAAAGATAGACGGTTTAATGACGAAAAAAATAGACAATCAAAAGACAAAAAATATGGAGAAAAAAAGATATACTGTGTCTCATTCGTTGAGGAGAAATGAGATGACTTTTCTTATTGCGGCAAAACTGTTTCATATCGCTTCGGCGATTTTATTTATCGGTTGCGTCTATTTTCGTAATTTCATCTTACCTCGTGCACGTACGGCTCTCACATCGGTGCAATTTGAAGCGATGGAGAGCGCATTGTCCCCTCGTACGCGTATGATGGGAAAACTGAACACTACGATTTTACTTTTAAGCGGACTTTTTTTAGCCTATACGTATTTTGAACCCTCCAATGTACTCTTACATGTAAAGATGACGTTTGGACTGATCGTGATCGCGATGTTCTTGTGTGCACCGCTGATCATGCATCGTTTCACGGGAGACGCAAAACGCAAAATCAAAACCGTTTACCATCATGCTATGTTTGCACTGATGGTCGGTATCGTCATTCTCTCCCAGACGATGTTTGCGTTTTAGAACCGTCGTTTTGATAATATCATACAATTTTTGCTATAAGTTTCACTAAGAAATCGTTGAGCATTAGCCTTGCTTGACTTTTTCTAAAATGCCTAAAATTAGGCACTTCAAGCGCATTCGATCTCCTATTTTATGATAAAGATTATCAAACTTATAGAATATTAAGTTTTGAATCTTTATAATGACGCAACGGTTTAAGACAGAGCCAGCCACGTTTTTACTCAGCCAGCCACAATCTTGATAACTACGGTTACCACCTTTATTTTTACTTCATGATCAACACAACGTGAACAAAATAGGTTATACAGATTTAGGAGTGCGTATGCGTAAAAATTATGTTTTGAAGATGAGTTTTGCGGCGGCATTGTGCATCATACCGCAGATACTTTCGGCGGATGCGTTCGTAACACTGGAAAGCATCACTTTGATGGAAGAGGAGCTAAGCGGTATCGGCGAAGCAAAAATCATCTCTCAAGAGCGTTTGGAAAAGAATCAAGCCAAAGAGATGAAAGAGGTTTTCAAAGATGAACCCTCCATCAGCGTCGGCGGCGGCGGTAGAAATGCTCAAAGAGTCTATTTACGGGGAATCGAGGGTACGAATCTCAATATTACGATTGACGGAGCGAAACAAGGCGGTAGCTTATATCAACACATGGGCGATGTCGGCAGCATCGATCCTTCGCTTTTAAAAAGCGTGGAAGTCTCGACGATAGCGGGTGCGGATAAAGGCAACGGCGCCTTAGGCGGAAGCATCGCTTTTGAAACGGTCGATGCACAAGATTTGCTTCGAAAAGACCAAGATTTGGGTGCGGCGATTCGAGGCGGTTACTACAGCGCATCGGACGGATACGGCGGCGGGGCATCGGTGTACGGACGCATTAACGATAAAAGCGGTTTACTGATCGACGTTTCGGGCGTGCATCAAGACGATTACCGTACGGGCGATGGCGGCGATGCATACAATACGTCGGTCAAAGATCGAAATTATTTTGTGAAATACTCTTTACTCGATTATAACGATCAAAGTTTAAAACTCGGTGCAACCCATACGACCAACGAAGGCTATTACGTTTCCGGAAGTGCGGGCAGTGATATGGGTGCGCCTAAAGCAAATCAAGCAACCAATCGCATGATAACGACACGCGATACTTACACGTTCGATCATCGTTACAATCCTAAAAGCGATTGGATCGATCTTCGAACCAACCTTTATTACAACGACCGTAATTTAGAAAATAAAACCAGCGTGATGGACGTCACAAGTAAGAATTACGGCGGTAATATCAAAAATACCCTTTCGTTGAGCGGCGACGAGTTAAACCATCTCTTTACGTTCGGGGCGGACTATGACGTTGAAGACGGTATTACGAAGGCCAACAACGTGAACGGTAGCAAAATAACCAACACGTCTAATACCGTCGGTGCTTTTGTTCAGGGTAGCTCAACGTATCGCGTCGTAACGTTGAAATACGGCGTACGATTGGACGATTATTCAATCGAATATGGACCCAAACGTGAAATAACAGGGCATGAATTTTCTCCGAACGTTGGAGCTGAAGTCGAAATTTACGACGGATTGAGTGCTTTTACGAACTACAGCGAATCCATCAAAATCGGAAGCATCGTACCCGTACAATGGCTCTCCAACGTCACTACCGCAACGACGTTTAACGGTTTGTTAAACGGTACGTTGGAGCCTGAAACGTCCAAACAAATCGAAGGAGGAGTTCGCTATAAAGCCAAAAGCTTTTTAAGCGAGAATGACCGCGTGAGCGCAGGTATAAGCCTCTTTAAAACCACCCTTTCGCATTTAATTCAAAAGACCGGAAGCCAATGGCGAATTAACGATCTTTACAATCTCGACAGCGACGTCTTATCAAAAGGGTACGAATTGAAAGCGACGTATGTGCTTGCACCTTTTAAAACTTCGATCGGATTGATACATGCGGACGTTGAAGATGAAGACGGGAATGCGATTTTAAATACGAGACGTTTAGCTTCGTCCATCGGCGATACGATGGTTTGGGATAGTTCGTGGGAGATAACGCCGTACGTGCAATTAGGCTATACCTTAACCGCAGTTAACGGATTTGACGATGTTTCTTCCGGAACACTCCCGCGTGCGGGATACGCGATTCACGACGTCTCGTTACGGTACAAGCCCGCATCGATTCAAAATTTAACGCTCAATTTCGGTATCAATAATATCTTCGATAAAGAGTATTACGCGCAAAGTTCGATTGAAGGAAGCGACGATACCTTGGTCGAAGAGGTCGGTCGCGAATTTCGCGCTTCATTCAGATACGTATTTTAATTACCTTAAGGAGAAAACATGAAAAAAAGTTTAGTGGCATTGATGGCAATCATAGGGCTTTCAGCTCCGTTAGCGGCACATCAGTTGTGGTTGGAACGTGAAGGAAGCGTTATTAACGAATATTTCGGGCATTTCCCGAATTTTAAAGAAAAAGAGGAAGGTGAGCGTCTTAAAGCAATTAAAGGAGTTTCTCTGAGTCCGAAAGACGCTTACCTAAAAACCGTTCGTCAAAACGACGGTATTCAAATTTTCGTCAATAAAATAGGCGATATCGGCGTGACCGAAGCGATGGAACCTCGCAAAGGAAAATTCGTCGATTTTACGGTGCGTACGATCTTTTTAGCACGTGAAGGCAGAAGCGAAAGTAAAACGCTTTTAGAGCTTGATATGGTGCCGGAAACTCCAAACGGTAATACCTTTACCGTGATGTTAAACGGCAAGCCCCTTGCAAAATCCAAGGTCGTGCTCACGGCTCCCAATACGTGGAGTAAAAGTTTTATGAGCGACGAGGTGGGAAAAGTAACGTTGCAAACGCCGTGGCTCGGAAATTACGTAGCGCAACTCGATTATACCGATAAGAGCAAAGGCGAAGCAGACGGTAAAA
Organism: Sulfurospirillum sp. UBA4058; assembly: GCA_002382085.1. Taxonomy (GTDB): domain Bacteria; phylum Campylobacterota; class Campylobacteria; order Campylobacterales; family Sulfurospirillaceae; genus Sulfurospirillum. Next base: position 56,739 of record DFZK01000003.1, on the reverse strand, counting down.
CGTATGAGCAGACCAATTACGTGATGACATTGCATTTTAACGTCAAATAAGCAACCGATGCGAAAATTTTGGTTTTGGATTCATTGGTTTATCGGAATCGTTCTTTTTTTATTTTTAAGTATTACTGCACTCAGCGGTGCCGTTTTATCGTTTCAAGACGAAATCCTCTCCGGGCTTAATCGTCAAGACGTACATGTTAACGAGATAGACGCGCTATCTTATCTTCCGAGTCGGATTTTAAAAGAGGTTCAAGCGCACTATCCTCAGGCGAAAGTCTCCCATATCCATTACGAACGCGACCATGCGCTGCCTTGGGTGTGGATCATTCAGCCGGGACAAAAAGGGCATGAGGGAATGTATTACGTGCCGAATCCTTTAACGGACGAACTTACGTTAGTTAAAGGAATGCGCTTTTTTGGAGCCATGAATCGTCTGCATCGTACGCTGATGCAAGGTCAGCTCGGTAAGAACATCGTTGCCCTTACGACGGTCGGCTTTTTACTCTTGATCGTCTCGGGTATTTACATGTACTGGGGAAGTTTGAAAAGGCATTTTTTCGCTTCTTTGAAGATCGACTTTACGAAAAAAGGAAAAGCTTTTCTTTATCGGCTTCATTCGGCTTTAGGGATGTGGGTCGTGCCGTGGTATCTTTTGATTTGTTTGAGCGGACTTTATTGGTCGTACGGTTGGTATGCACAAGCTTTACATGCACTGAGCGGTATCGAAGTACCGATGAAACGCGGCGGCGGTAAGCCGCAAGTAGGAAAAGCTCCTCAACCGTCTTTATCCTTAGAGCGATTGGATGCGGTTTGGACTCTGTTTCGCACACATAATCTTGCGTTTGAGAGTGCGGACGTCATGCTTTCATTACAGGGAAAAAATATGTCGATACGCTATGTGAACGAAGATGCTCCGCATCAAAGCGCGTTTAACACGTTGAGTATCGATACCGAGCAAATGCGCGTCGTTTCCGATAAACGCTACGACGATTTACCCGTACAAGCAAAGCTTATCCAAAGTATGTCGTCGTTGCATAGCGGAGCCTTTTTCGGTTGGATAGGGCGCGTGAGCGTCTTTATCGTTTCGTTGAGCACGTTAGTGTTTGTGGTTACGGGATGGATGCTTTACCTTAAAAGGCGACATCAACAAAAAATGAGGACGAAGGAGTCTTAAAATGAAGAAAATAATAACTGCCGTTGCCATTGTTGCGAATCTATCGTACGCGCATACGGCATTGATGAATTGCATGGAAAATGCCGACGGAACGATCGGTTGCGAAGCGGGGTTTAGCGACGGTTCGAGTGCGACGGGTGTTGCTTTAAAAGTCGTACAAGACGGAAAGGTCATTTTGGAAACGAAGTTCGACCCCAACAGCGAAGCGAGTTTTAAAAAGCCGCAAGGTGAGTATACGGTCATTTTCGACGGCGGCGACGGACATGCGCTTAGCATACCGAGTAAGGCTATTTTAAAGTAGCTTTTGACCTTGTTTGTCTAAACGTAGAGGAGGGAAATATGAGCCTGTTTCATCTATCTCTTATCGGATTTATGGTGCTTTTGTGTCTATGTTACATCGGTTTGAACGTTTATTGGTTTATTCATGAAAAAAGTTCTGCTTACACGGAAGCGGAACTCTTTTCTTCTTTACAATCGGGAGATAATATATGATGACGCGATACGGATTTGTTTATAGCCTTCTCTTAGCTTCTTACGCAGGTGCTTCTGAATTGGTAGTTCTGGATGAGATCGTCACCGTCGGAACGAAAAGTGAAAAAAGCGTGGAAGATCAGACCACGCATGTTGAGGTGATTACCTCCGAAACGATTGAAAATTCGGGTGCGAGCAATCTTTCCGAAATTTTAAATGCCGCACCGTGGCTTTACGTCTCACCTTCGGGGAAAACGATCAGTATTCGCGGTACGGGGCACTCCGATACGCTTTTATTGATCGACGGTAAACGCGTGAACGGAGAGTTTTCAAAAACCTACGAGCTGGAGCGCATTGCTTCAGGGATGATCGATCATATCGAAATTCTCAAAGGAAGCTCCGGTTTACTTTACGGAAGCGATGCGATGGGCGGTGTCATTAACGTCATCACGAAAAAACCGCAAAACGAAACGGTAAGCGGAACGCTTTCGATGATCGGAGGTAGTGAGAAAGCAGGTGCGGATCTTGTCGTCTCCGGCAAAGTCGATAAGCTTTCTTACCGTATGTATGCCGATTATCTCAACCGCGATGCTTATACGAAATCCAAAACGACCGACGTGAAAGTGATGCAAAGCGGCGTCGAAAAATCCCCTTCGGCTCTCACCGGTACGTCGAGTTCTTCTTTCGGTAAGCTACGCAGTGCGCTCAAAGATAGCTACGGTATCGCAAACGATTATACCGACAATCTGGAGACGAAAAACGTTGGAGCGTTTTTAGCGTATGAATTCAGCGACGTTTTTAGCGCATACGTAGACGCGAGTTTTTTAGAGGAACAAAAAGACGGACTGTACGTGAGCGACAGTTATGCGACGGGTTATAAAAACGGCACCAATACGATTATGGCAAAGTCTATTCCTGCCCATCAATACGATGACAATCAACGTTTTAATATCGCTACAGGGTTCGATTATGTGCCCAACGAATCTTTACATGTAAAGTACAATCTTGCCTATTCGAAGTACGAAAAAGATCGAAAAGTCTATACGCCTTTGTGGAGTGAACTAGGGTACGGCTCGTTGGAAGCATCGCTTTCGAGTTTGAACATCTCTACATTGGAATATCTCACCAACGATGCGCAATTCACATGGACGATTGATGATCAAAACCGCATCGTGACGGGAGCGGAGCACCGCATCAATAACGTGACTTCAACCGCGTACGACGTGGATGATCGCACCTACACGGGTGCTTTTATTCAGCATGAATATTCGCCGTTTGAAAAGCTCCATCTCGTTTACGGCGTGCGTTACGACAGTACTTCCACCGATGAAGAAGAGACCTCTTTGAGCATCGGTGCGACGTACGATCTTTTGGAGAGCGTGAAACTCAGAGCCAGTTACGCGCAAGGCTTTCGAAGCCCCGATGATCGCGAGCTTTACGTCAATCAGACCAATCCTAACGGTAAAAAGATGTTAGGGGCAACGGTGATCGATACGAGTACGGGAAAAACAAGCTCATACGATCTCAAATCCGAAACAAGCGAGACGACGGAAGTCGGTTTTGTAGCGCACGGAGAGAATTGGATGTGGGACGTAGCACTTTTCGATACGAAGATCGACGATCGCATCTCCCAAGTTTCGTACACCAACTACAACACCTTTGAAAACATTAGCGACAGTGAGATCAAAGGCGTCGAAACGACGTTGGATATGGGCGTCACCGATGCGTTACGGATGCAACTGGGCTACACCTATCAAGAGGCGAAAAACAAAACCGACGATACCAAGCTTTCCGACGTGCCTGAGAAAATCGCAAGCCTAAGTTTGCGTTACACACCGATCAAAAACCTTGAATTTCGCACGACGACCAAATACATCGGCGAGCAAAGAGGAACGGACGACGAACATGTCGGCGGTTTTAGCGTGAGCAACGTTAAAGTCATCGTCAAAGAACTCTTCAAAAATACGGACGTGTTTGCGGGCATCGACAACATTTTCCAAAAAGAGACGCCAGAGTATTTGGGATTGCTTCCCGAAGCGGCGTATTACGTCGGGTTTAACTACACATTTTAGGAGAGCGGATGAAAAAATACCTTTTAGCAATCCTTTTTTTAGGGATAGGACTGAACGCCCAAGAGAAGAACGACAATCTAATTATGAACGATTTAATCGTTTTAACCATGCCGGGGCAAATGATTAAAAGCGGTCAAATAGACGTTAGTAGCGAGCAGATGGAGCGTATCATGAAAGAGGTACAACCTCTCATGCACGTAAAGTATCAAGCAAAAACCAATGAAGCGTTCGGGCTTGAAAAACACGTACAAAAACTCTTGTGTCAAGGCAAATCCAAAGAGGACGTCAAACCCTACTTAGATCAAATTGCCGCGATTAAACGCGAAGCTATCGACATTAAAATTGATGCGTATAGAGTATTTCAAGCAATTTTAACGCCCGAACAGTGGCAAAAATTTGTAGAGCTTAGTAAGACTCAAAACAAACGATGAAGTGCTATTTGGACAGCTTAAGGCAAGGGCAAACAGGTAAGATTATTCGGATTCACTCTACGGGTAAGCTCAAACAAAAATTATTGGATATGGGATTTATTGTCGGAGCGGATATTGAAGTGGTTCGCGAGGCTCCGCTTTACGATCCGATGGAGCTTCGTATTCATACATATTTGATTAGCCTAAGGCGTAGCGAAGCGGCTTTGGTAGAGGTGGAAGTCTTATGATTAAAGTTGCTTTAGCGGGGCAACCCAACTGCGGGAAGTCTACGATTTTTAATCTTATCAGCGGTATTCATCAGCATATTGCTAATTATCCGGGCGTTACGGTCGACAAAAAAGTGGGGCGTTTTAACTACCAAAATGAGAAAATCGAAATGGTCGATTTGCCCGGTACGTATTCGTTTAGCTCTTACTCTTTAGAAGAGCGCGTTGCGAAAGACTTTCTTTACGATGAAACGCCCGACGTGATTTTAAATATCCTCGACGCTTCCAATCTCAAACGCAATCTTTATCTGAGTTTTCAACTGCTCGAAATCGGTATTCCCGTCGTTATCGTTTTAAATATGACGGACGTCGCGGCGCGTCGAGGAATTTCTATCGATACGAAAAAAATGGAAGAACTGCTAGGGTGTCGGGTCGTGAATGCCAGCGGTGCTAAAGGTGAAGGCGCGGAAGCGATCATGGAAGCCGTCTTCTCGGTTTACCGTCAAAAAGAGCGGTATGAAAATTTTCAAATCCATTATGAAATGCTAGAGCCGTTTATTCAGGAGATCGAAACGGCGATTGCAGGTGCCGATCTTCCTTTAAATAGGCGTTGGACGGCGATTAAAATTTTAGAAGAAGATCAAGCGCTTATCGAAAAATTAGATAACGAGCAAAAGCGTTTGACGGAGAAAGCCCAAGCATGCGAGAAGCGTTTTTTCGACATGTACGGCAAAGACGTCGCTGCTTTTTTAGCGGCAGTCCGTTACGATTCCGCCGAGATCGTTTTTCATCGCTGCGTTTCGCTCAAACACGGGAACAAAGAGACGCTAAGCGATAAAGTTGATCAAATCGTTTTAAACCGTTGGCTTGCTTTTCCGATTTTGCTTTTAATCATGATCGCGGTTTACGAGCTTTCTATCGTAGGCGGATACAAATTGACCGATTATACGTGGCCGATTTTAGCGGGCTTCAAAAGCTTTGTGATCGATCGGTTGCCCGAGCCCGATTTCATTAACGTACCGATGATCACGGATTTATCCGTTTGGATGGTCAACAGTGCCAATGCCCTGCTCAATTATATTCCCGTCTTTTTTATCTTATTTGCGATGATCGCTATTATGGAAGACGTAGGCTATATGCCTCGTTTAGCGTTTATTTTAGATCGCGTGTTTAAAAAATACGGTTTGCACGGGCAGTCCACGCTTCCTTTGGTTCTGGGCGGTGCGATGGTCGGAGGATGTGCGGTTCCGGGCGTTATGTCGACCAAAGGTATTGCGGATGAACGCGCGCGTATGGCGACGATTTTAGCGGTTCCTTATATGAATTGTTTAGCAAAAGTGCCGTTTTATACGCTGATATTAGGCGCGTTTTTCAAAGATGCCATGGGCATTATGATGTTTTACATCTCGACCGTAACGCTTTTTATCGCCTTGATCGTCTCTAAATTGCTAACAAGTACCGTTTTGCGCACCCGTGAAACGGCACCGTTTGTCATGGAGCTTCCGCCTTATCATCTCCCGACGTTTAAAGGCGTGGTGCTTCGTGCGGCACAGAGGGTTTGGGTGTACGTTAAAAAAGTCGTAAGCATCGTACTCGTCGTGGCGATGGCTCTGTTTGCCTTATTACAATTTCCGGGACTTGAAGCCGACTCAAAACGTATTTTCGACGAAAAAGTCGAAAAAGCATTGAGTACGTTTGATCGCAAGCTTCAATCAAATCCTTACTATACCCTGATCGATACGAGAGAAAAAGTCTCCACCCTTTTAAATGCCTACGACCATTATAAATCGAAACGTATGATCGCCTCCGGAAGCCAAGAGGCTCAAAAAATCGATGAAGCGTTTTTGAAGAAGTATCCGAATCTTTTTATTTTATTGAAACCTCACGAAGATCAAGCGGCAAAAACCGTTAATAATGCAGTCCGTCAACTTTCAAACGTACGTAAAGATCTTTTACGACAGATCAAAAACGAAAAGATCGAAAAGAGCTTTCTGGGAATCGTAGGGCATGCTATCGAGCCTTTGACGCACTATGCCGGATTTGATTGGAAAATCAACGTCGCTTTCTTAAGTTCTTTTGCAGCCCGCGAAAGTGCCGTAGCGACGTTAGGGTCTTTATACGAGAATGCTAAAGCGGACGCTACGCGTGCCGAAGAGGCTATGGCGGATAACGGAGGGTATTCGCCGCTCAGTGCCGTTGCTATTTTAATCTTTATGATTTTGACTCCGCCGTGTATCGCAACGATGATCGTCGTAAAAATGCAGTCGAACAGTTATCGATGGATGCTCTTTGCGACGTTTTTTCCGATAACGCTCGGTCTGGTATCGGCATCGTTAGTTTTCGGCTTCGGTAACGCTTTGAATTGGAGCGGTTTGGAAGCGATGGGCTATTTTTACGCAAGCGTCGTCGGTATCGCACTGGGTTTAGGCGCAATGCCGAGTCGGTTAAGCGCTTGGACGAGAGCGAATATTAAAAATTAAATTATCAATTAATAATTATTATTGTTTAATAGATAATTGCTATAATTTCTAAAATTTAAATTCTATAAGGAGTATCAGATGTCCAACGTTATTCAACACTTACAAGAGATTCAAGCCGACAGTCACGTGCTTTACGTCACGATTCACAATTATCACTGGAACGTTAAAGGATTACAATTCTTTGCGGTTCACGAAGCGACCGAAAAATTGTACGACACGATGTCCGAAATCTTCGACGAGACGGCTGAACGCATTTTACAATTAGGCGGTACGCCGCTGGTCAGTCTTTCCGAGATTATGGCAAAAACGACGCTCAAAGAAGAGTCGAAAAAATCTTTCGAGGTCAAAGAAGTGATCGAAAACATTGCAAAAATACTCGAAACAATGCTTGCACAATGGAAAAAGCTCTCCGTGTTAGCCGAAGAAGTGCGTGATACGACGACGATGAATATGGCAGACGACAAAGTCGCCGGTCTTGAAAAACAGTTGTGGATGTATCGCGCAACCTTAGCCTAAGTTTTTTGAGAGGCACGCGTTTGAATACACGTGCCTTCTCGTCTTCGGAAATACTACCGAGCCTTTTGACGTTTTTCTACTTTTAAGCGGTAGCGTTCACAGCAAAATCTCCATGCCGTTAAATTAGTTTATTGATAGTAAGAATCATATTATAAGTTATTAAGCTCCTTTTGTCTATTATACGATAACAATTATCAAGACAAAGGAAAAAGAGATGAAATATACTTATTCGCGTATCGTCGGTGCGTTGGTTTTGGGCGGCACGCTAGGATTTGCGGCGGATGCGGGCAATTTGGAAGAGGCGTTAAGCCAAGGCACGCTGTCGGCAAATATCGGAGTTTACGGGCAATACTCTAACAATCAAGGCGGGACGAAAGATAGCGGATTTTCCAACGGTTTTACGGAAATCGGATTTGAAACGGCTCCGTTGTACGGCGTCAGTTTAGGCGTACGCGGATTCGGCAGTGCCAAAATCGGCGAAAAAGAGGACGGCGACTATAAAAGCGAAGGTGCGATTGAAGACAATGCCGTCCTTTCCGAGGCATTTATCAAAATCGAACACGAGGGCATGGGTAAAGTCGTTCTTGGACGTCAAGCGGTCGATTTTAATTGGTTGACCGATTATATCGAAGGTGCGAGCGTTGAAGTGAGTGCTCTTGAAAATCTCGTCGTTACCATGGCATGGGCACGTAAATATGCAGTCGTCGGTTTTGACGAAGTTTCCGAAGAATTCGGGAAGATCAACGAAAACGACGGTCTTTACATGTTAGAAGTCAAATACACGCCGATCGAGGCTTTGGAACTCAATCCCTACGTTTACTACGGCGAAAATCTCTTCGGGGCTTACGGTATGAAAGCCACGTTGAGCCTTGAGCCGAGCGATGCGCTTAAGACGACGACGATGCTTCATTATGCGAAAATTAACAGCGATGCTCTGATTGAAGAAGACGACGGAAGCGGTTCTATGGTCGAAGTTAACGTCAAAGACGGCTCGTTTATGCAAGCAGAACAGGGATTTGAATTTGCCGGAGCTTTGGTGGCATTGGGATACGTTAAAATCGATAAAGACGGTCTCGGCGGTTTGGGTGAAGTCGGCGATCAGATGCCGTTGGAAGACGGGAATCACATCTTAGATGCCGATGCTAAAACGCCTTATATCCGTGCTGAGTATGAGATTGAAGGGGTTAAACTCGGTGCCTTATACGCGCAAACGAAATACGACGATGCAGGTTTGAGTCTTAAAGAAAAAGAGTTGGATATTAGCGTCGGTTACGAGATTATCAAAAATCTTGAAGCCTCTTTGATTTACGTGAATGTCGATAACGACGTTAAAGCCGACAGCTATAACGCGTTTAAAGCTCTCGTTCAATACGCTTTCTAACATGCAAGAGCACCTTTTAAACGTTAACGAAGATGAAAACGCTTCGTTAACGTTCGAGGCTTTTTACAAGCGTTTTCAAAAGCTGACATGTAGCGTTAAGTTGCGCCATTCCGACCAGCGGGAGATGCTTTTGAAAGTGCTTTTTAAGGCGCAAAAGCATCTCAGTGCCGAAGAGATTCAAACGCTTTTAAAGAATGAACATCGCGTCGGTGTTTCGCTCGCTACGGTCTACAAACAACTTTTGTTGTTAGAGATGTTGGATCTTGCAAGCGTCGTCGTCACGTTTCCGAAAAAAACCAAACGGTATCGTTTGAAGCATACGTTTCATCACGATCATTTGGTGTGCGTGAAGTGCGGGAAAATTATTCCTTTTTACGATTCGGTCATTGAAACTGAGCAAGAAGCCATTCTTTCAAAACATCATTTTACGGGCATTCACCATACGATGATTTTGTACGGTCTATGCGAAAGGTGTCAGTATGAATGAGATGATTCTCAAAAGTTCCGTTTCCGGACGTGCACGCTTCAAATACGGTGCGTTTAAAAGCACGGACGAAAAGTGTTTAGAGTCTTTGTTGGGTTTACATGTAGAGTCGTTTCGCTTAAATCGCGCCTGTGCTTCGTTGATCGTTTACTTCGATCCGTTGAAGACGACGTTTGAGGCGATTGCGACACTTCTCGAAAAACGTTTCGAAACAGGCGTCACAATGCCGCAACTCTCCGCAAGTGCGGCGGCATATTGCCCCTCGTGTGCTTCGTGTAGTGTTTGCGAATCCAAGCAAAATTCTCCTCAATCGCGCCGATCAAAAATGTGGAGTTTTATGGCACTTTCGGTCTATGCGCTGTATTTGTTTGTTTCCGAAACGTTTTTAGGCGCAAGCGCATTTGCCTTACCGCTTCATTTAACCGCCGTGGTAGCGTTGGTTGCGGCAATTCCACTGCTTCTTGAAGCTTACGAAGATATCCAAGCCAAGCGGTTTAGTTTACATTCGTTTATGGCGGTTGCTCTTTTGGGTGCGATTTTTGGCGGCGAAGCAACGGCGGCATTTGAGATCGTCTATATTTTGCGCGGCGGAATGTTATTGGAAGAGTATACGGCAGAGCGTTCTAAAAAAGAGATTCACGCCTTGATGGCATTGGGGATCAAAAAAGCATACGTGCTCGTCGATGAGGTTGAAGTCGAAACCGACGTTAGCGATATTCAAGAAGGCGATACCGTCGTGGCGAGAAGCGGCGAGAAAATCGCGGTTGACGGAACGATCGTAGAGGGAAGTGCCGAAATCGACGAATCGGCGATCAACGGACGGAGCGAACCGGCGTTTAAGACCTTCGGCGAAACCGTTTACGCCAATACGCTCGTGCAAAGCGGGCGCATTTATATCCGTGTCAGCGCAACGGGCGAGCGTACTTATTTGGCGCGCATGATCGCTAAAGTCGAAGCGTCGTTGGCACAAAAATCGCCGAGCGAGGTTGCCGCCGATCGACTTGCGGCACGGTTGCTCACGTTGGGAACGTTTTTAACAGGAGCGACGCTTTTGCTTACCGGCTCATGGCTTCGCGCATTTTCGGTTATGATCGTGATGTCCTGCCCGTGTGCGACGATCCTTGCCGCCAGTACCGCCATCAGTGCGGGGATCGCTAAGGGGGCTAAAAAAGGCATTTTGATTAAGGGAGGCGCTTATTTGGAAGCCGTTAGCCGAAGCGAAGTCTTTTGTTTCGACAAAACGGGCACCTTAACCACGGGTGAACCAAAACTTGTTCATAGCCTCTGCTCAGAAGGCATATCGCCGCATGATCTTTTATGCACCGCAGCACTTGCCGAACATCATAACGCCCATCCTATCGGCGTTGCGATTACCAAAGCCGCGGAATTGGCGGGCTTTACATGTAACGAAAACAACCCGAGCGATATTTTTGCGGGGCTTGGCGTACGACTGAAAGATCACGCAGGCGATATTACGGTCGGAAACGCAAAATGGATGGCGCAAAACGGCGTCGATATTTCACCTTTACATGTACAAAGTACGCAAGCCTTTTTGGAAGGCTACAGCGTCGTGTACGTTGCGCGTGAGACTCGATTGTTAGGCTTTTTGAGTTTAGAACATACGGTCAGAGCCGGAACCTCGGCGATGCTTCAAGGGCTTCGAAAGCGAGGCGTCAAACGTCTCGTGCTTTTAAGCGGAGACGAAGAGACGGTCGCACGTGCGTTTGGACGAACGTACGGATTTGACGAAGTGCATGCCGACGTGATGCCCGAAGAAAAAGCGCATGTGATCGAAGCTTTGAAAGCGCGATATAGCAATGTCGTTATGGTCGGAGACGGCATCAACGATACGTTGGCGATGAGCAAAGCCGACGTTGCAATTTCGTTTGCGAGCGGAGGAAGCGAAGCGGCGATCGAAGTTTCGAATATTGCGGTTACCGACAGTAATCCCGATGCAATCTTACATCTTTTTGATCTCTCAAAAAAGAGCTTGCGCGTCATTGATCAAAACTATTGGATCGGTACGGGAACCAATTTGGCAAGCGTAGCGTTTGCCGCGGCGGGAGCGTTACCTCCCGTACTTGCCGGTGCGATGCATATCGCGCATACGGTCGGTATTATGGCGAATTCGTCACGGATTGCGTGGAACAATGATAATAATTCTTAAAAAATGTTAAGTTTTACTTCAGCCGTAAATTTTTACAATGCAAACTAAAGGAAAAGAGATGGAAATTACCGCTGAAAAACTTGTCGAACTCGGTCGTTATTTTTCGATCGTTCATCATATTAAAGGGCGTCTTCGTTTACGCGTCGATCCTAAAATCAGGTCGCACGGCGAAGCGGTTTGTATCGAAGACATCGAAGCATTGCCTCAAAAAATCGAAGGAATCAAAAGCCTTAAAATCAATAAAATCGTCGGTTCTATCACTATCGAATACGATCCGGTCGTTTTTCCCGATCGTTTATGGACCAATCTGGTTCAAGGCGAGAATTTAGACGAAATCATCGCCGTTTTAACGCAGTTATCAAAGGAGCTTGTCTAAGATGAAATCAACCGAAGAAAACGCTATCGTAGAGCCTCTAGGTATCGATCCGCGCTCGCCCGAGCCGATCCTCGATCAAGCTTTAAAAACGGCATTGGACGATGAATATCGCGCGTACGAGACGTATACGAGCATCATCGAGACCTTCGGTGCAAAACCGCCGTTTGCGTCTATCGTCGAAGCGGAAAAACGGCATCAAAACGCCTTGCTTGAACTCTTTGCCGCCCATCAGATTACGCCGATCGAAAATCGTTGGCAAGGCGCGATAGCGGTACCTCAAACGCTTCACGAAGCCTATGCTTTAGGCGTGGAAGCCGAAATCGCCAATATCGCCATGTACGATACGTTACTGGCGTATACGCAAAATTATCCCGATGTCCAAGATGTTTTTTACCGTTTGCAAGCCGCATCGTACAATCACCATTTAGCGGCATTTTCAAGTCACCTTAATGGACAAAACGAGTCGCAAACGACGACGATGGAAAACGCGAATGTGAAAGAGACGGTGCTGCCTTCGATGGAAAAAATGAGCGAACAAATGAACGAATGGAGTGCTTTGGCAGCGAAAGCGGCAAACGGACAGATGAGCCACGAAGAGATGCTGAAGTTGTTAAGCGGTACCAATCTCTCGTTTATCGCAGGTGCGTTAATCGGAGCGATCGGTGCGGGTGTTTTAGGTGCAATGACGCATAAAAACGAAGATGAAATCATAAAGGAGTAAGCCATGTTACCGTTTATCGTAGGAGTTGCCGCGGGTGCGGCAGTCGTGTACACGTTAGGAAATCGCAAAGCGATTCAACATACGCTCAAAAGCGGCGTCGATAAAGCCAAAGAACTTGCCGAAGACGTGAAAAAAAGTGTGGACGGAACGATTGAATGCATTAAATCGAAGAAAAATGAAACATTAGAGGTAAAAGAGGAAGCGCAATGACGATCGATACGGGTGAAGAGCGAAGCGTAACCGGACATGCGCTCAGCGGTGCGCTCACTTCGGGAATGATCTCGGGAACGCTCAATTACAATCGATACCGACAAGATAAAATCAGCAAAGAAAAAGCACTGAAAAATACGCTGAAATTAACGCTTCAAGGCGGTATCGTGACCGCAAGCGCGATAGCGGCATCCAATTACGTCGGACGAAGCAACTTTTTAGGCGTATTAACGGCCGTTTCTTTAGGCGTCGCCGGTATTTACGGCGTCGAAAAACTGTATGAAAAAAGCTTGAACGAAGACGAAACGTCAAGTCCTCAACTTAAAGGAGAATAATTTTATGGATATGCCATCCCTTTCCAACAACCCTTATATCGCAAAAGAGAGCAAAACAAATACGCTTTTACCGGACTCTTTGTTAGGTTCGTTTGATACCAAACATTTTGTCATCGGCGCGCTCGTCGGTGCGTTAGGGGCGTATCTTTTAACCAACGAAAATGCGCAAAAAGCACTTTTTAAGACCGTCGCCAAAGGTACGCAAGCGTTTCAGGCGGGTATCGAAGAGATGAAAGAGCGTTATGAAGACGCTAAAGCGGAGTTAGCCGCAAACGAGTCGTAACGATCATGCACTCTTTGAGTTTGGTGCACCAAAGCCCTCGGCGTTTACGCTTCTCTTCGCCGGATCTTCGAGGATTCGATACGTATGAGTTAACGCAAGCCTTGAAAACAAAGCTGGATGCAAAAACCGTTCGTATCAATGCAAAACTCGGTTCTTTGATCGTCACGTTTGAGGATTGCATCGATGTGGAGCAAATTAAAGCACGGCTTTTGAGTTTTAATCTTGATGCTTACCGAGTTTGTGATACCGCACTGAACGCATGTTTTCACGATACGCAAGAGCCGCCTAGTATGCGAGGTATTGCGCGTGCCGGCGGTGCGCTATTGTTTCAGCCTTTGATTCCTCAGCCGAATCTTAAACTTGTACTGAGCACTTTAGCGAGTTTACCGTTGCTTCAAAAGGGCGTTCAAGAGCTTTTGAGCGAAGGTTTAACTTCGAAGGTTCTTGAAGCTATGGCGGTTAGCGTCTCCTTAGCACGCGGAGACTATACGGCGGCCAACGGCACTAACGTGATGCTAGAAATCGGTGAATATATCGAAGAGAGTATGGTTCAAAAAAGCGACGATTTGATCAAAGAATTGGCAAAACCTAACGTCGAAGAGGCGTGGGTGGAAGTCGAAATCGACGGAAACGTGACGCAAAAACGTCTTTTAACCGAACAGATCAAAATAGGCGATATCGTCATCGTCGGTGCGGGCGATACGGTTCCCGTAGACGGGCATATCGTGGACGGAACCGCCTCGATCAACCAAGTATCGATGACCGGAGAAGCCGAACCCGTTCGTAAAGAGCGCGGACATCGCGTTATTTCCGGAACGGTCGTCGAATCGGGAAGGATTCGCATCTGGGCCGAACATGTCGGAAGCGATACGGCGACGGAGCGCATCAAACATTATATTAAAAGTTCGTTAGACGAAAAATCGGCAATCGGGCTCAAAGCGACGCGCTTAGCGGATAAACTCGTTCCGATTACCTTAGGACTTGCGGGACTTTCGTATGCGATTCGCCGTGATATGGCAAGCGTTGCGGCCGTTTTACAGGCAGATTATTCGTGTGCGTTAAAATTAGCGACTCCGGTTGCCTTTAAAAATTCGCTCTCCATCGCCGGACGTGAAGGCGTTTTAATTAAAGGTGCTAAAGCGTTGGAACAGCTTTCACATGTCGATACGTTCGTTTTCGATAAGACGGGAACGCTAACGCACGGCGAGCTGGAAGTCGTAGGCATTCACTCTTTTAGCTCCCAATGGAGTGAAGAGGCGATTTTAAATCTCACCGCCAGCGCGGAAGAACACTATTTCCATCCCGTTGCCGAAGCGGTGGTTAAGGCGGCAAAAGAGCGCGGTTTCGTGCATATGCATCATGAAGAAGTCGAGTTTATCGTCGCACACGGCGTTAAAACGCAGATTAACGGCAAAGAGGTTATTATTGGGAGTCGGCACTTTTTGGAAGACGACGAACACGTCTCTTTTGAGGGACACCAAGCGATGATCGATCGATGCATGCAAGACGGTAAGATTTTACTGTATATCGCCTACGATCAAAAATTATTGGGGACGATCGGTATGATGGATCGCGTACGCGAAAATACCAAAAACGCTTTAGCACGGTTACGTCGTTTGGGAGCAAAAGAGCTCGTGATGCTCACGGGCGACGTGGAGGAAAAAGCCGATGCCCTAGCCCAAGAACTCGGTATCGATACGGTGTATGCTAAGCTCTTGCCGACCGATAAATCGCGTATTGTGGAAACCTTGAAACAAAGCGGGAAAACGGTTGCATTTGTCGGAGACGGCATCAACGATGCACCGGCTTTGATGAATGCACATGTAGGCATTAGCATGTACAAAGGTGCGGATATTGCTAAGGCTACGGCGGATATTAGTTTGTTAAAAGACGATATCGAAGCAGTCGTTGAAGCGAAGATTTTAGCCAACAAAACGATGGAACGTATTCACGCCAATTTCAACGCAACCGTAGGGATTAACAGCGTGATCTTAGCCGGAGCCGCAACGGGACTTTTAAGTCCGATAGCAACGGCAATTTTACACAATGGAACGACGATTGGATTGTTATTAAATTCGATGCAAAAAATAGGACGTCGCGTTTCAGCCGATTCTTAGAAGAGAGGTTTTATAATTGTGATAACTTTTATCATTAAAGGAATTATCCATGCCTCTTATTCTTGGAGTCGCCGCTGTTTTAACGTTGGCGTTAACGTATGAAACGGGAAAAAATGCAAAACGAAAATTCGATAAAAAAAGAGCCAAGTCTCTTTCGCGTTCAATGGGATCTTGATACTAAAAAAGAAGTTGCCAAAATCGGTATGACCGCCTCGATGGTAGCGGTCGTCGCCACCTCGTTTGCGATGAATTCTAAAACGATGAAAAATATTCATATCGGTGCCGGTGCGGCATTGGTCGGTTTTTCATTGTGGCATCATTTGCTTTATCAACCGTCCAAAACCAAAAAAGAGTCGGCGACGCGAAAGACGCATGAAAAAAGTGAAACCGTCTCTAATGCGCTTAATTTTCAAGAAGTATACACTTCTATGAGCTTATCGGGTATTTTGACGCATGAAGAGGTTGAAACGTTCGAATCGCGCTTGGATACACTTCTTTCCTCTTACGATAAACCCTCTACGTTGCTCTTAATGGACGTTAGATCATTAGAAACGATTGAGGCAGGCGTGATTTGGCATGATCTACTGCGCGGTTTCGGAAAACACCCCGAGATGCAAAAAGTAGCGATCGTCGGGCAAAGCAAACTTGAAAAACTCTCTATTTCCCTCACAAAAGCATTAATTAGTAAACCTAAAATGGACTATTTCGAAACCGTCGAAGCCGCAAGAGAGTGGTTGTTAGATACATAATCAGCATAAAAGTAAGGTACATTGAAAAAAATGGCTTAGGGAATGGTGGAGTGTAGGGGGAACAGTCTTCCCAAATTTTTTCACCAAAAATCCCTATTTATAAGGTTTAACAGAGATATAAAAACTATCAATGTGTACCAGTTATGTGATACAAATAAATTAGTAAACATAATTATAAAATAATGATACTGAAATATATACAATTACTTAAGGGTGAAGTGATACAGTATCAATATCTACTGTTTGTGGTCCTATCATTTTGCCAGTAATCTCAAGTTTAGTTGGAGCTTTATCGAATATGTTAATTGTGCTTAATAGGTCTAAAATACTTGAGTACCTTTCATAATTTCTCATGGATAAACTTTCTAAATGACAATATCTTTTACCATGACTAGTTGTTGTAATTTCAAATGAATTTGTTGAACGATTGTAGCTATCATATGTTCCAATTAATGTTATATTTTGATTATAAATTGTTGTAGCTTGTTCTTTTAAATATACAGTTTGTGTTATAGGATACTCTACACCATTAATAATCAGATAAAAATTCTGTAGATTTTGTAACTTGTTTAACTCATGCAATTGTTTTATAATTGATTGGTAGCGTTCTATGTCAAGTTGATTATCAAACTGGTAAGGGTCAATGTTTCTTTGTTCAATATCATTGTAAATTGTTCGCATAAAGCTTATTTGCTCTGTATATAATTTAGTCGCTTCTAGTGTGAGAATAAGGCTTCCATGAGCTTTTTTTAGAAAAATATCGTCACCTTGATAATTAGAATTATTTGCAGGAGGAAATAATTTTTTTCTTATACTGTGCATGCTATGCATAGCTTTAAATTGAGATTCTTCTAACATGGGTTTATCTTGTGCTCCTCTAAAGCCAGCCCCTACTAATCTAACCCCAATTAATGATTGCAGTTCAAATTCTTGTTGAACCGTAATCAATCCATAGAAAAGATTTAAATATTCCAAAAATTTTTCAATATTTTGTATATAAGATTCCTCATTAATCTCATATGTTTCGATTGTACATGTTTCTTTATCCATTAATTCTTGTTGTAAATTCCCCTTTAACGCTTCTATCATTAATGGTTCATATGCATGATTAAGGTCGATAAAAATATCATAGTCAGTTTCACTATTTATAGCTGCATGAAAACAGAGGTTATCGTCAGTTTGTGGATTGCAAAGAAAAACTTTTATTTCTAAACTCATGATACAACCTCCTTATACATTTTTGAACAGCCAATACGATTACTATATGCCCATTCCATAAAGCTTCTAATACTAGGTTCAGCTCGAAGGTATTGTAAATTTATGCTGAAAGGGTCATTTTTAATTATATCATTAATATCATTTACCGAAAGCTGTCTTTCTTCTCTTAAATATCGTTGTAAAGCAATAATTGCTTTAGATTCTTCTATGGTATTTAAAAATTGATAATTCATTTTTTTCCAAACTATTAATCCGTCCCATGCGGCATTTAGTTGGATTTCTTTAAAGTTCAAAAGCTTATATTGCTGTAACTCTTTTGTATGAAGTTTAGTCATAATATGTTGACCTCTATATTCTTCTTTGAGAATAAAATATTCATGTACAACAACTTTATCACTTAAAGCAGGGTTTTTAAAAAGACTTTTTTGATTATAGTAGGTTCTTTGTATAGGTTGGTGATTTAATTGATTAGACGGTTCAGCAGACGAAAAAATATTAATATTTGCTGTTTTTACATTATCACTAACACAATGACTATTAACAGTCACATTAGATACGGTCCCTTTATATTTATAAATACTTTTTATAGCATTATCACTAATTATTACATTACAAGGCATTATCTTTGAATCCTTAGTAATTTTTCTTATAAGCTTCATAATACACTATCATAACTTAATAGGTACTGTTAAATGCACTTTGTTGAACAGACGTTATTATAAATATTCTTTATATAATAAAGTTATGTTAAATTTAACCGCCTTTTGTCTCTCGTATGCAATCAGATAGCAGAGGAAGTAACCAATCAAGCAAAAGCCGAAACCCCTGCTATCTTGAGATTGCATACTGCCCCCGGTTAAGGAGGCAATACTACTCTCGATTATCTCTCGAAAGCATTTTTTCTATAAGTTACGATAGAAAAATATGTGGATTACTTCGATAGGTGGCAGCCCTTACCTACCGTGATATGAAAAATCATATCCCACACAACTGCTTAACTGCGGGCGTCTCCCCGTTGAATCGTCCTACACACTCACTCACAACGGGTAACTTGGTCTCTTTTTAGCTTACGTTTATATTTCCGTCCGTCACGTTTGGACTCCGCAAACTAGTTGTTTTCACGGGTTTTCACCGAAAGATTGTTTGCTAAATCTTGATAAGTTGAACAATGGTAAATTAAGTGGGATTGATAAATTGAAGTTCTTCGCTAATGACCCAATCTTATCAATCTTTTGAATACTTAAAGCTTCGCTTTCTATTGAAAGCAAAGCCGATAAAATTGTGCCCTTAGCGAAGCTTTAAATATTCTTAAATGAGATTATATAACTTTTCATACAAAAAATCTTTTTTTTATGAATAAAATTAAAAATTTATTAAATAAGTATAGTTTAATTTAGTGCTAACCGTTCAAATAATCCTTATTTTGAGGAGTAGAATTATCTTCTTTTCTTTTAGATTTTGCGTATAAATTTAGAAAACTTCCAGCTTTAATCATTGCTTCTTGTGGTGTTCTATTTTTTAAATTTTTATCCTCATAAATCTCTTTTACAAGTAAAATGGCGTTTTCCAAATGAAGTACATTCCCAATATTATTCATTACTGAAATGAGACGTTCATTTTGACTTTTGATAAGCTCTGATTGTTTAAGAATTGAAGATTCTAAAGACGAATGAGCAACTAAGAATTTTTCATTCATAGCCTCTTGTTCTTTAATATTTGAGATACCTTTTAATACTAAATTTTCAACTGCACCTGAAAAAGATATACTTCCTAAACTCTGTGCATAAGCTTCAATAAAATTCAAAGTTTCGTTATCGAACATACAGTTTTTTCTGATTTTACTAATCATTTTGTCCTCCTAAATTACTTAAAATTTTATATATTAAGTAATACTTTATATCATTGTATAGCGTTTTAAAAAATTATTGTAAAAATAGCGAATAACACTTTTTTTCACACTTTTTTCTTTTAGTAAAAGCCTTCAAATAGGGATTATTCAAAAAGTGTTCACACTTAAATTCACACTCGCACGAAAAAATCACACTTCTTTCACACTTCAAAAGTGCCATAAATATGAGGCTCTGCCAGATAGATTCACACGAAAGTGTGAGTCCTTATCCTGCCATAATGTCAAAATCTTAAAATTTTATATCCCATTTCTTCTTATACGTTTTATTTAACTCTTTCAAATACACGTTTAAAAGTTTTCTTTGTTGACCTATACCTTTAAATGCTGGTAGCCCTTTCCACATTTTTTGTAGTGTATGAAAATTTTTGCCATTTCCATTTTTAAATGAGAGCTGATACTCTCCTTTAAACCAACGAAAGGTATCACGCCCTAATTTGAATGTCAATTTACTACGTTCGTCTTTAATCAATACAAGCGTTAAAAATGAGCTAAATTTCATTTCTAAACCCAAAGCATTCACGAAGTCATTCTTAGTCAAATTTTCGCTTCCATGTGTCTTAAAAATACAAATAATGTTTTTATAGCTTACCGCTGCAAAATTGGCTCTACTTTTAATCCTATTCCATTGTCTTTTTCCACGAGTTAAATTAGTTCCATATGTTATTTCTACTTTTGTTTTTATCCCGTTGAGCTTATGCTCTTTATTTTGTGGCACTTCAACAAATTTTATACTACTGTATCCGCTTCCCACATATCGTATCACCTCTTTACAAAACTCATTAATTCTAAAACACGTTTTCATTAGACAGACCTCTCCCTTTTGTTTACGGTTGTTCTTAAAAAGAACAGACAGCCGCAAAAGATAAAACTCTTGTCATTCGCTAGAATGTCTTCTGTAAAATGTGCAACCTTTTGTCGACTATCATACCGTTTATGATGGTCCACAAAGGGTTGCCACACCCCAAAAATCAATCAAAAATTGCCTCGCAAAGCCTTTCTCGTAGTGTTTATATATGACCGCCACAGTCACACACATTCGATTTTTCACGTTTTCTACTCGCAAAAAATCTCAAACGATACTAAGCTTACCTCTCAACCCTCGCACTCATTAATGAGCCGTTCGGGTCTTGCCTTGTTAGATTATAAAAAGTTCAAAAGTGGTTAGGTTTGGAGTTATCCGTTTTTTAGCTCTTCGGGTAGAATATACAAGCTCCCGTGTAGGCATTATTAAATAAATGCTTTCTTTCGCTAAAAAATTTCGTATCCGTGTAGATTTTGACCATACACCTATTACAGAATCACAGCCTTTAATGACCGTTTTAAGAGTTGAGCTATTTAGCATTTCAAGTTACCTTTAATGCCTCCCTCTTTCTGCATTGCCTTACGTTCTACCGTAGTCAATGGGGGATTTTCACCGCCTTTTTTATAATCGTCCAAGTCGCCCATATTACAAATTTGTGTATTGGGTCGAAGCCACCATTTCAGGTGACAGCTCCCGACATAGCTAAGCAAGCATATTTCTATGCACTTAGCCACACGTTTATGTTCTATTTAACTGTTTGGCATACAGTCATTGACGAACATAAAAGGAAAGTCTAACACTTGGCGTGTGCTATCTCTCCTCTGCAATTTGATTGATTTATTGTATTGGCTGAAAAAATGTTAAGTTATATTATGTGTTATGTGACACCGTAGAAAAACAAAGCAAGAGCTTTTGTATGTATAAGTTATAGGGGGATTTTTACCTTTTCGTTCGTTCCGTTCTTGTATATTCCATAAGGTGGATACACCTTGCACATTGAAAGCCCATAAAACGGGCTTTCGTGCGTGTATCTTTTACGCCATTGAGTGTTCTAGTTCAGGGTATGAAACTTTTTGAACAGCTTCTAACAGCTCTTCTAGTAGGATTCCGTCCCCGTATGAATCATAATCAATGTCGTCGTCACTTCGCCCCGTAATAGCTTTTCTTAAATGGTCGTCAACGCGGGCATTTTTTAGTTTTTGAATAAAATTGTGCCTTGTACTATGGAAAACTTTTTTATTTTGATTTACTATCATTGAGCTTTGAAGTTTTGTAAAAAAGTTAGTTATGACTTTTCCATATCCGTCACGTTGCTTTGTGAGTAATGGAAAAACTCTTGTATGCTTATCTGTAACAATAGAGCGGTAATAATCTAAGAACCCTAACTCAACTAATTTAGGGTGCATAGGAACGATTCTTTTACTCGGCTCATTCTTAACGCTTTTGACAAGCTCACCATTGACATTAATGTCCTCGTTAATATCAAAGCACCAAATGTCTTTTACTTTTTTAATGTCTTCTATATGGAGTTGACAAATTTCATTCAGACGAAATCCATTATAAAAACCAATCAATGGTACATAGTACAAATGGGGCTTTTTTGTTTGAAAAGGTTTAATGGCTTCAAAAATCATTCTTATCTCTTCAGGATTGAACGGTAACCTATCGTCTCGATTTTTTCGAGGAATTTTAAGTTTAAGATTTTTTGTAATATTATTTATGAGATAGCCTTGTATGATTGCCCACTCTATCATTGCCGATAAGCTCGTAATGTATTCATTGATTGTTCGCCTAGTTAGCGTAGTAGTCTTATTCATTTCTACAAGTTCTTGAATAGATTTATCTTTATACTGTGGAATTTTATTAATATTTGTAGGAAGCTTAAGCAATACGGTGCGGTATGCTTCAAAATCTGCCCTTGTGTACTCTTTGATACTTTTATCGCCCATAATTTTAAGAGCTAAGTTCAGTTTCGCCCGATTTGATAGGATTGTTTTATGTTTCCACCCTCGTGCTAAGTGCTCATTTTCAATGTATTTTTCAATACATTCTGAAAATAGAGGTTCGTCAACTTTCGTGTAAGCATTTAAAAGCTCAAGGGCATTATTCTGCCCAAAAGTTTTTGTTAAAGATTTAAGCAGTTTGGGGCTTATTTCAACACCGTTAATAGCTTCAAACGTTGTATCCTCTTCACTAAGTCTGGATTGTGTTTTCTCTTTATCATGCAGAAGTATTTGATATTCTCCTTTGATAAGCTCATGATTAAAAATATGTTTTTTATGTGAATCAAGCGTAGTTATCAACTCTTGAGTAATATTCGTTCTTGGTAATATCAACTCTGCTTTTTGCTCTAACATTTCGACGTTATCGCTATATGATAATTCATGCAGTACCGCTAATTCTTTATCAATAGCTTGGGGCGTATGTCCGCCATACTCTTTACCGTCTTGGTCTATAAAGGCTAAGGCATTATGTCGCAGTGTTTCAAGTTCGCTATATTCCTCAATGGCTTCTTTGATATATGTGTTAATTATCTCTCTTATCGCCTTTAAATCCATTACCCGCCTCTTTATAAACAAGTTATCAAGCCTAAATGATAGCAAATTGGCTCTAAGCTTTGCAATTTTGAGGGTTTTGGTACGAAGTGATACCTTGATATGCGTTTGTTTTATCGTATCAAAATGAGCGGGAATACGTTGTCTAAAGTAGTAGGTACTATCTCGTTTGAGTAAGTGCATTTTTTGCCTTTGTGTACCACTTCTGTGTACCACAAAGAAAAGTTTCTATGTCTAAAATGCCTAAAATAGGGAGTTTTGAGAAAAATGGTGGAGTGTAGGGGGATCGAACCCCTGACCTCAACGCTGCCAGCGTTGCGCTCTCCCAGCTGAGCTAACACCCCGTTTCGGGTTGGGAAGAAAATTAAGAAGAGTATTGTACCAAGCAAACCTTAAAAAAGATTGTTATGCGGCACTTTGTCTCTTTTTTTCTGCTTTAATCGTTTCATAGGCTTCTTGTATTTGGTGAAATTTAATCGTCGTCGTTTGGAGTAAGGCGTCGTCGCCCGTTTGGAGCGTATCGGGATGATAGGCTTTTGCTAAGCGCAAGTATTTACGGCGAATCGAGGAAAAACTTTCGTATTTATGTGCTTGAAGCAAGCGATAAGGATCTATCTGCGTTACCGTGTTTTCAAGAGAGGCGTCGGTAGCCGTTTCGCGCGTAATAATCAGCTTAATCGGTTTAGCGCAAAAAGCGATCAGCTTTTGTAGGAAGAGGGCATTGTGCGTTTTTGAAGCTAAAGCGCAGTGATGATATAAGGAGATTAAAAATGCTTTTCGTCGATCTAATTCATGATGCAAGGCAATATTAATAAGCGTTTCTTTGATCCAAAAAGGTTGCCCGAACGTTTGGTTTAACGTGTGTATAACGGCTTCGTAATGCGAAGAAGTTTTCGAGAGGTAAATACAAATACAATGCGGCGTTAAACGAAGTTGCATAATCCCTCCTTTTGAGCTTAAAAAGCAAAACAAGTTCCATAATGAATTTGCATAGGTGTTTTCCTTATATTTTTAACACTTCTTTAATATTCTTTAAGCTATATTAACAAGGATTGCTATTACCATAGAGTGTACGAATTCATGGTAATTAAAGGAGATTATGTGGGTAAAAAAGTCATTTTAGTAGATGATTCTAAAACGATTCTCGCAACGGCACAGATGGCTCTTGAGGAGATGATCGGGCGAGGAACGATTCAGTTTGCGACGTACCTTAATCCTGCGGAACTGCTTGACGCTCTTTTAAGCGGTAGAGAAGATTACGATCTTTTGATCAGCGATATCAACATGGCGCAAATGAGCGGACTTGATCTTGCGAACGAGCTTAAATCCCATGATAAATTTAAAAACAGACCCATTCTTATTTTGACGACGGAAAGTTCTCCGGATATGAAAGCGCGCGGTAAGGCTATCGGAGTGACGGGATGGATGGTAAAGCCTTTTAGCGACGATAAACTCATCAAAGCTATTACGATGGTATTAGGACTGTAAAATGGAAGAAAAGCATGCTAAAGGAGTCGGACTAACCGCCAATCGGTTTCTGACGTTTTATTTGCAGGATGAAATATACGGGGTCAATATTTTTGACGTAAAAGAGATCATCGCGATGATGAAAACGACGCCCGTGCCGAAAACGCCGCACTTTATTAAAGGCGTCATGAATCTTCGAGGCAATATTATTCCCGTCGTGGACATGCGTATCAAATTTGATATGCCCGAAATCGAACCGCAGATGTATACGTCTATCGTGATTATTACGATTGACGGTAAGAACATCGGTTTTATCGTCGATAAAGTCGAAGAAGTCGTAAACGTAGACGACGAGAATATCTCGTTACCTCCGGAATTCGGATCGAACGTCGATACGAAATTTATTAAAAATATGGCGAAACAGAAAAATAAAGTCATTATGATTTTAGATTTGGTAGCTCTTTTCGGAGAAGACGAATTGGGTGTCGTACAAGCACTAAGTAAAACTGCATAGCACGAAAAGGATAAGGGATGAATAACACTATGACATTGGGCAAAAGAATTTCTCTCGGGTTTGGTATCTTATTGTTCATTACGTTGGCGTTGGGTATTTTGGCGATTGTCAATATGCGCAATGCTTCTCAAGATTCCGCAAAACTTGCAGAGGTTTATGCTCCGGAAGTAGAAATTGCAAGTAAGATTTTTGCATCGGCTAATCAAATTCGTTACGATGTACGTGCCTTTACGATGCAAGATAACGAGCAATCTCTGGCAAATGCGAAAAAAGAGTTTATCAGTCTTCAAAAATATTTAGAAGAAGCTCAAGCTCACGGAAAAAAATACCATTTAACCAATCTAATTGAAGGTGAACAAAAAGCTTCAAAAAGCACTTTAGAGTATATCGCCTCAAATGATCGTTCCGAAAAAATTTTAGAGCGTAAAAAACAGTATGACGCTGCAATGGTCGAAAATGCAACGATCTTTATGAAAAATGCTTCTAAATATCTCGATAATCAAGAGAGTAAACTTAAAGAAGAGATTAACACGAAGCAAGACGGCGCAAAACTGATATCGCGTCTTAATAAAATAAGCCATATTAACGAAGTCATTGATCTTGCGCACAATACACGCGTCTTGGGTCAGCGTGCACAACTCAAACGGGATTTAAAAATGCTCGAAAATGCGGTTGCTTCTTTCGATGCCATCTATAAATTATTAACCGAAATCAAAGCCAATACCGTTCAAGCCAATAATCTTGAAGATTTAAAAAACATTGAAAATGCCGCTAAAGTTTATGAATCATCGTTAAAAGGTATGATGAACGTTATGCAAGAAACCGCAACGGAAAATGCGATTCGCGTGAAAGCTGCCGCAGATGTTCTCGATGCAGCCTCTTCCGTCATGCAACTTGGCGTTGGAAATACAAAAGAAGTTTCCGATAATGCCTCCGATTCTTTAAGTATTGCTTCCTTTGTGATGATTGTAGGCCTTATTATTGCCGTTATCATCGGTCTTTTAACGGCGGTATTTATTATTCGTAGTATCGTTAAAGTCGTCGTTGAGTCCGTGAAGTCGCTCTCCGAAGGTACGACGCAAGTCGTCAGTGCCAGCGAGCAGATTAGCTCGGCATCGGTTTCTTTGGCGGAGGGAGCAAGTTCGCAAGCCAGTAGCGTTGAAGAAGTGAGTGCGACGATCGAACAAGCTACTGCGAGCAATAACCAAAATGCGGAAAATTCACGCGAAGCGAATATTTTGGCGCAACACTCTAACGATGCGGCAAAAGAGGGCAATCAACGCGTTCAAGACCTGATGGTTGCGATGGAAAAGATTACCGATTCTTCCCAAAAAATTGCGAAAATTATTAAAACAATCGACGAAATTGCATTTCAAACCAACCTTTTAGCCCTGAATGCCGCCGTCGAAGCCGCACGTGCGGGTGAACACGGTCTTGGTTTTGCGGTCGTCGCCGAAGAGGTAAAAAATCTAGCGGAACGCAGTGCGGGTGCCGCGAAAGAGATCACGGGCATTATCGAAGCGAGCATCGATCAAGTCAAAGCCGGAACCGAAGTTGCCAACAAAACGAAAGAGTCGTTTACCGAAATTCTCAACGGTATCAAAAAAACCTCGGATCTGATCGGAGAGATTGCGATATCCGCGAAAGAACAAGCCGAAGGAATGAACCAAATCGCAACGGCGATGGGATCGGTCGATCAAATTACCCAACAAAATGCTTCCGCATCCGAAGAGACGGCTGCCGCAGCCGAAGAGCTCAACGCGCAAGCCTTGGCGATGCTTCAAAGCGTTGCGGAGATGGCGGCTTTGGCAGGTTTTGATATGGGTAAAGATTCTCCTCGCCCAAGTCTTTCTAGTAACCATACGAAACATCTCTCATCGGTTGTTCCCGCCCCCAAACGTTTGTCGGTCAATCCTAGCACCAAAAAAACTAAAACGCCTTCCTTTGCGCAAAATGCATCCAAGCGTAATAACGAAGATGTCTTTCCTTTGGGTGAAGACGATCTGAAAGAGTTTTAAGTAAAACTCTTTTCCGTACGAAGAAGCGCTACATGTCAAAAACGACATGTAGCGTCATGTACCAAGCTTGTAAAGAGGAAAGGGTAGGATATGTGTATAGACGGTGATGTATTGGAGCTTGATTTCGATATGGATTTGGAAGAGATCAAAGCCCTGACGCTTTTTGTCAAAGACCGATTGGCTTATATTGAAGAGATTGTCATTTTCCCTTCTAAAGACGGCTTTCCGGCGAGCTCTTCTTTATTTGCGCTTTTATGGTGTATGAAACAAACAAAACCGAGCCTTAAAATCGATGCCATCGATAAACTACCTTTAGATTTGGGTGTTTGCGGTACGCTTTATTGGAACAGCCATGAGTAAAGAAAAACTAAAACAAATTTTTATCGAAGAAGCAACCGATATTATCGAAAAGATGGATATCGACATTTTAAATTATGAAGAATCCCCAAGCGATAAAGCCCTTTTAAACGAAATTTTTCGAGGCGTTCATACGTTAAAAGGAAGTGCCAACGCATTTAATTTCTCGCGTCTTGGAGAGTTTGTGCATCATTTCGAGGACGTTTTGGACTTCTTTAGAAGCTCCGACGTCATGCCGAGTGCTAGCCACGTTGATCTCTTTTTGGAAAGCGTCAACCTGATCAAAGAGACGCTTGATTTTGAAATTTCGGAGCGTAGCGGTCAGCCGGAAGGCTACGAAGCCTGCTTGAATCAAATTCAACAGATTATTTCGACGCTGAAAACAGGTCAAGAACAACCTCCCGTAACGCTTACATGTAACGATCTTGCTCAAGAATTCGGGAACGAAATTTTCGACGAGCCGACCTTTGAAAAACCCGATGAAGCTTCTTTTTTAGAACGACTTGAAGCGGAAGAAGAGCTTTACAAAATCATCTTAACGTTGGATAGCGATATCTATTTACGAGGGTTTGATCACTTTTTATTTTTCAAAAACCTTTCACATGTAGGGCGGATATTATCCTCTTTTTGGAGTCCTATCGATGCGTGTACGCTCGAGACGTTCGATAGCGAACAAAACTATTTTAAACGTGTCGAAATTTTTTACGCAAGTCAAAATTCACAGGCTCAAATCGAAGAGGTTTTTGATTTTTTAGAGCCTCAAGAGTATCGTATCGATGCCGTGCCGAGACCGATCGTGACTCAACCGATACACAATGGTGTTCCGCTAGAGTCTTTGGAAGCCGTCTTGAACGCACCTGTCGTGAAAGAGGAGACCAAAGAGGCAAAGACTTCCGTGGCTGCTCCCAAAACGTTTTTAAAAATCGATGCGCAAAAGCTCGATGAGTTGTTTGATTCGATCGGAGAGTTGGTTATCGCTCAAAATTATCTGGGGGAAAACGGCAAAATTAAAGCGGTACGCGATGCCGAAGTGACTAAGACCATCGAAAATCTTTCGAAAATTACCAAATTGATCCAAAATCGCGTGATGTCGTTACGTATGATCCCGATTCGCGATACGTTTGAAAAAATGAAACGCGTCGTACGCGATTCTTCGAAAAAAGTCGGGAAACCGATACATCTCATTCTTCAAGGCGAAGATACCGAGATCGATAAAACGATGGTTGAAGCCCTTTCCGACCCGCTGATTCATATTATTCGCAATTCCATCGACCACGGGATTGAAACCGACGTCGAAGAACGCCGCAAAGCGGGCAAAAGCGACGAAGGTATCGTGACTTTGAGTGCGTATCATCGCGGCGGCAATATCATTATCGAAGTGAAAGACGACGGTCGAGGCATCAATAAAGAAAAAGTATATCAAAAAGCCTTGGAAAGAGGTTTGATTAAACCCGAAGACGAGCTAAGCGAAGCGCAGATTTACAATCTCATTATGCAACCCGGATTTTCGACGGCGGACGTGATTAGCGATCTCTCCGGACGCGGCGTCGGACTAGACGTCGTTCGTACGGCGATTGAGAGCGTGCGCGGAAAAGTGGAGATCGCTTCCGTCCCGAATCAAGGCAGTACGTTTTTAATTATTTTACCTCTAACGCTAGCGATTATCGACGGTATGATCGTACGTTCGAGCGAAAAGATTTTTATTATCCCGACACTGTGCATTATCGAGTCGTTTCGACCCGCCGAAGAGGAAGTCCATGTTGCCGGCAGTAAAGAAGAGTTCGTGCAACTCCGATCGGAGCTTTTACCGATCGTTCGCTTGAACAGGGTGTTAGAACTCGACGCTCAAAAACCGAACGCTTGGGAGTCCACCTTGGTGTGTATCGAAAACCAAAAAGGCAAGTTTGCTTTGTTGGTCGATGAATTGGTCGGTCGTCAACAAGTCGTTATTAAGACGTTAGGAGAATTTTTCGCTAAAACCGAAGGCGTCAGCGGAGGTGCCGTTATGGGTAACGGCGAGGTGGCATTGATCTTAAATGTTGAAGAGTTGTACTAATGAGCAATTTGGTGCTCAGCCAAAAAGAGTTTACGCTTTTTCAACACTATATTTATGAGCATTTAGGGATTAATTTAGGCGCGCAAAAAATCTATTTGGTGCAAGCGCGTCTTGCCAAGCGCGTGAAACAGCTTGGATTAGGTAGTTTTAAAGAGTATTACGATCGTTTAACGACCGATACGAGCGGGGAAGAATTTGCCTACCTCTCTTCGTTGATTTCAACGAACGTGACCTCTTTTTTTCGCGAAGCCAAACAATGGGATTTTTTAAAAGCGTACAGTGCCGCCCTGACGGAACATCCGGCGAAAAAGCTACGGATTTGGTCGGCGGCGTGCTCTAGCGGCGAAGAGCCTTATAGTCTTGCGATGTTTTTAGACACGCATTTGGCTCAAAACAGTGCGTGGGATATTAAGATTTTGGCGACGGACGTATCGCCGCGCGTTTTAAAAGCGGCACAAACGGGAACGTATGCGCAAAAAGCATGCGCGGGAATCGATCCTAGTTTGCTTCAACGCTATTTTACGTACGAGGCGCAAACGCACTCCTTTAGGATAGACGAACGTCTAAAGTCGATGATAACGTTTCGCGAGTACAACTTGGTTACGGGAAATTACGCTCTTTTTAAAGAGGGGATGTTTGATATCATTTTTTGTCGTAACGTTATGATCTATTTTGACAAACCGACGCAAGAACAATTGGTGAAAAAATTTCATACGCTTCTTTCAAAAGAGGGGTATTTATTTATCGGAAGTTCCGAAGCCCTTACCGATATGAAACAAGGCTTTAAATCCAAAGGTGCTTCAATTTACCAGAAGGTGTAAGACGATGATGGACGATATAAGCGATGCGCAGTTATTGGCGGAAGTTAAAAAACGCTTTGAGCAGAAAAACGAGACGCTCAAAGAGTTGGAATTTTTAACCAAAAAGCTTTACGATCTCAATGAAAAATTACGTGAAACCGACAAAGTCAAAGGTGAATTCCTCTCATTGATTAAAAATGTTTTCAACAACCCGATCGGCTCACTTCTCAATCTTTCGTCTATGATGCTGAAAAACGATGATTCGCCGCGTACGCAAACCATGAAACTTTTATTGGACGTGGAGCTTCAAAAACTCAATTTTCAACTCGGGAATATTTTTACCGCCGCCGAGATTGAAGCGGGCGAGATCGGAAGCCATTTGAGCAGCGTAGATATCGATATGCTTTTTGAAGAAGTGTGTAAACTTTTAGGGTACTTAATTGAAGATAAATCTTTACATGTCGTAAAAAAAATCGAAATGCCGAGCAAAATCGTCAGCGACGCCAAGAAATTACACACGATTTTAATGAACTTGGTCTCCAACGCCTGCGAATATTCGTTTCGCGGAAATACCGTCTTGTTCCGAACGTACATTCAAAACGATACCGTCGTCATGGAAATCAGCAATACCGGAGACGTGATTGCCAAAGAGCATAAAAAAGAGGTCTTTAATCGCTTTAAAAAGGTTGATAAACAAAGCCGCGCACGTGAATCGGTCGACGGGTTGGGGCTGGGTTTAAGCGTCGTTAACGCCTTAGTGGAATCGCTGGAAGGCTCGATCGACTACGACTCTTCCGAAGCGTTGACGATTTTTAAAGTAGTCCTAAAACTTCAAGAAGCCAGTGCTTCGGAGTCGGTTGCGAGCGAGAGTGCTAACGAATTTATGTTTGACGATTTCGAGATGAAAGAGTTTTAATGTTACCGCGCAAGTTTATCCATGTCGGTGAGATTTTCATAGGGGTTGAAGCTACGGAAATCGTCACGGTACTTGGATCGTGTGTTGCGGTATGCCTCTACGATAGGGTGACGATGATCGGCGGAATGAACCATTATTTACTACCTTTGTGGAACGGAAACGGTTTGGAAAGTCCGAAGTTCGGTAATATCGCAATACCGAGGCTTCTAGAGACGATGGAAAATATCGGGTGTTTGCGTCGCAATATCGAAGCAAAGATTTTCGGCGGAGCCAATATTCACGTCGCCAATAGCGAAGCGCAAATGATCGGACAAAAAAACGTGATGATCGCCAAAGAGACGCTACGATCGCTCGGTATTCCCATCAAGGCCGAAGATACGGGCGGAAACAACGGAAGGCGTATTATGATGATTAGCGATGCCAATCGTATTATGCTCAAATACGTTCAAAACGAGATCATGCATGATTAAAGTTTTGATCGTGGACGACAGTGCAACGGCACGCCATATTTTACAAGAGATATTGGAAAGCGATCCGCGTATCGAAGTCGTAGGCCTTGCCGCAGATGCTTACATCGCTCGCGATATGGTCGTCGAAAAGCGACCGGACGTGATATGCTTGGACGTCGAGATGCCGCGAATGGACGGCATAACGTTCCTTCAAAAGCTGATGAACCATATGCCCACGCCGGTCGTGATGGTCTCTTCACTGACGCGTAAAAGTGCTCAGGTCACGCTCGACGCTTTAGCGGCGGGAGCAATCGATTACGTGGCGAAACCGCATTCTAATATTTACGACGGTAAAGAAGAGATTCGCGAAGAGTTGATTCAAAAAGTCGTCGATGCATCGTACGCAAAATTACGTCAAATCGTACCGCTTAAACGGGTCATCGCCAACCAACTCAGCATTGCGGAAACCACGAAAAAAGTCATTGCTATCGGATCGAGTACGGGAGGAACCGAAGCGTTAAAAGTCGTTTTGAGAGGATTGCCTAAAAATTCTCCGGCGGTGATTATCGTGCAGCATATGCCCGATACGTTTATCGGTACCTTTGCCGCGCGTTTAAGCGAGTTATGCGCTATCGACGTCAAGGTTGCACAAAACGGAGCTTTTTTGGAGATCGGTACGGCTTACGTTGCGCGCGGAGGGTTGCATATGGTGTTACGTCGTTCGGGAGCGCGCTATTACGTTGAAATCGGAGAAGGTCGAAAGATTAACGGGCATTGTCCGAGCGTCGACGTGATGTTTAATTCCGTTGCCAAAGTGGCGGGTGCCAATGCTATCGGGGTGATTTTAACCGGCATGGGAAACGACGGAGCCAAAGGAATGCTTCATATGCATCAAAACGGTGCCAAGACGATTGCCCAGTCTGAGGAGAGTTGCGTCGTGTTCGGTATGCCAAGAGAGGCTATCAAACTAGGAGGCGTCGATGCCGTCGTACCGCTTGAGGACATTTCGCAATCGGTCTTAAGTTTGTTGGAGACATAGTGTCATGGAAGCTTCCGTCTTACACACGCATAACGTATCGTTGAATATTTTAGTGATCGGTGAGATGGTAGAGCATCAAGAAGTGCGACATTTCGCCTCGTTGACGCACCATCGTTTTGTTTGGGAAACCGATGCTACGGCGATTTTCGAGCTGGCTTCGCACAGCCGTTTCGATTTGATCTTCGGTACGATTTCGTATCACGAAACATCGTATTTTTCAACCTTGCAGAGCCTCAAACAACGCGATTCCTCTCTTGCGATCATCATGTTCATTAGTCCCGACGATGCGTTTAATTTGAACGAAGTTCTGATGTTACAATGTGAACGGTATTTGTGTTTGGAAACGGAAAGGGACAAAGCGGCAATGCATCTTAAATCGGCTATTCAAGAGTTGTCGCAAAGCGATATTTTTTTAAGCGATATGCAGTATTTTGAAGCACTGTTGGACGCTTCGATCGTATCGCAATCGGATACGAAGGGTAATATCACGTATATCAATGCAAATTTTACCAGAGTGACGGGGTATAGTCCTGAAGAGGTCATCGGTAAAAACCATCGTATCTTGCGCCATCCCGCTAACGGTACGGAAGTTTACGAGCAGATGTGGGGGACGATTACGCAAGGAAAAGTGTGGAGGGAAAGAGTTCTCAATAAAAATAAGGACGGTTCCGATTTTTGGGGCGATACGATTATTATCCCGTTTAAAGACACGCATACCGGAGAAATCGTACAGTATTTAGCGGTTAGACAAGACATTACGCAGATGTTACTTGAAAAGCGCGCCGTACAGGAACAAGAGAAAAAAGCGCAAGAGCAGATGCAGCTTTCCGAAGCCAAAGACGCTTTTTTGATCTTATTTACGCATGAACTCAAAACACCGCTGAATGCCATTATGAATTTTTCGCAGTACCTGTACAAGCATATGCCGAATATTGAAGAGATCCCCAAAGAAAAACGAATGCATCTTTTGGAGCAAATTTACAAAAGTGCGCATTCTATGTTGGAAAACGTGAGCAATATCTTAGATTTAGGCAAGCTACGTCATCAAAAATTGCACTACAATCTAACCTTTTTCAACGCCAAAGAGAGCATTTTAGACGTGATCGAAAAACACGCCGCATTGGCGTTGGAATACCATCGCACGATGGTGTTTCATAGCGACGATAGTGAGCCTTTTTTAAGCAGCGACGAGTACCGCTTTAAGCAGATCATTTCTAACGTTCTCTCCAACGCCATTAAATACGGTACGTCGACCGTCGAGATTACGCTCTCTTCGAGCAAAGAAGCTCTTGTGATCACGATCGAAGATGACGGTAAAGGCATTCGTGATCACGATAAAGAAGAAGTTTTTGAGCTGTACAATCAAAGTGCTTCTAAACCGAGCAGTATGGAAAAAAAAGGAACGGGTATCGGACTTCATTTTGTAAAACTGCTGTGTGAAGGTTTGGGTTTTGAGTATCGCTTAGAAGATTCCGCACATTTAGGCGGCGTCAAATTTAGTTTAACGAAACGATTAAAGGAGCCCAAATATGTATAAAATATTGATCGTCGACGATAACGATAATAACCGTTTAACGCTCAACCTCTTACTCGAAGAGGTTGAAGGAATTGAAATACAAGAAGCCGAAGACGGGCAAGTCGCCGTTGAAATGTGCGTTAAAAATCATTTCGACTTGATCTTTATGGATATTATGATGCCCAATCTCGACGGTTTTGAGGCAACGCGCTACATTAAACAAGTCGACAAAAAAACGATGATTATCGCTCTAAGTGCCTTAGACGACGAGACTTCCAAACATAAAATGCTTGCTCTAGGAGCGGAAGATTATCTCACGAAGCCTTTGTATTCGGAGCACTTTTTACAACGGGTTAAACAATATTTGCGCATTATCGAATTTCGTAAGCAAGAACTTCGTAAAAACCAACGCGCGATGAATCCTTTCAACAGTCGCGTTTTCCATCGAACGATCACGTTTCGCATCGACGGTGAAGAGGCATTAAGCGAATTTTGGGACTATTGGCTCAATGCTCCCAAAAATATTATCGATTTAAGCGATTGCGTACGTCTCTTTTTCGGTTTTTGTTTATGGCTAACGCATCGTGATTTTGAAAGCACGATCGTCGTCGAGGAAAATGAAGAAAAACTCTTTATGATGCTCTTACATGTAAGACCGTTGAAGAGTGCGGTTATTAAAAATATTCTTTTGAAACACTTTGCCAATGCCAAATATATTTTAAGTCAGGATATGCTTTCGATACAGCTCGATAAAGCGTGCATCGAGGAGAAGCCCAGTGTCTCTTCTTTGAGCGAAGAGGCTCAAAAAATTCTCTCCAAAACACACGACGATGTTTTAAGCGCGCAAGATTACGTCCAATCGACCGCGATTTCGCTCATGCCGAAAATTGACGCGCTTGAAGCACTCAACGAGGAAACGGACAGTGCTATTTTGGCATTTGAGAAAGAGCCGAGCAAACAACGTTTAGCGATTATTTACGAAAATCTTCAAGAGTATGCCGACGTTCTTGCCGAATTGATGGCGTTTGAGCACTTGGGATTTGCGGTTCAGACGTTGATTAATTTTTTAAGCACTCTCACCGAAGATCAATTTGAAAACGATAAAATCCGAAAACTTGCGACGATGCTCGTCAACCTTTTAAGCGACTTGGCATCATGGCGCGAAAATGTTTTTATTACGCAAGTGGCACGCGATATTCACTACTTAGACTCTTCACTTTTGAGCTCTTGCTTGCAAATAGAGGCTATTTTCGAAGAGAAAGGTTCCGTAACGGATGATGACGAAATCGAGTTTTTTTAAGGCTTTAAGGGTGCCGTAAATACTTTATAGGTATTGCGTCCTGCCGCTTTGGCTTCGTAAAGAGCTACGTCGGCACTTTTAATAAGCTGATTGAAATCTTTACCGTGATTCGGGAAGAGGCTAATGCCGATACTCGTCGTGACGCCGATATCCATATGATGGACGCGAATAGGCTGTTGTAAGTTGGTAACGAGTTTGGAAGCAATATGACGCAAAACCTCTTCACTTTCGATATCGTCGACTAAAATAATAAACTCATCGCCCCCGAAGCGCGCTACCGTATCGGTTTTACGCGTCGCAAGCAACAAGGTTTTCGCGACGTTAATCAAAATCATATCGCCGATATCGTGTCCTAAAGAGTCGTTAATCTCTTTAAAATTATCGAGGTCTAAAAAGAGAACGCCGAATTTTTTACCGCTGGACAGATTGCTCTCGATGAGCAGTTGCAGGCGTTGATGCAGAAGCGTTCGGTTGGCAAGCGAAGTGAGATGGTCGTAATGCGCTTGCTTGTAGATCATATCTTGTTGTTTGACCAATTTGTTACGTGCCGTTTCCAACTTTCGAATCGTCGCGTTAGCGATCTTAACCGCTCTTGCGAGTTCGGTACTCTCTTTATTGCATTTACTTTTTTCTTCCATCAAGGTCGTTTGATCGTAAATTAACATCGTAACGATTTTTTTCTCTAAATCGTAAGGAACGATCGTGACGTCTTGTTGCATAAACTCAAATGCCGATTTGATCGTCATCGAATGTTGCATCGCTAAGAGATAGCCGTTGGCATCGGCGGTCAAAAACGAGGGGCTATGAAGCGTGAGTGCGGCTTTGATATGGCGTTTGAGCGATTTGAGCTTTTCTTCGGGAATCTCAAAGACGTTTAAGAGATTTTGTCCCTGAACATCATCGGGATCGATCTTACTATGCACCGCAACCCACTTGTTGATATAGTGGATCGTTAAATCGGCATCGACGGTAATGATACCGACATTGATGGAGTCGATGAGGGTTTCGTAATGAATAGACATGGCTTACAGTCGGTCGATAGTTTGTTTGAGTTGCTCGAGCATCTCATTGTTAAGGAGAATGAACATGTGACCTAAGATATTCTCTTTTTCAATGTCCAAAGCCGTTTTTATGACGATCACGTTGTCGTAACCTTCGATTTTATCGTATTTATCCATTTCCAAGACGTCGCGTTTTTCGATCGAAGGAACTTTGAAAATGGTTTCTCCGTGAATAATTTCGCAAAATTTACCGATACATGCGGAAGTAATAATATTGGTTAGTTCTAAAATCGACGATTTAATATCGTTATCGTCGCATGTTGTTTGTTGGAGTAAGAGATGCGTAAAAACATGGGCGGAATAGGGATTGAACACAAACAAAACTTCACCGTTGAACGAGCCTAAAAAGCGTTGTTTCGTAAGGTAAAATTCGTTTTCTCTGCCTAAAACTTCGATGATTTTGCCGTTAAGGTTCAAAATATCGATGCTCGAAATTTCGGGCAGGTGCAACTTGGCATAGTTGTCCAGCATATCTCCGATTAACGATGCCGCAAGTCCGAAAGAGACGTTAATCAACTCTTTTAAAATATCTTCTTGTTGAGGGTTAAAATGTTGTACCATGTTAAAAAACCAATTTTAAAAGCGTTGAGCGAAACTCTTCCGCGTCGATCGGTTTGGAGAGAATCGCTGAAGCACCTAAGGCTAAGGTTTTTTCTTTGGTGCTTTTTTGTCGGTCGGCCGAAATCATGACGACCAAAGCCTCGTTATTGGCGGCTCGAATTTGTCGAAGAGCCTCAAAGCCGTCCAAAATCGGCATCGTAATATCGAGAAAAACGATATCGGGAGAATGCTGTTTGTAAAGGGCTACAGCCTCTTCGCCGTTCTCGGCTTCGATAATTTGCGTGTACTCGGCAATTTTTTTAGGGATCATTTCAATTAGCCATTTACGTGAAATTTTTGAATCGTCCACGACTAAAAAAATCATTTTTTCCGATAAACTCATCTCATAATCCTAACATTTTAAATTGCTTTATTTTAATCATACAAAAAGTATCTTTAAAAAACTATATAAGATATTTTTTAGCGTCTTCTCTTTTAGGATACGGAGATGCTAAAATGCTACGGCCTTGCGTTTCCAACGTATACAAAGTATCGGGATCGGCTTTGGTAAAGCTCAAAATAATACGGCACGCCGTTTGTAAATCGTCTTCATCGGCTTGTGTGCTTATGAGCGAAGAAGGAGCACCGATTGACGTCTCAACGACGATAGACGCAAATTTCGGGTTTACTACGGTTTCAAGGACGGCGTTTTCGTTTTCATTGCGTCCGACGATCAGTTTTGCACCGTTTGGAAGTCTAAAGTGTCTTCCGTATTTGAGCAAGGGAATATCTTCTTTACAAAGCGTATCGTGCGCAATAAAATCACGTAATTTGAGGCTAAATTGCTGATCGGTCAGAAGGCATCCTCCAGCAGGCGTGGGATAATCTTCCCATCCGAATTGTGCCGCTAATGTAAGTTGCGCATGGCGTCCACGACCGCTAAGTCCCAAAAGCAGGCTTCGATCGACCCAACCTTCACGCTCGGCTTTGCTCTCTTCTAAAAGTTGTGCGCTTAATGGGCGCAAAATCAATCCGTCTTCGAGATCGTTCGCTAATTTACGTACCAGCTTTAACGCATCTCGCGTTTGGCTCATCGGGCGTTGTCCTATAACTTCGCCGGTTGCAATAAACGAAGCGTCGAAATGCGCCAAGAGCTCTTTGGCGACCTTAAACATAAAACCGTGGCAATCGATACACGGATTGAACTGTTTGCCATAACCGTAACGCGGAGAAAAAAGCACTTCTTGAAGGTAGCGATTTTCTACGTCGATGACTTCGAGCGAAGCTCCCGCCGTTTCGGCTCTTTTTCGTAACAAAACTTCATGATCTTCCTTACCGCTAAATCCGATGCGGATATGAACGGCGATAACGTCGATTGATTGGGCAGTGAGCAGTTTGATAGCCAACATACTATCCAAACCGCCGCTAAAGAGGACTAATGCTTTCATACGGAACCAATTCACCTTTTTTTAATTTCATTAATTTTTCTTGAATTTTACGAATCATAAACTGTTTTTGCTCGTAACTGAGCGTTTTGGAAGCTTTGATGGCTTGAAATTTTTCGTTGTAAAAATGGTATAAAAACGCCGCCATCGAGGCGATGAGCTCATTTTCGTCATACACTTTGACATCGTCCCAAAGGAGAATGCGTCGGAGTTTGGGATGATCCAAACGGTTTTCGAGTAAAAGCAAAAACTCTTCTTGATGCGTTTTGAACATCGCATGATCGATCGTATCTAAAACGGTATCGATGAGTCCGGGCTGGCTCAAAATCGTTTTAATGATCGTTAACTCCAATATGTCTTCAAAACTTCGTTCGACAAGGGTTTGCTTGGTCGGTTTGTGGGTTTGAATTTTGACGAGGTTTTGAGAAATATTGAGCGTTCCGGAGAGCAATCCCGTATAACTTTCTTGAACGGCTTTGGGAAGCGTTTTGAGATAAGCGGTCGCTTCGTTGAGGGCTTGTTGTTTCACGAGAGGATCTTTGAGATCGTACTTTTTAACGATACGCTCTAAGGCAAATTCGATAAACGGTTGAGGGGATAAAAAAAGGCGATTGAGCGTATCGATAAGACCGTTTTGTACCATATCCGCAGGGTCCATCCCGTTGCTAAAAAGTACCACGCCGCCGCGCAAACCGTGCGTACTTAAGAGTATCGAAGCTTTGAGTGCGGCGTTGATGCCGGCATTATCGCCGTCGTAAGCGACGATGATTTCGGGATCGCCCCGCATCAGCAAGGGAATATGCTCGGAGGTTAAAGCCGTTCCGAGGGTTGCGACCGCTTGGGTAAATCCGGCTTGATGGAGCATGATGACGTCCAAATAGCCCTCGGTGACGATGATTTTTTTCTCTTTGAAAACAGACTCTTTGGCAAGGTGGTAGCCGTAAAGAAGTTGCGATTTGTTGAAATGCTTGGTTTGCGGCGAATTGACGTATTTGGCGGGGTGGTTGGAAAGGGTACGACCTCCAAATCCCACGAGTCGATGCGTCGGACTATAGATCGGAAAGCTGACGCGCTCGATGAAACGTGCGTAGGGTTGGTTGTTTTCGCCAAGACCCGCGACGCCGTACTCCATCGCTTCGCTCATGGCATAGCCGCGCATTTTTAAAAAGTCCAACGTCGCAAACGATGCGGGTGCGTAGCCGAGTTCAAATTTTTCGATCGAACCGTCCGAAATACCGCGTTTTGAGAGGTACTCTTTGGCAAAAGACGTTTTATCCAGTTGTTTGACGTAAAAAAGGTTGAGGTTTTCCATTAATTTTCGATCTTCGCGTTTGACGCCGCCTTCGTTGGTCGTGTAAGCAAGCGAAAAATTGACCATGCGCGCTAACTTTTCAATGGCGTCGGGATAAGCGAGTTTTTCGTACTCCATAACGAACTTGATACTGTCTCCTCCCGCGCCGCAGGCAAAACAGTGGTAAATCTGTTTGGAAGGACTTACCACGAGGCTCGGCGTGGTGTCGTTGTGAAACGGGCAGACGCATTTGTAGTTGGCACCGTTTTTTTTCAGTTCCAGATACGAACCGACCACATCGACAATATCAAGACGTTGTTTGAGGTTTTCTATGGATGTTTTATCTATCATAAGTAAATTATAGCAAGTTTGGTATAATAGAGTTCTTTTCTAAAAAGTAAGGATCGCTCATCGCGTATTTTTTCCGGTGAGGGTGCTTTACATGTAAAGGGTTGAATTTGGATAATTTTTTTATAGCGTATCGCGATCCGTTGTTCGGCGTGATTATTTTGTTCGCGATTGTTTTCGTGATTTCGTTCGCAAACTATTGGTGGGGCGTTTTTAAAAATAAAGAAGAGAAACAAAGTATCGAAAAATTCGTCAAAAAATTTGAGATCGTGACCGACGAAAACGAATATAAAAAACTCCTTGAAGACGCGTCGATTCCGCTCGAGTCTTTGGCATTGCTTGCGCATGCGTATTCCAAAGGCGGCGATTACGAAAAAGCGATCAATATCTATTTGGTGACGCTCAAACGCGTTAAAGGCAAAGACGAGAAGCAGTATTTGCTCTCGACGCTTGGGAAAACCTACTTTAAAGCGGGATTCTTACGTCGAAGCTCCGAAGTCTTTTTGGAATCTTTGCGCTTGCACCCTCGAAATCAAGAATCGTTGAAATACCTAAGCGTCGCTTACGAGCAATTGCAAGAGTACGTCAAAGCCGAAGAAGTTTTGGACTCGTTGGAAGAGCTCGGTGCGAACGTCGCGCTTCAGAGGACCTATTTGAAAGCACTCGGGCTTTTGAAGGATAAAAACCTCAAAGAAAACGACAAAATCGAGCGCGTTTTAGCGTTGTGCGAACAAGCGCCTTTTTTGCGTCGCAAACTTTTTGAGCACATGCAAGAAAACGGTATCGCCATCGAAAAGCGTTTCTTTGAGACGCTTCCTTTTGAAGAGATGATCGATCTTTTATGGTACGTCGATCCTATGGTGTACGACATTACGACTTCAAGCGAGCCGTTGGTGCGTTACGTCGCGATGGCGCGGGGCTTACTGCCTTACGCTCCCCAAGATGCGGACGTTCCTTTTGCTTTGGACGTTATGATGCGTTTGCGGACGCTTGAATTTACGAAAGCAACCGTCGGGTTTGAGTACGTGTGTCGCGAATGCAAACAGATTTTTCCGATCCATTTTTACCGATGTCCTCAATGCCATAGCGTTCATACCGCATCGATTCAATCCAAATTGATTCAAACAGAGAATGAAGAAAATATCTCTTTTCTGTGACGGCTCTTCCTTAGGAAATCCGGGGGCGGGCGGTTACTGTGCGATTTTGCGTTACGGCGATAAGGAAAAGATCATCAGCGGCGGGAAGGCGGACGCTACGAATAACCAAATGGAACTCCTTGCCGTCATCGAAGGGCTTGCCACACTCAAAGAGCCGTGCGACGTGACGCTGATCAGCGATTCAAGCTACGTGATTCGCGGTATTAACGAGTGGTTGGACGGCTGGCGGCGTAAGGCGTTTGTTAAAGTCAAAAATCCCGAGCTATGGCAACGTTACCTTAGCGTTGCTCAGCCGCATCGCGTGCAGGGTATTTGGGTGAAAGGTCACGCGGGGCATCTTGAAAACGAGACTTGCGATAAAATCGCGAAAGAGGAAGCTCTTAAAATTCAATCTACGGAGTCGACAGTATGCAAAAAAGATTAGAAGCGTTACAAAAGCGTTTGGGTTATCAGTTTAAAGATCAAAACCTGATAATCGAGGCACTGACGCACAAAAGTTCCAAACAACCTTACAATAACGAACGCTTGGAATTTTTAGGCGATGCGGTGTTGGATTTGATCGTCGGGGAGTATCTTTTCTTCGAATTTAAAGAGGTTGCCGAGGGCGAACTCTCTAAACTGCGTGCTTCCTTGGTTAATGAAAAAAGTTTTGAAGTTTTAGCGCGCTTGCTTCGCTTGGGCGAATGCATCTTTATCTCGCTGGCAGAGGAAAATAACAACGGTAGGGAAAAACCCTCCTTGCTTTCCAA
This sequence comes from Sulfurospirillum sp. UBA4058, assembly GCA_002382085.1. GTDB lineage: Bacteria > Campylobacterota > Campylobacteria > Campylobacterales > Sulfurospirillaceae > Sulfurospirillum. Next base: position 15,060 of record DFZK01000003.1, on the reverse strand, counting down.
CGCGTTCGAGGCGATTATGGGAGCACTCTATTTGGAAGCGGGACTTGAATTCACGCGCGCTCTTGCCGTCAAACTCTTAGAAGAGGCGTATCCGAAAATCGATATGGATGCTATTTTTCACGACCACAAGACGACTTTGCAGGAGTTGACGCAGGCACATTTCGGGATGACGCCCGAATACCGGCTCGTTCGCTCGTTCGGTCCGGATCATAAAAAAGAGTTTGAAATCGCCGTTTCCGTGCGCGGTCGCGATTTGGCTCTTGCGAGCGGAAAAAGCAAGAAAGAAGCGCAACAAAAAGCGGCGATGTTGGCACTTGAAATTTTGAAAAAAGAGACACGATGAGCAGCAATACGTTCGGAAAGAAGTTCTGTTTTACGACATTCGGCGAGTCGCACGGACGCGCGATCGGATGCGTGGTGGATGGCGTACCCGCAGGGCTTGAGATCGACGAAGCGTTTATTCAAAGCGAGTTAGACCGACGCCGTCCCGGTCAAAATGCCTTTGCCACCGCACGAAAAGAGGGCGATCGGGTCGAAATTTTAAGCGGCGTATTTGAAGGAAAAAGTACCGGAACGCCTATTGCGATGGTCATCTTTAACGAAAATCAAAAAAGCGGCGACTACGAAAACGTGAAAAATCTCTTTCGCCCCGGACATGCCGATTTTACCTACTTCTATAAGTACGGTTTTCGCGATTATCGCGGCGGCGGGCGTAGCAGTGCGCGCGAAACGGCGGCGCGTGTTGCGGCGGGTGCGATTGCAAAATTGATGTTGAACGCTTTACATGTAAAGGTTCAAAGCGGCATTTGTGCGATCGGCGATATCGAAGCCGCGTCATACGATTTTGATCGCGTCGGTACCAGCGAAATTTACGCGCTCGACGCCAGTGTCGAAGAAGCGCAAAAAAAGGCTATTTTAGAAGCCAAAAACGCGCATGATTCGATCGGCGGCGTCGCGTTGGTACACGTACTCGGCGTACCCAAAGGTTTGGGAGAGCCGCTCTACTATAAACTTGATGCGATTTTATGCGAAGCGATGATGGGTATTAACGGCGTCAAAGGCGTCGAAATCGGAGAAGGCTTTCACGCTTCAAAGCTCAAAGGCTCTCAAAATAACGATGCTATCAATACCGAAGGGTTTCAGACGAACAAAAGCGGCGGTATTTTAGGCGGTATTAGCAACGGCGATACGTTGACATGTAAGGTTTATTTTAAACCTACGCCTTCAATTTTTGTAGCGCAAGAGACGATCGATACCGAAGGAAAAGAGCTGACATGTCAGCTCAAAGGTCGACACGATCCGTGCATCGCGGTGCGCGGTAGCGTGGTTGCCGAAGCGATGGCGGCATTGGTCGTTGCCGATATGGCACTGCTCAATCTCGGCTCGCAAATGGAGCATTTACGCCGTATTTACGGGTGAGTCACATGTTCTAAAGGTATGCTGATCGTAAAGCAAGTGATTGCACCCTCCGAGGTAACGCTTAGCATACCGTGAAAGTAATTTTTGAGAATACTTTGACTCATATAAAGTCCTAGACCCGTACCGTTGCTCTTGGTTTTTGTCGTAAAATAGGGCTCGAAAATATGGTTTTTTACTTCGTTGTCGATACCGCCCGCATTATCTTCTACTTCAACGATTAAGCAGTTTTTTGCGTCAACGAACGCGCGAACGGCAACGTATTTATGAACCGAATGATGGGCAAAAGCTTCGTGAGCATTGTTCAAAAGATTTAATAAGACGTGAATAAAATCGTTTTGATACAGATACAGCGGCGGTATATCTTGGATGCTTGTCCGCACTTCGATACCTTCGTTTTCAAACGTTTTTCCGATCAATGAAAGCGTCATGTCGATCAGCGTCTTTGGATCGTCGATTTGTTCTTTTGCTTTATTCGGCTTTAAATAGTCTTTAAAATGATCGATCGTGCGTGCGAGATCAACGATTTGAGTTGAAAGATCGTCGTAATAACCTTTAAATTTTTCCGGTTTGACGACGCCCAACTCGCCGTCTATTTTAATATGGTTGGCAACGGTAGAAAGAATCGCGAGCGGTTGTTTCCACTGATGGGCAATCATCGTAATCATTTCACCCATCGCGGCACTGCGTGACTGGATTAAGAGCAGTTGTTCCGCCTCTTTCAGTGCCTTTCTCGCGGTATTCAAACGGTGTTTAAGCCGGAAAAGAAGTAAGATCAAAAGCAGTACAAATAGGCCCCCAAAGCCGAAAATCCACGGAGCCCGCGACGTCGGATTATCGACTGGATACGGCGTATCCAGCCATTGCGCTTTGGCTCGGTAATAAACGGATTGAGGATCGTTCTTTAACGTTTTTAGCCCTTCGTCCAAGCGTTGCTTCCATGAAGCGTTGGCTCCTTTTGTCAATGCAAATTTTAAAACGACGGGATTGAGTACGACGGTCGTTTTGGAGATCGTTGAGGCAAGGGGTTCATTGTAAAAATTATTGACGATTGCCGCATCGATTTTTTTTTGTTTGAGCAATTCAAACGCTCTTTGAAAGCTGTCGACTTCAAGAAAAATCGGTTTGATATCGTAGAGGGCACTTTCGTGTTTGAGGGCTTCGGTTTGAATACTGTTTTTGAGGACGGCAACGTGTTGCGCGTGTAAATCTAAAATAGAGCTCACGGGAGTCTTTGAACGCGTGTAAACGACCGACCAGCTTGAAAGAGCGACTTCGTCGTTAAAGTCAAAACGCGCTTCACGGCTTTTGGAATAGGCAACGTCGGGCATAATATCGATTTCTCCGCTTTCAAGCTTTTGCAAGCACTCTTCCCATTGGCAAGGCACAAAATGCACGTCCCAATGAGACTCTTGCGCAATGGCGTCAATGAGATCGACGAAGAAGCCTGCCGGTCGATTGGCGGTATCAAAAAAGATTTTAGGGGGATTGTTGTAAATGCCGACCTTGACGGCTTCGGTTGCGTAAAGTGAATACGAAAGTAACAGTAGCGCGATATATTTGCCCATGAGAGAACTCCTCGATGGGCAAATCATAACGTGTTTTTTCTAAGAAGCGATTAAAGGTCTCCTTAACTCACTAAGAGCAAGACGCGGTACGTTATAAACGCTAAAATCCACGCGGTCGCAAACGTAAAGAGAACCAATAAAACGGTATGTTTGATACTCTCCGCCTCTTTATAGAAAACGGCGGTCGCCGCTAGGCACGGTAAGTAGACCATAACAAAGACGATAAACGCCATAGCCGAGGCAAAGCTGATATTTTCTTTGATAATATCGCGCAACGACGCGTCTTCTTCGTTCACTTCATCGCCGAGTGCGTATAAAACGCCCAAGGTTGAGACGATAACCTCTTTTGCGGCAAGACCGCTGAGGGTCGCGACGCCCATTTTCCAATCAAATCCGAGCGGTGCAAAAAACGGCTCAACCGCTTTACCCGCCATTCCGAGGTAGGTTTGCTCCATGATTTTTTCATGTTTTTCGTTTTCTAAAGCAGCGATTTGATCTTCAACGCTTGTGCCTTCTTTTGCCTCTTCTTGCTCCGTAGCAGGGGCTTCTTTATCGGTTTCGGCGGAAGCGACTTTACCGTCGTTTGGCGTTGCTTCTTGCGCTTGAGCGGAATCTTCTTTGGACGCTACGGATGCTTCTTGTTCCGTCGCCGCCGTTTCTTGGGTCGCTTGAAGGGCTTCTATCTTCGCACCGTACGCTTCTTCGATAAGGTCGTTTTTTGGATAGGAGCTAATAAACCAAATCAACATCGAAGCGAGTAAGATAAACGTTCCCGCTTTTTTAAGGTAAAGAACCGATTTGGAATAGACCATAAACCAAAGCAGTTTAAGGCTTGGAAGGCGGTATTTTGGCATTTCCATAACAAACGGTTCGTCTTCGCCTTTGAACGCGGTAACGCGTAAAATTTTAGCGGCAATCAATCCTAAAATCGCGCCGAAGATATAAATGGCAAATAAAACGTTTCCGGCGACGTCTTCTTCAAAAAACGCTCCGGCAAAGAGAACGTAAACGGGAAGTCTCGCGCCGCAACTCATAAATCCGATGATAAACATCGTCAGCAAACGGTCTTTTTTATTTTTAAGCGTTCGTGCCGCCATATACGCGGGAACGGAACACCCAAAACCCGTGACGAGCGGAACGAAACTTTTACCGTGAAGACCGAATTTGTGGAAAAAGCCGTCTAATAAGAAAGCGGCTCTTGACATGTAACCGGTCGTTTCTAAAAGCGCGATACCTAAGAAAAGGATGATAATGTTCGGTAAGAACATCAAAACGCTACCCACACCCGCGATAATACCGTCGACGATGAGTGATTTAAGTGCTTCGTTGTCGATGGTTTCACCGATCGTTTCGCCGAGCCAGCCGAACCCGTCTTCTATCCAGCCCATCGGAATTTCACCGAGCGTAAAGGTGAGTTGGAAAAGTGCCCACATTAAGAAAATAAAGATAGGAAGGCCTAAAAATTTGTGGATCAAAACGGCATCGATTTTTTGCGTGATGCTTTGCGCTTTAATTTTGGAGACGCTGAGCACTTCGGTGCATAACCCTTTGGCAAATGCCGCATGTTGGCGATGAATGACTTCGTCGATTTCGTCGCATTGACAGTACATGTAAACATGTCCCAACGCATTATTGAGAATCGGTTGGAGCTCGACGTAGAGCGGGTGATCGTGAACGATAGCGTAGATTTCTCTTTTTTGCCATAAAAGTCCGACGGCAATTTGGCGATAACTTAAACCTTCGATATGAAAATGTTTGTCTTCTAAAAAGCGCGTAATCGTTTGGAGTTGATCTTCCACTTCGCTACCGTAGATCAATTTGGAAGGTGCCAACGCTTTTTCGTGAACGGTAATTATCGTATCGACCAAAGTTTCGACGTTGAATTTGGTTTTGGACGAGACGCGAATACACGGAACGGAAAGGATTTTGCTCATTGCTTCGGCATTAATCGCAATACCTTCTTTGAGGGCTTCGTCGTCCATATTGAGGGCTAAAACGATTTTTTTATTTAACTCCAACAATTCCGTCGTTAGCATTAAGTTACGCTCAAGGTTGGTGGAGTCTAAAACGTTGACGATGAGGTCGTAGTCGCCTTTGACTAAAAACTCTTTCGTCACTTTTTCATCGGCGGAAAAATCTTCGAGCGAATAAAGACCGGGTAAATCGATCAATTCGATCGCATAGTCCTCCGTGCGAAGTTTGGCGGTTGCTTTTTCGACCGTGACGCCCGCAAAGTTACCGATTTTGAGATTGGAACCGCTGATGGCGTTGGCTAGATGGCTCTTCCCGACGTTGGGCTGTCCGACGAGGGCAATGGTAATTTTATTCATGAAGCCAGCTCCACTTCGACCGCTTTGGCTTCATCTAAGCGTAAAGCGACCGAGCTAAATCCCAATGCGATTTTGATCGTATTTTTTTGCAAGCTCGTCTCGACGACTTGAACTTCTTGTCCGACGTTAAGACCGAGTGACTGTAAGCGTTTTTTTAAACCGTGTTGTGCGCTGATATTTTTAATCAACGCTCTTTGATTTTTATCGATCTGCGATAGATCAACCATCACGTTCTCCTTTATTTCTATAAGTACCTATCAATGTGTTTGGAGGCATCATTGATAATAGTTATTGAAATAATAGAACAATAAAGCTTTTAGTATACTTTAATTTTAATAGTTGCTATCAAATTGTATTAAAAAAGCGTCGGTTGGGAAAGTTGCTTGAGTTTGAAACTTTTGCGGTGAATATCGCAATAGCCGTATCGGCGAATGCGTTCTACATGTAACGCCGTACCGTAGCCTTTGTGTTTTTCAAAAGCGTATTCGGGAAAACGCGGTGCCAGATCGTACATGTAACGATCGCGCGACACTTTGGCAAGAATGCTGGCGGCACTGACTTCGGGAACGAGCGCATCGGCTTTGACCATCGTCGAAATGCCCGTAACGCCGAACGTACAATTGCCGTCCATTAAAATTTCGTGTGTGTTAAAGTGTGCTTTAATCGTTTCGATAGCGTATTTCAAACAGCTGCTTAAGCCTTTTTCGTCAATCATCCGATGATCGCAAAAAACGATTTTCGATTCGCTTTTTTCCAAAAGAATCTCAAACAGGGCTTCGCGGCACTTTTCACTTAAGAGTTTAGAGTCGTTCAGTCCGGCGACGGGTTCTTTGAGTACCGCGCCCGCCACGACAAGAGGTCCCGCCAAGCAACCGCGCCCCGCTTCGTCAATTCCGCATAGCATACTTTCTCCTTATTAAACGTGAAAGTTTAATATAGATTTGCTAAAATTGACGCGATACCTTGTGCAAAGGTACGCAAACAAGGAGTATAAATGCTACATGTCAAAGAGGATTTGGACAAAGCGTTTAACAAAGAGCTTTTTGTGATTAAAAACGATCTGTATTACCAACAAATCGATCTTCATAAAAACGGCAAAAAAGAGCTTTTACGTGTCGATATTTCCTACAAACCCCACAGTACGCTTAGCGGCGATACCTACTCTTTGCGCAAAACGAAAGACGGGCGTTTGGTCGGATTTATCGCCGATGCAATGGGAAAAGGCATTACGGCGGCTTTAACGGCGATGGCGACGACGCGCTTTTTAAACTATTTTTTTGACGAAATGGAAGAAGACTCTGCGTTTCATCTCGAAATTTGGACGAAAAAGTTATTGAAATTTATTCAAACCAATCTTTTTGACGAAGAGATTCTTTCGGTGTTGCTCATGGAATACGACGTTCATACGTCGACGCTCAAATACGCTTCATGCGGAATGCCGTCTTTTTTTATGATGGAAGAGAATAAAGCGTGTCAATCGATTCGGAGCAATAATCCGCCGTTGAGCATTTTTACGGAATCCATTCGCATCGGCGTTCTCTCAACGCATGCTATCGTTAAAATGCTCTGTTACAGCGACGGGTTGAGCGAAAGCCTTTTGAATGACGAAAAAGCATACGCTTCGTGCGTGAAAGAAGATTTTACCGAAGCTTTTTGCGTCAAAGAGTTTCACGATAAAGTGAATACGCGAATCGGCAAAGGAGACGATGACTTAACCTATATTTTTATTCAACGTCTCGAAGTTCCTAAAGCGTTTAAAACTTTACGTATCGAAAGTACGTACGAAGCGATCGATCAAGCGTTAATGGTTGTGGCGGACGATCTCAAAAAAGCCGCTATCGATCCTAAAACGTCCAGTCAAATTTTACTGACCTGTTCGGAACTGTTACTCAATGCCCTTGAACACGGAAGTTTCGGCGTCGATAAAATGCGAAAAAATTATTTGATCGAGCACAATTTATTCGATGACGAGATGCAACGTCTTGAAGCATTGAACCGTCGCAAAAAAATCAAGATCGTTTACGGACTTTTTCTAAACGGCAATCGTGAACTTTTTGAAGCGACGATTAGCGATCAGGGAGAAGGTTTTGATACGATGGTGTTAAAAAACATCGTCATCAATCCGCATAAACTCAACGGACGCGGTTTTGTGATTATTCGAAAGCTTTTAGATCATTTTTATTTTAACAAAAAGGGCAACGCGATTACGATTCAAAAATTTATCACGCCCTCACGAGAGTTGTAACGCCCATTCCCAAAACGGGATGATAGAAAAGCTTAGACCTTCGATGTCTTTGGCACTTTCGCTACTCAGCGTTACCACTTCGACGCGTTTGACATGTAAAGCCCAAAAAGCGGGTAAAAGTTTTTGAAGCCTCGCTTCGATGGCTTCCGTGGTGGAAAATCCCGCACATAAGATCGCTAAAGATTCTTCGGGAAGGTAAAATTCGATTCCTTCTTCGTAGCAAACGACTTTATCGCGCTTGATAAGTTCTAAAAAGACCATATTTTCAAAGCGTTTCAAGAAGTCTTTTTTAAAACTCAGTGCATCTTTAAAGGTAAAATCGATAAGGTAAACTTTTTTAGCGGCATTGGGTTGTCGATATTTTTCCACGAGAAAGAGTAACTTTTGATCGATAAGACGCGTGGCAAGCGCATAGAGTTTATCTTTAGAAATTTTTGTGATACTCTTAAGGTAGTTGTAAATTTGAAAGAGTGAAATTTTTGAGCCTTGTAGTTCGCAAAAGCGTTTATAGATCAAATACTCTAAAGGATCTTTTAAAACGATATGCAACATCTCTTGCGTCAATTTGGCATGTTCGCTTTCAGCTTGGTGAATTAGATATGGAAACGTCCCTTGATTGGTAAAAAGATTGAAAAGATGTTCGACGTTAGAGTGCTTTTTGTCAAATGCCAAAAATTCTTCAAAATCCAGCGGATAAAGCGTGAGCGTCTCAAAACCTTCAAGAGGCTTACATGTAGAAAGAGAAGTCGAAAGTATCGTCTCTTCGACGCGCGGTATTTCAAACGAAAAGTCAAAATTTTCTACGATCAGCAAACGAATGGAATGGCGACGGATAAAGTCGATTAAATGTTCGATAACTTCGGCTTTATCGATGCGTTCGTCTTCCCAATCTATATACAAATACTCTTTAAGTTCGTAATGGCTTAAATGATCGAGAATTAAAGACGTTTTTCCGCTTTTTCGAGGGCCGTCTAGCAAAACTTTTTTAGATTGGATCGAAATTTTGCGATCAATAAAAAAAGGATTTTTAAGAGAGATTTCGTATAAAAATTGTAAAGATTGCATCTTGAACTCCTTGACAAGTATCTTATAACTTTCCTTTTTAAAAGGAAATAAAATAGACAAAACCCCATCAAAAAGCCCTATATTTCTTGACTTTTGCTATCTATTATAGTAAAATCACAGTCCTTTAATTAGGTCATCATCACGATGACAAGTTCTTTACAGGGGTTCTGAATGGAAAAAATTAGACTTAAACTCAAGGCGTATGACCATAGAGTTTTAGACAGATCTGTTGCAGCTATCGTCGAAGCTGTTAAACGAACTGGAGCCGAGATCGTCGGACCAATTCCTATGCCTACAAAAATCAAGCGCTATACGGTGCTTCGATCACCGCACGTAAACAAAACTTCAAGAGAGCAATTCGAAATGAGAATTCATGCACGTATGATTGACATCGTGTCTGCCACAACGGATACCGTTGATTCACTCATGAAACTCGATCTTGCGCCTGAAGTCAATGTTGAAGTAAGAGCAATGGGTAAATAAGGGGTAATGATGGAATATATTATTGAAAAAATCGGCATGAGCCGAACAATTGCAGTACCAAGCGTTCCTGTCACGTTACTCAGAGTATTGGATGCCAAAGTATGTTCGGTTGATGAAAACAAACGTGCTTTAGTATCGTATGTTAGTGGCAAAAAAATGAACAAAGCTATTGCGGGTCAGCAAAAAAAATACAATCTTTCTGCTGAATATAACCGCTTTGTAACGCTTGACGTTGCAAACCAAGAAGCCGGCGACTTGGATACGGCACCTTTAGGCGAAGCAAAAACACTTAAAGTGTCTTTGAAAACAAAAGGTAGAGGTTTTGCGGGCGTTATCAAGCGTCACAATTTTCAAGGTGGTCCCGGTGCGCACGGTAGCCGTTTTCACAGAGCTCCCGGTTCAATCGGTAATCGCGAATGGCCAGGTCGCGTTCAACGCGGTAAAAAAATGCCCGGACATTACGGTAACACCCAAGTAACGGTCAAAAACGAGATTGTTTCTTTTGACGCTCAAAACGGTATTTTAGCCGTTAAAGGTTCCGTTCCCGGTGCCAATGGATCATTAGGTAAAGCAAGGATTGTTAAATGAGTAGCGCAATCGTATTAAACGAAAAATTTGAAAATGCCGGCACGATGGCTCTTCCTGAGGCATACGGCGACATTCACTCACATAACTTATATTTGTATGTCAAATCATACCAAGCAGCGCTTCGCTCAAATACGGCAAACACGAAAACCAAAGGTGAAGTAAGCGGCGGCGGTAAAAAACCTTGGGCACAAAAAGGTCGAGGCGGCGCACGTGCGGGTAGTAGAAGAAGCCCCGTATGGGTAGGCGGCGGTGCGGCATTCGGTCCCAAAGCCAATAAAAATTACGATCAAAAAGTAAACAAAAAACAAAAAAAACTAGCACTTGAATACGCTTTAAACGAAAAAGCGGCAAACAATGCGTTATTTGTCGTTGATTCGATTCGCGTAGAATCCGGTAAAACCAAAGAAGCGGCGCAAATCATTAAAACGCTTGGAACCAGAGATGCGTTGATCGTAAAAGAGTTGGTTGACGAAAAAACATTGTTAGCGTTTCGAAATATTCAAAACTGCTACCTTGTAGAAGCAAACGAACTCAATGCATATTTAGCAACGGCATTTTATGCGGTTGTTATCGAAAAATCAGTGCTTGAAACAATCACGAAAGAGGGCTAAGAATGGCTGATATTACTGATATTAAAGCAATCCTTTATACTGAAAAGAGCTTGAGCCTTCAAGAGAATGGCACGGTCGTCATCCAAACATCCGTTAGAATGACGAAAAACGGACTTAAAGAGGTTTTGAAAAATTACTTCGGTTTTACGCCGCTTAAAATCAATTCTCTTAGAGTTATGGGAAAAGTTAAGAAGTTTAAAGGCATTGAAGGCAAACGTAATGATTTTAAAAAGTTTTATGTTCAGTTGCCAGAGGGCGCTAAACTTGAGAATGTGGAGGCGTAATCATGGCAATAAAATCATTTAAACCCTATACTCCCAGTCGTAGATTTTTAACGAGTCTTGACTCCGGTGATATTACTGCAAAAGCAAGCGTACCTTCACTTCTCGTGAAAATCGCAGCAACGGCAGGTAGAAATAACAATGGTAGAATTACCTCTCGTCATAAAGAAGCGGGAGCGAAAAAACTCTACAGAATTATCGATTTTAAACGTACAAAATTTAATATCGAAGGTACTGTTGCCGCAATCGAATACGATCCGAACAGAAACTGTAGAATTGCACTCATCAACTACGCAGATGGAGAGAAGCGTTATATTCTTCAACCATCAGGCTTGCAAATCGGCGATAAAATTCAAGCAGCCGAGTCCGGTCTTGATATTAAGCCGGGTAATGCGATGAAACTCAAAAGTATCCCTGTCGGTACGATTTTACATAACATCGAACTTAAACCCGGAAAAGGCGGACAAATGGCACGAAGTGCCGGCGGTTACGCTCAACTTATGGGTAAAGAGACGCAATACGTTATGGTTAGACTTCCCAGCGGTGAAATGAGACAAGTTTTAGCTGAATGTATGGCTACAATCGGTGTCGTCGGAAATGAAGATTGGGCAAACGTCGTTATCGGTAAAGCGGGTCGTAACCGACACCGTGGTATTCGTCCTCAAACACGCGGTTCTGCAATGAACCCGGTAGATCACCCACACGGTGGTGGTGAGGGTAAAACCAACTCAGGACGTCATCCGGTCACTCCATGGGGACAACCGACCAAAGGTAGAAAAACTCGTAAGAAAAAAGCGAGCGACAAACTGATTATTTCTAGAAGAAAAGGAAAATAGATGGCTAGATCGCTAAAAAAAGGTCCTTTTGTTGACGCTCATTTGTTGAAAAAAACACTCGATGCAAAAGAGACAAAATCCAGTAAGCCGATTAAGACATGGTCTCGTAGAAGTACTATTATTCCTGATATGATCGGTTTAACGTTTAATGTTCATAACGGTAGAAACTTTGTTCCCGTATACGTCACGGAAAACCATATCGGTTATAAAATGGGCGAATTTGCTCCAACGCGTACGTTCAAGGGTCACAAAGGCTCTGTTCAGAAAAAAATCGGTAAGTAGGTAGCAAGATGAGTAAAGCAGTATTAAAATTTATCCGTTTATCACCTACGAAAGCAAGACTTATTGCCCGTGAAGTTCAAGGAATGAATGCCGAATTTGCTATGGCAAGCTTGGAGTTTATGCCTAACAAAGGTGCGAAAGTTATCTCTAAAGTGATCGCTTCTGCCGTTGCAAACGGTGGATTTGAGCCGAATGAAGTCGTTGTTGCTTCTTGCCGTGTTGATGCAGGTCCTGTACTTAAACGTTTTATGCCAAGAGCTAGAGGCAGCGCAGGCGGTATTCGTAAACCAACTTCTCACATTATGGTTGAAGTAGCAAAAGCAGCAAAGAAGGAAGACTAAGATGGGTCAAAAAGTAAATCCGATTGGTTTAAGACTTGGTATCAACAGAAACTGGGATTCACGCTGGTTTCCGGGTAAACAAACCTTAGCAACAAGTATTGGTGAAGATTATAAAATCCGAACATTTTTGAAAAAAGAGCTTTATTATGCGGGCGTGAGTCAAATTTTGATCGAGCGAACCGCTAAAAAGCTTAGAGTAACGGTCGTTGCCGCACGCCCCGGTATTATTATCGGTAAAAAAGGCTCTGATATCGAAAAATTAAGAGTTAAACTCAGTAAATTAATCGATAAAGACGTCAACGTCAATATTAAAGAAGAGAGACGCCCTCAATCTTCCGCACAACTTTGTGCCGAGAATGTTGCAATGCAACTAGAGCGTCGCGTTGCGTTCCGTCGAGCGATGAAAAAAGTGATCCAAGGTGCTCAAAAATCAGGCGCAAAAGGTATCAAAATTTCAGTTGCAGGACGTCTCGGCGGTGCTGAGATGGCAAGAACGGAATGGTATCTTGAAGGACGCGTTCCTCTTCATACGCTTCGTGCAAAAATTGATTACGGTTTTGCTGAAGCTCACACGACATACGGTGTTATCGGTGTAAAAGTATGGATTTTTAAAGGTGAAGTTCTTGTCAAAGGGCTTGCTCCGGAAAAAGACGAAGCACCTGAAAAAGAAAATACGCGTAAGCCAAGAGCACGTAGAGAGAGAGGTAAAAACTAATGTTAATGCCCAAACGTACGAAATATAAAAAACAGATGAAAGGCCGCAATCGCGGTGAAGCCGGTAGCGGCGCATCAATCTCTTTTGGTGAAATCGGTCTCAAAGCTGTTGAAGCTGGACGTATTGATTCACGCCAAATTGAGGCTGCGAGGATTGCGTATACACGACATGTTAAGCGTCAAGCTAAGACTTGGATTCGTGTATTCCCAGACAAACCATTAACGGCTAAACCTATCGAAACACGTATGGGTAAAGGTAAAGGTTCTGTTGATAAGTGGGTTATGAATATTAAGCCTGGTAGAATTATTTTTGAAATGGCGGGTGTTCCTGAAGAGTTAGCGCGTGAAGCCTTAACCCTTGCAATGCACAAATTGCCTTTCAAAACCAAGATTGTAACTCGAGAGAGCGAAAATGAAGTATATTGATTTAAACGGCAAAAGCGCGTCAGAGCTTTTAGAGTTGTTAAAAGAGAAAAAGGTTCTTTTGTTTACATTAAGACAAAAGTTAAAAACAATGCAACTTACTAATCCAAATGAGATTAAAGAAGTTAGAAGAGATATCGCACGTATTAATACGGCAATTTCTGCTCAAAACAAGTAGGGGTAACTAATGGCTTTAAAACGAGAGATTCAAGGCGTAGTTGTTCAGAAAACTGGTGATAAAACCATCACCGTTTTGGTAGAGAGACGTGTAATGCACCCGAGATATCGCAAGTTCGTTAAACGTTTCAAAAAATACCTCGTTCATGACGAGAGCAACCAAGTAAAAATCGGCGACACGGTAAGCGCAATCGAGTGCAGACCACTTTCAAAAAGAAAGTCTTTTAGACTAAGCGCGATTGTTAAAGTGGGAGTTGAATAATGATACAAAGTTTTACTAGATTAGCTGTTGCTGATAACAGTGGTGCTAAAGAGATCATGTGTATTAAAGTTCTTGGCGGTAGTAAACGTCGTTATGCAACAGTAGGTGATGTTATCATCGCTTCTGTCAAAAAAGCGTTACCAAGTGGTAAAGTGAAAAAAGGACAAGTTGTTAAAGCGGTTATCGTAAGAACAAAAAAAGAGATCCAAAGAGAAAATGGCTCATTGATTCGTTTTGATGAAAATGCTGCTGTTATTCTTGATAACAAAAGAGAGCCAATCGGTACACGTATTTTCGGACCAGTCGGTCGTGAAGTTCGTTATGCTAACTTTATGAAAATCGTATCTTTGGCACCGGAGGTACTATAATGGCGACTAAGATGAAAATTAAAAAAGGCGATACTGTTAAAGTAATCGCAGGCGACGATAAAGGTAAAGAGGCGAAAGTTGTTCAAGTTTTGCCAAAAACTTCACAAGTCGTTGTTGAGGGTTGCAAGGTAGTAAAAAAAGCCATTAAGCCAAGTGAGAGTAACCCTAAGGGTGGTTTTGCAAATCTTGAAAAACCAATTCATGTCTCTAACGTGGCTAAAGTAGAGGGTAAATAATGAACAGATTGCAAGAGAAATTTAATGCTGAAGTTAAACCAGCATTGGTTAAAGAGTTTAATATTGCTAATCCTATGTTGTCACCTAAAATTGAAAAAGTCGTTATCAGCGTTGGTGCTGGTGAAGAAGGTAAAGATACGAAGTTATTGCAAAATATCGTTGATACCATCTCTTTAATCGCTGGTCAAAAAGCGGTTGTTGCGAATGCTAAGAAATCAGTTGCTGGTTTTAAAGTACGTGCTGGTTACCCAGTCGGTGTTAAAGTAACACTTCGTAAAGAGACTATGTATGCATTTTTAGACAAACTTATCTCGGTAGCACTTCCTAGAGTAAAAGATTTTAGAGGTCTTCCAAGAGTAGGTTTTGACGGACGTGCAAACTATAACTTTGGTCTTAATGAGCAATTAATGTTCCCTGAGGTTGAGTATGATAACATCATGAAAACACACGGAATGAATATTACGATCGTAACAACTGCTAGCAATGATAAAGAAGCATTTAAACTTCTTGAACTCATTGGTTTGCCGTTCGCAAAAGGTAAATAATATGGCTAAAAAATCGATGATTGCAAAGGCTGCAAGAACGCCTAAGTTTCAAGTAAGAGCATACACACGATGTCAAATTTGCGGACGTCCACATTCTGTTTACAAAGATTTTGGTATCTGCAGAATTTGTCTTCGTAAAATGGCAAATGAGGGTCTTATTCCAGGCCTCAAAAAAGCAAGCTGGTAAGGAAATAGACTATGATTAATGATCTAGTAGCAGATTCTTTAACAAGAATCAGAAATGCCTCAATGCGTAAACTTGATGTGACTAAATTAATGCATTCAAAAC
>DFZK01000011.1 GCA_002382085.1 Sulfurospirillum sp. UBA4058 | reverse complement strand
AAAGCGCTATCATCATCGTGCTAGCACTGCTTTTAGCCTCTACCGCCATTTTGGCGTCACTTTCGGCTAGGTGTTGGTTGTAGGTCATATGCTCTTCAATAGTTCTTGTCATATTTTGAGCAACAGAACGATTTGAAATCGTTAATGCTTTAGCTTCAAGATTTTGATTGGCGTTAGATAACGCAAAAAAATTTTCAACAAAAGCAGCGTATTGCATAAAATACTCTTTTTCTTTTTCGTAAAGTTCTTTGTCTTTAGCATCAGAAAGAAGGTTTCCATAATTTTTTAATTCTTTTTCAAAATCAACTTTATATTTGTGATATTGTTCTTCAAGCCTTTTCATATCCTTCACATCTTCGGTACTCATATGTTCCCAAATCGTAAGTCTAATACGATACATATTTTGTTGTAGTTTTCCCATAACAATAATGCTAGGCAATGAATTAACGTTACATGTATTGGTTTTGGTATAAACCTGCTCCATTTTTTGAATTCCGATGCTAAAAACCGCGATAATCCCCACAATGGCAACCAACAGCATTGTCATTAACTGTTTTCCGATACTCATTCTTGACTCCATTTTTAAAAATAATTTTAAAAATATTATCTATTTATCAGTTTGAAGAAAAGTACAAAAAAATACTTTTGTATACAAAATTACGGAATCCGATAAAATAAACTCATAATCCTAAGCGAAATGCTTTAGGTGTCATTTTGTAGTATGTTTTAAAAAAGCGTGAAAATTCGGAAGGTGTTTGAAAAGAGAGCTTCGAGGCAATTTGTACGATCGATAAATCAGAATACTTTAAAAGATACAGAGATTCTTTTAAAAGACGCTGATGAATGTAGAATAAAGCATGGTTTCCAAGCGTCGTTTTGGTCGTTTCGCTTAAATGTTTGGAGGTAATATCCAATCTTTTTGCATAATCGGACACTTTTTTCTCTTCTAAAAAATGGATCTCTATCAACTCTAAATAACGATAGGTCAGTTGCCAAGCCCTGTTTTTTTGAGCTAAATGGAGCTTATTTTGGTTAATTTTATCGTTTTTGAGTAACAGTAAAAGACGTATAAGAATTAATTTAACTAAAAAATGACTCTCTTCTTCATTTTCTTTCAGTGCTTGATAAATATCTTCAAACATATTGATCACACGGTGAAATAAAGACATCGATAACGTAATAGGACTCAAATTGATTTGATGAAATTTCAAAAGAGACTGAACCGTCGTTGCCTCACAGCAACCTTGTAGGTATTGCTCTTTAAAAGCAATGATATACGTTTTAGTAATCGGGCTAATGTTTTCAAACGAATAAAACGTATTCGGCGGAAGTAATTGAAACGAATACTTGGAAATCGTATAGTCAAATTGATCGATATGTCGTAATAAATCACCTTCGATCGATAAGAGAAAAACATAAAAATCAAATTTCAAAGGTGTTACGCTTTGTACCGATATATCTTTTTCGAGAACGACAATATTGATATCGTTTAAATTGTTTTTATCAAGATTGACTCCAAATCTTGAATGATCGCTGAAAGACGATCGATACACCTGCAATGCTTTTTCCAAAGAAAGGGTAAACATCAGACTCCGTTTGTGTGTATTTTAAGAATATAATAATCGTCAAAAAAGCAAAAAACGCGTCTTAAAAAAATAACCAAACAAGCAAGGCAATACCGATACTCAGATTGAGGTAACTAACACCGTCTTCAAAAAGCGTAATCAGCAGTTCATCATTGTAACGTTCCAAAAGCGATGGATGCGTCATTAAGCTGTTTTGAGCAAAATGAACAATGTCTTGAGCCCAAAAATAAGCGACGATCTCGGGTGCGATAAAAAAGAGAAAAACGCCCACGATGCCCCAAAAAGATTTTTCGGGTTTCATGTCCGATAGGACTTTTTTCGTCACGGGGTGGCGAGCAATCTTTTGAAGTTTTTCTTTCACGAAAATACCTTTGGGAGGTTTTAAAAAGAAGTGGAGCGGGTGACGGGAATCGAACCCGCTACTTTCAGCTTGGGAAGCTAACACTCTACCGATGAGTTACACCCGCATTTTGCGCTGACATTATAGCACAACCTTCTCTTTACATGTCAAAAAAAATCATACGCATTCTCTTATTCGGACTTGAGTATAATAGCACCTAAGGAGAAAGATCATGAACAAAACCGTCGATATCCAAAAAGCACTCAGACAACAACAAAACGAAATAGACGATTACACCATCTACAGTATGCTCGCGACATCCGAAAAGCACGAGCCCAATCGAGATATTTTTCGTAAAATCGCCAAAGAAGAGCAGGGGCATTATGCTTACCTTCGCACTTTGACGCAAAAAGAGTTGCAACCGCGTTCGTTTGTCGTGCTTTTTTACCTTTTCCTTTCCAAAATTCTCGGTATTTCGTTTACGCTTAAATTTCTCGAAAATCGCGAAGAGGGTGCGAAGCAATTTTACAAAGAGCTTATCGCAATCGATCCAAAAGCCAGTGATATTTACGAACAAGAGATGCATCATGAAATTGAACTGATCGATATGCTTCACGACAAAAAACTGCTCTATGCCGGTGCGATCGTTTTAGGAATGAACGATGCCCTCGTCGAACTCACGGGTACGCTGAGCGGTCTTGCCCTTGCGTTTGAAAAAAGCAGCATCGTAGGCGTGACCGGACTTATCATGGGAATCGCCGCTTCGCTCTCGATGGCGGGTTCGGCATACTTGGAGTCGAAAGAGACGCCAAACGAAGACATTAGCGCAATGACGTACGCGCTGTATACGGGTATTTCGTATATTATCACGACGGCGTTGCTTGTAGTGCCGTTTTTTCTGTTTGAAGCGATTTACACGTCGATATTTTGGATGTTTTGTGCCGCGCTTGTCGCGATTTTAGCGTATAATTTTTATATCAGCGTTGCCAAAGAGTTGGCATTTTGGAAGCGCGTACGCGAAATGTCGTTCATTACCTTCGGCGTCGCATTAATCTCTTTTGGTATCGGCTACGTCGTTAAACATTACTTCGGGATCGAGATTTAAGGACTTTGCTTCGTGAAGAACGTCGGCGAACAAAACCTATCGCAAATCCGATACCGAGGATAACAACGGGAACAAAAAAGTACCAATGTGTTTTTGCGTAGGCAATAAGCGACAAAATCGTATCGCCGAAGTACCAAACGGGCAAGATAATAATCGCACTCCAACACAATGCGGAAATCCCGTTTAAAACGGCAAAATAACGCGGCGAATACCCCATGAGACCGATGCAAAGCGGTAAAATCGTACGAAGTCCGTAGAGATAGCGTTGAATAAAGATGATAAATCCGCCGTATTCGCGAAGTAAAAGCTTCGCAAGGGCAAATTTACGCTTTTGAGAACCGAATTTGCGAATCACGTACTCTTTTTTAAATCGACCTAAATAAAAGTAGATTTGATCGCCGACAAACGCACCCAGTCCTGCCGTCGTAATCGCCCAAACCAACGCCATATCGCCGGTATGGACAAAAAGTCCCGCCATCACAAGACCGCTTTCACCTTCCAAGATACTCCAAAAAAAGAGAATAATATAGCCGTATTGGCGCATTAAATCGAGTAGTTCCGCTTCCATAATCTTTTTCTTAAAATGTTTCGTGCATCTTACTCTTTTTCATCTAAAAGATGCTTTGCGCGAAAAGCGTGCAACGCTATGTGAGGTGTTCTAGAAACGAGGCAGAACTTTTTGTTCAAAAACGCTCCAACCGCATAAAAGCCATAAGCGAGCCTTTTGGTTAAAAAGCTGACTCTCTAACGAAGCGACTTTGGCTTCGACGGCGGCACGGGAGGCAATGGCGCGAGAGAGTTCGTCTGCGCTAATGAGTTGATTGTCGAAACGCCCTTGCGAAAGAGCGGTGTACGTATCGCTTGCACGAAGCTCTTCTTTAGCACTTTGCAGTTTGGCTTCAAGCGTATGAAACTCTAAAAAACCGTTTTGCAGTTCCGTTTGAACCTCGCTTTGATACGCGGCTAGCTCAAAAGAGGCAGACATTTGCGTCGCACGTGCCGCTTCAAGCGTTTGTCGATCGCTCATACCGTTGAAAAGATTCCACGAAATACTCATACCCGCATAGCTTTTATCGGCATTCGTATAGCCGTCGCCGTTTAATGCCAACGAATCGCCTTGACGTTTCATCGCGCCGACCAGAGCAACGTTCGGATAGTATTTGCTTTGGGCAAGTTCGATGCTTTTATGTGCGACGTCGACGGATTTTTGCATCGCTTTGACGTCTTCACGCTCCTCTAGCGCAAACCCTAATGCCTCATTTTCGCTCGGAGCGTACATTGCCAGTGCCGTGTCGTCTTGTAAGGTGAGGATTTTCGTATTTAAAAGCGTTCCCAGTTGATTGAGGTACTGTTCGCGTAAGTTTTGGCGGTCGATGATCTGTGCGTGAATATCGTATTTTTTTGCTTCGATCGCAAAGAGTTCGCTTTGGGCTAAAAGTCCGTTGTCGTAATAACCTTTGGCTTTGAGGTATGCTTTTTCGATAGCGTTTTCAGAACTTTTAAGTGCTAGAATCGCCTTTGTTTCGGCAATAACGGCACTGTAAAGAGCCGTGGTTTGTAGGGCGAGATTGCGTTTAAGATTGAAACGCTTCAAAGAGGCTTGTTCGCTTTCTAATTTGGCTTTATCGATCGATGCGGAAATCGCAAATCCGCTAAAAAGCGGATAACTTAAAACGAGTGCACCCTCAAGATGCCTGCGCGTACCTACCGGTGCGGTAATGCCCGAAAACAGAGGCGGCATAGTGAGCGTCATCGTCGGCGTATCATTCCATTCGATCGCACTTAAGGTCGCATCGAGCGATGGTAAATTTTTTCCTTTGGCGGCTTGATACAAGGCTTCGGAAGCATTTTCAAGTGCTTGTGCGCTTTGGTAGCGGTAACTGGATTCCAAAAGGCTCAACAATTCGCCGTACGTCTGCGCAAAGAGCCATACCGGCAGCATTGTCGAGAGAAAAAACCATCGCATTATAACTCCTTTAAACGAAGGACGAATCGGTAAAATGGTAGTCCTGCTTGGATTAATTTGCTCTTAATTAGGCAAAGTTATACCCGATTCGTTATATAATTAAACGTGTGTCGAATGAAGGAGTGCTTATGTTGGAAAAAATCAAACAGTATCGTTTAGGCGTTTTGATCGTTCTTTTGCTCCTCGGGGCTTCGGGATTCATTTTCATGAAACTTCGTACGCAAACACTCGCCCCCAATCTCGTTTTCGGTTCGGGACGTATGGACGGCGATTTGATCAATCTCAATGCCAAATATGCCGGAAGAATTGAACGCATCGAGATCGAAGAGGGGCAAATCGTGCATCGAGGAGACGTGATCGCCGTTTTAAAAAGCGATGAGTACGAAGCGCAACAAAGTCAAATCGAAGCGCAAATCAATGCCAAAGAGACGGAACTTACGGTTGCGGAAACCACGATAAACGAAACGTTACGTCAAGCAAACGACACGATTCAAATTCGCAAACACCAGCACGAAGAGCTTGAAAAAAGCATTGCGTCGCAACGACGCACGGTCGAACAAGACAAACGCGATTTAGAACGCATTCAAAACCTTTACGCGCAAAACCTCATCGAAAAACGTCAAATCGAAACCGCGGATTTAAAATACAAAACAGCTCAAAACACCTTGGACGCTTTGTATCAAAAACGTGCACAAACGTCTTTGGCGATTCACGTCGCCGAAAGCGAACAGACCAAAGCGAACGCCCAACGACAAACGCTTCAGGCGATGCGCCAAAGCATCGATGCGCTGAGGGCTTCTAAACGTCAAATCGACGCCGTCTTGAACGAAATGACGTTACGCTCCTCGATTGAAGGCGTCGTGATCGAAAAGATCGCCAACGTCGGCGAAGTCGTGGGTGCGGGGAGCGTGGTGGCGACCTTGTTGGATCCTCGCTCGTTGTACTTGAAAATTTTTGTCGATACCAAAGAAAACGGAAAGTTACATGTAGGAAACGAAGCGGTGATCTTTTTGGATGCGGCTCCGGATAAGCCGATCGCCTCGAACGTCGTTCGCATCGAGCAGAGGGCGGAGTTTACGCCCAAAGAAGTCAGCGTACCGAGCGATCGAATTCAGCGCGTTTTTGCCTTACATGTAAAGCCCAAAGAGCCTCAGCCAATGCTTAAGATGGGTCTGCCCGCGGTCGGGGTCGTTTCTATGGACGCGCAAGGGCTCCCCGTTCATCTTAAAAACGTTCCCGAATAGTGAGATACGATGCGACTTGAAGTTCGTGACGTCAGCGTTTTCCATAAAAACCGCTTGGGCATTGCGCATGCGAATTTTGAAGCGAACGAGGGAGAGATTATCGGATTTATCGGTGCAGACGGTGCCGGAAAGAGCTCTTTGATTCATGCAATCGCGGGCGTCATCGCCTGCCAAGGAGAGATTGTTTTCGACCATCACACGTACCGTTCGTGCAAAGAAGCCGAACCGCTTAAAGCACGTATCGGTTTGATGCCCCAAGGTATCGGACTTGTTTTATACGACCTGTTAACCGTAGACGAACATTTACGCTTTTTTGCCGATATTCACGATCTACGCCGTGACGATGCCTTTGAGGCGTATAAAATGCGTTTGCTCCAAATGGCGGGCTTGGAAAAATTTAAAGACCGTCAAGCGGGGAAACTGAGCGGCGGTATGATGCAAAAACTCTCCTTGATCTGCACGCTTTTGCATCGCCCGAAACTGTTGGTTTTGGACGAGCCGACGACGGGTGTCGATCCTTTAAGCCGCATCGAGCTGTGGGAAATCCTCGAAGAGATACGTCGAAGCGAGGGCACGATTTGTTTGATTAGCACCGCGTACATGCAAGAAGCGGCAAAAATGGACAAAATTTTACTCTTTGATGAACAAAAAATCATTGCGCAAGGTACCTCGGCGGAACTGTTAAAAACGGTAGAATCTTTATGCTACGATCCCGACACTCCATGCGTTGAACCCTGCATCAGAACCCTGCAAACCCTTTATACGCTATCTCCGCTTGAGGCAACGTCGACGCAAACACCCACGCTGGAAGCACTCTTTTTCGTTAACGCATTACGAAACGGCAAAACAATGCCTCCGATCGTCTTAAGCGACAAAAAAAAGAGCGATTTTGAAGGCGACGTTTTGATGGATGCCAAAGGCTTAACCAAACGTTTCGGAACTTTCGTCGCCAACGATAACGTCGATATTTGCTTAAAAAAAGGCGAAATTTTAGGACTGCTCGGAGCCAACGGTGCCGGAAAAACGACCTTTATCAAAATGCTCTTAGGACTCTATCCGATTGATCGAGGCGAATTACGCCTCTTGGGCAAAACGATTGAAACGCCCCAAGATAGGCAAGCGTTAAAAGCGTCTATCGGTTACGTCAGTCAGCATTTTGCCCTATACAACGACATGAGCGTGCAAGAAAATTTGCTCTACTTTGCTTCGATGCGCGGCTTATCGAGCGAAACGGCCAACGAGCGTATCAAACGCTATGCCCAAGAGCTCGGTTTTGAAAACTACCTCAATGCCTTACCGCCTGAGCTTCCTTTAGGCATCAATCAGCGTTTTTCCTTAGCTTCGGCGTTACTGCACGAACCGGTCATTTTATTTTTGGACGAACCGACTTCGGGTGTCGATGCGATTGCTAGGGCGCAGTTTTGGGAGTTGCTGAAATGCTTGAAAGAAAAATGGAAAATTGCTATTTTGATTACGACGCATTATATGAGCGAAGCGGAATTTTGCGACCGCGTCGTTTTAATGCGCCAAGGAACGAAAATCGCCGACGATACGATCGAAGGCTTTTACGCCAAACATCCTAAAGCTCGGAATTTTGAAGAGATTTTTTTGGAGTATTTTCGATGAAACTCTCCATCGTTAAAGCCTATGTTTTGAAAGAACTCAGCGAAATCGTACGAAGCCGATTGATCGTAATGGTCTATTTGATGCCCACCATGGTTCTGGTGCTTTTCGGCTACGGCATTCGTATGGAAGTGACGGGTGCGCGCACCTTAATTATCGATTACGACCAAAGCCATTATTCACGCTTATTGATCGAAAAATTTACGCATTCGAAATATTTTACGGTTCAAAAAGAGCTCCGTTTAGAAAGTGAAGCACTCGATGCCATTCATCGCGCGCAAAGCGACGTGGTGGTCATCATCCCAGAATCTTTTGAAAAACGTCTGCTTCACGGGCAAAAAATACAAATCGGCGTTTTTGTCGATGCGGCATTTCCGATGCGAGGCTCGACGATTGAAAGTTACGTTAAAGGGGTCGTTCTCAATGCGGCGTCCGCCATTCAAGAGCGTAGGCTCGATCGCGATGCGCATACGATCGCTATCAACCAACGAACGCTTTTTAATCAAGCGATGCGCGATGAAGATGCGATCGTTCCGGGATTGATCGGTTTGGTTTTGTTGATCGCTCCGGCGATTTTAGCGGCATTGCTTATCGTCAAAGAGAAAGAGAAAGGAACGATCTTTAACTTTTACGCTTCCGCACTTTCCAAAGCGGAGTTTATCGCCGCCAAGCTCATTCCCGTCTTTTTCCTCCACTCAATCAATATTTTCATTCTCTTCTTATGGGCGACGTATTGGTTTGACGTACCGTTTCGAGGAAGTTTTTGGCTTTATTGGGTCGCTTCGGAACTCTATTTGGTCATTAGCCTATCGATCGGTATGCTCATCTCGATCGTGACGCGAACGCAAATCGTTGCGGTCGTTTTGACGGTCATCGTAACGATCATTCCGGGATTTTTGTATTCGGGTATTTTGATGCCGATCTCTTCGATGGTCGGCTTTTCGCGTTACGAGGCGCATATTTTCCCCGTAATGTATTACAACCATATTTTGTACGACGTCTTTTTGGTCGGTGAAGGTTTGGCTTCGGAAAAAACGCAATTCTATCTCTTTATTTTGGCATTTTACGGGCTTTTCTTGATGGGGCTTGGAAGCTTGATATTGAAAAAGGAGCTTCGATGAGGGTTTTTTGGACGGTCGTCGCGCGTGAACTCGTGCGTTTTATTCGCTCATGGCAACTGGTGCTCGTCGTTTTGTACGCCTTTACGATGGAAGTTTACATCGCCGGAAGCGGCATAGAGCTAAAGCCGCGCAACGTGGCGATAGGCTATGTCGACGAAAGCGGCGGCGGGTTAAGCCAAAAGCTGTTACACTATTTCCACGAACCCGAATTTTTACCTCCCGTAGCCTTTAACTCTCAAACCGCACTTTCGCAAGCCGTGTTCGATAAAGAGATCGTTTTAGGACTGATCTTCGATGAAGATTTTGAACAGGACTTTCGTAAAAACAAACACGCGACGCTCAACGTTCTTTTAGACGCAACCGCCGCTTCGCAAGCGTATACGACGCTTAGCTACTTAAGCAATATCGTGCTTAATTTTTCCGATACCGCCTTTAGCGTCGAACTCGTCACGCACAAACTGTTCAATGAAAATGCAAATAACGCAACGTTTATGGCATTAACGGAGCTTTTATCGATCACGACGATGCTCTCGGTTATTTTAACGGCGGTCGTTTTTGTCAAAGAAAAAGAGGACGGCACGTGGGATATTATGCTTTTAATGCCCGTCAACGCAAAAAGCATTATTCTCGCCAAGTCGTTTTCTCAGGTCATTATCGTGATGATCGGCATCGTAATTTCGGTCGGATTTGTCGTTTTCGGAGCATTTGACACGCCTATTCACGGCTCTTTTTTCGCTTTTTTGGTTTTAGCGTTCTTGTATGCGTTTACGGGAGCGGGAATCGGGCTTTTTGTCGCGGCGATCGCCAAAGACGTGATGCAAGTCGCACAACTCTCCGTCGTCATTATGCTTCCGCTTATCTTTTTAAGCGGTGCATGGACGCCCATTTATGCGATGCATCCGTGGTTGCAAACGCTCTCTTTGCTTTCACCGCTTCGCTATTTCATTGAAGGAACGGAGAGTATTTTCTTTCGAGGAACGCCCGTTTTAGAACTCTATCCTTACTTCTTGGGCGTTTTTGGCGTCGGGAGCATTTTATACCTGATCGGTTTTCGAAAAATCGGACACCTTTTTTAACGAAGAAAGTTTTTAATGCCCGTAAAAATGAGTTGTGCCGAGAGAGCGGCAAGAACGAGTCCGGTCACTTTGCTAAAAACGATCAATCCCGCACGACCGATCAAACGTTCGATATGCCCCGAAAGATAGAGCAAAATGCCGATACTGCCGATGGCACATAAAAGCGCGCTTGAGCCGAGTAGCATGTCGTCAAAACTCTCGATGTCCGCGCCCATAACCATCAACGCACCCACCGTTCCGGGACCTACGGTAACGGGGATCGCTAAAGGAACGACGGCATGTTTTAAAATATCCGCCTTACATGTCGGTTCGGCGTTAATGTCTTTTTGCACGAGATCGACCGCCGTTAAAAACAAAAGTGCCCCCGCACCGATGCGAAAGGCATCTAAAGTAATACCGAAAAGCTCGAAAATGTATTTACCGAAAAAAAGAATAATCAAACAACTCGTCGCAATCGCAAACGTTACTTTGATCGCAAGACGTCTTTTATCGCTTTCATCGACGCCTTTGGTCATCGACAAAAAAATCGTCGTTACGAAAAACGGCGTCATAATAAAGAAAAATTTAACGTAAATCGCAAAAAAAGCCGAAAGATGAATCATAAAGCCTCCTTAAAAAGCGTTGGCATTATAGCACTTTTTCAGCCTTGCTTTGGCAGAATAGAAGGATGAAAAAAGAGATCCTTTACTTACTCGAATATTTGGCAAAAAGCCCGAACGAAGATGAAAAAGCGTTGTACGCTCTTTTGCTTCAAACCCTTTCTTCGTTGGAACTCTACACGCCTACGAAATTTACGCAAACGCAAATTTGCGCCTTAATGTCAAGACAAGGTATGAAAAACGTTTTTGAATTCGAAGAGGGCGTTAAAACCCTCGACGATGCATTGGACGCCGCACTTCCCCTTGCATTGCGCGAAGCGAAAAAAAGTCTTTTTACAACGCTTTTGCATGCCAATTTCCCGAAAAAAAAAGGTTTTCTCTCGGTCTCTTTGGATCTTTTTCTTTCACAACTCGAGCCGGTCGAAAAAAGCATTTACGACAACCTTCTTGCCTATGTAGTCGGGCTCAATCGTGCGCTTGCGCTCTTTTTTGCATTGGGCAAAGAAGAGGCTCCCTCCTTTACGCCCGAGCGGCTGGTTCTTTTCGGTGAAGCCTTACATGTAAAACTTTTAGAGAGCATTTTTCACGAAGAAGAGCGGGTGCATTTACGTCAAGGACTCGGTGAATTATTGGGCGTTTACCTAAGCCTTTACGGCAAATACCTTTACATGTAAAAAGGATACTGATGCATACGGAAGAAAAAGAGCTCAGCTGTGCCGAATGTGCAACGCTTAATTGCCATAAACACGAGAGTCGCTACCCGAAGTTTTGCCTTACGAGTAACGTTGAAGCCTCAATGTTGGATACGTCCTTAGCGTGTTACCAAGAAGAGGGCATGGATCGCACTATCGCTTTAGCGGCAGCGGAAATCGAGGGAAAATACTACGGAACGCTCACGCGCGTGGAAGAGATACTGGCGTTTGCAAGACGTATCGGAGCACGTAAAATAGGCATCGCTTCCTGTGTAGGATTGGTCAATGAATCCCAAATTTTTGCCGAAATCTTAAAAATCAACGGATTTGACGTTTTTATGGCGATCTGTAAAGTCGGTTCGCGCGATAAGACCGAAATCGGACTTCAAGAAACACAAAAAATTCGTCCGAATACCTTTGAACCGATGTGCAACCCGATCTTACAAGCCAAATACGCCAACAAAGCACAAACCGATTTAAACGTGATTATGGGACTGTGTGTCGGACACGATTCGTTGTTTATCAAATACGCCAAAGCTCCGATCACTTATTTGGTCGTGAAAGACAGAGTCCTTGGACACAATCCGATTGCGGCATTGCATCTGACGAAAACGTACTATAAAAAACTTTTAACACCGCGCGAACTCTAAAAAGCAAAATATACCGGAGGCGCGTATCCGTACCGACGCCTCCGGTACGATATTTCAACCCCAAAAAAAGTCATTATATTTTTACCTATATAACGCTTAAATATTCATATATTGGTAAATAAATATTTACTCTTTTAAGATGCGATAAAGTTATCAATCATTATAATGGTTTCGTTGTTCATGATATATGCTTACGTGGTAAGCGCACATACGTATCGTGAGGGATATACTTTTTTTTAAAAATTTATAGACTTCATTCTTATACCTCTATGTCTTTTTTCTTCCATTAACAACATTTTTACGTGCATAAAACGTTCATTGACGGTCAATGATACATTACCGTTTTATGCCAATTTTACATGCTCATTTTGACATGTAAGCAAGATGCAGGAGGAAATCGTGCACGAGAACAGAAGGGACTTTCTGAAAAAAGCCCTTGGTACGACGGCGGTGGTAGCGACCGCAGGAGCGAGCGGCGTTTTGGCAAGCTCGAAAGAGAGTGCTAAAGGCACAAACGGTGTCGTTTATGGGAA
>DFZK01000014.1 GCA_002382085.1 Sulfurospirillum sp. UBA4058 | reverse complement strand
AAGGCTTTAGCTCTATCAACGGCGCAAGTGTCAGTGCAGGGTTTAATGCACAGTTTATTGAAAATCTAAAAAATCAAGGCATAGATGCACCCACGGCAGAAGACCTCAGTCGCTTAAACTATGAGTTGGATGATAGCATGATGGGACCTGAGACAGCTGTCGAAACAGCTTATAAAAGCACCCTAAAGGATTCTGTTAGTGGAACGGATGATTTTGGGCATCCTATACTCATTACCCAAACAGAATCTACCATCAAAACCGTTGGTTTAACCATAGCCTCTATAGGCGATGCCCTTTCTTTAATACGCTCCATTCAATCAGGAGATCCGCTACCTATTTTAGCTACTGGAATTAGGCTAGCGAATGATATTGACCTTTTAGATGGATCACGAGGTTCTTTAGAACTAGGAGCGGCATCAAGTGTGGCAAGCTCTATACTTTCTCTCTACAGCCTTGCCGATGCTTTAAAAAACGGTGATAGTATTGCCGCTGTTACTTCGGCAAGTTACGCCGTATACGGTGCGGCAGAAGCAGCTTTATACCTTCAAAGTTCTCATCTTATCTCCGACGTTTCATCTTCTGTTGGAGCGGTAAGTGAAACGCTTGGTACGGCACTTCCTTACCTTAGTATTGTTAACTCTATAGCACACGGAGATGTTCTTGGCGCAGGCGTGGGTGTTGCGGCTGTTTTATACAATGTTCCTGTTATCGGTTGGGCATACGCCGTTTTTTCCATCGTCAAATCCATCTTTGGACATCATCATCACAAACCAGCCGACCCATGGGGAAATGGTCAATACATTTGGAATGGCAATGGCATCACCTACCAAAGCGCAGGACAAACCGGCGGTAAAGAAGCCGTGAGCAATGTCATGACCAATGTTCTTAGCGTTCTTAATAGCTTGATCGAACAAGAAAAACAAATCAATCCAACGAGTGCTCTTGGCATTATTCCAAATCGCATGCCAAGTATTATATACGATACATTCGGTTACCGCTATACCGACATTGACCCACTGACAGGTGAAGAGAAACATGCATACCTACGTTTCGATACCTCAGGTAACCCTTACAATGCCACCCCTGGAAGTGATGAATCCTACCAGTCCATCATCGAAGCGATGGTAAGAAGTGCGCTTTCTCGCTCCGCTATCGCTCCTCTTTGGGAAGTGCAAACTGCGAAGATGCAAACCGATGCAGGTGATCCCAAAGCTGGACTCACTGAAGAAGCACGAGCAGGAAGAGATGGCGCATTAGCCACAGCTGTTACAGGCGATACGCAAACATTCCGACCTGTCACACTGGATCTTAGTGGCGATGGAAAGATAGATGTTATCTCCAAAGATGCTTCAACGGTGAGCTTTGATGTGGATGACTCTGGTTACCTAAAAAAGACAGCGTGGATCGATGGCGCAGATGCTTTCTTAACGTTAGATCGTGACTATAACGGCGAGACCAATACAGGTAAAGAGATGTTCTCCAATGCCGCCGTGGCACTTGGAAGAAGAGGACTAGCCGGTATGGCGTGGGTCGATGCCAATTATGATGGCAAAATCACAGCGGCTGATCCTGTGTGGAATGAACTGCGCATTTGGCAAGATGTCAATGAAGATGGCGTGCAAGCCAAAGCAGAGAGCCATAAACTCAGCGATCTTGGCATCACAGAGTTGAACTATGCGATGGGAACGTTCACGCAAAACGGCGTAGTGAAAAAACTCTCAAGCCAAGATCTTGTAGCCGATACGGAGGGTTCACGCATCAACGTTGTACCGGAGGGCATCATCGTCGAAACTTCCAAAGGTGAGTTGTCGCTCCTTGTGACACGCATCGATGACCAAACAGCAGTACAAGCCAACCAAGATGGCATCAGCGGTTATGAAGATGTGGAGATGATTATCTCCGCAGCAGACTTGCTTGCCAATGATAAAGTAGGTGGTTTTAGCGGTAGAGCCTTAACCCTCAAAAGCCTTGGCGATTTTAAACACGGTACAGGTTTCATTGATGTCAATGGCTTTGTGCATTTTATACCTGAACCCAACTACGCAGGAAGTGACGCAGGCTTTAGTTATACCACGACAGCACAAAATGGTCAATCTGGCACAGGCGATGTAAAAATAACACTTCAAAACGTTAACGATGCTCCAACATTAGACCATGTTGATCATGAGACAAGAGCTGTTTATGGGTATACAGAAGTTGAATATGACTGGGACTCTGGCTCTTATTTGGCAGGTGGTGAACCTATTTACGCAGGAACAACACCTATCGCCTATGAGGATACGGGTAAAGGAAAAGTCATTGGTGCAGATATTGACGATCCTGTGAGTTCTTTAACGTATGAGCTCGTCAATGGTCCTCAATATGGTTCAGTCACACTAGATGCTCAAGGAAATTATACCTACGTTAGTTGGAAAGAATCAGGTGTCCCAAGCGATCGTATCATTATAGATGGGCAATATGCAGGATTGAAAGATGGTACCTTATATACCCAAAATAATCTTCCCAGAGAGGCAATTTACCCAGCAAATGATGTCTTTCAAGTCAAGATTACCGATCCACATGGTGCAACGACAACACAGTCTATAACCGTTCCTCATTATGGACCGTATCTTCCTGCAACGCCTCCTGGCAATGCAGGCGGTGGCGGTAAAAAACCAATCGCTGTCGATCTGAACGGTGATGGTTTTCATTTTGTCAATGTTAATGACTCCAATGTCTTTTTTGATGTCACAGGCGATGGCTGGAAACGAAAAACAGCTTGGGTGGGTGCAGATGATGGCATCTTGGCATTTGACAGTGACAACAATGGAAAAATCGAAAAAGCCTCTGAAATCAGCTTTGTAGGTTATAAAGACGGTGCTCAAACAGATTTAGAGGGACTCAAAGCATTCGATACGAATGGTGATGGAAAATTTGACGCTTCCGATGAGAAATGGAGTCAATTCGGTATTTGGCAAGATGCTAACCAAAACGGCATCACCGATGATGGCGAGTTTAAAAAGCTTTCCGATATGGGTATCGAGTCTATAGGCCTAAGCAGTGATGGTAAGTTTACGGTTGTCAACAAACAAACGGTTCACGGCGTCGGTTCTATGACAAAAAGTGATGGTAGCTCCTTAGCCATAGCAGACGTTACGCTTGAGTACAGTGCTGAGACACAAATTCCTGGGACCAATACCTCCGTGACTCCAACATCACCTTTTTCTGCCAATGGTGAAGAGATTAATGGAACCGAAGATAAAGATTTGATTCTCGGTAAGAACGGCAATAACATCATCAACGCTTACGGTGGAGACGATGTCATTTTTGAAGATGGCGGCAATGATATTATCTATGCGGGTGATGGTAATGATGTTGTCTATTCGGGAGACGATAATGATTTGGTCTTTGGCGAAGCAGGCAACGATATTATTTATGCAGGCAAAGGCGACGACATTGTTTTAGCAGACGACGGTAACGATGTTGTCTTTGCAGATTTGGGTAATGATATTGTCTTTGGAGGAGAAGGCAACGACTTTATCTCGGGCGGTACAGGTAACGATGTCCTTTCAGGCGATGCAGGCAACGATGAATTGTACGGCGAGAGTGGCAATGATGCTTTATTTGGTGAAGATGGCGACGACAAATTGGTCGGACTTGATGGTTACGATAGACTAGATGGAGGGGCTGGCAATGATATGCTTGATGGCGGAGCCGATGCAGATGAGATGATCGGTGGAGCTGGCGATGACACTTATGTTGTCGATAATGTCGCAGACATTGTCACGGAACTTGTAAATGAAGGTATCGATACTGTCAATAGTTCTATTGATTATACATTAGGTGCTAATCTTGAAAACTTGACACTTCTTGGTGACAAAAATCTTCATGGTATCGGTAACGAATTAGATAACATCATCGTTGGCAATAGCAAAGATAATATCCTAGAGGGAAAAGAAGGAAACGATACGCTTAATGGCGGTCTAGGAGCCGATAGAATGATCGGCGGAGTGGGTGATGATTCTTACTATGTTGACAATAGCGGTGATGTTGTAGTTGAGGCAGACGGCGAGGGTAACGATACTATCTATGCATCTGTTAACTACAAAATTGCTGATAATGTCGAGAAACTTGTTCTGACTGGATATGAAGCGATCAATGCGACGGGTAATGACACCCATAATATCCTTGTAGGTAATAGCGCAAGCAACATCCTTGATGGCGGTTTAGGCGCAGATCTTATGATCGGCGGCAAAGGCGATGACACCTATATCGTTGATAATGCTAATGATACGGTGACGGAACTTGCCAATGAAGGCATCGATACGATCAAATCAAGTGTTTCATGGACATTAGGAGATAACACTGAAAACCTCTTTTTAACAGGAACCGAAGCGATCAATGCAACAGGCAATGGATTGAACAATATCTTAGTAGGTAACAGTGCAAACAATATCCTTGATGGAGGATCAGGCGCCGATGTTATGGCCGGTAAAACAGGCGATGACATTTACTATGTCGACAATACCAATGATACCGTTGTCGAAAATACCAACGAGGGTTATGACATCATTCGCTCATCCGTCAGTTACACTGCATCTGCAAATGTTGAACGCTTGGAACTTCTTGGAAGTGAAGCGATCAATGCGACGGGTAATGAGCTTAACAATGTTTTAGTAGGTAATAGCGTTTCCAACATTCTCAATGGCGGACTGGGTGCGGATACTATGAGCGGTGGCACAGGCGATGACACGTATATTGTTGATAATGCTAATGATACTGTAATAGAGCTTGCCAATGAGGGAATTGATACGATCAAATCAAGTGTTTCATGGACATTGGGAGATAACACTGAAAATCTCTTTTTAACAGGAACTGAAACTCTTAATGCAACAGGTAATGCATTGAACAATAGCTTAGTAGGTAACAGTGCTTCCAACATCCTTGATGGCGGTGTTGGTGCCGATGTTATGGCTGGTGGAGTAGGTGATGACACCTATATTGTGGATAATGTCGATGATACTATCGTTGAAAAAGGCAATGAAGGAATTGATCAAGTGATCGCTCAAGTCACTTATACTCTTTCAGACAATGTCGAAAACTTGACATTAGTAGGAGATCAAAATATCAATGCTACTGGCAATGCTTTAGATAACATCTTAGTAGGTAATAGCGCGTCAAATACTTTGGATGGGCAAGCAGGCAAAGATATACTCATAGGTGGGGCAGGTGATGACATCTACTACGTGGACAACGTCCAAGATACAGTCGTTGAGAATGTCAATGAGGGCTATGACACCATTCGTTCATCTGTCAGTTATACCGCATCTGCCAATGTTGAGCGTTTAGAGTTGCTTGGCAATGAAGCGATCAATGCAACAGGAAATGAACTTGACAACGTTTTAGTTGGAAACAGTGCGTCTAACATCCTTGACGGTGGCATTGGTGCTGATGTTATGATTGGTGGGGCAGGTGATGACATCTACTACGTGGACAACGTCCAAGATACAGTCGTTGAGAATCTCAATGAAGGTTATGACACCATTCGCTCATCTGTCAGTTATACCGCATCTGCCAATGTAGAACGTTTAGAATTGCTTGGCAATGAAGCGATCAATG
This sequence comes from Sulfurospirillum sp. UBA4058, assembly GCA_002382085.1. Lineage (GTDB taxonomy): Bacteria > Campylobacterota > Campylobacteria > Campylobacterales > Sulfurospirillaceae > Sulfurospirillum. Next base: position 78,370 of record DFZK01000014.1, on the reverse strand, counting down.
CGACAGGGAATGAACTTGATAACGTTTTAGTTGGAAACAGTGCGTCTAACATCCTTGATGGTGGCATTGGTGCTGATGTCATGATTGGTGGAGCAGGTGATGACATTTATTATGTTGATAACGTCCAAGATACGGTGGCTGAGAATCTCAATGAAGGTTATGACACCATTCGCTCATCTGTCAGTTATACCGCATCTGCCAATGTAGAACGTTTAGAATTGCTTGGCAATGAAGCGATCAATGCGACAGGGAATGAACTTGATAACGTTTTAGTTGGAAACAGTGCGTCTAACATCCTTGATGGTGGCATTGGTGCTGATGTTATGGCTGGTGGAGTAGGTGATGACATCTATTATGTTGATAACGTTCAAGATACAATCGTTGAAAATGTCAATGAAGGCATTGATAGCGTTATTTCAAGTGTCTCTTATACATTATCCAATAATGTTGAAAATCTTACTCTTGTTGGTGATAAAGCTCAAAGTGCAACAGGAAATGATTTGGACAATATTCTTCAAGGAAATGCATTGGATAATATCATTGATGGCAAAAAAGGTGCCGATACAATGCTTGGTGCTCAAGGAAATGATAGCTATTATGTTGACAATGAGCAAGATAAAGTTATTGAAAATCTCCATGAAGGTATCGATACGATCTATTCATCTGTTAGCTATGTACTTCCTGAAAACGTTGAAAATCTTACCATGCTGGGAAATAGTTCCATTAATGCAGGTGGCAATAGTACCAATAATACATTGATTGGTAATGATGGCGACAATTATATCTTTGGTGGAGCAGGCGATGACTATATCGATGGAAAAGGTGGCAACGATACTTTAGAGGGTGGCGTTGGTAATGATACGCTCATCGGTAGTCTTGGTAACGATACATTTGTTTATAACCTTGGCGATGGGCTTGACACGATCATTGAAACGCAAGGCGAAGATACCGTTAAATTTACGCAAGGCTTATCATTGGAGAATGTAGCGCTTCGTGTTGCAAACGTTAATGGTAAGTTGATAGCACAAGTGCGTATCTTAAATGCGGGTGGATGCGAGCAAGCAGATCAAGGGTTTGATTTTGAAGTAAGCCAAGATAAATGTGGGCGATTTGTATCTCCGATTGAGCATTTTACATTTGCCGATGGTAGCAGTAAAACACTCGATGATTTATTGATTAAAACACAAGTCATGTATGCATCTTTTTGGCAAACGACCATTCAAACGGGAAGAAACGATGACATCATCTATGCAAGTCCTTTCAGTAATGTTATTCATTCAGGAACGGGCAATGATATTGTCTATGCATACAGCGGTGGTGATACTGTTTACGGAGAAGGCGGCAATGACTACCTTTACGGCGATATCGGTAATGATACATTAGATGGTGGATGCGGCAATGATATTTTAAGTGGTGCATGCGGTAATGACTATCTCAAAGATAGCTCAGGTAATAATATATTACTTGGAGGTAGCGGAAAAGACACCATCACGGCAGGCAAAGGGAATGATTTTATAGCAGGCGGTTCACATGATGACACGCTCAATGGTGGAGTAGGATACAATGTCTTTGCTTTTAACCGTGGTGACGGTTGGGATACGATCTTGCCGGCATCTGGAGCACATAATACGCTTTCATTGGGCGATGTTGATTATGATGACATTAATCTGCGTAAAAAAGGTGAGGATCTTATATTAGATATGGGATGTAACTCTCAGGTTACTTTAAAAAATTGGTATACTAACACCGAAAATCAAAATTTTGACACACTTCAAATGGTTTCATCGACCTATGAATATCACTTTGGGTTTTTACATGTAGATATTACTGAAAAACCAAATGTCGAGACATTTGATTTTCATGCCTTAGTTGAAGCATTTGATGAAGCGCGAACAGCCAATCCGCGCCTCAATAGCTGGAATGCGATGAATGGACTATTAGATGCTCATTTAAGCTCAAGTGATTCAGCAGCACTAGGTGGTGATTTAGCGTGGAATTATGCAAAATCTGGTGATTTATCCAATGTTGCATTAGCTTCCGCTCAAACGATCCTTCAAAATCCAGCATTAGGTGCGAGCACTCAGGCTATTCATACACAAGACTTATGTCATTATTAAAAAGGAGAGAATTACATGTCAGAAGAAAACAAACAGCATCCATTTTCAGAAGGTGATTTACAGCAAGCGCAACAAGCGCTTGCTAAATTGCCTATCTTAGGCCCGGCATTATGGCTTTATGCAAAAGATCCTCTGCGTAAATATACGTTTATTGCCGATACGGATTGGACTGTTATGCCTCCAATTATTCTTGATCAATGCCGTCTTTACACGCGAAGTCAGATTCCATTTGCCTTTGTCACATGGGCAAAAGTAAGTGATGAAGTACACCAACGGCTTCTTTTAGGACAACCTAAGATTGCCCCACATGAATGGCAAAGTGGATCTCATATTTGGCTTATGGATATCGTAACACCTTTTGGGCAAACGGATGAAACTATAGCGGAGCTTCTTGCTTTATTTCCTAATCAACGTGTTCAAGGATTTGTTCCTGCTCTTGGATCCAATCCACCGTTAAGAATTATGGCGTGGGATGTTCCCAAACAGGATGCATAACGCATGGATAATTCGCGCATTGCTCTGATTTCTAAAGAAGCGATAGAATTTGCTCCAAGGCTTTTGGCAATTCAGGAGAGTCCTCCACACAAATTGCCAAAAGTTATCCTCTATGTGGTTATTGTACTTTTTTGTATTTTATTGGCATGGGCAATATTTGGAAAACTTGATATTGTGGCATCTGCTGAGGGAAAGCTTATTCCAAAATCCTATGTTAAAATCGTGCAGCCTGCTGATGGTGGTATTGTGCAAGAAATTCTGGTGCAAGAAGGACAACCTGTCAAAAAAGGGGATGTTCTTATGCGTATGGATGCAAACAGTACGCTTTCAGATACCCAAAGTGTTGAGGGCGAGATGAGGCTTAGAGCATTACAACTCAGGCGAATTGATGCAGAGCTTGGCAGAGGTCAATTTGTACAATTGTCTGAAGATCCACTCGATCTCTTTTTGAAAACAAAACAACATTATGAGGCAAATCTACAGGCGTATGAAGATGCTTATTCCCAAGAAGTACAAAATCTTCAAAAAGTACAACATGATCTCTCCTCGGCTAAAGAGGTTTTGGAAAAATTAGCCCAGACACTACCTTTATATCAACGCAATGCTACTTCGTTTGATAAACTTGCAAAAGAGGGTTTTGTAAGCCAAATTGAGGCACAAGATAAAGAGCGCGAAAAAATTGAGAAAGAGCAAGATTTTCGTGCTCAAAAATCAACAGTTCAAGGATTGATTTCTGCTGTAAAAGCTTCTGAAAAGCGTTTATCTCAGATTACTTCAAATCATAACAGTCAGCTTGAAAATGAGCGCTCCGATGCTCAATCTCAATATAATAAATTAGTCCAAGAATGGGGTAAGAATATCCATAAAACGACGCTTTTAGAGTTAAAAGCTCCTCAAAGTGGGGTGATTAAAGATCTTGCAACGCATACGCAAGGTTCTGTTGTTTCTCCCGGTTCCGTTTTAATGTCTTTAGTCCCTTATGATGATCCCCTTCAAGCAGAAGTGATGATCAAAAATGAAGATGTAGGATTTGTGCATCCTGGACAAGACGTTAAGATAAAACTGACTGCCTATCCTTTTCAAAAATATGGCATGATAGAAGGAGAGGTTATTCATGTTGGAGCTGATTCTATTCAGTCACAGCAACCTCAAGTGGACGCACCAAGTAATAGTAATTCATCGCCACCACAACAAACGATGGTCATGAACTATAAAGCTCTCATTAAATTGAATGCTCAACAAATACACTTGGATGATAAAATACTCAATCTTACATCAGGTATGCAAACGGTTTGTGAAATTCATTTAGGTAAACGCACTGTTATGGAATATCTCTTATCTCCAGTACAAAAAGCATGGCATGAATCAGGACGAGAGCGATGATCAAAAAAGGATTAATTTCCTTGCTTTGGCTCTATGTAACCTTAGCCTATGGGAATGACGAATCGTTACATCTTTATCAAGCTTACGAATTAGCTCTCTCATATGCTCCAAAGTATAAGGCGCAAAGTTATAAAACAGATGCAACGGCTGAGGGTATTGATCAAGCTAAATCAAAACTCTATCCTAAAATCGATTTAACGGGCTCGGGTGGCAAATATGAATACGAAACATATTACAATGGTGAAAGTACCTCAGAAATGTATAAAACCTATTCATTATCATTGGTTCAACCCTTGTATCGACCTGAAATTTTTGATGTGATCGACCAATCTCAAACAAGGTATGAAGCTTCTAAAGAGGAATTATCACAGCAAGAACAGCAACTGGGTATTGATGTCGCAAAAGCGTATTTCAAAGTTTTACAAATCTCAATGGAAATGGAAAAACTTAATACGCAGAAAATCTTCTATGAAAGCAAATATCAAAAAATTCTTAGTATGCTTCCTTTAGGATTTTCAAATACGATTGAAATGCTTGATGCGAAAGCGAATAAAGACAAAGCGTCAGTAGATTATGTTGCTAAGAAACGAGAGTTTCAAGCTGAAAAAGCTAAGTTAGAACGTTTAATAGGGCAGAGTGTTTATCAAGTGCTACCTTACGAAGGCAACTATGATATTCAAAAATTCTCAAAAGCTAAATCTTTTTGGAAAAAACGTCTGCAAGAGAATAACAAAGATAGTAAAATTGCAGAGCTCTCTAAAGAAACTGCAAGATTGGAAATAGATATACGAAAGTATGAGCATTACCCCAAAGTAGATTTAGTTGTGAGTAAAGCACAAAACTATACCAATGATCCTGTCGCTCATAAGTATGACAATAAAGCGATGATTCAAGTTAGTGTTCCTTTATACCAAGGTGGGTATACAAAATCCAGAGTTCAAGAAGCAACTTTACTTTTTCATGCAGCTTCAGAAAACTTCAATGCCGTTAATACACAAATATTAGATCAATTTGAAGATATTTGGACACAACGAGAATCCTTATTAGAAAGCATTGGCGTTTTAGAAGAAGCAAAGCACTCTGCTCAAATGTATCTGTTAGCCATACGTAAAGGAGAAAAAGAGGGTACGAAAAGTCAAGTAGATATTCTAGAAGCTGAAACCAAATTTCAATCAATGAAAAGTGAACTAGCAATTACTTTTTATGAAATGCTCCTTAATGAGTTAAATCTTTTAGCCTTAACCGGAGATTTATCACTTACGAAAATGCAGCAGATTGAAACAATGTTTTTTAATAATTGAGAATACATAAAGTATATTTTTTAAATTTTAGATTTTTAAAAGAATTTTATATTACGAGAGTTGCACTTCATCAGAGACTATATTTTCCAGTCCGCAATCTTTACATGTAAGAAACGATATATACCATAAAAGGGAAAAAGTGGGCAATGAAATTAACGGCATATGACCGGAGCTCAACAACGTTTTCTTCCATATCGCGTTTAGGGCGATGTTTAAAGCATTACTTGACAATACTTGACTCAATGTTGTATAATTACATCAGCAATTAAATAACAAGAGTGCTAAAAAATGAAAAAACCTTCGAAGCAAGCGTTGATTTTAGAATCGATTATTCAAGCTTATTTGAAGTCAAAAATGCCTATCGGCTCATCGGAACTTCAAATGAAGATGACGTTAGGTATTTCACCTTCAACGATTCGTATCTATTTTAAAAAGCTTTCCGAAGAGGGCTCGTTAGTTCAGCTCCATGTTAGTAGCGGGCGCGTACCGACGCATCGAGCATTACAGGGATATTGGCAAGAACGCATCGACACGTCGCTTCCCGTCGAAATTAAAAATATCGAGAAGTTAAAGCGTTCCACGAATGAACATCAGCTTTTTTGCGTCGTCGAAAGAAGTTCGGAAGCTATTTTTAAAGAGATCGTTGCTGTCCAAGATCGCTTTTTAATTTTAGTCTTTGACGCACATGAGGTTGCCCTAAAATACAACACGAAAGTAGAGCAGTTTCTTCAACGCCTTATCGGTTGTACGATGCGCGAACTCAAAGATATTTCGGTGCAGGTCGGACTTTACGAGTTACATGAAAAGCTTTCGATGATTTTTCAACAGTTTCCGCTGTTGAGAGAGGGTGAAAAAGAGATGTACGCGATTGCTCAAGAGTTTCAGACCGATGCGTTTATCGAGCGGTTTCGTCGGTTGCATTTTCTCGAATCGATTGAAGACGGTTTGTATTTTGACGGATTTATTCCGTTTGGATGCATGGCGGTAAAGCAAAAGGTTCAGTTAAAAGATCAAAATGCAATGGCCGACATGTTATGTTTCGGTCGTATCGAGAGTGATTTCGAAGATTTTTTCAATCAAGTGAAGGAGTAAAGCGTGAATGAACCATTAAACGAAGAGCAACAACGGCAAGAGGCATCCGAAGAAGTAGCGCAAGACGTATGCTCGGAAGCGGCAGACGATGTTCAACCGTGTTCGGAAAACAATGAAGTCGAGCAATTAAAAACCAAGCTTGCCGAGCTTGAAGATAAATACTTAAGAGCTAATGCCGACTTCGACAATATTAAACGTCGTTTGGAAAAAGAAAAAATGCAGGCAATCTCTTATGCCCATGAAGTCTTTGCAAGAGACTTGCTTCCCGTAATCGATGCATTAGAAATGGCACTCATAGCCGGTAAAAATACCGAAATCGATAGCACGGAGCTTTTAGGAAAAGTTAAAGAAGGGCTTGAACTAACGATCGAACAGTTTCGAAAAGCTTTTGAAAAGCACGGAATCGAATTGGTCGAGAGCGAAGGCGGGTTTGACCCGAACGTCCACGAAGCGGTTATGCAACTTGAGAGTGAAGAGAAGCAAAGCGGGGAGATTTTACAAGTCTTTCAAAAAGGCTATAAAATCAAGGATAGAATTTTACGACCGGCAATGGTCAGTATCGCCAAATAAAGCAATCGTGCATTATCGGCATTTATATTAAAATCAAATAAAGGATAAAAAAATGGGAAAAGTAATCGGTATAGATTTGGGAACGACCAATTCATGCGTTTCCGTGTATGAAAGAGGAGAGAGTAAAGTTATTCCTAATAAAGAAGGAAAAAACACGACTCCTTCAGTAGTCGCTTTTACGGACAAAGAAGAGGTGTTAGTCGGTGATACGGCAAAACGTCAAGCAGTCACGAATCCTAAGCGTACTATTTATTCTATCAAAAGAATTATGGGTTTGATGAGTAACGAAGAAAAAGCCGGTGAAGCGAAAAAACGTCTTCCTTACGCGGTGGTCGATCGAAACGGTGCATGTGCGATCGAGATCGACGGCAAAGTGTACACGCCGCAAGAAATTAGCGCCAAAGTCTTGATGAAACTTAAAGAAGATGCGGAGGGCTTTTTGGGCGAGAGCGTGACCGATGCGGTTATTACCGTTCCGGCATATTTTAACGATAGCCAAAGAAAAGCGACGAAAGAAGCCGGTACGATTGCCGGTTTGAACGTATTGCGTATTATTAACGAGCCGACGGCGGCGGCGTTAGCGTACGGTTTGGATAAAAAAGAAGCGGAAAAAATCGTTGTTTACGATCTTGGAGGCGGTACGTTCGACGTTACCGTGCTAGAAACGGGCGATAACGTCGTTGAAGTATTGGCGACGGGCGGAGATGCTTTCTTAGGCGGCGACGACTTTGATAACCGTTTAATCGATTGGTTGGTCGGCGAATTTAAAAGTGAAAACGGTATCGATTTGAAAGCAGACGTTATGGCACTGCAACGTCTTAAAGAAGCGGCGGAAAATGCAAAAAAAGAGCTTTCGTCTTCTATGGAGACGGAGGTTAACTTACCGTTTATCACCGCCGATGCAACCGGTCCGAAACACTTGGTTAAAAAACTTACACGTGCAAAATTCGAATCGATGATTGAAGATTTGGTAGCATTGACGATCAAAAAAATCAAAGAAGTCGTCAATGACTCCGATCTTAAAAAAGGTGAAATTAAAGAAATCGTTATGGTCGGCGGATCAACGCGCGTGCCTTTAGTGCAACAAAAAGTGAAAGAGTTTTTTGAAAAAGAGCTCAATAAATCCGTTAATCCCGACGAAGTCGTTGCGATCGGCGCGGCTATTCAAGGTGCGGTCATTAAAGGCGACGTCAAAGATATTCTTTTATTAGATGTTACGCCTCTAAGCCTCGGTATTGAAACGTTGGGCGGCGTTATGACGAAGTTGATTGAAAAAGGTACGACGATTCCGGTTAAAAAATCGCAAGTTTTTTCGACTGCGGAAGACAATCAACCTGCCGTTACGATTCATGCGCTTCAAGGTGAGCGTGAGTTCGCACGTGATAATAAATCGCTCGGTCAATTTAACCTTGAGAGTATTCCACCGGCACCTCGCGGCGTACCGCAAATCGAAGTCTCTTTCGATATCGATGCCAACGGTATTTTAACCGTTTCTGCAAAAGATAAAGCGACGGGTAAAGCTCAAGAGATTAAAATTTCCGGTAGTTCCGGACTTGATGATGCCGAAATCGAAAGAATGGTTAAAGATGCCGAATTGCATAAAGAAGAAGATAAAAAACGTAAAGAAGCAGTCGATGCGCGTAACCAAGCCGACGCTTTAGCGCATCAAACCGAAAAATCGTTAGGCGAAATGGGCGATGCCATTAGTGCCGAAGACAAAACGAAAATCGAAGCGGAGCTTAAAGCTCTTAAAGAGGTTCTCGCGAATGAAAGTGCGACCAAAGAGCAAATCGACGCTAAAGTAAAATCCTTAAGCGAAGCTAGCCATAAGTTAGCCGAAGCCATGTATAAAAAAGAGCAAGGCGGAGCCGCCGGAGGCGAGCAGCCAAAAGCTAAAAAAGACGACGACGTCATCGACGCCGAAGTCGAATAAACTTCTCTCTTTTTTCAGTATCCAAGCGTAAAATCGCTTGGATACCTCTTTTATTCAGCCTCAATATTTTGTCAATCTTTTACTCAAAGACGAAAACAGCATCATCCGTTTAGATGTGAGAGGTTTTCGCTCGGTAAGCTTTTTTCCATGATCTCGATTTCTTCTTTACCGGTTCGAACGACGTTCGGATCTAACATCAAATGTTTTTTCTTAATTTTATCAGGATAATCGACGTTTTGTAAAATATGGCGAATCGTATTGAGTCTGGCTTTGCGCTTGTCGTCGGATAAAATAATCGTCCATGGACAACGCGGATTGTTGGACGCTAAAAGCATCGAATATTTAGCGACCGTGTATTCGTCCCAAAGCTCTTGCGATTTTTCATCGACGGGGGAGAGTTTAAATTGTTTAAGCGGATCGGTTTTTCGCTCTTTAAAGCGTTTGGCTTGTTCTTCTTTGCCGACCGAAAAATAAAATTTGAATAAAATAATACCGGAGTTGACTAACATGGTTTCAAATTTCGGGACTTCGCGTAAAAACTCTTTGTGTTCTTCTTGGGTACAAAATCCCATCACCGGTTCGACGCCGGCACGATTGTACCATGAACGATCGAATAAGACGATTTCTCCGGCGGAGGGTAAGTGTTGGGTATAACGTTGAAAGTACCATTGTGAACGCTCCGTGTCGGAAGGTTTAGAAAGAGCGACGATGCGCGCTCCTCGCGGATTGAGATGTTCGGTGATACGTTTAATCGTTCCGCCTTTGCCCGCCGCATCGCGCCCTTCGACGAGAATCAGAACTTTGAGACCTTTATCTTTAACGTGGTTTTGAAATTTGAGCAGTTCGACTTGGAGTTTTGTAAGCTCTTTTTCGTATTTTAACTCACTCTTTTTGACCCAAATTTGAACTTTGTCATCGTGTTTTTCTTCTTTTGAAGCAAGGATCTCTTCATTTTGAAAGGCGATTTTTGTTTTCTTTTTCTTTCCCATTCCTCTTCCTTTTAGCCCTTGAATGCCTTTAAATCGTTGTAATTTAAAAAATATTTAGGCTTATTCGCTACAATAAATCATTCTTTTTTTAAAGGTAACATTGTGAAACGTATTGTAAGCTCTTTTTGCTTAGTTCTTTTCTTCGCAATTTCGTTATTTGCGATTGAAAAACCTAAAATTCTAACCCCTGAAGAAGCGTTTAACGTAACGACTTCTCGCGACGCACAAGGTATTCATATCGCTTTTACGATTGCTCAGGGCGTTTATTTATACGACGACAAGATCAAAATAGAGCTTTTAACGCCGCAAAGTAGCGATATTACCTCTTCTTTGACCCGTCCACCGGCTGAATCGTTTCATGAATATCAAACCCAACGTCGCTCTTTTAAGATGCTCATTCCCGAATCTCTTCTTGCATCGCAAACTTCCGCGTTAGAGGTTAAGGTTTCGTATCAAGGGTGTGCGGAGATGGGGATTTGTTATCAGCCCCAAGTCAAGCAGTTTACGTTTGCCGCTCAAAATACGGCAAAAACGTCGCTTTCGGAACAAGATGCAATTGCAATGCGTTTAGCCGAAGGCAATTACGGTTGGATTCTCTTAAGCTTTTTCGGGTTTGGATTGCTTTTATCGCTCACGCCGTGCGTTTTCCCGATGATTCCGATCCTCTCGTCCATCATCGTCTCTCAACCGAGTGTAGCGATGGGCGCGAAAAAGGGGTTCGTTTTATCGTTGGTGTATGTTCTTGCGATGGCATCGGCGTATACGATCGCAGGGATTTTAGCGGCACTTTTCGGTGCTAATTTGCAAGCTTCGTTACAAAATCCATGGGTTATCGGCGTATTTAGCGCGATGTTTGTCGTATTGGCGTTGTCGATGTTCGGTTTTTTTGAAATTAAAATGCCAAGCCGTATTCAAAATCGACTCAGTAAAACTTCCGACGAAGCACAAACGCAAGGAATCCTCGGGATCGCGGTTATGGGGTTTATCTCGGCGTTAATCGTCGGTCCGTGCGTTGCGGCTCCTTTGGCGGGTGCTTTAATCTATATCGGACAGTCGGGCGACGTCTTTTTGGGCGGAGCGGCTTTGTTTGTTATGAGTTTAGGTATGGGTGTTCCGCTTTTGGTCATCGGTACGACGGCGGGACGTTATATGCCTCGTCCGGGTGCTTGGATGCAAAACGTGACGGCATTTTTCGGTGTGACGCTTTTGGGCGTGGCTATTTGGATGCTCTCTCGTATTCTCCCTTCGTTCGTTACGATGGGTTTGTGGATGCTTTTATGCCTTTTGTCGGCACTTTTTTTCGGTGCAATCGAACCGCTTGCTAACGGTGTAAGCGGATGGAAAAAGCTTATTAAAGGTTTTTGGTTTATCGTTTTGCTCTACGGTATTGCTTTATTCGTCGGGCTTTTAAGCGGCGGAAGTAATCCTCTTGCACCGTTTGAACGCTTAACATTGAAAGAAAATACGCTCAATTCTGTCTCTACGTCGAAATCTTCAATCTTACATGTCAAAAGTTTGGAAGAGTTAAATACGGTTGTTGCTAAAGCCAAAAAACCCGTGATGGTTGATTTTTATGCCGATTGGTGTGTGAATTGCGTTGAGTTTGAGCGTTTTACGTTTCAAGATCCTCGTGTTCAAGAAAAACTCAAAACGATGGAGTTGGTCAAAATCGACGTAACGCATAACAGCGATGAAGATAAAAAGCTTCAAAAAGCGTTTGGAATTTTCGGACCTCCGGCAATTTTATTTTTTAAGGATGCTCGTGAAATGAGCGATTTGCGTTTGGTCGGTTATAAAAATGCCGATGAATTTTTAGCACATATCGAAAAAGTAGGGCAATAGATGAAGGTAATTTTAGTCGTTGACGTTGAGGGCTTGAACGATCAAGTCGTTTTTGAAAAGCATTTGAAGAAAGAGGGTTTTACGCCCATTCTCGGGGAGTCGTTTGCATACGAAGGCGATACGACGACGCATCTTTTTAGTACGCGAGCGTTTATTATGGAAGTCGTGGGTAAAGCTTTGGATAAATCGGGATTTTTAGAATGCCGTATAATGTTTCAAGTCGGGGAAAACCCGATGGAGACATACCGCTTCGATACGTCTCTCAAAGAGTTTGTACTTACGAACGCTTAAAAAAGCGTAATGCGCGCTCTAAATCTTCGGGAGTATCGATACCGAAGCTTTGACTTTGAACTTTTACCATGGCGATTTTGTAGCCGTGGTATAAAGCACGTAGTTGCTCAAGTTTTTCAATATGTTCGAGAGGTGCGTAAGGAAGTGCACAAAAGGTTTCCAATGCCTCTTTGCGAAAAGCATAAATCCCTAAATGCCCGAAATAACCCTCAAAACCGCCTTCACGGTCATAGGGAATCGCGCTTCTGGAAAAATAGATCGCTTGATCGTTCGCATCTAAAATAACCTTGACGAGATTAGGATCTTTGACATGTAAAAGATCGATCGGCTTACATGCGCTGGTAATCATCGCTTCGGTTTGTCGGGCTCGTTGAATAACGCTTTGAACGACGCTTTCTTCGATAAACGGTTCATCCGCTTGCACGTTCACGATAATCTCGTCTGCGGCAAGGCGGAGTTTGGATGCGGCTTCATTAATGCGGTCCGTTCCGCTTTGATGCTCTTGGGAAGTTAAAATCGCCTTGAATCCGTAAGATTGGGCTAATGCCGCGACCTCTTCGGTATCGGCGGCAATCGCAACGTTATCAAGATGTTGTACGCGCTTGGCGGTTGCAATCACCATCGGAATACCGTCGATCGGAGCTAAAATTTTCCCCGGAAAACGCGTCGACGCAAAACGTGCGGGGATGATAATCACTGCGCATCCTTTTGACATGTAGCATTTAAGAAATCAAAGATTTCTGCTTCGATGCGATCTTTTTCGACGACGCGATCGTGAACGACCGTTTCGTTAAAAAGGTTTTGGATGCAATGCGGAATACTCACCCGTAACGTTTGTGCAAAACCTTCTAACGCCTCTTTGTCATGGTATTTTTGCGTATCTTGTCGAATGGCATTGAGCATCGTCGGTGCAAATTTCGTCCATTCGGCGGTGGAACATAAGACGCATGGAAGCGGTTTTACTTTAAGCGTTTGATACGCTTTGAGGCATGTTGCCGTATGCGGATCGAGTACATAGCCTTGATTGGCATAATGGCGGATCTGTTCTTTACCGAAAGCGTCGTCGCAATAGACCGCCTCAAAATCTTCTTGCAAGGATAAAAGCTCTGGATTGCTTAGCGTATAGATTTTGTTTTCTTTGAGCGATTCCATCAGTTCTTTGGTTCGTGTTGCACCAAATTTGTCGAATAAAACGCGCTCGACGTTGGACGAGATCAAAATATCCATTGCCGGAGAAGTGGTTTGCAGCAAGCTTCGACCGCGCAAGTCGTACACGCCCGTCGTGATCAGATCGGTTAGGATATTATTGATATTGGAAGCGATTAGAATTTTTTCAATCGGCAAACCCATTTTTTTAGCGTAGTAAGCTCCTAACGCATTTCCGAAGTTACCGCTCGGAATAATCGTATAAAAAGGTTCTCCAAGCGTTGCTTTATGCTGTTTTAGCAACGCAATATAGGCGTAAATATGGTAAACGATCTGAAAAATAATCCGTCCGAAATTCACCGAATTAGCGGCACTGAGCTTGATCTCTTTGGCATGAAGAGCCTCTTTGAACGTCGGTGAAGCCAAAAGCGTTTTAAGCGCGTTTTGTGCATCGTCGAAATTGCCGTGAATACCGATAATTTTGAGGTTAGAGCTTTTTTGCGTCGTCATTTGAAGGCGTTGCACGTCGCTGGTTCCACCGTTTGGATAGAGGCAAACGACTTGAATGTTGGCTTTGTCGGCAAACGTGTCTAAGGTGGCAGGCCCCGTATCGCCGCTGGTTGCCGCTAAGATAAGGTAACGTTCGTTTCGTTGTTGCGCAAGATGGGAGAGAATATAACCGAAAGGCTGTAACGCCATATCTTTAAAGGCGCGCGTAGGTCCATGGTAGAGCTCATTCACGAAAAGATCGTTTTCGATTTGAACGAGCGGCGTAGGCTCTTTTGCATCGTCAAACGCATCGTAAAGAGCAACCGCTTCTTGCATGACCTTGTCTTCGATATCGATTTTAAAAAGCCGTAAAATGTCTAAGGTAATCTCTTTATAGCTTTTATGAACGGCTTTTGCTAAAAAATCGGTATCGATTTTAGGGAGAGTTTCCGGTACGTAAAGTCCGCCGAAGCTTGCGCTTGGATTTAAAATGGCAAACGAAAACGGGACGTTTTGAGGTTTAATGCCGTCGTTTCCGCGAGTTTCGATAAACATAGAATTCCTTTAGCTCTTATTCTTTAATAATGGTGCCGATACCGTCTTTGGTAAAAAGCTCTAATAAAATCGAGTGCTCGATGCGTCCGTCGATAATGTGTGCACATTCGACGCCCGCGCGAACGGTTTCCAAGCAAGCATCTAGCTTAGGAATCATTCCCCCGCTGATCGTGCCGTCTTTTTTGAGTTCTTTGATTTTAGCTTTATCCAAAACGGAAATGAGGTTGCCTTCTTTATCGAGAACGCCCGGAGTATCGGTTAAGAAGATGATTTTTTTGGCTTTGAGCGCCACGGCGATTTTACTGGCGGCAAGATCGGCGTTGATATTGTATCCGGGATGTTCGGGCGTATCGCCTGCGGCAATCGGCGCAATAACGGGAATAAATTTTTCTTCCATCAATTTTTTGATGACTTTTTTATTGATGTGCGTAATGTCGCCGACCAAACCGTAGCGTCCTTCACTGAGGGGTTTTGCACGCATAAAATTGGCGTCTTTGCCCGTAATACCGATGGCTTTTGCGCCGTTATGGTTCAAAAGCGTCGTAATCTCTTTATTGATACTACCGCTTAAAACCATTTCGACGACTTCCATGACATGTTCGTCCGTCACGCGAAGACCGTCGACGAAACTGCTTTGTACGTCGAGTTTATCTAAAAGCGCATTGATTTTTTTACCGCCGCCGTGAACGATGACGGGTTTAATGCCGACAAGGTACAAAAGTACCAAGTCTTTGGCAAATTTTTCTTTGAGTTCGGGGTTGATTTGCGCCGCTCCGCCGTATTTGATCACGATGGTTTTTTTATTAAAAAGTTTAATATAAGGAAGCGCGTCCATTAAGATTTGTGCTTGATGAATTTTATGTTGCACGTTCGTATCCTTTGGGGACAATTTCAGAGGGTTTATTTTAGCGTTTAGGAGCTAAAAGTGCGTTGATTTTTGTCAGCGTTTCGGGGAAGATGTCGATGTCGAGTTTTAAAATAGAAAGCGGTAGATCAAACGTCGCCATCTTGACGGCGTCTTTTTGCGTCGTCAGTATCGATGTTGCTTGATACGCGTGTAGGAGTGTTTCAAGCTCTTTTTCCGTGTACATGTAATGATCCGGAAAAGCCACTTTGCCGATAACGTTATCGGGAAGGTAAGCGTCTAAACGGCTCGGTTTGGAAATGGCGGTGACCAATAGCATTTTGCATGTCGGAGCAACAACCTCGACGCGACGGAGAAAATCAACGCCTTCACTAATAATCAGATCGGCTTTTTGATATAAAAAACGAGGTTCTCGATACGGTCCGCTCGGAAGGCAAAACGAATTGATCGGTTCAGGATTGGGTTTCATCAAAATATCGATTTTAGCGATGTGGCTTTTGGAAAAACCGTCGTCTAAAAAGATGAGTTTTGCCCCTTTTTTCTTCGCAAGGCGAATCGCCTCAACGCGGTCTTCGCTGACGATGACGGTAGCGTCGGGCAAGGCTTTGGCATACAACATCGCTTCATCGCCGCTTGCCATCGCATCGCACATCATTTGCCCGCGATCGCTTACGACAAGCATACCGTGCGATTTTCTTCCGTATCCTCGCAAAATGACGGCAACATTTTCATACTGTTGCGCCAGCGTAATGCAAAAAGGCGTTTTTCCGTTGCCCCCGAGGGTTAAATTACCGACGCTAATAATCGGAATACCGAAACTCAGTCGTTTCTTTTTCCCTCGATAACGTTTAAAAAGGGTTATCGCACAGTAAAGAAAACTAATCGGTAAAAGAGCATAAGAGAGGAGTTTATGGCTTAACGTATGCGGGTAGAAAAGATACTCTTCTACCCATAAAACGAACTTCGGGTTTTTAAACACGGTTTTTAGCAATTTCTTTGATCTGTTCGCACACGTGTAAAACCTCTTTGTCGCTGAGGCTTGAATAGATCGGCAAAGAGAGAATTTGCTGATAGTTACTGAGGGCTTTTGGAAAATCGTTTACCCGTAAATTGTATTTGTGTTTGTAGTAGCTTAAAAGATGCAAGGGAATAAAATGAAGTCCCGTATAAATGCCTTTGTCTTTCAATTCACGAGCAAAATTGTCGCGGTTTTTATCGATTTTAATGATGTATTGCGTGTAAATATGGTCGCGTTTTTTGACCGGAGTGCTCACGTGCGGGCACGAAGCAAGCTCACGGTTGTAAATATCGGCAATTTCCATTCTGCGTTCGATAAAATCGTTGTTTTTTTCCAACTGACCGATCGCAAAAGCGGCATTGAGTTCATTAAGATCGTATTTAAGTCCGATATCGACGACGTCGTAAACGTAGCCGATGTTACCGAATTTGTCCCAACCTTCGCTGACGATCGCATGGTTACGCAAAAGACGTGCGCGGCGGCTGAGTTCTTCGTCTTTGGTCGTCATAATACCGGCACTGGAAACGGAGTAATTGGATTGCGGATTGAAACGAAAAACGGTAATGTCTGCTTCAAGAGAGCCTATTTTTTTCTTATCGTACGTTGCTCCGAGTGCGGCGGTTGCGTCTTCGACGATTTTAATGTCGTAATGGCGCGCCAATTCGTAAATACGGTTCATATCGGCAGGCTGACCGGCGATATGGCTGATAAACGCACCTTTAAGTTTTTTAGCTTTGTTGTTTTTAAGAACGCTTTCCAATTGATCGACGTCGATGTTAAAATCGTCTTTGTCGATATCGACAAAAATCGGTTCGGCGTCAAAGTGACGTACGACTTCGGCTACGGAAGGAAAAGCGTTGACCGAACAGATGATTTTATCGCCGCGCTTGAGATCCAACGCACACATAGCAAGATGCATCGCCGCCGTACCGTTTACGGTCGAAATCGCATCGCCGCAATCGATATACTTGATAAACTCTTTTTCAAGCGTTTCGACTTTGTTCGCTTTTTCCAAATCCAAGACTTCGTTGATTAAAGAACGCTCGCGTTGATCGATATAAGGCTTGTAAAACGGTATTTCTTTCATAATAGTCCTTTATTTGACGCTATGTAAATCAGCGATAGTGGGAAGTTTACCTTTAAAACGATTGCTTTCGATACGATTGAGGGTCATTTCGACGAGTTCACGTTCAAATCCGAGTGCGATGAGCGCATGTTTATCTTTCTTCTCTTCGATATGCGCAAAAAGGACTTTGTCGATTTGAGCATAGGTAAAACCAAACTCTCCCTCGTCGCTTTGGTCTTCCCATAAATCGGCGGAAGGGGCTTTGTTTAAGATAGAATCGGGGACGCCTAAATGGTGCGCCAATTCAAAAATTTCCGTTTTGTAAAGATTCCCGATGGGGTTGATTGCGCATGCCAAGTCGCCGAAAATCGTACCGTATCCTAAAAGAATTTCGCTTTTATTTCCCGTACCCAAAACAAGCGCGTTTTCACGTGCGGAAATATCGTATAAAACGGACATTCGCATACGTGCGCTAAAATTTCCGATACGAAGTTTCGAAGCGTCGGGATGACGGTTAAAGTACGTATCTACCAAGGGACCTACGGGAATTTTTTCATAACGAATACCGAATTTTTCGCATAACTCGCTTGCATGTTCGATGCTGGCATTGCTGGACGTGGAAGCCGGAAGCATGAGCCCTAACAGAGCGTTGGGAAACGCTTGACGTGCTAAAAGAGCCACTACGGCCGAATCTACGCCGCCGCTAATGCCTAAAACGACTTTGGAAAATCCCGCTTTGGCAACTTCGTCTTTCAAAAATTGAACCAAGTAAGCTTCGATTTTTTCATATTTGTTCATACTACGACCTTTACAAAATGTAAGCAACGACTCTCTAAGGTTTTGCGGAACTCTTTGTCTTTGCATAGCGGCTTAGACTTACATGTAAGCGCGCACGCCTAAGTCGACTAATTATACACAAGATAAAATTAATGCATTCTTTTAAGCTTCAAAAGAAATCCAAGAAGAGTTATGTTACACTTTTTAAAAATTGTCATCTCGGAAGGATCGATTATGGAGATAATGCATCGCGCATGCGGCGCGTACGGAACGAACTGTTACATCGTCAGGAGCAACGATAAAGAACTGATTATCGATCCGGGCGTCGATGCATTTGCTTGGGTAGAACGTAACGTAACGCATCCGGTCGCCGTTTTAAATACGCACGGTCATTTCGATCACGTTTGGAGTAACGCCGCATTGGTTAAGAGATTCGGCATACCGATTTATGCGCCCAAAGACGATTGCTTTATGCTTGAAAACGATCCTTTTTTACAAGGTACGCCTTCATCAAAAGCCGACGTGGAAGTCGTGGGTGACCAAAGCTTTACGATAGAGGGCATCGACGTCACGTTTTTACATTGCCCGGGACATACGCCGGGATGCAGTATGATTCGTATTGCTGATAAACTTTTTAGCGGGGATTTTATTTTTCGTCGATCCATCGGTCGGTACGATTTTCCTTACAGCGACGCTTCGCAAATGCGACACAGTTTAGAGCAATTTTTAACGCTTAAAGACGATTGGGAAATTTTTCCCGGACACGGCGAAAAAACCAGTGTCAAAGCCGAACAGCAGAATATACCGTATTGGTTGGACTCTTTTTAAGCAAATTCTTTAGCGAGATTGGCTTGCAAATCGTCTAATTTCGTCTCTAAAATATGGTGTTCGAGTAAAACGGCTTGAAAAACGCCTTCAAACACTTTGATTTCGTTGATGATACCGATGACTTTGACTTCACGTTTGCGCGCTTCTTCAAATCTGCCTTTGGCTTCAAACGAGATAATATCACCGACGCGGGCAGGTGCAAAAAATTTCGAGCGACATCCGATAATAACGAGATTGGCTTCGTTAATTGCCGCAACGGCGGCATACTCCGCCGCACCGAAAATAAAGCCGTTATGCACTAAGCCTAAATCGTCGACCGCCATTTCGTAGGTGGTTTGAAAGACGACTTTAGCACTGTTCTTGGAGAGTGCGCTTAGAGACCCGACGTAGGCATTTTTGATCTTTTGATGGGTTTTCAGTCCTTCGTGGAAATCGATGACGTTTTCATCGAGCATTGACTCGTCGGTTGCATCTTCGGACGCTATATCGTCGTATGCCGCCGTATTTTCGATCATCTCTTTGACGAGTCCTAACTTATTCTTTCCCATCTAGCATCCTTGCTCTAAAATTATGAAAGACAAATCGGCGTTTTAACGTTTTGCTTTAACGTAGACGCGTTTAGGCGCGGGATAGCCTTCTATCGTTCGACTCGGATCTTGAGGATCTAAAAACTGTTCCAAACTTTCGCCGAAAATCCACTCGGTTTTACGTTGTTCGTTCGTATCGGTGACTTTGATTTCCAAGACTTCCGCGTCTTTAAATTTCGCGCGTTCGAGCCAATTGAAAAGGGCTTGAACCGTCGGAACGAAATAGACGTTGGGGATTTTAGAATAGGTATGTGCAGGAGCGAGTGCCACGGGACTCTCTCCGTCGATCATAAAAGTATCCAAGAAGAGTTCGCCTCCTTGATTCAATCCTTGATACAGGGACTTGAGGGTTTGAATCGGGTCGCTTCGATGGTACAAAACGCCTAAGCAAAAAAGGGTATCGAAGCGATGCTCGTACATGGGAAGGTGCTCGACGCCGAGCATTTCGTAGACGATGTCGCTTTGGACAAAACGATTGATAAAGTCAAATTGGGTTTTATACAAAGCGGAAGGGTCGAATCCGACCAATTTTTGGGGTTTTTGCGCCAGCATACGAAACAGATAATAACCGTTGTTACAACCGATGTCGCCGACGATTTTACCTTCGAGATTAAAATGAGGTTCTAAAAGATTGTATTTGATAAAGCTTTGCCATTCGGTATCGATGAAGGTATCGAAAAGTTGAAACGGTCCTTTTCGCCACGGCATGAGCTTCTTAGCGCACTCTTGAACGAGATTTCGCACCTCTGAAGAGAGGGAAGCGTCATCGACGCGAATGCAATCTTCAAGCGTTACATGTAACGTTTGAAACTGCGGAAGAAAAGAGAGCGCTTCTCGCATCGGCTTAATATCTTTCCACTCAAGCCAAGCGAGGCGCTCTTGGCGAATCGTATCCAAAGCAGACATTATTCAAAAAGACTTTTGGTTTTATCGACGCCTTTACCCACGCCGTCGGTGACGGTTTTATAATCCACGATATTTTCGTCGCACGTTTTGTGGTAGACGCCCATTGAATCGTAGTATTCTTTACAATCGTTATAGTATCTTCCCGATACGCCGCGATCGTTAAAATAGAGGCATCCTTGAAAAAGAAAAAGAGGTAAAAGGATTAATATTGTTTTCATGAGGGGTATAATACCATTTCGACGATTAATTTTTCAAGGGTCATGATGCAAGCGATTTTAGAACATTTTAAAGCGATTAGTGCGGTTCCCCGATGCAGTTACCGTACCGAAAAAATGAAGAATTTTATTAAAGATTTTGCGTCCGATTTGGGCTATTTAGTGCAAGAAGACGTTAGCGGTAACGTTTTATGCGTTAAAGGAACGCCGCGCGTTTGTTTACAAGCGCATTACGATATGGTGTGTATCGGCAATACCGATCCGATTGTGCTTTATCAAGAAGGCTCTTTACTCAAAGCACGTGCATCGACGCTCGGTGCGGACAACGGTATGGGCATGGCGATAATGTTTTGGGCGATGGAGCGTAACGACGACTTGGAATGCCTTTTTACGAACGACGAAGAGGTTGGGCTTTTAGGCGCAATGGGATTTTCGTTGCCGCTACGATCGGATTATATTTTAAATTTAGATGCGGAAGAAGCGGGTGAAATCTACATCGGCTGTGCCGGAGGCGTTGATTTGCATGCAAGCTTGGAATTGACGTACGAACCTTTGGAAAAAGAGGCATTGTTCTACGAAGTGCATGCGTTTGATTTTTTAGGCGGGCATTCGGGTGTGGATATCGATAAATCGATCCCCTCGGCGATTAAAGCATTGGCGTACGAATTATTGCATCAAAAAGAGATTCGACTCGTTTCGATCGAAGGCGGAGAACGTTTAAATGCGATTCCGAAAAGTGCTACGGCGATTGTGGCATGTTCTCAACCTTTAGGCATTACCGATCCTCGCATACGGGTACGTCGTCTTGAAGATACGCTTTTGACGCAATCACTCGCCCAAAGCGATCGTATCGTGAGTGCCTTGGGTGCTTTTGCGCAAGGTGTCCGTGCGTGGGATAAGACCTTGGATATTCCCTCTATCAGTATGAACCTCGGCATCGTAGCGCAAAAGCAAAACGAACTTAGAGTCGATGTTTCGATTCGTGCTATGGATGATGAAAATTTAGCTATACTTGCAAACGAAACGACGGCGTTTTTTAAGGGTTTTGGCTTTACATGTAAGCTTGAAGGCGGGCATGGAGCATGGAAGCCCTCCGTCGGTGCTTTTGCCGACGTCGTACGAGAGGCGATGCATACTTTTTACCCGCATGCTCTTTTTAAAGCGATTCATGCAGGACTTGAATGCGGTGAGCTCGTCGCCCGTCAATCGAAAAAAATCGAAGCAGTCTCCATCGGACCTACGATTCGTTATCCCCACTCGGTACGCGAAGAGTGCGATTTGGATTCGGTAGAGCGCATTGCGCAGGTTGTTCAAAAAATTATTTTATTTTACAAGGATTAACGCATGGCATTGATTCAATCGGCTCCCATTCCTTTGGGTACGCCGCTTAAACATTTCAGTCTTGAAGATCCCGACGGAAACGGGTTGAGTAGTAAAACGCTCTTCGGTAAAGGCGGTTTTTTGCTAGCGGTCATGTGCAATCACTGTCCTTACGCCAACGCGGTATGGAAACGTTTCGTCGCCGTTGCGGAGTTTGCGAAAAAATTAGATATTACGACCGTTGCGATCAATCCGAACATTCACCCCAATTATCCGGAAGATTCGCCGGCACATATGCGCGATAAAATTGCCGAAATGGGCATCTTTTTCCCGTATTTGATTGACGAAAAGCAAGAAGTCGCTCAAAGTTTGGGTGCGACATGTACACCCGATATCTTTTTATTCGATGCCGAACAAAAACTCTATTACCACGGACGTATCGATGATAATTGGCGCGACGAATCCGCCGTCAAAGAAGAGGAATTACGCGAAGCGATTATGTTGCTTTTCAGTAAACAAGAAGCCCCCAAGGTTCAACACCCTTCTATGGGATGTTCGATCAAATGGATCGACACGGTTACGGGCTAAGTGGCTTTAAACCCTTCGTTACTTTTGCAGTAAATCTTCAAAAGGCAGGTATTGCAAAGCGGTTTGATCGCTTTGCAATGGTATCTGCCGAACAGAACCATTGCTTGATGGAGCGTATCCAAATCGTTCTTAAAAAGTTTGGTGAGTTCTTCTTCGGTTTTAACGGCCGTTTTAGCGTTGGAGAGCCCCAATCGGTGCGCAACACGAAACACGTGCGTATCGACGGCCATTAAGTTTGCTTTGGCGTATTCGATCATAACGACGTGCGCCGTCTTTTGTCCGACTCCGGCTAACGTCATTAAACGCGTTTCATCAAGCGGAATCTCTCCGTTGTATGTTTGCACAACGGTTTGCGCCATCTTGATGAGGTTTTGCGCTTTATTGTTAAAAAACGAACATGAACGAATAAGCTCCTTAACGTTTTCGAGATCGGCGAGTGCCAAAGCGTGAACGTCGGGATAATGCTTGAACAGCTCCGGCGTAATGATATTGACGCGTTTGTCGGTACATTGTGCGGAGAGCATAACGCAAACTAAAAGTTCGTACAACGAGTGATAGCGTAATTCCGTCACGGCTTGCGCATAGTGCTCTAAAAAAAAGGCTTTAATCGCTTGAACCTCTTTAACGGCGGCTTTTTTCATAATTTCCTAAACCTTGATTCTTTTTGAAAAAATTATACCGCTAATCCTTGAAATTAACACTTTATTTAAGAAATCGTAATATCATTTTAGATAGAATTCCACAATAACTTTCTTAAAGGACTTGAGTGAAAAAAATTATTCTAAGTAGTATTGCCGCGGCAGTACTTGGCGTGAGTTTAAATGCGACGGTTTTCGCAACCGTTAACGGTGAAGACGTAACGGATCAAGATATCGCGGTGTTAATGCGCGCAATGCAAGGCGCAAAATATGAAACGCTCCCTGAAGATGCAAAACAAAAAATCGTTGAGCAAGCAATCGAGCGTAAATTGTTAACTGCCGAAGCGATGAAAAGCGGCGTAGAAAAAGACAAAGATTATGCTGAAGCTCTTAAACGCATTAAGAGCGATCTCGCCCTTGAAGTTTGGATGAAAAAAATCTTTGACGGCGTTAAAGTAAGCCCTCAAGAGGTTAAAGACTATTACGATAAAAATGCCGATAAATTTATGCAACCGGCAACCGTAAAAGCACGACATGTCCTCGTTAAAACGGAAGAAGAAGCCAAAGACGTTATCAAACAACTCGACGGTCTTTCCGGTCAAAAACTTGTCGACAAATTTACCGAACTTGCGACCACAAAATCAACGGGTCCTAGCGGTCAAGGCGGCGGCGATCTCGGTTGGTTTGCGGCAAATCAAATGGTAAAACCTTTCGCGGATGCAGCGTTTGCGCTTAAAAAAGGCGAAATTACGAAAGTTCCCGTTCAAACGCAATTCGGATACCATGTTATTTTAGTCGAAGATACGAAAGCGGCTGAAAAAGCAACGTTTGAAACGGTTAAAGCGAATATTGAAAACGGTTTGAAAATGGAAAAATTCCGTGTTCAAGTTTCCGAAAAAGCAAAAAAATTACGCCAAAGTGCTAAAGTAACGACTAAATAGTCCGATAACACGCCTTTCGGGCTTTGCCCGCAAGGCGTGTAAAAAGTAAAAGAAGTTCAAATTTAGATAAGGCTTTTCTGCCTCGCAAGAGGCAAGCTTTAGTCAAAGCGAAGCGTAGCCTTTCGGGCTTTGCCCGCAAGGCGTGTAAAAATTAAAAACAAAGGCGTTTTATGCTGAATGCAAAAATTTTTGATTTTGTAAAACCGGGTGTCGTCACGGGTGAAGACGTACAAAAAGTGTTTGCGATCGCAAAAGCGAATGCATACGCTATTCCTGCGGTTAACGTTGTAGGAACCGATTCGATCAATGCCGTCTTAGAAGCGGCAAAAGCGGCGAATTCTCCGGTGATTATTCAATTTTCCAACGGCGGTGCCGAGTTTTATGCGGGCAAGGGCGTTAGCGGTTTGCAAGCCGGAGTGTTGGGTGCGATCAGCGGAGCGTTGCATGTCCATACTTTAGCCGAGGCATACGGTGTTGCGGTGATTTTGCATACCGACCATGCCGCGCGTAAACTTTTACCGTGGATCGATGAGCTTTTAAAGGCAAGTGAAGCGCATTTTGCACAAACGGGTAAACCGCTTTTTAGTTCTCACATGTTAGATCTTTCGGAAGAACCGTTGGAGCAAAACGTCAAAACGTGTGCAGAATATTTGACGCGTATGAGTAAAATCGGTATGACGCTTGAACTTGAACTTGGATGTACGGGCGGCGAAGAAGACGGCGTCGACAATACGGGGCTTGATAATTCGGCACTTTACACGCAACCGCAAGACGTAGCATATGCGTACGAAACGTTGATGAAAATTAGCCCTCATTTTACCGTTGCCGCATCGTTTGGAAATGTTCACGGCGTTTACAAGCCGGGCAACGTTCATTTAACGCCGAAAATTTTAGATAATTCTCAAAAATACATCGAAACAAAATTTGCGACGGAATCAAAACCCGTTAATTTCGTCTTTCACGGCGGTAGCGGTAGCGAGCTTTCGGATATTCGCGAGGCGGTCGGTTACGGCGTGATTAAAATGAACATCGACACCGATACGCAATGGGCGTTTTGGGAAGGCGTAAAAGAGTATGCCGAAAAATACGCTCCGTACCTTCAAGGTCAAATCGGCAATCCCGAAGGCGACGACAAACCCAATAAAAAATACTACGATCCTCGTAAATGGTTACGTTCGGGTGAAGAAGCACTTAAATCCCGATTGCTTCAAGCTTTCGACGCACTTAATTGTATGAATCGTCTGTAAATCGCAAGACCTCGAAAGGGGTCTTGATCTTTGATGATAGTCACTTTTCAACCTTCCTTATTTGAAGAAAAAATTTTTCAAAATCGACGTATCTATTTCAAACGCGACGATCTTTTAGACGTCGATTTTTCCGGCAATAAGGCACGTAAATTTT
Organism: Sulfurospirillum sp. UBA4058; assembly: GCA_002382085.1. Taxonomy (GTDB): domain Bacteria; phylum Campylobacterota; class Campylobacteria; order Campylobacterales; family Sulfurospirillaceae; genus Sulfurospirillum. Next base: position 53,017 of record DFZK01000014.1, on the reverse strand, counting down.
ATGCTTTTTTAGTGCGGGAATTTCCGCATATCAAGCGTGTCGTAAGTTCCGGCTCCAATCAATCCAATGCCATGTATTCACTCTCCGTTTTGGCACGGAAAAGAGGATGGGAATTTATCTACGTTTGCGATCACATTTCGTCGTTTTTAAAACAAAATCCCATCGGTAATTACGCCAAAGCCCTTGAAAACGGTATGCGAATTTTTGAGTCGCCCGCCCGTGAGGTCGCTCTAGACGCTTTTTTGGATTCACATACCTTACATGTCAACGAGGGTGGAAGCCAAAAAGAGGCGGAAGAGGGCGTTTCTCTTTTAGCGCGGGAGTTATTGAACGACGTTGAGAGAGAACATGTCGAAAATCCCTATCTTTTTTTACCCTCCGGTACGGGAACGACGGCACTTTTTTTGCAAAAACACTTGCCTTTTAAGGTTTATACCTGTGCAACCGTGGGCGATAGCGCGTATCTGAGGCGACAATGGGAAGTCATTGAACCCAATGCACTTGTCTATCCGACGATTTTAGAAGCACATCGAAAATATCGTTACGGGAAGCTTTATCGCGAACTTTTCGAGGTTTGGAAAAACGTGCAGGCGGAAACGGGTGTTACGTTCGATCTGGTCTATGATCCCGTGGGGTGGAAAGTTCTCACGGAGCATCTAGACGTTCTTCAAGGAACACCGATTTATGTGCATCAAGGTGGACTTTTAGGCAATGCTTCGATGTTGGCTAGGTATGAGCGTCAAGCAAATATGCTATAATAAAAGCTCTTTTATAAGCCTTACAGAGTGCCGATTTTAAGCTTAAGGTTTATCAAAGAGTTTAGTATTGAGTATGGAATTTGAACGAGGATACGATCATGCAATTTTTAAAAACCGAACAGAAAGATTTTCAAGCGCATTTTGACGAACTTTTACGCCGCGGGCATATGGATATGGAAAATGTCTCTAAAATCGTCGGAGGCATTTTGAACGAAATCAAAACCGAAGGCAACGATGCACTGAAACGGCATATCGAAAAGTTCGATCAATGGCATGTCGAAAACGACGAAGCTTTATGCGTTACGCCTGAGCGAATGAAAGATGCGTACGATGCATTGGACGCGCCGTTGAAAAAAGCGTTGGAGCTTGCGTATCGACGTATTTACACGTACCACGAGAAACTCATGCCCAAATCTTGGCTTGATTTTGAAGATAACGGAACGGTTTTGGGGCAAAAGGTAACACCGATGGATCGTGCGGGACTTTATATCCCCGGCGGTAAAGCGGCATACCCGAGCAGTTTACTGATGAATGCCGTTCCCGCTATTGTCGCCGGCGTCAAAGAAATCGTCGTCTGTACGCCGGCTCCTCATAACGAGTTGAATCCTTTATTGTTAGCGGCGATGCACTTATGCAAAATCCAAAAAGCGTATAAAGTCGGCGGAGCAAGTGCGATCGGTGCGATGGCGTACGGCACGCAAAGTATTCCTAAAGTCGACGTTATTACGGGACCTGGCAATATTTTCGTTGCTACGGCAAAGAAAATGGTGTTCGGCGAAGTGAATATCGATATGATCGCAGGTCCGAGCGAAATCGGCATTTTAGCCGATGAGAGCGCAAATGCAAACCATTTAGCGATCGATTTGCTCTCGCAAGCGGAACACGACGAAATGGCAAGTTCTATTTTGATTACGCCATCGTCCGAAATTGCGGAAAAAACGCGCGACGAGATTGATGTTTGGCTCAAAACGTTGCAGAGAAAAGCGATTGCGGAGGTGTCGATTAAAGAGCGGGGTGCGATTATTCTTACGCGCGATATGGACGAAGCGGTGGCTTTAATGAATCAAATTGCACCGGAGCATTTGGAAATCGTCACCTCTCACCCGTTTGATCTTTTACCGAAAATTCGTCATGCGGGAGCTATTTTTATGGGAGCTTACACGCCGGAACCTATCGGAGACTATATCGCCGGTCCCAATCATACGCTTCCTACGGGCGGAACCGCGAAATTTTATTCGCCTTTGAGCGTCGATCACTTTTTGAAACGCTCTTCGATCATCAGTATGAGCAAACAAGGCATCGACGAGATCGGTGAGGCGTGCGCATTGCTTGCGAAAACGGAAGGTCTTGGGGCACACGAAGCGAGCGTCAAGGTTCGATTGAACGCATGAAGTTTATCGTTTTAGGTGCGGGCGGAGTCGGAAGTTATTTTGCCGCAAAACTTTTGAACGCAGGTCATGAAGTTTTATTGGTCGCACGCGGTGCGCATTTGGAAGCGTTGCGTACCGAAGGTTTACACGTATTTCATCCCGATTTGACTTGTTCTATGCCTGTTCACGCCGTAGAGATGGAGGCTTTAGCTTCTATCGACGTGCTTGAATACGATGCGATTTTACTTGCGACAAAATCGATGGCGACGCGAGAAGTCGCAATTTTTTTGGCAAAACGATTACGCGGAAACGTGAAAATTCCTTATATCGTTTCATTGCAAAACGGTGTTGAAAACGAAGTGATTTTATGCGATTACTTTGCGGAAGAGTACGTTATAGGAGCGTTGACGCGTAAAATAGGCGCACATGTGATTGCCCCCGGGCGCATCGAAGCGGTCGGTGAAGCCGAGACCATTGTCGGTACGTTGTTTTCGACGGCGGAAAACGAGTTATTTTTGGAAACTTTGACAAAAGCTTTCAACGAAGCGGGCATTCCGACGCATACGACATACGATATTCGCCAAGAGTTGTGGAAAAAACTGATTATCAATAACGGCGTGAATGCGTTGTGCGCACTTTTGGAAGTTAAAACGGGTGTTTTATTCGACGATACCAAACTTTCCGCTTTGGTTTACGGCTTAATGCAAGAGACGGCACGTGCGGCACGAAGCTTACATGTAAAGATTTCTCAAGAAGACGTCGATGCGATGTTTGAGTTGATTTCGCATTTCGACTCGATCAAACCTTCGATGTTGGTCGATTGGGAACATCATCGAACATTGGAAATCGATGAAATTTGCGGTATCGTGATTCGCGCCCTTCATCAAATCGGCGAAGATGCGGCATATACGAAAACGATTGCAACGCTTTTAGAATTTAAGACGGAGAAACGCAACCATGACAGAAATTAAAATCGGAATTTTAACCGTATCGGATCGCGCCAGTGCCGGTGTTTACGAAGACCTTTCGGGAAAAGCGATTATCGCAACCCTCGATGAATATTTAAGCTCTCCGTGGCAAAGCGTCTATCGCGTTATACCCGACGAACAAGCTTTGATTGAAGCGTCGTTAAAGCAGATGGCGGATGAAGAGGGGTGTTGTTTGATCGTAACGACCGGAGGAACGGGTCCGGCACTCAGAGACGTAACGCCTGAAGCAACCGAAGCGGTCTGTGAAAAAATGATGCCCGGTTTTGGAGAATTGATGCGTCAAGTGAGCCTCAAATACGTACCGACGGCAATTTTATCGCGCCAAACGGCGGGAATTCGAGGTAAAAGCCTTATGATTAATCTGCCCGGTAAACCCAAATCGATTCGAGAGTGTTTGGATGCGGTTTTCCCTGCCGTGCCTTATTGCATCGATCTTTTAGAGGGACCGTTTTTGACATGCCATGAGGAAATTATCAAACCGTTTCGCCCAAAGGCATAAGTTTTAAGCAAGGGCAAGACGCCCTTGCTACTTTTTTATTGTTCGAGTTGTTTGAGATAGCCGTATTCACCCATCAGCGTCCAAGGGCGTACTTTAGCCAAATAGGCGCGTTGGGACTCTAAAATTTCTTTAAAAACCGGATCTTTAGCCGCTTGTTCGTCTTCAATCTCACGTGCCGCTTTTTTCAAAGCCGCCATCACATCCGCCGGAAATTGTTGTACTTTGACGTTTGGATACTCTTTTGCGATATTGGCCCATGCTTCGGCATTGGCATTGGTCGCTTGATCCATCAATTGCGATCCGACCGATTTGATAGCCGATTCTAAGATGGCACGTAAGTCGGCGGGGAGGGCGTCGATTTTCTTTTTATTGGCAAGGAGTTGAATCTCGCTTGCCGGTTCTTGCCAACCGGTATAATAGTAATTTGCCAATTTATGAAAGCCCATTGCAAAGTCAAAAACGGGACTAATCCATTCTACGGCATCGATCGTGTTGCGCTCTAGTGAAGTATAGAGTTCGCCCGGAGGCGTATTCACGGCATTGACGCCGAGTTTCGCCATGACTTCGCCGCCTTGTCCCGGAATTCTAAATTTGAGACCTTTGAGATCGTCGAGAGATTTAATCTCTTTTTTAAACCAACCGCCCATTTGTATACCGGTCGAACCCATAGGATACGAAATCAGTCCGTGTTCGCCGTAAACTTTTGCCGCCAGCTCTTTACCGCCGCCGTAGTTATACCATGCGTATTGTTCGTTTAAGAGCATACCGAAAGGTACGGTCGTAAAAAAGACCAACTTATAATCTTTACCTTTGTAATAGTACGAAGCCGTATACGCAAGATCGTATTGTCCCTCTTTGACCATATCCATAACCCCAAAAGGTGCTTTGTGTTTGTTGGGCGAATCGACTTTGATTTTTAAACGGCCGTTTGACATTTTGTCAAGGGTTTGCGCTAACGTAAGAGGTGCCGGTCCTAAAAAAGGGACTTGTTCCGCCCACGTGGTCGCCAATGTCAAGGTATACGTTTTTTCCGGAGCAGAGGTTGACTTTGTCTCCTTATTTTTGTCGTCTTTTGCATTTTCGCCGCATCCGTGAAAAAGCATCAACGATGTCGTAAGAAGGATCGTGAAGAGTTTGACGTTCATAGTTTATCCTTAATTCTTAGAGGCTTAAAGAACGAAGTTCGCTCTCTATTTTTGCCATTTTGCTTTGGGCATCTTCCAAGCCTTTTTGATTTTCGGCAATCACCTCTTGAGGTGCATTGGCGACGAATCGCTCGTTGGAAAGCATACCGCTAAGTTTGGCGATCTCTTTTTCGAGTTTGATTTTTTGGTGGTTAAGACGCTCGATGATTGGTGTTAAATCAACTCCCGTGAGAGGAATGAAAACCTCGACATGATCGCTAACGTCGGTTACGGCATTGGCGATTTTCGTCTCCGTAAAGTCGATATGCTCAACTTTAGCCAATAAACAGATGTATTTCATCGCTTCTTGAAGGGCTGTATGATCGGCTACTTTCAGATAGGCATGTTCGATTTTTTTATTGGCAAGATCGATATTGGCTTTAGCGCGACGAATCGCTACGATTGATTCGATAACGATTTCAAACGTTTCTTCGATCTTTGCGTTGCGCTCTAAATCGTTAGGGTAGCGTTTAATCATAATCGATTCGTTTTCTTCCAACGTCGTGTCGGAAAGCTCTTGGTAGAGAAATTCGGAGATAAATGGCATAAAAGGGTGCAAGAGTTTCATTGCTTCTTTAAAGATAGCACCGAGTTCTAAGATCGCCGGTTTATCCGCTTTGCTAAGTTCAATTCCCCAGTCGCAAAATTCGCCCCATAAAAAGCGGTACAAGGTCGTTGCAGCATCGTTAAAGCGGTAATCGCTAAAATAGCCGCGAACTTCTTCGGTTGCCGCACTTAAGCGGCTTTTCATATACGCACCCAAAGCCGTTTGTATCTCAAGTGTCTCGAGGTCTTTGAAAGAAGAGGCATTCATCAGTAAGAAACGAGATGCATTGTAAAGTTTATTGGTAAAATTACGCATCTGTTCTAATTTTTCCGCACTGAGCTTAATATCGCGTCCTTGAACCGCTAAAATGGCAAGCGTAAAACGTAAGGTGTCTGCACTAAAGGCTTCGATACTGTCAAGCGGATCGATGACGTTACCTTTACTTTTGCTCATTTTTTGCCCGTGTTCGTCTTTGACCAACGCATGCAAATAGACGTCTTTGAACGGAAGTTCTTTGAACGTATGTTCGCCTGAAAACATCATACGCGCAACCCAAAAGAAGAGAATATCAAATCCCGTGATTAAAAGGCTGTTAGGGTAAAAATCGTTTAAATCGCTCTGCGACCATTTTTCATCTTTGAAAAGATCGCCGTTTCCCCAGCCCAGCGTTGAAAAAGGCCAAAGACCCGAGCTAAACCACGTGTCCAAAACATCGGGGTCTTGATGAATCGTGGTACTTTTACATGTAGGGCATTCGTGCTCGCTTTCGTTTTCACTCGCCCATTCGTGTCCGCATGCATCGCAGTAAAAAACGGGAATTTGGTGTCCCCACCAAAGTTGTCTTGAAATACACCAATCGCGTAACTCTTTCATCCACGCATTGTATGAATTGATCCAGTGGCTCGGGTAAAATTCCGTTAAATGACGGTTGACTTTTTCGATTGCACCTTGGGCAATCTCTTTTTTCACAAACCATTGTTTGGAAATGTAAGGTTCGACGACGTTTTTGCATCGGTAGCAGTGCCCGACTTGGTTTTCGTAATCTTCGATTTTATCGACAAATCCTTCTTCTTGCAGTTTTGTAACGACTTGCTCGCGTGCTTCCAAACGTTCCATACCTTGAAATGCACCGCAATCATCGTTGAGTATACCCGCTTCATCGAAAATCGTGATGAACTCTAATCCGTGGCGTTTTCCGACTTCATAGTCGTTCACATCGTGTGCCGGTGTCACTTTAACGCATCCTGTTCCAAAGCTCATATCGACATGTTCGTCGGCGATAATAGCAATTTCGCGACCGATCAACGGTAAAACGACTTTTTTCCCGATAAGATGTGCATAACGTTCATCGTCCGGATGTACCATGACCGCCGTATCTCCGAAATAGGTCTCAGGACGCGTAGTAGCAACGACAAGGTATTCGTTTGAATTTTGGAGAAAATATTTAAGGTGGTAGAGTTTGCCTTTATGCGTCTCGTACTCGACTTCAATGTCGCTGAGTGCTCCATCATGCGTACACCAGTTTACCATATAATTGCCGCGGACGATCAGTCCCTCTTCGTACCATTTAACGAAAGCCTTTCGAACGGCTTTTTTAAGACCGTCGTCCATCGTAAAGCGTTCTCTGCTCCATGCCGGAGAGGCTCCCAATTTTCGCATTTGATGAAAAATTTGACCGCCGCTATAGGCTTTCCATTCCCATACTTTTTCTAAAAATTTTTCGCGTCCGAGCTCTTCTTTTTTGATACCTTGCGCTAAAAGCTGTTTTTCGACGACGTTTTGTGTCGCGATACCCGCATGATCCATCCCCGGTTGCCAAAGGGTTTTATACCCGTCCATACGCTTATAGCGCGTAATGACGTCTTGAAGCGTGAACGTTAAAGCATGTCCGATATGCAAGCTTCCCGTGACGTTGGGAGGCGGCATCATGATCGAGAAATTTTTGCCTTTTTCTTGAATGGCTTTGTTGCCTTCTATCTCAAAGTAGCCTCTGCTCTCCCAAATTTTATAATAACGTTCTTCAATCTCTTTGGGGTTATAGACGGTGCTTTTTTCACTCATGGGGTTCGTTACCTTGCTTTTTTTGGTTGGATTATACAAAAAGAGCGGTAAGACTTGGTTTAAGCAAGGAACGTAGCGGTATTTTTGCCGGCGGCTTTGGAGATGTAAAGAGCTTGATCGGCACGTTGAAGCATCGTGTTGAACGTGTCTTCGTTTTTATAGGCGGTATAGCCGATACTAAGATTGATTTGGAGTTCTTGGGCTTCGTTGTTGCGCGAGACCGGAATCGTTTTATGGTTGAACTCCTCTAAAACGCGATTGACGATCGTTGAAGCCGCGTTTTTATCGTTGTCGACGATGCATAAGACAAACTCGTCGCCGCCGAAGCGCCCGATCGTATCGCACGAACGTAGTAAATGCTTAAGCGTATGCGCCGTCGTTTTAATTGCTTCATCGCCGATCAGGTGACCGTACGTATCGTTAATCGGTTTAAAATCGTCGATATCCAAAATAATCAAAAAAAGCACTTGTCCCGAGCGTTTGATTTTTTGAATCTCTTGGTGAACGATAGTGACGAACATCAAACGGTTATACAAGCCCGTCAGTCCGTCGAAATGAGAGAGATTTTCCACTTCAACGTACGATTTGTTCAGAAAATATGCCAAGAGCGTGACCAAGCTCGAGATGATGACCGTGAAGACGAATGCATAAATGAGCGTGTGATAAACAATTGTTTGTTGCATGCTCTGCCAATCGGAAAGGAAGGTTTCATTGACGGAAGAAAGGGTTAAGTAGTGTTCGACATGTTGTTGATGGAGCAATAAAACGGGTACGGTACTCATGAAAAGATTGATGATAAATGTGATCGTGCCTAAAAGAAGCGGTCTTTTAAGCATGGTTTTCGGTAGGTGTTTCATTCGTACGCACGCCCCTTTACGTCGATACGAGATAGTAGCATAAAATGCGTAAAAGCATCCTATTTTTCTAAAAATTAAAAAGCAAAAGAGTCGGGTTACGACTCTTTATACTCATACAATCCCGAACTTAAATAACGCTCGCCCGTATCGCATAAAATCGTTACGATCGTTTTACCTTTATTTTCCGGACGTGCGGCTATTTGCGAAGCAACGTAGACGTTGGCTCCGGCGGAAATGCCTACCAACAATCCTTCGCGTTTCGCAAGGTTTCGCGAAGTTTCGACGGCATGATCGTAGCTGACTTTCACGACTTCTCGGTATAGTTTCGTATCCAAGACGGCGGGAACAAATCCGGCACCGATACCTTGAATTTTGTGCGGTCCGGGATTTTCGCCCGAAAGAACGGGAGAAGTGTCCGGTTCGACGGCAATAATTTGAATATCGGGATTTAACTCTTTAAGGCGTTTTCCCGTACCCGTAAGCGTACCTCCCGTTCCCACGGCGGCAATCAGAATATCGACTTTACCGTCGGTATCTCTCCAAATTTCTTCTGCGGTGGTGGCGTAATGTGCGGCGGGATTGGCTTCGTTGGCAAATTGTTGCGGTACGAAAGCGTTTGGAATCTCTTTGGAAAGTTCCGTCGCTTTTTCGACAGCGCCTCGCATACCGAGCGTTGGTTCCGTGAGCACGAGTTCCGCTCCCAAAGCTGCTAGGAGTTTGCGTCGCTCTAAGCTCATAGAACTTGGCATCGTCAGCATTAGTTTGAGTCCGAGGCTTGCGCACACGGTTGCCAAACCGATACCGGTATTGCCGCTGGTAGGCTCGATAATGACGCTATTTTGATCGATAAGACCTTTGTCGAGGGCCGTTTTAATCATATTGAACCCGATACGGTCTTTCACCGAATGCGAAGGGTTTAAAAATTCGCATTTACCTAAAACGAGGGCATCGGAGGCGTTAGAAGCCGTATTGAGCTTCACCAAAGGCGTATTGCCGATCAATTCGGTGACGTTTTGTGCATACATGTGAATTCCTTTCTTAAATCGAATAGTTGAGTTGAGCGTTGAAACGCTCGATATAAATCGAAAAATCGGATAACGGAATCGTAAAGATCTCTTGAATTTTAGCATTGCTCTCTTCATAAAAGAGTTGCAATACGGGATCTTTAATTTCGCTATCGACCACCGTGAGTTTTCCCTCGAGCGCGATTAAGATATCTTTGATCAAAATATCTTGCGCATTTTTAGCCAATAAATAGCCTCCGTAGGCACCTCGAACGCTTGTGACTAAGCCTGCTTGGCGTAGTAAGATTAAAAGTTGTTCCAAATAGTTCTGCGGAATATGCGCTCGATGCGAAATCTCTTTGATTTGCATCGGCTTTTCGCTTTTGGCTAAAAAAAGCTGATACATCGCATTGAGCCCGTACATTCCTTTGGTTGAGAGTAACGACATGTAAGCTCCTTATCCTAATGCAATTTTCAAGTCTTCGATTAAGTCGTCGACGTTTTCAAGTCCGATACTCAGGCGAATTAAACCCTCTTTAATGCCCGCTTTTTCCAACTCTTCTTTGGAAAGCTGTTGGTGCGTCGTGCTTGCCGGATGCGTGATAATCGACTTGGAATCGCCGATATTGACGACGACGCTAAAGAGTTTGGTCGTGTTTAAAATCTGTTTGGCAAACGCCAATCCTTCGACTTCAAAGCTGAGTAAACCCGATGTTTGCGCGTTTTTAAAATACCGTTTTGCCCTTACATGTAAAGGATCGCTCTCGAGCCCTGGGTACGAAACGTTTATGACTTTGGGATGCGCTTTTAAAAATGCCGCGACTTTGTACGCATTGGAAGAGTGCTCTTTCATACGTAATGCCAAGGTCTCCAATCCTTGAATCAACAACCACGCGTTATACGGCGATAACGTTGCGCCGATATCGCGAATGAGCGACAAACGAATCCTGAGTGAAAAGATCGGGAACGGCAGGCTTGCATACACTAAACCGTGGTAACTTTCGTCGGGCTCGTTAAAATGTGCATAGCGCGGATTGCCGATCAACTTGGCGTTTAAGCCTTTGGCTTCGACGATTAAACCGCCGATAGCACTGCCTTGTCCGTTAATGTATTTACTCGCACTGTGGACGCTGACGTCGATGCCGCTTAAGAGCGGTTGAAATAAAATCGGTGTTGCGACGGTATTGTCGCAGACGGTGACTACGGCATGTTTTTGCGCAATAGAGACGATTTTTTCGATGTTGGGGATAGCGATTTGCGGATTGGAAAGCGATTCGAAAAAGATCGCTTTGGTCTTATCGTCGATTAATGCTTCCAAATCATCGGCATGATCGCTTTCAAACACTTTCGCATGAATGCCGAAACGCTTCAGCGTATGGGTCAGAAGCGTCGTCGCTCCGCCGTAGATTTTTTTGGCGACGATAATATTGTCGCCGGCTTCTGCCAAATTGGCGATCGCGTAGAAAATGGCCGCTTGTCCGCTGGCGGTCGCAATGGCTGCTTCTGCGCTTTCTAAAGCGGCAATACGCGCTTCCAATACGTCCGTGGTCGGATTGTTCAGTCTTGTATAAATAGGTCCGAGCTCTCGAAGAGCAAAACGATCGGCGGCCGTCTCTGCCGAACCGAAATCGTATGCCGTCGTTTGATAAACCGGAACCGACATCGTACCGAACGCTTGTTTATCGTAACCGTAGTGAAGAGCAAGTGTTTCTTGATGCATGTTCAATCCTTTTTTGAGTTTTGCTGCTGAAAGTATAGACAATTTTTTTTACAATGTCAAGTATCTTTATAAAAAAACTAAAGATTATAGTTTCTCGTGGTGTCCCGAGGCTAACACATGCATTATGATCGTCTATATATATTTATAGAAAAGATGCCGGAGTTTTTAACGGAGGAGGGCAAAAGGTCGGTAGTGTCGGTTAAAGGATTGAGATCGATTTGAATCGCAATAATACGCGGCGATCATTTTTAAACCATAAACTAACGGACTAATTTATACAGATTATTATACATATTATTTTATGTAAATAGCTATATTACGGGATTTTGTCACTGTGCGAAACAACCGAAAAACAAGGATAAACTAACGCCGTGTTAGTTGAAAAGGCATAGGATACTTTGACATGTAGAAGCCCTTTTTCAGAAGAGAAAAGCTATAATCGAATCAAACGTTCAACGATTTGAGGATGCAACGATGTTATACGAAGACGAAGACGATTTTTTAGTAGGCTCCGCAAAAAGTAAGTTTTTTGATATTGTTTTTCACGCCAACAAATCGTTGGTCGAGCAAAAGCTTTTAGAAACGATCGATCGTTTGAGTGCTATGGAGCTTTTATTGGAAAAGATGTTAGGTGAGGAAGAAGCGTACCGTGCGGTTGAAAACATGCTTGCCGAAGAACCCGATGCGATTTTAAATCGCAATAACGACTTTTTTATTGCCGCCGTTGGGGAAATATTAACTCAAAATGAGTAAAATAGCCTTTTTGTTTGGTGTCGTTGCACTGATTTTTTCGACCTGCGATGCCGAAACTTATAAGTATGAGCATCGTTTTATTTTGAAAAAAGACGAGCAGGGCTTGGTGTTTATCAACCATAAAGAGGTAACGAAAAAGCCGACGGCCGACAATCCGAACAATGAATATTTGCTTCGGCTCCGTTGGACGCTTTTTACCAACAATATGTTGACGCTTTTGGTCAACTATCGCGGTTATCCGACGCAATATATTTTAGAAAAAAAGTATCCGTTGCAAAACGTCGTCGTTCCTTTGTTGCCTGTCGGAGTAAATCCGGTCACGTCGCAAACGTATGCCCGAATACAATTTTATGATTTTAATCAAACCGGAAAAACGGCGTATATCGATGTTTCGATTGCCGATGAAGCCAACAGAATAGAAGTAGAGTTTAAACCGAAAAAAACAGAGTAGGGTAGGAAAAGCGTGCTGGAAAAAGTCGAAAATGCGATGCTAGAAATGGTCGCCTCTTTAAAGGATGCGAGAAGTGTTGAACTGTTTCATCAGGTTCCAAAAGGTAAGCGTTTACGCGCAAAATTGATTTTAAAAATTGCGGGCGTCAGCGAAGAGTCTATTCGCTTGGCGGCGATCGTCGAATTGATTCACGCCGCAAGTTTACTGCACGACGATGTGATTGACGATGCGGATACGAGGCGCGGAGAAGCTTCGTTAAATGCGCTTTTCGGCAATAAAACCGCGATTATGCTCGGCGATATTCTGTATTCCAAAGGGTTTAGCGCATTGACGTTTTTACCTCCAAAGATTGCTTTTACGATCTCAAACGCCGTTTCGCTTCTTTCCGTGGGTGAGCTTTTGGACGTCGAACTTGCCGATGCGTTTAATGCAGACGAAGAACGCTACATGGATATGATTTATAAAAAAACGGCGTCTTTAATCGAAGCTTCCGCCGCTTCCGCCGCGATTCTTGCCGGTAAAAATCCCGATATTTATGCTCTTTACGGTAAAAACTTAGGATTGGCGTTTCAAATTATCGACGATATTTTGGATATCACCCAATCGAGCGAAACGCTCGGAAAACCTTCTTTGAACGATTTTAAAGAAGGAAAGACGACCTTACCTTATCTTTATACGTACCGAAAGTTAGACGCGAAAGATCGTTCCGTTTTGCTTTCCTTGTTTGCGAAGCCTTTAGACGCGGCGCAAAGTGCGTGGATTAAGCAGAAGATGGCTGAGACGCAAGGATTGGAAGATGCGCTTTCCTATGCGAAAAAGCTCGGTTATGAAGCCTTACATGTAATTTCGAACGAAGAAGACGTAGGACTCGGCGCTATTATGCGCGAGATGATAGAGAGGAAATTTTAATGCATTATATGACTGTTAGTTTTACCCATAAAAATACCGACATTAAAATTCGGGAAAAATTGGCGTTTAACTCTGAAGAAAAAAGCGTTCATTTTATGACGGCTCTCAAAGCGTGTGCCGCGGTGAATGAAGTGATTTTACTTTCGACATGCAATCGTGTCGAAATCATCGCGAGCGTATCGGACATCTCTTCGGCTCTGAGCGATACGTTTGAGTTGCTTTCTCAGGTCTCGAGTATTGCAAGAGAGGATTTGGAAGGAAGAGCCGACGTGTATGAAGATAACGGTGCTATTCATCATCTTTTTACCGTCAGTTCTTCGTTAGATAGTTTGGTGATCGGTGAAACACAAATCGCCGGACAGCTCAAAGATGCGTTTAAGTATGCCTTTGAACACAATTTTTGCGGGCAAAAACTCGGCCGTGCGATGCATCATGCCTTTCGTTGCGCGGCGGAAGTTCGCAGTCGTACCGACATCTCCAAAAGTCCCGTTTCCGTTTCCAGCGTTGCCGTTAGCAAAGCCAAAGACTTACTCGGTAATTTAGGCGGTCTGACGGCATTGATCGTCGGTGCCGGAGAAATGAGTCAACTTGCGGCGAAACATTTAGTCGCAAGCGGGGTCAATTTAATTATTATCAACCGCAATATCGAGCGTGCGCAAGAATTGGCGAACGAATTAGGCGAACTTGCCACCGTGGCACCGTATGCGAAACTGACGGAGTTTATCAATCGTTACCGTTTGGTTTTTTCGGCGACGGGTGCGCCGCACAGCGTGATTACCGACGATATGGTCGAAGAGAGGGATTTTTCTCGTTATTGGTTCGATATTGCCGTGCCTCGCGATATCGACGTTAACGAACATGCACACTTGCACGTCTTTGCCGTCGACGATTTGGAAGAGATCGTCAACCGTAACATGTCGCTCCGCGAAGAACAGGCAAAAGTTGCCTATAGCATCGTCGGGCGCGCGACTATGGACTTTTTTAAATGGTTGCAGAGCATGTGCGTCGATCCGATTATTAAAGAGATTCGAGACCATGCTAAAACCTGTTCGATGCAAGAGTTGGAGCGGGCGGTCAAAAAAGGCTATATTCCCGAGGAGTTACAAGATCAAGTTTCCAAGGTCTTGCACCATGCGTTTAACTCTTTTTTACATTCCGCGACGAAAAACCTCAAAGAAGTTGCCGAGAAGCCCGAAGCCGATACCATCGTACAAGCGGTTCAATACATTTTCGATATTAACGAAGACCAAACCAAACAACTCAACCTTTATAAATGCGAATACCAAATGGGAGTACTTAAATGAAATTTTCCAAACTCTATGCACCGACGACCAAAGATGCGCCTAAAGATGCAACGCTTCCTAGCCATCAATATTTAGTACGCGGCGGTTTTATCTCTCAAGTCGGAAGCGGATTGTATAACTTTCTGCCGATGGGAAAAATCGTCTTTGATAAGATCAAAAACGTCGTCAAAGAAGAGATGGATAAAACCGGAGCGCAAGAGATTCAAATGGATGTCGTAACGCCGGCGGAATTGTGGAAACAAAGCGGACGTTACGACGTTTTCGGTAAAGAGTTATGCCGTTTTAAAGATCGCAAAGAAAACGAATTTGTTTTGGGACCGACGCACGAAGAAGTGGTCGTCGACATCGTTCGTAATCGCATTAACAGCTACAAACAGCTTCCGCTTCATTTGTATCAAATTACGACGAAATTCCGTGACGAGGCACGCCCTCGTTTTGGACTTTTACGCGGTCGCGAATTTACGATGAAAGACGGGTATAGCTTTCATGAAGACGAAGCGAGTATGAAAGAAGAGTTCGCAGTGATGGAGAAGACCTACACCAAAATCTTTACGCGTTTGGGGCTTGATTTCCGAGCGGTTGAAGCCGACAGCGGTGCCATCGGAGGAAGCGGTAGCAAAGAGTTTATGGTCTTGGCGCAAAACGGCGAAGACGACATCGTCGTATGCCAAAATTGCGCATACGCCGCCAACGTCGAAGCGGCAAAACGTGCTCCTAAAACAACCGCCGTCCAAGCACCCGAAGCCAATTTCGGAAAGTTTAAAACACCCGATATGAAGACGATTGACGATGTCAGTGCGTTTTTCAAAGTCGATCCGTTTTACAGTATCAAAGCCGTCGTGAAAAAAGCAATCTATGTCGACAAAGAAGAAGTGGTCGTCTTCTTCGTCCGCGGCGACGACGAACTTCAAGAAACAAAAGCGCAAAATGCGTGCGGTGCTTTGGATTTGGTCGACGCAAGCTTGGAAGAGGTTGAAAAGGCGGGGTTATATGCCGGTTTTATCGGACCCGTCGGTTTAGAAAACGTCCGTTTTTACATCGATCTTGAACTCAAAGAAGCAAAAAATCTCATTTGCGGAGCAAACGAAGTCGATTACCACTTTGTCGGTGTTTCGATGTTCAATTTTAAAGAAGAGCGTTATAAAGACCTTGTTTCCGTTCGTGCCGATGATCGATGCGCATGTTGCGGCGGCACGCTTCACGTCACCAAAGGCATTGAAGTCGGACATATTTTCCAACTCGGACAAAAATACGCCAAAGCGATGGGTGCAACCTTCTTGGATAAAAACGGCAAAGCTCAACCGTTTTATATGGGCTGCTACGGTATCGGCGTAAGTCGATTGGTTGCCGTGATGATTGAAGCCAGCCATGACGATAAAGGGTGTATTTGGAACACACAAACCGCGCCTTACGTTTTAGATATGATTGTTTCCAATAGCAAAGACGACGCACAAAATGCATTTGCCGAAGCACTGTATACGAAACTTCACGATGAAGGCGTCAATGTATTGTGGGACGATCGAAGCGAGCGTTTCGGTTTTAAAATGAAAGATTTCGAATTGATCGGCTTCCCGTATGCTTTAATCGTCGGTAAAGAACTGGAAGAAGGTTTTGTCGAGATCGTCGAACGTAAAACATTGGACAAAACCGTCGTGAAAAAAGAAGACGCTTATGCCAAACTCAAAGAGTTGCTCGCGTGAAATATTTTTTAATTTATCTTTTCTTGGAAGTGGTCGTAACCGTCAATATAACCTCGTGGATCGGCGCGGTGGCAACCTTTGTCGAGATGGTGTTTTCCGCCTTGGTCGGACTCGTCATTCTCGCCAATATGCGCGCAACATTGATGCAGAACATGAACGCTTTGATGCAAGGAGAGATTAGCCTGTCGTCGTTTCAACGTTTGAACCTTTGGACGATCGTCGGTGCGATTTTATTGATACTCCCCGGTTTTTTAGGCGATATCGTAGGACTTTTACTCCAATTTAGTTCTATGATGACGCTGATTGTCTCCAAACTTTTACATGTCGGCGAGGAAAAAACGACACCTCCCCATTTTAGCAAAGGAAATCACGATGAAGTTATCGATGTTGAAGTTATTGACGATACTCGCACTCTTAAGTAATCTTTCCCTCTTTGCGGCGTCGGAAAAGAAAGAATCATCCGATCAAAAGGTTCTCGCTTTTTTAGAACAAGCCCTCAGTAGCAACGAAAACTATACGCTTGAAAAAGCGACGATCGTCAAAAAAGAACCGCTTAAAGAGATCGCAGGCTGGACGGTTTATTTCGTGCGTATCGATTTGAAGCTTAAAGACGGCAGTAAAACCGTATCGCTTAGCGACGTCGTCTTCTCCGACGGCGTTTTGTTTAGTAAAGATTTCACCGCACTGGGCAATAAACGAAGCATCAAAAGCCGCTTCTCGCTCGATATGGACGCAAACGCTTACGATAAAGAGCATCTGCTTCTAGGCAATTTCGATGCACCGCATAAGTTGGTTATTTTTAGCGATCCATTATGCCCGTTTTGTATGGATTTCGTGCCCGAAGTGATCGCGGACGTTCAAAAAAATCCCGAAACGTTTGCACTGTTTTACTATCACTTTCCGCTTTCGATTCATCCGGCGTCTCCTACCTTGGTTAAAGCGATACTTTTAGCCGAGGAAAAAGGCGATAAAGCGATCACTCAAAAAGTTTACAAGGCATATTTGGATATTCAAGAAAAAGACGAACAAAAAATTTTAGATATTTTCAACAAAACATTCGACAAACGCTTTACGCTCCAAGAGATCAACCAAGCTTCTATCCTCAAGCGCTTGAACGACGATCTTGCATTCGCGCAAGCGATGATGATTAACGCTACGCCGACAATCTACGTCGACGGCAAAAAAGACGATACGAAAAAAGTGTATAAAACGTTTATGAAAGAGTCCAAATGAAAAAATTAATCATTGCAACCCGAGGAAGTAAACTTGCTCTCTGGCAATCCGAACACGTCAAAGCGGAGCTTGAAAAAGCGCATCCGGGCTTGGAGGTCGAACTCTCCGTTATGATGACCAAAGGCGATAAAATTTTAGATACGCCTTTAGCCAAAATCGGCGGTAAAGGACTGTTTACGAAAGAGTTGGAAGAAGCAATGCTTCGAGGTGAGGCGCATATCGCCGTGCACAGTCTCAAAGACGTTCCGATGGAGTTTCCTGCGGGACTCAAGTTGGGCGTCATCACTCAGCGAGAAGACGTACGCGATGCGATGCTCTCCGAAAAATACACCTCTTTGGAAACATTACCTCACGGTGCGGTTGTCGGAACGACGAGTTTGAGACGTAGAATGCAGTTACTGAAACTGCGTCCCGATTTTGTGATCAAAAATCTTCGAGGTAACGTCAATACGCGTATTCGCAAGCTTAAAGAGGGCGAATTTGATGCGATTATTTTAGCGAGTGCGGGCATTAACCGTTTAGGCTTAATGAATGAAGTGGCACATTTCGTACCGATTTCGAAAGAGGTGATGATTCCTGCGTCCGGACAAGCGGCTTTGGGTATCGAAATCGTCGATGATCCCGAAGTCGAGCGTTTGGTATCGGTTTTAAACGATCAAGATGCGATTATCGAAACACGCGTGGAACGCGATTTCGTAACGATTTTAGAAGGCGGTTGTCAAGTGCCCATCGGCGTGAACGCCGAAATTAAAGGCGAAAGCTTACATGTAAGGGCGATTTTGGGTATGCCCGACGGTTCTGAAATGATGTTTGAGTCGCTGACGACGAGACGTGAAGAGTATGCGAACATCGGTAAAATGTTGGCACAGAAGGTAGTAGAACGCGGAGCTAAGGCACTTTTAGAGCGTGCCGAGGCAATGGCACTCAACGAAGTATTTTAAGGAAAAAGCATGGAACGCGTCATTGAACTGCTTCGTCAAAACGATTTGCTTCGCGTCATTGACGATGAACTCGACATTGACCTTGAAATTCCGCATTTAGCGTATATCGAAGTTAAAAAAGAAGACTCCCGTGCGCTATTATTTACCAAACCCGTCAGCAAGCGTTTGGGAAAAGCGTTTGATATGCCGGTTTTGATGAATGTTTTCGGTTCGAAAAAAGCGACCGAACTGATCTTCGGAAAACATCCCGACGACGTCGCCAAGCAGATCGAATCTTTGATGCATATGAAACCGCCGACCTCGTTTATGGATAAACTCGGGATGCTCGGAACGCTTTTCAATCTTAAAAACGCGCTTCCGAAACGTCTTTCCAAAAAGGGCGTTTGTCAAACGAAAGTCTACGCGGAACCCAATCTTTACGATTTTCCGATTTTAACGACGTGGCCGCAAGACGGCGGACCGTTCATCACGATGGGGCAGGTCTATACGCAAAGTTTGGACGGTACGAAGCAAAATCTCGGTATGTACCGCCTGCAAGTGTATGACAAGAATCGTCTGGGAATGCACTGGCAGATTCACAAAGATAGCGCGCATTTTTTCCATGAGTATCAAAAAGCGGGCAAAAAAATGCCCGTAAGCGTTGCTATCGGCGGCGATCCTCTGTATATTTGGTGCGGTCAAGCACCGATGCCGATCGGTATGTTTGAACTCTTGCTTTACGGTTTTATCAAAGATCAAAACGCGCGTTTGGTGAAGTCTTTAACGAATCCGATTTACATTCCCGAAGATACCGACATCGTGATCGAAGGTTGGGTCGATCCGAGTAAGATGGAAATTGAAGGGCCTTTTGGCGATCATACGGGCTATTACACGCTCAAAGAGCCGTATCCCGTCATGGACGTGAGTTGCATTACATGTAAAGAAAAACCAATCTATCAAGCCACGGTCGTGGGTAAACCGCCGCTTGAGGATAAATACATGGGGTGGGCGACGGAGCGTATCTTTTTGCCGCTCTTAAAAACGACCGCTCCCGATCTGATCGACTACAATATGCCCGAAAACGGTGTTTTTCACAATCTTATTTTAGCCAAGATGAACGTGCTTTATCCGGGTCATGCTAAGCAATTTATGCACGCATTTTGGGGTGTAGGGCAGATGAGCTTTGTCAAGCATGCGCTCTTTGTCGATGAAAACGCGCCTGCTTTAAGTGATTATGAGAAAATCAGCGATTATATCTTGGATCGTTTGAGTGCTAAACGTTTGCTCATTAGCGAAGGTGTTTGCGACGCCTTGGATCATGCTTCTCCCAATGCGCTCTTTGGCGGGAAACTGGGAGTCGATGCTACGGGCGAAATGGTAGAAGAGGGGGTAAAAACTTTGCTGAGCGATCAGGAGCTTTTACTCAAAGTGACTACGCTTGTTCCTGAAATAAAAGCGTTGAAACAGTACAAAACGCAGACTAAAACGCCGATTTGTGTTTTGGCAATTGAGAAAAAACGTAACGGAAAAGAGATTTATGAAGCCTTGAAACCCTTAAGCGATCATCTCAAGCTTTTTGTAATCGTAGATTATGAAAGCAACAGCGTCGATAATGCGTATATGCTCCTTTGGCGCGTGGTCAATAATATCGATGCGTTGCGTGATATTTTTATCGAGAATGAATTCATCGGTATCGATGCGACGATGAAGACGGAACTTGACGGTTATCGTAGGGAGTGGCCGGATGACACGACGTGCGATCCGGCAACGATTCAAAACCTGATTGAACGCGGTTTCGTCAAAAACGACCCGATTTTTTTGAAACATTTTCAGATTTGATTTAATAATAGGTATATCATCATTTTTTTAAATAAAATGATGATATACATCTTTTGTCTTCAAAGTTCTTTTTTGCCTTTAGTATTGAAATATTTTAAATAAAATTATAAAATGATGTATTTCGACTAAGGATTTTACGATGCAAATCTCCTATAAGCCTTTAGTAGAGCGTTTTTCTATTCCCCGCCCCACACTCATCGAATGGCAGAAGAGGGCAGACGAAAAAGAGAATTGGCGTGTTAAACATTTAGCCTATCTTCGTATGCAACTATGTGTTGAAAAAGAGACGTGTGCCGAGATCAAACAATACGCTCCGTGTCCGGAAGAGCTCTTTTTACTTTCCGTTTATCTCTTTTTTTACACGATCGATCAGTTTATTGCTAAAGAGGAGTTGATGCGAGGCTTTCGTGCTTTCGCTTTGGAAGTACGCAACGGCGTCGAATACCAGCATGAGTTTGCCGGACGCATTTGGTCGCTTCGGATGGGTGAAGAGTCGAGTAAAAAAATGGTCAATTATTACCGTTTATTTGATCTTTTGAAACATTTGACGGTTGCGCAGTATGCCGTGCTTTTGAGTGCGACCATCGAATTCGTTAATGCCGTAAAAGCCAAGTATCGTATCGATACAAAAGCGTGCTTGGAAGGTAAAACGTGGCAAGAACTTTTTACCTACGATAAGGCGTTTTCGCTGAAAAGCATTGAAACGTTTTTTAAAAATAAAGGAATTTTATAAATGACGCATATTGAGATGGATCTGTTTCAATGGCTTGGTTTTGGAGGAATGCTCTGTATCGTTCTTGCCTATTTTTTATTGCAAATCGGTAAATGCGACGTGCATTCCTTGACGTATCAGCTTTTAAATTTGACGGGTGCTATTGCTCTTATCGTTTCGTTATACGTTCATTTTAATTTAGGATCGTTTCTGATTGAAATTTTTTGGATCGTCATTACCGTGTACGGAATCGTTAAAAATCTTTCTAACGGGTACAAAAAGTGCTAAAAGGGTATATTTTACGTATAATAATACATAAAATATGCTTTAAATAATAAATTTTATTATATGATATTTATTTCTTTGTAAGTTAAATTGCTCTAAGATACTATCATCAAAACCTAAAAGGAGAAACAATGAGACAGTACGAAACGTATAAATGTAGCAAATGCGGTAATGAGGTAGAGGTTCAAAACGTCGGTGGCGGAAAGCTGACCTGTTGCGGTCAAGCCATGGAGTGCATTACGACGGATTTGACGGCGGTCAATTTGATGAAAGCCTTCGCCGGCGAATCTCAAGCGAGAAATAAGTATGATCTTTTTGCGGACATCGCACAAGAAGAGGGCTGGCATGCGGTAGCGCGTCATTTCAGAGAAGCGGCGGAGAATGAAAAATGGCATGCGCGTGCCGAATTCAAAGCGTATCATAAACTTGTAGACGGTGCTGAAACCGAGTTAACGTTGAAAAACCTTGATAGCGCAATGGCGGGCGAACATTACGAGCATGAAACGATGTATCCAAATTTTGCCAAAATCGCCGAAGAAGAGGGGCATAAAGAACTTGCGCGCCTTTTTAACGCTATCGGCAAAGTTGAAGTCGAACACGAACGCGAATACAAAACCTTACAAGATGCGATGAGAGAAGACGGTTTCTTTAGCGATGAAGAAGAGGAGATTTGGGTTTGTGAGGTATGCGGACACATTCATCGAGGTAAACGCGCTCCCAATGCATGCCCGCTTTGTAAAGTCGGTAAAGAGTATTTCAAACGCCAATGTTTAGGGCTCTAAAAAGCACACATTAAAAAAAATAGCCGCCGCATTACGTCCGTGCGGCTATTCTCTAAAAAATATCCGTTGTTTTCGTGAGACGGTCTTTGTCAAAATGCGTATAAATTCTTGACGTATTAATGTCTGCATGACCGAGCGATTCTTGTACCAAAATCAAATCTTTACTTTTTTGATAAAGTAAAGTTGCAAAAGTATGCCGTAACATATGTGCCCCGTTTTTATTTTTACGAATACCGACATGTAAGAGAATTTTCTCGACAAGACGACTGACGTATGCTTGGGTTAATACTTTACCTTTGTGGTTACAAAATAAAAGACCGTTATCGCACGTTTTAGAGTCTAACCACAGTCGCAAATCTTCTTGAATAATCGCTTCTTTAATCATGACGACTCTAGGTTTATTACCTTTTCCTCTGACTTGAATGACGTAAGCGTTTCCGTCTTTGACAAAATCTTTGAGAAGAATATGAAGAGCTTCGCTGACCCTAATTCCCGTATATAAAATGACTTTAATAATTAAGCGGTTGCGAGCGGCAGATTTGAGCTCAAAAGGATAAGCGTCGATCCCTTCAATAAAGCGTTGAGCTTCTTCCTGATTCATAAAAGAGGGGAGTTTCGTACCGCTTTTACCTCCCAGTCCACCCCAATTTTTGAGTTCAATTCCGTATCGAAAGGCATTACCGCTTGCATCTGCATTTTGTTTGTCGATAAATCCGAAAAATGCAATGAGTGCAATACGATAGTTTTTTTTAGTCGCATCCGATAGATTAGCCGTTTCGGATGCTAAAAAATCGCTCAATAACTCTTCGTCTATCTCTCTCATCGAAGAAGCTCCGTAAGTGTTTAAAAAGAGCGATAATTTTTCAAGAGGAATAAAATAGACGTGGATACTATTGATACCGATATTGCGAATTTCCTTGACCAGCGGATTTAACGCTTCAAGCGAATAGCGATTTTTCGAAAGTTTTTGGAGAATCAACGCAAGCCGATCTTTATCTTGGACATGTCGATTTGAAAGAGACGTAATCTTATTTCTAATGAATCGCACAAGCCAAAAAAGGTAGGTGTCGTTAAACGAGTCTTCGCAATCTAAAGGGTATTTCATCGATACGTCGCTTTTATTGAAATAGTTGATTATACTAACGTTTTTTCATTTAAATCTCGAATAAACACTTCAATTTTATAAGTTTGGAAATTATAGAAACGCTCATGCAACCGTAGCTCTCTAAAAGACTTAAAAGACGTGCAAACTTAAAACTATATGCCTATCGTTATCACCTTTAAGGTTATAATGACTAAAATGTGATCTTATAAGACAATCAAATGTATTTGTGTGACTCAACCGTAGGGGGCTACTTGAGCTGTATAAATCTTTGAAGGGTAAAAGACGCATTGGGCAAACGTTCTTAATCCAAACATCTTTACTTCTCAAAACTATACTCCTTTCATAATGTTTTCCCTTTAGTTTAACAAGTATTGAATGGCATCTATACACATGCCAGCCTTACTCGCTTTTAATGCCTTCTTTTGCTATTTGCCTTTACATGTTAAAGTAGTGTCCGTAGGACATAGCCAATCACGCCTTTAAAAAATATAAGGTTACATGAAAAGAAAACAAATGATCCATAAGCATTTAAGTATCGTCGTTCCCTTTTACAATCCACCGTATGAAGCGTTTCAAGCATGCCTGCAAAGTGTTCGTACGCTTGATCCTTTGGAAGTGATCTTGGTGGATGATTGCTCAAGTGATGAAGCGGTCATTACCCTTGCCAAACAAAGTGGCTTTGTTTATCTTAAAACTCCCTACCAATCAGGTCATGACGGTTTACCGTTTAATATCGGTGTTTCCCATGCCAAAGGCTCTTGCGTCTGCAAAGTCGATGCCGATGATTTTCTCTTAGAACTTCCTCTCTCTATGCCCTATAACATTCATTTAGCACGCATGAATCGAAGTGCTGATCCAACCAATGTGACACTTGAAGAGCTCATCTTAGCGCCTCGCTCTATTCACAATGGTGCTATTATTGCCACTGATCTAGCCAGACAAGTACCCTTTGCACATGATAATGCTATTTTTAATGATGTATTAACGCTTCTAAGACTTTTGTACCGCAAAGAGCACTTTAGCGTGCATCCTACGATTAATTATATTTACAATGACATCCCCAATTCCATTCAAACCAGTAAACCACGGCATTATCATAGATTACGGCATATTCAAACCGTTGCACGCTTTTGCCAATTAGAAAATATTTCCCCTCAACAAAGCGAATACTTCCTCCAACTTGCCATGCTCAACTTTCGTTACGGTGCTAAAGCTAGGAATATGCTAAAAAAGCATATTCCTTCTAAGGTGCAAGCCTAATGTTCACCCAAATCGAGATCACCACCGTATGTAACGCTAAATGCTTCTATTGCCCCAATGATACGTTGGAGCATAAACATATGGCATGGGAATGCTTTGAGCGCATCCTTCAAAGGGAAAAATCTCCTACGTTGCTCCTCATGCAAGGAACCGGTGAGCCACTTTTACATCCTTTTTTCTGGGAAATGGTCGCTCATGCTAAAAGCAAAGGTCATCGCATCAGCACTATTACCAATGGCTCCATGCCTCTGTCTTCAACCCACAGTGTCTTACTCGACCACATTGGCTTTTCCCTTGATACCCTAGATGAAGCCCTTGCCAAACGAAGTGGCAGAACTTCGCCTGCTCAAACCCTTAAACATCTTTTAGCATGCCATAGCTTAACCCCTAAAAAAGTCAAACTCTATGCCGTCAACTACGGGCAAGACCTAGAACCGCTTAAATCCTTTGCCAAAGAGCAAAACATTCCTCTTGTGATACAAAGAATCCAACCAAAAAAAAGTTACCAAGCGCATTACTCCACAGAACCCTTACCTTATACAACCTACCAATGTCCTTACGTGGAGAATGAAAAGATGCGGTACTACTTTGTAGATGGTACCAAAGCGCCGTGTTGCTTTATGATCGACTCCAAAAAAGTCTTACACCCTAAAGTCATACAACACCATTTAACCCAAAAGAGTGTTCCTTCGTGTTGCACGCAATGCGGTGAACTGACTGGGGTTAAGCGGCTTTACATGTAAAGATATCAATAACATTGAAAAGGCACAAAGATGATGGGAAAACTAGGATGGTATGAGCTAGGAAAACACAATCAACATAAGGAGGCGGTATGTTGAAACGGTGGAAAGAAGAGCAAGAGAAAGTTTTACAAGTAAAGCGTGAAAAGGGAGGGGAAAGATGAGAAAATTATTACTCGTATTGGTACTAATGACATTTTCGCTTTTGGGGGCGAGCTTTGATTGTACCAAAGCTAAAAGCGATGTAGAAAAAGCAATTTGTCAGGATGATGCGTTGTCAAAGTTGGACGAAAAACTAAGTGAGGTCTATACAAGTTTTTATCTCCTAACTAAAGAGATCAAAAGTGATCAAAGAGCGTGGGTAAAACAAAGGAGTCAATGTCAAGATGCTCTTTGCATCAAAGAGGCTTATACAACAAGACTAGAAGAGCTGACAATCTCCTTATCCAATCAAAAGACTTTTCCGAAAACCTACCTTGATGCGATGAAAATAGCACAAGAGAGTATGCAAGAAGTAGACCCCAAAAAAGTAACGAGCGTACCATATGATAAAAAACAAAGCAAAACGTTCAAAGAAGATTTCTTTTGCTTTAGAAATATTACCTTTAAGAAACCGCTTATCGCAGAGGTAAAAGACTATAACGATCCTAAACTTAAAGAGATTTTAAAAAAGTGTCATGGGTATCGGTTTGATCTGGAAGTCATAAAGACTCCGCATAGAATACTTGAACCAGGGGAAGATATGTATATGTCACCAGACCTAGACCCTATTAATCCAGTTATTAGTAGAAGACCTATTCTCGGCTTCGATCTTTACATCTGGAAACTCAATGCAAAGGGTAAAGAGTGGTTCTTTATACGACCAATTCTTAATGATGGCGATTATGATGTGGTTGATCCAAGTTATTGTAAAGAGCTTAGGTATAACGGAGATGTAGCAAAAGCATTAAATACGGATAAAGAGTCTATTAAGAATTCATATGGTGTTTTTAGTGGCAATGCAAATATTATTATTTATAACCACAAAGAGTATCTTATTACCATGGGTCATTACGATGACACTGTTAACTTTTGGGTTCGAGATATTTTAGAATTATCAAAATACTGGGAACAGTTTGGCATTGAAGTAATCGGCGCAGAATATGCGGCGATTATTTTTAGAACATCTGATTTTAAATACTAAATAAAAGAAGGAGAAAAAACTATGGCACTAACAACATTACATACGACTGCAAATTACGAAGGTGAATTAATAGCGTTTATCGAAAAAAATGAAGCGTTTCACTCAAAGGTTTATCTTGATAGTAAAGGGGTTGCAACGATTGGATACGGGTATGCTCTTAATGGAACAATTGCAACAATATCAGCGGATTTTGCAAAAATAGGAATTGTGCTTTCACCATCACAAAGAAAATCATTAGATGATTGGGCAAAAAATAATGGAATTGCCTCCCAAAGTGAAATCGATACTTTTAATGCTAGTACCAATGCGATTACTTTAACTCAAACACAAGGGGATAATCTTCTCCTTGCTATTAAAGGACAATATGAAGATATAGTAAAAAAGAAACTTGGTACAGAGCTTTATAATGCAATGGCAAATACCAAAGAGCTTATCGTACTCGTAGATATGGCATACAAAAAATAGGGGTCTGAGCTAAACTTTTAACTTTACATGTAAAGCTAGAAGAAGATGCACCAAGGGAGGGGCAATAAGTGGGGTAGAGTCTTTATTATCTATCCGAATCATTTGCCTTAATCCTTCTCAATCGATTTTTCATGTATCATGCATCAAGAGTCTATTTTAGGTTAAAAGGGTATGATATAAAGTCTTCATTATGACTTGGGAATTTCTTGAGTGTATTTAAGTTTGGAAATTATAGTTTCCAATACAAATATAACATCTCAATAGGGTACGCCTATATCCGTTCAGGATTCAGAACAGTCATTTTGTCGTTAAAAACCCTTTGTTATGGACGTTTTTATGATAGAAACTATAAAATATCTTTTACATTTTACATTGTATGAATACAGGAGGAAAAGATGTCTCAACTGAAAACGAAACTTCAAGACGACTTGAAAGAAGCCATGAAAAACAAAGATGCTTTTAAACGCGATGCGATACGCTTTTTAATGAGCGCACTCAAACAAATCGAAGTTGACGAGCGTAAAGAGCTGAGCGATGAGGATATTATGAAAATTATCCAAAAATCGCTTAAACAACGTGAAGATGCGATCAGTGCGTTTCAAGAAGCCGGACGTAATGACCTTGTCGAAAAAGAGACGGCGGAAGCTGCGCTATTAAAAAGTTATTTGCCTCAACAATTAAGCGATGATGAGCTTAAAGGTATTCTTCAAAAGCATATTGCGGCTTTAGGCATTACGTCTATGAAAGAGATCGGAAAATTGATGCCGGTTGTTTTAAGCGAATGTGCCGGCGTAGCGGATGGTAAGCGTATTAATCTTATCGCGAAAACGTTGTTGGCGTAAAAGCGACATGTAGGAGAAAATCTCCTACATGTAAAGGTTTTATGAATGCTTTTGCTTGTGTGCTACAATGACTTCTTGCGTCTGTAAGGCAATCTCCAATTCCTCGTTTGTCGGAATGACAAGCACCGTTACCGGACTCTCTTTCGTGCTAATTTGCATCGTGCGGGAGGAACGCTTTTGATTAAGAATCGGATCAATTTCAATTCCTAAATTTTGCAAGTTTTCGCAACTCTTAGCGCGAACGTTTACGGCATTTTCTCCGATACCGCCGGTAAATACGATACAATCGACGCGTCCTAGTGCGGCACTGTAAGCACCGATGTATTTTTTGATGCGATAGTTGAACATTTCCAATGCTAATTGTGCTTTTTCGTTACCCTCTTCTGCCATTTGCCCGACTTCACGCATATCGTTAATGCCGCAAATACCTTTGAGACCGCTTTCCTTATTTAAGACGCGATCCAATGTTTCGATATCCAAACCCTCTTTGCGTGCAAGGTAAAATAAAACGGCGGGATCGATATCGCCGCTTCGCGTACCCATCATCAAGCCTTCAAGCGGCGTTAAGCCCATAGACGTATCGACGCTCTGACCATTTTGAATGGCACTCACGCTAGCACCGTTTCCTAAGTGCAGGGTAATGGCATTGAGTTGGGAAAGCTTTTTACCCATAAATTTTGCCGCCTCTTTTGCGACAAAACGATGCGAAGTTCCGTGAAAACCGTAACGTCTGATTTTCAAATTTTCGTAATAATGATAGGGAATTGCATACATGTAAGCATGCGGAGGCATCGTTGCATGAAATGCCGTATCGAATACGACGACTTGCGGAACGCTAGGACTTTGCTCCAAAGAGACTTTGATGCCGGCTAAATGCCCCGGATTGTGCAACGGGGCTAAAGGAATCAAGCGTTCGATTTCCGAAGCGACCCATTCGTCGACGATCACGGGTTCGCGAAAAGAAGAGCCTCCTTGTACGACGCGATGCCCTATTCCGTCAAGATCATTTAAATCGTGAATGGCACTTGATTCGATCAAAAGTGCACTCATCAGTTTCAAGGCGATTTCATGGTTTGGAATCGGCAATTTATGCTCAATTTTTTGTTCACTGCCCTCTTTATCGAGGTATTTAATACGCGCTAGCGATGAGTTTTCTCCGATTTGCTCGATTAAGCCGCTTGCAATAACGGCATAGTTTTCCATATTGATCAATTGGTACTTGATCGAAGAACTCCCGGCATTGAGCACTAAGATTTTCATTGTGCTTCCCCTTCTCCGCTTTGTGCTTGGATGGCGGTAATGGCAACCGTATTGACGATATCGGGAACCAAACAACCTCGACTCAGATCATTGACCGGTTTGCGTAAACCTTGCAATACGGGTCCGATAGCAACGGCACCGGAGCTACGTTGAACCGCTTTATAGGTGTTATTACCCGTATTAAGATCCGGGAAGATAAAAATCGTCGCTTGACCCGCAACGTGGCTATTCGGTAATTTTGTTTTTGCGACGGTCGGATCGATTGCGGCATCGTATTGTATCGGTCCTTCGACCAACAGATCGGGACGGGCTTCTTTGACGATTTTGGTTGCTAAACGTACTTTTTCGACCTCTTCGCCTTTTCCGGAATCTCCCGTGGAGTACGAAAGCATTGCGATTTTCGGTTCGATACCGAACATTTTTGCCGTATCGGCCGAAGAAATAGCAATTTGCGCTAACTCTTCCGCGTTAGGATCTTGGTTAACGGCACAGTCTCCGTAAACTAAAACACGCGTATCTAAACACATAAAAAAGAGGCTTGATACGATGGAAATGCCCGGTTTGGTTTTGATGATTTGAAGTGCCGGACGAATCGTCTCTTGCGTCGTATGAATCGCACCGGAGACCATGCCGTCGGCATGTCCCAAATAAACCATCATCGTACCGAAATAATTTTTCATCATCATGCTGTCTTTGGCGACTTCGAGGGTTAAACCTTTGGCTTTACGCATCTCGTAAAAAGAGGTCACAAAAGAGTCCATGAATGAAGAGTTCAACGGATCGATAATGGTCGCTTTACTAATATCCAACCCTAAAGTCGCGCTTTTTTGGCGAACTTCTTCTTCAACGCCGAGTAAGATGATATCGGCAACATCGCGTCGAAGCAAAATCTCCGTTGCACGTAAAATACGCTCATCGTTACTTTCCGGTAAAACAATTCGTTTACGGTCTCTTCGCGCTCTTTCAAACAAGGCGTATTCAAACATTACCGGCGTGATCGAGCTTGCGGAAGAAGGCATATTGATCGATCGATGCATCTCTTCGATATTGACGTTGGATGAAAAAAGTCCCATAGCAAGCGCAATTTTACGTACGCTTTGAGGCGTAATGCGTGCAGGTACGTTGGCAACGTTGACGGCAGTCGTAAACGTGCCCTCATCGACGCTTAAAATGGGTATGGAAAGGTCTTTAAAGCCTGCAATCAGTTTGTTAATAGATTTGTGCGGCATCATACCGGCGGTTAACAAAATACCCGAGATATTCGGATAGTTATTGGAAAAAACGGTGCTTAAACAACCGACGATAATATCGGATCGATCTCCCGAAGTAATAATCAAATCGCCGTCTTCGATGTATTCTAAAAAGTTGTCAAGTTTCATAGCGGCGATTTTGCTTTGTTTGACCACACGGCGTAAGTCTTTTTCTTCTCCGTAAATATGAACGCATCCTAACGCTTTTTTAATTTCGGCGACGGTAGGCGTATCGAGTTCGGGGATTTCTTGCAAAAAGTATAGGGGTGCTTCTTGCAGGGACTCTTTTTGAGTCAACTCTTTGAGTGCTTCCCATTCGGTTTCGCCTAAACGGTTGACAAAAGTTGCAAAGTGGTGACAGCCGGCAGCTTTGATGGCTTCGGCTTCAATATGAATTTCGTCAATCACCTCTTTAACGTTTTTACCCTTACCTTTTAAAACGCTAATAAAAGGACTACTAAGATTTTTGGCGATGGAGAGATTAATATCAAAATCGATCGTCGGCGAAAAATTAGATTGATTTAATCCTTCAATCAACACAAAGTCGTATCGGCTCTCTAAATTTTTCAATTTATCGATCAATGTCTCGAGCACTTCGTTGTATTTATTTTCGGCGACCAAACTCTCGACTTCGTGAACGCTATAACCGACCATTTCATGAACGTCCATACCCAAAGCATAGTGTTCAAGCATAAACTCGATATCTTTATCGACCGTTTTGTCGTCCGCAACGACGGGGCGGAAAAAAGCAACTTTGCCTAGACGTCCTTTTAAAAGCTCCATGATACCCATCGCTACGACCAAACTACCGGCCGCAGGTGCTAGCGATGAAATATACAAACTTTTCGTTTTCATCTCTCTCCTTTTAAATGTAACTCTACTCACTATACTATAGCAAACGTCTAATAAAGATATAACAAAATAAAATGATTACATAAAATTCGGTGCATCGTTGGAAAAAAGAATAATATCGCCTTTGTGCGTAAATTCGGCTAATACGTCTTGGAGTTTGCTTTTATCGGATAAAATAACTTTCTGAGCTTTTTGAATCGATTTGTTTAGTATCGTAACATTTGTTTTTCCGGTGATAATCACCAGATCGAAAACGGCGTCGATTTTTTCCGCCAAAAGCCTGTTGTCATGTTCGTTGCTTTCAACGATACCCGGCGTAATAATCACTTTACGACCTTGATACGTCGCGATTAAATCGTATGAACCGAGCATTCCTTCCAAATTACCGTTAAAACTATCGTCGATAATGATTTTTCCACCGGCTTCAATACGTTCTAAACGATGTTCGACGCTTCGTAGCGTAGAAACTGCGAAGCGAATCGCTTCCGTATCGATACCGAGCGTCCGTGCAACGTAAATAGCCGCACTTAAATTGACGGCGTTAAACGCTCCCAAAAGCTTACAGTAAAAGCGTTCTTCCTTCCCCTCGATCGGAAGCGTAAAGGCTAATCCGTTTAACGTGGCGTCGATGTGCGTAATTTCTGAACCGAAAACACTCACGACTCCGCCCTCTTTGGCATTGGCACTCTCATGAACGAACGCTTTTTCAAGACGCGAGGAGTGCAAAAGCTCCATTTTCGTATTACGAATGTTTTCGAGTGTTTTAAAGTATTCGATATGTTGAGCACCGATCGATCCTACGACGGCAATATGCGGATTGACAAAACGTGCGATTTCGTCGATGTCGCCTTTAAGCCTAGCACCGGCTTCGACGATATAAACGTCGCATGCTTCTTCGGGCAGGTTGTCGTTAATGTCTTTAATAATACCGCCTAAGGTATTGACGCTGCGAGGTGTTTTATAAACCCGATACGAGGAAGAGAGGATATGTGCCAAAAAATTCTTAATACTGGTTTTACCGTAACTTGCCGTAATCGCTACGACTTTTAACGAAGGATTGTGCATTAATTTTTGACGTGCAGATCGTTTAAAGCCTTCAAAGAGTATTTTTTCGTACGCAATGGCGATCAAATGTGCCGTTAAAAGCGGAATCACAACACCGAATTTCTCGCAACCGTGCCAAACGCCGATACATAGCGTATCTTGAAACAACGTTGCTAAGAGTAAAAAGAGAAAAAAACGCTTAATACGAGGGGTAAAAACGAGTTTTTTATCCAGTTTACGGTTCCATACGAAAAGAAAAACGAGATAGCCGATGCTCCAAAGCAGCACAAACCATTCCGATAAAAGATAATAGCCCGCAAGCGGTACGGCGAGAAAGTAAAAATGCCAATCGTAACGATGGTAGTGAAAACATAAACGCTTTAATCGGTAGGAGTACCATTGCATAGCACTCATAAAATAGTAGCCAAGCCCCAACGTTAAACACACTTGTGCACTTACATGCAGTAAAAGTTCCATTATGCCCTCTTCTCGAAGGTGTCAAAATGCATCGATTCAATTTTTTCACATGTAACGTTTTTCACGTCGGAGAACAAAGAACCGTCGTACAATTTACTGATAAAAAATTCCAAATCTTCTTCATAATCGGCATTCATGACCACCTCGACGCTTCCGTCCGCTCGGTTACGGATGTATCCGTAATACTCAAGTGCATGGGCAACTTCGACCACGTATTTTCTATAATTAACGCCCTGAACGCGCCCCGTAACAATCATCCGATACGTACTCAACCCAAAGACTCCATGATAATTTTTTCGATCGTTTCGCCGTTTCGTAAAAAAAAGAAATGATCGCCTTCTAAAGGTAAAAAACGGCTACCTGAAATAAGGGCATGGATGGCTTCCCCGCTTGAGAGCGGAGTTGCTTTATCTTCTTTGCCCCAAAAAATAAAAGTTTGAGAGCGAATTTTAGCAAATATATCGCTAAAATCTTCATTGACGACGCGTTTTAATATCTCATACATCGTTTCGCTCATCCCTTCAACGTCTTTAGTCGCAAAAAAGCGGTAAAAACGTTTTGGAAAAAACGGTTTAAAACATTTAAAAAGTGCTATTTTGAAGCGTACTTTGAAGGATTTTGGGGCAACGATACCCGCACTTGAAAGTAAGACTAAAATTTCGGGGTGCAGTAGGGTTGCGACTTTACCGCCGAAAGAGTGACCGACGATCATCACCGGACGAATCGCAAGGGCATCTAAAAATGCGTTGACGATCGTGGCGTATGCCTTGGAATCTAAAATACGCTCTTCGATACTCGAATCTCCAAACCCGGGCAAGTCCAGATAGAGGTGTGTACAGTGCGGGAACGTTTTGTTAAAAGCATGTTTCATGCTCTCTTTAGTGCTTCCCCAGCCGTGTAGAAATAAAACGGTCTTTTCACAATGCGGTCGCAACATTTCGTAGCTAAGACGATAACGCGTACCTTCAAATAAAATCTCTCTCTTAGCCATCACTCT
The DNA here is from genome assembly GCA_002382085.1 of Sulfurospirillum sp. UBA4058. GTDB lineage: Bacteria > Campylobacterota > Campylobacteria > Campylobacterales > Sulfurospirillaceae > Sulfurospirillum. The sequence goes on along the minus strand of DFZK01000014.1, from coordinate 19,665 downwards.
TCTTTTTTGAACTTGCGTAAATTTTTTCCAAAATAGTGACGGCTTCGCTCATTTTTTCGTAAGCGTCTATAGGGATCATCACCGCTTCAAAGCGATTGTTTTTAACGATAACGACGCGCTTTTGTTTGCCTTTGGTAATGCTTCCCAAAACCGTACTAAAGTTTCGAACCATATCGGTCGCCGTCATTATTTCGTCTTTTGCATAGGTCATCATCGTAGTGAACCTCTTTTTGTGCATAATTTTATGTAAAATCATACACAAAAGAGACTTTTATTTCCCTTTTGCGGCTTGAATCGAGTTGATATAACGATACGCTTTGGGCATCGCAATACCCTGCGGAAGATGATAGCTCAAGGCGTATAAAACCCCTTCAAAATCGTCAAAGAGGTAATTGGCCATACTTCCTGGAACCGGATTGATTTCATTAAGATAGACTTCATCGTCGATCACGAAAAAATCGCAACGGATCAACGCACCGATAAACAAAGGATCGTACAGTCTTTTAAACGCTTCGTGAATCGATTGTTCAAGCCGTTCGTCGATCATAGCTTCGTTGACGCGCTTTGTGCGTGAAAAATCGAGGTATTTTTTCTCAAAATCCAAAAATTCCTCTTTGTGAGGCTCTTCGACGATCGAAAAAATAAAATCGTCGGTTTTGCATCCCGCCAAATTAAACTCTTTGACCCCTTTTTTAAACGGTTCGATCAAAACGGTGTCGTCAAACTCATAAGCAACGTCTAAAGCGTATGCGAGTTCTTTTTCCTCTTTGACGATACTAATACCGATAGAACTTCCCAAACGGAGCGGTTTGACGATCAAGGGATATTCGATGCGAATCGGCATGTGAGAATCTTTGCGTAGCACTTGATAGTCAAGAACGTTTACGCCGACTTCTTGCGCGTAAAGTTTGGTAAAGAGTTTATTGTAACTGATAGCACAGCCTTCGGTGCGTGGACCGATAAAAGGAACACCGAAAAACGTCAACATGGAACTGAGTGTTCCGTCTTCGCCGTCCATTCCGTGAACGAGATTGACCATAACGTCAAAATCGACTCTGCTTTCGCCTAAGAATTTTTTTGCGTAAAAGCCGCCTTGTTTCAGAGTTAATAACGTGTCGTTTTTATAGGCACCGCTACTAAAACGTTTTGAAGTAATCGTTTCGGTCGGAATGAGGTAAAAATTACGATCGTAATCGCAGAAAATATAGACGATTTTGGTTTTCGGAAGTATTTTTTTGAGCGCAATCGCACTGACGACGCTGATTTCGTGCTCAAAACTGTGTGCTCCGAATAAAACGGCTAGAGTCATAAAGTATCCTTCTTTTAACTAAGCTTGCGTAAAGCTTCTTTGATAAGTGTTTGCGTATCGCCGCCTTGAAGAGAACCTAAGGCTTTTTTGATCGCGTCTTTTTTAAAGCCTAAACTTTCCAAAGCCATAGTCGCTTCCAGCATACTGCCGCCGCTACTTTCTTCATCGGATAAGTGAAGCGAGAAGTCGCTTAATTCGACTAAAATACGTTTTGCGCTTTTGGGTCCGATACCGGGAACTTTTTGAAAGGCATGAACGTTTTGGCTTAATAACGCTTGTGCAAAATCGTCGGGACTCAGCGTCGAACAGACCGCAAGTGCGGTTGAAGGTCCGATGCCGTTCAACTTGATTAAGGTGTCGAAAACTTTTTTTTCGTTTTCGTCGACGAAACCGTACAGGCTATGTTGATCTTCGCGAATAATTTGTGTTACATGTAAGCTGATCGCGTCAGAGGTAATTTTGCCGAGGCTAAACAGCGAAATAAAGACTTTATACGTGATGCCCGAAGCGATTTTAAGGTGCAGTGCGGTGATCTCTTTTTTGACGATTTTGCCTTCAATGCCTACAATCATTTGCTGCTATACTCGCTTGAACGTATAATTTTTTGCTCACCGTTGCCTAAGTCTTTGAGCGTAATTTCGCGTGAAACTTCATGCTCTTTCGGGTTATACGTCACGTCTTTAGGCGGTGAAATCAGTTTGAATCTCACTTCGTTAAACTCTTTCCATGCGGAATGATTGATAATTTTAGCCGAAAAAACTTTGTTTTGTACTTTATTGAGATCTTCACGAAACTCTTGAAGCTCTTCTTTCTTGTCTTTAAAGGTTTGTAAAACCGTATTGTAGTCCAACACTTTTTCTTGAAAATCTTTAATTTTAGCAAAAAGCGTCACGGGAGGTTCGACGCCGTTTCGTTTTAACTCTAGAATTTTCTCTTTGACCATTTCCGCCATCGGCTTGTTTTTATCGATGTACTCTTTTTTTGCACTGAGTTGTCTTGGATAGGCTTTGAGTTCTTCTTCAAGCTTTTCGATTTTACGATTGATCGAAGCGATCATTTCATTAAACTCTTTGGTCACGCTTGGATCGATAATCAGTTTGTTATTATTGCCTTTGAGCTCTTGAATTTCAATCACTTCCGAAGCCGTAATTTTCCCGTTGGAAATGAGATTTTCGATTTTAACGATCTTAGCATTAATTTCGCCGCCGATCATCTGTTTGACATGTACGGTATCGGCGATGACTTTGCCGCCTTCTAAACGATCGATCTGGACGTCTTGTCCGTTGGCTTCGCCTCGATGTACCGCAATGATGATTTTATCGGCTTCGATTAGGGCACTTTGATGCGTTTGTCCGCCGATTTCGGCAAGCTTGGCTTTAATCTTGGCTCCGCTTCCGATGTTACCTTGAACGTGGACTTCGGAAGTTTCAACGCTCATACCCGCACCGATGGCGTCTTTTAAAATATCTTTTTCTTTGATGTTTATCTTGATATTTGAATTGAGGTTCGTATCGATCGATCCGGTAGAACGAAAGCTGATTTCGTTAATTTCCATCTGGTCTTGAATGTCGTAGCTACCTTTGTCAAAATTAACGTATCCGCCGCGATTTGCGATGTATTTAATGCCGGTTTCATTCTCTTTTTTCGTAATATTTGCCGAGACGACGACGGCGGTATCGTTGCTTCTTCTCGGTTCTTTGACGGGCAAAAAAGCACCTCGACAATTGCGGCCGGGTGTTCCGGGCTGAGGTTTGACGTATTCGATGATGCATTCGTCTTTTTCAACGGCCAAAACGTATCCGCGTTTAGAATAATCGACCTTACCGTCGGATGTTTTCGCATTCATCTTTTTTTTATAGTGAAAAATCAAATCGTCGTTAATGCACGGGATTTCGTCGACGCCTTGGCAAACGACGAACGAAACGTCTTGATCTAAAAATCCGTTCACGCGAATATTCGCTACGAGTTTTTTGACCTCTTTGTACATATTTTGATCGCGAATGCCGACCAAAATACCCGCTTTGATTTTTTTGGTTTGAATATCGTGGAGTATCATCTCTTCGAGTTTCGAACTATAGGTGACGTGATGGCTTTGAGAGACTTTGGCGATAATTTTCGTCAAATTTTTATTGCCGCTTAACGTGATTTCGGGAAGTTCGATCGTCTCTTGCGTCGGGTCGATTTTATAGATTTCGACGCGATAGTATTGTGAAATTTTGAGGTTAGGATTGAGCAAAAACGTATCGTCTAAAAAAAGCTTCATCAGCTCTTCGGTCACTTCGTTATTTTCGCTTTTTTCGTCGCTGAAAAACGTTGTTACTTTGAGTAACTTAAATCCCAACTCCGTCGACTTGACATGCTGGGCTAGCGCAATATTTTTCAGTTCTTTGTGAACATTGGTCGTATCGATGATGATGGATTTAAACTCAGACGTTTGGCTTTCGTTTAAAGCCGTCTCGCTTGAGCTTACTCCTTTAATTTTATCAAACAGTCCCAAAGTATTTTCCTCATAATTCTAATAAACAAAAAGGCTTGTTCTAGCCTAAATATCGGCACATTCAAAAATAAATATAAGGGTATCTTAGCAAAAAATAGATAAAAAATTTGTTTAAACGATTTTTGGATAAAATTCGAAATGCTTATTAAATCATTTTTTACCAACAGTATCGGAACATTGGTTTCGAGAATTTTCGGATTCATCCGCGACATGTTAAGTGCTTCTATTTTAGGAGCCAATATTTACAGCGATATTTTCTTTGTTGCCTTCAAATTCCCCAATCTTTTCAGACGGATTTTTGCCGAAGGCGCGTTTACGCAAAGTTTTATTCCCGTCTTTATCAAAACGACGCATAAATCGCTTTTTACGTATCGTATCTTCGTGCGTTTTTTACTTTTTTTGATCGTCTTTTCCCTTTTCGTAACACTCTTTAGCGAATTTTTCGCCAAAGTGATTGCCTTCGGTTTTGACGAAGAGACGGTTGCCTTGTCCGCTCCATTCGTCGCGATCAATTTTTATTACCTCCCGCTCATTTTTATCGTTACGCTGTTAGGATCGCTATTGCAATACAAACATCGTTTTGCCGTAACGGCATTTTCGACGGCATTGCTCAATATCGGAATGATTGTCGCGTTACTATTGTTTCAAAATTGGGACCGTAAAACCATCGTATACGCGCTAAGTTACGGAGTTTTACTCGGCGGAGTTTTACAAGTTTTAGCGCACGTCATTGCACTCAAAAAAGAGAACCTTTGTAAACTCTTTCGTGCCGGTTTTGCGCATCGAAAACGAAACGATGCGACACTTCAAGAAACGCAAAAAAGTTTTAACCGCTCGTTTATGCATTCAATCGTCGGCAACTCGACGCCGCAAATCGTCTCTTTCGTCGATACGACTTTAGCAAGTTTTTTAGTCACGGGAAGCATTAGTTATCTTTATTACGGTAACCGTATTTTTCAATTGCCTTTAGCCCTCTTCGCGATCGCCTTGACGACGGGAATTTTTCCGAAAATGACGCGTCTGCTCAAAGCAAACGATGAAACCGAAGCCACGCGGTTACTCTCGCAGGGATTTTGGATTTTAGCTTTTTTACTGACGACGTCGACGCTCGGCGGTTACATGTTAAGTCGGGAAATCGTTTGGCTTTTGTTTGAACGAGGCTCGTTTTCAAGCCACGATGCGCAAATAACCGCATGGGTTTTGGCAATGTACATGTTAGGATTGATCCCTTTTGGACTCTCCAAACTCTTTTCGTTATGGCTTTATGCGCAAATGCGACAAAAAGAGGCGGCGATTATCGCTATGTACGCGCTAGGCGCTAACTTGCTCTTTTCGTTCGCTTTGATCCAACCGATGGGCGCGGCGGGACTTGCGTTGGCGGGATCGTTATCGGCGTGCGTTCTTTTGAGCTTGACGATTCGCTCGTTCGGTACTCAAGCCTTTTTTGCTATACTGTTTGATAAAAAATTACTCATTTTAGCGTTCGTTCTCGTCGCGGAAGCGGTATTACTCTATTTTTTCAAGGAATTCTTACATGTACATTTTTGATTCGGCTCAAAAAAAGAAAGTTCTTTTCGAATCGATACGTCAAGGCGAAGCGAAAATATACGTTTGCGGTCCGACCGTTTACGACGATGCTCATTTAGGGCATGCCAGAAGCGCGGTTGCGTTTGATTTGTTGCGTCGCGTCTTAATCGCATCGGGATATAAAGTCTGTTTCGTCAAAAATTTTACCGACATCGACGATAAGATTATTGCCAAAATGCACCAAAGTGCGCAATCGTTAGAAGAGATCACGGCATTTTATATCGAGCGTTACAAAGACGAGATGCGCGCCTTACATGTCAATGATGCCGACATCGAGCCTAAAGCGACTCAAACGATTCACGAGATCATTGCGTTTATCGAAACGATGCTTGCCAAAGGCGTTGCGTACGGTACGAGCGACGGCGTCTATTTCGATACGTCTAAAGATGCAAAATACCTCTGCCTTAGCCATCGCAGCATGGAAGAAGAGACTGCTCTGGCGAGGGTCGAAACGAAAGAAGAGAAAAAAGACGCTAAGGATTTTGCTTTATGGAAATTTTCCAAAGCAAACGAGCCGAGCTACCCTGCCCCTTTCGGCGCGGGACGTCCCGGATGGCATATCGAATGTTCGGCGATGATCGAGAAACATTTGGCCTATAGTGACAGTGCTTATCAGATCGATATTCACGCCGGCGGAGCCGACTTACTTTTCCCTCACCATGAAAACGAAGCGGCGCAAACCCGATGCAAAAGCGATCAGGAGTTGGCAAAATACTGGATGCATAACGGTTTTGTTACCATCAACGGCGAAAAAATGAGTAAATCGCTCGGAAATAGCTTTTTCCTCAAAGATGCCTTAAAACACTACGACGGCGAAGTGCTTCGTTTTTATCTTTTATCGACGCATTATCGTGCCAATTTCAATTTTTCCGAAGAAGATCTCTTGATGAGTAAAAAACGTTTGGATAAAGTGTATCGCTTGAAAAAACGCGTTTTTGATACGGCGACGGAAGAAAAAACGCCCGTCGAGCCTCTTTTTCGCGAGCAGATGCTTGAGGCGTTGTGCGACGATCTCAATATCTCAAAAGCCTTAGCGATTTTGGACGAAACGATTTCGCGTTTTAACGATCAAATCGATCAAAGCCCGAAAGACAAAGCACTCAAACGTCAGGCATGCGCGAATCTTTCTTGGATAGAATCGCTTTTGGGCATAGGTCTTTACAATCCTTACATGTACTTTCAACTCGGCGTCGACGATGCCGAAAAAACGCATATCGAAGCCTTGATCGAAGAGCGTGCGCTTGCTAAAAAAGCCAAAGATTTTGCCAAAGCCGATGAAATTCGCACGCTTTTGGAATCCAAACAAATTCAGCTGATGGATACGCCAAACGGAACGCAATGGGAGAAGGTGCTTTAATGGGCGGTATGAAAGTTATTTTTAAACGGTTTCAACCTTTTTTTAAAGATTATATCCCCTATTTTGTTTTAGTCGTGATCGGAATGATCCTTTCAAGCGGCGGAACCGCCTTTTCGGCTTATCTCGTGCAACCTTTGCTGGATAAAATTTTTATCGCTAAAGACCACGAAATGTTGGCGCGCTTGCCTTACGTCATCATCCTCGTTTACGGATTGAAAGAAGCGGGCAGGTATATGCAAGCTTATTATACCGCCTATATCGGACAAGATTTGATTCGAAGATTTCGCGATTTGATGCTTCAAAATCTTTTACGATTGGACTTGTCGTTTTTTCACGAATACCGAACGGGTGAGCTGATTAGTCGTAATACGAACGACGTCGAACGCGTACGAACCGTCGTTTCCAATCTTATCCCGGAACTTTTAAAAGAGTCGTTTACGATCTTAGGGCTAATCGGCGTCGTGATTTATCAAAATTCGGAACTGGCGTTTTATGCCTTGGTCATTATGCCCCTAGCGATTTATCCGCTCAGTCGCCTTTCCAAAAAAATGAAAAAAGTTTCACGGCAGTCGCAAGAAAAAGTTTCCGACATTACGGCAAAATTGAGTGAGATTTTCAACAATATCGAAATTATTCAAGCAAACAATGCCCAAGCATACGAACATACCTTATTTAAAAACGAAAACGAACGCTACTTTAAACTTACGATGAAGGCAACGAAAGTCAACGAGCTTGTGAGCCCCGTGATGGAAATTTTAGGTTCTATCGGCGTAGCGGTCGTTATTATCGTCGGCGGTAACGAAGTCATTCAAGGAGCTATGAGCGTAGGAGCTTTCTTTTCGTTCTTAGCGGCACTTTTTATGCTCTATACGCCGATCAAAAAAATATCGGGACTTTACAATAAAATGCAAGACGCCATCGTTGCCAGCGAGCGTATTTTCTTTTTATTGGACTTAGAACCGAGTGTTCAAAACGGCACTTCGGCACTACCCGAGACAATCGAAACGATTCGGTTTGAAAACGTCTTTTTAACGTACGGCAATCAAGAAGCACTCAAAGGCGTCGATTTGGAGGCCAAATCCGGAGAGATGGTTGCACTGATCGGCAACAGCGGAGGCGGGAAAAGCTCGTTAATGAACCTTTTGATGCGTTTTTATGCCCCTTCAAGCGGCGATATTTTGCTTAACGACCGCTCGCTTTCTACGTTTGATATCCATGCTTTACGCGAAAAAATCGGAATGGTAACGCAACGGGTCTATATCTTTCACGACACCATCGCGGCAAACGTTGCCTACGGAAAGCCTGTTGAAGAAGAGCGTGTCATCGATGCTTTGAAAAAAGCCAATGCCTATGAATTTATCCAAGACCTTGAACACGGTATCTATACCCATTTGGACGAATTCGGTACGAATCTCTCAGGCGGGCAGAGACAACGTATCGCCATTGCCAGAGCTATTTACAAAAATCCTCAAATCTTAATTTTAGACGAGGCAACTTCGGCGTTGGATTCGCATAGCGAACAAAAAATAACCGAAGCCATCGAAAATCTCGTCAAAGATAAAATTACGTTTGTGATCGCCCATCGCCTCTCGACGATTAAAAAAGCCGATAAAATCGCTTTTTTAAAGCAAGGACGCATTGTTGCGTTAGGCAGCGACGAAGAGCTTCAAAACAGTTCCGTCGAGTATGGACAACTCAAAAGTTTACAGTATTAAACGCGCCTTAAATCAACCATCTTTTATATTCAATGGGGTATAATCGCGTACTTATATGCCAAGGAAACGAAAGATGTTTGATTATGCGACGATGAAAAAACTTATGTTCAATTTTTCTCCCGAAAATGCGCATCATATTGCAGAATTTTTCTTTAAAAACGGAGCCAAATACGCTCCTTTTATTCTTCCCCTTTTGGCGGAACGCTTTTTTGTTCACGATAAACGGTTGGAACAAAATCTATTCGGTTGTACGTTTTTAAACCCTTTGGGGTTGGGTGCCGGATTTGATAAAAACGCGACGATGATTAAAATGCTGACGGCTCTTGGATTCGGCTATATCGAATACGGTACGATCACTCCTAAACCCCAAAGCGGTAATGCTAAACCCAGACTCTTCCGTTTTGTCGAAGAAGAGTCGATTCAAAATGCAATGGGCTTTAATAACGAAGGCATGGACGTGATCGCCAAACGTTTAGAATCGCTCTACCCTTTTGCGACGCCTTTGGGTGCCAATATCGGTAAAAACAAAATAACGCCGAGCGAGGACGCGCTCAAAGATTACGAGCAATTGATTCGTCGGTTGGATCGTTTGAGCGATTATTTGGTCATCAATATCTCCTCGCCCAATACTCCGGGTTTGCGCGACTTACAAAATGAAGCTTTTATCAAAGATCTATTCGTCATGGCAAAATCATTGACGAGCAAACCCGTTTTACTCAAAATCGCGCCGGATTTGACCGCAAAAGATGCGATCGATTTGTGTGCGTGTGCACTTGAAAACGGTGCGGCAGGTATCGTGGCGACCAATACGACGATCGATTATAGCTTACTCAAAAATGCCAAAGATTTCGGCGGCATCAGCGGTAAAGTCTTGACGCAAAAAAGTTTTACCTTGTTTGAGGCCCTTGCCAAAGAATTTTTCGGCAAAACGACGTTGATTTCCGTCGGCGGTATCGACTCGGCGGAAGAAGCGTATCGAAGGCTTAAAGCGGGCGCAAGCCTCATTCAGACGTACACGTCGTTTATTTTTAAAGGACCAAGCGTCAATAAAGAGATCAATTTAGGCATCTTAGCTCGTATGGAACAAGAAGGATTTAGCCGTATCGGCGAATTGATAGGATCGGATAGGAGATGATATCGTATGAAAGCATTAGGATTATTTTTACTTTTTTTAGGAGCATTAATGGCTAATTCGTTGCCGCAACATTTTACAAAAACTTTAGACAACGGTCTTCAAGTCGTCGTCATTCCGATGAACAATAAAAGTGACGTGATTACGACGGATATTTTTTACCGCGTCGGTAGCGGAAATGAAATAATGGGGAAAAGCGGTATCGCCCATATGCTAGAGCATTTAAACTTCAAATCGACGAAAAATCTTAAAGCCGGAGAGTTCGACGAAATCGTCAAAGGATTCGGCGGCGTTAACAATGCGTCGACGGGGTTCGATTATACGCACTATTACATCAAAAGTTCTTCGAAAAATCTCTCAAAATCTTTGGAATTATTCGCGGAGTTGATGCAAAATTTACGCCTGAGCGACGAAGAGTTTCAACCGGAACGTAACGTTGTTTTGGAAGAACGTTTATGGCGAACCGACAACTCTCCGATCGGGTATCTCTATTTTCGACTTTTCAATAACGCGTTTACCTATCACCCCTATCATTGGACGCCGATAGGATTTAAAGACGATATTAAAAACTGGACGATTGAAGATATTCGCAGTTTTCATTCCAAATATTATCAACCCTCAAACGCGATCGTGGTCGTTGCGGGCGATATTCACGCTAACGACGTTTTTGGCGAAGTCGAGAAACAATTCGGTGCTATTAAAAACGATAGCGATCTTCCGGCACCGCACCATCAAGTCGAGCCCATACAAGACGGAGCCAAACGAATCATGATCAAAAAAGAGAGTGAAGTCGAAATGGTGGCAATCGCTTATAAGATTCCCGATTTTAAACACGAAGATCAAGCGGCACTTTCGGCTTTAAGCGAACTTTTAAGCAGCGGAAAAAGCAGTAAATTGCAACGGGTTTTAGTGGACGAAAAACAATTGGTTAACCAGATTTACGGCTATGCAATGGAAGCAAAAGATCCTTCCGTCTTTTTATTTTTAGCGGTATGCAATCCGGGCGTAAAGGCCGAAAACGTCGAAACGGAGATTTTAAAAATTATCGAAAGCTTGAAAAAAGGCGATATTAGCGATAAAGACGTTGAAAAGATCAAGATTAATACCAAAGCCGATTTTATCCATAATTTAGAGAGTTCGAGTGAATTGGCGACGCTTTTTGGCTCATACTACGCCAAAGGGGATATTGCTCCGCTTTTATCCTATGAAGAGCGTATCAACCGACTTAAAAAAGAGGATATTATAGGCGTTGTCAAAAAATATTTGGTTCCGCAAACATCAACGACGGTTATATTACGAAAGGAGTATTAAGATGCAACATGTTTTACAAGGTGCCATGACCGCACTCATTACCCCGTTTAAAAACGGAAAACTCGATGAAGTTCATTACGCAAAATTAATAGAAAGACAAATTAAAAACGGTATCGACGTCGTCGTACCCGTCGGAACGACGGGAGAGAGCGCGACGCTTGATCATGAAGAACATCGTCGCTGTATCGAAATAGCCGTAGAGGTTTGTTCGAAAAGCGACGTCAAAGTCTTGGCGGGTGCCGGAAGCAATGCAACGCATGAAGCGATCGGTTTGGCAAAATTTGCTCAAGCACACGGTGCTCACGGTATTTTATCCGTAACGCCTTATTATAATAAACCGACCCAAGAAGGTCTTTTTCAACACTACAAAGCCATCGCCGGTTCGGTGGATATTCCAGTACTTCTGTACAATGTCCCCGGTCGTACGGGATGCGATTTATTACCCGATACGATTTTTAGGCTTTTTGAGGCATGTCCGAATATCTTCGGCGTTAAAGAAGCAACCGGTTCGATCGATCGTTGCGTCGATTTACTGGCACATCAGCCTAAACTTGCCGTTTTTAGCGGTGAAGACGCGATTAATTACCCTATTCTTTCCAACGGCGGTTCGGGCGTGATTTCGGTGACGTCCAATATCTTACCCGATCAAACCGCAGAGTTGACGCATCTAGCACTTAAAGGCGATTTTCACGGTGCTAAAGCCATTAACGATTCGCTTTACGAGATCAATAAAATTTTGTTTTGCGAGAGCAATCCGATTCCGATTAAAGCGGCGATGTATATTGCAGGACTTCTTGAAACCTTGGAATATCGCTTGCCTTTATGCGCTCCGAGTCTTGAAAATATGAAAAAAATAGAAAATACCCTTAAAAAATATACGATTAAAGGATTTTGATGCGAGGTAAAACACTGGTCATTAGCGGCGGTACGCGCGGTATCGGCAAAGCAATCGTTTATGAATTTGCACGCGAGGGCGTCAATATCGCGTTTACGTACAACTCTAATGAAGAATTAGCCAAGGAACAAGTCAATGATTTGGAAAAAAATTACGGTATCAAAGCCAGAGCATTTGCTTTAAATATTTTAGAGCCTGAAACGTATAAAGACCTTTTTTTAGAGATCGATAAAGAGTTTGATCGCGTCGATTTTTTTATATCCAATGCGATTATCTCCGGTCGTCCCGTCGTCGGCGGTTATACGAAATTTATGAAACTCAAGCCTAAAGGTATTAATAATATCTTTACCGCGACCGTTAACGCGTTTGTCGTCGGTGCGCAAGAAGCCGCTAAACGTATGGAAAAAATCGGCGGCGGAAGCATTATTTCCCTCTCTTCGACGGGTAACCTTGTCTATATCGAAAATTATGCGGGTCACGGCACGGCAAAAGCGGCGGTCGAAACGATGGTACGTTATGCGGCGGCGGAACTCGGAGCTTTAGGCATTCGCGTTAATGCGGTTAGCGGAGGTCCGATCGAAACCGATGCGTTGCGTGCGTTTACCAACTACGAAGAGGTACGCGACGTTACGGCAAAACTTTCACCTTTAGGTCGCATGGGGCAACCCGAAGATTTAGCGGGTGCTTGCTTGTTTCTGTGTTCCGATAAAGCGTCGTGGGTAACGGGGCATACGTTGATTATCGACGGCGGTACGACGTTTAAATGATGAACCTACCCAATTTTTTGGCAAGTACGCGCATTGCGCTTGCCCCTTTAATGTTTGTTTTGCTCGTTAATCGTGATTTAACGTTCTTCGAAGGCTTACATGTAAGCTGGTTGGACTATTTTGCGGCATTGATTTTCGTGATTGCGAGCGCGACCGATTTTTTTGACGGATACATTGCGCGCAATTGGGATCAAAAGACGCAACTGGGTGCTATTTTAGATCCGCTTGCCGATAAAATGCTGACCTTAGCGGCATTTTTAGGTTTGATGATGATCGATCGTGCCAATGCTTGGGCGATTTATTTGATTTTAACGCGTGAATTTTTTATTACGGGTCTTCGCGTTGCGGCGATCGGAGAGGGAAAAAATATCGCCGCTTCGATGGCGGGTAAAGTTAAAACCGTTCTTCAAATGATTGCCATCGGCTTTTTAATGATGAACTGGCCTTTTGCCGAGCTCTTATTGTGGGCGGCCGTGGCGTTGACGCTTTATTCCGGATACGAATATATTATCGGGTATACCAAAAAAGGAACGCATTAATGGGAATCGTTGCGTCCGTTCTCGTTCTTTCGTTTCTGATCTTTTTTCACGAGCTCGGTCACTTTTCGGCGGCGCGTTTTTTTGGTGTACATGTCGAAGTTTTTAGCATCGGCTTCGGTAAAAAAATCTTCAAAAAAACATTGGCTCAAACCGAATATTGTATCAGTCTGATTCCGCTTGGCGGATACGTACAGATGAAAGGTCAAGACGATCGCGATCCGACCAAAGTCAGTTTCGACCCCGACAGCTATACGGTTCAAGCACCGTGGAAGCGCATTATCATTCTTTTTGCCGGCCCTTTTGCCAACTTCTTACTTGCGTTTTTACTGTTTATTGCTACCGGAACGATGGGTATTACGAAGTTTGCGCCTATCGTCGGTCAGATCAGCGAAAACTCTCCGGCTCTTGTTTCCGGTATCATGACGCACGATCGTATCGTTTTAATTAACGATTCGATGATTCAAACGTGGGACGACGTAAGCCGTGCGATTCAAGCAAGCGAAGGCACGTTGAGCGTCAAGGTCGAGCGAGAAGGCGTGGTACATACGCTTGTGATCGAGCCGAAAATCAGTGCCTACCAAAATATGTTTCAAGAGACGAAGTATAAAAAAATGATCGGTATCGCGCCGAGCGGTCAAACGATGGGCGTTACGTACAAAGGAAGTGCCCTCTTCTCTTTTGCGTGGGATCAGACGGTACAATCGACGACGTTGATCGTCACGAGTTTACAAAAACTGATTGAAGGCGTCGTATCGCCGAAAGAACTCGGCGGTATTATTTCTATCGTTCAAATTACCTCTGAAGCGAGTCATGCGGGATGGGTGGCACTTTTAACCTTAACGGCGTTGATTTCCGTTAATTTAGGCGTTCTCAATCTCTTACCGATTCCGGCACTAGACGGCGGACACATTATGTTCAATCTTTACGAGCTTGTGACGAAGCGCGTACCGAGTGAACGTGTTTTGGCGACGATGACGACGGCAGGATGGATGGTGCTTTTGAGCTTGATGGCTTTGAGCCTTTTTAACGATATTTACAGGCTAACCAATGGAAACTAAACATTTTGTAACAACCTTGGACGAGATTTTGACGCGGGTGGAAAAAGCGCGTTTACGGATTAGCGAACACCATATCGTCAAAATCGTCGCGGCAAGTAAAAGTGCCGATACGTCGATGATCGAAGCGATGTATCATGCCGGACAACGAAGCTTCGGCGAAAATAAAATTCAAGATATGAGCGACAAAGTCCATGCGCTATCACACCTTCCGCTAGAATGGCATTTTATCGGACGTTTACAAACCAATAAAATCAATCAACTCATCGATCTTGACCCCTTTTTAATGCACTCTCTAAGCTCGGTAGAATTGGCGCAAGAGATAGACAAACGCTTACATGTCAAAGGTAAAACGATGAACGTTTTACTTCAGATCAATAGCGCATATGAAGACCAAAAAGCAGGCGTTTTGCCCGAGATCGCTTTGGAAGCGTATGAACAAATCAACCTTACATGTCACAATCTTCGACTCAAAGGCGTCATGAGTATCGGCGCGCATACGGACGAAACGAACATCGTTCAAAAAAGTTTTGAGACGACCTATAAACTTTTCGAGTCTTTACAATCGAAAGGCGCAAAGTATTGCTCGATGGGTATGAGCGGTGATTTTGAGTTAGCGATTGCCTGCGGTGCCAATATGATTCGTTTGGGTAGTGTTTTATTTAAAGCATAATTCTTTCCCTATAGGGGTAACGTTTAAGTAAAAAAAACGTTACCTTCTTCGCGTTTTCGATGCGTTTCAGACCGATTTACGTTATAATAAATCCACCTTACCATTCGGCGGTTTGAAATGCGTTTGATACTATTTTCTCTGCTGTTTTATTCTCTATTTGTCCATGCAAGCGAAGTCACGCTGAGCCAAGAAGAGCAACGATACATTAAAGCTCATCCGATGATTCGCGTTCATAATGAAATCGATTGGGCACCTTTTAATTTTTACGAAGACGGGCGCGCTCAAGGTCTTTCAATCGATCTGATGAATCTCATTGCCCAAAAAGTCGGATTAAAAGTGGCCTATATTACGGGATATTCATGGAATGAATTTTTAACCATGATGCAAAATAACCAACTCGACGTTATGCTCAATATCGTCAAAAACGAAAATCGCGAAAAATACCTTTTGTTTACGACACCCTATCAATCGGTCGCCCATTGCGTCGTCGTTCGAAACGATGCTCCGTGGAAAATTGAGACGATTCAAGATATTCTCGATAAAAATATTGCCATGGAAGAAGGGTTTTTTAACCATCACTATTTAAAAGAACATTATCCGAGCGTGCGTTTAACCCTAAAAAAAGATACTTTGTCGACCCTACAAAGTATCGCTTATAGCGAAACCGATTTAACCGTAGGGTTGGTTCCGGTCGAAACGTATATGATCAAGCGTTACGGGCTGAGCAATCTCAAAGTGATCGGCATCTCCGACGAGGAACTCTTCGCACCTAAAGATTTGCGCATCGCGACTTCCGTGTCTAACCCTATTTTACTCGGTATTCTTCAAAAAGGCTTGGACGCGATCGATCAGGAAGAACGAAACCGTATCGTCAATCTTTGGGTCAATACGAATGTCGAAAAAATTATGAATTGGAATTTACTGTTTAAAATTCTCTTCGTCTTTTGTCTTATTTTAGCCGGTACGCTTTTTTGGACATGGCGCGTTAAGCGTATTCAAAAAGAGCTGGCCGATTCTAATTTTTTGATGCACAACCTTTTAAACGCTATTCCCAATCCTATTTTTTATAAAGACGTCAACGGTGCTTTTTTAGGTTTTAACCAAGCGTATGAAGAGGCTTTCGGTATCGATTCACGAAATTTCATAGGCAAAACCGTTTTAGACTTGGACTACCTTCCACGGGAAGATCGCTTAAAATACCATGAAGAAGATATGCGCGTTATTCAGCAGACGCTTTCGTTAAAGCGCGAGCAAAAGATGGTTTTTCACGACGGCGTTCTCCATCATACGCTCTATTCGGTCAACGGTTTTAAAATGCTCAATGGAAAACCGGGCGGATTAATCGGTATTTTTGCCGATATTTCGCACCAAAAAAAGATTCAGCACGAACTTGAAATTTCCCGTCAAGAAGTTGCATCGAGTCATAAAGCGATCAAAGATTCCATTGAATATGCCTCTTTAATTCAACACTCGTTACTTCCGAATCATACGCTTTTCCGACGGTTTTTTTCCGATTATTGCGTGCTTTGGCAGCCCAAAGACATCGTCGGCGGCGATATCTATTTTATGGAAGAATTTAACGACGGTAACGAGCTTTTGGTCATGATGATGGATTGTACCGGACACGGCGTCGCGGGAGCATTCGTTACGATGCTCGTTAAAGCCGTCGAACGGCAAATCATCGCCACGATCCGACACCAAGAAGAACGCATCAGTCCAGCTAAAATTCTCGGTATTTTTAATCGAAGCATCAAACATCTTTTAAATCAACACGATGCAACGGCGATCAATAATGCGGGATTTGACGGTGCCGTTTTTCTTTACGACAAAGCCAATGCGCGTATTACGTTTTCCGGTGCATGTTTACCTCTTTTTTATATTCAAACAGACGGAACGCTTAACATCATCCAAGGCGATAAACACTCCGTAGGATACAAGCAATCGCAGGCCGAATACGTTTTTAGCGAACACGTGTTGCCCGTAGAACAAGGCATGCGCCTTTATATCACCAGCGACGGTTATTTAGATCAAAACGGCGGCAAAAAAGGCTTTCCTTTCGGCAAAAGTAGGTTTACGGACTTACTGACAAAGCACTCCCAAGAGTCGTTTGCCGATCAACAAGAAATTTTTATCGATACGTTGCATGCGTATCAGGGCGATGAAATACGAAATGACGATATTATGCTGATCGGATTCAAAATCTAATCGACGAAAGGAGATACGGTGACGTTTTTAGTTGCGGATGATTCTAAACTAGCGCGTGCAAAAATTATCGATTTTCTTGAAACATTGGGTCATGCCGTTATCGGCGAAGCCGTGGACGGTATCGATGCGATAGAGCGTTACCGTGAATTGTCCCCGACATGCGTCACGATTGATTTGGAAATGCCTCGTATGAACGGCATCGACGCCGCTTGCGAAATTTTACGGGTTCACCCAAAGGCGATTATTCTTTTAATCACTTCGATGAGGGATAAAAAAGAGTTACTAAAAGCGACTGATATAGGCATTTACGCTACCGTACATAAACCGATTACGTTAGAAACACTTTCGCAAATATGCATCAAAATTGAAAAGGAGCGTCCCCAATGATCGACATTCATACCGTTAAAAAACTCATTGAAAAAGACGGTATCGTCTTTTTGGCGTACGGCGGTTTTTTATCGCAAACGCTCATCGCGGGCATGACGGAAGCCTTGGAAAAAGAGGCTACGGAGAGTGCTTTAGGGATGAACGAATCGACGAATATCTTTACGATTTTTATTGAATTGGCGCAAAATATGATGAATTATTCGAAGTCGAAAAACGAACAAGCATCGTCCAACAAATCCGAAGGTTTAATCCTTGTGGGCAAACGACCCAAACAAAAACATTATTACGTGCTCAGTCAAAATATCATTACGCTTGACGATAAAGAAAAAATATCGCCCAAGCTTTCCGAACTTGTTTTGATGAACAAAGAGATGATTAAACAGCGTTACAGAGAGCTTCGAAAAAGCGGCAGTGAGGCGCATTTCAAAGGCGGCGGTATCGGATTTTACGAGATCGCGAAGCGTAGCGATAAATTGACGTACGAATTTGAACAAATTAGTGAAAAAAGGTATTATTTTAGAATCAAAGCGATTATTAAAACACAAGGGAAAGTATTGTTATGAATAATTTAAAATTTGAAGCCACGCAATATACGCCTGAAATTTCCTTAGAGACCTACGGTGAAATCAACATTAAAGGCAAGTCTTACCCTGAAAATACGTTTGAGTTTTATATGCCGATTTTACAGTGGTTAAGAACGTATTTTACCGAGCCGAACGCGCCTCATTCTTTGACGGTCAATGTTGAAATTACCTATTTTAATTCGAGCAGTTCCAAACTTTTCTTCGATTTCTTCGATATTTTAGATGCCAATAAAGAAAATTTCAACATTACCGTCAATTGGATTTTTGATCAAGAAAACGATAGTGCCAAAGAAGCCGGCGAGGATTTTATCGAAGATTTTGTCGACCTTACGATTCATCTCATTGCAAAATAGAGGCAAAAAATGGAACATGATGTGATTAAAAACCCTTTGATCGTCGAATTGGAGCTCTTACGCGCCAATTTCGACAAAACGACGGAAAAGCTGATTAAAGATATTCAACGTCATGAAAAGATTATGACCAAAGCCGATAAGCGTCAAAAACAAGAGTACGATGAGCTTCAGCGTAAATTCGCCGAAGTAGAAGCCTTGCAAAAAGAGATCGAAGAGACGCAAAAAGAGGTTATTTTTACGATGGGCTCTATCGGCGAAAGTCGTAGTAAAGAGACGGGAAACCATGTCCGTCGCGTTGCCGAGTACTCTAAACTGATCGCCTTGCATTACGGGCTATCCGAGCACGATGCCGAGATGCTCAAACAAGCAAGCCCGATGCACGATATAGGCAAAGTAGCCATTCCGGATGCTATCTTAAATAAACCGGGCAAACTGACGCCCGAAGAGTTTGAAATTATGAAAAAACATACGGAACTGGGGTATGACATGTTAAAACATTCGCATCGCCCTCTTCTTCAAACGGCGGCAATCGTCGCTCACGAGCATCATGAAAAATTTAACGGACAAGGCTATCCGCGCGGACTTAAAGGTGCCAATATTCATATTTATAGCCGTATTACCGCATTTGCGGACGTATTTGACGCTTTGGGAAATCAACGATGCTATAAGCCGGCATGGAGCGATGAAGAGATTTTTAATTTTTTTCATAAAGAACGAGGCGAACACTTCGACCCCAAAATCGTCGATATTTTTTTCAAACACTTGAGCGAATTTTTACACATCAGAGAGACGTTTAAAGATCCTATATAGGCAAAGTATTTTGCGATTTTTCACGTCAAGCGATAAGCTTTGGAAGCCCCGTTTTCAGGGCTTCCAATCTTACATGTAAGCTTACATGTAAAGCCTACTAAACCTTGCCCTCGTTCTTAAGCTGCTTGTACCAAGAGCTGTGAAGGATGGCGACTTCCTCTTCTTCCTTGTAACCGGTAATCATCGAATGAATTGCACCCTTGATGGCAATCGCTGCCATATAGACGTGCACCATAAAGAACGTAGCAACGACCATTCCTAAGATGTTGTGAACGATCGCACTGAGGCGAAGCACGTCGATTTGGCTCATTCCAAACAGTGTAGCCACGGATGAGAGGTCTTTGTTTAAAAAGAACATCAAAGCTCCGGTGATGATCATCACGATACCGCCGGGCATCGCGATCCAAAACCATGCTTTTTGTCCGGCGTTAAACTTACCTGCGGGGACGGGTTTTTTCTCTTTAGAGAGGTATCCGCCCACGATCATCA
>DFZK01000006.1 GCA_002382085.1 Sulfurospirillum sp. UBA4058 | reverse complement strand
CATGAGAGAGTTGAAAATTTTAGTCGTTGTCCTTTTCTTTACGGCCGTTGTCTATTGGGGTGTCGAACCGTTCGCGCATTCACAAATGCACCCTCACGTCGCCCCTGCCGATTTTACGTTTAAGGATTTGGGGCATACGGTGGGTAAAGGCGATTTTATCAAGGGAGAAGAATTGGTACAAGCAAACTGCGTCGCTTGCCATTCCGTTAAATCCGTCGGTATTCAATCTGCTATGAGTGAGAGCGACGCATCGTTAGCATACGGCGTCGTACCGCCCGATCTGAGTAACGCGGGCTTGCTCTACGATCCGGCTTTCTTAAGCGCATTTCTCAAAAATCCGGCTAAAGCAATGCTTGTCGAACACAAATTTGATCAAGCAAGAACCTTTCCGATGCCTTCATACGACTGGATGAGCGAAGACGAGATCGCCTCTATTCTTGCCTTTTTTCACAGCATCGTCAAGCCGGTATCCGATAAAGTCTTGTACGAAGAAGCCTGCGGCAGATGCCACGATATGAAATACGATAAAACGATGAGTCCTTCGGATAAAGCGGCATTAACCGCGTATATGGGAACCTTGCCTCCGGATCTTTCGATTATGATTCGTGCGAAGAGCGATGAGTATCTTTCAACGTTTATCAACAATCCTCAAAAACAGTTGGCGGGTACGTCGATGCCGCGCGTGGGATTAACCGAAAAAGCGCAAAACCAAGTGATCTCCTATATGGAAAAAGTCGGTGATCGTAAAAAGGTCGAACGCGAAGACCTCGGTTATAAGCTCATCGGTTATATGGTACTTTTCACGCTTCTTGCGTTTGCTTGGAAAGTCAAAATTTGGAGAGAAGTGCACTAAATCAGCATACCTCTTACGAAGGCACGTTTGAAAGCGTGCCTTTTTGGTGAAAGGAAAGGTCTTATGTCCTACGATACGCGCATTTACCGTCTTAACATTAAACACCTTTTCGATACCGACGTCAACTGCCGATATGCCTATCCAAAACGCTACGAAGCCGATGAAATCGTCTACCAAAAAGGCTCGCGACCTATCAATATTTTTATCTACCTTTCAGGAGAGCTCACGCTCATCGGAAGAAAAACGCAATGCTTAGACGTGTATCAAGGAGAATTAATCGGGGCACACGCTCATTTTGCCGATCTTTGCTACGCCGAAACCTTACAATTTAGCTCATCGGGGGAAATGTTCGTCATTCAGTTTGATTATTTTCAAAAGCAGATGCACCGCTGCTTCGCCTACTTTGAAAAAATTTTCGACTGCCTTCTTAAACGCCAAAGAATTTTAACCAATTTGACGATGCTCCTACAAGAAAACGGCAAAAATTATCTAAACTCTCAAGAATGCCAAAGATCAAAATAATTTTTCTTCGCCTCACGCCTGATGCGCGTAGGCGTATATCTGAAATGCTTTCACGGCGTGTTCCAATGCCTCTTTATCGAGTAGCGGCTCTTCGCCTCTTAAATACGACATCGTAAAAACGTTACGGTTTCCTTCATACCACGTCGCTTTCACTTTATAGCCTTTTTTGGAAACGAGACTGTGAGGATCGACATAACCTTCTGCGACTTCATATCGCTGAGAAGGGGAAAAGTAAAAGAGTTCTGCATCCACAACGCGTTCATTGAAACGCAAGGTATAGCGAGCAATGCCTTTGTCTGCTACCACGTAAAGCGTTACATGTAAAAAGGAACGCACCGACATAAACGTTGCGAGTAAGAAACCGCTAAAAAGCAAAGCGATGATGCCGTGCCATACGTCGTGCGTTTGCCACGCGCCGTAAGCCATCACGAGTGCTATCGACGAGCCAAAAAGCAAAAATACCAGCACACCTATGCGCGTCACGATTTCTTTGAAAAATTGTTTTTTAACGTCTATGGGCTGAATATACAAAGGCTTGCCCAAATCGGTCGGGAGTTTGATGCGGTAGCGTTTTAACGACTCTCGTGATGCCATCACACAAAACCCATTTTTTTAGGTTTTTTACCCAATGACTCTGACATGTAAAGTGCTAATTCATCGTAGATGCCGTTTTCATTGGCGTATTCGACCACGTTTTTTGCGGCACTAAACCACTCCAACGTTGTCGCTTTGGTGCGTTGTATCTCCTCTTTGAGTGTATCTTGCTCGATAGTGAGCTCTTCACCGCTTTCTAAAATCTCCTCGATAACGGCTTCACTCACCCGATCCACCACGCCTTTGATATCTGCTCCCGAAAAATCGACGCTCATTTTAGCTAAAGCGGCATAGTCAATCTTGTCGATCGGCAAGTCATGCAAATAGAGTTTAAAGATGGCTTCACGCGCTTTTCCATCGGGCGGCGGAACAAAAAAGATTCTATCAAACCTTCCCGTACGCCGAAACGCACTGTCCACGTCCCATGGAGCATTGGTCGCACCGATGATGAGAATATTTTCATTATCGCTTTCCACGCCGTCCATTTGGGCTAAAAAAGCGTTGATGGTGGAAGTCATATTGGTATTGCGAAGCAGTTCTCGCTTTCGTCCAAGCGCGTCTATTTCGTCGATGAAAATGACGCAGGGACGATTGGCACGGGCAGTTTCAAACAGAGCTTTGATGTTTTTTTCGCTGTTGCCCACGTACATATCTAAGATTTGATCAATCCCGATGTTATAAAACGCGGCATTGCATTCTCCGGCGATGGCACGCGCAAAATAACTCTTTCCGCATCCGGGTGCTCCATAGAGCAAAATGCCTCCGCCCGCACTTTTTTTAAATTTTTTGAACAGTTCAGGGTGCTTAAAAGGCTGAATGATTTTGATGGAGGCTTGTTTTTTCAGCGTTTCCAATCCACCGATGGATTCAAACGTCATTTTGTACTTTACATGTAAAGGCTCAAAGAGACAGAGTCCGCCTTCCCCTTCATTTACCTTGTTTTTTAACGGTTCATCCATCGTTTTCCTTTTTGGAAAATTTCTTCTATTTTAGCAAAAACAAGTCCTAAAATTTGCCCGCCGATGCGTCCTATGACGTAGTAGATCGCCGCACCTAAAAGCGTGACGTACCACTCATGCCATGCCACATTTCCAAGCAGTGCGAAGCTCAGCACAAAAAACGGAATACTTAAACGCCAATCACGCCATACATAAAACGACAAAAGAAGTAAGATACCTGAAGTCTGGCGACTCTTTTCCCACATCTCAAAATGCTCACCCGACGCATAGAGCAAAAATGAGAGCATCAACGCAGGAGCAATAGCGTAATAACGCTTGATGCTCTCCAAACGCTCTTTGCCCTCTTTATCAAAAGGATTGCGAAAGAGAATTCTTTGAAGAATGTTCTTTTTTTCTAACAAACTTGAAGCACCCAATTTCGAATGAAGATGCAGTGCTTCGGCGTGATGAGGATCGTTTGCAAGAACGGATGCAATAATTTCACACGCGATAGGCGTATTGCCCAAGTGGTAAGTAATGATGGCAAGGGTAACCAAAAAATCCGCATCGTGCGCATCCAACGCCAACGCTTGATCGATCGCGCGCTTGGCGTCAACATAACGGGAAAGTTCTACCAAAATTTGCGCATGAAGATGATGATACGCGCCGTGGTTGGGTTCACGAGCAAGCAGTTCTTTGACACGCGATAAAGCTTCTTTAGGACGGTTTTGCTGGAACAAGACAAACGCTTGAAAATAAAGATAATGTGCTTCCAAAGGAAACCGTGCTAACGCTTTTTCAATCATATCAAGTGCTTCATCCAAACGCTCCAAAGCGATGAAAGACAAAATCGTATAATGATACGACATACCTTGATCTTCGAAGCTTGTGGCACACAATGGAATACTTACATGTAAAAGGTCCTCATAACGTTTGAGTTCGTACAAAACTTCCAGCCGTTTGATAGCATCACTCACGGTTTTATCCTCGTAAACGCAACGCAATCACGGCATTTATACGCAATAGAAACTAAAAATAATGCAAAAAAGATCGGCGAAATAAGCGGATATTTAACGCATTCCAAAAAGCCAAAAAGAGCGATAAGCACAATGACAACGTATTTTTGTGTCGGCATATGGTAACGCATCTCAAAACGATATGCCCACCCCAGTGTCAACGCTACGGTAGCAACCATCACGACGGTTTTAAGCCATACCGCATTCAATCCTTGCTCTTGCAATAAGAGCGAAAACACGATGCCGTATAGAAGTCCAAACCACCCGTAAGACAAAGCGATGCTTAGAAATTTTAAAACGTAATGTCGTTTCATTTGCCCTCTTCTTTTGGTTTTACATCCCGCACGTACACATGCCCATCATCCAGCGTATAAAGCTTTTCGCCGCTCATCGCAAAATCCATCACCTCGTTCGCTTCTCCTTGAAAATCGTGCGTTAGTTTTTTGCGTTTGAGATCATACGCATACACATGGGGCGAATCCAGTCCTTGGCTCACTAAAAGGGAATCCTTCCAAACGCGCATTTGATACGCCCTTTTTTTCGGGATATTAGGCAAAGAGGCAAGCGCATGCAAGGTTTTCGTATCGTACGCAAAAACACCGTGTCCATCGGTTCCAACCGCTAATGTCTGCTTTTCATACAACGCTAAACTGAGCACATCGTAAGCAATATGAACATTCTCATCTCGCAGTGTTGCGATGAATGAGCTCTCCTTGGGGTTTGAGCCAAGCGCATACACTTGAACCTCTCCCAAATCATTCGCGATGAAAAGTTTCTCCTCGGCGTAAAGCACGTCAAAAATGCGATCGAACCGCTTATCTTCCAGTGTTTCATACCCTTTAAAACGGTGTTGCTTCGTGTCAATACGCTTTACATGTAAATTATTGCGATAGATTTCTACGATGCCGCCTTTGCCGAAACGAAACAGGTACGCGCCAAACCCTCTTAGACGGTTAAGCTCTTTGGCAGAAGTTAAAAGCTCTTTAGGAGGCTCGCTAAGAAGCTTCTCTTTTTCCCAAAAAAGGATGTTTCCGTTTTTTGACGCAACGTATAGGTAGCCTTGGTGCGAGAGTATCTCTCTATCGAAAGAGTCGGCATCGTCCGCATTGAGAAGAATTTCTTTAACGAAAGAGAGTGTGTTTTTATCGTAGATTTCTAAGTATTCCGCATCAGAACGTTCGCGTTTTTGCCGGCTGTAAACCTTGGAGCGCGATTGACTCAAGACGTAGATAAAACGCTCATCCGTTGCCATCTTCGACGCAAGGCGATGTTTGAGTTGCACGCTGTGTAAAAGTCCGTTTTGCTTCGCTAAAAGTGCTTTTTTAAGACGGGGTTGAAGATTTTTTTCACTGATGCGTATCGGATCGTAGGGTTTGTACTTAAACTCCCGCTCACCGTAATACTCATGTGTCGCATTAATCTCTTTTTGCATGACCAGCTTATGAAACCCAAAACCGCCCGTTCCGATTTCATCGCCGATTTTCAGTTTTAAGATACCGCCTTGGGTCGTTATGCCGCGCGGTTTTTCGTCGACGCTGACGTGAAGCCCCGCAATGTCGCTTTGCAAAAAAAGCGTGCTATCATCCGATACGTTTCCCTCTTGCGCCCACGCCGACAGGGCAAATAGCCAACAACCGATATTGCCTAAAACGTACTTCATACGCGCTCCACGTTGATAATGTCACCCGTTACGCTACCCGCGTCCCTGAACATCCTTGAGGGTAGCATACTTTACCTACGAGAGCACGTCAGGGCTTGCTTTGAGCTCTCTTATTTTTGAGTGAGCTCTTTTTTCAAAATATCATACGCTTTGGAACGATACTCTTTTCCCGTTGCATCTATGAGTATCCACTTCCCGTTTTGTTTCACTTCGTGAATCCCGTTGACATCTTCTTTTAAGGAGACATCATTAAACTTTCCGGCAATGACCGTTTTGCCCTTCGCGTTGATGTAGCCTTCTTTTGAGTCGCTTGTTTCAACAAAGGCTAAGCCGTCCGACGTAAAATCAAACGCTTTTTTCAAGCTCGGAGGGATAACCGCTTGACCTTGTCGGTCAATATATCCGTACAAATACCCATCACGGGGGTCACAATCATCCCGACACATTCCGACACGCGCGAGTCCGTTTGACGTAAACATTTCTGCTTTATCGAATTTTGCGGGGATCACCATTTCACCTTTGCTATTGATGTAACCGTATTTTGATTCATATGTTTTGACTTCAACGGCGGCCAATCCGTTGGAACTAAAATCGGCGGCGTGATCGAATTTTGCGGGAATCACCATCTCCCCTTTGCTATTGATGTAACCGTATTTTGAGTCGTTCGTGACGACAACGGCTAAACCGTTCGCCGCAAAAGGAGACGCATGGCTAAAGGTCGCAGGGATAATGAGTTCCCCTTGCGCATTGATATAGCCGTATTTGTCGACTTTTTTCACTAAAGCCAAACCGTTCGCCGCAAAATCGCCTGCTTCATCAAAAGTCGTTTTCATGGCTAATTTACCGCTCGTAAAACTATCTTTATCGATGTATCCGTATCGCTCATCGAGCTTTATCTTTGCTAAACCGTTGGGCGCAAAATCATACATGCCATACTTTCCGTCCAGCGTAAAAGGCGTCGCCGCTTCTCCTTTCGCATTAATAAATCCATACTTTCCGTCGAATTGTTTAACCCTTACCGCAGCTAAGCCGTTGGGTGAAAAACGATGTGCACTGTAAAATATTTTTCCGCCAAATTCCGGCTCTCCTTTGGCGTTGATATAAACGCAAACACCTTCCAAACAAAGCGGTTTAGGGAAAACCTCCTCGGCAGCACTCAAAGATGCACACCCAAGAAAGGCTATCGCTAGCATAAACGGAAACATTTTTTTCATCACTTTATCGCCTTTTAACATTGAAATTTTCAAAATTATACCCTACCGCCGTTATGCTTTGCGTTATAATTTTTCCGATAACCGTGATCAACCGTCGATATGCAAGACGACTTCTTGCTCAAAACAACACGTTTTTCTCTTGAAAATTAGAGGATATTTAACTATAATATACCAATTAAATAACGTTATTAAAGGGTTATATATGATCTTATCGGTTATCAATAAAAAAGGCGGCGTCGGTAAAACGCCGATCGCTTTTTCGCTCGCCAAAGATTTAGGGTATTATCTCCAATCCAACGATAATTCCGTGATCGAATCCATCTATCCGGAGATGGCGAAAATATCTTCGACTCCCGAGATTATCGAAAATTGCGTTTACGATTTCGGAGGATTCGTCACCTCCGGCGTTTTGCCGATATTAAAAGTAAGCGATGCGGTGCTGATTCCGACATCGACGGATTATAACTCCATTTTGAGAACCGTCGAGACGATCGAAGAGATCCAAACCTTCAATAGCCGTCTTTTCATCCTTGTCACCAAGACGGAGAAAGAGAGCGACTTTCAAACGGTCAAAGATGCCATATCGGCTCATTTTGAGAATTTGGAGTTTTTTGAATTACGCTTGTCTAAAGCATTTAAGAACAGTATCGAAACCGGCTTGAGCCTCTCGGAACTGTACGATGAAACGCCCCTTTCACGATGCGCTTATAAAACCGTTTACCAACAGTACCGATCGCTTCTTGAACTCTTCAAAGGAGAATGACGCTATGGCTGAAAAAAAATCGATCGATTCGATCCTCGGACAAGCCAAGTCAATGCCCACGACCACTTTCGCCGAAAGCGAACGCAAAAAAGGAGGACGCCCGCGAAAACCGCAAAGCGAACATGCGAAAGAAAATCGCTATGCCGTCTACTTTAGTCCAAACGAACTCGCGCTCGTTCAAGCCGCCGCAGATAGCTACGGTATGAGTGTCGGAAAGTTTATCAAAATGGCAGCGATGCGAATGGGAAAACTGGAAAAATAATAACTGTAAAAAAACTGTTTTATAACGTTATAAAACAGTTAATTATCGTTGTAAACTTCAAGAGGCGGTTTGCAGATAGAACGTTACATGTAACGCCTCACGATTCGGTTTTTCAAAACTCTTTTATTCGGAAATCTCGTATCGAATGGGGATTTTTCCTCGAGCGTCTACGCCGAAATCGACGGGCTTGATCAACCCTCGACGCGCCAACGCTTTTACCGTTTGAGCGTCGATTTCCCATTCGAGTTTCACGGTTCCATCCGGCGTAGACTTCGTTTTGACGTTGGGATATGCCCAACGCCCCATACTTCCGATCTTTTTCGTAACGGGATCATACCAAGGGTATTTTTTATACTCTATAATACGATACGCTTTTAAAGCATCATACTTTTCTTGCATTAATGCGGACAGTGCACTCACCATCTTGCGGTTTTCCTTCACAGTAAGTTTTCAAAAGGTCTTCGTGTGATACGAAAGCCCAAAATGGAGCCATGGATAAATGTAAAAAAGCTTGAAAATGTAAGAATCGCTGAAGTATTCGTCATGGCTCACTCTTGCCGTTATTATAGCCGAACATCGTCTATAAAACAATTGATTCTACGGGGATTTGCCTTAAAAATTCTCTCTATCGTATCGGCTTTTGGTTTTACATGTAAACACACAATCGATACTACCGCAATGAAATAAACGCTAGAAAAACTGTAAAAAATCAGCCACGCCGTGCCGTCTTTGGGTAGGAAGCCGTCCCCATTTTCGTCTTATTTAGTGTCCACTTCTAGCAATAGTTTGTCAAAATCACTCCTAAAAAGTCTATCTTGAACGACACGGTATGTTTCAAATTCGCTCAAAGCTTTTTCATCCGCTATCTTTTTAGTGATCGTTCCTGCATCGTGCAAAATCTCTCTATCATCAAACTCCAAAAAGGCATCCAGTCTCTTAGACCAATCTTCCATACTCATAGGGATATTTCTCTTGGCTCTACTTTCTGCGAGGTCTAAAAAAGCATTGACGATTCGACCAAGGGAGTCAAGTTCTTCTTTTGAAAGATAATTTTTCGCTACGGTAACATCTGATTTAAGCACCTTTCCACTGGGTGCATTATCCCAAGAAGTTAGCCCCATGTGCTCATTCTTACTATCTGCTCTGTTATAAATAAGTTCCGCCGCCGTATGTCCATGAATGGCAAAATGAAGTTTGTTCTGCACCTTTGCAAAAAACGTTTTAGTCGTCTCGTCGTCTTTGTTGTAGTCCACACTTGTAGCATATATGTCTGTAATCTTCTGATAAAACATCCGCTCACTAAGGCGAATCTCTCGTATCTCTTCTAAGAGTTTATCAAAATAGTTTTTACCTAAAAAAGTACCGTTTTCAAGTCGTTTTTTATCAAGCACAAACCCTTTGATAGCAAACTCTTTCAGTACACGTGTCGCCCACTGCCTGAACTGTGTCGCTTTTTTGGAGTTTACTCTATAACCTACGGAGATGATGGCATCTAGGTTATAGTATTTTGTGTTGTATATTTTACCATCATTGGCAGTATGTTCCAAAATGGAACTAACTGAATCTTCATCTAACTCATAACTTTCAAAAATGTTTTTTAAGTGCTTTGTTATCGCTGGTCTTTGAACATCAAAAAGCTGTGCTAACATCGTTTGCGTCAGCCAAACCGACTCTTCAAAAACTTTGACTTCGATGCTGTTTTCTCCACTTTGTGAGGTAAATATCAAAAATTCAGCAGTCGAGTTTCTTATGAGTTTATCCATCTATTGCAACCTTATTATTCATGTGTAACATTCCATTTTTAATAACTACTTTACTCTTAATTGCTCCATTGCTTTGAAAAAATTTCAATTTGAAATGCTTTGCAACGCAACAATCCACACGCCAAATTTCTTTGTGTCACTTTCACTTAAAGTGGGTTTACATGTAAGGGTGTTTATGACCCATAGGTTTTAAAATTAGCCTCTCAAATTAACCATTCATCAATTTAAAATTGCTTGTCCCCGTTTTCGTGTACTTTTTCGGCCAAAGGGATTTTGAGAGGGTCATTTTAGTTATGCTAAAAAATGTGTTTCGATATATTCATACTGTTTTGGATGATTATCTTTTATTATTTCAAATAATTCTTCACATGCTTTTTTCATTTCATCATCAGTTGGTAAAGGATTTAAGACTTTTGAAAAATTTTCATGTGATAGATGATTCGCTATCATTCCTAATGTTGGTTTTCCATAATCTTTTATTATAGAAACATTATTGCTATTTAACTCATTAAAACTTATAACTATTTCTAGAACTCTTCTTATAATATTACCAATAAAGATTTTTTCTTTGATTTCATTTGTTGGCTTTTTATAAAAATCAACAATTAATTCTAAATAAATTTTGTAATTACTTTCTATTTTATCGGCTTTAGAAATTTTTGTTATCTGATTAACCTTATTCATTTTTTTATAAAATTTAAAATTTTGGGTTAATCTATTGAATAATAATGAATTATGAGTAAATACAATATGTTGACCAATATTAATAGAACCTTTTTTTAAAATTTTCGACAATACTGTTTCAATATTTTCAATTAATGATGTAATGCTGTGGAAAAATATATAATCAGCACTATCTAAAGGGTCATCATAAATTAGTGTGTAATCTTTTAATTCTTTTTCATTGTTAACTTCTGAAATCAATTCCGCATAAAAATAGCATAATGAAAGAATTTTTCTTTGAGCTGAACTTATCCTAGCCCCTTCATTGGAAATATCATAATTAGAATCTATTTGTAACTGAAGTTTATTATTTGAGTCAAGATAGTATTCTTCCAAACCTATAAATTTTAGTAATCCATTAAAGAC
This sequence comes from Sulfurospirillum sp. UBA4058, assembly GCA_002382085.1. GTDB lineage: Bacteria > Campylobacterota > Campylobacteria > Campylobacterales > Sulfurospirillaceae > Sulfurospirillum. The sequence continues at coordinate 15,596 of DFZK01000006.1, read as the reverse complement.
TTCCTGAATAGTATTTATATCTTCATTCTTAACTTCTAAGTCTTTTATTTTTCTATTACTTTCTTCAATGAGCCCAACAGTTTTCTTAAAATCATTTCGAAGTTGTTTTTTTTCTTCCCAAAAAACCTTCATCAAATGCTCAGCAATTTCTTTATTTAATCTCATTACTAAAGATGCTCGCTTGTCAATTGCCTGTTTAATCTCCAATAGAGGTTCTATGGATATTTCAAATGAAGAACTATAATGGCTTTGTAGATTATCTAATGCTTCTTTAATTGAATACTTCTGACCCATATTTTCAATTTTTTTATCAATTAAATCTACGATATTTTGAATTTGTTTTTTATCAAAAGCCACAGCTTTATATTTTGAACTATCAATATTATATGTTATACATTCATCTATAACAACTTTTTCTTGTAGCTCAAGTTCCTTGTTTTTTTCTTTTATAACTTTTTCAAAATCAAGCAATTTATTCTTTAAAGACTCTATTTTTTCTTTTTTAGTGTTATATTCTGACTCCAAATATTTTTGAAAATCACTTAATATTTGAGTTTTTTTATCCCATTCTTGTAAACAATATGGACATTTATTTAGTAAGTCATCATCTATTTTCATACCCTGTTTATAAAAGTCACTATATTTCACTAATAAGTTTTGATATTCTTTGGCGAGTTCAGGTTTTATAATTTCTTCATTGAAAAGAGCTTCCCATTGAGTTGAATCAAAAAAGCTATTTAATTTTTTAATATCAATAATATTCGACTTTTGCTCTTGTTTTTTCTTACCTAATGCTTCTTTTTGTGTAAGCAGAGTAGGATCATTTATATATATGCAAGTATCTGCTAAAAAATCTTCTTTTGATATCTTGTCTAAATTTGATTGGGCAGTACTTCCAGTAATTATTTTATAATTTTTTTGTATATCATCAACAGCTTCATTTATCTGTTTTTTAATTTTCACTTCTTCTTCAACAAGTTTTTTTTGCTTGATTCTTTCACGATCTAATTCTATATTTGGCTCGCCAATAATCAAACCATTTTCTTTCAAATTTATATCAATGTGACTTCCAATTGTTGCATTTGTATAACTTTCATTAAAAATTTTTAATTTTTTCCATTTTTCATTAATAGTTAGTTGGTTTGTGTCAGAATCGAATAAAATATTTTGACTACAGTCATCAAAAGATATATCTATTTGAATTTTATTATCTATTGACTCTTTAGAGATTTTTTTTGCCAAAAAATCTTTTAAACTTTTTAAATTATTTTCACTTGTGTCAACCTGATATCTATTTAATAGCCCAAGCATATTGACCAAAGAAGATTTGCCAGAGCCATTTGTTCCAAAAATAGTGATATACTTTTCAGGAACTCCTTCTCGACTAATATCAAATTCAAAATTGATAAAAGACGCTAATTGATTTATATTAATTTTTTTAATACTCATTTTTATTCCTTTTATATTTTTCTACAACTCCACAACTCTCTCAAACATCTCTTTTATCTCCATCTCGTGGCTTATCAAAAATATCTGTCGGTACTGTTCTTTTATGGTATGAAACGCTTCTAATATCTCCATTCTTCGGTTTTCATCTTGGCTACCGAACACTTCATCGAAGGCTAAAAATCCCACGCTACTGGCACCGCTTAGTTCGCTGAGGGTTTTGGAGATGGCGATGCGAAGCACTAGGTTGGCGAGGTCTATCTCGCCGCCGCTGAAGCGTTCTATAGGGTAGCATTTGCCCTCGTCGTAGATGAAAAAGTCAAAGTCGTTGTTCACTTCGATGGCTTGGTATTTGCCTTTGGTGATGGTGGCGTACATCTCCGAGGCGATTTGGGAGATGCGTGGGGCTATTTTTGAGTTGAGTTTGGTTTTAAACTCACTTAGGCTTACTTTTATCTTCTCAAAATCACTCAAATCGTCTTTTTTATGCTGTACTTTTTTAAGTTGGACTTCGTTATTTTCCAGAGCGTTTTGCAAGGTTTTTATCTCGCCTTCATGTTTGGCGATTTTCTCTTTTAGCTCTGAGATTACACTGTATTGTTTCTCTTTTTGCTTTTGAAGTTCGTCGTATTCACTTTGTTTTGCGGTATGTTTTGGCTCATCGTAAAGTGTTTTTGCAACTTCTGCATCTTTTTCTTTCGCCTTTACATGTAAAGCTTCTGCACTCTTGACGGTAAGCGCCAATTCTTCCCTCACACCTTGCTCTCGTTTGAGTTCAGTTTCAAGGCTTAGGACGGTTTCGTACTTTGGTTTTAACTCCAAAAAGCTTTTTTGTATCTTTACATGTAAAGCTTCATCGTAAGCGTGTTTGGCGAGCGTGCCTAGTTCTTCTTTGTTGCGTTTGCCTTGTTCATTGACCTTTGTAAAATGCTCTTTAGCACTTGCCAAATCTTTTTGCTTGCTTGCTATCACACTCAGAGCCGTCTCATTACCATGTAAAGCTTTTTGCGTTTGCTCTTTTTGAAGCTCAAGCTCCGCTATCTGTTTGGTGAGAAGGGCGAGTTTTTCTTTGGTTTTGTCTATCTTTTCACTTTGCGTCCTTTGCACGATGGACTCTAGCGATGCGATGACATTGTCGTACTCATCCAGCAGTTGCCTTGTACAGGTAGGGCAGTTTGATTCTCGACCTAGGCTTTGTATCTTGGCGATTTTTTGTTGTGTGTCTAAGACGACTCGCTGTTCGGCGGAGAGTTCATTTTGGAGTTGTTTTTGCTCGGTTTGCTTGCCCGAAAGTTCTGTTTTTAGCTTTACATGTAAAGCTTCATTTTCTTTTTTTTGCCCTAATAGTGTCTCATAGGGTTTGATTTGCTCTTCCAAAGTTGCCATGTCTGCTTTGGCTTTGGTGTACTGGGCACGCAACTGGGTTTGCTCTTTTTCCAACCCCTCTTTTTTGATCTGGAGGTTTTTGAGAGTTTCTTGTTCTTTGAGTTTTATTGACAAGGCTTCGTACTCTTTTTTAACGGTGCTGAAACTTTTAAGTTCTTTGGCTTTTGTTTCTAAGGTTTTAAGCTCTGTGGTGAGTTTGGTTTGCGTGGCTAGATTTGAAGTTATAGAGTTTTTGATGAGGGAGAGTTCGCTCATGAGCTTTTGTTTTTGCTCTTTTGTTTTGACAAAAAATTCCAGTTCTTGCTTTACATGTAACTCTTTTTTCTTTGTATTTTCTAGCTCTAAGTTTTTGGTTTTAACTTCTTTTTCAAACGCTTGTTTTAGGACGGTTGTCTCTTTTATTAACGCTGTTTTGCTTTTGAGTTCTTCTTCACCTAACAAAAACTCAACACTTGCGGCGATGTCTCGTTTGAGTTCTCTGCTTTTTTCGATGAGTTCATTTTCCACAAAGTCTATCTTTTCAAGCCCCAAAAGACGGCGTATCATCTTTTTTCGATCTTCTTTGTTAAGCGTGCTGAGGCTGGTCAGCTCTTTTTGAGAAGCGAAAAGGGTATGTAAAAAAGCCTCTTTACTCATCTTTGTGAGTTTCGCAATCGCCACAGTGACTTCTCTTGCTCCACTGGTGATAAGCTCTCCGTTTTTATACAGTTTGGCATTGGCACTGAGCGCTTTGCCCCGAAACTCACGCACGACTTTGTACGCCATGGCTTCAAATTCAAACTCAAGCTCGACCAACACAGCATCTTTATCGCTTGCACTGGCATTGCGAATGACTTCTTTAAATTTTTTGTTTTTCAGCTCACCATAAAGCGCAAAAAGAATGGCTTCAAAAAGGGTCGATTTACCACTGCCATTTTTACCGACGATGCCGATAAGCCCTTCGCCAAACTCGATGTCAAAAGAGGTGTAGCGTTTGAAGTTTTCAAGGTGAAGGCTAGAGAGTATCATCGCTGACCTCTTCGTAACTCACAAATAATTCTTGAATCTTTGATTTTAGCCGCTCAAACTCATCAGGTTTACTACCTTCTTTGATGTGTTCTAAAAAATACTCCTCTAAGGAAAGTGCTTCGATGTCGTTGAGTGTAGCTTCTGTACTACTTTGTTTGAACTCTCTTTTGATGGTTACATGTAAGGCTTCCTCAAAGAGGTTTTTGATGTCACGGGTTTGGATGTCGATGGACTGCAACGCCGTAAGATGGGTCAGTTTGACTTCAACAAGTGCGTCTTTTATATCGTTTACATGTAAAGTCTCAACGGAGTGTTCATAGTCTTCACAATCAATCTCGTAGGTTTTGATGGAGCGTATAGCTATCTCGTGGTAGTTTACATGTAAAGACGCATCCAGTGTGAGTTCAAGAAAACCTTTGGAGTTTCGTTTGTCGTTTAAACTGGTTCGCTCGGTGGAACCTGCATAGTAAACATTCTCATGTTTGCTCACTTTTCCAAAACCGTGCCAATGCCCAAGAGCGACATAATCCACTTTAGAAAAAAGGCTTTCTTTCGCGTGCGGATAGACCCACTCGCCAAACTCCGCCATGAGATAGCTCGCACCCACAGAGCAGTGAAGCATCATGATGTTGCGTTTGGTGGCATCGAGATTTGCTTCACAGAGTTCAATTTGAGAGAGGGCTTTGCTCTCATCGTGCATATGCGGCAAGGTGTGAAAAATGGCATCATCGAACTCGATTTTTTTGTACTCTTGATTGCATGAGACATAAACATTTTTAAAGTTTTCAAATATTTTTAAAATGGGGGAGCTTAGATTGGTGCGAGGGGTGGAATGATTGCCCGCTATCATGATAAACGGGATATTCAGCGCTTCGATGATTTTGAATTGTTCAAGCGCAAAGGTGATCGCTCGGTTACTAGGAGATGGACGGTGAAAAAGATCACCCGTGTGGATGATATAGTCAGGTTTTATTTCTTTAATCTGCTTGATGACTTGAGTAAAAGCATCGTAAAAATCAGCCTCTCGCCGGTTGATACCTTGCTCATTGATAATGTCTAAATCGTTAAAGCCTAAATGCGTGTCCGAAAAATGAATCAGTTTCACGATACTTCTTTATGATTAATTCATTCGATTATAGCCTATAATATTATCGGTTGAGAGAAATTTGTGATGAAAAAAGGATTATTTAAGATATTTGGAAGAAAAAGAAACGCTCGAACCGGGCAATTCGAGCGTTTGACTTAAAATGGTTAGATTATCTACAAAAAGGAGGTATGCGTCTTACAAGTGAAAGTATAGACGTATAGACTAAACCGCACCTCAATGAGAAGTTAATGCTTATTAAATCACTGTTTTTTTGGGGCAATTGTTTTTGTTTCGAGGAAAGTTTTGCAACCGCTTCTTCATTGACTTCAGAACTCTCGTCGGGATAGCATCGTGCAAAAGAAACCGCTAGATATTAGTGATGTTGAATAAAATACTAAAAAGCTCTATTTTAAGGGATTTTTTAAGTTTAGAAGTGGTGTCAAGAGAGAGACTTGAACTCTCGACCTCCGGCTTATGAGACCAGCGCTCTAACCAGCTGAGCTACCTTGACACCTAATAAAGAGACGCAATTATATAGCTTTGAAACTTATATTTCGGTTAATTTTAATTGAAAAACAACCGTTCAAAAAAAACTAAAAAACATTGAGTATATAAGACTAAACTTTTAGGGTTTTTTGCTTGACTTTTTACGCTATTTTGTGTAAAATTCTGTCACTCTAAATAAAAGAGTGCTAAAAATTTCAGTCAAAAGGACGAAAAATATGACTTTCAAACCACTTGGAAAACGCGTACTTCTCGAAAGAGTCGAAGAAGCTACGACTACAGCGACAGGTATTATCATCCCTGACAATGCCAAAGAAAAACCTCTCAGCGGTATTGTTAGAGCAGTCAGTCCAAAAATTGAAGAGAAAGGACTTGTTTCGGTCGGCGATAAAGTCGTTTTCGGGAAATATGCCGGAACGGAATTAACGCTTGACGCTAAGACCTATTTAGTGATGAATATCGACGATATTCTCGGCGTACTCTAATTTCTTAATCTACTACGAATATATTATAAGGAAACACGAATGGCAAAAGAGATTCAATTTTCAGACAGCGCAAGAAATGCCCTTTATGAAGGCGTTAAAAAATTAAACGATGCGGTAAAAGTAACGATGGGACCTCGCGGTCGCAACGTTTTGATTCAAAAAAGTTTTGGTGCTCCGAGCATCACGAAAGACGGCGTCTCCGTTGCAAAAGAGATCGAGCTCAAAGAGACCGTCGAAAACATGGGTGCGCAATTGGTTAAAGAAGTCGCTTCTAAAACGGCCGATCAAGCGGGTGACGGTACGACGACGGCAACCGTTTTAGCGCACGCTATTTTTAAAGAAGGTCTTAGAAACATCACGGCAGGCGCAAATCCCGTCGAAGTCAAACGCGGTATGGACAAAGCGGCTGAAGCGATCATCGCCGAGCTTAAAAAAATGGCAAAAGCCGTTAAAGATAAAAAAGAGATCGCACAAGTAGCAACGATTTCTGCAAATTCCGACACCGTTATCGGCGGATTGATCGCTGAAGCGATGGAAAAAGTCGGTAAAGACGGCGTTATTACCGTTGAAGAAGCCAAAGGTATTCAAGACGAACTTGACGTCGTTGAGGGTATGCAGTTTGATCGCGGTTACCTCTCTCCCTACTTTGTGACCAACCCAGAGAAAATGCAAACGGTTCTAGAGCATCCGTTCATTTTACTTTTCGATAAAAAAATCTCCAACCTCAAAGACCTTCTTCCCGTTCTTGAGCAAGTTCAAAAAACAGGTAAACCGTTACTTATCATCGCCGAAGACATCGACGGTGAGGCATTGGCAACCTTAGTTGTGAACAAACTCAGAGGCGTTTTAAACATCGCGGCGGTCAAAGCTCCCGGTTTTGGCGATCGTAGAAAAGCGATGCTTGAAGACATCGCGATTATCAGCGGCGGCGAAGTCGTCAGTGAAGAACTCGGACGTACGTTAGAGAGCGCAACGCTTGCGGATCTCGGTCAAGCAGCTCGCATCGTCATCGATAAAGACAATACGACCATCGTTAACGGTAACGGCGAAAAAGCACGTATCGACGGACGCGTCGCGCAAATCAAAGCACAAATTGCCGAAACAACGAGCGATTACGATAAAGAAAAACTTCAAGAGCGTTTAGCAAAACTTAGCGGAGGTGTTGCGGTCATTAAAGTCGGTGCGGCAACCGAAACCGAAATGAAAGAGAAAAAAGACCGTGTAGACGACGCACTTTCCGCAACCAAAGCGGCGGTTGAAGAAGGTATCGTCGTAGGCGGCGGTTCTGCTTTCATCTTGGCAAACGCCAAAGTTGCGCTTTCCCTCAGCGGCGACGAAGCTATCGGTGCCGAGATCGTAACACGAGCACTCAAAGCTCCGCTTCAACAAATTGCCGAAAATGCGGGCTTTGATGCGGGCGTCGTTGCGCACAACGTTTTAACAAGCACAAAAGCCAATTACGGATTTAATGCGGCAACCGGCGAATACGTCGATATGTTTGAAGCCGGTATCGTCGATCCGGTTAAAGTTTCACGAATTGCCCTTCAAAATGCCGTTTCCGTAGCAAGCCTTCTTTTAACCACGGAAGCTACGATCACCAACATCAAAGAAGAAAAAGCTCCCGCAATGCCGGATATGAGCGGTATGGGAGGCATGGGCGGAATGATGTAATCATTCCGGCTTTGCTTTTACATGTAAAGTCGCTTCGGCGGCTTTACGCTTCATTTTGAATCGCATGAAATCCTTACTTCTTTTTCTTTTACCATGCACGTTACTCGCATTTGAAGCTTTAGTCGATGCTTTATTAGACGGTAATTTGACGCATAAGATTACGGCAAATTATTATGAAAACGATGAGGAGGAGATTCCTTTTTCAGGTTCTAAAACCCAAAAAGTTTTCTTTCGTTATCAAACCGCTCCCAAAGACGGCTTAAAGCTCGAAATGGCAACACAGTCGTTTGCACAAAAAACTTACGAAAACAGTAACGACAATACGATTTACTATACCGAAGCACGCTATCAAAACACGACGGATTTGTTTCACTATAAGCTGAGCGCAAATTACTATGCCGACACGTACCGCCAAAGCTTGGCCGAAAAAAGCGTCGAAACGACCAATGCGTTCGGCATGAAAGCGCAAGTCAATTTAGATGCGCTAAGCAGTTACGTTGCCTATTCGCAAGTGATGAACGGTATGCGAAGTGCTTCAAGCGATCTGGAAGGCAAAGACCACCTTTTACCGACCTCATCGGTTTTAAGTTCAAATAACTATATGCCCAATACCGAAGCTTACGCTTTCGACGTCAATTACGCTTTACGGAGTAACGTCATTTTAGGCTCACGCTACGTTTTGGCGACACACGAACAAACAACGCTTTCTTACACGGGCGTTTATACCGATTTTAAACTCAATGAACTCTCTAAAGGACTTAATTTAGGCGTTTCATACGATAAAACAGGCATCGATAAACAAAATAACCAAATGAGCATTCAGATTAAAAAATCGTTTTAATGCCCGCGACCTAAGAGTTCCGAAGCCTCCATCACAACCATAAACGCTTCTTTATCGATGGTTTGAATCAGCTCTTTTAAGCGTGGAATACGAGCGTTTTCGACGACCAAAAAGATCATACGCTTGGATTCGTTCTCAAAGATACCCTCCCCGTGGACGATCGTACCGTTTTTTCCCAAATGCTCGACGATTGCTTCGCACAGTACTTCTATTTTCGTCGAAACGATATGCACGACTTTTTTTGAAGGTCCACGCGTTAAAAACATATCGACGCTCTTCGCGGTGATGTAAATGCTGACCAAACTCCACAACGCCAAATCGATATTTTTAGCGATAAACGCGATAGAAACGATAATGCACATATCGATGATAAGCATGACCGTCGAGGCTTTAAGCGTCGTTTTTGCCGCAACGATCTTCGCAAGAATCGTCGAACCGCCCGCAGACGCATGACCGCTAAAAATCAATCCCAAGCCGATACCGATAGCGATTCCGCCGAAAATCGCCGCCAAAATGACGTCTTTGCTCAACGCTTGAAAGCCAAGAGCGACCATCGTATCGATACACACAGAGGTAAATCCGATCGCGACGATGCTTCGAAGCGTAAAATGCTTTCCGAAATACTTTGTGCCCAAGAGCAATAACGGTGCGTTAATCACGACCATTAACACACCGACGGGAAAGTTGAAAAGATAGTGACCCAAAAGTGCCATACCCGAAGTTCCGCCCGTAACCAGCGCATTGGGAATAAACAACGAAACGACGCCGTACGCCAAAAAGAGCGAACCTAAGAAAATATAGCCGTAATTTTTCAATTCCGATTTCAAAACAATACCTCACATAAAAAGTGCGGTATTTTAGCGTTCGCACGCTTCAAAAACCATAGTATCGAGCGAAAGAAGTTCGGGAAGCAACGAAGCGAGCGTATAACAATGAGCGTCAAAGCAGAGTTCGTAGCCTTGCGTAAAAGGAGAGTGCGCCAAGCGCAAGGTTTTCATAGGAGGCATCTGCGGCGTATAATGCCATGCACCGTTTCGAAACTGCGCGTCCGAAGGAGGTTCCATCCCTGCTCCGCTTCCACGCACGTTTGCCGAAACGACATGTAAAGCATCGTGCTCAACGATCCACTGTTCTTCCCAACGGATTTTTTCGACCGAGTGTATCCACGCAAGGGTAAAGCTATTAACGTACAACGTTATCGAAGCAACCCCCGCGCTAATACACAAAGCCGTCATTGCGCTTTATAACGTCTCCACACGTTCCAAACGACAAAAAGAGTCCCCAACGTAAAGCCCGCTTCATCCGTTATCGGTAATGCCGCAACCAATAAAACGGCGATACTCGCGGCACCGACGCGCTCGATGACGTTTAAAGGCGTCCACAAATAACCTATGGCGGCACATCCCCATAAGAAAATCGCCAAAAGTGCTTTCAAGACGATATAAACAACCGCCGTCCATGCCGGATCGCCTTGCAACATCAACGAAGGATCGTAGACCGCCATAAACGGAACGACAAAGCCGGCAATCGCGATTTGCGTCGCTTTAAAGCCGATCTTCATCGCCGAAGCTTTGGCAATCGATGCGGCGGCAAATGCCGCTAACGCAACGGGCGGCGTTAAGTCCGCCATAATACCGAAATAAAAAACGAACATATGACTGACGATCAACGGTACGCCGAGCTTTAAAAGTGCCGGTGCGGCAATGGAACTCGTGATAATATAATTGGGGATCGTCGGGATACCCATTCCCAAGATCAAACATGCCACCATCGTTAACAAGAGTGAAAGGAACAGGCTTGTTTGACCGACTTCCAAGATAAATCCCGCAAAGTTCGACGCCGCTCCGGTGAGCGTCAATACGCCGATAATCACGCCGACGATCGCACATGCGATACCGACTCCTAAAGCTTGCTTAGCTCCGTCTATTAACGCTTTTTTCATCGTCAAAAGCGTCTCTTTTCCGCCCTGTACGAAAAAGTTAAAGACGACAAGAACGCCGATCACGCCTAAAACCGGAACGATACCCCATTCGATAAACGAAGCGGCACCCAGACCGAGCGAAAACCAAAAAACGTAACGAAGTGCCTTTTGGGAAATGCGCACCGCAATCGCCGCACCCAAGATCAACACCGCCGTCAACGTTAAGCCCATCATACCCGCAAACATCGGCGTAAAGCCGTGAAACAACATGTACACCAACGCCGCTAACGGAAGTGCCAAATGCCAACTTGCTTTCAGCTCTTTCCACGGGTTGGGGCATTGATCGGCGGGAATACCTAAAAGTTTGAGCCTGCCCGCTTCCAAATGCACCATCCAAAACGCCGTAACGTAGTACAACATCGCAGGAATAATCGCCGCCATCACGATGTCGGCATACGGAACGTTGAGCGTCTCCGCCATAATAAACGCCACGGCACCCATCACCGGAGGCATAATCTGCCCGCCCATCGACGAGGTTGCTTCCACCGCACCCGCAAAAACCGAGCTATAGCCGAAACGTTTCATCAACGGTATCGTAAACTGTCCGACGGTTAAAACGTTGGCGACTCCCGAACCCGAGATCGTTCCCATAAGTCCCGAAGAGATGACCGCGACTTTTGCGGGACCGCCTTGTGCCCGTCCGACCAAGCCGAGGGCTAGCGCGTTAAAAAGGCGAATCATCCCCGCATGTTCCAAAAACGTTCCGAATAAGATAAACAAAAAGATGTACGTCGCGGAGACCAAGGTCGGCGTCCCTAAAATGCCGTCGCTTCCCAAATAAAGCTGCCCGACGATCTGATCGAACCCGAAACCGCGATGCGCGATCGAAAGCGGTAAGTATTGCCCTAAAAAGCCGTACGCTAAGAAAGCGGCACACACCAAAGTCAACGCCCAACCGACCACGCGACGTGCGGCTTCAAAGACCAACACGGACGCCAGCGTCGCGACGATCAGATCGGCATGGGTCGGATCGCCGGAACGTTCGATCAAGTCGGCTTCAAAAATCAGATGGTAAAACCCGACGCCAAATCCAAGTAAAGCAAGCAAAACATCGTACCAAGGGATACTTTGCTCGCTTCGTCCTTTGGCGTTCATCGGATAGAGCATAAAAATGAGAAACATCAAAAAGCTTACATGTAAAGCGCGAATCACCAGACTTGAAAAGGGGTGAAACGCCGCAACGCTAATCTGATACGCCGAAAAAGCCAATGCGCCTAAGACGACCAAAGATGCCGCCCAGCCGACGAGTCGGCGTTGGTGTCCGTGTTCTTCAAAGTCGGATTCTTCCTCACGGTTTTCTTCATGCAGTAAAACGGACATTCTCTTTTCCTTCTTAAAATAGGCTTCTTACATAACCCTAAGGCTTTATGCCTACGCTATGCTCTTCTTGCGGATTATGAAAAAAGCGTGTTCAAACAAGAAGGCTCCGTAACGAGCCTTCGATCATCACTTCTTAAAGAAGCCCTTTTTCTTTATAATACTTCAACGCACCCGGATGGATCGGAGCCGGAGGGTTTTTGGCGGCATTTTCAAGCGAAATACCTTTGGCGGCGGCATGTGCGGCGACCATTTGATCCAAGTTCTCAAACATCGTCTTCGTCATCGTATAAACCGTTTTTTCGGAAACGCCCGAATGCGTCACCAAAAAGTTTTGAACGGAGATCGTGCTCACGTCGCTGGTTTGTCCCTCATACGTATTGGCGGGAATAATACCGACTTGGTATGCCGGATCGTTAATTTTTTGGACGATTTCGGCGGGGATCGTCAAGAAAACAACTTTTTGAGAAGTCGCTAAATCGCGAAGTGCCGCAACGCCCGCACCGGAAGAAAGAAGCGTTACGTCAAGCTGGCGATTCTTCATCAGCTCAACCGACTCGGCATAGGAGAGATACTCGACTTTTGAGAACTCTTCGTATTTGATACCCGCCGCCTCTAAAATCTTTTTAGAGTTGAGTGCCGTACCCGATTTGGGAGCACCGACGGAGATACGTTTGCCTTTGATATCCGCAAACGATTTAATGCCCGAATCTGCCGCGGCGACAAAGTGAATGTAATTAGGATACAACGCCGATACGGTGCGAAGTTTGTCCAAAGGTGCTTTAAATCCGGCATCCGCATCGCCCTTATACGCGTCCGAAAACGAATCGCCCAAAGAGATCGCCACTTCACCGCGTCCGGCTTGCAAGAGATTGAGATTTTCCACGCTGGCTTTGGTCGCTTGAACCGCCGTCTTGGCATCGGGAATCGCTTTAGCGTACATCTGCGAAAGCGCAACACCCAAAGGATAATAAATACCGCTGGTTCCACCCGTTAACACATTGATAAACTCTGCCGCGGAAAGTGCCGTAGCAAGGCACACCGCCGCGCTCGTCGCTAAAAGCGTTTTTTTCATCGAGGACTCCTTAGAATGATTGTCATAGACGTTTACGATACTTCTTACGTCTTTAACTTTAATCAAAAAATCCTTGAAGAATCTAAAAAAGTTACGCCTTTGCCTCTTTACATGTAAAGTGTTTCCGTGCGAAGCATTTTACGCCTAGTAGCCAAGCGATTCTTCGACGAGAATAATCGTCGTTCGCCCCTCTTCGTCCGCGCTGATATAGGTAAATTTTTTGCCGATGTTGCTCATCGAGTAGCGCGGCTCTTTGCCCAAGCTAATCGCCGTTGCGTTCATACGCTCGATGTTTTTAGGACTAGCGACTTCGCGAATACGCTTAAAGCCCTCTTCCACGTTTTCGACGAGTTTATTGATACCGGCGATAATCAACACCTTTTTAGGCCCGAAAATCTGTGCGGCAACGCGATTTCCGCTACCGTCGGCATTGACCAAGATACCGTCTTTGGTCAGTGCGTTCGTACCGCAAAGATAAACATCGCATAGGAGTCCTTGCCTGCGACGATGGATATTTTCTTCCATGCTAATGCCCGCTTCGTATTGATTAAAAAGCGTCAGGTCTTTACGAGAAGTAACATAGTCGTACAATCCGATCTCTTTGACGCTTTGCGAACCGCCCAATCCGATACGCATGTGCGGTTGAATAAAGCTCATCGATGCAAGCAACGCCGCTTCTTTGTTGGGTACGACGACCAATTCGAACCCGTGTTTTTGATAGATTTTTTTTAACGCGTCCATAGGGCTTCCTTGTTTTTAGTCAAATCATACTCTTATTTTTAAAAAGGTATAATTAGGAAATTGACACTTTATCAAAGAAGGAATATACCCCTATGGGAAGAGCGTTTGAGTACCGAAAAGCCGCAAAATTAAAGCGATGGGGCAATATGTCCCGTATATTTCCGCGTCTGGGTCGTATGATTATGATTGCCGCAAAAGAAGGCGGCGGCGATCCGGATATGAACCCGAAACTCAGAGCCGCGATCTTAAATGCGAAAGCGGAGAATATGCCCAAAGACAATATCGATGCCGCGATTAAACGCGCACTCGGTAAAGATGCGCAAAGTCTATCGGAAACGACGTATGAGGGAAAAGGACCTCACGGGTCGCTTTTTTTCGTCGAATGTGCGACCGACAATAATACGCGTACCGTCGCCAACATCAAAAGCGCGTTTAAAAAAGCGGGCGGAGAGATGCTCAACAACGGTTCGCTAGAATTTATGTTTTCGCGAAAAGCCGTTTTTGAATTTGCCAAAACGGCGACGATGGATTTGGAAGAACTCGAATTAGAACTGATCGATGCGGGCTTGGAAGAGATCGAAGAAGAAGACGGCGTCGTGCTCGTGTATGCGGACTATACGAATTTCGGAAGCTTGAATGCCGCATTTGAACGTTTGGGTATCGCGCTGACCAAAGCAACGTTGGAGCGTATCGCCAACACGCCGATCAACCCTAGCGAAGAGCAAATGCCCGATATCGAAAAAATCATCGAGCGTATCGAAGAAGACGACGACGTTCAAGCCGTCTATACTAATCTGGGCTAATATTTTCGAGGGATTTAAACACCCTCGAAAAACTCGCAAATATCGACATCCAATACTTTAGCAATTTTACACAGATGTTCAATATTAAATTTTTTATTTTGAATTCCACGTTCCGCTTTCGCATAAAATGCGGCGGAAGTATGTCCAATCGCTAAAGCCATTTCTAACTGGCTTTTACCTTTTTTTTCGCGCAATTTTCTAATATTGCTACGAATCCTCTCATGCGCGTACTCTATATCGTTCTTGGACATGATTTTATCATCTTTCACAACATTGCTACATGTCAAAGATAAAATTTACGTAAGTTTACTTTGATAGCTCCTTTACCGCAATGCCCTATAGGACATTGCGTTATTTTCCTTTTCGTCTTACACTGTCACAGTTTTATTTTCTTAATATTTTTCATATTCGTATGAACATATTGAATCCTTTATCGTATCAGAATTTTATTGTTATTTTTTAAGCATATAGTGTAGCACAGATCAATCGTCAAAGGAGTTTGCCTTATGAGTATCGGGAAACAGTTAATAACAATGCTCGGCATTGCTATTTTTGGAATTATCGCCGTCTTTAGCATCGGAATGACAAAGATGGAACAGGTGTACGAAAAGACCAATACATGTAACGTCAACTCGTTACCGAGCGTGCTGCTTATGGGAAGCTTGTCGCAAGATTTTAACGCTATGCGTATTACGATTTGGGAACATATATCGACTCACGATAAAGGCGAATTAAAAACCTTAGAAACAAAATTTAAAGAGTATCAAACCTCGTTTGAGCTCCACTATAAACAATACAACGTTTTACTTTCCGACGATAAAGATCGCGAATTTTACAAAAAAGAACAAGAACTTTTGCTCTCTTTTCTTGCGATGACGGAGAAAGTCTTTAAGCTCTCCGACGAAGATAAAAACGAAGAAGCCAAAGCGGTCGTTTACGCCCATCGTGCATCGACTGCACAATTGGCTAAACTCTTCGAAGAGCATATGACCTACAACCAACACCTAGCCGAAAGTGACGCCAAAATGGCGGTAGAGGCTAAAAGCAGTGCTAGCACGATGATGATAGCCCTTTCCCTGATCGTCGCCTTGGCGGTGATCGTCTTAGGGGTGATGATCCGTAATAACGTCATGCAAGGCGTGCATCTGATTCGAGACGGTATCAGCGGATTCGTACAAAAAAAAGAGTTGAAGTTTCGTATCCACTACGGTAAGAAGAATGAGATCCAAGAGATCGTCAATAGCTTTAATA
>DFZK01000013.1 GCA_002382085.1 Sulfurospirillum sp. UBA4058 | reverse complement strand
TTCCCATAAACGACACCGTTTGTGCTTTTAGCACTCTCTTTCGAGCTTGCCAAAACGCCGCTCGCTCCTGCGGTCGCTACCACCGCCGTCGTACCAAGGGCTTTTCTCAGAAAGTCCCTTCTGTTCTCGTGCATCTTCTTAAACCTCCTGTTTAGGAATAAGTTTTCGTGTCTACTCTTCGAAAAGAGTTTTCAAAAAGAGACGATTCTCTCTTTGAAAACCCCTACAAATATGCGGTTTTTGCATATTTGTAGCGCACAAACGTCACAAGACGATTTCATCCAAGTTACGTCTTACCCTTTGCGTTAAAGGTTTTCTGTCTTTTTGAATGACCGCACTGGCTCTTTCTTCGCTTGCAATTTTATGCGAAGCCTCGATATTTAAAAACAAACGCTCAAAAGCAATAAATGTTTTTAAGACAATCGCCGTATTTTTATAAAAGAAGCTTTTTTCGTGTTGAAACAACAATGCGGTAAATTCATCGATAAAATCGTTAATAATTTCGGAAAAAACCTCTTTTGCCAATGCCAAACTCTCTTCATCCCCCGCAACGCCCGCTTCGATCAATCGACTCATCAATTGAAATAAAAAGAGCACTTGATCTTCCGAGTCGTTACATACCGAATCGTTTTTGCGAAATTTGGAACGAAACACTAAACCCGCCGCTTTGACCCTTTTTTGACCGTCGTCGCGTCCCTCGTCGTAATAAGATGCGCTAATGGGAATAAACGAGCTCTCGGGAGAGACAAATACGTCGTCGTATTCTTGCTTGAGTGCTTCACACCCTTCGGAACGTAAATGTGCATCAAGCGAGCGAAACGCCGCATCGGACTCTTCATCGAGCGGATTGGCGATAAAAATTTTTAACAAATCTGCTATCGGAGCATATTTCTCTGCCTGAGCGTTGAAACTAAATATCTTTGTAAAGAACGTGTAATACAACGCTCTTGCTTGATGGATCGCTTTATCGTTGGTTTGCATTTTTTATCCTACCGTTTCGTTAACGTTCGCTTCGACGGAAGCTTTAAAAATCACTTTTGCTTTGCAATCGGGACAGCAATAAAGCGTTTTGAGTTTCACCGGATCGCCCAAGAACAAAGGTGTCATAATGGCGGCAATTTTCCGTACCGCTTTTGCCGTCGCAAACTCTTTGCCGCACTCGGTACATTTGAAAAGTTCGTCTTGCGCCATGATGCGTTGGGAAAACCATGTCGGGTTCAATCGAAGTTCGTCTTTAATCACGCTCAAACACCCTTTTTCCGGACAGGTCGCTTCGCAATAACCGCAATTCGTACAAATCGAGGCGTTGAAACGCAACGAATTGTCTTCCGGATGTGCCGTTAAAGCCCTCACGTTACAAGCACCTACGCAACTTAAACACAACGTACATTTTTCGCCATCAATGCTAATATCGCCGTAATGAACGTGTTCGCCGGTTCGTACCGTACCCAAATCCTCATCTGCGACCAAATGTGCCAAACGTGCCGAAAAGATTTCGCGTTTGCGTAAACCCTCTTCGTTAATGCCGTATCGACACTCCGGAAAAGGCTGCATCGTCTCGAAAGCATGACTCAACTCTTGTGCGTTTTGGCAGACGAAAATCGCTTTTTTAGCGTATTTGCGTTCAAAAATTTCATTGATCATGCGAATAACGTCGCCCGTACCTTTGGAGATAAAATCGGTGTAAAACACGATCGGATTGCCGCATGTTTGGAGGAGATTGAGCATATGCGCTTCGTGGAGGTATTTTTCGCCCTCGATCATCATCGGCAAAACGTTTTCTTTCAAAGGAATCGTTATCAAATCCAAATCCATTTTTTGAGGAATAATCAAAGGAATCGTTCCTTCGTAGTATTCGCTCATATAAGAAAAGGCGCGTCTTGGCATCTGCGTATAGTCCAAAGCACCGCTCGGGCAAACGCTGATACAGCCGCCGCAACCGTGACAATCAATATGCGAAAAGACCAAATGTTTCGTTTCGTCTTCTTTTAAAATGGCTACCGTCGGGCACACTTCGGCACATTTACCGCATACCTCTTCGCGACGCTCGTGGTATTGGCAAATCGAACTGTCGTAATTGATAAAGTTTTTATAGCGGTACGTACCGGTGTTGGAGCGCATTTTTTTCAATGCCGCCTCTTCGCCTAGAAGCGAAGGATCGTAAACACCGCTTTGTTTCATCGCAAAACTCGGAGCATTCCACCAAAGAATTTGATCGCAGCTCAATTCTAAAATATCATCGTCTTTTTTTAACACCACGACTAAGTCGCCGATATGTCCGTTCACGTCTAAAATCATCGACGGTAAAAGCGTAACAACACTATAACCTTCTAAGGATAACGTCTCTTTCAATGCTTCATTTTCATGTTCTTGTGTTACGATAAGTAGCTTCGTGCCGACTTCTTGAGCGTAGTCTTGGTCTTGTGCGTAGTCAAACCCGACGGCTCGAATCGCATACAGTTTCGAAACGTTGCGAATTTTTTGGGCCAAAACGTCTTTGGAACGGGCAAGATAGAAGTTAATTTCAGGGGCGTAGATGACTGCTTTTACGCAAGGATCGTTGGAGACGATGTATTCCGCTTCGTTTGAAGCATGCAGCACGTCGATCTCGTCGCCCAAAGGAAAGTCAAGCGGTGTTGTACTAAAGTAAGCAAATTCTTGATGCATTTCAACGTCCAGTTGGTAAATGTTTGTTGACCGTATTGTAAGCATAAAACCTTTAAAGCGATCTTAACAAGACAAAAATTATCACGTTTACTTATCATTATATATATTTTTATATAACGATTACAGGGGCATTGAACTCTCTTTGGGAGAAGATTAAACTTCATATAGCTATAATAATTTATCTCAACGCACAGAGGCTAAAGTTGGTTAATAAAGTTTTCCTAGTCGCAACCGTCATTTTGGTCAGTTTTGTCGCGCTTACGGGAATCTTCACGATCTATCACTCCGCCATGCCTAAAGAATCCATCGTTTTGGGTGCATCGTTACCGCTCAGCGGCATCAATAGCCATTTAGGCAAAGACATCGTCGTAGGTGCCAATACCTATTTTAGTTACACGAACGCCAAAGGCGGCATTCAAGGGAAAAACATCGAACTCGTCAGCTACGACGACAAATACGAACCCGAAAACACATGGAGCAACACGCTTACCTTACTTCATAAAGACAATGTCTTTGCCCTTTTCGGCTTTGTCGGAACGCCGACGGTGAAACGCGTTTTACCGTTGGTCGAAGAGAGCGGTACGCCTTTTATCGCCCCTTATACGGGTGCTTCTTTCTTGCGTACCGAGGATGCGGACAATATCGTCAATTTCCGCAGTTCCTACGAAGAAGAAGTCGATGCTTTGGTCGAACACCTCACGACGACGCAAAATATTAAGCGGTTTGCGATTTTTTACCAAAACGACGACTACGGCGAAGAGGGGTACATCGCCCTTTCGCATGCGCTTTTTAAACGCAACTTGACGCTCTCCGCCGAAGGAACCTACAAACGCAATACGCTCTCCATTCGCCATGCGATTCATGAAATCGAAGCGGCGAAGCCCGAGGCGATTTTGTTGGTCGGCGCGTATAAACCGACGGCCCGTTTTATCGAAAAAGTGAAAGAGTGTTGCCCTCAAAAAATTATCTTTTGCCCGATTTCGTTCGTGAATGCCGATGCTTTGATGTATGAGCTTCACGGTAACGGAGAGAACATTCTCTTTTCGCAAACCGTCCCTTCTTACAATGATTTTTACTCGAAAGAAGCGGCGGAATATTTAGAACACCTTACCTTTTACTATCCCGAAGAGAAGCCATCCTTAGTCTCTTTTGAAGCCTATTTGTCGGCAAAGTCCGTCGTTAAAGCACTTAAAGCGGTACAAGGACCTCTAAGCCGATCCAAATTTTTACACGCTTTAAAAACCTTGCCCAAAAACAGTTTGGATAACATTCCGCTGCACTATAAGCATTCGCAACTCCTGAACAACGTCTATTTGTCCAACTACCGTCAAGGTAAATTTGAAATTATCCAAAAATACGAGTATTAAGATGACGCTGGTTCAGTTTATCAATCAAAAACTCGAAACGATCAAATTTAGCAATAAAACAAAAATACTCATTACGATTATTCTCAGCGGTACGATGACCATCGGCTTTTTGATGTTTGTTTCCATCTTCGCGCTCAAGTACGACTACGAAACGTTGTTTCAAAAACACACGCTTCCGCAAGTCGATTTGGAAGAGATTAAAGACATCTACCGCGTAAATATCTCCGAAACCTTGAGCGACATCAAAGACAAGCAAATCAGTAGCCCCGATGCGATCGAGGTCATTTACCTTTCGCAACAAATTATCCGAAAGCAATGGCAAAGTTACCAAAAAGCCGCCAATATGCATATCGGAGGCGTTCCCTATTTTGCGAGTCGTTGGCTGAGCCTCTTTTTAGTCACGCCTAACAAACCCGAAAAAAACGTTTTTCAACAAGGTATCGTCGAAAAGATTTCCCTCAAAATGGACGAACTAGACGCACAAATCACGCTTTTGCTCGAACAACTCAAACAGCATAAAAAACAAGAGGCTTTGGCGATGATCGATTCGATTATGCTCTCGACCAACTCCTTAAACATCTACCTTTCCAGTTTGATCACCAGCCACCTCAAACAATCGATCTCCGAAAAGCAGATCAACGACAGCCTGTTTCAAACCAGCACCTACATGCTCATCTTGCTCATCGGCATGATCTTCTTTTTCATCACGATGGTACTTTTGATCATCATCAACCACTTTAAGAACATTCACAACTATTTGGAAGAGAATATCGCCGAAAAGACGCACGAACTCAGAGACTTGAACAACTCTTTGGAGCAGCGTATCAAACGTGAAGTCGAAAACAGTCGTAAAAAAGACAACATTATGTTTCAACAAGCCCGTCTCGCCTCGCTAGGAGAGATGCTTCAAAATATCGCGCATCAATGGAGACAACCTTTAGGCTCGTTAATGATGATTATTCAAAGTTTTGAGAGTAAGTTTTATGCGGGAAAACTCGATGAGGCGTTTGTGAGTTCTCGCGTCAAAGACGCCGAACTGCTTTCGTCGAATATGTCCGAAACCTTGGAAGATTTTCGTACGTTTTTCAATCCCAATAAAAGTAAAAAGACGTTTCACATTCAAGACGTCATCCAAAAAGCGATCGATCTTTCCAAATACCAACTGGAAAAAGAGGAGATTACCCTACGGTTTTTTATTCGAAACGACATCGAAGCATTCGGTTTTAAAAACGAGCTGATTCACGTGTTGTTAAACCTCATCGGAAACTCCAAAGACATTTTAGCGGGTAAGACGGAGCTGAGTTCAAAGATCATTCATATTATCTCCAAGCAAAATTCGCAGAGTATTTTCGTCAACGTCATCGACAACGGCGGCGGAATAAAAAGTGATATAATACCCAAAGTGTTCGACCCCTATTTTACGACGAAACACAAAAGTGTGGGCACGGGAATCGGGCTTTACATGTCAAAACAAATGGTCGAAAAACACATGCACGGGAAGATTACATGTAAGAATATTCGCCATAAACTCGGGACGAAAGATTTTTTTGCATGCACGATGTTTACGATCGAAATACCCAAGAAACAGATTGATTTAGACGAGGCAGAGGATGAACAAGCGTAATTTTGAACTTTTAGGAACCTTTAACGTCTTGTATATCGAAGACGAAGCGGATTTACTCAAGCATACGACTTCGGTCTTAGAAGATTTTGTGAAGAAAATCTATCCGGTGCAAACGATCGACGAAGCGTTAGAGATCATTAAAACCGAAAAAATCGACGTTATTATCGCCGATATTCACCTTCGCTACAGCAACGGTTTGGACTTTATACGGACGCTCAAACACGATTTGGAGATCGAAATGCCCTCCATCGTCACCACCGCGTTTAGCGATACCGAGTACCTTCTAGACGCCATCAAACTCCACGTCGATAACTATTTGATTAAACCCGTCAACATTAAAGAACTGCTCAATGCCCTGCATGACGTTTTACTGCCGAAAATTCAAGCCAAAGAGATCGAACGTTCGTACAATATCATCAAAACTATCTCCGCGGTCACCGATAGCAAACAGGTCGAAATTATCCGTTTTATCATCAAAAATCTTGACGGCGACAATATGCTCAATTACTCTTACAGCGAAATTATGGAGCAGGTCAACGTCAGTAAACCGACCGTCATCAAACTTTTTAAACAACTCGGCGATCAAGGTATCTTAACCAAAGTACAAAATAAAAAGTACCTTTTTGACGAAACCAAACTTCCCTTACCGGAGGAAGCATGAACCCGCTTCGCACGCTCCCTAAAGTCGACAAATGCCTCACACACCCCTTGCTTCAAGGACTAAGCGAACATCTTTTGGTGCAGATTATTCGTCAAAAAATCGACGAATTACGCACAAAACTGATCGAACAAACGATTCACGGTTTTGACGAAGAGACGCTCATTCACGCCATCAAAGCAGCTTACGACGAAGCGTTAGAGCCCTCGCTTAAACCGCTCATCAATGCAACCGGCGTCATTTTACACACCAATATGGGCAGAAGCCTTATCTCCAAAACGCTCTTAGATCGCGCAAGCGACGTCATTTGCAACTACTCCAATTTAGAATACAATCTTGAACTCGGATGCCGCGGAGAACGCTACGAACATGTCGGGAATCACCTCAAACGTCTTTTGAACGTTGAAGACGTTCTCATCGTCAACAACAACGCCGCCGCCGTTTTTTTGGTGCTCAACACCTTTGCCAAGAACAAAGAAGTGGTAGTTTCACGCGGCGAATTGGTCGAAATCGGAGGAAGTTTTCGTATTCCCGAAGTCATGAAACAAAGCGGTGCCGTTTTATGTGAAGTGGGTGCGACCAATAAAACGAAAATTACCGACTATGTCAATGCGATCAATGATGATACCGCGATGCTGATGAAAGTGCATCAGTCCAACTTCGCGATGGAAGGATTTAGCGAAAGCGTCGATTACGAAAACCTCCGAAACCTTGCCGCTAACCGCGGTCTTTTGGACTATTACGATCTTGGAAGCGGGTATCTTCCCAAGCTGCCCTATCACCTCGGAAACCGCGAACATTCGCTTTCGCAAATTCTGACATGTCAACCTTCATTGATTAGTTTCAGCGGCGACAAGCTTTTTGGAAGCGTCCAAGCGGGCATTATCGCCGGACGCGCGGATCTCATTGCCGCATTGAAAAAAAATCAACTCTTGCGTATGCTTCGCGTCGATAAAATCACGTTGAGTTTACTCGAAGAGAGCATTAAAGCCTATTTACAAGAAGCGTATGAAGAGATTCCGACGCTTTGGCTTCTTTTCCGTAGCGTCGAAGAACTCAAAAAACGCGCCGCTTTCGTGCGAAACAAAGTCGGAAAAACGCTTTGCGACGTCGTAGAGAGTGAAACCTATATGGGCGGAGGTACGCTTCCCAACCGACGTTTTCCTACCATTGCCTTACGTCTCAAAGGAAAAGCGACGCAGCTAGAACGCGCATTTCGCGAAAAGTTAGTGATCGGTCGTATCGAAAACGATGCGTTTTTACTCGACTTTCGAACGATACTGCCGAGCAACGAAGCACGCCTTATCACGATTATTACCACACTTTTAGGACGTTAAATGGAGTATATCATCGTCGGAACCGCCGGTCACGTCGACCACGGTAAAACGGCTCTTATCACCGCACTGACGGGTTTTGAAGGCGATAGCCTAGAGGAAGAAAAACGCCGCGGTATTACGATCAATCTTAGTTTTTCTTCCATGCACAACGACACGACCAATGTTGCGTTTATCGACGTGCCGGGGCATGAAAAACTTCTTAAAAATATGATCGCCGGAGCGTTCGGATTTGATGCGGGACTGGTCGTCATCGACGCCAACGAGGGTATGATGCCCCAAACCAAAGAGCATTTGGAAATTCTCAATCTTTTACATGTCAAACGCATTATCGTCGCTCTAAGCAAGAAAGACCTCGTTTCCGGCGAAGTGCTTGACATACGACGCGAAGAGATCGAACGCTATTTCGAAACGCTTAAACACCTTCACTTAAGTGCCGTCGTTCCGGTAAGCATTTATGAATCTTCATCGATCGAGGCACTCAAAAGTGCTCTGTTTGGCTTGCCTTGCGAGCCTAAAAAAAGCAACGGTCTTTTTCGCTATTACGTCGATCGCTCGTTTTCGATTGCGGGTGCGGGAACCGTCGTAACCGGTACGGTATTGGACGGCACGATCAAAGTCGGCGAAAAGCTCTACGCTCCCGAAATCGATAAAGAATTTACGGTTCGGAATCTCCAAGTTCACGAACAAGACGTCACCGAAGCGTTTAGCTCGCAACGAACCGCGATTAACGTTCAAAGCGCACAAAAAGCCTCGTTTGAAAAAGGGTTGCTCTTTTGTAAAAAAGGGTTTATTCGAGGGTTCGACGTCGCGGACGTTTGGGTCGAGAGTATCGGCGGACACACGCTCAAGCACAATTCAAAACTGAACCTTTTCGTCGGAACCAAGCAAGTCGAAGCGCGGCTTTTAAATTATGAAAACGAAGAGAGTTTGACGCAAGGCTACGCCAAATTGCACTTTAACAAAACGCTTTTTTTAGTCTACGACGAACCCTTTATTTTGGCGATCGGCGGACGAACGATCGGCGGCGGACGCGTGCTCAATCCCATCAACGATCCGATGAAGAAAAGAGTCAAGCTGGAACTGCTTCACGCCTTACATGTCAAAGATTACCGAAACGCTTTTTCTATTTTGGTCGAGATGCACAAACACGGTTTCGGACTCATCTCTTCCAACCAACGTTTCGGACTCAACCATGACGAAGCCATCGAAATTGCCGACGTGATGGAAGACATTTTCGTCGATCCCAAAGGCTTAGTGCTCTACCCCGCTTCGATTCGATCGGAACTTGAGGGAATCATTAAAACGATCTACGCTAAAAACGCCTACGCGCTTCTTTCCGCCAGTTCGATTTCGCTCAAACTCAAATGGGCAAGTACGGCACTTGTGGAGAGCGTTTTACAACAACTCTGCGACGAGGGCGTGTTAGACTTTGTCGGAGGCATCTATAAAAACGCGCAAATCGACATCGACAATATCGAAACCCTAATCGAAGAGAAACTCTACGCGATTTTGGAAAAATCCGCATTCACGCCCGACGCGCCGTACAACATCTACGATGAACTCGACATTGACCGCAAAATGGGCGACGATGCGCTTAAAAACCTCACGCGCGCCAAAAAAGTGATCCGGTTGGAGCACAATCTTTTTGTAACCGCTACGGCTTTGAGTACGATGGTTAAAAACATGCGAGAGATTATGCGCAATGAAAAAGGGATCGATATCAAATCGTTTAAAGAGCATTTTGAGATGAGTCGTAAGTATTTGATCGCATACCTTGACTATCTCGATAAGTTCGATGACGTTAAAAAAGAGGACACGCGAAGAGTTTTGATCTGATACCAAGGAGAAACCGATGGGATATATCGTCCATAAAGCGCTGTTTAAATACCTCGTATGGCTTTTTTCGTGCTTTATCGCAAGCGGTATTCTCGTTATCGGCGTGCATGAGTTTTTTCATACGCTTTCACGTACGCTCGATCAAAAATCGGACAATTTGCGTCAAAAAATCGATATTACCCGTTTTCTTCTCGAAGACGTCCATCGACTCCAAATCAGTTTTTTAGGACTTTCCGCAGCAACCAAAACCGAGAAGCAACGCTTAGAGGTTGCAACGTCGATCGAAACGACCTTAAATCGCCTTCTTGAAAAAAACACGACCTTGCTTCAAGGCGGAACGCTGAGTATTCCCCTATCGCACAACAGTACGCAAAGCGTTACCAAAACCTATACGCCCGCGCTCTCTTTAGGCTCGCCTCAAACCCTTTCCTTTCATCAAAACGAGATCCGAGAAAAACTACGGACGATTTTAAAACTTTTAGAGACGCGCGATCGTTATTTCGCACAGAATCACCCCGACCTCAACACCTTGGCATTTCAAATTCGAGGAGAAAACCAAGTCGTCTCTTCGCTTCTTAGTCGCTACGAAATCGAAGTCGAAACCGCGCTAGAAGCCGAAAATCGCTACCTTGCAACGTTTCAAGCACAAAAAGTGCGCGAAGATCGCTACTACTATACCGGAGAAATCCTTCTTATCGTGCTGACACTTATGATTGTGTCATTTTTAATTTACAAAATCGTCTTACAGATCATTCAGCTCTATAAAGAGCTCGAAAATAGACTTTACGTCGATCATCTGACCAAACTTTACAATCGTACGGCACTTTTAAGAGATATCGCATTGGTGCGTTCACCCGCGGTTTTACTGATCGATATTAACGCTTTTCGTACGATCAACGAACTCTACGGCGTGGAAGTCGGCAACGAAGTCTTGGTGCTTTTTTCCACGCTGTTGCAAGAGTTTACGAAACACCGTCGTTTGGATCTTTACCGACTTTCCGGAGACGAATTTGTTATTTTACGTTCCGATAGCACCTACGATCGCATTGCGTGTTCCAACCTCATCGAAGAACTTCTTAACCGCGTCAAGGAGCATACGATCCACGTACGATCGTTAAAAGAGCCCCTCCATCTTGATATTTGCATCGGGGTTTCGTTCGAAAAAGAGAACCTACTCGGTACTGCCGATATTGCGCTCAATGAAGCCAAAAAAGCGCACCAACACGCCGTTTTTTACCACGATATTCATTCGGTGATGCACGAGATCGAAAAAAACGTTTATTGGAAAAATAAAATCGCTCGCGGTATCGAGTGCGATCTTTTTATGCCTTTTTTTCAACCCATCGTCGATTCCAACGGCAAAGTCGTCAAATACGAAGCGTTGATGCGCTTGCAAGACGACGAAGATCCGACGCGCTTTTACGCCCCGAACGACTTTTTAGAAACGGCGATCAAAACCCACCAATACTCCGAAATTTCACGGATGATGCTCTTTAAAAGCATTGATATCGCCGCAAAAACACGTACTTGCGTCTCGCTAAATATGAGTTATTTAGATCTCATCCATACCGCTTTTTGCCGCGATCTGTACGATCATATCGAAAAAACAAATACGGGCGAATTATTGGTCATCGAATTTTTAGAATCCCAAGGCGTTCAAAATTATGCGACGGTACAAGCCTTTGCACACCATTTTAGAACTTTGGGCGTTCGTTTTTCGATCGACGATTTCGGATCGGGGTATTCCAATTACGCTTACGTTTTCGAGTTGTCTCCCGATTTTATCAAAATCGACGGCTCGTTGATTCAACACATCGCAAGCGATCCTAAAGCCCTTGCCCTCGTGCAAGCAATCGTTTTATTTTCGAAGAAACTCGGCATTCAAACAGTTGCGGAGTTCGTTCTCTCCCAAGAGATTTATGAAGAGGCGTTGAAACTTCAAATCGATCTTTTCCAAGGGTATTACTTCGGTAAACCCGAAAGAACGTTTCAAACGTAAATACGCTACTTGGATTTCGTTTGAAGACAGTGTTCGCACTTTTCCCGCTCCCATTTGTGCTTCATCCCTTTGATGTAAACGATCAAGATAAAAAAGAGTGCGGAAGTAATGCCCAATACGAACAATAAATAGGTTTCGGAAGGATCGGTCTCCAATAAAATGAGCTTTCGCACCAACACGACGAATGAAATTTCAAGAAACGTCACCGCATAATCGAAACCGTCTTGGATAAAAAGCGTCTTCACGATCGCCAAGACGATCAAAATAAACAAACCGTCCGTCAAAATAATTTTGATCGAGTTAAAATCGAGTGCACCCTGCGAAATCGTAAACGATACCATTTTATAACCGAGGCTAATGAAACATTGCCCCAAATAGACGATCATCATCACGATAAAAATATAACGTGCGATATTTAAAATATTGAGCAACAAATTTTCGACGTTAATCTCTAAAAATTGATTCAGTTCGAACACCTTGCTTGAGAGATTTTTTGCTTCGTGTTCCGTTTGTTTTTCTTCCATACGTTTTCCTATCCTTAAAATTCGGCGCAATTATAGTACAATTTAACGAAGACGACGTTACATGTAAACCCAAAAGTGATCTTTTTGTGTTATTTTTAAAACGGTCTTGACATTATTACTAATTAGTAATATAATTTCGCCAAAGGAAGGAAAAGATGAAACTACGTTCCGACGTCAAAAGCTACGGAGAGCGCACCGATAGAAGTATGCAAACATGGATCCAAATCCTACGCGCATTTCAAAAAATCCGTGCCAAAGAGTTGAAATACATCAACGCATCCGGTTTGAGTATGAACCAGTTTGAAGTCCTAGAAGTCCTTTACCATCGAGGCGATTTGCAAATAGGTGTGATCACGAAACTGATCGCAAGTACGCCGGGCAACGTCACCGTGGTCGTCAAAAATCTCGTTCGAGACGGTTTGGCGCAAACCCTACCCTCCATGGAAGATAGCCGCGTACGCATGATCGGCATCACGGAAAAGGGGCGCGATCTTATCGGCGGTATGTTTACCCAGCATGCTGCGAATTTAAAGGGTTATTTTGACGTTTTGAGCGATGAAGAGTTGGTCACGTTATACGACCTGTTACGTAAACTGCAAAAAGCACAATAGACGACGTGTGAGTCAGCTATTTTTTTGCACTATTATTACTAATTAGTAAAAAAGGAAACATGATGAAAATTAAAACACTACTCGCAAGCTCTTTATTGGCGGGAACGGCTCTATTCGCCGGAAATTACAACGTCGATTCTGCACATTCGAGTGCGGATTTTAGCGTCAAACACGCGATGATTTCAACCGTCAAAGGAAATTTCTCAACCTTTAACGGAAGCTTTGTCTACGATGAAGCAAGCAAAACGCTTCAATCGTTAAGCGGAACCGTTCAAGCCGCTTCGATCGATACGGGCATTAAAGACAGAGACGAACACTTACGCTCCGCCGACCTTTTCGACGTTGCGAAATACCCTTTGATCACCTTTACCCTCGATGAGATCAAAGGAGACAAAGCCTACGGCAAACTGACGATGAAAGGCGTTACCAAACCCGTCGTGTTCGCTTTTGAAAACGGCGGAAGCGCAACCGATCTTTACGGCAATAAACGCGTAGGATTAGGCTTGAGCGGTAAAATTAACCGAAGCGATTTTGGTATTACGTGGAACAAAGCCCTTGAAACGGGCGGCGTGATCGTAGGCGAAGAGGTTAAAATCGACGTAGCCTTAGAGGGCATTTTGCAAAAATAACGCTTCAGACGTTTTACATGTAAAGGAGAAAATATGGCATTGAACATTTACAGAGCCGACCGACGAGGCAAAGCGGAACACGGTTGGCTTCACAGTCGCTTTAGTTTCTCCTTTGCCGACTACTACGACCCCGCCCGCATGGGTTTTGGCGTACTTCGCGTCATCAACGACGACGTGATTGAAAAAGGCGAAGGCTTCGGTATGCACCCGCATCGCGATATGGAGATCGTCTCCATCGTGACGCAAGGCGTTCTCGTTCATCACGATTCGGAAGGAAATCGCGGCGAAATTCACGCAGGCGAAATTCAGTATATGAGTGCGGGAAGCGGTGTTTTCCACTCCGAATTTGCCTCCGACGAAGGCAAAACGGCCTTATTTCAAATTTGGATTCGACCCGACCGAAAAGGAGGTCGTCCCCTTTACGCACAACGTGATTTTCGAAACGACATACGACCCAATCGCTGGTTAACGCTGATTTCGCCCGAGGGCGAAGACCGCTCCATTGCGATTCACCAAGAGGCATGGATTAAAACGGCGCAACTTGACGAAGGAAAGAGCCTTCTTCTAGATTCATCGGCTCCCCATCGCGGTAGGCTTGTTTTGATCGTTGAGGGAAGCGTTGAGATCGAAGACGTTTTGCTAAAAAGCAGAGACGAAGCGCAAATCACCGATGAAAAAGCGTACGAAATCAAAGCGATCACACCCTCGCAAATACTTCTTTTCGACGTGGCGATGCGTTAAAAACGTTTAGCGCGCAAGCACGATACAGGTTGCGATCAACGCGATAATCTCAGGGGCATATTTGACGTAAGTGATCCAAACACGCATGGCGTATCCTTTCGTTTTTTCATACGCTAAGCATTTTTAGTTCCGTAGAATCCTTACATGTAACGCAAATACGCCTTGATTTTATCCTGAAGTTTTGAGGCTAAGTAAGCGTGTGCGTACCCCAATTCACGCAAGATGAGTTGCGCTTCTTCGAGATAGGCTTGCTTTTTAATGCTATCCCAGTGCTTGGGAGGCTCGCCGAGATTGACGATGCGATCGGCAAGTTTTACCAACGCAACGCACTTTTGACGTTTTTTCAGTTGTTCAAGACTCTTACGCATTTGTGCCTCTTTGGAAGGCAGGCTTTGATCTTTCGTCAGCGCGTGTACGCCCTTGGCGATCACCTCTTTATTCCCCGCAATAGGACTCTCTTTCGTAATATACGTCGCCGTATCTTCGTTCACGTCGTGTAAAAGCGCACATGCAATCGCCACGTTATGCTCGTCGTAGCTTAAAGGCTCACGCGAAAATGCGTTGATAACCTCTGCCGTTACGCTTAAAAGATGCATCGCATAAGGTAACCCGTGCGGCGTTTTTTGCTCGCCGTGCGCTTTCAGGGCAAACGCAAGGTTTTCGCGAAAATCCTCTACGTTAAAAAGCTCTTTCGGCAAAAAAACTTCCCGTGGGGTCGCTAAAGGTAAGGAAGGCGTTTTGCCTTTTTGCATCGCGGCGTAATGCTCTTTTTTTTCCAAAGTATCGAAATATAAAAGATAATTTCCCTGATCGGTAACGAGTTCCAACTCCTCAAAATGTTCCCAACCGCTCTCGCCGACGTATAAACGGCACTCTTGAAGAAAGTGAAACGTTCCGCTGAGCGGATGCAAAACTTTAGCCGGCGGCAAAGGAATGCTGTCGCAGTAAAACGACTCCACGTAACCCATCGCACCGCCCTCGGTATGAAAAGAAAACGTGACGCTTTTCGTGCGACCTTCATCCTCGTAAGCCAATTCGACGAGGTTATTTAACAGGTAAACCGCCTCGATGCGACGCTCTTTCAAATCGTTCAAATAGGGCCAAATCTGATTCATCGTCGTACCTCAAAACTTACTTTTTGCACAGTTCGTTAAACCAACGTTCGTTTTCGTGCGAACGATTGGCTTTGGAGCGAAGCAGATTTTCTTTGATCGACGCCAAATCGTCGATCTCTAAAAATTCAAGCATCGAAAAAGACGCAATCGGCGCATTCGGATCGGACTCGATCAGCGTCTCAATGTCACGAATTAGTTGCGTTTTATCGGCGTTTTCAGCCATTCGTTGACCTTTTGTTAACAAAATATGATAAAAATTATTGTACAATACCTAACATTTCATGCAGTTTATAAACTGCAAATTATAAGGAAAATGAATGAAAAAAAACCTTTTATGGCTCGTTGCGCTCTTCACCTCGTCCCTTTTTGCCGCAACCGACGCCGAAATCGTTGAACATTTCAAATCAACGATCCAAGTCCCAAATATTACCATCGAAGTGGTTTCCCGTCAAAAAGTAGACGGCATCGACGGAATGGATTTTGTCACGCTGAACTTAAGCGACGGAAAACGTTCTCAAAAATTGAGTATTTTTACCAAAGAAGATCTCATTTTTCCCGATGTTATTAGCATCAAACAAGGCGGAAGCATTAAAGACATGATGGAAATGGCGGAGCTTCAAAAGAAACTCTCTCCTTTATACCAAAAAGAGGATAAGAAAAATATCGTTGCACTCGGAAACGATCCTAAAAAAGACACCCTCGTCGTCTTTACCGATCCGGAGTGTCCTTACTGCCGTCAAGAACTTTCCCAAATCGAGCAACGTTTAACGACGCACAACCTTCGTTTAATCTTTACGCCGGTTCACGAAAGAAGCTCGTTGGAAAAATCCGTCTTGATTTACAACGAAACGTCTAAAGTGAAAAGCGATGCCGAAAAGATTAAAATCTTGAAAAAATATTATGACGAATCCGTCAAATACGACCAAAAAGTAAGCGATAAAGAAGTCGCTCATATCGATGAGCTCAAAGCAAAATATTTCGGAGCGGGCATTAAAGGCGTTCCGTTTATCGTACGAGAAAAAGAATTGTTAAAATAAACACGATCTTCATGCCGCTTTGAAGCTTTCAAGCGGCATGAAACACTTTGCTTTTGAAAGCATACCAGCGAATACAAAAGAGAAACGATGAGTTTACTTACTTTTTTTGCTTTAGCCGCTCTTTTAACCGTAACTTTTTTCTTCATAACCTCGTTTCAACGTGCAAAACGTACTCAAAAACCCTCTATTTCATATGAAAACGATCTTGTTTTTTATACGTTGGCACTTCCCTCTTTTTACAAAAAAGAGTCCCAAACGGTCTGCAACAAAGCATTTGCGCAAGCTTTCGGAGCCCACGCGAAAGAGGCATTAGCCCATATCGAAACCTTTCCTAAAAAAGGAAGCGTCATCACGGAACTGACTTTCGACAATGACGTACGCAAAAGCGTTCAGCTCTCTTTTTCGACACTCTTCGGTAAAGAAAACACGCCGATCGGTTACAGCGGTATTATCATCGACATCTCCTCCTTTCAAAAAAATAAAGAGCACCTTTTACACCAAAAAGAGCGTTTGGAACTTGCTTTAGAGGGAAACGACGAGGCTCTTTGGGATTGGGATATTCAAACGGAAAACGTCTTTTTTTCGCCCAAATGGAAACACATCATGGGTTACGCTCCCAACGAAACGCCCTCAACGCTTTCGTCATGGCTCAATTTGGTGCATACCAAAGATATGGCGGTCGTCAACGAACGTCTCAAAGCACACCTTGACGGAAGAAGCGATATCTTTAGCATCGAACACCGTATTCGCCAAAGCGATCCGCTTCAATGGGTCTGCATCAAAGCCAAAGCGATTCGCGACAAACGTCATCAAGCGATTCGTATGGTAGGAACCCTACGAGACATCACGCATGAAAAAGCGACACTGCAAAACGCACTGCTTGAAAACGAACGCTACGCCGCTTTTTTTGAACAACTTCCCGTTTTAGCGTTTATCAAAAATCGTCAAGGACCGTATCTTTACCTCAACCGCGCTTTTCAAAAATTTCTCGGATTTAAAACATGGCAGTCTAAAACCGCGCACGAACTTTTCGATGCTAAAACCGCCGATACGATCGACGATATCGACCGTTTAAGCTTTTTTGAAAACCGTTTTAATCATACGCTTGAGCTTTCGACGCAAGAAGGCGTCGTTATGACGTTTGAAGTTTACACCTTTCTCGTCGAGACTCCCGACGCCGACAAAGCCATCGGCGGCTTTTGCATTAACAAATCGTTCAAACTCTAAGGGTAAGATAGAAAAAATTCTTTGAGGATACGCCAATGCAACCCAATTTACTGATGATCGAAGACGACGTCGAGTTGGCGGATATTTTATGTACCTTTTTAAAACGCTACAATATCAACGTTACCAACTACGACGACCCGTATTTAGGCATTAGCGCACTAAGTCTCGTCAAATACGATTTGCTCATTTTAGACCTCTCGCTTCCCGGACTCGACGGACTTGAAATTTGCAAAGAGGTTCGCGCCAAAAGCAATATTCCCATTATTATCTCCTCGGCACGTAGCGATTTGGAAGATAAAATTATCGGTTTGGAATTGGGAGCGGACGACTATTTACCCAAGCCTTACGAACCCAAAGAGCTTTACGCACGCATTATGAGTGTTTTAAGACGCTACAAAAAGAGTCTTCAAAGTACCGACGAATCCGAAGCATCCGAGCTCAATCTCAAAGAAGAGAGCCACACGATCTTTTTTCGCAATGCACCCTTAACGCTCACGCCCGCCGAGTACGACGTGCTTGCCTACCTGATCAAAAAGAACAACTGCGTGGTTTCCAGAGCCGAATTATTGGGCAGTACGCCGAGTCTGAACGAAGAGAACGAAAGCCGAAGCCTCGACGTGCTTATCAGCCGTATTCGCACCAAACTAAGCGAAAGTTCCAAAGAGCCCAAACTCATTCACTCCGTTCGAGGAATCGGCTATAGGCTCCAAGCATGAAGTGGTACCACTCGCTTTTAGTTCGCATCACGCTGATTTTCACGCTAGCACTTGCGGGCATGAGTGCGATTTTTTTTGTCGTCGCACGTTATGAAACCTTGCGCGACGTTCAAACCGTTGTCGACTATTCCCACGTCGCCGTTCGCGCCGCTTTCGACCGACAAACGCAAAACCTCGATTTTGGAAAATTAGAGGAGATGGGATTTTCACTCCTCACCGATGAAACGCTCAAAGAGAAAATTCTAGACCGCCCTCGTCCTCCCAAACCTTTTCCGATGAAACGAATGGAAGAGCGTTTTCGCTACGGGATTGATTGCGTGCCTTACGGTATGCATATCTATACGATCTTACTCAACCGCGATATGCCGCCTATCGTTTTGGAAGCTCCTTTTAAAAAAGAGATTTTACCGCGTATCGTTTTTCCGCTTTTAGCATTGATGTTTGTCGTCATGCTCTACATCGGCATCATCCGAAGCCTTCTGCCGCTTAAAAATCTGCGCGCACAGATCAAACGTTTCGCAAACGGTCACTACGACATTACATGTAAGAGTAACAAGTTTGATGAAATCGCCGCTTTGGCGAACGAATTCGACGCCGCCGTTACCAAAATCAAGTCGCTACGCGATTCGAGGCAACTCTTTTTACGCAACATTATGCACGAACTCAAAACGCCGATTACCAAAGGAAAATTAGCCGCGGAGATGCTCGAAGACAATGCTTACGCTTTGATTTTACAAAACGTTTTCAAACGTCAAGAATCCCTTTTGGAAGAGTTTTCACGCATCGAAAAACTCAGTGCCGACGAGTTGAAACTGGACATCAAAGCCTACCATATCGAAGATGTCGTCGATTTTGCTTTGGATCTGTTAGACGATAAAAAAGAACGCATTACTTGTGAGCTTTTGCCGATCGATCTCAACGTCGATTTTGAGCTTTTCGGCGTTGCGCTGAAAAACCTACTCGATAACGGCGTGACCTATTCTACCGACGCACATGTCACACTTTACAACGATACGGAACGCATCACCGTCAGCAATAAAGCACCCGCGCTCGAATGCGCACTCGAAGCGTATGCAAAACCCTATTTTTTGGAAGGGAAAAAGCAAAAAAGCTCACGCGGTTTAGGGTTTGGACTGTTTATCACATGGCATGTCATTCGCCTGCACGGCATGAAGTTAGAATACAAACATGAAGAGGGAACCAACGTCTTTACGATTTGGCTCAAAAACGAAATACCCTCCCCGCTTTAATACGTTTTTTCCAAAATATGTAAATACTCATACGTCGTGTCGGCTTTATGGTTTCTATTTTCCGTTTTATCGGCTTTAAAACGCCGATACGCTTTTTGTTCCAATTGATAGCGACCGTATTTGGACATGATTTTGCGGATGTCGATTGCGTTCATAAGCCCCTCGTCGTTATAGCTTAAAAAAATCGAAGAAAATCGAGCCTGCCGAATCAACTCTTCAAACGCACGGAAAACCTCTTGTTTCTTGCAATAGCTACTTGCTTCATACGTTCTTCGTCCGCTTCGTCCCTTTGGAATAAACGTATCGTAAAGAGCAATCGTATTGAGCAGATGGTAATTCGCTCCGTAATCTCGATGATTGTAAGGCGGGTCGAGGTATAAAATATCGCCTTCGATCTCTTGGATAAGGACGTTGGCGTCTTTTTGGTAAACGACGTGAGCACCGGCACTCGGCTCGAAACCGGCGGGCGTTAAAACCAAGGTTTTAGCGGCGGGTTTTTTAAGCTCTTTTAAAAAAGAGCCGTAAATGGAAGCGGTGTTGGCTATTTTGTCGGCACTTTCGATGAGTGATGCAATTAAAAAATAGTACGCCGCTTCGTTGATCGTGCCCGCCGTTTTCCATGCTTCGATTTGCGTGCGTATCGCATCGATTTTTTGACCGTTTTCATCGCTGAAGTAGCGTCTACCGCTTTGGCTTCCTATGCAATAATGGCTATAGATAAAACCGTTATCGATAGGTTTAAGCGCATTGAGCTCTTCAATCAACGCATCTTTGTCGGCAATGGTTTTGCCATTTTCGATGTAATGTTTGTTCAAAACAAAACTGTACGCTTCACGATCGTTACTAATGACGTGTTTAACTTCGTGTTTGAAGCTTCGCCCTACGATACCCGTACCCGCAAAAAGATCGCAAAAGACTTTTTGAGATAAGTCGCAACCGACGGTATCGGTAATGGTCTTTTTCAAAAAAGAGGATAGTTTGTATTTCGAGCCGATATAATTCATAAGACTTCTTGCGTATCGTATGATTTGAAAGTTTTAAGTATATCGTTTTTTAAAACGAATGTATTTGAAAAAATTTCTCTAAAAATCTTTACATGTAGCTCTAAAAAGGGTAGGCAAAGGGAAAAAATTTAAGTATCAAACGATCGTATCGAAAAGAAATTTTGAGGAAAATGGCAGAGAGGAAGGGATTCGAACCCTCGGTGAGTTGCCCCACACACGCGTTCCAGGCGTGCTCCTTCAACCGCTCGGACACCTCTCTATTTTTGGAAGAACTGGAAGTATAACGATTTTGTGCTTATTTGAGGATTAATGGCTTTACATGTAAAGCCGTTAATCCTTTTTTTTACGATTTTCGGATCGCCTTAAATGCTTCGATGAGTTTTTCAAAACCGATTTTACTCGATTTTTCAACCGCTTTAAACGCTTCGATGCCCTCAGCATCATTGCTCTTCGATGCAAAAATTTCGACGGCTCTTTTCAATCCGTCGTGTACGCGCATATGCTGATCGCCGACTTCATGAACAATATTCGCATTAAGCTGCTGTTGTACCTTTGCAAACCATTTTCCGAAACGGCATGAGGTATGCCCCATAATATCGGTATTTTGGCGTACTAATGCGGCATTGTATCCTCGGAGTTTCAATAAAATATGGTCGATTTTACCGTTACTAACGGAAATTTCGTTGGTGACGTTATCACACTTGTTCGTGATGCTCGTCGAATTGGTCAGCACCGTTTGAATTTCGGCGGAAAATTTATCCAAAATCGCCATCGAAGCGCGCGATTCGGTTTGGAATGTTTCACTGGTATCTGCCATAGAGTTGGTGTTTTGTTTCAAGATACTGATATTGGACTCGACTTCCAACGTCGCTTTTTGCGTACGCTCGGCTAGTTTTCGCACCTCATCGGCAACGACAGCAAATCCGCGTCCGTGTTCGCCCGCACGTGCGGCTTCGATGGCGGCATTGAGCGCTAGAAGGTTGGTTTGATCGGAAATATCTTTGATAAGATTGATAATGTCCGTGATAGCGGAAACGCTGCTTGAGAGATTGTCAACGTCACGCGTGAAGTTTTGCGTGAGAATTTGGATTTTTTCCATCGAAGTTAAAATCTCTTTCGTTTGCTTCTCAACGTTTTGACCGCCTAGCATCGAAGCGTCGTTAAGCGTATTGATTTCTCCGAGCATCGCTAAACTCTCTTCAATCGTATTTTGAAGAAAGTTCATGCCGTCTTCGTAACTTGCTAATAAAATGGAAAGGAGTTCTTCTTTGCTGGTATCCACCGACGTTTTTTGAGAACTGTTTTGGAGACTCTGTTGCTCTTGGCGACACGCTTGCGCCTCTTCGCGTGCTGTTTGTAGTTCTCTTTTTAAAGCTTGATTTTCGCTTTCTAATTCTGCAATGCGTTTACTACCGAACATACGTTGCCCCTTTGTTGTTTATGAGCGGTATTATAGCGCAAGCAACGTGATTTTTGCGTTACATCCTTAATAGTATCCTACGCAAATACCGCTACTAAGATGTATCTTTTTTTCCAACGGAGAAGGTCCGAAATACCGGCATTTTTCGATGTAAATATGGTACCCGTAATCCAAGCCTAAATCATCGTAAAATTTTTTAAGATTGACGAATTTTATATCGCAAACGTCGATGATGTCGAGGGCTTTGTAGATGCATGAGTTATTGGCTTCTATGAGGTGAGAGGGTGCAAGACCCGTGTATTTGCAAAAGGCTTGGGATTGAACCATGCCTGTTAGATCCGTACACTTTGCGACGATCGAGCGATACTTGGGCAAGATGCTCTCTTTGCGTAAGAAGACGACCCTCGCATCGTCGAATTTTGCCGCTTCCACGCCTTTCCAATAGCGATAGGCATTCGATGAAATCCCCGCAAGCAAGCTCAATTCTTTGTTTAAAACGTAGTGATTGAGCCAATGGTTGTGCGTAAGGACGTTCATCTGCATGTTACATCATTTTCATACCCAATTGCGCCAAGACGATCACCAGCACCAAACCTAAAGGATAGACGGCGGCATACGCAATGGAAGGATAGTCGGTTTTGGTAATGTTATTGGACATCGTTAACGTCGGCGTCGAGGTCATCGCACCTGAGAGAAGTCCTAAAATATCGATAAAATTCATCTTAAAAACCGCGCGGCAAATCAATGCAACCACGGCAAGGGCGACTAACAATGCCCCCAATGCGACTAAAATAGGAATGAACCCGTTGTTTTCCAAAGACTCGACCAAGTATTTACCCGCATTCGTACCGAGCGTTGCCATAAAAATCAACTGTCCTAAGGTTTTCAAAAGCGACGTCGAGTGCGGTGAGAGATTCCAAACGATAGGCCCGACACGCCCGAGTCGTCCGAGTACCAACGCCGAGATCAAGATGCCGCCTACGAAACTCAGTTTGATCGTTCCTACAAACGGTAACGCAAGCGGAATGCTTCCTAAAAGAATACCGACGACGACGCCGAGGGCTATCGGCAAAAAGTCTGCCGCAGGGTACTTTAAAAGATCGTTACCGATGATTTTCGTTACTTTTTCGGCGTACATCTCGGGTGCGACGACATGGAGCTTATCGCCCAAACGCAACGTCAAATTCGGATAAGCCGCGATGTCGATACCCGCGCGTCGAACCTTGGTAATCACCGCGCGAAGCGATTTTAGCTCTTTGACCGTACCGATTTTTTTGCCGACGATCTCTTTGGACGTCGTCAAAAGCCTTAACACGATCATATTGTCGTCAAAAACATGCTCTTCGCCGATGCTCTCTCCAAGAACGATACTCAAATTACCAAGCTGTTCTTCCGTACCGCAGACGCGAATAACGTCGCCGTAGCGAAGCAACATGTCGTCGTCTTCGTTGCTCTCAATCTTCTCGGTGCTCATACGCTCGATGACCGTGGAAGTCATGGCTTCGATTTGCGATTTTTTAATTTGCGTGGTTTTAAAATTTTCGTTCGTAATGCGAAAATTGCGCGTCAAAATGTCGGGAAATCGGCTCTTTTGTGCCGCTTCATACGCTTCGACCTCTTTTTGCAAATCAACGCGAAAAAAGACGGGTAAAAGGCGTATAAATAAAACGGTCGCAACGATACCGAAAGGATACACCAAACCGAACATAACCGACGTTGCAGGCGTATGCTTGATCTCCAAAGCCGCCGCCAACGCCGGAACGGAAGTTAACGCACCGGTGAAAATACCGTCGATAATGGTTTTGGGCATATGCAAGAAATGTCCGGTGGCAAAGATAATCACAAACAAAATAACCAGCAAAAGAGCCGCTAAAAGATTGAGTTTGAGACCTTCGTGTTTGATCGTATCAAAAAAACCGGGACCTGATTGTAAGCCAACCGCATAGATAAAAATCGCCAAACCGAAATACTGAAACGCATCGGAAATTACCATGCCGTAATGCCCCGCGATGAGTGCTACGATAAGCATCGCGGTGACGTCGAGCGAAAAACCTTTGATTTTGACGTTGCCTAAGATATAACCGACGGAGATAATGGCAAAAAGATAGAAAATTTCGTTATTAATCATAAATAAAAATGCCTTAAAAGAATTAGGCGAATTATACCTTAATTAACCGTTACTTTTAAGGCACCGTGACTAGAAATCTTTTTCGATTTTAAACGCGTCAAAGATAATGTCGATGGCACTCATACGTGCGCCGTGGTTGGTTGCGTCGAGGATTTCGCCGTCTTTGTAGCCAAGATCGCGAAGTTTTTGAACGTCTTGTGCATTCACGTCATGCGGTGTGCGGACGGCTTTTAAAACGAAAAGGAGCATCGTTTTTTCTTTTTCATCCAGCTTGGCGTTTTGCGGATCGGCACGCATCGCTTCGACCTCTTTAGGCGTCCAGCCCGCCATGTTGATCAGAATGGAAGCATTCATGTCGACACAGTAACTGCAACTGTTTTTATCGGAAATCAGCATACGAATCGAAGCAAGAAGCGGCATGGAGAGAGCTTTTTGCTTGACCATATAGTATTCGATAAAGCTCATTTGTTGTTTGATAAGCTCGGGGCTTGCACTAAAAATTTGCGCCGAATTGCTTACGCGTCCGCGCATTGCCGCAATATTTCCGTAAAGTTCCGCTAACTCTCCCGTCGCCTCTTCGGGTTTGATCGTCTGAATCAATGGCATCGTGTTTCCTTTTAAAGTAATGGTGTCGATACGAGCGTCTAAACGCGACTTGATGACTTGACCGTTTAGTCAAGACGCATTTTAACAAAATTTGACCGATTAGTCAAGCTTCAAAGAACTGTGCTATAATATACCTTAGAAACATAAGGACGATACAATGGAAACAACACGAGAAAAACTTATAAACGCGACCTTTGACGAGCTCTTTTCCCACGGCTACCAAGGGGCTTCACTCGCCGACATCTTAGCCAAAGCAGGTGTGCACAAAGGCTCGATGTACCACTTTTTTGCCAATAAAAAAGAGATGGCACTTGCCGCGATTGAAGAGACCATACTTAAAAAAAATCTGGAAAAATACAGCTATGTTGAAACCTACACGAGTGGCTTTTTAGAAGAGTTTTACACCCGCTTGCGCGACACATCGGTGCGCGACTTTAAACGCGGCTGCCCCATCGCCAATGTCGTACAAGAGATGTCCAACATCGATGAAGATTTTAATAGCCTGATGAAGTCCATCTACGGAGCATTTCGCGCCAACGTCAAAGCCATTTTCGACAAAGCGGTGGAAGTTGGAGAGATGAAACCCTGCGATACCACCAAACTCGCCTTATTTACTACTTCGACCATCGAAGGCGCCATACTTTCTGCCAAAGCGACCGGCAATGCGCAGGATTATGGTGATGTGATTGAAGAATTGATAGAGCATATTGAGGGGAAGCGATGAAAATAGTGAGAATTACAAAAAATGATTTACCAAAACTATCAACGCTTTTTACGGAGTTTATAGGAACCAAAAGCAATCTTGGCAAAATGTCTTCCAGTTTGGACTCCATAATGGCAAATCCAAATTATAGTGTATTGGGCGCAAAAATAGAAGGTGATTTAATCGGCTCAGCTATGGGTATTATTTGCTTTGATTTAGTAGGCGAGTGT
Organism: Sulfurospirillum sp. UBA4058; assembly: GCA_002382085.1. Classification (GTDB taxonomy): domain Bacteria; phylum Campylobacterota; class Campylobacteria; order Campylobacterales; family Sulfurospirillaceae; genus Sulfurospirillum. The sequence goes on along the minus strand of DFZK01000013.1, from coordinate 22,828 downwards.
AACCCTTTTATGGTTATAGAAAATGTTGTTGTTGCCAAACACATGAGGAATAAAGGTGTTGGGAAGGCACTTATGCGTGCCTTGGAAACTGAAGCATTAAAAGTTAATTGCCGTTACATAATGCTCGTATCTTCTGCAAGTAGAGTAGATGCTCATAAATTTTATAAATCACTTGGATATGAAACTGATGGATTTAAGGGATTTAAAAAGTATATGGTGTAAAACTTAGCAATATCGGAGTAGTTTTACTTCCCCGATTTTTCTACAATACTCCAAGCGCAAAGCAAAAGAGGTGTGATGAAAGTGAGTACGCGAGAAGATTATGTTCGTTTGGTGTATAAAGTTGTTTTTTACATCGAGCAAAACGCGGACAAAGAGCTCAGTCTTGAAGCATTAGCCAAGGTGGCGGGGTTTTCGAAGTACCATTTTCATCGTATTTTCAAAGCCGTGACGGGAGAAAACATCGGCGATTTTATCGCTCGAGTGAGGTTGGTGTATTCGGCGTGGAAGCTTAAAACCGAACCCAAGATCACCGATGTAGCGCTCTCCTGCGGATTTGAAACCAATGCCTCGTTTAGCAAAGCGTTCAAAAACCGCTTTGGCATGAGCCCGCGCGATTATGCGGCAATGCTGAAAGCGAAAAAAGGAGTGGTAATGCTAAAACCTACGATGGTCGAGTTCAAACCAATGAGTGTTTTTTACGTGCGAAAAACGGGTGCGTACGAAACTTCTTCGTGCGAGGCGTGGAACGTTTTGATGGCGTTTGCGTATGAGCAAAAGATGAAATTTCGCAAAAATATTATGGGCAAAGCGACGATGCACTTTGGCGTCGGGCACGATAACCCAAGTCTTGTAGAGCAAAATTTACTGCGCTACGATGCGTGTATTACGTGTGAGGACGAGAGTATCGAGGTCAAAGGCGAAGTCTTTAAAAAGGTGCTTGATGGCGGCAAATGTGCGGTGTTTTTGCACAAAGGAGCGTATGAAAATCTCAAATTAACCTATGCGCAGATTATGGATTGGGTGGTGAGTGAGGGTGTTGGGCTTCGTGACGCACCTTTGTTTGAAAAGTACCTCAACCGCGACCCAAGACGCACGAAACCTGAGAACTTGCGGACGGAAATTTACGTGCCGATCACGTCATTACCCTAGCACAAACGAAGCATAACCCACGACGCGACTTGCGTCCTTACTGCGCTCAAAACTGGTGCGGTAGTCTAAAAAGTGGGGTTTTAAACCCAATGTTTGAGCACTTTGTACCAGTGCTTTAATGCCCGTAAGTCCACAGGCTTCACAGCCGCTTGAGAGTCCTTGAAGGCTAAGTTTTGAGATGGCGTCGATGCAGGTTTGATCGAGCGTGTTTGCTTCCTCTTGCGTGTAAAAATGGCTCAGGTCGGTGCTGATGACGAGCAGGGTATCTTCTTCATGAAGTACCGTGTCGGTGAGGCATGAGAGTTCGGCGTGCGTCAGGTCGCCGTAGACGATTTCAACCACTTTGGCGTGCTTGAAGTAGTGGCGCACAAAAGGCATCTGTACCTCGGTGGAGTGCTCTTCGTGTGCATTGGGATGAAAGCCCAAAAAGGCAAACTGTTTTTGAAGTGCGTGGCTGTAGCCTAAGTCGATCTCGAGTTCGCCGCACGGCGTATGATAGCCTTCGTACAATGCGACGGAAGCCCCCGCGACGTAGACGCGATGACTCGGTCCGATGACCACGACGCGTTTGATGTCGGGGCGTTTTAAAGCGGCGTAACGGTAAGCGAGGTTGGCGGTGTAGCCGCTGTAAATGTAACCCGCGTGCGGAACGATCAACGCCTTTGGCAAAACATCCCAATCTAATTTCGGCATTGCTTGGCTAAAGTGTTCGATGTAGTGTTTGATCTCAGCACAACTTTCGGGGTAAAACATGCCGGCGACGGCTGATTTTCGTTTATTCATCGAAAACTCCTTCGAGTTTGGTTTGACATGTCGGACAACAACCGCCGACTAAAATGTTTTTTGAAACGTCGAAACGCTTTCGTTCGATTAAAATAGCGTTACATGTAACGCATCGCGTCGGGTTTTCAAGCCCCGCATTGCCGACGTAAACGTGCTTGAGTCCTGCTTGGTGTCCAAGCCTTTGGGCGCGCTCTAAGGTTTGTACGGACGTGGCAGGCAGGGAAAGCTCGTGATAGTCTGGATGAAACGCGCTAATATGCCACGGCGTCCGTGCTCCTAACGCTTGCGCGATAAACGAAGCGATAGCAAAAAGTTCCGCATCCGAATCGTTACATGTAGGAATCACCAGCGTCGTGACTTCCACCCAAAAGCCCTTTTCCTTAAACTGTTTGAGATTTTCCAGCACGACGTCCAACGAACCGCCTAGAACGTTTTTGTAGTAGTCGCGCTCAAACGATTTGAGATCGACGTTGAGCGCGTCGATGACGCCTTTCATGTCTTCGATCACTTCGGAAGATTCAAAACCGTTCGTGACGAAGATGTTTTTGATGCCATGATCGTGCGCCAAAAGGGCAATCTCTTTAGCATACGGGTAAAAGATGCTCGGTTCGTTGTAGGTGTAGGCGATGGACGCACATTCGTATTTGAGTGCCGCCTCTACGATCTGTGCGGGAGAGACGGTTTCTTTGACACGTAAGGTTTTTTCTTGGGAAAGACTCCAGTTCTGACAAAACGGGCATTTGAAATTACAGCCGATCGTTCCGAGCGAGAGTGCTCTCGTGCCCGGTAAAAAATGGTATAACGGCTTTTTCTCTACGGGGTCTACATGTAACGCCGCGGGATGAGCATACACCAGATTTTTGATAACGCCTTGCACGTTTTGGTTGACGCCGCACCGCCCGATTTGCCCCTCTTTGAGGCGACAGTAATGCGCACAGAGAAGACAGATCAGACGAGAACCTTCCGGTTTAAAATAGTCCATTATTTGACCTTCTCAACCTTATAACGCCAAATATCGGGATGTTGCTCCAAGCACCCCGCTTCTAGCCCTGCTTTTTGACACAAGTGGGAAAAAAAGAGCTCAAAGCTAGGCAGTTGCTCCCATACTTGGGGTAAAAACGTTGCTTTTCGCGCCCCTTTTTGTAAGATGATGCCGTCCTCGCCCACGCAAATTTTCGACTTCAACGCTTCAACGTCACGGTACGTCACCGCTTCGGGCGCGCTCAAAAGTGAGACTTCGATCTTTACATGTAAAAACTCTTGGGAGCTTAAAGGATAAAAACGAGGGTCGTCAAATGCCGCGGCTTTGGCATTGTGGATCAGGTCGTCCAAAAAAGCGCGGTGTGCGACGAGAGAGCCGATGCAACCGCGAAGTTGTCGGTCTAACGTCAGGGTGACAAACGTCGCTTTAGGCTTTGCAAATTCGGGGTATTGCGTGAGAAGCGCATCGGTATCGATGGTCGAAGTGTGCTCCAAGCCGTCTTGGATCGCCTGTTTTGCAATAGCAAGAATCACGTTTTGCATGCTCGCTCCTTCTTTCTAGCGTATTATAAGATAAAATGGCTGACGCGGATGATGATTTGAGGCAAAAACGGTACGAACATGTCAAACATTAACACACTTTTGCTAGACTATCGTATGATTTTTAAGGAGCAATGAATGAAACAATGGATGGCAATCGTGATGAGCGTCGCTCTTTTTTCAGGGTGCAGTATGAATTGGAACTTTTGGAGTCAAAAAGCACCCGAACCCGCCAAACAAGAGGCAAAAACGGCAGATGTACGTTTTAGTTTGCAACCGACGGTTTTGATGTATGAACTCGACGTTTCCGATCGTCCGTATAAAAACTTGGGCGACGTGAGCGCAAGCGTTACCAAACTCAACCCGTGGGGAGACGAACCTAAACAATCCGACGTTGAAGCCAAACTCAAAGAAGAAGCCATCAAAAAAGGTGCGGACGCACTCATTTTCGTACGCTACGAAAAGCTCGGAGCCTCGTGGAATCGACTCAGCGGTATCGAGGGCAAAGCCCAAGCGATTAAGTTTACGCATTACTAACAGATGCGCAATTTTGTACTATTTTAAAGTGCAAAATTGCGTTATACTTTTGCTATGAAACTTCCACTTCTTAGCGATACGGCGTTTGAAAATATCGCCGATTCGACCGATAACTTTGCATTCCATTTTCACGACACCTACACGATCGGACTCACGCACCGCGGGCTATTTACGTCGCATTACGATCACCGAATTATCCAAGCGTACGAACACACCGCACGCATTATCAATCCGGGCGAAATTCACGGCGGAGAGTCGCATACATGGCAATACACCAATTTCTACCCGAGCGTCGAGATTTTAAGCACGCTGTATGAGCAAATCTACGGCGAGAAAAAGATGCCGATCTTCGAGCGACACATCATTGAAGACGAAGCACTTTTTGGGCGTCTGATCGCCTTTTTTCAAGCCGTTTATGCCGATGAAGCCGCGATGGTCGTAGAGTCGAGGCTCATCGATGCGCTGGGATACTTAATTGCGCATTACGCGCAAAAAACGCTGCCTTATCCGTTTACATGTAACGATTCTAAAGCGATGTCCACGGTTATAGAGTACATTCACGACAACCTCGAAGCCGACATCAGTTTAAACGCATTGGCAAAAACCGCACATGTGAGCAAATACCATTTTCTCAGGCTTTTTAAAAACCATACGGGGCTGACTCCGCATCAGTACATCATCGCCGGGCGCGTTTGCAAAGCAAAAACGCTAATGATGCGAGGCGAATCCCTTTCCCATGTCGCGTTACAATCGGGATTTAGCGACCAGTCGCATTTTATCCGCGCGTTCCGTAAGATTTACGGTTATTCGCCCAAAACACTGCAAAAAAGCAATTTTATTCTATAACTTCTCACTGCAAAAAAGGTACACTTTGCGTCAAGGAGCTTAAATATGGCACATAAAAATCTTTTTTTCTTTTTACTCTTTCTTGCGATGGTCGCGTGGGGCGGTTCGTGGGTCAACGTCAAAATCATAGGTCATTACGTCGGAGCATTTGAGATGATTTGGCTACGTTTCGGCATTACGGCTATTTCGATGGTGCCTATTATCCTTTGGCTCAAACACTCGTTCAAAATCGATCTGAAAAGCTTCGGGTTGGTTGTTTTGGTCTCGGTAACGCTCATTTTGTATAACAAATACTACTATCTGGGCACAAAGTTCGGTACGGCGTCTTTGGGCGGTGCCATGGTGACGACGCTCATTCCGATTTTGACGTTTGTTTTCTTAGCGATTTTGGGAACGAAGCGCGTCACACGCAAAAATGCGTTTGCACTGATGATAGGAGCTCTTGGCGTTTTGACGATGCTTCACATTTGGACGTTCGATCCGGCGCACATCTGGGTCATCCACAACCTTTACTTTTTACTGGCGGCGATTTTGTGGGCGGTACTCACGATCATCAGCTCCAAATCGACCAAGATTTCGCCGATCGTGTTTACGTTTTACATGTACGTCGTTACCGTCGCACTGGATTGGATCTTCTTTGTGGACGTCGGCGCGTTGCCTTTTGCGTCGTTTGATCGTATTTTTTGGATCAATATCGCACTCATTTCACTTGCCGCGTCCACCTTTGCCAATACCATTTTTTTCTTAGGCATTGAAAAACTGGGTGCCGCGGAAGTAAGCTCGTTCGTCTTTTTCGTACCCTTCTCCGCCATTATTTTAAGTGCGCTTTTTTTGGACGAAACACTAGACGTATTTATCATTATTGGAACCGTTTTGACGCTTTATGCGGTCAAGTTGCTCAATAACATTACAATTTTAAAGCGACGCCGAAAAAACGTTTAATCTCTTCGAAGTGGCGCTCTAGTCCCTCAAAACTGTGAGTGCCGCCCTCTTCGACGATCATCTTCGCTCCGTTTAAAACGTCGAACGCCTCTTCGTAATCCAGCACTTCATCGCCTTTTTGAAGCAAAACAAAGAGGTTTTTGAGATTGGGCTCTTCGATTTCGTAACTCTCGAGCATTTCGACATGGGAAGAATTCCACTCATACGCCGAGTTGTCGTAATAATTCACCCCGTGTCCGATGGCGCGATCTAAGGTTTCGGGCGCATTGATCGCGGGATTGATCAGTACGGCTTTGAGATCGTATTTGTCGCTAAGGTAAAGCGCGTAATATCCGCCCAAAGAAGAGCCCATCAGGTATATCGGTTCGTCATAGGACTCAATGAGTTCGCTGAGTGTTTGAATCGCAAGATCGGGAATCGTCGGCAAGGACGGCGCAATAAAACGAATGCCTTTTTCATGAAAATGCGCACGCAATAATTTTGCCTTGTTTGCCTCTCCGCTAGAGCCGAATCCGTGGATATAAATGATCATAAGCCTTCCTTTAAAAGTTCGTTTTCGTATTGTAATCAAAACACAATTAATAACAACGTAGCGGCTTTTGATTTAGGCGTGATTTTATATAATTCGCACACGACAACAGGCGGAAGAAGGCAAAACAACATGGAAAACAGTGAGGTTATCGACAGCGTTTGTACCTATTGCGGTGTAGGATGCGACATCGCGGCAAAGGTCAAAAACAATCAGATCGAAAGTATCTTCGCCCATGCCGAGGGCGTAGTATCCGAGGGAAAACTCTGCGTCAAAGGCAAATACGGCTACGAATTTTTAAACGCGCCCGATCGACTCAGAGTACCGCGCATCAAGAAAACGTTTTTACAAGCAAATCCGAAAATTGCCCAAGCCGTCGCTTCGAGACTTCAATCGCTCGACGAGACATGGTATGAAACCGATTTGGAGGGCGCGACGAGGGCATGCGCGATGAAACTTCAAGAGCTTCAAAAACGCTACGGCAACAAAAGCATTTGCGCCATCGGCGGAGCGCGAACTTCGTGTGAAAGTTCGTACCTTTTGCAAAAATTTACACGCTTCACGCTCGGTTCGCCGCATGTCGATAACTGTGCGCGCATCTGCCACTCCCCTAGCCTTAAAGGTATGCGAACGACCATCGGCGAGGGTGCGGCGACCAACCCGTACAACGACATTTACCATGCCGAATTTATCGTCGTGATCGGCTCTAACACTACCGAAGCGCACCCCATCATTTCCAATCGTATCGTCGATATGGCGACCAAGCACGACAACCTTGCGGTGTTCGACGTCCGAGAGATTACCCTGCACCGCTTGGCAAAGTATAAAGGCATTATTCCGCACGAAGCCAATTTACTGATTTTAAATATGATGGCGTACGTGATTATCACCGAAGAGCTTTACAACGAGCATTTTATCGCCGATCGAACACTCGGATTCGACGACTTTAAAGAGCGTATTTTAAACGATCCGTTCGCCAATCCGAAATACTTCGAAAAGCTCGAAGGCTACGAGTATTTGAGCAAGATGATCCCGAAAGTCGCACGCGAATACGCCCTCAAAAAGTCGATGATCTTTTGGGGTTTGGGCGTGACCGAACATGTCGACGGGTCGTTTGCGGTTATGGCGATTACGCATTTAGCGTTGATGACGGGAAACATCGGCAAACAAGGAGCGGGATTGATGCCGCTACGCGGACAAAACAACGTCCAAGGAGCTTGTGATATGGGCATGTTGCCCTATTACGCCCCCGATTATCAAATGCCCGACGAGATCGGCTTGATGACGCCCGAATTGATCGACGAGATGATCGACGGGCGCATCAAAGCCGTGATCAATATGGGCGAAGATTTGACGCATGTTCATCCCAATACCGCTAAAATTGAAAAAGCACTTCAAAAGACCGAACTCATCTTCGTCCAAGAGCTCTTTATGACGAAAATCGCCGAATGTGCCGACATCGTCGTAGGCGTTAAATCCGCTTACGAAAAGACGGGCGTTTACATCAATGCCATGAGACGCCTACACCTTTCCCAACCTTTGGTGCGAAGCGATCTGCCCGATGATTGGGAAGTGATTCAGATGCTTGAGAAAAAGCTCCAAGGAACGTACGCTTACCATGACTCGAAACAGATATGGGACGAAGTGCGTGAAGTCGCGTACCGCCGTTTTTCGGGCGCAAGCTACAACAGACTCGAACGACACCGCGTGCGCGGACTTCAATGGCCCGTTCATACCGAAGATACGCCGATTTTGCATCAGCTTGATTTTCGTACCGAAGACGGTTACGGACGTTTTCATTACCACGCGTACGAACTTCGAGGCATGGTCGAAGCTTTGCATGAAAAACGTTTAAGCGGTTATTATTTGACGACGGGACGAACGCTCGCTCTTTACAATAACGCTTCGCAAACGCTTCGTTGCGAAAAACTCGCCAAACGTTACGAAGAGACGATTTTGCTGGTTAACGAAACCGATGCGGCGGATTTTACGAGCGAAAGAGTCGTCTTAAAAACCGAATTTGGACAAAGTGCGCCTTTAAAAGTGCAATTCAGCGATAAAGTCCGTCCCAAAACGCTTTTTTGTACGTTCCACCATGCCGATGCCGACATCAATCGACTCTTCGGCGACCGATGCGACGTGTTTACGCTAACGGCGGCATTCAAATCGATTAAAGTCACCATTGTTAATCTGTAGCGCATCGCAGAGAAGTTTTTCTGCGATGCCGAACCTTTCAAGCCTCCGAGCATTCGCCTTAACGGAAAGTATTAACCTCGTTTTAATCTATTTTTACTATAATGTCTCCAATTCAAGACTTCGAGAAAAAAGAACTTCAACAAAAACCTACCGGATTTGGGATATCCTCAGTGAGTATGTAGGTTTTTACATACGATATTGACGGGTTGCTCCCCATTAAATTTTTATGTATACGAGTTTGTGCCGCACCGCACTTTAAGTTTGTTTTGAAAAATTAATCATAACGGAAATACATTATGCAAACATTTGAATCTTTCGGTTTACACCAAGATATTCTCAAAGCCATTACCGAGGCCGGTTTTAAAGAACCGAGTCCCGTTCAACAACAAGCCATTCCTTTGGTTCTCCAAGGTCACGACATCGTCGCACAAGCCCAAACCGGTACGGGTAAAACCGCCGCGTTCGGCCTTCCGACCATGAGCATGATCGACGCAAACCTTAACAAAGTCCAACTTTTAGTCATTACCCCTACGCGTGAACTTGCGACGCAAGTGAGCGATGAGCTTTATTCGCTCGGTCGTTTTTGCGGTATTAAAACCGTCACGATCTACGGCGGTAGCTCGTACAGTCGTCAAATCGGTTTGATCGAAAAAGGTGCTAGCGTTATCGTCGCGACTCCGGGTCGGATGTTAGACCTGCTTAAAAACGGTAAATTACCCGGTTTTGCTCCTAAAATGGTCGTCCTTGACGAAGCCGACGAAATGCTCGATATGGGATTTTTGGAAGATATTGAAGAGATTTTTACCTACCTTCCCAAAGAGCGTCAAACGCTTCTTTTCTCGGCAACGATGCCCGATCCTATCAAACGCCTCGCAACCAAGATTTTACACGAACCGCAATTTGTGAGCATTACGCCTAAAGACCACACGACGAATGAAGATATCGAGCAGCTCTATTACGTCATCAACGAGTACGAAAGAGACGACGCGATGATTCGTCTGCTAGACGCGCTAGAGCCTGAAAAAGCCATCGTCTTTTGCCGTACGAAAAAAGAGGTCGATAGACTTTCAACGCAACTGATGGCAGTCGGTCACGCCGCAAAAGGCTTACACGGCGATATGGAACAAAATCAACGCGAAAGCGTCATTAAAGGCTTCCGTAATTCCCAAATCGAGATTTTAGTCGCAACCGACGTCGCCGCTCGCGGTCTAAACGTCGCCGACATCACTCACGTTTTCAACTACCATATGCCTTTTGATCCGGAAAGTTACGTTCACCGCATCGGACGAACCGGACGTGCGGGTAAAAAAGGAACGGCGATTACCTTGGTAACACCGATCGAATTTCACTCGATGCAACGTATCGGCAAGAAAGTCGGCTCAAAAATGGAACATAGAATGGTTCCAAGCCTTCGAGACGTCAAAGAGAACAAGCTCGTCAAAATTGCCGATGAGATCAAAAATGCCGAAGTGAACGACAGCGCAAGCAAACTTTTAGCCTTGTTGGAAGAAGAGATGGATATGTCTCAAATCGCGCTTAAACTGCTCTCCAATCTCTTACGAGAAAACAATCCCGTAGGTCCGGACAAAATCGGTTTGGATAAAAAAACGCTCGAAAACGTCGTTAAAAATATCGAAGAGCGTGAAAACAGTCGCGGCAGAAGCGGCGGCAGACGCGATAGCAGAAGCGGCGGCGGATACCGAAGTTCATCTTCTCGCGACGGCGGCGGTTATCGAGGCAATCGTGAGGGCGGTTCACGCGATAGCGGCGGATACAAAGGCTCACGTGAGGCTGGAAGCAGAGATGCTCGTCCTCCAAGAGGCGGCGACGCACCAAGAGGCGAAAGCCGTAATCCTTTTGCTAAAGAAGGCGGCGGATATAAGGGCAATCGCGAAGGCGGAGAGAAAGCACCGCGCACACCACGAGGAGACAAACCAAGCGGCGCACCGCGCTCTGATGCTGGTCGTGCTCCCAAAGCAGCACCAAGAAACGCTTACAAAAAAGACTCATAACGTCCAACGTTTGGCTTCGCAAGAGGCTAGACGCTGGTTTTAAGAAGATGGCGTGAAAAACTCACGCTATCTCACTTCTTTTAGTTTTCCCTCTCTATTTTTGTCTTCAATGCTTCGGCACTTTCAACATATTCCACTTTTTCGACTTGTTTATTTTTCAGTGTCACCACCGTAATGCCGTCCACTTTTGCCCCTTTTTTCAAGGAGCTAGCAATCGTCTCATCCAAAATGAGATTGACGCTGTAGGGCTGCGTTTTCAGATCGGAAAGTGCAAACGTATTGCGAATCATCACGGGCATCGGGCTGATGTCTGCTACAAATGCCGCATGATGGCTCTTGAGATAATCCGCACTTTGCGCGCCGAGAAACGCTTTAACCGTATGACCCGTATTTTTTGCAAACACCAAAATCAATGTTTGAATCGAATCATCGAGCGTATGCGCTTGACCGAATTGGTCAAAAAGCGTGTACGAGATCGTCGAGCCGACATTGAGCCCATCGCTGAGCGACGCCGAAGAGGTATGCCCCGCATAGGTATCTTTACCTTTTAGAAAAAACAACACTCCCGCCGCAACGACAAGAAGCACTAACGCACCCAACACTATCTTTTTCATATCAAACCTTGTATGCTAAATTTACACGGAGTGTACCGTAACCCCTTTTTGCTTCTTAACTCGCCCTATCCAACGCCAATTTAAGACCTAACAACCCCAACACACTTCCTGCGATTCTATCGATGTATTTTTTCGTGCGCAAGTAAATCTTTTGGGCTTTTTGCGTCGATAAAAGCCCTACGACACACGAGTACCACGAAGCATCGATGGCAAAAGCGATCAGGCAAATAAACAGCGTTCCAAAAGGCGGTACCTCTTTGGGAAGCAATGCCGCAAAAATACTTCCGATGATGATCGCCGTTTTTGGATTGCTCATCTGTGTGGCAAAACCAAATAAAACGGCTTTGAAAAAACTCTTGGGTTTTTGCTCCAAACTAAGCTTAGTCTCTAAAGGCGTATCGGCGTATTTCCACATTTTATAAGCTAAATAAACAAGGTACAGACCTCCTGCTACTTTTAAAGCGCCGTACAAAAAAGGCACGGTTTCTAAAATGGCATAGAGTCCAAAGATGGCTAACAGCGAAAAAACAACCGCACCCATCCCCAAACCAATCGCCACACCAAACCCCTCTTTGCGAGACTTTGAAACAGCCGTTTTGGCGATCAAGATAAAACTAGGCCCCGGACTCATCGTCCCTAACATAAATACCGTCGCTATCGCAAAAAGAAAAGCATATTCACCCATGATGTGCCTTTACATGTAAAAAATTCAACCAAAATTTTGGCTAGTGAAAGTTTAGCATGCAAATGTGGATAGGGAGATAAGAGAGGTTGTTTAAATAGTTTTTTGCTAAACTTTCTTGATTTGTAAAATTCTTTTCTAAAAGCGAGATATTCAATGAAACCGACAATATGGAAAAACTTATCTCCGTTCACCAAAATTATAGTTTTATTTTTTATCGCAGAAATTTCACTTTTTTGGATAAGTTTTTTTATTGGTTATGGTTATATTCTATATATGGATATTGTTTTACAAAAAACTAATATGTTAACACAACAGGATATATCAAGACTATATTCTTTTTCTGAATTACTATTTATCCCAGAAGAATTTCGTTCGGGGAAAGGATACAAACTTAACTTTTTAGGGGATATTTATTTCTTAGCATTCGCATTTTCAAAAATATTAATTTTATTTGGTCTATATAAAATTTTTAGTAAAAAATCAATTGAACGGCTATCCAGCACTAATTTGCATATAAAAAATGATACTGTATCGAGTATGCTGATAGGTGGTTTGATATTAATGATTATTCAAGATTTATTCATTATCTCATATGGTTATTTTAATACTATTTCATTACTATCTGCAAGCATATTGGTTACAAGTCTACTCTATATCATTATAAAAATTCGGCAAATCGAAAAAAGCATAGTACAACACGAAGGGTAAAAGGAGATAGACTACTTTAAACCACTACTCTTTTAAATGCTTACGTGACACCATCACGCCCTCATACCCCGTCGTTTTAACAGCATCTAAATAGATTTTATCCTCAATACCATCTTTCGCAACGACTACCGCCAACTTTGTTTCCAATGTTACTTTGGCATTTTGCACGCCATCCACACTTTTGAGTGCTTTTTTCACGGCGGTGGTGCACATTGGGCAGTGCATTCGTGCTACTTTGATGACCACTTCTTCGTTGGCAAAAAGCATCAGCGGTAAAAGTAAAAACAATCCTATTTTCATTCATCATTTCCTATCAAAAAATTTGCCCATTCAGGGTAGAGCAATATCACGACGATCAGTCCTAAAACGATCGCGTAAAACCACAGCGTGCGTTTTCTCTTTTGAGGATTACATGTAAAGGTGTGATGCGTGTAACTACGCCATGAAAGCCACAAAACAAAAAGCGATAGCAATGAGAGCGGGATGCGAAAAGGAGTGAGGATTTCTAAGAAACTTAGAAATCCAAATGAGATTCCAAAGAGTAAAAACAGCAAAGGCGGCAGGCAGCATGCCGTGGCGGCAAGGGCTGAAAGCAGTGCTGTTAGTACACCTAGAATCTCTTTTTTCATCGCTTAGAGTTTCTCTTGAGAGACAAAACTGTACGTAAATGCCGCTGGTGCGTAATAGTCTAGCACTTCATCTTCGACTTCGCCGTACGGGTAGCCAAACATATTGAGTGGTTTTTGCGCTGGTGTTGGCGCTAACACAAAGTCACGCGCGGTGTTGTAGCCCATCCAGTTCATTTCCCAGTTGCCAAAGAAGTATTCGCGTACCTCTTTGATGAGTGGATCATTCAGTGTCATTTTTTCGGTCAAGATGACTTTTGCCACATCGGCAGGATCGCATGGAACCCAGCCCGCGCCATCAAGGTAAAACTCGGCTCTACAATGCTCGCCTCCCGTAATCTTCGCTAGCCCGTTTTCATCGCTGCTTCCGCATGCTTTGGAGTAGCGAGAACTGCCTAAACGGATACCAAAAATCTCACGAGCAGGTATGCCCACACTTCGCATAAGTGCTACAAAAACAGAGCTGATGTCGGTGCATTTTCCACCCATGATGTTTTGCTCGATCGCTTTGCCTGCATCACCTACGCCACACCCCACAACAGCGTTGTCACGGTACATATTCTCCGTCACCCATGCGTAGATCGCTTTGGCTTTATCGAGGGGCGTTTTAGCTTCAGCGGTGATTTTAAGCGCTAATTCTTTGACTTTGCCGCTCGTTGGAATGTGCGCCGTTGGTTTGAGGTAATGCGCAACGTCTTTGGGGTATTTGGTAGAAGCGGTTGCTTTTGAAAGATCGGCATTACGCTCATTGGTTGTGATGGTGTAAGTGACTTCAAGCACTTTTTCACCGCCATTTTTCCACTCAGCGTAAAGTGTTCGTGCTTTATAAGCATTTTTGTCGGTGACATACGCACTCGTTGCATTGGAGCTAAATTTAAAATCGCTCACTTTTTGATAGCTTGTCTCTTGTGGAAGCGGAACCCACAGTTTGGTCAAACCGTTTTTATTTTCGTGTTTGAGGTTGTAACTGTTTTTGACGAAAAAAATACGCGTTTTACTCTTTGGCTCACTCGCTTCTAAAATAGAAACCTGAGGGAGAATAACGGAGCTAGCACCAAGGGCTACACACCCTTTCATAAACGTTCTTCTTTGCATAAATAATCCTTACATGTAAAGTGGCACGAAGTGGAGAAAACATAAAAGAAGTCTTGAAGCAATGATCGCAATTATGTTTGTCTAAGCCTTAGACATCGTGCATTAAAGGGATTTTACAGTGAGTTTGCTTAAAAAAACCGATTGGAGTTTTTCTAACAATGAAAACTCCAATCGGTTTAATTTGCTTAAGAAACGGTTGCGCTTTTATGGGTTTTGACGCTCTTTTTCTTTGCCGCCGCTAAGGCTTGCTTGGAAGATTTTTGAGTTGGTTTATGGGCTTTGGGCGTATTTTTCGACGCTACTTTAGACGCTGAATGCGTTGCATTTTTGACGTTTTTTTGAGGTGCTTTATGAGCTTTCTCTTTCACCGTATGGTGTTTGCTTTGAACCGTATCGCTTGCGTAAACGCCTGAACTTAACACTAAAAGGCTTACGAAAGCCGCTAAGAAACGTTTGAACATCTCTTCTTCTCTCCTTGCTGAAAAATAAAATCGCATTGTACTCTGATTTCATAAACAATGTGTCATTTCTCTATCTTTCAGCTCAAATCACAATAATCTTTATTCAATCTTTAATAAATATATTAAACATAGACCAAAAATTTTATATAATACAAAAGAGTGAACGCTTTTTGCTTACAACCGTCAAAACTCAGTTTAAAGGATACATCGATGCATTTTTTAGTTGTTGACGATAGCTCAACCATGCGTAGAATTTTGTGCAATACCATTAACAGTATCGGCTATACGACCACGGCCGCCGAAGACGGTATCGATGCACTGGAAAAAGCGAAAGATCAAAAATTCGACGTGATTATGACCGACTGGAATATGCCGCGAATGGACGGATTGCATTTGGTACGAACGCTTCGTTCTATGGAAGCGTATAAAAAAACGCCGATTATTATGGTGACGACCGAGGGCGGGAAGCAAGAAGTGCTCGCCGCAATCAAAGAGGGCGTCAACAATTATATCGTCAAACCTTTTACCGCGTTCGTTTTAAGAGAAAAACTCAAAGACATCGTCTAAAAAAAGCCTCGGTCGTTCATACCGAGGCATCAAAATGTATCGTAAAAAAGTTCTGCCCTTCTGCGTAAAGATAACTCAAACGAAACCCGTGTTTTTCGACAATCGCATTTGCGATATACAAACCAAGCCCCAAGCCGCTACTCGCTCCTTCCGTCGTACGGTTAAACGGACGCGAAAAATCGCGACTGCTCTCCAAAAGAGCCTCGCCGTAGCTACCGACGGTTAAGGCGTGTGCATCGACGTCGACTTCAATCGCCTCACTCGAATGCTTCAACGCATTGTCAAGCAAGTTTTTAACCGCCGTCGCAAAGAGTTCAAAATCGACGCTTAACAAAGGAGCTTCCTCATGATGGCGAACGTGAATACGTTTCGTATCGCACAAGAGTAAGTCCATCGCATGATCGAGCACGTCGACCAAACGATACTCTTTGGCTTCGAGCACCCACTCGTTGGAGCTTAATTTTTCGATCTTGACCATTTCGCCTAAAAGCGTTTCCAAACGCTCGAAGATACGCTCCATCTGTTCTTGTTTGTGGTTATTTTCCAAGGTATTTGAGAGGAGTTTCCCTTTCATAATCGGCGTTTTGAGCTCGTGCAGGATATTGCGTAAAAAAAGCGTTCGCGCCTCTTTTAACATGTGAATCTTCTCCATCGCCAGATTAAACTCGAGCGCGATTTCGCCTAACTCGTCTTCGCTTTCAATCGCGATAGGATGAAATTTCTTGCGTTCGCCCACATGCCTGATGTCGCTTTTGAGCTGTCGCAAACGAAGCAGTTTTTGCAGCACCATCGTAAAAAAAAGAAGCAATAACACATTAATCACGCCGCCTAAAATCCATAAACGATACGACGAATACACTTCGGTATTTTCCAAAACCCTCTCTTGTGCAAAAGGCGGTTTCATCGGTGCTCCAAAGGGCATCGTATGCTCTTTCGCAAAAGGCGGAGGCGGGGGTGGAGCATTGGGAACGAAAAAGAGCCGCTTTTCAAAAAGTACCATATGAAAAAACGGATCTTCCAAGAGTTTTTCCCCTACGCTATCGAGCAAGTGCTTATCGATCGAAGAGATACGGACTCCGAGTTTTGCGAGTGATGCTTCTTGATCGTGCGGATGATCGTGTAATATCTTAACCGCCATCACAAAACGCTGAAACGTAAAATACCGCACATCGCTTTGCTGACGTTTGTATTCGATGAGGAGAGCAATGTTAATCACCGTGAACGTTAGAGCAAAAAAGATACTAATGAGCGTTAAGATAGAAGCTTTACGCATTGACGAATTTATACCCGACCCCTCTTACCGAGACGATAAAACG
This sequence comes from Sulfurospirillum sp. UBA4058, assembly GCA_002382085.1. Taxonomy (GTDB): domain Bacteria; phylum Campylobacterota; class Campylobacteria; order Campylobacterales; family Sulfurospirillaceae; genus Sulfurospirillum. The sequence goes on along the minus strand of DFZK01000013.1, from coordinate 6,238 downwards.
AGGTTTTTTAGGATCGTCGCCTATTTTTTGGCGAATCCTACCCATAATCACGTCGATACTTTTTAAACTACTCTCGTATTTGATCGAGCCGATATTGAGGAGTAACTCTTCGCGGGAGATGACAAATCCCTCTTTTTTTAACATGTACGAAACGATGTCGTACTCCGCCATGGTCAAGCGAAGCTCCCGATCGGCTCGCTTAATCGTATGACGCTCTTCGTCGATACAAAACGCTTGACATGTCGCCTCATGATGTGTCGCATTACCTCTTCGTAAAATCGCTCTCAAACGAAACGCCAACTCTCTAGGATCGTAAGGTTTGGGCAAAAAGTCGTCCGCTCCCCGCGCAAAACCCATCTCTTTATCGTTCATATCCGAACGTGCCGAAGAGATGATGATCGCAAGGGAAGGAAAGGTTTCGCGAACGATGCGACAGATCTCAAGTCCGTCGATTTGCGGTAATGAAAGATCGAGCACCAAGGCGTCGAAGTTCTCGTTTTGCAACGCGACAAGTCCTTCCAAAGGCGTACATGTCAAGAGCGTTTCGATGTGCTCTTTCTCAAGCGCGTTTTGAAGCAGTTGTCCTAATTCGACGTCGTCTTCGATCATTAAAATTTTAATCATGGTTTGATTATAGCAAAGCGCAAGTAAATGAAGAGTAACACGAAAAACCGCGCTTTGCTTGGAGCGCGGTTTTGAGCTTAAGCGCTAAAGCTAACGGATGTTCCCGATAGAGTATTTTGAGAGGCATAGTTGGAAATGATTTGCGCTAAAAGCGTTTTCATCAAATCGTCGTTACCGCTTGTCGTACTCTCTTGCGTAGAGGCTACCTCGGGAGTCTTCGTCGTATCGCTTGAATTTTTTGAATCCTGATACGCACGAGCTTCTGCGGCACTTACCTTACCGTCTCCGTTGGCATCGGCTTCGTCAAAGTTAGAAGCCAACGTCTCAAAAAGTGAAGACAAAGCACTGTCCGTCGAAGAAACGCTATCTGCCATAGCCGAAAGTTCGTCTTCGGTATAGCCCGTATCCTCATCCTCGGAAGAAGAAGGCGGCGGTGGTGGCGGGGGCGTGCCTCCGGCCGCAGATACGGTACTCATCTCCGTCGTATCGGTGTTCGATTCGCTCGATCGTTGATAACTCATCGCTTCGGCAAATGTTACTTTCCCGTCTCCGTCGGCATCGGCTGCATCAAAATTTTCAACAACCGAAGAAAGTAAACTTGCTAGATTTTCGTCCGTTGAAGAGACCTCTTCCAACATGGAAGTCATCTCATCGGCACTCAATCCGACATCATTTTCACCCGAAGGCGGCGGTGGGGGCATAGAACCTGCCGCCGACGAGGACATTTGCGTTAGTGCGGTATTCAACTCATCGGAACTCACAGAACCGTCTCCGTCACTGTCCAAAGCGGTAAAAGCACTGCTAATAGCACTCTCGTCGCTGATGGAAAGTGCCAAAGCGGCACTACTAAACTCGGCACTATCGATTGATCCGCTTGAATCACTGTCCATAGAAGTAAGCAACGCTTCTGCGAACGAGGATTCGGATGTAGCGGAATGTTTAGTACCGTAACCGTACGATGCGCCTAACGACGCCTCGTAAAGAGAATTTGAACTAAGCGTCATCTTCTCCTCCTGTGTTTGGCTTGGGAATTTCCCGATAGCAATCCTAACTCCAAAGCGGTAAACAGTGGGTAACACTGAAAAAGAAGAAATTATTTTTACATGTAAAGGTTTACGGAGAAAGAAAAAAAGCTTTTTAGAAGATACTCCGTAGAGTAGTGCTTTACGAGGAAGCTTCGAAACCTCTTATTATAGCCCATGATCTCACTCGGTTGTGCTATGAATGTGATATTATATGAAAAAAGCTTAATTCACAATGAAAAGGCGGCATTATGATTGAGAGGATTTTAGGGATAGATTTAGGCATTAGTTCTTTAGGTTGGTCGGTCGTAGAATACGACCAAGATAACGAGACAAACAACAAAATCATCGATTGCGGCGTAAGGCTTTTCACTGCCGCCGAAACTCCCAAAGAAAAAGAAAGCCCCAACAAGGCAAGACGTGAAGCAAGAGGGATTCGACGCATCATCAAACGCCGTCGCGTCCGTATGAACGAAATTAAACGTCTATGCCAAAAATACGAACTTATCGATAAAATTGACTTGCTAGACAATGAGGGAATGTTCCATTCGAACCAAAATCGAACCGATGTATGGGAACTACGTCACGATGCACTTTATCGCACACTTACCGGCAAAGAGCTTGCCCGCGTTTTGATTCACATCGCTAAGCACCGAGGGTATAAATTTTTAGGGGATGATGAAAGCGATGACGAGAGCGGAAAAGTCAAACAAGCCGGAGCCGCCCTCAAAGACAAATTTTACGTTGCACACTGCCAAAGTGTAGGCGAATGGCTTTGGAAAGAAAGAGGCAAAAACGGGAAAAAACGTAACAAAAGCGGTGATTACGAAATTTCTATTCCTAGAGATTTTTTGGTCGATGAAATTCAAACGATTTTCGATGCGCAACGTCGTTTTGGGAACTGTTTTGCAACGCAAGAACTTCAACAAGCCTATACCGACATCGCATTTTATGTTCGACCGATGCAAAGCATCGAACATATGGTCGGCAAATGTACCTATTTCCCCGAAGAACCTCGTGCCCCAAAAGCCTCACCTACAGCTGAACAATTTGTGGCTTTAGGTAAATTTTACGCTACGGTTGTCATCGATAAAGAACATAAAGAGCAAAAAATAAGTGAGCTAACTCCCGTTAAAGAGCTGATGGAGTTTGCAATTAGCAAAGAAAAACTCACTTACAAAGAATTACGCAAATTTTTAGCGCTGGATGATGAACATATCTTTAAAGGACTCGCATATAAAGGTAAGCCAAAAAAAGCTAGAAAAGGAGAGGAAGACAAACCTCAAGAGTGGGAGTTTGACAAAGCTGAAGCTGAAAAAAAAGTGTGGATCAATCTCAAAGGGCATGCAAAATTTAAAGAGGTCCTTGGAGATGAGAAATTTTTAGAACTGCTCAAAACACAAGATTTAGCCGATGAAGTTGCTAAAGTATTAACCTATCACAAAGATGAGCGTGCTAAAAAAGAGGAACTTGCTAAACTTCATTTAGACTCTAGCACCATCGAAAAGCTCTCTAAAATCAGTTTTACCGACTTCAATCAACTCTCTTTAAAAGCGATGAAAACCATATTACCCGAAATGATGCAAGGGAAACGCTATGACGAAGCCATAAGTATTTTAGGCAAGCCATCTTATGAAAAGTCTATCTTTTTACCGCCTCTTAAAGAGACAAATATCGCTATTTTAAACCCAACCGTCATTCGTGCGTTTGCACAGTTTCGCAAAGTCGCCAATGCCTTGGTTACCAAATACGGTGCTTTCGACAAAGTGCATTTTGAACTGGCACGTGAAGTCAATACGAAAGGTGACATAGAAGAGATCAAAGAAGCGCAACGAAAAAATGAAAAAGAACGAGAAAGCGCCAAAGTCTGGATCAGTGAAAACTTCGGTGCAAGCATTCCCGTAACACGTAAAAATATTCTGAAAAAAAGGCTTTACGAACAACAAGACGGAAGATGTGCCTACACGGGTGAAGTCATTGCGCTTGAGAGACTCTATGACGAGGGATATTGCGAGGTTGACCATATCTTACCTCGTAGCAGAAGTGCAGACGACAGTTTTGCAAATAAAGTGCTTTGTCTAGCAACAGCTAATCAAAACAAACGCAATTTAACTCCGTTTGAATGGTTCGGAAAGGATACGGCAAAGTGGAACTATTTTGAAGCACGCATCAGTTCTCCCTCAAATTTTGCAAAAATGGGCAAAGGAAAAATCTCACGTCTTCTTAAAAAGAATTTTGATGAAAACTCGCAAAAAGAGTTTTTAGCACGTAATCTTAACGATACCCGCTACATGTCAAAAGCGATTAAGACCTATTGCGAGAATTATTGGAAACTCTCAAACGATGACGACAAGCTACGCATTCAAGTGCGAAGCGGCAAACTTACCTCAACGCTTCGCCACCAATGGGGATTAGGAAACAAAGACCGTGATACCCATACGCATCACGCAATGGATGCCATTATGATAGCTTTTAGCACGCAAAGCATGGTCAAAAAACTCAGCGACTACTTTGCGAAAAAAGAGAAAAAAGACGAAAAAGACAAACCCGTTATGCCTACACCGATGAATTTTTTTAAAGAAGAAGTCGAAAAAGCAACTGCTCTTGAACGCCAAGAAAGGATTCAAACCAAAGCGGGAGAAACTAAAATCCTAAATCGCTTGCTTATCAGCCGACCTCCTCGTGCAAGCGTAACAGGGAAAGCTCACGATGACACATATTACAGCCCTCGTACAAGAATAGTAAAAAAATCAAATGGTAAAGTTGATTATTTGAGCAATAATGAACTTAGAAAGGCTATTTTTACCAGATCTGGACTTGCAAAAAATGGCGACATGATACGAAGAGATATTTTCATCATAGGCAATCGTATCAGCATTGTTCCTCTTTATATTAGTGATCTATCATCTACTAATGAATTATCTAACAAATCCTTAAATGGTACACCTATCGACTTAAATAATGCTTTGTTTTATTGCAGTTTATTTAATGATGATTTGATTAAAGTTGGTGTAAAAGACAATGAGTATTTTGGATATTTCAAATTTTTTGAAACTGATGGACGTATTAATATTGAATCAATAGATGGCTCACAAAAATTAAGGTTTAGTATCAATAATGCAAATTTTATTAAGAAGTACACCATCGATCCACTCGGATATTACCATGAAGTTAAAGGAGAAAAACGCTTAGGTACTATACCGCAAGAGGCAAAACAACACCCAAAACGCCAAAAATAATAAAATTTGTCGATTTACTCCCATCCTTACATGTAGGAGGGAGTAAATGGGCTGGCGAACGTTATTGATCACGCAACCGGCAAAGTTAAGCCTTTTGCATCATTCACTGGTTCTCAACAACGGCGAAGAGTTTACTATTCCATTAAGTGATCTTGCTTGCGTCGTGGTCGAGTCGCGTCATGTCACGCTGACCTCACCGCTCATCGATGCACTCTCCTACAGCGGAGCGGTCGTTTACCTTTGCGACGAAAAGCATCTGCCCTCTTCCGTCATCTTACCTTTTCATGCACATTCACGCCAAGCAGGCGTCGCACGCATGCAAGTTGCGTGGAGCGAACCTTTTAAAAAACGGTGCTGGCAGAAAATTATCCAAGCAAAAATAACCAATCAAGCCAAAGTTAGCGAAACACTCTCGCATGAACAGATGCGCTATTTGTTTTCCCTACAAAACCGCGTCACTTCAGGCGATAGCACCAATGTTGAAGCCCAAGCCGCGAGGCTTTATTGGAGCGTGCTTTTTGAAAATTTTGTGCGCCATACGGACGCAAAAGACATTCGCAATGCCGCGCTCAATTACGGTTATGCCGTTTTGAGAGGACTTGTCGCACGCGCAATTGTCGGTGTAGGGTTTTTGCCTGCTTTTGGACTACATCACTGTAGCGAACTCAACGCGTTCAACCTAGCCGATGACGTTATAGAGCCTTTTCGACCTTTTGTCGATGAAACGGTCAAGCAACTTCTTGACGAAGACAAAGAAGAACTCCCCTTGCATCTTGATACCCGCTACAAAACACGACTTTTAGAGCTCCCTTTGCTTCCGTGTCGCATCGGCAATGTTGAAACGACGCTTTCATACGCTTGCGAACTCTGCGCCGAATCATTGCTACGAGCGACCAAAGCAAAAGATGCGACATTGCTTGAAACCGCGAGTTTTATATGACGGAGGCAAGATTTATGCGACTACTTGTTTTTTTCGACCTACCCACGCAAAGCAAAAAAGAGCGTAAAGAGTACACCAAATTTCGTAAGTTTCTACTCAATGACGGTTACGATATGCTTCAGTTTTCAGTGTATTGCCGCATTTGTAAAGGGCAAGATACGGCGGAGCGTTACATGTCACATCTAGAAACAAATCTACCGCCAAAAGGCAATATTAGAGCGATGTCAGTGACCAATACTCAGTACGAACGTATGAAAATTCTTATTGGAATAGATAAAAAAGAGGAGAAAATCGGTAAAAAACAGCTGATTTTATTCTAGTTTTTTTTCGATACAACCTTTTTAGAACCCCTAAATATAGGGGTTCTAGCGAGGTCTATTATAGCAAAACCGAGTGAGATGGTGGGCTATAAC
>DFZK01000002.1 GCA_002382085.1 Sulfurospirillum sp. UBA4058 | reverse complement strand
CGGTGGTGCTGGTAATGACACCTTGGTGTATGACTCAGCCGATACGGTCATCGATGGAGGATCTGGTACCGATACCTTACTCTTTGCCGAGAATGCGAGTGTCGATTTGAGTGGCATTGCGGATGGTAAAATAGAAAGCATCGAAGTGCTTGATTTAACCAAAGCTACGGTAAATTTAACGATCAATCCAGCGGATGTCTTAAATATCACCGACAATGCAAATACGGTTCTTAAAGTCTTGGGTGGAAGTGACGATACCATTCATGGCACAGGTTGGACGGCAACTACAGGTGCTGAAACAGGCTATACTCGTTATGAAGGCACTGCAAGTGATGGCACAAAAGCGTATATTGACGTTCAAGACACCATTGTTCATACCGATTTTAAATAATATTTTAATATCTAAAAAGAGGAGGAAAGGAGTGCTTGCTTCTTTCCCTTTTTTTGTTTCTCTTGATAATTTTGACAAATAATAATTCTCTTTTGATTTTTGAAACAATTTGACTTTTAAGGACGTTATTTACGTAAAAGTAACGCATTGATTACAAAGAATTTTTTTGTCATTTTATAAAGGTACTTTAAGCATTACCATACGAAAGAATTGATAAAATCGCCGAGGTTTCTATAATAAATTTAAAAAAAAGGGTAACACTTAACACGATGAAACGAATCAAAGTTTTAAAAGCGTATTTAATCATTTGGCTTTTCATTCTCTATGTTGTGTATACCAACGCCGAGTTACTCGGTATCTTTTTTATGGCGACCGTTATCTTTAGTACGGCTATTTTAGGATTATTGGCGGTCGGAACGCTTTATCAGATCGTCAGCGGGTTTCACATTATGATGCTCGGCGGAACGTTCGGCGCCTTGGCGTATAAAAAAACGGGTTATGAATTTTACATACGAAGCATCGATTCTCTTTTACCGGCGAATATTGCGCATATGCTCCAAAGCAGAAAAAGCAAGCAAACGATGTTTTTTACGCAAGAAGAGTCGCGCAATATTATCGATTGGTTGGAAGGAAAATTTCGCCAACAAAAATCGTATATCAATTTTTTTATCAACACCGCGATGCTTATCGGTCTTTTGGGAACGTTCGTCGGATTGGTCGAAGCGATCGACCATATGGGACAGATTATTTTAGGACTCAACGGCGACATCGACATCAAACAGATTATGCAAGATTTTTCCGGTCCGCTCTCCGGTATGGCGATCGGTTTCGGAGCTTCGTTATTCGGCGTCGTGTGTGCGGTAATTTTAGGCATTAACGGCTATATTTTATTTCGTTCGCAAGATACGTTGATTAGCGGTATCGAGGATTGGTTAAAAGATCGTATTATCGACGTCGCACCCGAAGCGTTTAACGGCTCGGCGGTTTCAAGTGCCAATCTCCCTGAGCATCGCAAAAGCTTTATGGAAGTTTTCTTGGAGCAAATGAGTACGTTTACGCACGAAATTTCAAAATTTTCCAAGTCTAACGAAAAGCTTCACGGTATATCCGAAACGCTGACGTCTATGAAACACACGATGGAATCTCAACACGAAACACTCGGCACGATCGTCTCGCTGCACCGTATGCATCAAAACGAAGTGAACCGTATTGCGGAAACTTGGGTACAAAGAGATGAAAATGCGACAAAACGACGGGATGAAAACCATAACGAAATTATTTCATTATTCAATCGCCAAGGAGACTTTACGCTCCAGAGCAATGAGCTACTCACCCAAACCCGACATACGTTAGAAGATATGTCGCAACAGCTTCATGTGCAACACGGTACGCTTGCATCGCTGGTCGATGCGGAAGCTAAAATCATCGAGGGACAAAAAGCGTTTTTAACGCACCATGAACATGTAGCGCGTCAAAACGGCGAAGCCTTAAGTGCGATCAACGTCGGCGTCGTACATGTCAATGAAACGGTATTTGCTCAGCACGAAACCTTAAAAGCGATGCAAACGTACGAGGAACAAGAGAGCCAAAACGCGCATACGCGTCATCAAACCTTGGTGCAATCCATCGGTGCTCTTCACGAAACCCTCGGTCAAGAGATCGATATGCTCTCTTCAATGGCGAGGGTAAGAGATGAACATTTTACGCGCCTAACGTCGCTTTTGGATCAGACGTCGGAAAAACTTTCAGCGATCGACGACGGTATCGCGAATAACACGGCAATGTTAAGTACGCAAGATGCATCGTATAAAGAGTATTTTTCACAAAGTTTACAACAAGATCACAAACTCTACGAAGCGTTTGAGCGTCTCCACGAAACCTTACATGTAGAAATTAAAACGATCGAAAACTTAATGGCGATCGAAGAGACCGCGCACCTTGAAGATCGAAAAAATGCTCTTGAAGGACTTGATCTTCTTCGCGTCGTTTCGGCAACGATCAACCAAACCGAACAAACTTTAAACGTACTCTTAAATTTGGAGCAAACCTTTAGAGTAGAAGCCAAAGAAGCGGCTTCTTTGACGCAGACTTCACTAGACGGTATCGATCGCAACTTGGTATCTCATCGACAGACGCTAACGTCGATTTTAGAAGCGCAAAAAGGATTGGCGGAGGCGTATAGCACTACGCATCAAGAAGGACATGCAACGCTTTTGGGTATCCGTGACTCTTTGGTGGAAGAGACGCATGTCGTTAAAGATGTTTTAAATGTAACGCAAGCTTATGCAGATCGTTACGAAACGCATGCACGTTCGCAGGCACAAGCGTTGGTGAAGTTGGACGAGCATATCGAAAAAGCGACGGAAATGAGCCTAGAACACGCCGCACAACGTCAAGAGTTTGAAACGGCATATTTTAAGCATACGGAAGAAGAACATGTGAAAATGATCACGGCGTTGGATGCAAAAATTACGTCGACGCAAGCACATCTTGAAAGCATAGCGCAATCGTTAAAAAATATTGAAGAAAAAGTGTTTGCGTTTGACAGTAGCAAAATAGAGCATGCGGCAAGTTTGTCGGAAGACATTAAAGGGTTTTTCGCGTCTTTTTTCGGTAAACATTCTAAATAGGAGTAGTGATTTTCCATGGCAGGCGGTAGCGAACACGGCGAAATGAATCCTTTTATCTCTTACGTGGATCTTTTTTCATCGGTTATTTTGGTTCTTTTGCTCTTTGTATTAATCATGTTTGTAAACGTCGGATATTACATGCAGTTTAATTCAAAACAGGTCACGGTTGCCGCCGCGGCTTCCTCCGATACTGCTTCCAAACAAGAAGAGAATCCCGTGACGTTCGTAACGTTGCAAGACGTTACGAAACTGACGACGCAAAGCACGCGGGAAACGGGTGAAAACACTTTAACCAAAAGTACCGAGAAAACGGCTATCGTCGATTATAAAGAGTCCGATTTGACGATTGTTTTTAAAAATAACGACTATTTCGTCTCCAAAGACGCTATCGCAAAGTTGACGAAAACGATGGAAAAAATTCTTAAAACAAATCCAAACGTGCAATTTATACTTTCGGTGGGAGATTCAAAAAAGATTTTAAGCGCGACGCAGGCAAAACAAGTCTCGCTAGGACGCGTGCTTGCAACGAAAAATAGTTTAGAAGCGACGCCGGCGTTTAAAAATAAAATTAAGATCAGTTATAAACAAAATGAAAGTAATAATTTTGAGTTCGGATATTTAAAGGTTGACGTCAAATGAATCATAACGCCATCAAAACTCTACTCTTAGGATGGATTTTTTTTACGTACGGATGGGCTACGGAGCCTTTAGAAACGACTTCGCAACCGTTGCAAGAATCGTTAAAAAAGGTGCAATCTCAAGATAAGTTTTTAGCAGGCGAGGAACACGAACAGCCGATTTTGATCGAAGGCGACAAAGCGACGCTTAAAAAAGCGGTTGCCGTTGCGATCGAGCGTAACTTTCGGGTTAAACAAGCCCAAGAACGCATTACGCAAGCGGAAAGTTCTAGGGCTGAAGCAGAGAGCGACCTCAAGCCGCAAGTCGATTTTATTACTACGGGGACCGGTAAAGAGACGAAAGGATTTGATACCCAACAATACGGCCAGATCAAGGGCGACGTTGCGGTGAATTATAATGTATACTCTTCAGGGATGCACGTTGAAACGATCGAGCGAACGAAAATCACGAAAAAAGAGCAAGAAGAGCGTTTAAGAGGAACCAAAGAAGAAGAGATCGTTAAAGTCATCGATGCTTATTTGAGCGTCGTCTACGGACGCTTATCGATCGAAGTGAATCAAAATAATTACGATAAGCTTTTAAAAGTTCTCGAAATCGTTAAAACCAAGCGAGAATTAGGTGCGGCGACGGCGGGGGATGAAAATTCTATCTTAGCCAGCGTTTCCAATGCCAAAACCGCATTGATCAATACCGAGTCCAATTACAACAACGCCAAAGATTATTACGAATTTTTAACCGGAGCGAAAATCGAAGAGTTGGTGCCTTTTGAAACGGAATTTGAGATCGTATTGCAGCCGCTTGAAAAACTCTTGGCACAGATCGAAAAAGAAAACGTCGATCTCGCGATTATCGAGAAACAAATCGAGGGTAAGCAAAAAGACGTCACGGTAACGAAAGCCTCCAACGGTCCTAAAGTCGATCTTGCGATCAGCAACTCCAAACGCGCACGTCAAGATTACAGTATCGTGCCGACGGACGGACATAACAGAGATTTTACCGCCGAATTGATTTTTAGTTACAATCTTTACGACGGCGGCAAAAACGAAGCCAAAACCGCAAAGCTTTTAAGCGAAATTTCCGGACTCGTTTACAACTTGGAATACACGAAAAAAGACACGAAGTGGAATTCTCAAAAATTATTTAACTCGGTACAAACCAATTCTCGAACCATCGATACGCTCAAAGTAGAAATCGAAGCGAGTAAAAAGATGGCGGAAGCGTATTGGGAAAAGTTTAGGCTTTCCAGTCAGGATTTGGTCACGCTCTTGCAGGCGCAACGACAGGTTAATAGTGCCGAATTGGCGAAATTGACCAGTGAAAAAACGCGTTTAACGGACTACTTCAACCTTCTGATGAAACAAGGTAAGTTGGTTGATTATTTCGGTTTATAACCTCTGTTCGCAAAGGAATCAGTCTATGAAACGGATCGTAACGCTCGTACTGTTTTTGGGAACCGTGGTGTTTGCTTCTTCGGAGATGAATTTAGCGGCAAAACAAGAAGAGGACGATATTAAAAAAAAGGTGTTGTTTCAAGGTAAAGAGTATTACGAAAAACATCTGATGCAAAAAAACGAAGAGCAGGAAAAATCTCAAAATACGCTCAAAGATAAAAAAATCTACAAAAGAGAAGACGGTACGATCGATACGTTTAAAACGATTAACGATGCCAAAAAGGAGAAGAGTGCCAACTGAAAACGCGAGCCTTTTTCTCATTGAATCGGGCGATCTTTTTTTACGCGACAATCAGCTTGAATTTGCGCTAGCGTGTTATACGAAGGCACAAAGTTTCGCTCCCGATGCTTCGCTTATGAGGCGATTGTATAACAATTTGGGCGTGACGTATAAACGCTTAGGTCGTTTGCAAGAAGCAAAAAAGACCTTTCAAGAAGGCATGACGTTTGATGCGACGTACGGCTCTTTTTATTCGAATTTGGGAGCGATTTATGCTTTACAAGGCAATACCGACCAAGCCGTTGCGTGTTTCGAAAAAGCGTTACGCTTACATGTCAAACTTGCCGATGCTTTAAAATTGATGGAGCTTTATGCTCAAATCCGAAAAATTCGACAAGCGTTAGCATTGGGCGAAGCGTTGTTAAAACGTTTTCCCGATCGATACGACGTATATGTCGCCTTAGGTAATTTGTATGCGTTAATCAAGCAGTTTGATAAAGCCATGCCGTACTATGAAAAAGCCGTTGTGCTCGCACCGCAAAAAACCCAAGCCCTCAATAATTTAGGCATTGCCTACAAAGAGTTGGGACTGAATGAAAAAGCTTTGGCGGCGTATCAAAAGGTCATTGCAATCCAGCCGAACGACTCTGCCGTCTACAATAACTTGGGCAATTTACTCCGCCAAACGGGAGCTTTTGAGCAAGCTTATGAAGCTTTGAGTCGCTCGATTCAACTAAACCCTTCGTATGCGGACGCTTACAGTAACGTGGGCGCGTTATTGAAAGAGCAAAAAATGTATGCCAAAGCCGAGCCGTATTATCGAAAAGCCCTGCAACTATCGCCGCACCATATCAACGCCAATTTCGATACGGCATTGCTTGCCTTGGTAAAAGGTGACTACGAGGAGGGTTGGAGGCGGTATGAATACCGTTTGGCGATGAAAGAGCTTTTGGCAAAAACGTATGTGTACAAAACGCCGTTATGGAAAGGCGAGCCTTTGGAAGGAAAAACGATCGTCTTGCAAAACGAGCAAGGATTCGGCGATAATATCATGTTTATTCGGTATGCTAAAAATTTTTTGGAAGCGGGTGCCCATGTGATTGTACGAACGCGTCACGATTTAGTACGCCTGTTTCAAACGGCGGATGCGCGCCTTGAAGTGATCGGCGAAGAGTCCTCTTCTGCTTTGCCGGAACATGATTTTTACTTGCCGCTTCTTTGTGCGGCACAACGTTTCAAAACGACCTTGGAGACGATTCCTCAAGCCTTTCCGTATCTTTTCGTACCCCAATCCCAAATCGACGTAGCTTTAAGCTCCGATCGAATGAAAATCGGCATCGTGTGGAGTTCGAGTCCGACGAATAAAGATTTTAAAAACAAACATATCGGTTTAAGCGCATATCGATCATGGTTTTGTTTGGAGGGAATACAATGGATTTCGTTACATGTAGGAGCTGAGGCGAAGGATATCGTTCAAGAAGGATTGAGCGACACGATTGTCGATACCTCCGCCGTTTTAAGCGATTTTTACGAAACGGCGAAAATTATCATGCATCTAGACCTCGTCATTACGACGGATACGGCGGTGGCTCATTTGTGCGGAGCTCTAGACGTTCCCGTTTGGGTGTTGACGCCCAAACCTGCCGATTGGCGATGGATGCAAGAGGGCGATACGACGCCGTGGTATCGAAGCGTTAAAGTGTTCAGGCAAACGATTTCAGGTGATTGGAGCGCGCCGATTGCGGCGGTGTTTAGTGCCTTGGAAACAATGTTAAAGAAAACAGAAAAGAGCGCATGAATGATGCATTTTGTCTCAAATACGGGTGTCAATAGTAACTTAAATCAGCGATAGAAGGTAGGTAAATTATGTTTGGAATGATCTTGAAATTTCAGGCCTTTATGGAACGGTTGAAAAAGCGAAAGGCGTTGTGGTTTAGTACCTTAATTACGCTTTCGGTGCTAGGCATCATCGGTACGCTTTATTATTTAAATTCGATGACGAATAGGGCAACGAAAAATTTATACGAAGCGACCAATAGCAGTTACTTTCACGAATTGGATATGAAAATTGCCGATACGATGTTAAATCTAGAAATTGTCGGCGATATGCTTTTGTCCAATCCCGATTTTGTAGCCGCAATTAATGCTCAAGGCGATCCCAACGCAATTGCCGCAAAGCTTAACGCAATGAGTGGCAGTCTCAAAAAAATAGATCAAAACGGTATTGTTTTGGAACTCTATTCCAAAGAAGCGGTTAAAATCAGCTCTTCGTCGCGAACGCCGGTTTTAAATGCTCAACCTTACGATTCTTTAGGACTTCAAAAGGTATTGGCGAGCAACCAATCTTTAAGCGGCATCGAATACCAAGACGGACAAGTGTTCTTACATGTACTCTATCCTCTTCAAAACGGTGTCTTGGAGGTGAAGAAGTCGTTGGATTTCCTTTTCGACGTTTATAAAAGTAGCGGTAAAATTTTTCAAGTTCTCATGGAGCGTGATTTTTTAGATATGAAAAAATTGCAAGAGTTTAAATACCAGAAGGTAGGTAATTTTGAAGTGAGCGTCCAATCGCACGTCGACTCGGACTTTATCGAGCGACTCTCCACTATCGATTTTGAACAGTTAATTACTGCAAAATACCTGATCAAAGACGATTATTTTATCTTAGCCAAACCGATTTTAAATGCCGACAATAAACGCGTCGGGTTGTTTATTATCGGTGAAAATACCTTGAAAGAAAACAGCCTTCCCAAGATGACGAAAAAAATTTCCACGGGTTTAACGACGGCGGCATTAGGCTTGGTCGTTGCGTTACTCGTTTTAATGATTTAAGTAAGCGTTTTAGGCCTTCAAAAGCCGCAATAAGGGAGACTTTAAATCTCCCTTTTAATGCGGATATCCTCCTTTAAGCATAAGATTACAAATATGTGACTATAATAGATTAACTATACGTGTTTTCATGAGTGCTCTTGCAAAAGTACGTTTTGCAAGAAGTCTATTTGCTTCGTAAGAGACGTTTTGCAGGAGATTTGATATGTCTAATGCCCCGGAAGTGATCTACAGTAAAAGTACGATTAGTCTAAAATCGTTGCCTGCCAAAGGTGAAAATCTTAATCTTTTTTTGCGTCCCGGCGATGAATTATCCTTAGCCCTTGATCTGTCCAAAGCGAAATTTCAAGTCGTCGGCGGCGATATTATCGCAACGCTTCCGAGCGGCGGACAACTGACGTTTGTCTCTTTGGGTATGATGGCATTTGAAAATAACGCTCCGGTCATCAAACTTCCTAACGGTACTTTTCTAGCACTCGATCAAATCCTCGATACGATTACCGACGTCGGTCAAGCTCCTAAAGATGCAGTGTTAGTCTCCGGACAGGTCTCTTTAGAAACGCAAGAACAACCGATCGAGCATGAACAAAAAGCAAAAACGCAAGACGCTCCCGTTAACGATTATAATGCCTATTACGTTGATCCGGAACTTCCAAAACGCCTTGAAGACGTGGCTTCAAAAGACGAGTCTGGCAAATACCTTCAAGAAAGTCTCCCCGAATTTACAAGCAATGAGACGGCAAAAGAGGATTTAACCAATAAGTACAGCTCGTCCGAAGAAAAAACAAAAGACAACGTTGCCGACGTTTCGGCCGCCTTATCGTTTGACGTCGGCTTTTATCAGATCAAGGGTAGCGAATCGACCGCCGACAGCGTGACAACCGTTTTAGGCGGAACGGGAAGTGCCCTCGGTAACGTCAGTAAACTTGCATCGGCACAGTTTGAACCCGAAACGCTTGATTATCGTAACAGTGCTTATTCGACCGTGATTACGGCGGATAATCCCGCTTTTGTCAATGCGACGTATCTCACAAAGCTTGTTCGCTTGAACGTTTCTCAGCCGATAGGTTTTACGATTACGAGTATTGCGATTAACGGATTGACAAGCGGCGGTTTTGAAATTTTAAATTCCGACTTTAGTTCTGCGGGGAATGCTAGCGGCGGGTGGACTCTGAATGCCGGAACAGGCTTTTCGTCGACCTTGAGCGACGGCGGCGAAACGATAGAATTTTATATTCGGTATTACCCCAATTCGTCGGGAATAACACTCAATTTTGACAATTTGATGCAAGTCGCTTTGACGTCAGAGTTTAATATGTCAAACGTACCGGATGAAAAACAAGGCGATGTGATTGTTCCGGATTTAACCAAATTAACCGCATACAAAGATCTCGGGGTGATTGTTAAGGAGGTTGATAGCGTATCGGATTATACGTATACCGGTAAACATTCGACGGGATTTGTACTTGATACGACGCCAAATGAAAATATCGTTTATACGTCCAAACTCGATTCCACGGTGACGGGTGGCTTATCTAACGATACGATGTACGGTAGCATCGGTAACGATACGCTAGATGGCAGTAACGGTAATGATACCTTAAGCGGAGGTGCCGGTACCAATACCATGATCGGCGGAAGCGGTATCGATACGGCGGATTATTCGTTTGTGACAAAATACAGCGATGACTTTTTATTTGCCAACGACGGACATATCGATCCGGCGACGGGAGCGGCATATGCTAACGATGCTAAAGGGGTGATCGTCGACTTACAAGCCGGAACGGCAAGCGGAAAAACGGTGTACGATGCAACGTCGGATATTTTGAACGGCGAAGAATCTCGTACGATCAGCGATCATTTATCCGGTATCGAGTACGTCGTCGGTTCTAAATTCGACGATACGCTTCGCGGCGATAACAATGCCAATAAACTCAGCGGCGGCGAGGGTAACGATACGCTCGAAGGTAGGGACGGGAAAGATTGGCTTGAAGGCGGTGCGGGTAACGACTGGTTGATCGGTAGTACGGACGATTATATGATCGACGGCGGCGACAATACCGATACGGCGGATTTTTCCAATAACTCAAACGGCTTGGTCATTACGTTAAACGATTCGGCGAACGGCTCTTTAGGCAATATCGGCGGTAGCAGTGCTACGACGATTATCAAAAACGTCGAAAATGTTGCGGGAACACAATACAAAGACAGTATTTCCGGCGATACGGCAGACAACCTTTTGATCGGTGGATACGATCATAGTGCAACGGCCGTGACGGCTAACGACGATACGATTACGGGCGGTTCGGGTGCGGATACGATCGTCGGCGATATGATGATCGACACGGTAATCGCAACTCCTCTTTATGCCGGTAACGACGTCTTAGGCGGCGGAAACGATAACGACACGATTTACGGAGATTCGGCTCCGATACTGAGCAATACGGAAGTCGAGGTTGCCGCGGATCAAAGTGTCGAATATATCCGCAATACGGACGATGACAGTACTTTAGCGACGATTTACGGTGGAAACGATACGCTTAAAGGCGGAAACGGAGACGATTATCTTAACGGCGGAAGCGGATGGGATACCGTGGATTACAGTGCTTCCAATGCGGCGGTCATCGTGAATTTATCATCCAATTATGCGATGGGCGAAGGGTACGATCAACTTTTCAATATCGAAAATATCGTAGGCTCTAACTCCGCCTTAGGTGATACGTTGATCGGTAATGCGCTTTCCAATACGATTGTCGGCTCTCGAAGCGGTGCGGATACCTTAAGCGGTATGGACGGAGTGGATACGTTAAACGGTTTAGGCGGAAAAGATTGGGCGGATTATAGTTACGTGACGGGATCGACGGGCGTTAACGTCGATTTAACGGCGGGAACGGCATACGTATCGGCGACGGATAGCGATACGTTGATGGCGATTGAAAACGTCATCGGTTCTTCCAAAGCCGACACGCTCTCTGGAGGATCGGGCAATAGCGTCAATACGCTAATCGGTGGATTGGGCAACGATATTTTTTACGGGTACGGAGACGGAGATTTATTGGACGGCGGTTCAGGATCGGATACCGCGGATTACATGTATGCCGGTGGGCGCATCGTCGTTACCTTGGACGGAAGCAATTCCGACACCTTGATGAACATTGAAAACGTTTACGGTGCTTCCGATAAAGATACGCTAATCGGCAATAACGATGCTAATATTCTCGACGGTCGTGCCGATGCGGATACGCTAAGCGGTATGGGCGGTGCGGATACGTTGATCGGCGGTAGCGGAGACGATACGCTCATCGGCGGAGCCGGCAACGATACGCTCTGGGGCGGAACGGATGCCACTCACGATAGCGGCATCGATACTGCCGATTACAGCGGTTCGTCTTCGATTTACGTCGATTTGGCAAACGGTACGGTCAACGACGGTTTGGGCGGCATCGATACCTTAGCCGGTATCGAAGTGGTTCTAGGGTCCGGCTACAACGATGTTATGATAGGTTCAAGCAATGCCGATACATTGATCGGTAACGGCGGAAACGACACGTTTTTTGCCGGCGGCGGCGGAGATAGCTATTACGGAGGCGTTTTTGGAAGTTCAAGCGACGGTAACGTTAAAGATCGCATAAGCTATGCAGATCTATACCACGACGTTATAGACGCAAAAACCGTCGATCATATCGTGGTCGATCTTTCACATGTAGGAACCAATGCAACGATTCTCGATGCGAGCGATGCGGTGATTTCGATCGATTCGCTTTATGCGATCGAAGAGATCGTCTCTACCGAAGGAGACGATACGCTAAGAGGCGGTGCCGGTTCGCAACAAACGTTTTACGGCGGGGCCGGAGACGATACGCTAAGCGGCAATACCGACGGCGACTATCTTGACGGCGAAGGCGGTACGAATTTAGCCGATTATACGGCGCAAAGCAGTAATTTAGTCGTTAATCTGACGTCTGCGAGTAATAACGTGTACCTCTCCGGTAGTTCACCGACGTCAAGTAATTCGGATACCCTTGCGAATATTAACAATATTTCAACGGGAAGCGGTGCCGATACGATTATCGGAAACGGAAACGACAATGTCGTTCGTGCCGGCGTTGGAGCCGATACGCTGATCGGAGGAGCCGGAGACGATACGCTCTACGGCGAAGCGGGCAACGATACGCTTAGCGGCGGAGAAGGCAACGATACGCTGATCGGCGGTATGAGCAGTGTAATCGATAGCGGAATCGATACGGCAGATTACAGCGCGACGCTTTATTACGGCGTTACGGTTGATTTGCAAAACGGCGAAGCGACCGGAGCGACCATCGGAACGGATAAACTTTACGGGATCGAAAACGTTTTAGGTTCGGCGCAATCCGATACGTTGATCGGTGCTTCGGGAACCGTTAATACTTTAAGCGGACTTGGCGGTAACGACACGCTTTACGGTAACCTTGAGGGCGACTATCTCGACGGCGGTACCGGAACGAACACCGCCGATTACTCTTCCGAGACGGCATCCATCGTCGCAAATTTGACGACGGGAAGAGCTTATTTTACAACCTCCTCATCCTACGATGCACTCGTTTCAATCCAAAACGTTCTCAGCGGAAGCGGTAACGATACCTTGATCGGACTTTCGGGTACGGTCAATACCTTAAGCGGTAACGATGGAGCCGATACGCTAAGCGGTAATTTAGACGGCGATTCACTCATCGGAGGTGCCGGAAGCGATACGCTCGATTATACGACGACCAATGCCGCTTTAACCATCGATATGGGAGTGCAAACACTCTTTAAAAGTGCTTCAAGCTCTGCCAAAGATTATTATTCCGATGTTGAAGTTATCGCGACGGGAACGTATAACGATAGTTTTACTTCGAGCACTTCTTCGGATATTTCGGCGATGACGCTTGACGGCGGAGCGGGTATCGATACCTTAGATTACGGAACACTTTACGATGCAATCAACGTCTCTTTAAATGCCGCAACGTATACAACGGTCACGATCGGAAGTAGCGGCGATAACAACGACGATCTGATACGAAATATCGAAAATATTTTCGGCTCCAAAACGTCCGATACGATTATCGGCGACAGTTTAAGCAATACGCTGGCAGGAAATGAAGGAAGCGATACGTTAGACGGCGGTTTGGGAATCGACGCGATTTACGGCGGTGCCGATAACGACACGATTATCGGTACGTTAGACGGTGCGAACGATTTTTACTACGGCGATGCGGGGGTCGATACGATCGACTATACCGCTAACACCAACAATATGACGCTCGTCGGCGGTACGAACGTGACGGATAACGCGGGAAGCGGCGGTATCGGAACGGATATTTTGACGACGATGGAAGTGTTTAGCTCGGGAAGCGGCGCGGATACGCTAAGCGGCGGTACGGCTTCGGTGACGATTTACGGAAACTTGGGTGCCGACACGATTACGGGCGGAACACTTGCCGACGTGCTTTACGGCGATAATGCCCTTAATTCTCACGGCGTATCGGACGGACACAATACGCTCAGCGGCGGTGCCGGAAACGATACCTTGTATGCCGGAGACGGAGGCGACACTTTGCGCGGCGATGCCGGAAACGATACGCTTTACGGCGGAACGGGCATCGATACGCTGGATTATATGACGAACGGCATAGCGATTACGGCATTGTTAAATACGGGAAATATCTACGGCGACGGTTCGGACGTCGCGGACACGGCTACGATTGAAATTTTACGTTCGGGTATCGGTGCCGATACGATTAGCGGTGCGGATACGGGTGTTTTGAACCAGATTTATGCCGGAGGCGGTTCGGACGTCGTTAACGGCGGTGCTTTAGCGGAAACGCTTTACGGCGAAGCAGGGAACGATACGCTACGAGGCGGAGGCGGTATCGATACGCTCTTTGGCGGAGAAGGAAACGATACGCTTTTTGGAGCCTTGGACGGCGATATCATTCACGGTGATAGCGGAAGCGGAAATATCGGAACGAATGATGTTTTAGACATGTCGGATATTGCAACGGGAACCGATCTTCAAATTGACATGTCGACCGGAACGATTAGCGTGGCGGGAAGCAGTCTTAGTACCTTTGACGAGATTGAACATATTACCGGCGGCAGTGGGAACGATACGATTTGGGGCGATGCGGGAGCCAATACTCTCAAAGGCGGTAGCGGAAACGATACGATCTACACCAGTGCCGGTATCGATTTTATCGACGGCGGAGCGGGCAGTGCCGATACGGTTGATTTTAGCGCGATCGCTTCAACGTCCGTTATCGTCAATTTAGCGACGTTGCAGATCGGTAACGACGGTTACGGCAATATCGAAACAATTCAAAATATTGAAAATATTAACGGCGGCGGTGCTAACGATACCCTCTACGGCGACGGTATGTCCAATACGATCTACGGTAACGCGGGAGCGGATAACCTCAAAGGCGGCGACGGTAACGACGTTTTATACGGTGATGACGTGACCAACTCACACGGAGCATTTGCCGATACGCTTAACGGCGAAGCCGGAGCCGATACGCTTTACGGAAGCGGCGGAAACGATACTTTAGACGGCGGTTTGGACGACGACTTCCTCGACGGCAAAGAAGGATCGGATCTTTTTTACGGAAGCGGCGGAAACGATACGTTTAGCGACAGCGGTACGACGGGTATCGATACGGTCAGTTATACGACATCGACCAAACGCGTGGTTGCATTCGTCGATAGCGACGGATTCATCGAAGTAACGGACGGTACGCTTAGCGGCACTGTCGCGACTCCGGCGGTGATCGGAAGTACGGCTTCTAATGTAGGTACCGACACGATCGTAAGCGGTATCGAAGCGTATATCGGTAGCAGTTATGCCGACAATTTCTTTTCAACGACGCTGAGTTCAACGCTTACGGCACGACCGAGCGATACGTTAATCATTAACGGCGGCGGCGGAAACGATACGATTTACGGAGGAACTTCGGCCGATACGTTAAGCGGAGACGATAACGACGATACGATGAGCGGCTTTGCCGGTGCGGATGTTTTGACGGGCGGCAACGGTTGGGATTCGGTAAGTTATGTTTACGACGTTGCAGGCGTTAAAGTAAATTTGGCTTCGGGTATCAATGCTTACGGACAAGCTTCGGGAAGCGCGACCGATAGTTGGGGTACAACCGATACGCTGACTTCGTTTGAGCGTGTTTTAGGTTCAAACTACTCAGATACGATTACGGGAAACAGCGGCTCGGACGATTTACGCGGTAATGCGGGAGACGACTGGTTTGGAATGACTTCCGGCAACGATACGATTTACGGAGGAGAGACGACCGAAACACGCGGCGATACGATTGATTATTTTTACGCGACGAGTGCGGGCGTTAACGTTGATTTATCAACGTACAGTTCGGTAGGAACGGATTTTGGAACCGATCTTATTTATGAAATCGAAAATGTTTCCGGTTCTCTTTTTACCGATACGATGACGGGCGACGGATATGCCAATACGTTGATCGGACGCAGTGGAAACGATACGCTCATTGCGGGCTCCGGTGCCGACGTTCTTTACGGTGACGATAACAGTGCGACGAGCGTCGACGGTACGGAAACGGGCAACGACTCATTATTAGGCGATGCGGGTAATGATACGCTCTACGGCGGACTCGGAGACGATAGCTTATGGGGCGGAGCCGATAACGACACGCTTTTCGGCGGTAGCGGAGCGGATTATCTTAACGGCGGTAGCGGTATCAATACGATGCAAGGAAACGACGGCGACGATCTTTTTTACCTTGCCGATGCGACCTCAACCAATACGATTACGGGCGGCAATAATACGGATACGCTCGATTTTGGCGGAGCGGCATCTTCGGTGACGATCGATATTTCCAATTCAACTTCTTCCCAATCAAGCGGAGGCGGAGGAACGCTTCGTTTAACGGATGCGATCGAAAACGTGAGCGGAAGCGATTCTAGCGATACGATTACGGGAAATTCTCTTGTCAACGTTATCAGCGGCGGTAACGGTGCGGATACGATTTACGGCGGACTCGGGGGCGATACGCTTTACGGCGGTGCGGGAAATGATCGTATTTACGCCGATACGCTTTCAGGCTCAATCACCGATACGTCAGTCAATACGCTTTACGGAGGAGAAGGAAGCGACCTGCTTTGGGGAAGTATGGGTGCGGACTTTATTTACGGAGATGACGGCAACTCTTACGGAACGACGAGCAACGATACGATTTATGCGATTAGCGGCTCGGACGGGAACGATTATATTAACGGCGGTCAAAATACGGATACGGTTGATTATTCCTCAATCGGGAGTAGTTATGCGATTAATGTGACTTTAAACGGTTCGACAAACGCAACGGTAACGATTAGCGGCGGCGATAACGATACGATCGTTAATATTGAAGATTTTATCGGCGGGCTCGGAAACGATACGATTCGCGGCGATAACGCCGATAACTATTTAAGCGGAAGCGGCGGCGACGACACGCTTTTCGGCGGTGGCGGTAATGATGTATTAGACGATCGCTTAGGTGTCAACACGTTTGCCGGTGGAGCGGGGAACGATACGATTATCGGAACGGGAAATGCTGCGAACAGTTGGATCGATTATTCGATCGACGGCATTAATGAGGGAGCGTATACCGATTTGAGCGATACGCTGGCACAACATATTTCGAATAGCCGCGGTAACGACGTTATTACCGCTATCGATCATATGACGGGAACAAATTATGCCGATACATTTTACGGCAACGCGAACGTCAATACGATTGAAGGCGGTGCGGGTAACGATCGTATCGAAGGTTACGGCGGTAACGACGTTTTAGACGGCGGTGGCGGTGAAGATACGGTTCGATACTATTACGAAAATAAAATCAACGTTACGCTTGCCGAAGGCAATGTCGATACGACGGTTCAAATCTATAACGGCTCTATCTTCGGGGCTTCCGGCTATGTCGATACGATTCGTAATTTTGAAAATATCGAAGGCTCTAATAGTACCAACTCAACACTCAACGGCGATACGATTTCGGGTAATAATTCGAATAACCGTATTTGGGGTTATGCCGGAAACGACTCACTTTACGGCGGCGGCGGCGATGATTATATCGACGGAGGATCGGATAACGATACGATCGTCGGAGGAGACGGGGCCGACGTGATCTACGGAGGTAACGGAAACGACGTAATTCGCGCAAATGCAACGAGTTATACAGGTTCCAATACGCAAGACGGCGATGCGGATACCGTTTACGGCGGTTCGGGACAAGATTTTATTTACGGAGCGATGGACGGCGATACTCTTTACGGAAACGACGCGTCGACGGTTGACGGTTCGGACTGGTTGCGCTATAACGAATACGCAGGCGGCATCATCGTCGACTTGAGTGCCAATATTGCACAAGATGCCTCTAATGCCGCATTGACCGATACGATTTACGGTTTTACGCATGTCTTGGCAAGCAGTGCTTATAACAACACCGTTTACGGCAATATCGTCAATAACTCGGTCACGTTCGGTTCCGGCAACGATGTTTATTATGCCAGCAACCTTTTAAGCAACACGAGTGCCTACGGTAGCGATATCGTTGACATGTCAAGCGGTAACGATAAACTTTATTTTTATATCGCCGAATTGACTTCCGGCGATACGATTAATGCGGGTGAGGATAATGCGGGTGAGGATACCGATACGCTTTATTTTCGCGATGCGGGAACGATTAACAATACGCAATTTTCCAATATCTCGAATCTTGAAATCATTCAACTCTCTTCCTCGGGTAATAACGTATCGAATTTGGATAAAAACGACGTAACGATTATCGGCGGTACGGGAGCCGATACGTTTAACTATTCACTGAGTGCCCTCGACGCGCACGATATTTTAGACGGTGGGAACGGTGTCGATACTTTAAATCTTTTAAGTGCGGGAACGCTCACGACGGCGATGCTCTCTTCGGTATCGCATATTGAAAAAATTCAACTTTACAACGGTACCAATACGGTAACCGTCGATATCAGTACGATGAGCGGTGCGACGCTTTTAGGCGGAAGCGGAGCCGACACCTTTAACTATTCGATTTCCAATCTTTCGAGTGCCGACATCATCGACGGCGGCGGCGGGGTGGACAGCGTGGTGTTTTTGGATGCCGGAACGATAAGCGATGCACAGTTTACCAACCTAAGTGCTATCGAAAAAGTACAACTGTACGCCGGAACAAATACGTTTACGATCGGTGCCAACGAGAGCCGTCTTTCCGGAGTGAGCCTAATCGGCGGAACGGGCGTGGATACGTTCGTGTATACTTCCGCGGCGTTAGCCGATGCAACAACCAATGCGAGCATTATCGGAGCAAGCGGTAACGACGTGCTTTCGTTGAGCGGTTCGACGCCGGTGGTCGACGCCAATCTTTCAACCTTCAGCGGGCTTTCTACGCTGGATCTAAATGCCTATACCGGTTCGATTACGCTGGGCGCGTATGCTACGGCAATGGGGCTTGCAACGATTAACGCGACGTCCAATGCATCCGCGATCACCATCGATGCCTCGTCGATGAGTAGCGCGGTAACGATCAACGCCGGAAGCGGTTTAGATACCCTCAAAGGCGGAAGCGGAGCCGACGTTTTTAACATTACGGCGGCGAAGGCTTCTATCGTCGGTAACGGCGGTAGCGACACCTTAAATATCAATGCGGCGATCACGCAAAATGCTTCTTTAATTGCAAGTATCGAGACGATCAACGTCAATGCCGATACCTCGTTAACGGGTAACATGTCAACCTCGACGTTAAGTATCGCTAGCGGAAAAACGTTGAGTATGAATACGGCGTTGATAACGGGCGATACGATGAGTATAGTTAACAACGGGACCGTCGTTTTAAACGCTACCGACGGGCAAACGCTAAGCGGCATAACCTTAACGGGTAGCGGTATTTTAAAAGTCAATTCCGACAATGACAGTTCGGTCGTTGATCTGAGCGGCATGAATGTTTCGGGATATAGCGGAGCGATAACGATTAGCGGAGGAGACGGTATCGATAAGATCGTCGGTACGTCAAAAGCCGATACGATTGAGGGCGGCGAAGGCGATGACGTGATCACCGGAGGAAGCGGTACGGATCGCATGGACGGAGGAGACGGCAGCGATACGTATGTTTTCACTTCAAGTGCGGATATCGCTTCCGATATCATTTCCGATACCGGCAGTAGCGGAACGGATATTTTATGGGTTAACGTCTCGGGCGATCAAAATATCTCCACGCTTTCGGTAAGCGGTATTGAGGGGTTAAAATTTTACCAAGGCGGTACGTCGCAAACATTGACGATTTCTAAGGCTCAAGCGGCATCGTATACCGACTTTATCGGATACGCTAGCGCAAGCGACACGCTCAACGTTACGGGCATTACGAGTAGCCTTGATATGAACAGCGGTAAAACCTATATGAATATTTCCAAAATCGTGATGACGGGTAGCGGATCTAGCGCAATGACGCTTAGCGGTGCTCAAGGCGTCTCAAATGCCATCACGGGCGGAAGCGTTGCGGATACGTTGATCGCAGGGCAACAAACCGACACTCTTTACGGCGAATCCGGTAACGATACGTATCAGTTTGCCAGTGCGTATCTCACGAGTTCGGACATCGTAAGCGATAGCGACGGTACGGCGGATATTTTACACATTACCGATAGCGGAGCGACGATTAGCGATGCGATGTTGACCAATGTGACGGGTGTCGAAATCTTAAAACTCTCCGGAGGAAATAACAACGTAAGCTTAGGGAGCGAAGCGTATAACGACGGAAACGGTTTGACGACGGTTGATTTGTTTTCTAGTAGCGGTACGAACGTCGTTACGAACAGCACGATCGGTAATTTGACGCTGATCGGCGGAAGCGGCACGGATACGTTAAATATCAGCGGCGAGGTCGCTTTAAACGCAAGCTATATTACCAATGTCGAAACGATCAACGTTAACGCTTCAACGACGATGAGCGGAACCCTTAGTGCTAGTAATGTCGCGGTCGCCGACGGGGTAAGCTTAAGTGCCGATGCTTCGGTCGTGAGCGGCGAAACGATCAGCGGCAGCGGAACCCTAAGCGTCACGAATTTAGGGGGAACGCTCAATGCCGATTTTGCTTCCGTTGATTCGGCTACAATCTTACATGTAGACTGGAGCGGCGTAACGGGAACGTATAGCGGAAATCTAACCCATGTCGATACTCTGAACATCTCAAGCGGAACGATGAGCGTTACTGATTCTATTTTAGGACTTACAACCGTCAATGGTAGCGGTAATGTTACGGTTAATGCCGATGATGCCTCAATGGATTTGTCAAATGTTTTTATTACCGGAACTCTCATTATTTATGACGGAGTGAGCGGAGTAACACAAAGCTTGATTAGCTCGTCTTCGTCGGATACTTTTTACCTCGATAATGCCAATGCAACTTCTGACGGAGCAGATAGCGGCGATACGTATTATCTTTCTGTTGCCGCCAATATCACCGATACGGGCAGCAGCGGAAACGATACGCTTTATACGACCTCTACGATGGATTTGAGTACTCAAACGATTGTTGGAATTGAAACGTTGAATGTTGCAAATACAACGACGACAACCTTAGACTACGGTGATCTTAACGTCGGAGGCGGCAATATTGCGACGCTGGAGGGAAGCGGTAGCGTTGCGATTCATGGAGCAACGTCGATGAATATTCAATCTTTAAGCGTTGATGCCTTGGGAGACGATAAATTAGGCATCACGGGAACGACAAACGACGATGCCCTTGTTTTAGACTTTTCGCAATTGGACGAGATTTCGTTTGACGGTAACGGCGGTCGCGATACGGTCGCGATCAAAGGTATTACCGACGGAAGTACGCTAGACGACACGACGGCATTTAGCAATATTGAGACGTTGAATATTTCATCGTTAGGCTTAGATAGCGGAGGATTAACCATTAGTGCTTCTTCTCTTTATGCCTATGATAGTAACACGACAAGTAACGATTATCTGACCTTAGAGGTCAACGATAGTAACGGAACGGTCAATAATATTAATTTAAGCAATATCGCAAGCGTATCGGACGGTTCAATGACAACGACGGTTTCTAGCGGCTATATGTGGGCATTAACATCGGTTGGAGACTATACGATTACAACGACGGATAGTTACATTTTATATTTACATGTCAGTTAAAAAGGATCGGTAAACGTCGGTATGGAATTAGCGGAAAAAAACGATTATTTAGTGCAAGCGTACAAGTATATTCTTGATTTTTATTACGGGAACGTTTCGTACGAGACGATTGATACGGTTTTGGGGCATGAGCCTATCCATAATGAAGCGATCGTTCGAAGTGCCAAAGATTTTGGACTGACATGTGAAGCCCTCAGCCTTGAACGCGATATGGTCGAGGCGCATTTGGTGCCTTGCATCGCGTGTTCGCAAGAGGGCTTAATCGCAATCGTCAAAGCCTTCGAAAACGGTTCCGTGACCGTGTTCGATCTTCGCTACGGCATTGAAGAAGTGATCGATATGCCAACGCTTCAAAAGCGCTTTTCGATGCTCTTGGTTTTTTACAAGCCTGAAGATCATAGCGGCATACTTGAACAAGAAGACCAAAGTAAAGCGTGGTTTTGGAACCATCTGATACGCTCCAAAGAGGAGATCGTTCGCGTCGGCATTTTGACGGTTTTTATCAATTTGTTCGTCATCTTAATTCCGATGTATACGATGAACGTTTACAACCGCGTTATCCCGAATTTTGCGACGGAAACCTTGGCGGTTTTAACGATCGGCGTCGCGCTGATCTATATGTTCGACGCTTTATTTAAGATGGCGCGCGTGTATATCTTGGAAACGATGGGTAAGCGCATCGGGAGTATTTTGGAAGAAGAGATTTTAGAGCGTTTGATGCTTTTGCAAAGCAGTCACGACCGTCTCTTAGCCGGCTCTAAAGCCAACCTTTTCAGGGAAGCCGCGCAAGTACGCGACTTTTTTATGTCCAAAAGTATCTCCTTGGCGTTAGACTTACCTTTTATCGCGCTAACGTTGTTGATTATTTACATTATCTCTCCGATCATTGCCGCGATTACGCTTTTGTGCGGCATCGTCGTTGTTGCGATCAACCTTGGATTTCAAATTCCTTTGTTTCGCTGGAGTCAAAAACTCTTCCACGACGGACAGATGAAACACAATTTTTTATTTGAGACGATTAAGGGTATCGAAACGCTCAAATTGACCAATGCGGTAACGACGCGTTTGTTTAAATGGCGTAAATTGATCCATTTTTACAATTTCGTCAATCTCAAAATTCAGATGCACACCAATTTGGCGATGAGCCTTTCCGCGGTCGTGATGCAGTTTGCGACGATGTTTGCATTGGTTGCGGGCGTGTATGAGATTCAAGAAAAAAATCTGACTTTGGGTGCTTTGGTGGCATTGAGCATTTTGGTCGGGCGTGCGATGGTTCCGATCGTGAATATCTCGACGATTTTAGTCAAATACAAAGAGTTCAAAGAAGCCCTCGATTCGCTGAATCGCTTTTGGCATTTGCCTTTGGAGACGCAAAAATCCGTTGAATTCGGCGTTCGGAATTTAGAGGGAAATATCGAGTTTAACAACGTTACGTATACGTACGAGGGTTCGAAAAATCCCTCTTTACTCCAAGCGACCTTTAAGATCAAGCAAGGGGAAAAAATCGGTATCATCGGGCGTACGGGTGCGGGAAAAAGTACGATTTTAAGGTTACTCTCGGGCATCGATTCCGCACAAAGCGGTACGATTCATATCGACGGGCATGAAATTCATACCCTTCATCCGGTGGAACTTCGCGCTCATATCGGCATTATGCCTCAAGAGCCGTTTTTGTTTGCCGGAACGCTCAAAGACAATATCGAACTAGGCATACGTATCGGCAAGGAGCGTTTGATTAAGCTTTTGGCGATGACGGGTTTGGACGAACTTGTCAAACGTTCGGGCGAGGGAGAAAATTTTCAAGTCGGCGAAAACGGTAACCGTCTTTCGGTAGGACAACGCCATTTGGTCGGTTTAGCGCGTGCGTTGATTAACGATCCTTCTATCGTCGTGTTGGACGAGCCGACGACCGGCATGGACGTCGGGCTTGAAAAAGAGATGGTCGAGCATCTTAAGCCGCTTCTACGCGATAAAACGCTTATCGTCATTACGCATCGTTTCGCCGCTTTGGATTTGGTCGATCGCGTGATGGTCGTCAACAACGGGCGTATCGTAGCGGACGGCCCTAAAGAAGAGATTTTAAAACAGTTGCAAGGAAAACCCGTATGTTAGATATGATGATCGAAAAGCGATGGAGCTATTACGTCACGGTCGTTCCCATCGGGCTTTTTTTCGTCGTTTTCTTTCTATGGTCCGCATTTAGCCACATCGACGAGGTTGTGAGAGGGAGCGGGAAAGCCGTACCTTCGGGGCAAACTAAAGTGCTTCAACACTTAGAAGGCGGTATCGTTTCGGAGATACTCGTCAAAGAGGGCGATACGGTCAAAGTCAATCAGCCGATTTACCAGCTCAATCAGGCTTTTTTCACCGCCGATCTTAAAAGCAAAGATTTGGATCGCATTTCACTTCTTGCGAAAGAGCAACGTTTAATGAGTTTGATTGAAGATAAGCCTTTGGTGTTTGAGCCGTACATGAGCGAAGGATACCCCGAAATCGTTCAAAACGAAATGCAGATTTTCAAAAGCGAAAAGACGAACAATACGGAACGCTTAAGCGGCGTTCAGCAAAAAGTCGAACAACGCCAATACGAGCTGAAAGAGTTGGAAATTAAGGAAAAAAATCTCTCGCTTGAACTCAATATGGCAAAAGAGAACGTTTCGATTACCGAACAGTTAATGAAATCGGGTGCGGGATCGCGGAAAGAGTATTTGTTTGAGCTGAGTAAAAAACAAAATTTGATTACGCAAATCGACGAAGTCACCAATCAAATACCGATTACGCAAGGTAAATACAAAGAAGCGGTGCATGAGTTAGGTTCCGTTCGCTCCGATATTTTATCGAAGCAACTCAACGATCTTCAAGAAGTACGCTTAAAATTGACGCAACTTTCCCAACAAAGCGAAGCCAGTATCGATCGTACGAATCGTTTGCTGATTACCTCTCCGGTGAACGGTATCGTGAATATTTTGTATTTTCATACGATCGGCGGTACGATTAAGCCGGGCGATAAAGTTGCGGAAATTACGCCTTTGGAAGAAGGTTTGACGATCGAAGCCAACATTAAAGCCGCCGATCGCGGGCGTATCTGGGTCGGTCAAAAAGCCAATATCGAGATTACGGCGTACGATTACGCCAAGTACGGTATGATCGAAGGAGAACTGATCTCGATTAGTCCCGACAGTTTTACGACGCAAAAAGGCGATATTTTGTATGCCGTGAAAATCAAAGCCGATAAAGACCGTTTCGGAGCAAATTTACCGATTATGCCCGGTATGGAAGCGAGTATTAACATTATTACGGGGAAACGAACCGTTTTAGAATATATTTTACTTCCCCTAAAACGTATCGGAAAAAATGCGCTTTTGGAACCTTAAATCACTAGACTTTTGGCAACATTCACGGTTTACATGTAAAGCGTTCTAAGCATTTCTTAAGAACGCTTCTGATGATATCTTAAGCAAAACCGCGCGCGCGAAAGAAGTGCTTAATGTTATAATGACATCGATTTTCTCACGAAAGGGGTCGCTATGTCGCTTAAAGTCGTTTTGTCGCATAAAACCGAGTACCGTTACGATCGTTACGTTTCGCTTTCCCCGCATATTATCCGTTTGCGACCCGCACCGCACTCACGTACGCCCATAGAGGGTTATTCGCTGAAGATTAAACCCGAAAACCATTTTATCAATTGGCAACAAGACCCGTTCGGTAACTACCTTGCGCGCATCGTCTTTCCCGAAAAAACCAAAGAGCTGTGCATCGACGTCGAAATTATCGCCGATATGATTACGATCAATCCCTTTGATTTTTTTGTCGACGATTACGCCAAAGACTTTCCGTTTGCCTACCCCAAAGCGTTGGAAAAAGAGCTTTTGCCTTACTTGGAGGTCAGCGAAAACGGAGGCTTACTGAAAGAGTTTCAAAAAGCGTTGGATTTGAAAAAACGTTCCGTTATCGACTTCTTGGTTTACCTTAACACGACGATCAATCGGCATTTGAACTATACCGTTCGCTTGGAACCCGGCGTGCAAACGTGTGAAACGACCTTAAAAACAAAACTGGGCAGTTGTCGAGACTTTGCGTGGCTGTTTGTGCAAGTGCTTCGCCATTTAGGTCTTGCGGCGCGGTTCGTCTCAGGCTACCTCGTGCAACTCAAAGCCGACGTCGCCTCGCTTGATGGCCCAAGCGGTCCTGAAGCGGACTTTACGGATCTTCATGCGTGGACGGAAGTCTATATCCCCGGAGCCGGCTGGATCGGGCTGGATGCGACCAGTGGACTTTTTGCGGGTGAGGGACACATACCGCTTGCGTGTACGCCATCCTATGAAAGTGCCTATGCGATCGAGGGTATGAGCGATCAGTGCGAAACGGAATTCATTTATGACAACACCGTCAAGCGCATCTTTGAATCGCCTCGTGTGACCAAGCCGTATCGCGAAGATCAGTGGAATGCTATTTATAACTTAGGTTTTGAAGTGGACAAAGCCTTGGAAGAGGGCGATGTGAGACTTTCCATGGGTGGTGAGCCCACTTTTGTCTCCATCGACGATATGGAAGGCGATGAGTGGAACACCAAAGCCGACGGTGCGCACAAACGCGCTTTGGCGGACACGCTTTCACGCAAACTTTTAAGCTCGTTTACCCAAGGCGGGATGCTTCACTACGCACAGGGAAAATGGTACCCGGGTGAGCCGCTTCCTAGATGGCAAACGTCCATCCTTTGGCGCAAAGACGGTAAACCCATCTGGAACAATCCTGCGCTGTTTGCCGATATGAACAAAACCTACCACTACGCCAACGACGATGCCAAACGCTTTTTAGCCAAACTGGCACTGACCCTTGGCGTGAGCGATCAAAACATCATTGAAGCGTATGAAGATCCATTGTATTACATCATCAAAGAGTCCGAACTGCCCATCGATGTCGATCCGATGAAAGCCGATCTCTCAGACTCGTTAGAGCGACAAACGATCGCCAAAGTACTTTCCGGAGGACTCAATAAGCCTGTGGGCTATGTGTTACCGTTGAATTTTGGAACGACACGATGGATCACCTCTTCGTGGGTGTTAAGGCGTGGCTATTTGTACCTCAGTGCGGGCAATTCACCCCTTGGACTCAGGCTTCCACTGGGCTCTTTGGTCGAAAAGCCGCACTCTGAGTTAGCACTTCCTTTTGAACCCGATCTGTTTGCACACTATCCCGCTTTGGGAGAGTACAGCGCTTTGGCATACGAACGCTGCAAAAAAGCCGATGCAACCCTTTCCAACAGCCAAACCCAAACCTTTGTACGCACGGCACTTTGCGCGGAAGTGCGCGAGGGAAAACTCTTTATTTTTCTTCCACCCCTGAACCACACAGAGGCACTTTTAGACTTGGTCGCGTGCATCGAAGCGGTGGCAGAATCTTTACATGTAAACGTGGTTTTGGAGGGGTATGAGCCCTCGCATGACCCACGGTTGGAGCGCATCAAAGTCACACCTGACCCCGGTGTCATCGAAGTGAACATCCACCCATCAACGTCATGGAAAGCACTCAGCGAGAATCTCTTAACGCTCTACCAAGACGCGCACGAATCACGCTTGGGCACGGAAAAATTTATGCTGGACGGCAAACACACGGGCACGGGCGGAGGCAATCATGTCACGATAGGTGCGCTCAAACCCGAAGACAGCCCACTGCTTCGCCGTCCCGATCTGCTTCGAAGTCTCATCACGTTTTGGCAGCATCATCCGGGGCTTTCATACCTCTTCTCGGGTGCGTTTATCGGTCCTACTTCGCAAGCACCACGTGTGGACGAGGGCAGGGTGGAAAATCTCTACGAACTAGAGATCGCGTTTGCGCAGATCCCTGAGGGTGAAAATGTGCCGTTTTGGCTGACCGACAGGCTGTTTCGCCATATGCTGACCGACATCACAGGCAACACGCACCGAAGCGAATTTTGCATCGATAAGCTCTATTCGCCCGATTCGAGTAGCGGAAGACTGGGCATCTTGGAACTAAGAGCGTTTGATATGCCGCCGCATGCCCAAATGGCACTTTTACAAATGCTTTTAGTACGCACCTTGGTCGCCGTTTTTTGGAAAAAACCCTATACGCATCCTTTGGTGCGTTGGGGGACGCAATTGCACGATAAGTTTTTATTGGAGCATTACGTCAAAGAAGATTTACGCGACATCGTTGATTTTCTCAATGCCGAGGGCTATGCTTTTGCTTTGGATTGGTTCGATCCGTTTTTTGAGTTTCGTTTTCCACTCTACGGTACGAGCACGATTCCTCCAATGTCTCTTGAACTTCGCGCCGCTATCGAGCCGTGGAATGTTCTAGGCGAAGAGAGCGGTTCGCAAGGAACGTCTCGTTATGTGGACTCTTCCTTAGAGCGCGTACAAGTCAAAATCAAAGATTTTCTGCCCGAGCGTTATATGCTTACATGTAACGGTGTTGCCGTTCCGCTTGCTCCGACGGGAGTCGAGGGGGAGTTCGTCGCCGGCGTGAAGTATAAAGCGTGGCAACCGTGGTCGGCGTTGCATCCTACGATCGGTGTGGATACGCCTTTAACGTTTGACGTGGTCGATCGTTGGAACAAACGTTCCCTCGGCGGTATACGCTATTTCGTCGCCCATCCGGGCGGACGCAGTTACGACACGTTCCCTGTCAACGGTTACGAAGCCCAGTCCAGACGGATCAACCGTTTTTGGGATTTTAACCATTCTCAAGGCGAGCTACGCTATCTTACGCCTTCGGTGATTCACGCTAAAACCTCACATGTCGATGCACGAACGATGACGGTTGCAATCAAGGGCGATTCTACAAAGACGCTTTGGGTCGAAGAATTGCCGCCGAGCCTTGAATACCCGCATACGCTTGATTTAAGACGAAAAGGAATGAAAGCCTAATGCAGTTTTTCGATACGTACGCTTCCGCCTCTTTTTGCGACGAAATGGTCGATAAAGACCGTACCGTCAAGACGCATTGGAAGAATTTGGCGGCACACTTGGAGCGTTTGAGCGTTGAAGAGATGGAGAGTAAACAAGCCGAGATTGCGTGGCATCTGGAAGATAACGGCGTTACGTACAATGTTTATAACGATCCTGAGGGCGAAGGCAATCGTCCGTGGAGTTTAGATCCGATTCCTTTTATCATCACGAAAGAAGAGTGGAAAAGCGTCAAACAAGGGATCAAACAACGTGCGAAATTGCTCAATTTCATTTTAAAAGACCTCTACGGCGAACAGTTACTCTTAAAAGAAAACATTATCCCCGCCGAAGTCATTTTTACGCACAAGGGCTTTTTACCCGCCGTACACGGTTTGGGCGTACGCGACGATTTTCAGCTCTATTTTTACGCGCTAGACCTTGCGCGAGGGCCTGATGGAAAGATGTGGGTCATTAATGACCGTACGCAAGCACCTTCGGGCTTAGGCTATGCCATCGAAAACCGCTTAACGATGAACATCGCGGCAAAAGATTTTTACGCGGATCACGAGGTTAAAAAGCTTTTTCCTTTTATCGAAGAGTACAAAAAACTGCTCAAAAAGCTTACCAAAGGCGATACGTCCAAAGCCGCGCTTTTAACGCCCGGTCCGCACAACGAAACCTATTTTGAACATGCGTATCTGAGTTCGTTTTTAGAAATCAATCTTGTCCAAGGCGATGATCTGTTGTGTAAAAACGGTAGCGTTTGGCTGAAAAGTTTAAGCGGACTCAAACCGATTCAAACATTGGTTAAACGTCTGGACGATCGCTTTTGCGACCCTTTGGAGCTTTTAGAAGATTCGAGGCTGGGAGTTGCGGGTTTAGTCGATTGCGTGCGTCAAGGCAATCTAGCGATGATCAATCCTTTGGGAAGTGCCATCGTCGAAAATATCGGACTTAATCCTTTTATGGAACGTATTTGCCGTTTCTTTTTGAACGAAGAGCTGCTTTTGCCGCAAATCGCAACGTGGTGGTGCGGACAAGAAAAAGAGTTAACCTTCGTCATGAATAACTTCGAGAGCTTTATCATCAAAAAAATCGATAAAACCGAATCGATTCAAACCTTTTTGGTCAAAAACCTTTCCGAAACGATGAAAGAGAAGCTCCAAAAAAGCATTTTGGACAATCCTCATCAATACGTCGCACAAGAGGCGATCGATTTTTCGACGACGCCTTTTTACGGTCAGGGCAAAATCGAACCGCGCAATGCGGTTATTCGTGCCTACGCTTTGAAAAAAAGCGAAAATTATAGCGTGATGAACGGCGGACTGGTGCGTGTTTCCGCCTCCAAAGACGCGCTACTCGTTTCATCGCAAAAGGGAGGAACGAGCAAAGATTTGTGGATTTTAGGGGAAGACAAAAAACACGAAAATCTTCCAAGCTACGCGGCTTTACCGTTTATCGACGCTTCGTTGAACACCTTGCCAACGCTTAAAGCCGAAAATCTTTTTTGGCTTGGACGCTATCTTTCGCGCGCGATTCATACCTTGCGTCTGATGCGTTATACGGTCAAAAAAATGACCGACTTTCACCATTACGAGGGAAGCGTTTCGCAAGAGTCTAAACGCACGTTACAAAAAGCTTTAACGCATCTGACGATGACGTATCCGGGTTTTTTAGACGAAGATACGGTGCAAAATCCTTTGCTAGAAATCGCTTCGTTGATGAAAGACGCTACCAAGCAAGGCTCTTTGGCATTTACCCTTGAGCGACTCGGAAACGCCAATCTTTCCGTCAAGAGCCTTTTGGCGATTGAAGCGTGGAAACTCTTTGAGCAGATGCAAAAAGAGTGGAAACAGTTTACGAAAAAGGTCAATACGCCCGTTCGAAGTATGTTAGGCGAGCTTGATAAAGTGTTGCTATACCTCGTAGCGTACAAAGAGTTGGTCGAAGAGAGTATGTATAAAGAGCAAGGATTGATCGTATACGACATCGGATTTAAGCTCGAAAGCGCGCTTTTAACGCTTTCGAAAGCCCGTTCACTGCTCTGTTCTCAATACGATAAAGCCGTAATGTACGATATTTTAGAGGCGTTTTTGAGTTCAAGCGAAAGCTTTAATGCCTACCGCACGCAGTATAAAAGTTCTCTACAGCTTGAAAACGTGGTGGAATTTTTGATCTTAAATCCGCATTTTCCCAAATCCGTCGCTTACGTGACGCAAGCTTTGTTGGAGGACTTAAAGGCCTTACCCAAACGCAAAACTTATTTGAGTGCTTACGAAGAGCCGATCTTTCAAGCTTACAGCACTCTAACGCTCAGTAACCTTGCGTCGTTGATGCACCTAGACGAAAACGAAAAGGTTTACAAGGTGCTTGATCGGCTTTTAGCACAGCTTTCGGAGCACTTTTCGCTCTGTTCGGTAGAGCTTTCCAAAACCTATTTTTCCCACTATGACGAGTAGCACATGACGTACGAAATTTACCATCAAACGGCATTTCATTATCAAGGGCTCGTAACGTTTAGCCACAATATCGCGCGCTTACGCCCTCAAGAGAGTGCCACGCAGCATGTTACCGATTTTACGATGGAAGTGACGCCTTTGGCGTATGAAGTCAGCGATTTTACCGATATGTTCGGTAACGCAACGTCGCATTTGTTGATTCGAGAAGCCCATCGGTCGTTAAACGTCGTCGGTCGTTCACACGTCGTCATAGACGAACAAGAGGTTTTAAGACGCGTTGAGCGTTTTGAGGCGTTAACGCTGACATGTGAAGAACTCGTGCGTGCATTAACGCGCTTTGAACCGGATGCCATCGAGGCAAAGCTCTTTTTATTTGATTCCAAACGTATTCCTAAAGCTTCGGACGCCATTCGCGCGTATGCGCGGCGTTCGTTTGAGCCGCATCGTCCTATCGCCGACGCGATCAAAGAGTTTATGGGGCGCATCTACGAAGATTTTGATTTTGTCGCCGGCTTTAGCGATATAACGACGCCGATCGAGGAGATCTTTGAAGCCAAAAAAGGGGTCTGCCAAGACTTCGCACAGTTTGCGATTGCGGCACTTCGTTCCTTGGGAATGAGTGCGCGATACGTTAGCGGTTATATCGAAACCTTGCCTCCGCTTGGAGGCGAAAAACTCTTTGGAAGCGACGCGTCGCATGCATGGGTCGACGTCTACATTCCGCAATACGGTTGGGCGGCATTCGATCCGACCAACAATCTGCTTGCACGTACGCAACACATCGTTTTAGGAAGCGGCAGAGACTACGACGACGTCGCACCGCTTCGAGGCGTGGTGCTCAGTAGCGGTCAAAGCGAACTTTCCATCGAAGTCGACGTCCGACGAAACGTTTAATCGAAGGCTTTATACTCTCTTTTGAGCCTTCTTCTCCCTTCTTGCTTAGCATACAACGCATTTGTCACACTTGCTACGTTATGATTTTACTCAAGATCATAAAGGAGTCAACTATGAGTATTTCACGACAATTGATGGTGATGCTCTCCATCGCGTTTTTCGGGCTTATCGCAATTTTCGGTATCGGGCTTACGAAAATGGAACAAGTATTTGAAAAAACCAATACCTGTAACGTCAACTCGCTTCCGAGCGTTTTAATTATGGCGGATTTGCAAAACGAATTCAACCAGATGCGCGTCAGACTTTGGGAACACATTACGGCTCACGACAAAGAGGATTTTCAACGAATCGAGCAACGCTTTAAAGAGTATCAGTCTAAATTTGAAGCCAGTTATAAAAAATACGAAAGTTTTCTTTCCGATGAGAAAGATAAAGAGATGTACCTTAAGGAAAAAGAACTGATTAGCCCTTTTATCGCTATTTCTCAACAACTCTTTACCTTATCGACAGCCGATAGAAACGAAGAAGCTAAAGCCTTGTTGTATCAATTACGTTCGCAGAGCACGGCACTCAATACACTTTTTGAAGAGCATATGGCGTACAATAAAACCTTATCGCAAAACGATGCAAAGATTGCCGTCGATACGAAAGAGAGCGCAACTTTGATGATGATTTTGGTCGCACTTGGCGTGGGTATTTCGGTTTTGGTTTTGAGCTTTGTGATTCGTAAAAACATTTTACAAGGCGTGCATTTGATTCGCGACAGTATCACGAATTTCGTTCAGACCAAAGAGCTTAAATTTCGCATCAGCTACGACAAGAAAAACGAGATCAACGAGATCGTCAAGAGTTTCAACGACTTGGTCGATACGCTAGAACATACGATTGAAGATGCAAAAAATTCGTCTAATGAAAACGCATCGGTTTCGCACGAGCTTAGCACGACCAGTATGCAAATCGGACGCAATGCCGAACAAAGCTCTTTGATCGTCGAAAACGCGATTCACGAGATCGATACGATTAAAGTCTTTGTCCAAGAGACGGCGCAACTCTCCGAAACGATGAAAGAAGAGATCGCTTCTGCGGGTAAAAAGCTCAACGACGCTAAAGAGGAAGTCATTTCGTTGCGTAACGAAGTCGATAACGCCAGTCAAGCCGAGAGTGCCTTAGCGCACAAATTGGAACAGATGAGCCACGATGCCGAGCAGGTCAAACAAATTTTAACCGTGATCTCCGATATCGCGGATCAAACGAATCTTTTGGCACTCAATGCCGCCATCGAAGCGGCACGTGCCGGAGAACACGGACGCGGATTTGCGGTTGTTGCGGATGAGGTGCGCAAACTTGCCGAGCGTACGCAAGCTTCGTTAACCGAGATTAACGCGACCATCAACGTGATCGTTCAGTCGATCGTGGATTCGTCCGATCAAATGAATCGAAACGCTCGCAATATCCAAAGGCTGACGGATGTCTCTAGCGGCGTCGAATCGACGATTTTGGGAACGGTAGACGTCATGGAAAAGAGTGTGACGTCCGTCACGACGAGTGCGTCCAATTCGCATAAGATTTCCAACGATACCGATAAAATCGTCTCGATGGTTTCCAACATCAATACGCTCACCAGTCAAAACGCCAGAAGCGTAGAAGAGATCGCCGCGGCGGCGGATCATCTCTCGCGTTTGGCCGAAAATCTCAATACCAAACTCAATCAATTCCGCTCATAATCTGCGTTTAGGAGCAAAGAGATCTTTGCTCCTCTGCTTTTACATGTAACGATTTAGTGCCGCTTCCGCTTTGATAATACGGTACGCAATCGCGTTTTGAAAGATCATCGAATAGTCGTAGCGGCATGAAACGATGCCGTCGCAAGGAGAAATGATCGTCTGCATCAACGTGCCTTCCAGAGCATTGAAAATACGTCCTAAAGGTTGACCGTGAACGACGCATTCACCGATCGGAACCAGTGCGTCGAAAAGTCCCGCGGCGGTACTTTTAATCGCTTCAACGTCGTTTTGCGTCACGATATTGCCGCTTGATGCCGCAAACGTCGCATAATCGATCAAACCTTTTTGCGAAAGAAACCGAATAATCGCATCGATGACTTTATTGGCTTCGCTTTTTTGTAAAACGCCTTTTTTACCCGAAATGAGCGAAAAAGATTGTGCGTTCCAGATTTGCCAGTTGTAGTTGAGGGATACCGTATCGCTAGGACTCGGCTCTTTGAGATGGATAAAATCCAGTCCGAACGCTCTGGCATGTTCGATCTCTTCTCTACCGGTTTGCAACACTTTGACGTAAGGAATGCACTCGACGTGATCTTTTCTGGCTTCCAGTAAAATTGCATAGTCGTAGTTGTTGGTTTTTTCAAACAATCGTGCGGCGATGCGTTGGGTGGTTTCACCTTTATCATAGCCCGGGAACATCACGTCGATGTCGGTGTTATCAAGCGGCCAAAAACTTTTTCCCATGTTAAACGAATAAGGATTGACCGTCGGTACGACTAAAATTTCGCCTTTGATAAATGCGGCATTTGCCAGTTCTTGTTGGCGCAAAAAGCGTACGATTTGAGACGCAATCCACAATTGATCGATCGCATTGCCCATCATCGGCCCTACAATCACGCAACTAGGCGTCGTGTCTTGTTTCCCGAATCGGTAACCTTTAACCTTTAAAGGATTGCGGCTAAGCGAACTGATCTCAAATAAAATTTC
This sequence comes from Sulfurospirillum sp. UBA4058, assembly GCA_002382085.1. GTDB lineage: Bacteria > Campylobacterota > Campylobacteria > Campylobacterales > Sulfurospirillaceae > Sulfurospirillum. The sequence continues at coordinate 272,673 of DFZK01000002.1, read as the reverse complement.
TTCTCTCATACGCTTGCTTCCTCTTTAGGGTCTTCGAGTATTCGAGCAATCAAAGATCCTTCGTAAACGACGGGATATTCTCGAATCGTAAATAAAAGTCCGTTGCACGGGCTGATGATGGTCTCTTGAACGACGCCCAAAAGCGGATCGATAATTTCTCCAAGTTTTTCGCCGCGCAATACGCTGACGTTATGTTCTAAAATAGGAATAAAAACGCCCGCTTTGGAGGCATTGATAAAAAAAACTTCGGAGTTGAGCGTTGAAACCGCCGTGGTCGTCGGCGGTAAAATCGGCTTATCGATAATGCCGACATGTGCCATCAGGTTTAAAAGACCGCGCGTAAGGTTTTGTCCGTACTCTTTGGTGATGCGCATACCCACACCCATTTCCACGACCAAGGTTTGCGTTCCGAGCGTGTTCATCGCATGCGAAAAGGTCGATTCCAAAACCGTTACCGCATCGTGCACCCAAATAAAGTCGATACCGAGTTTTTCCGCCAGCGGAACCAATTCGTCGGCATTGGCGCGACTGATACGTACTTGCGGCAATTCGCGTAAAAAGATATTGCTCGCGTGAATGTCGATCGCATAGTCGCTTCCTTTGACCGTATCGACGATGGCGTTGGAGACTTGCGCGGGTAAAAAATCGGACGTGCTTCCCGGAAACGTGCGATTAAGATCGACGTCGTAGAACGGAAAACCGCGCGTAATGCTGTCGATGCCCATCGGATTCATCGCGGGATAGATATCGACGATACCTTTGATCGCATCGGGGTTGGCGTTCAACCATTTAGCAAGCAGGTAACAGACGTATTGTCCTTCGATTTCGTCGCCGTGAATGCCCGTGACGATCGAAATACGCTTCGTCGCCTTCGTGATATCGGGCGGCGCAAAGCGGTTGCGCTTGAGCGAAAGCGTTTCGTTGACGGGAAGTTGAACACTGAAAACCTCTTCGATCATTGCTCTTCCCTTCCGATTTGTCCCGTGATTTTTAAGATGTGTTGGCGTTTTCCGATGTAGCTGCCTTTGTAAATCGCACACTCGGAAAAGTCGCGTCCGTGTGCCAATTTGACGTAAGGCTCGTCGTGAATGACGATGCCCTTAATCGGATCGAATCCTCTCCAATCACCGTCCATCCACGCTTCGACCCACGTATGCGTTTTATTTTCGCCTTCGATAAAACCGTGGCACAAACGAGCCGGAATGTTGACGTGTCGCAATAACGCGATTAAAAGATGGCTAAAATCGTTTCGAAGCCCCTCTTTATAGAGTAAAAAACTCTCCAAACCTTCGGCTTTGGTGCTCTCGATAAGCGTGAAATTTTCACGAATTTTTTGCGTGAGCACGACGGCTTTGCGAAAAGTGCTTACGGGAAGCGTCGTTTCGTCTAAAAACGCCTGCATCAACGCGCAAAAACCGACAAGCGGCGAGGGTGCGTTGTAAAGAGCGGGAGGCTCTTCGTCGCAATAAACGTAAGGCGAGAGTTCGAGTTCGCCTTCGATATGTGCGCTTAAACTCTTGTGCGGTTTTGCGATCGTTCCGTAGACGAAACGGTTGGCAAAGCCGTCGCGTCCTTGCTCGAACGCCGTGTTCGCATTGACGAGAATATCAAGGCGCGAACAGCTTTGTATAGCGTTTTCGTAAGGAACGATACGCAAACAGTAACGGTGGTCTCTCACGGATTCTGGAAACGTGAGGGTAAAATCATACGAAAAATTAACTTTCATGAGATGTAATTAAAGCTCCAAATACCGAATTGATCGTAGCTAAGGCCTTTGCTTTTTGGCTACTGGATAAAAGAATTTTTTTGTGGCCGGGACGTATTTTATCGGCAATGACATTAAGTTTTTCTGTATCCATAACGGCCGCTTCGATACTGTCGAACAGACGAATACTAAGGTCCATGCGTTCGACGACTTTGCCGAGCTCGATGAGCGGTGCTTCTTTGGCTTCGACAAGGGAGAGCTCTAAATTTCCCCAGATCGCATCGAGTTCTTGAAGCGTCGATTCGAGCCAATAAATCGAAACGTTAGGCTCTTCTTTAGCGGCTTGGTATTTTAAATACAAAGCGTTAATACGGCTAAACATACGGTTGGGCAAATGCGAACGCGTCAGAATTGCATTTTCGCGTGCGGTATTGATGACGTAGTACAAGCTGATAAAATCAAGCTCGAAGACGCTTTTGCGTAAAAATGCTTGTGAAGAGGCGTAATGAAGCGCGATACCCAATTTTTCGTACAGTTCTTTGGCTTCGTTAAAGTTTTCGTCGATAATTTTATCGAACAGCGCAATAATAAGGCGCGTCATACTTTCCGCACGTTGGATGTATCTTCCCATCCAAAAGAGGCTTTCGGCGGTTTGCGGTGAAATGAGGATCATTTGCTCTCCTTTAAAACCCACGTATCTTTAAATCCTCCGCCTTGGGAAGAGTTGACGATGTAACTGCTAGGATCCATCGCGTAACGCGTCAGGCCGCACGGCCAGATAAAAATATCGTCGCTAAAGATCGAAAACATGCGAAGATCGGCTTTTCTCGGGCTTAACGTTCCTTCGTTCGTTAAACATTCGATGTCGTAAAACTCGATGACCTCTTGGGCGATAAAGCGTCTAGGCTCTTTAATGATGGCGTCTTTGAGGGCTTCACGCTCATTTTTGGAGAGTTTGGAGCCGAAAACGACGCCGTATCCGCCTGCTTCGGCGACGTCTTTGATGACGAGCGTGCGTAGGTTTTGCAAGATGTGCTGACGGTCTTTCTCGAAAAACGCCAAATACGTCGGTGCATTCTGTAAGATCGGCTCTTCGTTCATGTAGTAGCGAATCATCGCCGGCACGAAATAATAGATGCCCTTATCGTCGGCGATACCGTTTCCGATACTGTTCATCAAAGCGATATTGCCGGCACGGTACGCTTGGGTGATGTTCGGTACGCCGATTAGCGAGTCGGCATTGAATTCCACCGGATCAAGCGCATCATCGTCCAAACGACGGTAAATCGCGCCGACGCGTGCTTTTTTGCCGAGATAGGTTTTAAGGTAGACTTTGTCTTTCTCGACGAAGAGGTCTTCTCCCGTCGCTAAAACCGCGCCGCTTTGTTTGGCAAGGTACGAGTGTTCGTAAAACGCCGAATTGTACCTTCCGGGAGTCAAAATGACGTTGATGCCGCCCGTATTGACGTAGTCCATCGCCGCTTCGAGACGCTTGGGATAATCGTGCACGCTTTGAATCGGTAGTTTTTCAAAAAACTCGGGAAACACTTTGCGCGTCAAAATTCGCAACGAAAGCGGGTAACTGACACCGCTGGGCACTCGTAAATTGTCTTCTAAAACGACCCAACCGTCGCCGACGCTGTTTTTGACCAAGTCGATTCCGCTGATATGAACGCGAATATTTTTAGAGACTTTGGTATGGGCGAACGAGGGCAGATACGCCTTGGAGGCGAAGACGAATTCGCTGGGGATAATACCGTCTTTGAGAATCTTTTGATCGCCGTAAATATCTTCTAAGAAAAGGTTGAGAGCGTAAATGCGCTGCTTGATGCCTTTTTCGAGGTACGTGAACTCTTGATGGGAAACGATGCGCGGAATAATATCGAAAGGAAATTTGCGTTCGATAAAAGCATTGTTCTTAAAGAGATTGAAATTGATCGCCTCGGTGTTCATGTAGGCGAGTAACTCTTGGACGCGTTGTGTGTCGATGGTGTTTAAGACGCTTTTAAAAGCATCGTAGAGGGGAGAGTGTGACTCTATCATGACCGTTACCTTTGCCCTTTCACGTCAATGTGATGCAAGCAGTTTAGCACAAAATTAGGCAGAGAAGGCGAATAAAAACGTTATTTTTTGGTTATTTTTTAAACAACGTACCGTATCGGCTACACGTAAGCACTTTAGAGCATTTTTATGCTATGCTCGTTCAAAACATTTCCAAGGAGTCGGTATGCGAGCGCATGCTTTTTTACATGTAGCGTTTGAGGGTTTGGGAACGATCGCGTCGTGGCTTGACGAACGAGGTTATGAGGTAACGTATACGCGTTTTTACGAGCCAGACGCCTCTTTTCCCCAATGCGAGGAGGTTGATTTTTTGATCGTGATGGGAGGACCCATGAGCGTCAACGACGAAGCGGAATTTCCTTGGCTTGTCGCAGAAAAAGCATGGATTCGCTCAATGATTCAGAGCAAAAAGCCCGTTTTGGGTATCTGCTTGGGCGCACAATTGATCGCCAACGCTTTGGGAAGCAAGGTGTATCCTCATCGCGAAAAAGAGATCGGGTGGTTTCCGATCGTACCCGTTTCGCATGAAGCACAAAAGGGCGTTTTCGGTTTTTCGCATTTGATCGAAGTGTTTCATTGGCACGGAGAGACGTTTGATTTGCCGCCCCATGCGTTATGGCTTGCCAAGAGTGAAGCGTGCGCGCATCAGGCGTTTCAAGTCGGAACAAACGTGATCGGTTTACAGTTTCACCTTGAAATGACCGAAAAAGCGATAGCCTCCATCGTTGAAAACTGCCGCAACGAACTTGTGCCTTCACGCTACGTGCAAAGCGAAGAAGCCATCGTTTTAAAGATCAAAGAGCGCACGCAACGAACCGAAGCGCTGATGCGCACGCTTTTGGAATACTTACATGTAAACCCTCAAGCGTCTTAAAAAGACCACAAGTAAGCAAACAAAATCCCTTCGGCTAAAAAAAGAGCGCAAAAAAGCAAATTCCAGCGAAGCGAAACGTCAAGCGGCGTGACGTTTAAAAATTTCGCCGTCATCAGCGACATGCCGGCAAAAGGCGAAACGATAAACGAAATCGCCGCCGCCAAGATCAAAAGCAGTGCCACCGAGACGGAAGAGAGCGGCAAAGAGAGGGCAAGTAAAATCTTGCCGAACATCACCGCAAGAACAAGCGGATGAATACCCAGTATCGCGATAGCGATAAATAAAAGCGGAATGACGACGATCGAAAAGGATCCCAAACGGTTGATACTCTCTTGCAAAAGAGGTTGTACATGTATCAACATGCCGCTATGATCGATCGCCCCCGCAAACAGTCCGACCGCGATAAAAAAGACCGAAAAGTCGGTCGCTTGCGTGATGCCGTTTTTCGCGTACGTTGTTAATACCGAAGCAAACTTGGGATGCTTGAAAAAAGAAGCAATCCAAACGACGGAGACGACAAACCCCGCGAGTAGAATTCTTCCCGTTGCGGAGCCGATAGCATACGACTCCAAAAAGGCGATGACCAATAACAAAGAGACGACGACCGCCACGATATGCACCGTTTGTTTGGGTGCGTTGTGCGCAACGTTTAGAGATGCTTCAAACGGTTCTGAAACGACGGGGCGGTTGAACCGTAAGAGATGCTCTAAAAGATACGACGTGATTAATCCGATAACGCTCAATAAAAACCCCGGCATAAAGAGTTCCGACCACGACACGTGCGTCACTTGCATGACCACGAGAACGATAACGGCTCCCGGAGCCCAAAACAGTACGAGCGCATAACCGCGCATGATCGCGGTCGCCAAAAAACGCCGGTAATCCGAGACACTGTTTTTAAGGGCTTTGTTAAAGAGCGCGACCATCACGGGAACGGTTCCAAAAAGTAAAAAACTGGAAAAAAGGTTGGTGACGAGCATCGCAAAAAAGTAGAGCGAACTCTCTTTTTTAAAAAGTTTTTTGAGCCAATACTCGACGGTGTCGCCGTAACGCCCCAATTCGATGGGAAGCGAAAACAACTGCATCACGACGATAATAGCGATAATGTTGGTCATAGACGTCAACGATTGCATCCACGCAAGAAGCGGAAGACGGTAGAAAAGGAGGATCGTCGTTCCCAAAACGAAAAAGAGCAAGGTAATACCTAAAAATCCTTTTTTTTGCATCCCAAAACCGCAGACAAACAATGTGGCCGTAAAAAACGACAAAAGTTCTAAACTCACGGGCATAAAAAGTTTCGCGACATGCAAAAACGTAACGGCTAAAAGTGCCATCTTACAAAGGGTATTCATCGATGTTCCAAAAATTAGATGCGCTATTGTAGCAAAAGGTGCATCAAAGAGAGCGAAAAGAGCTTTACATGTAAAGCTCAAAAAGGCGTTTGCTCCGTTTTTTTAAACCAATTTTGACTATGATGCGACGCATAAAACCTTTAAAGGATTTCCCACGATTTCGCATGAAGAACAGACGCGCATTACGACGGTAGTGGTAAGAGTTGCGACGATGCTTTTGGAGTATGGGGCGGAGAGCCGTTTGATCGAACAGCTCTCTTCGCGTTTGGGCGTGGCTCTGGGGTGTACGTCCATCGAGATGTCGCTGATCCCCTCGGCGGTAGTGCTTACCACGTTGGTGGGCGATGCTTCGGTGACGACCACGAGGCGCGCGTATGAACAGGCGATCAATATGTCCATCGTGCATCAAATCGTCACGATCTGCATTGAAGCGGAGCAAAATCCGCGCGACATCATGCGTGTCGAGTATGCGCTAGCGAACGTTCATGCCAATCCTTACCCTGCATGGTTGCTCATTCCCGTGATCGGTCTTTCGTGCGCCGCGTTTAGCCATTTGCAAGGAGCGGATTGGGCGGGAGTTTGTATCACGTTTTTAGCGGCATCGGTGGGGATGAGTGTGCGCAGGGAACTTGCACGTCGTAACTATTCGTTGTTGATCGTCTTTGCGTTTACCGCGTTTGTCTGCACCCTCATCGCCAGCCTTGCGTTTTACAATGACTTTAGCGCCACGGGGCATATCGTACTCTCTTCCAGCGTGCTGCTTTTGGTTCCGGGGTTTCCCTATATCAACGCGATGCTCGATGCGTTTAAAGGCTACATCAGTATGGGCTGGGGCCGTTGGGCGCAAGCGACTCTGATGACGCTCATGGCATCACTTGGCATCATGCTTGCCATGGGACTTTTAGGGGTGCAAGGATGGTAACGATGCTCTGGATACAATGGCTTTTTAACACGCTTTGGGCGGCGATTCCCGCCGTGGGATTTGCGATGATTTTTAACGTACCTCGCTCTGCACTGCCGTTTTGTGCGTTAGGCGGTGCGCTGACGTACGGGCTTCGTGACGCCTTGATGCACGCGCATCTTTCCATCGAACTCTCCACGTTTATCGCCGCAACGACGATCGGCATTATCGGTGTGTTTTGGTCGCGCCGTTATGTGATGCCAAGACCCGTTTACACGGTCGCTTCCATCATTCCGATGATCCCTGGGACGTATGCGTATGAGATGATGATCAGCCTTGTGCGTATGAGTGACGGTGTGAGCGACGTTTTGCTTTCACGCTTTATCGAAAATGGCTTGCACGCGGTGAGTATTTTATTTGCCATTGCGTTTGGTTTGGTGCTTCCTTCCATGTACTACACCAAACGCAAACAGCCGATCATTTGACGTTTACATGTAAAGATTTTGAGATGAAATTTAGCCATGAAACCCTTTTGTGATTTAAAACTATTGGAGGTTGTGATGCAAAGCAAATTAAATTTGGTTTTTCTTTTGAGTCTATTTTTTCTCAATACCGTGTTGTGGGCAGATGACATAACAGACTATAGACGAAACCAATTTGAAAAAGATTTTCCAACAATGCAGTGTAGTAAAACGGCTACGTTGCCTTATGAAGGGCATTACGTTACGAAAAGTTATTGGGCAAAGCTTGAAAAAATAAAAATCGGCCCATTACCATTAGAAAGTGATCCAACAGAAGGAGAGGTTCTCACTGTAAATATTGGTAGAGATGGTTTTATTGGAGTTGGTCAAAATTATCATGAAGGGCAAGGTTATGTTTGCAGCTTTGCACAAGATAATTTATTATGGGCCTGTGAATCAAATTATGGATGTATCCAGCTCCGCTTTGATAGTCAAAGGCAATTATTCATTAGTGAGGAGAGATATAATCCTAAAGATATTGCTTCGTTGCCTAAAGAAATTCCAATGAGTAAACCTTTGATTCGTGTAGGAAACGCTGGTGATTATACTGTCTATTTTGAGAAGATTTTTCCCAATAAATGTTATACCAGCGATGTAGGTGAAAAATGGTGTTTTGGAAAAGAAGAGATCACGATTGATAATAAAGTTCACAAAGTTTATTTAGATTTGAGTGGATTCCTTATGCCTTTGTATGGTGAGAGCCTCACTTTTGATGATCAATATAGTGAAAATTTGTTTGTTTTTGTTCCATATAAGAATGGGTGGAAGATATTTCAAGATACTGCGATGGATAGCGAAAATCATATAGAGGTAAATCCACTCACAGACACGCCGTGGCGCATACTGTTCGAATGACAGTTTCACACCCAAAACTCTTTACATGTAAAGCAAAACGCTCCTCGTTTGAAGAGCGTTTTGTGTACTTACTTATGCGTTAAAACTCGTGTGGCGTTCAAAACAGCGATCAGTGCGACGCCTACGTCTCCAAAGACGGCTTCCCACATCGTGGCGATTCCAAAGGCACCCATGATCAAGATGATGCCCTTAACGCCCAACGCGAAAATGATGTTTTGCCAGACGATGGCATGCGTTTTGCGAGCGATCTTAAGCGCAGTGGCGACTTTGCCGATCTCATCGGTCATGATGACCACGTCGGCAGCTTCGATCGCGGCGTCTGAACCTACGCCTCCCATCGCAATACCGATGTCGGCACGAGCCAGTACGGGTGCGTCATTGATGCCGTCTCCCACAAAAACGGTTTTGCCTTTGCCACTTTTGTGCGCCATCAGGGATTCTAGTTTCTCCACTTTTTGATGCGGTAACAGTTCGGCTTCAACATGAGTGATTCCTAATTCATGGGCTACTTTATCTGCAGTTGCTCGATGATCTCCCGTAAGCATAAGGATATTTTTGATACCTAAGGCTTTCAGTGCCGAAATAGCTTTTTTGCTATCCACTTTAGGCGTATCGGCGATGAGTATAGAACCGATGAGTTGCCCTTCAACCACGACATACACCACCGTGTCAGGCGTGTTGATTGCTTCATGAACGATGGCGTGTTCTACCAACAGTTTGGCATTGCCCGCAAGAACGGTTTTGCCATCGATGATCGCTTTGACACCATACCCTGCAAGCTCTTCATAATCGCTCACAACCGCTTCCAAAGGATCAATGTACGCACGTTTGATGGAGATTGCGATGGGATGGTTGGAGTGCATCTCCGCGAGTGCCGCTAAGCGTAATACTTCGATCTCACTGTTGCCGTGAAGTGCGCGAACGGATGTGACGCTAAAAAAGCCTTTGGTCAACGTTCCTGTTTTATCAAACACGACGGTATCGACACGGTTGAGCGCTTCAAGAAAGTTGCCGCCTTTGACTAAGATGCCGTTTTTAGACGCTCCACCGATGCCTCCAAAGAAGCTTAGCGGTATGGAGACCACAAGAGCGCACGGGCATGAAACGACAAGGAAAACCAATGAGCGTCTAAACCACTCGCTCAAAAGCGCGTCTTGCATCAGCAGTGGCGGTAAAAACGCAAGCAATGCCGCGGAGATAACAACAAACGGGGTGTAATACTTCGCAAACGTCGTGATAAATTGCTCCGTTTTCGCTTTTTTTGCCCCTGCATTTTGCACAAGGTCTAAGATTTTGGAGACGGTGGATTCTGAAAAAAGTTTGGTCGTCTCAACGATGATGACACCTGTTTTGTTGATGGTTCCTGAGAGTACATCACTGCCTACGTTCACCTCTTTGGGCAAAGATTCACCTGTGAGTGCGGAAGTGTCGAGCGTGGAGCGACCTTCGATGATAGTACCATCGAGAGGGATTTTCTCTCCGGGTCGTACGATGATGCGACTGCCAAGTGCTACGTCGCTTGGGTTGACTTTTTGCTCACCGTTTTCGCTTTGAAGATTGGCAAAATCAGGACGAATGTCCATCAACTGGGTAATAGACTTGCGCGAGCGATCGACCGCTAAGTCTTGGAAAAACTCACCGACTCTAAAAAAGAGCATCACGGCAACACCCTCAGGGTATTCACCGATGCTAAATGCGCCTACGGTTGCAAGACCCATCAAAAAGTTTTCATCGAAAACATGCCCCTTAAAAAGGTTGGTGACCGCCATGTAAAGAATCTCGCCACCGACTAAGAAAAAGCTGAGCAGGTACGTCCAAAAGAGCAATGGATGACTCTCGTCCATCAAAATGGCAGTGACAAAAAGCACTGCACCGATACAAAACGTGATGAAATGCCACGATGTGAGCATCTCTTTTAAACTGGAGTCTCCTAAACCGTGGTTGTGGTCGTGTTCGTCATGATCATGATGGGCATGACCTGGGACGATGGGTTGGCATCTGCTGCAACAACTTCCCGTTGTCGCGTCGCAGGTTTGGGGTGCTTTTTCACTGAAGTGCATACTCAAATCCTCGTGGTTCTAAAATGTGTTCTAAGCCTTGGTTGAAAATACTTTTAATGTGTTCATCATCGAGCGAATAAAAGACGACTTTTCCCTCTTTGCGGTGCTTGACAAGCCTTGCTTGACGAAGGACGCGTAGTTGGTGTGAGATGGCGGACTGGGTCATATGTAAGAGTTCTGCGATGTCGCACACACACATCTCCGCTTCAAACAATGCCGAGATAATCTTCACGCGCGTCGTGTCGCCAAAAACCTTAAAAAGCTCGGCAAGGTCGTAAAGTTTTTCCTCTTGCGGCATTTTCTTTTTTACCATTTCGATGACGTTTTCATGCACAATGTCGCAACTGCAAAATTCATCACCCATCGCATGCTCCTTTTAAAATCTATAGCTGTTCATATGAACAATTGCTCATATGTTAAAACAACTCAGATTAGAAAAGGCTTAAAATGATAGGCAAACTCAAAAAGTTTTTACATGTAAGGATGTGGAGGGCAAAAAAGCTGGCAGTTTGGTATGCCTATTTTTTGATTGTATTCGTAACGCAAAGCTATTCTCTTGCTATAAACTTTAAGTAATATCGTTTTTTGGATAAAGCATTTGTGACAATAGTAAAGATCACGACAGGTCGTAAACGTGATGGATGATGTCGGGAAACCTCGTATTTCGTAGCTCAACCAATCAAAAAATCAAAAGGAAAAGAGTTTCATGAGCATTTCAAAACAATTATTAGCAATGTTGCTCATTGCTATTTTAGGTCTTATCGGAGTCCTTGGTATTTCTATGCAAAAAATGGAAACGGTCTATCAAAAAACAAATACATGTAATATTGATGCTTTGCCGAGTGTTTTAATATTGAGCGATGCTCTGTTTCATGCATCGATGATTCGCGTTTTGATTTGGCAGCATATTGCTCAAGATGATTCACGTGTGATGCAAAACATCGAAAGTGATCTTGAAAAAAGGAAACAACTCCTTGAAGAGGCTTTAAAAAAATATGAACCGTTTATTTCTGATGATACGGATAAAGAGTTTCTTCAAAAAGATCGCGTAGCTGTTGATGCGTACCTTCAACTTGTGGATAAAGCGATTGTTTTTTCAAAAGACAATAAAAGAGTTGAAGCAAGGGATATTTTCTTTCAAAATCCTACGATTATGAATGCCATGACGAACTCGTTTGTGCAACAGATGGAGTACAATAGACACCTTGCCGAGACCGATGCCAAAGAAGCTGTTTTGACCAAAGATCATGCGAGTTTACTGGTCATAGCATCGGCGGTGATGATTATCCTAGCCGTCATCCTCTTTGGCATCGCAATCCGAAACAATATTATGCAAGGTGTTTCGCTGATTCGTGATAGCATTGCAGGTTTTGTTCAAAACAAAGAGTTGAGGTTTCGAATTACGTACGGCAAGAAAAATGAAATTGAAGAGATCGTACAGAGTTTCAATAGCTTAGTCGATACCTTAGAAGTGATTATTGATGATGTGAAGCACTCATCCAGTGAAAATGCTTCCGTCTCGCATGAACTAAGCACCACCAGCATGCAAATAGGTCGCACAGTACGGTGATTGTCAATAATACCATTGAAGAGATTGTTTTGATTAAAAAATTTGTTCAAGAGACGGCTTTGCTTTCAGAATCTATGAAAAAAAGCATAGGTATCGCAGGCGAAAAACTCGAATCTGCTAAAAATGAAGTCGTCATGCTTAAAAACGAAGTTGAACTTGCCAGCGAAGCAGAAACGACTTTATCGGGGCAGTTAGAACAGATGAGCAAAGATGCCGAGCAAGTCAAAGAGATTTTAACGGTGATCTCCGATATCGCCGATCAAACCAATTTGCTTGCTCTCAATGCCGCCATTGAAGCCGCGCGTGCCGGTGAACATGGGCGAGGGTTTGCCGTCGTGGCAGATGAGGTGCGAAAACTCGCAGAACGTACTCAAAAAAGCCTTACGGAGATCAATGCTACCATCAATGTCATTGTCCAATCCATTGTGAATTCCTCAGATCAAATGAGTAAAAACGCTCAAAACATTAGACGTTTAGCCTCTGTTTCAACCACGGTCGGAGAGACCATTACCCATACGACGTTTGTGATGCAAGAGAGCGTCGAGTCTGTCACTATCAGTGCTAAGAACTCTCATAAAATTGCCAATGACACGGAAAAGATCGTTGAGCTTGTCACCAATATTAACGCTATTACCAGTGAAAATGCTAGAAGCGTCGAAGAGATCGCAGGTGCTGCGGATCATCTCTCCAAACTTGCCGAGAATCTTAACCAAAAGCTAGGGCAGTTTAAATCGTAGCTATTCACTTCTTCTGTTTTATGTACTGACTCTTTTTTTAGAGAAAAAGAGTCAGTTACCGCTTTAATCGTCTTTTTACATGTAAAGAGCACGAGAGTCAAAACGTTGAAAAATTTCCCCTTTGGTACAAGGATAATCCAAAAATTGCTTTTACGCTCAAAGAGGGCAATTTTTGGATTGAATGAATTTTTCAAGGGTGCTACACTTCTTTCATCAAGCCAAAGGAGAGACCATGAGCTACATTAAGAACGATCGTTTAGCAACGGCGGATGCGAAAGTATTTGAGATTCTTCAGCACGAATTTGAGAGGCAAGCTACGCATCTTGAGATGATCGCGAGTGAGAATTTTACTTCACCTGCCGTGATGGAAGCAACGGGGAGTATTTTTACCAACAAATACGCGGAAGGTTATCCGCAAAAACGCTACTACAACGGTTGTGCGTTTGCCGATGAGATCGAACAGCTTGCGATTGATAGGCTCTGCGCAATTTTTGGATGCACCTATGCCAACGTCCAACCTCATTCGGGAAGTCAAGCCAATGGCGCGGTGTATGCCGCTTTACTTCAAGCAGGTGACAAACTGCTCGGTATGGATTTGCAACAAGGCGGTCACTTAACGCACGGTGCGAAAGTAAGCTTTTCGGGTAAAAATTACCAAGCATTTTCGTACGGCGTGAATGAAAATGGTGTGATCGACTACGATAAAGTGATGGAAATCGCCAAAATCGTTAAGCCCAAAATAATCGTCTGCGGTGCTTCGGCGTATGCGAGAGAGCTTGATTTTGCCAAGTTTCGAGAGATCGCGGACGCAGTAGGTGCGATCCTGTTTGCCGACATCGCGCACATCGCGGGTTTGGTGGCAGCAGGCGAGCATATGAGTCCGTTTCCTTACGCCCATGTGGTCACTTCCACGACGCACAAAACGTTACGCGGTCCAAGAGGCGGTGTCATCATGACCAACGATGAAGCGTTGGCAAAAAAGATCAACTCTGCCGTTTTTCCTGCTCTGCAAGGTGGACCGCTTTTACATGTCATCGCGGCAAAAGCCGTGGCATTTGGCGAAGTGTTAGACCCGTCGTGGAAAGCATATGCACAGCAAGTCAAACGCAATGCCAGCGTTTTGGGCGAGGTTATGCTTGAGCGGGGTTTTGATTTGGTCAGTGGAGGAACGGATAACCACTTGATTTTGGTATCATTACTGAACAAAGAGTATTCGGGCGATGAAGCGAGCAAGGCATTAGAGAACGCAGGTATCACGGTCAATAAAAACAGCGTTCCAAACGATACCCGCAGTGCGGCACTCACTTCAGGCGTGCGCATCGGTTCGGCGGCACTCACGACGCTGGGAATGAAAGAAGAAGAGTTTACGTTCATAGCACATAAGATGTGCGATGTTTTGGATAATATTCACACTAAAACGTTACATGTAAAAATCAAAAAAGAGCTCACAGCCCTTTTGGCAAAGTTTAAAGTGTATGAGCAGGCGACGTATTAGACTTTTTGAAATGAGCACTAAAAGCACCAAAGGTGCGTGGGCTTTCCGCCGAGGAAAACCCAGNNTAGTTTTTAAAGCTTTGCTTTAAAAGCGTGTTAAGAGTTATGGAATAACTCTAATGAAAAATGATAAAGGAGGGTGTCATGAAAGAGATCGAAGCGTTGCATGGTAATTATCAATTGATTGAAAAAGCGATCAAATACATCGATGCGCATTTTAAAGAACAACCCTCCATCGACGTGATCGCTGAGCGTATCGGTATGAGTAAGTACCATTTTATCCGCGTGTTTAAAGAGTACGTGGGCGTCACACCCAAGCAGTTTTTGCACTCGGTGACGCTTAATTACGCCAAAGAGCACATCAAAGAGTCCAAGTCGATCCTAGACAGTAGCCTTGACATCGGACTTTCCAGTGTGAGTCGGTTGCATGAACTGTTTGTCAACTTGATCGGCGTGACGCCCAAAGAGTGGCGTGAAAAAGGAAAAGATGTCACCATCACATATGGTTTTGGGCTGACCCCTTTTGGGCAAGCGTTGATCGCTTACACCGATAAAGGTATCTGTTTTTTAGGCTTTATCGACCAGAACCAAGAGGCGATTTTTAAGCGCTTTCAAGAGCTGTGGGAAAATGCTAACCTCGTGCATGACGATGCTAAAGCCCAGCGTTATTTGGAAAATATTTTTCTGAAAAATAAAAAATACAATCTCTTGGTCAAGGGAACGAACCTTCAAGTCAATGTCTGGAAAGCGCTGTTAAATCTCCCCAATGGCGTGATCGCGACCTACCAAGACATCGCCAATTACATCGACAAGCCCAATGCCGTGAGAGCGGTTGCTAGTGCCATCGGGAAAAACCACATCGGCTATCTCATCCCTTGCCACCGCGTGATCGCCAAAAGCGGTGCGATGAGCGGGTACCGCTGGGGCATCGAGCGTAAAAAAATCCTCCTTGCCTACGAAGCGGCGCACAAGCCGATTGTGCCTTGTTTACGACGCGCCAATGTACACGATGTCGATGCGTTATGCAGGTTTTTTCCGCGCATCGCTCCCGATGAACTGACCTTATGGATTCGAGAAGAACGCTTCGGAGCGATCTATGTCGCAACGCATGAAGACGAGGTGATCGGGCTCTTACATGTAACGCATCACCTCTCGCTTTCAACGGGTGAAAAAAACGCTGTTTTGGAGAGTGTAGCGGTGGATAAAGCGTTTGGAAACCAAGGCATTGAAGCCTCGTTGGTGGGGCATGCCGTTCTTACATGTAAAGCATTAGGCTTTGCCTCCGTGGCACTTTTGCACGACGAAAAATCTACTCTTTTTTCACTGTGTCAAACACTAGGATTTAAACCCTTCCAAGGACGTATGCTTTCGTTTCTTTCGTGAGAATACACGGCAAAATCGTTTAGTATAAACACTATCGGTTGCAAAACGGTTACTCCCTTTATGGGCAAAAAGTGAGCAATTGAGTGTAAAATATGAGGACTATTTTTGTCTATAATGTCGTTCAACGAGATCACAAGAGAGGAAAATCTATGTCGTTTAAGATTAAAATAATTCTCGGAATTTCCGTTTTAATGTTTGTCAGTTTGAGTCTTTTTAGCCTTATTAGCTATTTGGATACGAAAAAAAACAGCGTCATTCAAATCGAAAGCAGTTTGAGCATGGCGTCGCGCTCATTGACCGACTTCATCGACAGTTGGGCATCGGGTAAAAAAAGTACCATGGAGAGTACGGCGCGTTATTTGACGGATATCGAAATTATGGATACCTTACAAATTCGTACGATTTTACAAGAGACGACCAAGACGTTGGGCGGATTTGATACGACGGTAGGGTTGGAAGACGGAAGTGCGATGACCGGAAGCGGAGCCAAGCTGCCCGAGGGATACGATCCGAGGGTGAGAGAGTGGTATAAGAGCGTTAAAGCTTCGGGGAAATCGGGCGTAACGGACGCGTATATCGATGCGACGACCAAAAAATTGGTGGTGTCGGTAACGGCACCGATTTTTAAAGATAAAGTGTTTATCGGAGCGGTCATCTTAGACATTTCGCTCGATGCGCTAACCCAAGCAATCGCCAATATTAATTTTGAGGGCGGTTTTGGAATGTTAACGGATACGAAAGGTATTTTTATCGCGCATCCGGCTTCGGAAATGCTTGGCAAAGAGTTGAAAAATACGATACCCGTAATTGCGGAAGCGGTTCGCAAAAAGAGTGAAGGGCTGGTCGCATACGATGAAAAAGGCTCTTCAAAAATCTTTGCGTATAAAACGTCTAAAGAGACGGGATGGTTGCCCGCAATTAGCTTTGATAAACACGTCGCGTACGCTTTCTTAGACACGCAAGTTAAAGAGTTGGCATTGCTAGGACTCGTGATGTTGGCGTTAAGCGTCGCAGCGATGATTGTTCTGATTCGTCTCTTGCTTCGTCCCGTCGATCGTCTCAATGCGGTCGTGGAGGAGCTTTCAAGTTCTCAAGGCGACCTTCGCCATCGTTTACATGTCAGCTCCAACGATGAATTTGGCGTCGTTTCACGTAACATTAACGCTTTTATTGAAAAGTTGCACGATATCGTCAAAAAATCCAAAGCAATCAGCAATGAAAATGCCTCGATTTCGGAAGAGCTTTCCCGTACGGCAATAGAAGTCGTCCGCAATGTCGAGACCGAATCCAAAATCACGGGACAGACCAAAGAAGAGGGCATCGCTTTGGTCAAGAGCCTTGAAAGCTCCGTTGCGAAAGCACAAGATTCACAAGAAGCATTGAGCCGAACGCAACACGATATTATCGGAGTCAAAGAGCAAGTCGAACAGCTTGAAAGTACGATGCGAACGACGGCAAGCAAAGAACAAAACCTCGCCGAACGGCTCAATACGGTCAGTCACAATGCCAACGAAGTGAAAGAAGTGCTGAACATTATCCGCGATATCGCCGATCAGACCAACCTTTTAGCCCTCAACGCCGCCATCGAAGCCGCGCGTGCTGGCGAACACGGAAGAGGGTTCGCGGTCGTTGCCGATGAGGTACGAAAACTTGCCGAACGCACGCAAAAAAGCTTGGTCGAGATCGACGCGACGATTAACGTCGTGGTTCAATCCATCATGGACGCCAATACCGATATTGCGCAAAACGTGCATGAAGTGCAAGCCCTCGCTATCGTCACGGAAAATCTGCAAAAAGGGATGAATAACGTCTCTGAAATTATTCATTCGACGATCACGCAAAGCCGCGATACGGTCAACGACTTCATCGATACGTCCGACAAGATCAAAAAAATCGTCGACGAAATCGAAAAGATCAATACGATTTCCAAAGAAAACGTTGCCAGTATCGACAATGTTTCGCAAGCAAGCGATCATTTGCATGCCATGACCGAAAACCTCAATAACGAGCTCAGTAAGTTTCGCTCGTAACGTTTTGAACGCTTTTGCCCGAGCCGCGTCCTAAAGCTTGGGCAATTTAAGGTTTTCTCTGTACAATCTCTTTTAAAAACGCAAGAGGTTTTGCATGATCGATCGATCCCTTTTAAACGGACTTTACGTCTTAACGGACGCTACGTTGACTCCCGAAGAGACGATTTTAGAGCAAATGGAGCGCGTGCTCAAATGCGGCGTCAAAGTAATTCAATACCGCGATAAATACGCAAGCGACGAAGCGGCTGAAAAAACATGCCGTAGACTTCAAGCACTGTGCGATCTTTACGAAGCGATTTTTATCATCGACGACCGTTTGGAATTGGCGCATCGCATCAACGCGGACGGCTTACATGTCGGACAAGACGACGTAAGTTACGAAGAAGCAAGAGCCCTTTTGGGAAGCGATAAAATCATCGGCGTATCGTGCTACGGCGATATTGCACGCGCACTTCATTACGCTTCGCTAGGAGTAGACTACGTCGCTTTCGGTTCGTTTTTCCCCTCTCCGACGAAACCGAACTCTCTCGTCGTCCCGCATACCGTGCTCGGCGAAGCCAAAAAGGTTCTTAACGTACCGATTTGCGCTATCGGAGGGATCAATCCCGACACGATACCCCTTTTACGCTCATACGACATCGCGATGTATTCGGTGATTAGTGCCGTCTACAAAAACGATACGATAGAGGAAAACATCGCACGTTTAGTACCGTAAGGAGAAAGAATGGTCTTGGGCAAATTTGACGTTTCGATTACCAATGCGAGTAAAGGTATGGCGTTGATGCTGATTTTGTGGCATCATCTTTTTTACGAACATCCCGAAGAAGGATGGGTCGTGTATCAAACCGCGTTACTGGCTAAGGTGTGCGTCGGTATTTACGTGGTTTTAAGCGGTTTCGGGCTGGCGGAGTCGGTGAAGAAAAAGGGACTGGAACTCGCGTCGTTTTATAAACGCAGGGTTTTGAAACTCTATATGAACTATTGGTTGATCGCACTTTTATTCGTTCCGATCGGCGTTTGGTTTATGGGCAGAACCTTAGAAGGCGTCTACGGACATGCGTACATGCAAGGTTTGTTGCTACAATTGCTCGGGCTTCACATGTTCACGTGGGTCGGCTACGGGTACAACGCGACGTGGTGGTTTATGAGCCTTATTATCGTTTTGTACGCTATTTTCCCTCTCGTGTATAGTTTAACGCAAAAATTTCACCTATGGTTTTTAGCCGTGTGTGCCGTTTTGCTCTTTGTGCCGATTCCTTTAGTTAACGACTGGATTTTTCCGTTTGCGGTCGGCGTTTATCTTTCCCAAACCGACGGGTTTTTGAAGATGATCGCATGGTTGGATCGTCTCGGGAAAAAACGATTCGTTTTCTTAGCGGTTTTGACGGTTTTTGTCGCATGGTATCGCCAAAACGGTTATCTTTTCGACAGCGTCAGAGCCGATACGTTTTTTGCGATTTTGCTCATCTTGTGGACGACGGAGTGGGTTGCGGTCTCGCCTCGTGCAAAAAAAGCGTTTGAATTTGTCGGCGTTCACTCGTTTAATATCTTTTTGTTTCACACCTTTATTTATTACTACTATTTTCCCGATTTTATTTACGCTTTTCACTATTCCGTGATCATTTTTGCGGTGCTTTTGGGAATTTGTTTGATCCTTTCGGTAGGAATCGAGGCATTGAAAAAATGGATAGGCTTTGATAAATTGCTTTAGGGTAGCCCCTTTACGAAGGGCTACTCTCGAATGAGCAATAAAACGGCGAAAAAATGAAAAATCGATCCGCCCAGAACAAAAAAATGCCAAATAGCGTGGCTAAAGAAGCGTTGTTTTTGCACGTAAAAACCGATTCCGAGCGTGTAGATAATACCTCCGATGAGAAGAAAAACAAGCGGTAAAGTCGAAAGATTGGCAATCAGCGGTTTGATCGCGACGACGACCATCCAGCCCATCAGCGCGTAGAGGATAATCGCCAAAAGGTGAAAGCGACCGGGAAAGAGAATTTTCAGTGCCGTACCGAAAAACGCAATGCCCCACGAAATGCCAAAAAGCGTCCAACCCCATGATCCTTGAATCCCCAAAAGGCAGACGGGCGTGTACGTTCCGGCAATCAAAACGTAAATAGCGCAATGATCAAATTGTCGCAAAACGGCTTTGACCGCAGGAAAAGGTACGGCATGATAGAGGGTCGAAGCCCCGTACATCACGATCAATGCGATACCGAAGACGATAGCACTGGCGATTTTGGCACCTTCACCGCTTTGAGCGGCAAAAACGCATAAAAGCGTTAACGCGCTGACGCTTAACAAAAGTCCTACTCCGTGGCTAATACTGTGCCATATCTCTTCTTTTTGAGAGTAGCTTCGGGTCGGTTGCATCGTAAACTCCTTATCTGTAGGCTTTAATTATACCTCGATTCGGACGATTTAGTTCTCAAAAGCTATTTGGGGGCAAAAAGCTATGCGTATCACATCATCCTCACTCACCATTGAAAGTTACCATGAAGCGTTGCAAAGTAGTACGCTCATCCGTCATACGACCGATACGCAAGTGCAAACATTGACGCAAAACAGCGAGTCGGAGAGCTTAATGCTTCAGGCCTCTGGGCGCGTTACGACGCAAGAAGGTGCGGTACTCGATATTGCGTTACAAAGTTTTTTATCGCGGGAAGATCGCTACGAAGCTTTCACGGTTCAATCGGTCGGCGCACTCGTCGATCCTTTGGTGATCAATCTTGAGGGAAGGCTCGCCCGCATCGATCTATCGAAAACGTTTTTATTTGATCTTAACGGTGACGGAAATCAAGAAGAAATCGCGCTTTTAGGGCGTAACAACGGCTTTTTAGCATACGACAAAAACGAGAACGGCATCATTGACGAAGGAAGCGAACTTTTCGGTACGAAAAGCGGCGACGGATTTGCGGATTTGTCCGAGTACGACGAAGACGCAAACGGTTGGATCGATGAAAACGATAGCATCTTCGCCCGGCTAAAAATTTGGCAAAAAAGTGCGGTGCAAGACAATCTCATCTCTTTAAATCAAGCGCAAGTCGGAGCGTTGTTACTTGAAAGTACGGAGTCTTCCTTTCGTTATAAAAACGGTGCAACGACCGATGCGTTGTTGCAAAAAAGCGGTCTCGTTTTGTTTGAAAACGGTACGGCGGGTTGGATGTCGCACGTCGATTTTGTGATCAAAGATCCTCAAACGCAAGCATTCGATGAGCAAGAAACGAAAACGCCCGTCGGCTCAAGTATAATTTTAAAAAAGGCACAAGAGTCCTCTTCTTCTTCCGATCTCAATGAAGGTCTTCTTCCCGCTTTGAAAAATAGGCTAAAAATGCTTGAAAAAAAGCTTGCCAAGGCGCATAATCCGGTTGAAAAAAGCGATATTATGCTACAAATGCTCAAAATTTCGATGCAAATTGCGCAATTAGGCACGTTATCTAAGGCGTGAGTCGGTACAATTTCGTATCTTACATGTAAAGGAAAAGCTCATGCTTGATCTTCAAACGATCGTCATGTTTATCACGGCTTCGACGCTTTTAGCTTTGGCTCCGGGGCCTGATATTTTATTTGTTTTAACCCAATCGATGAGCAAAGGCAGTCGCTCCGGAATCGCGATTGCGTTAGGGCTTTGCAGCGGTCTTATCTTTCATACGACGGCGGTCGCTTTGGGCGTTGCGGTAATTTTTCAAACCTCGTTGCTTGCCTTTACGCTTTTGAAAATTATCGGTGCGGCATACTTGCTCTATTTGGCGTTTATGGCGTTTAAAGATGCCGGCAAAAGCAAACTGGAAACCGACAAAACGCCTATTCGTTTGGTTTCGCTCTATAAGCGCGGCATTTTTATGAACATTACCAACCCTAAAGTCTCCATCTTTTTCTTAGCCTTTTTACCGCAATTTACCCGTCCCGAAGCGGGAAACGTCACGGGACAAATCTTTATGCTCGGTGCTTTATTTATGCTCAGTGCCTTTGTCGTCTTCTTTTTCGTCTCTTTACTAGCAGGTCGCGTCGGTCAATGGTTCTCCCAAACCAAAAACGGGGAGAAAATACTCAATCGTGTTGCCGGAACGATTTTTGCGGCACTTGCCGTTAAATTAGCGTTCACGTCGCGATGAGCCGCATGAAACTGATTGCCGTCATGCTTGCACTCGTTGCGGGAGTGTTACTTATCGAAATCTTTTTACAAAATATCGTAGGCTCGTAAAAAATATCATACGTTTGTTCGCCTTGGGTGTTAGGATAGCGTTAAAACGACTTCGGAGCAAACGTATGAAAATAGGTCTATTTATTCCCTGTTTTATGAATGAGCTATACCCTGAAGCTTCGATGGCAACGCTGAAAGTGCTAGAGAACTTGGGGTTGGATGTTGAGTATCCATTAAACCAAACCTGTTGCGGACAAGCACAAGCCAACACAGGCTGTGCGAAAGAGACCGCCCTCTTAGCCGAACGCTTTTTTAACATCTTCAAAGACTACGACTACATCGTCGCTCCAAGCGGCAGTTGCGTGAGTATGGTGCGCCATAATTACGCGCAGTTTTTAGAAGGACGCGAGGGTTTTGAGCGCATGCGTTCACACACTTATGAACTCATCGAGTTTTTACACGATGTCATTAAACCTACCTCCATGAATGCTACATTTTCTCACAAAGTGGGCATCCACAACAGCTGTCATGCTCACAGAGAACTTGGCATGGCGAGCATGAGTGAGAAGAATGTACCCGAATTCTCCAAGATCAAAAACTTACTCGACAAAGTAGAGGGCATCAGTTACTCAGAACTCACCCGTAAAGACGAGTGTTGCGGTTTTGGTGGAACGTTTGCCGTTTCGGAAGAAGCGATGAGTACGGCGATGGGACGCGCACGTTTGCAAGACCATTTAGACGCTGGTAGCGAATACATCACGGGTGTCGATATGTCGTGTTTGATGCACATGCAAGGCTTGATCGATCGCGAAAAAATGCCGCTTAAAACGATCTATATCGCCCAAATTTTAGCAGGAGATGTCCAATGAGCCACCCAGAACTTGCCGAAAAATTTGCCGCTAACGTTGAGCGTATGAAATGGCACGACAAAGCGCTCTGGTTTGTCCGCGTCAAGCGTGATAATCAGTCCAAAAGTTTGGATGAATGGGAAGAACTACGCAACACTGCCGATAAGATCAAATCCCATACGCTCTCACACTTGGATGAGTATCTTGAGCAGTTTGAAAAAAACGCTTTAGCCCGTGGTATTCGCGTGCATTGGGCAAAAGATGCGAAAGAGCACAATGAGATCGTTTTAGACATCTTGCGCTCCAATGGTGCGAAGATGATCGTTAAAAGTAAATCGATGCTCACCGAAGAGTGCCATCTCAATCCTTACTTGGAAGAGCACGGCATCGAAGTGGTCGATACCGACCTCGGTGAGCGCATCGTACAGCTTCGTAAAGAACCACCTTCTCACATCGTTCTTCCTGCGATTCACCTCAAAAAAGAGGACGTGGGTACAACGTTTGAGAAGTTTTTAAACACGCAAAAAGGCAATGCCGATCCGACGTATCTTACCCGCGCAGCACGGGCGCATTTGCGTGAGAAATTTGTAGGAGCGGACGCGGCAATGACCGGTGTCAATTTTGCGATCGCAGAAACAGGCGGCATCGTGGTCTGTACGAACGAGGGCAATGCCGATTTAGGTGCGAGTTTGCCGAAACTTCACATCGCGTGTATGGGCATTGAGAAGATCATTCCTCGTCTTAAAGATCTGAGCATCTTCACGCGCCTTTTAGCCAGAAGTGCAACGGGCCAGCCTGTGACGACTTACACCTCGCATTATCATGGTGCAGTTGAGGGTGGGCAGATGCACATCGTCATCGTCGATAATGGAAGAAGCAAAATCCTCTCTGATAAACGCTACATCAAATCGCTGCAATGCATTCGTTGTGGAGCGTGTTTGAACACGTGTCCGATTTACCGACGAAGTGGTGGTTATAGCTACGGTTACGTCATTCCTGGACCCATTGGTTCGACACTGGCTCCGAGTCGCGATCTTAAAAAATACTACAGCTTGCCGTTTGCTTGCTCGCTCTGTTTTTCCTGCTCTAATGTCTGTCCTGTGAAAGTGGATTTAGCCGATCAGCTCTACTTAAAACGTCAAGATGTGGTCGATGCAGGCTATCTAAGCCCCATCAAACACAATGCACTAAAGATGGCAACGTGGCTTATGTGCCGTCCGAAACTGATGGACTTTGCTGGGTTTATGGCGCGAAAAATGGTACCGATACTCCCTCGTGCACTGCTGTATTCCAAATTCAATCTTTGGGGCAAAAACCGAGAGTTACCGTCGTTTCCAAAAAACAGTTTTAAAGAACTTTACAAAGCAAAAAAGGGTATCAAATGAGTTCACGCGAAGCGATTTTAAAAGCCATTAAAGAGGCAAAACCTCACGATGAGAGCGCTTTGCCCGAAGTCAATATTTTGCATACGACCTATGCGAATTTGGATGAAAAATTTGCAACAACACTCGCAAGTGTCGGTGGAAATGCCGTTCAGTTGGGCTCTTTAGCCGAAATTGACAGCTACATCAAAGAGCATTACGCCGAAGCAACGGTCATCGTCTCAACGGTAGAGGGTTTACATGTAGGCACGAAAGAGCTGAATGCAACCGATGATCCACACACGCTTAAAGACGTTGACCTCGCGATCATCAAAGGTGAATTCGCCGTGGCTGAAAACGGTGCGGTATGGGTTAAAGAAGCTGATGCAAGACACCGTGCTCTTTACTTCATCGCTCAAAAATTGATGATCGTCGTGCCCAAAGGTGAGTTGGTGCATACGATGCACGAAGCGTACACACGGGTCAGTTTTGATGATAAAGATATTTTTGGTCTCTTCATCAGTGGACCGTCAAAAACCGCGGACATCGAACAATCCTTGGTCATCGGAGCCCATGGCGCCACTGAGGCGTGCGTGGTCTTTTTATAAGAAAATAAGCTCTGAGACTTTTATCACCTCAGAGCTTAGCTCGTCTGTTTTAATAATCCGCCTGTGAGGTTTGAAGAGAGTGATTTGATGTAGTTTTTGTAGAGTTTTTTGTTCAATTCTTCAGAACCCGAGGTTGTTCCCTCTTCGCTTTTATCAAGCTCTTGCATCAAAGTTCCAACAAGATCGTTGCTGGCTTCTTCTTTACTCGATGCAGAAGTAGTGCCTGTTACTGAAGAACTTGATGTCTCTGTTAGGCTTGAATAGACAGCATCCAAATAGTCAGAAAATTGGCTTAACCCCGCCGATAACTCACCATTGGAACTGTAAATATCTTTAAAGGTATTTAAAATAGTACTCAGTTGATCTTTGTCGTAGGTAAGCGAACTATTTGTAAAATTAGCAACTCCGCTTGAGCCAAAATCTACAGTACTCGAATAGTTATATTTTACAATGCCTAAAACGCCTTTCAAGACATCTTCACTCGTCCCATCGTCTATCATTTTTTGTGTAGTTTGATTGACCGCATTTTTAAGTGTCGAAGAGGCTGTTTCGGGAAGAATAACCACGTCAATGGCAAGCCCTGCTTCATCCGCTGCCTTAAGCTCTGGAATACTCTCTGTAACTTTTTTCAGATATGCTTCAAGATCTGTATCGGAAGACCACTCATCTCCTGATTGCATCGCATTGGATATTTGTAGATTTCTATTGGCATAATAGTCACTTTGAATGAAAACAGTATAACCGACTCCGCTGATATTTGTTGACATTAGGTATCCTTGTATCACTAAAATGGTGCAAAATAAATAACCTTAAATTGAAAGCAAAAAATATACCGCTATAGCCAAAATGTTTACATGTAAAATCATAGAAATCTTTGAATCTTTAGCTCGTCTGTTGTAATAACCCACCTGTGAGATGTGAAGAGAGTGATTTGATGTAGTCTTTGTAAAGTTTTTTAGTGAGTTCAGAAGAGCCGTCGGTTGTTCCCTCTTCACTTTTATCAAGCTCTTGCATCAAAGTTCCAACAAGATCGTTGCTCGTTTCATCTTCCTTCGATACAGTGGCTATCGTTTCACTAGAAGAGTTTGTAGATTGGGCTAAATCATTGTAAATGGTGTTGAGGTATTCTGAAAATTTACTCAACCCTGCTGATAGTTCACCATTTGAGCTGTAAATTTCTTGAAATTTACTCAAAACGTCATTGAGTGCGTCCATATCATAGTTAAAAGACTCATTTTTGACATGCATATTAGTATATTTATCTTGTTGACCATACTCTATATCTGCAGAATAATTAAATTTTACGATCCCTAAAACACTTTTAAGAATATCTTCATCGGTTCCTTCATCTAACATCTTATCCGTGGTTTGGCTCACTGCTTCTTTTAGGGTTGAAGAAGCACTTTCAGGTAAAATCACAACACCTATTCCAATACCTGACTCTTGTGCTGCTTTAAGCTCAGGAATATTCTCTATAATTTTATTGAGGTAATCATCTAAGCTAGAATCATACGTCTCCTCTAAAAACTCTTTTCCCTGCGCAAGAGCTTCGCTTTCTTTAAGTGTTTGATTTGCATAGTAATCATTTTGGATGTAAAGTGTATAGCCAACACTACTCTCATGTACATACATTTTCTGCCCCTTCAAAATCATACTTTGAGACTAAAAATATGAAAGCAAAAAATATACCGCTACCGTCAAAAAATGTTTACATGTAAAGTTAAAGAAGCTTCTCTTTTGCGCGAAATCGCGGTAATTGAGAGACGATGATGCCTCCAAAAATGACAAAGCTTGCCATCATCTCTGTTTGAGAAAGCACTTCACCCAAAAAGAGGTAGGCTAAAAGTACGGTGAAAACGGGGATGAGGTTGACGAAAACCGAAGCGCGTGAGGCTTCGATGCGACCTAAGGCAAGGTTGAACATGCCATACCCTCCCAGCGTCACGACAATTCCCAAATAACATAACCAGCCCAATGCTTCGCCTGAAATGTTAAACGGTACGCCCCATGACTCCCAGATGGCTAAAGGAAAGAAGAAGATCGTGCCGACAAACGCTTGAACGGCGGTCAAAAAGAGGGCGGAAAAACGTTGACTGAGGTAACGCACCGAGATAGCGTACCATGTACCGCACACCATCGCGCAAAATTCTAAGAAGTTGCCTAAAAGAGGATTGGTCGCGTGTTCACTGCTTTGTGCGCCAAGACTGAGCCAAACAGCACCGATCACCGCCAGAGCAGAGCCGATGAGTACGCGTTTGCTGAGGTACTCTTTGAGCACGAAACTTGCTGCGATTGCGGTCATCAAAGGCATCATGGAGGTGATCATCCCCGCTTGCGACGCGGTGGTGAGTTGCAAGGCTTTGGCTTCAAAAATGAAGTAGAGGCAGGGTTCGAAAAAGGTCAAAAGTAAGATGTATTTGATGTCGTTTCTCGTAAATTCGTAGGTGCGAAACTGCTTGATAAAGTAGACAAAACAGAGGCTGGCAATCGCCATACGACCAAACATCGCGCTCATGGGTCCCATGACGCCAAGCACTGCTTTTAGGGCGATAAACGAGCTTGCCCACGTGAGCATTGCGATCAAAAGAAAACCGATACCGATGACGTCAATAGAGTTGTGTTTCATTATGAAGGTACTTTCAAAAAAAAATGAGAAATATTCTAGCCAAGAGTTGCTAAAACAAGCGACAACACGTTACAATAAAGCCATGGAACTCTTCACGTTACGCAATTTTATCATCGTTTTAGCCCTGATCGTCGGTATCGAGTTTTACCGCTCTTCTCACGATCAAAACACGACGAGCCTCTCGTTGCCGCTCGATACGAAAATAGTCGCTTTCGGAGATAGTCTTACCCAAGGATACGGCGTTTTGCCTGAGCAAAGCTACCCTGCCGTGTTGGCTGAACGTTTACATGTAGAGGTTGTGAACGAAGGTATATCGGGCGAAACGAGTGCGCAAGGCTTAGCGCGGTTGGCAAGTGTTTTAGATCGCACTCGACCCGATATTTTGGTGCTATGCCACGGCGGAAACGATATTTTGCGCCAAAACGAAACGCGTCAAACCAAAGCCAATATAAGCGCAATGGTACAATTAGCCCAAGATAGAGGTATTTACGTGCTTTTGGTCGGCGTTGCTACGTTGGATATTGTGCGCTTTAGCGTGCCGTCGTTTTATTATGAAATTGCCAAAGAACGTTCGCTGATCATTGAAGACGAAAGTTTGAAAGCGGTTCAAGAAAGCGAAACGCTTCGCGGCGATGCCGTTCATCCCAACGCACAAGGTTACGCGCTGATAGCAGAGAAAATCGCTCTTTTATTGAGCGAACATTATATCCCTTCGTCTCGCCCATGAAACGTTACCTGTGGCTTTTATGCCTTGCCTCGATGCTCTTTGCCGGTAATACGCATATTACGCTAAGCGACGAAGAACAACGCTATATCTTATCGCACCGTGATATCAAAGTGTGTACGAACCCTTCGTTAATGCCTTTTGAGGTTTTAACGCCGGAAGGAAATCATGAGGGTATCGGAGCCGATCTTCTCAGTTTGGTAGCCGGACGCGTAGGACTCACGATTAAAATCATACAAACGTACACGTGGGAAGATAGCCTCGAAAAGGCCAAAGACGCTCAATGCGATATCGTGAGTTTGATAAGCCAGACGCCGGAACTCGACGCGTGGTTACTCTTTAGCGATCCGATTTTGGTCGATAAAAACGTTTTGATTACGACCGATACGCACAGTTTTATCGGCGACCTCAAATCGATTCCGAGCGGTACGCTGGCACTGCCCAGAGGTTCGCCGCTGTTTGCCAAAATCGAAAAAGAATTTCCGCACGTTACGCTTTTTACGGTTGCCAGCGAGAGCGACGCTTTGGTGTTGGTCGCCAACAAACAAGTCGATATGACGATCAAACCGTTTGCGCTTGTTGCGTATCAGATCAAACAACAAGGGTTTTTCAACCTGAAAATCGGAGGGCACGTCGAGGGTATCGATACGGTTTTTCGTATCGGTATCACGGGACACAATACGATCTTGCGCGATATTTTAAATAAAGGTATCCAAAGCGTCTCTTTACGTGAAAAAGAGACGATCGTCAATCGTTATATTCCTTCTATCGTGCAACAGCCTTTGCGTAAAGAGGTGTGGTACTTCTTCGGCACGATCGGGTTGATCGTGAGTATGATTTTGTTATGGAACTACATGTTACGCAAAGAGGTTAAAAAAGCGATTGCGCAAAACGTCGAAAATCAAAAAGTGATGATGCAACAATCGAAAAAAGCGGAACTCGGGGAGATGATCGGCAATATTTCCCATCAATGGCGAGAGCCGCTTTCAAGCCTTAGCGGCGTTAATTTAATGTTGATCGGTTTGATGGAACACGGCAAAGAGATTGAAAAAGAGTTTTTATATGCGCAACTTAAAAAAGTTGAACAAACGCTCGATTTTATGTCGCAAACGATGCAGAATTTTTTAGAGTTCTACAAACCCTCGACGCTTCTTCAACACTTTAACGTATACGAATCGATCGAACAGACGCTCTCTTTGATTGAAACGCATTTGCTTGAGGGGAATATTAGCGTAGAGATTCAAGGCGATGCGGCAAAAGTGCTTTACGGCATCAAAAACGAATACATGCAAATTTGGCTCAATATCTTAAACAATGCGATTCATGCGTTCAAACGCTCTCATGTGGACGATAGGCGGATTCGCGTGATGATTTTGGACGACGAAGTGCGCATTTGCGATAATGCGCGAGGACGTATCGACGACAAAGAGTTGGATAAAGGCGTCGGGCTTCCGATGTGTCGGCGTATTTTGGAAAAGTACCGTCAAAAACTTCTTTTTAACAATACCCCTGATGGCGTTTGCATTCAAATCGTGCTTTCAAATGCCTAAACGGTAGCCGCTTTCGGCAACGGTATGGATAAACTGTTTACCGATTTTTTTGCGTAGTCGCATAATAAAATTGGCAATCGCACCCTCGCTCACCTCTTCATAATCCCAAACCGAAGCTAAGAGCATATCTTTGGTCACGATTTGGTGTGCATTTTCGATCAAAAGTGAGAGAAAAAGCGTCTCTTTTTTGCTCAGTTCGATCAGTGTACCGTCTTTGAGGTGAAGGGTTTGGTTTTGTCGATCAAAGACGTCGCCGTTTTTGAGCAAGGTCGTTTCGTGTTTGGAAAACGTTCCGGCACACTTTTCCAAAGAGGCGACAAAGTCTTTGTAGGTAATCGGTTTTAAGAGATACGCGGTCAGGTTGAGCGGAATCGCACGAAATAAAAACTCCTCGTTTTTGTTGCCGCTTAAGATGATGATCGGCATATTTGTTTCGATTTTTCTCACTTCTTCGATAAAATTTAGCCCGTTTTCATTGTTGAGTTTGATGTCGCAAATAATCAGATCGACCCTTTTCGACGCAAAGGTTTCGCGTGCGTTTTGAAGGTCTTTGCAGTGGTAAATCGTTTGAACGAAAAGGGCTAAAAGCGTCATAAAGTTTTGTGCGAAATCATCGTTGTCTTCGACAAACAGAACGTTTTTTGTTTTTAAAAGCTCCACGCGTTTTGTCCTCTTTTTTACATGAATTATAGCGTTGCGTTTGTAATAACTTCCTGATGCCTAAGGGCTCCTTAAAACGCGTTAGAGAGTTTGTTTTATCATAGATTTCACAAATACATCACAAAAATTTTGAACCATGATGAGATTTATGAGATAGATTCGTATTACAATGAGCGGTAAAGTAAAGCGCGTTTCTTTGAAAAGCACTCATGTGTCCGAAAACGTATCAAAGAAATCGATCGTTTTACTTAAAGATTACCAAACGCTACACAAACTTACCTAAGGGAGGTACATTATGACAGCTAGCAGTTCCGGTTCAACCGGAAAGATTGCTTGGTTTTTCGTTGCGATACTCGGTGCTATTGCGTTAGGCTATATCGCGCTTAATCGCGGCGAGACGATTAATGCCATGTGGATATTAACCGCCGCCGTGTGTGTTTACTTGATCGGTTATCGCTATTACAGCCTTTACATTGCCGATAAAGTCTTAAAAGCCGACGGTACGCGTATGACACCCGCTTTTCGTCATAACGACGGATTGGACTACGTTCCGACCAATAAAGTGATTTTGTTCGGACACCATTTTGCGGCGATTGCGGGAGCAGGTCCTTTGGTCGGTCCTGTTTTAGCGGCACAATTAGGATACTTACCCGGAATGCTTTGGCTTTTAGCCGGCGTCGTTTTAGCCGGAGCGGTTCAAGACTATATCGTTCTTTTCGTATCGACAAGACGCGATGCACGCTCTTTGGGCGAACTCGTCAAAATGGAGATGGGAACGGTTCCGGGCATTATCGCGTTGATTGCGTGCTTTATGATTATGATCATAATCTTGGCGGTTTTGGCGATGGTCGTCGTTAAAGCCTTAACGCACAGTCCTTGGGGTACATTTACGGTTGCCTTTACGATTCCTTTAGCGATCTTTATGGGTATCTACCTCCGTTTTATTCGTCCCGGTCGTATTTTAGAAATTTCGCTCGTCGGTTTTATCGGATTGATCGCGGGTATCATGCTCGGCGGACAAGTTGCGGCAAGTCCGACATGGGCACCTTACTTCGACCTTAGCGGCATTGCGTTGACGTGGTCGTTGATCGCCTACGGTTTTATCGCGTCGGTTCTTCCCGTATGGTTGCTTTTAGCACCTCGCGATTACCTTTCCACCTTCTTAAAAATCGGAGCAATCGTCGGTCTTGCGATCGGTATCGTTTTATTGATGCCCGATATGAAAATGCCGGCAATGACCAAATACGCTTTCGGCGATCACGGTCCGGTTTGGACGGGTAGTTTGTTTCCTTTCTTGTTTATCACGATTGCGTGCGGCGCGGTATCGGGTTTCCACGCATTGATCTCTTCAGGTACGACGCCTAAAATGTTGGCGAACGAGAAAGAGGCGCGTTTGATCGGTTACGGCGGTATGTTGATGGAATCTTTCGTCGGTATGATGGCATTGATCTCCGCTTCAATTATCGATCCGGGCGTTTACTTTGCGATGAACTCTCCTTTAGCGGCACTCAATCCAAGCGGTTTAGCCGATGTCGCGGCAGCGGCAAGTGCGACGGTTAGCAATTGGGGCTTTGTCGTCACTCCCGACGTCTTAACGAACATTGCGGCGGACGTAGGCGAGAAAAGCATCGTATCACGTGCGGGCGGCGCACCGACTTTGGCGGTGGGTATGGCTCAAATCATTCACGGTGCACTCGGCGGTTTAGGTTCGATGTCGTTTTGGTATCACTTTGCGATTTTATTTGAGGCTCTTTTCATTTTAACGTCCGTCGATGCGGGTACGCGTGCGGCTCGTTTTATGTTACAAGACCTTTTAGGCTTAATCAATCCGACGCTTAAACGTACCGACTCGTTGTTTGCCAATCTTTTGGCGACGGCTCTTGTCGTTATGGCATGGGGATATTTCCTCTACGTCGGCGTCGTCGATCCTCTAGGCGGTATTAACACCTTATGGCCGTTGTTCGGTATTACCAACCAAATGTTGGCGGGAATTGCCTTGATGCTATGTACGGTCGTTCTTTTCAAGAAAAAAGAGCAAATGTACGCATGGGTTACTATCGTTCCTTCGACATGGCTTGTCATTTGTACGATGAGTGCGGGTTGGTACAAAGCGTTTAGTAGCGATCCTGCGATCGGATTTTTTGCAAAAGCAAACCAACTTTCAACCTTGCTTTCAAGCGGCAACTTTAAACCCAATGCGGTTTTCAAATCGCAAGAAGCGGTTGAACGCGTTATCTTCAACAACCAAATTGACGGATTTTTGATCGTATTTTTTATGATCGTCGTCGTCGTGATGATTTTCTTTACGGTTCAAGCATGCCTCAAGGCACTTAAATCCGATAAAGATACGGCGGTTGAAGTTCCCTATGCTCCTCTTCCTGCGAATGCGGAAGATATTTTACGCGGTGCGGTTCACTAAACGTTTCGTAAGATTCGTTTGACGGAAAGTGTATGAAATCGGCACAAAACTCAAGAAGGCTTTCAAGCCTTCTTGGGGCTTTTTTAAGGAGAGACGATGTTTGAAAATCTTGCAAAAGCCGGAAAATATCTCGGACAAGCCGCACGTTTGATGGTCGGCGTACCCGATTACGATACGTATGTTCAGCATATGCGCGTAACGCATCCCGAGCAAACACCGATGACCTATGAAGAATTTTACAGAGAACGCGTTGAAGCCCGCTACGGCGGTAAAAACGGTACAACGCGTTGTTGCTAAGGAAAGAATAGATGCTTTTAGACGTGACGATTTTAACGGGATTTTTAGGTTCGGGAAAAACGACGCTGATTAATTACTTGTTGGAGCAATCCAAAAACGAGCGTATCGCCATTATCGAAAACGAGTTCGGTGCGGTGGGCGTCGACGGAGCGTTGTTGAAAAGTAGTCCCGACGTCGAGATCGTGGAACTGAGCAACGGATGCGTGTGTTGTTCGATTCGCGGCGAATTGACCGAAGCGTTAAAAGGGATATTGGACAAAATGGATCAAGGACTCTTTCAAGCCGATCGTTTAATTTTGGAAACGACGGGCTTGGCGGACCCTGCACCGATTATTCAGACGTTTTTCGTGGATGAGACGATTCGCGAACGTATTCGTTTGGATGCGGTGATTACGCTTGTCGATGCGATTCATTGTCTCAAACAGCTTGACGAGCATCGCGTATGCGCATCGCAAATCGGTTTTGCCGATCGCATTATTTTAACCAAAGCCGATTGCGTGGACGAGGCTCAAAAACAGAGCGTCTTGGAGCGTTTAGCGGCTATCAATTCAAAAGCGGAGATTTTCGAGGCTTACCGAGGCGTTTTACCCAAAGAGGTTTGGATCGGTATCGGCGCGTTTGAGTTGAGCGATGCACTGAAAATCAATCAAGGCGTTTACGAAGTCAAAGATGCTCAAAACATTCGTTTCAAATCGTTTAGTGTCGCCAAACCGCCCCGTTCGTTTAACGACGACATCGAGTCGTACGTGTTTCGTGCCGAGAAGCTCGACTTAACGCGCATCGGTGCGTTTATGGAAGCTTTGATCGAGGAGTGGGGTAACGACATGTTACGGTATAAAGGCGTTCTAGCGATTCAAGACGAACCCAAGCGTTTAATCGTTCAAGGCGTACACAAAGTCGTCGGCTTTGACTACGGTTCGGAATGGGGCGATGAGGAAGAAGCCGCTTCACTTTTGGTCGTGATCGGGCGTAAAATACCTTATGAACGTTTAGCGGAAAAATTTCAAGCGTGCGGCGCGTAGCATCTCTAAGACGCGCCAAAATTTTAAGTCTTTAGCGACGTTCCCTCAAACGCGCGATGAGTGCTTGAAGGTACTGCTCCGCCAACGTTTGCATCTCTTCTCCCGAGAGGCTTACCGCGGAATTTTTGCTCGGAATATTATGCCGTAACACGGCAAACTGCGTGCAAGTTTTAAACAGCTCTTCGGGACTCATCTTGACCAAAATAGCAACGACTTCTTGAGGGAGGTTTTTAGGATCGAGCTGATGCAACGCCCGAATATCGGCTAAAAATTTTTCTAAAACAGGGTGCACGTATGCTCCTTTTTTGTGTGCAATTATGCCACATTTCGCTAAGAAGCATCTAAAAAAGCTGACATGTAAGAGTCTTTTACTTCGCTTCACGTTACAATAAATTTTCTGCGTCATCGACCGAAGTATCTTTACATGTAAGGCTTGATAAGATGAGTATGTACGATTTGGAAGCGTTTTTACGTTCGATCTATCCGTTTGGGTTACTCAGTAAAAAAGAGATGGCAAGCGTCATCGCTTCGGTCAATATCGCGTATTACAAAAAAGAGACGCTTTTGCTCTCGCCCTCGCTCAATGCCGAATTTTTATACGTCGTCATCAAAGGCGAAGTCGGCGAATACCTAGAAGAGGAGCTGGTCAAAGTTTACGGAAAATCGAGTTCGTTCGATGCAGACGCTTTAATTTACGGTCGGTGTGAGGGGCGTTTTAAAGTTCTTGAAGAGCTGATTTGCTACGAGCTGAAAAAAGAGGATTTTCTACTCCTTTTGGATAGTAACGCCGCGTTTAAAGCTTACTACATTCAAGGTCTTGCCAATAAAATACAATCCGCCAAACAAAAAGAGTATACGACCGAGCTTTCCGGTTTTATGATGGCGCGCGTCCACGATAGCTACCTTCACGAACCCACCGTCGTCGAAACGGAGTGTGCGATTATGAGTGCATTGCGCCAAATGGAAGCCAAAAAAAGCAGTTGTATCGTCGTACGAAGTACGCAAGGATACGGCATCGTAACCGATAGTATCATTAGGCGGCACGTGCTTTTTGAAGGTTACGACAAAGAAGCGAGTATCGGACCGATCGCGCTTTTTCCGATCATTACGATCGAGGCGGACGATTACCTTTTTAATGCGCTTTTATTGTTTACCAAACATTCGATTAAGCGGCTCGTCGTAACCAAAGACGGCGAGATCGTCGGGATTTTGGAGCAGTTGGATTTGCTGAGTTATTTTGCCAATCACAGCTATTTGGTCGCGGTACAAATCCGTAAAGCGACCACGTTTGAAGAACTCAAACAAGCAAGTTTGGACGTGACGAGTATCGTCAAAAAATTGCATGCAAAAGGGACGAAAGTCGATTATATCGCTAAATTGATTTCGGAAATCTATGAAAAAATTTATGAGAAGCTTTACCATATGATCGTTCCGGAAGCGTTGGCGCATAAGGCGTGTTTGATCGTAATGGGAAGCGAAGGTCGAAAAGAGCAGATGCTCAAAACCGATCAGGATAACGCTTTGATTATTGCCGAGCCCGAAGACGTTGAAGCGTTTGTCCCTTACATGCAACGGTTGAACAAAGTTTTGATCGATTTTGGATTTCCCAAATGCGAAGGCAACATCATGGTTTCCAATCCGTATTGGCGTAAAGCGTTCGTAGAATACGAAAAAGAGATCGCTCGGTGGCTTGACGCACCGACGATGGAAGACGTGATGAATATGGCGATTTTCGTCGACGGTATCGCCGTTGCGGGTGATCGCCGCTTGCTAGCTCACTTGAAACGTAAACTTTTTGAACGCGTCGAAGGACAAAGCCCGCTTCTGGCAAATTTTGCTAAACCTGCCGTAGCGTTTGAAACGCCTATCGGTATGTTCGCACATCTGATTGCCGAAGATAATCGCATCGACGTCAAAAAAGGAGGTATTTTTCCGATCGTTCACGGGATTCGAAGTTTGGCGTTAGAGTACAAAATCGAAGCAACCGATACGGTGACGCGCATTAAAAAACTGGTCAAAGAAGAGGTGTTTGATGCCAATTTCGCCTCAACCCTCATCGAAGCTTTGGATACGTTTTTGAGCTTGCGTTTGAAAGAGCGTTTGGAACGAGGGGAACATGCTCCGTTGGATAATTTTATTTGCGTTGAAAGGCTCAATCAACTCGAACTTGAGCTTTTAAAAGACAGCTTCAAGATCGTCAATACCTTTAAAAAGTTTTTGACGCACCATTTTAAATTGTCGTTGGTCAGTTAATATGTGGGGAAAATGGATGCGTTACCGTAACGCTAAAAAGCTCAAAGACGAGCGGTATCGGTTTTTGTTCGACGTGCCGCCTGTGGACGAAGTCGTGGTCTTCGATACCGAAACGACGGGTCTCAATCCCAAAAAAGACGAGATTCTCTCCATCGGTGCGCTCAAGATTAAAGGCAATAAAATTATCGCCTCCGAAAAGTTTGAACGGTTTTTGAAGCCCACGAAGCCGATTAACGAAGAGAGCATCAAAATCCATCAAATTCGCAATATCGACGTGCAAGACGGACTCGAAGCCCGCGAAGCGATCGATGCTTTTTTGTACTTTATCGGTTCACGGACGTTGGTGGGATACTACCTTGATTTCGACATCGCGATGATCGAACGCTACGTCAAACCGTGGCTTGGCATCACCTTACCCAACCCCCAAGTGGAAGTCTCAGGACTCTACCACGACAAAAAGATCAAGTTCATTCCCGACGGCGTCATCGACCTACGTTTTGACGTGATGATGCACGACTTGGGACTCCCCATCTTTGGGAAACATGACGCGCTAAACGATGCCGTGATGACGGCGATGATGTATATTAAGTTGCGGAATATTGAGAGGGTGTAAGAGGTTTTTTGCTTTACATGTAAAGGTTGAAATTATGTTATAATTTTTCAAATTCACGAAAGGATAAACGATGGGATACCAAGAAGTTCTAACCACCTTGGCACAACTCAAAACCAAATACAACATCCCAGAACTTTACCTTTTTGGTTCATTTGCTAAACAGCAAGAAAATGAAGATAGCGACGTTGATATCGCCGTCAAACTTGAAAAAGCAGATGCGTTCTTACTCGTACGCATTATGCACGAAGCGCAAGAAAAACTTCACAGAAACGTGGACATCGTGCAACTGCGAGAGCGTATGAATCCTCTGCTGAAAAAAGTCATTCTTGAAGAGGGTGTACGTGTCTGAGCAAGAGCTTGTGCAAAGCATTCTCGAACAGATGATTCTCTCGTGCGAAAGAGTCGAAAAACGTTTTTCAACCATTCATTCCATCAATGACTTTTTAGACACTGAAGAAGGCATTGAAAAACTAGATGCCATTTGTATGCAAATCATCGCACTTGGCGAAAGTGTCAAAAACCTCGATAAAATCACCCATAAAATACTTCTCTCACGCTACCCACAAATCGTTTGGAGCGAAGTAGCAGGCATGCGCGACATCATCAGCCATCATTATTTTGACCTGAACGCTGAAATCGTTTTTGAGGTGTGTCAAAATCATATTGGTAAGCTTAAAAACGTACTTCAAATGATTCAAAGGGAAATTTAAGAAAAAAGGCTTTTTCATAAATAATGAACGCATAGAAAAAACATGAAAACAAGAGTTAGTTGAAAATATAACATGAAATTCAACCTTTACATGTAAAATCTACTTTAAAATTCTCTTTGGGTTATACCACGAGGGAATTTTTCCCTCGTGGCAAACGCTTAGCGTGCCAAATGCACCGCTTCGACCATATTTTTGAGTGCCGCCGTCGTCTCTTCCCAGCCTCTGGTTTTGAGTCCGCAATCGGGGTTGATCCAGAGTTGCTCTTTGGGAAAAACTTCGAGTACCGCGTTGATTTGAGCCGTGATCTCTTCGACGCTTGGAACCCGCGGCGAGTGGATGTCGTAGACGCCCGGTCCGATTTGGGCTTTGTAGCCTACGCTTTGAAAGACTTTTAAGAGTTTGTTACCGCTTCGCGCCGTTTCGATGGTAATGACGTCCGCGTCCATACGCTCGATCGTTTGGATAATGTCGTTAAAGTTGCTGTAACACATATGCGTATGAATCTGCGTTTGATCCCATGCGCTTGAAACGCTTGCTTTAAAACTTTCCACCGCCCAATTTTCGTAAGCTTTAACTTTTTCGGAGCGCAAAGGATAGCCCTCTTTAAAAGCCGCCTCGTCGACTTGGATAATGCCGATGTCGCTTCGTTGCAGATCGTCGATCTCTTCGCTGATCGCACGCGCGACTTCAAACGCTACGTCGCTTTTAGGAATATCGTCGCGCACGAACGACCAGTTGAGAATGGTCACGGGACCGGTGAGCATGCCTTTCATCGGTTTATCGGTAAGGCTTTGTGCATAGGTGATCCATGAAAGCGTCATCGGTGCTTTGCGCGAAACGCTTCCGTGCAATAAGGGAGGTTTGACGCAACGACTTCCGTAACTTTGTACCCAACCGTTTTCGCTAAACGCAAACCCTTCCAACAACTCTCCGAAGTATTCGACCATATCGTTACGCTCAAACTCGCCGTGTACCAAAACGTCGAGTCCAAGCTCTTCTTGAAGACGCACGCACGCTTCAATGGCTTTGTGAAGTTCGCTTTCGTAGAGGGCAGGGGAAATGTCGCCTTTTTTTAACGAAGCACGCAAGGCGCGAATCTCTTTGGTTTGAGGAAATGAGCCGATCGTCGTCGTGGGTAAAATCGGTAGTGCTAAGTGTTTGTCTTGGACGATACGGCGTTGCGCGTATGCGGAGCGTTTCGGAATAAACGGACGTTGCGTTTGAGAGGTCGAGGAAGCCTTGGTTTCGTCGTTTTTGACGAAAACGCCGACGTCGAAATGTGCGCGTAACGTTTCTAATTCGGTCAGTTTTTCGACGGCAAAGCTCAGTTTTTCCTTGACTTCACGTGAGAGTTTCGTCTCGTTCTGAAGCGAATAGGGTACGTGTAACAGTGAGCAGGACGTGGAGAGAATGATCTGCTCTTTGGGAAGGTACTCGCCGATGCGTTTTAAAAGCTTAAGCGAAGCATTCAGGTCGTTTTTCCAAACGTTGCGCCCGTCGATCAGCCCTGCGATCAGGCATTTGTCGCCAAAATGTGCAAGGGCATCAAGATTTTCTTTACCGTAAACAAAATCGAGTCCTATCGCCCAAATCGGTGTTTTTGCCAAGATCTCGACCGCTTCTTCGGCATGGTCGAAATAGGTCACGACCGCGATCTTAAGCGAAGATGAAACCCGACCCAAGCGATCGTAGGCTAATGGAAGTAAGCTCAAATAGTTAGGCTCTAGGGTTTTAACGAAAATCGGTTCGTCGCATTGAAGATAGAGGCTCGTATCGAGCGTACTTAAAAAGCGAAAAAGCTCTTCGTAGGCGTCTAAGAGTGCGTCAAACAAGCCAAAAACGTCTTGGTTGTCGACCATACGTGAAAGGGCAAGAAACGTAATCGGTCCGATCAGGTTAATCTTCGGCGATAACCCTAAAGCTTTCGCTTCGGCGTATTCTTCTTCGATTTTGCGTGTATCGAGCGTAAAGCGCGTCGTCGTTTCGAGTTCGGGAACGATGTAATGGTAGTTGGTGTTAAACCATTTGGTCATCTCCATCGCTGGGTGCGTTTTATCGCCGCGTGCCATCGCAAAGTAACGCTCCGTCGCATCTTCGATATCTAAAAAACGCTTCGGCGTTGCGCCCAACATCACGACGGTGTCGAGCATCGCGTCGTAGTAGCTAAAATCGTTGCACGCGATAAAGTCGATCGCACAATTTTTTTGCACGCGCCAATGTTTTGCACGCAACGATTTTGCAAGCGTTTGTACTTCGTTAAAAGGCAATTTTCTTGCCCAATATGCCTCTAGGGCAAATTTGAGTTCTCGGTTCTCCCCGATGCGAGGAAAACCCGTAACGTAGGTTTGTAACATAGATTTCTATCCTTTTTACATGTCAGGCATAAAGCCTTGGAAGCCTAAAGGCACGGAGGTGAAAAATTTATGACGTAAAAAGAGAAGTAGGAGGATGGACGCCGCTTCGACGGAAGCTAAAGTAGCGGCAATTGCAGTTGCATTTACGACGTTTTCGGGCACGCTTGAGGGCAGAGTGCGCGCGTGAAGCAAAAAGTCGACTGCATTTGCACAGTCTTGGACGGTAAGATTCTATAAGGACTAAAAGATCGGGGCTTAAAGACGGCGGATCGTCTTCGCTCGTTTCGCATTCGTCCGTTTCGCTTAAGAGACGAGCGGTGTAGCGTAGGCGTGCGTATTGGCGTTTGGTTTTATGCTCAATGGCGGAAGCTTGAATGGAAGAGAGCGTAAAATAGCCCTTTTTGCCGAATCCTAACGGTAATTTCACGAAAGTCCTTCAATACGATGGCGTATTATAGCACAACGCGTTACATGTAAAAACTATTTACCAATCTTGGGTACAATAAAACGATTATCTTTGAAGGAGTGACGTGATGGAAACGGTTAAAACCGTCGTATTATTGACGTTGATGAGCTTATTGTTCGTGTGGGTCGGCGGTATGATGGGAGGAACCCAAGGGATGGTGGTTGCGCTTGTGTTGGCGGGCGTGATGAACTTCGTGAGTTATTTTTACTCCGATACGCTGGTACTTCGTCATTACAATGCCGTCGAAGTTTCGCGTGCGCAAGCAAGCGGGCTGTACGCTATCGTAGAGCGATTGGCGCAAAAAGCCGCTCTTCCGATGCCCAAAGTCTACATCATTCCCGAATCCGTTCCCAATGCTTTTGCCACGGGGCGTAATCCTCAAAATGCCGCCGTTGCGGTTACGGAGGGGCTTTTACAACTCTTGGACGATGATGAAGTGGAAGCGGTTTTGGCGCATGAACTGTCTCACGTTCGACACTACGATATTTTGATCGGCACGATTGCGGCGACGATAGCCGGAGCGATCGGCATGATCGCCAATATGATGCAATTTGGCGCGATGTTCGGAGGCGATAGGGAAAACCGTCCCAATCCGATGGTGATGCTGGTGTTAGCGATTATCTTACCTTTAGCGGCGGCGGTCATTCAAATGGCGATCAGCCGAAACCGTGAATATATGGCGGACGAAGGTGCGGCGCGCATAACGCGGCATCCCGAATGGCTTCAAAGCGCACTTGCAAAACTCTCCGGTTACAACGCGAACCAAACGATGCACGATGCGACGCCTGAGAGTGCGCATATGTTTATCGTCAACCCTTTTTCGGGTAAAAATATCTCGTTTGCTTCGCTTTTTTCGACGCACCCGAGTACGGAAGATCGAATCGCAAGGTTGGAAGAGTTAAAATTAGAGTTACGTTAATCTTACATGTAAAGGTATATCGATGAAAAAAGCGTTACATGAAATCCCCAGTACGCCGCTTCAAGCAGGCGAAGGTGCGAGTATGCAGATGCTCATCTCTCCGGAGGTCGCGCCCCATTTTGCGATGCGAAAATTCGTGATTAAAAAAGGCGGATATATGCCCTATCATACCAATGAAGTCGAGCACGAACAGTATGTGTTAAAAGGTAAAGCGCAAGTACGCTTGGGCGAAGAGCTTTTCATCGCCGAAAAAGACGACGTGTTGTTTATTCCGGCGGGTGTTGCGCATTCGTATGACGTGATCGGCGAAGAGGATTACGAATTTTTATGTTTAGTGCCCAATCTCGAAGATAAGATCGAGATGGTAAAACGCAAAAAAGGCGGCTGTCACCAAGAGTGTTAGAAAGCCCTTCAATAAGGGCTTAAGGCTTACATGTAAAGCAGGCTTTCCAAGTAAGGATACCCTTCTTCCCATGCGCCTAGATTGCTTTGGGTATTGATGTGACCTCGTTTTCCAAGATCGATCAGTTTGCTTCCCCATGCATCGCTAAGGCGTCTACTGTACGCCATCGTTGCGTAAGGATCGTCGCTACTGGCAAGAATGATGCTCGGGAAATCAAAACGCATCATCGGTGTTTGCTCAAAGCCTTGCGCGCTTTTGGGGAAGAGTGATTCTTCGGGATTGGGCGGAGCAACGATGAGCGCGCCTTTAATCGGCGTATGGGCTTGTTGCGCCCAGTGTGCAACGACCAAGCATGCGATACTGTGTGCCACTAAAACGACGGGTTTTTCGCACTGTTGAAGCGTTTGTTCCAGTTTGTCCGCCCATTCGGAGGCAATCGGTTCTTCCCAGTCGCGTTGTTCGACGCGAAAAAAATCGGGATGAGCCTTCTGCCAGTGCGTTTGCCAGTGTGTTTCACCGGAACCTTGGTAACCGGGTAGAATTAAAACGGAAGGTTTCATAGCGTCCCTTATCAAAAAAGTCTCAAAACGATTATACGAAAGAGGGCTTAGGATAGCCTAAAAACCGTCAAGGAGAATGTATGCGACCGACAAGCAAGAGCACGTCTTTAATGCTCGTAGACGTGCAAGAAAATCTTTTTTACCGTATCGAAGGACACGTGCGTATTGAGCAAAGATTGCATACGCTGGTTCAGGGCTTGCAATGCTTATCGGTACCGATTTTGTGCCATCAACAATACACCCAAGG
This sequence comes from Sulfurospirillum sp. UBA4058, assembly GCA_002382085.1. GTDB lineage: Bacteria > Campylobacterota > Campylobacteria > Campylobacterales > Sulfurospirillaceae > Sulfurospirillum. The sequence continues at coordinate 230,346 of DFZK01000002.1, read as the reverse complement.
ACTTGGAGAAACGATCGCTTCGTTAAAAGTGCTTTTAGGAAACGGCGAGGTTTACGAGAAAAAAAGTTTTAGCTGTTGCCAAAATCCAAACGTTTGCGAAACGCTCAGGGCTTACGAAACGCAAAGCGTCATTGTTGCGGGCGTAGAAGCGCACGTATGTGTTTTGCAAACGGCGTTGGATCTTCAAGAAAAAGGTTTCGACGTGATCGTCTGTACTGATGCGATCGGTTCGCGCTATGAAACGGATTGTGAAACGGCGTTAAAACGTATGGCGCAAGAAGGTATTTTCCTGACGACCGTCGAGTCGATCCTCTTTGAACTCTTAGGCACGGCGGAACACGCCGAATTTAAGGCGATTAGCCGTTTGGTCAAAGAGCGTTAAAAAAGGGATTAGCCTTTTTTAACGTAGTAAGAGAGCCTGTTTTCGGTGTACTTGGTAAAAAATCGGTTCTCGGGAATAATATCGGCATGCCCTAAAAAGAGCTTGCCTTCACTTTTCAAAAGCGATGCGAAACGCTCGATCGTTTTGAGACGAAAGTCGTCGTCGAAATAGATGAGCATATTGCGCGAAAAGATAATGTCAAAATTGCCCAGTGCTAAAAAATCGTGCTCAAAAATATTGACTTTCTTAAAATCGACCGAAGTAAAATAGGTCGATTTGACGCGATAAGAACGCTCGTCTTTGATAAAATAACGCTCTTTGAGCCGTTCGTCGAGTTTGTGCAACGAGCGTTCCGAAAACGAAGCACTCTTGGCTTTATCGATCGCTTCGGAGTTAATGTCGATTCCCGTGATGCTAAAATCACCGGGCAATCGACCTCTTTCTTGCAACATCATCGAAAGGGAATAGACTTCCTCCCCCGACGCGCAAGGTGCGCATAAGATTTTGACATGCGGAATTTGCAATGCAAACGTAACGGCCAACTCAAGCTGACTCTCTTCGCGGTAGAAGTAGGTTTCGTTGACCGTAACCAAGTCGATCAAATCCTGACGTAACGCTTTGTCGTACTGAAGCGTTTCAAAAAGTTTGCGAAAACTGTAAATCTCTTTTCGTTCGCAAAAAAGGCGTAGCTTGGTTTCGATAATGCTGTTTTTGGCAAACAAATCGACGCCGATTTCCCGTTTGATGTAGTGCAATACATCGTTTAATCCGAGGGCGTTAAAAACTTCGGGCTCTTTAGAAAGCGTTTGCGGCGGGGTCGGCTCTTTTTTTCGATTCCAGAAGAACATTACGGTGCTCCGAATTGATTGATCGAGACGATAATATCGTCTAAAGGCTTAGAAATAATTTGCGGATTGATCTCTACCGCACGTTTTGGCATACCGTAAACGATCGCGGTTTTTTCGCTTTCGGCGATACAGCGAGCCCCTTTTTTTTGCAGTTCGCTTAGTCCGAAAGCTCCGTCATGCCCGATACCGGTCAACAAAACCGCCAAAATATCGGCATCTTCGACGCACGCAAGGGCTGAGAGGAAGAGCGTGTCGATGCTCGGATTGTAAGGCGTGTCGCCTTGTTCGACCGGTTCGGCTCTGAGCGCGTTAGGTTCGCTTTTGACGCGAGCATGTCCGGCACAAATGTAAATGTGACCGTTCGTTAAAAGCGTCCGCGTATCGAGCGTATGCACGGGAAAAGAGAGTTCGGTTTGGAATTGGTTGATAAAACTCGGAATAAACGTACTGTTCATATGTTGCGCGATCAAAATGATGCCGTTAAAAGAGGAGGGAAGCGAAGATAGTATCTTTTTCAGATGTCCGGGACCTCCGGTGGAAGCCCCGATTAAGATGAGTTTAGGTTTCATCTGTCGCGTGCTATTTTTTAGCTTCTTCGAGCATCCAATAGACGTTCATTCGCACGCCCGCACCCGTTGCACCCGACTGGTTGTAGCCCCACGCTTTTTCCAAATAGGCAGGTCCGGCGATATCCAAGTGAAGCCATTTGTCTTTATAGGCATCTTCGATGAAATTGTCTAAAAACAATCCCGCGGTAATCGCACCGCCGTAGCGGCTAGAGCTGATATTGGACATGTCGGCGACGGAGCTTTTTAAAAGCTTTTTGAGGTATTTGTTAAACGGAAGCATACCGCTGAGTTCGCCGCTCTTATCGGCGGCTTTTTGCATAGAGTGTTTCAAGGTGCTATCGTGTCCCATAATACCGGTCGTATATTCGCCTAAGGCGACGACGCAAGCACCCGTGAGGGTTGCCATATCGACTAAAAGATCCGGTTTAAGCTCTTGCGCATAGCACAAACAATCCGCCAAAACCAAACGCCCTTCGGCATCGGTATTGCGCACTTCGATGGTTTTACCGTTTTTAGCGACTAAAACGTCGTCGGGTTTGTAGGCATCGCCTCCGATCATATTTTCGGTCGCGCCGATAATGGCGTGAACTTCAAACGGTAGTTCGAGTTCCGCCGCCGCTTTTAAGATCGACATGACCGCCGCACCGCCGCTTTTATCGGCTTTCATCGTTACCATATGTTCGCTAGGTTTTAAACTAAGCCCGCCGCTATCGTACGTGAGACCTTTCCCGACGTACACCAAACGCTTTTTGCACTCTTTGGGACGATACGTCAAGTGGATTAAACGCGGAGGATGTACGCTTGCGCGATTGACCGCTAAAAAGGCATTCATACCTTGTTCGCGTAAAAAAGCTTCGTCCATGACTTTACATGTAACGTTCGGAAGCGACGTTAAGGTTTGTGCCGCTTCGGCTAAAGCGATGGGCGTCATATCGTAAGGCGTCGTGTTGACGATCGCTTTGGCAAAATTCGTCGCTTCAGCGATGATCGTTCCTTCTTTGAGTGCTTTGTTTGCCGTTTCTAACGAAACGTCGGTTCGCGAATAATCTTCGAGGCATAAGAAAACGCTTTCTAAGGTCGATGGCTCTTTTTTGCTTTTATACTGATCGAAAACATAGCTTCCAAGCATCAAGCCTTCGGCAAGTGCTTTGACGTTCATGCCGGGACAATCGGAAGAGTACGTTCCGATCGAGACGGTTTTAACGTTGGTTTTTTTCAAGGCTTCCAACGCTTTTGAGGCACTCAAACGAATATCTTCGGCATCCAAACTGTCGCAACCGACGTACAGAATCCGAGAATCGGCGACCAAAAGCGTCTCTTCGCTTTCGCCTTTAAAGCCTAAAAGCTCAAAACTCTCTTGATCGCGAATCCATCGGTGCTCAAATGCTTTTGCGACGACGAAAACAACTTTAACGTCGCTTGTCGAGTCAAATAATTTTTGATTTAAAATATTAATGTGCATGTTTTTCCTTAAAGGTTTTATCCGTCATTTTATGGAAATAGTAGTAGATACTTCCGCCGATCAATCCGGCAAGCGGTAACGCAAAATACCAGTGCTCTTTTGCCCAATGAATCACGATCAAAATTTCATCGCCGAAATACCACGCGGGTAAAATCGTAAACGCACCCCAACACCATGCCGACATAAGATTGATAAACGCGAACGTTTTAGCATCATAGCGCGTGAGTCCGATCGAGATAGGAATAATCGTCCGCAATCCGTACATGTAACGTTGGGCGAAGATAATCGGCCAGCCGTATCGTTTGAGTAAAAGGTGCGCGAGCGCTAGCTTACGACGTTGACCTTTGAGCTTCATATGAACGTATTTTTTATTGAATCTTCCGATGTAAAAATAGACCTGATCTCCGGCAAAACCGCCGAGTCCCGCAACGAAAATCGCGATAAAAAGATTCATATCGCCCGTATGGGAGAGAAGCCCCGCCATGATCAATCCGCTTTCGCCCTCGAGCATACTCCACACGAAAAGGATCACATATCCGTAGGCTTTCATCAAATAGACGAACTTGTTTTCCAATCCTTCAACGGGTGCCATGTAAAGCACGTACGCTAACGTCGAAAGGGCTACGACCATCAAAAGCGTAAAAAGTTTTCCGGTATGTTTTCCGATCGCATGTATCATACGCTTATCCTATATTTAAGATCGATTTGGCTTGCACCATATCTTTATCGCCGCGACCGGAAAGATTGACGATAACGATCTTGTTTTTAATCTCATCTTTAGGGATTTTCTTTAAATAAGCGATGGCATGCGCACTCTCAAACGCCGGAATGATTCCCTCTTTGCGTGAGAGCCAGACAAAAGCATCGAGGGCTTCTTGATCGGTAATATTTTCATAAATCGCCGCACCTTGCTCTTTGAGGTAAGCATGTTCCGGCCCGATACCGGGGTAGTCCAAACCGGCGGAGATGGAATGCGCTTCCAAAATCTGTCCGTCGTCGTCTTGTAAAAGATAACTCATCTGCCCGTGAAGTACGCCGGGACTACCTTTGGCAAGCGAACAACCGTGCTTATCGGTATCTATGCCCAATCCACCGGCTTCAATGCCGATGCATTTGACGCCTTCTTCGCCCAAAAAGTGGCTGAAAATACCCATGGCGTTGCTTCCGCCGCCGATACAGGCAATCACGTAATCGGGAAGGCTTTTTTCTTTGACTAAAATTTGTGCTTTGGCTTCGTACCCGATAATCGCTTGAAAATCGCGTACCATCATCGGATAGGGATGCGGTCCTGCAACGGTACCGATAATGTAAAACGTATCGCGTGCATGCGTCACCCAGTAGCGAATGGCTTCGTTCATCGCATCTTTCAGCGTGCGACTTCCGCTTTTGACGCTGTGGACTTTAGCACCCAAAAGTTTCATACGAAAGACGTTTAGTTCTTGGCGTTCAACGTCTTTTTCTCCCATAAAAACTTCGCATTCTAACCCTAAAAGTGCGGCGATCGTCGCGGTAGCGACGCCGTGTTGTCCGGCTCCCGTTTCGGCAATCACGCGCTTTTTACCCATCTTTTTCGCGATTAAGCCCTGTGCAACGGTATTATTGATCTTGTGTGCGCCCGTATGGTTAAGGTCTTCACGTTTCAGATAGATTTTAGCCCCCAATTCATGTGAGATATTTTTGGCAAAAAACAGTGCAGAAGGGCGTCCGACGTACTCGTTCAAGCAGTGGTTGACTTCCGTCCAAAAGTGCTCGTCAAAGCGAAGTTTGCGGTACTCTTTTTCCAAGTCGATTAAAATAGGCATTAAGGTTTCGGGAACGTAGCGTCCTCCAAAAATTCCAAAGTGACCGTTTGCGTCCGGATCAAATTTTGAAGCGCGAGGAATGTACATGTTATACCTCCAATACGGAATAGACGGAGGTCATTTTTTTGATGTCCAAATCGCCCTGTAAAAACGTTAAGTTGATCACGAAGCATGCTTCGACGCACGTCGCTCCGGCTTTCGTAATCAGTTTGACCGCGGCGGTTGCCGTGCCTCCCGTGGCGATCAGATCGTCGATAAGCAAAACCTTTGGATTGGCAACGCCGCTAAAAGCGTCGATGTGAATCGAAACTTCGTCCACGCCGTACTCTAACGAGTATTTTTCGCTAATCGTGGTATAGGGAAGTTTGCCCGGTTTTCGAATCGGAACGAAACGCGTGCGAAGGCGTGCCGCCAACGCCGCACCGAAAATAAAACCTCGGCTTTCGATGCCGGCGACGTAATCGATGGTTTGGTTTTCGTATCGACTGACAAGATGGTCAAGGAGGAGGTTAAAAGCTTTTGGGTCGCCTAAAAGCGTCGTAATATCTTTAAATTTAATACCGGGTTTAGGGAAATCTTCGATTTCGCGGATAGAATGAAGAAGAAATGTTTTATCGTTCTCGTTTAAAAGATGCATCAACGGCCTTTATAGAATTTTTTAAATTAAGATACAAAGCGAACCGACCGACGTAACGTATTTATAACAACGCCTCGATTTTGCCTTCTAGCTCTTTGATATGTTGGCGAAGTTTATCGCCTTCCATACGGTATTGACTGTTACGGGTTCGTAAGGATTTGAGATCATTTTTCACTTTTTTGAGTTCATCGCTTAAAATATCGATATTGCCCAAAGAGCGTTGAAGTTGGACTTGATATTTGCGGATGACGACTTCGGCGTCGTTGAGGGTCTGTTTGATCACGATATTGCCGCGTTTTTCTTTGCGAAGTAGGGTTTTATAGTAAAACACCATGACGAGCAAGTAAAGGCAAACCGAAAAAAGTGCCGTCGTCAAAACCCATTCAAATGCCATGTGTCAACTCGATCTTTTCAACTCTTTGCGCATGCCTGCCTCCTTCAAAAGAGGTTGCACACCATGCATGGAGCATCGACTCGATCACGCCGAGTCCTACGATACGTTGACCGAAGCACAAAACGTTAGCGTCGTTGTGCGCACGTGCCATTTGAGCACTATACGCGTCATGGCAGAGTGCGGCGCGAATGCCGACATGTTTGTTGGCCGCCAAGCTCATACCGATACCCGATCCGCAAATCAAAATGCCTTGCGTTTGGGGATTTTGTAGGACTTCCGTACACAATGCGTGCGCAAAATCGGGATAATCGACCCTCTCTTGGGAAAAAGGTCCAAGATCGACGACGTCATGCCCCATAGTTTTGAGCATTGCTATAACGTCCGGTTTGATAGCAACGCCTGCGTGGTCGGTTGCGATAAAAAATTTCACGTCTATCCTTTAAGAACATAATCGTTTCGATTATAGCACACGCATTATAAAACAGACCTAACAAAGCCCGAATAAAACGGCGTTAGGTCCAAAAAGAAGCACTTTAGTAAAGCCAACTTAGAACGAGACGAATCGGCATAAAAAAGTAAGAAGAAAGCGGTGTCGCGATACAAACGATGAGGATAATCATACCGTAGCGCTCCATCGATTCGTAGAAACGAACCAAGGCGTTCCAACCCAAAATTCGCCCCAAGTAGCTTAGGGCATGCGAACCGTCTAAAGGCGGAATCGGATAAAGGTTAAAAATACCTAATACGATATTGTAGATCATCGTCTGCACGAGAAAATAGACGCAAAAATATTCGACGTAGCTGTTGACTTCGCTAATATCGCCTAATTGGCTTAAGACGACGGAAGCCGCGATCGCTAACGTAAAATTGTAAGCGATACCCGCCAGTGAAACGGCAATCGCCGCTTGATAACCGCCGTTTCGAATGACGCTCGGCATATAAATGGGAACGGGTTTCGCCCAGCCGAACATAAAAGGGGCGTTGCTGAAAAACAAAACGGCAGGTACGACGATGGTTCCGACCACGTCGACATGTACGAACGGATTGATACTCAATCGTCCCATATGTTTGGCGGTGTCGTCGCCGTAGCGGTATGCTACGTAGCCGTGCATAATCTCGTGACCGATAATAGCGATCATCAACGCTAAGACGACCGCCGCAATTTCGATGAGTTTGATGCTATCCATTAGAAAAGCGTCTCGTCAAACTGGAGACTATCGACCGATCTTCCGATACGATTCCAGCGGATTTTATAGTCGTCATCCCATGAAAAATAGACAAACCACGGTTTGCCGACGATAAGGCTGTAAGGAACGCTTCCCCAAAAACGGCTGTCGTTGGAGTGGTCGCGATTGTCTCCGACCATGTAGTAATGTCCTTTTTCGACTTTAGCGTAAAAAGCGTTGAAATTGCTATAGCCCGCAACCGTCGGAAGTTCTGCAACGAGTGCCGGTTTCATCGCCAGTTGATTGGCTTTCAGATGCAAGACCATTTGTGCGAACAAATCAACGCCCTCATCATAATTGATGCCGTGGAACTGCTCTTTATACGGGTTGTTGACCCAGAGTTTTCCCGCAATGGTTTTAATTTTGTCGGCGGGATAGTGCGCTTTGATGTAATCGTCGCCTTCGCTAAAATGGATGTAAAGATTTTTATCTTGAAATAAAATCTCGTCATCCTCGCGTGCGACGCAACGTTTGACGTAGTGAACTTTCGGATCTTTTGGATAGCGAAATACGACGATATCGCCGCGTTTGGGACCTTCGGAAGAGAACAAATGTCCGTTGCCGTTAAAATCGGGCAAAACGGGAACCTCGACCCACGGGAGATGCGGCGTCGGAATGCCGTACGAAAACTTTTTGACAAACAAGTGATCGCCGATCAACAAGGTCTTTTTCATAGAACCGCTAGGAATCACAAAGGCTTGTGCAACGAAAAAAATAACGAATAAAACGATGATAATCGTTCCCGTCCAACTGTTGGAAAAGTGGTAAAAGCGATGGATAAAATTTTTCATAAGCTTCCTATTTTACATTCAATCGATGTTGCGCGGCTTTCACGGTGTTCTCAAGCAGCATAGCGATCGTCATCGGTCCTACGCCTCCGGGTACGGGCGTGATGTACGAACATTTCGGAGCGACGTTTTCAAAATCCACGTCGCCGACGATGCGTCCTTCGGCGGTTTTGTTGATGCCGATGTCTACGACGATTGCACCCTCTTTGACCATATCTTCGCTAATCAGGTTTTGTTTCCCCACGCCGACGATCAAAAGGTCGGCTTTTTTCGTATGTTCTTTAAGATCTTTCGTAAAAATATGGCAAATATCGACCGTAGCACCGGCATTTAAGAGAAGATTCATCATCGGTTTTCCGACGATATTGCTAGCACCTACGACGCAAGCGTTTAATCCTTTGGGATCAATGGCGTAATGGGCTAAAAGGCGCATAACGCCAAGCGGCGTACACGGCACGAAACTCTCCAAGCCGGCGACCAATCGTCCGACGTTAAAAGGGTGGAATCCGTCGACGTCTTTACGAGGTTCAATGGCTTCGATAATTTTGGTCGTATCGATGTGTTTGGGAAGCGGAAGTTGTACTAAAACACCGTCGATATTCGGGTTGGTGTTGATCATGGCGATGGTTTCTAAAATTTTTTCTTGAGAAATCGAAGAGGGCATTTTGTGAATAATGGAGTAAATTCCCGTCATATCGCACGCTTTTTCTTTCATCTTAACGTACGTTTGGCTCGCAGCGTCGTCGCCGACTAAGATCACGGCAAGTCCGGGAGTGATACCTTGTCCCACAAGTATTTCGCTCTCTTGTTTGAGGCGAATTTTGATTTGGTCCGATAGTGCTTTTCCGTCAAGGATTTGCATTCAAACATCCTTTAAATTCATTTTTGGTACTATAGCAAACTTACTATTAAAAGTTCTTGCAAAACAACAAGAACTCTTTAGAATACGCCTTTGAAGCGTTGCTTCAAAGAGTACGTGAACAGGGGTTCTCTTCTATAGAGTACCCACGCACTCTGGGTGCTTTTGCCTCTTGCAAAACGGATGTGCAAGAAGTCTATTAACGAAGGGATAAAAGGGTTTTGAAGCGACGGGGGCTAATCGGTACGATGTTCTTACTATTGGCGTGCGTGCCGCTTTGGAGTGAAGATTTTATTACCAAAATGGAATATGCCAAGATGCTCTACTCTAACCCAAGAGGCATCGGTTGCAATAAATGCCACGGAGAAAAGGGCGAGGGAACGATCATCTCTCAATATACGCTCAAAGGCAAAACGGTTACTTTAGAAGCTCCGAACATCACCAACGTCAGCAAAGAGCGTTTTTTTCACGCTTTAACGACACAACACAAAGTCATGCCGACCTACTTTTTAACGTGGCAAGAGATCGATAGTTTGTTTTACTACGTCTCAAGTGAAGTGAAAAAGTAAAAAGCGGTTTATAGGCAAAGTTTCAGTAAAATAATCAAAACAGAGAGTACGAGGAATGAAGATGAATCAAGATAAGAGCGTCAAAGCGTACGAGAAAGCGTGTCGCGTCATTCCCGGAGGCGTGGATTCTCCGGTTCGGGCGTTTCAAAGCGTAGGCGGAACGCCGTTGTTTATCAAAAAAGGCGAAGGTGCGTATCTGATCGACGTCGACGGCAATCGCTACGTCGATTACGTTCAAAGTTGGGGGCCGCTTATTTTCGGTCATGCCGACGATACCATCGAAAAAGCGGTCATCAAAGCGGTGAAAAGAGGACTTAGTTTCGGAGCACCGACCAAAGCGGAGACGAAACTTGCCGGTTTGATCTGCTCGCTTTTCCCCGAAATCGACAAAGTAAGGTTTGTCAGTAGCGGAACCGAAGCAGTCATGAGCGCGATTCGTTTGGCTAGAGGCTTTACATGTAAAGACGATATCGTGAAATTTGAAGGGTGCTATCACGGTCACAGCGATTCGCTTTTGGTACAAGCCGGAAGCGGCGCGACGACGTTTGGAAATCCAAGCTCACCGGGCGTGCCTTCCGATTTGACGAAGCATACGCTTCTTGCCAAATACAATGATCTTAAAAGCGTCAAAGAGTGCTTTAAAAATTCTAAAAATATCGCGTGCGTCATCATTGAGCCGCTTGCGGGCAATATGGGATTTGTCCCCGCCGATCCGAAGTTTTTGGAAGATTTAAAAGCCTTGTGCGAAAAACACGGTGCGCTTTTAATTTTCGATGAAGTCATGAGCGGTTTTCGCGCTTCGCTCAAAGGCGCACAGGGCATTTACGGTACCGTTCCGGATTTGGTGACGTTTGGAAAAGTGATCGGCGGCGGAATGCCCGTCGGTGCATTTGCGGGACGTGCCGAGATTATGGATAAACTTTCGCCGCAAGGGCCCGTCTATCAAGCCGGCACGTTAAGCGGCAATCCGGTCGCGATGGCGGCGGGTTTAGCTTCGCTTGAGCAGTTGATCGAAAACGAAGAGACACTTTACGCTTCACTGGAAGCCAAAGCCAAACGTTTGGTTGAAGGACTTAAAAATGCCGCCGCCGATGCGGGTATCGCACTGCAAGTCGATGCGATCGGTTCCATGTTCGGCTTTTTCTTTAACGATCACCCCGTTAGAAATTTTGCCGATGCGCTTTCGTCCGATACGAAGCGTTTTGCGGCATTTCACCAAGGCATGTTAAATGAGGGATTTTATTTTGCATGTTCACAGTTTGAAACCGGATTTATTTCGACGGCGATTAGCGACGCAATGATCGACGATACGATCGAAGCGGCGCAAAAAGTTTTCAAAGAGATCGCATGAGCGAAAAACCGAAATACGGAAAATTGATCGAAGGAGCCGAACAGCTCTCTTTAGGTATCTCAATGGTCGTTGCCGTAGCACTCGGCGCGGGAGCCGGCTTTTGGATGAGCCGGTACTTTGAAATGCCATGGCTCTTATGGCTCGGCATTTTTTGGGGTGTCGGCGGTGCGATTTTGAACGTCTACAAAGCCTACAAAAAAAACCTTCGTTCGTTGGATGAGCTCAAAGACGACGTACGCTATCAACATTACCGACATGTCAAAGACGACGATGATCAAGACGACCGCTAAACTTTTGCTCGCATACTTTGTCGTCGATGCCGCGGTTCTTGTCCTCTCGTTGATGCAAGGAAACGATTGGCTTTTAAATACGCAAGCGGCGTTTGCGTGTTCGCTTTTGATTACCGTTGCTTCGTTTTATTCGTACCATCGCATGGTGCAATCGCGTTTAGCGGCGGGCATGATACCGCCGGATAAATTTGATCGTTACTACGAGGACGACGAAGACGAAAGTGACCAAGAGAACAAAGACGTTACCCAAGATAATCCGCCCGAATCAGAGAAAAAGCCGCCTAAAATCGGCTTTAAAGAGAGTTTCCAAAACCTTTCTTTAAGCTATAAAAGTGCGCTTTCGGTGTATCGTATCGCGACGTACGGTATTTTATTTTTAACGCTATCGGTTTTAGTGCATAACAACCGATTTGATGCCGTCGCATTTTTGCTAGGACTGAGCGTCATTCCGCTTTGCGGTTTATTCGGCGCGGTGTTTTTAAAAAAGGATTTTTATGGAACGTATGAGTCGTGAGGAAGCGTTACGTTTAATACGCGAAGCCGATCTCAACACTTTAGGGCAGATGGCATCGGCACGAAAGAGGGAGTTACATCCTGAAAATATAACGACGTTCGTGGTCGATCGCAATATTAACTATACCAACGTTTGCTGGGTCGATTGTAAATTTTGCGCGTTTTACCGTCATGCGAAAGAAGACGAGGCGTACGTGCTCTCGTTTGAACAAATCGGAGAAAAAATCGAAGAATTGATCGCCATCGGCGGCACGCAGATTTTATTTCAAGGCGGTGTGCATCCGACGTTGAAAATCGAATGGTACGAAGAGCTGGTTGCGTGGATAAGCTCGCATTACCCGAGCATTACGATTCACGGATTTTCGGCGATAGAGATTGATTATATCGCGCGGATTTCCAAGCTTAGCTACCAAGAGGTTTTACGCAGGCTTCACCGAAAAGGGCTTTACAGTATTCCGGGAGCCGGAGCGGAAATTTTAAGCGATCGCGTGCGCGATTTGGTCGCACCGAAAAAGCTGAGCGCGCAACAGTGGCTCGACGTTCACAAAGCCGCGCACGAGATCGGCATGAAAACGACCGCAACGATGATGTTCGGAACACTCGAAAGCGATGAGGAAATTGTGGAACATTGGGATAAGATTCGGACATTACAAGACGAGACGGAGGGATTTCGCGCATTTATTATGTGGAGTTTTCAAAGTGAGCATACGAAGTTAAAAGCCGAGCATCCCGAAATTCAAAAACAATCCTCCAATCGTTATTTACGGCTTTTAGCGGTTAGTCGCTTGTATTTGGACAACTTTAAAAATATTCAAAGTTCATGGGTAACGCAAGGCAGTTATATCGGTCAATTGGCACTTTTGTTCGGAGCAAACGATCTGGGCAGTACCATGATGGAAGAAAACGTCGTTAAAGCCGCGGGTGCGGCCAATCGTATGAATCAAGCCGAGATGATCAAACTCATCAAAGATATCGGCTCCATTCCCGCCAAACGTGATACGGCGTATACGATTTTGGAGAAATTTGCATGAAAAAATTTATCATCACATTGGTGATTTTGTTACAAGGAGTAGTAGTGGCTCAAGAGATTAGTCATATCAAGGTCGGCGAGGTTGCCGTTCCCGTGGTATTTGAAAAAGATACGACCTTACCGATCGCATCCGTTCAGATCGTGGTTCAAAATGCCGGAAGCATGGAAGATAAAGAGCATGAGGGAATCGCAAAATTTTTAGCGGCGATGCTCGGTGAGGGAACCAAAGAGACGGGTGCAACCGCGTTTGCCGAAGAACTTGAGTTTCGTGCGATCTCTTTAGATGCACATGCCGGCGTCGAAACGTTGGTTTTTGAGGTTTCCGCGTTGAAAGAACAGTTCCCCTATGCGATTGAAATGCTCGGAAAATTGGTCAAAAGTCCTAATTTTTCCAAAGAGAGTTTTGAAAAAATCAAGCTTCTGACGTTGGGAATGCTCTCCAATAAAGAGAGCGACTTTGATTATATCGCCAACCTCAATCTTCAAAAATTGATTTTTAAAGAGACGCCTTTTGCGCATCCGTATAGCGGAGAAGTCAAAAGCATTAAAGCCTTAAAACTTAAAGACGTCGAAGCATTTTACAAAGAGCGCGTTAGCCTCCAAAATCTCATTATCGTTGCCGGCGGCGACATCGAGCTCGAAGAGCTTAAAACGATGTTGCTTCCCGTATTGAACGAGTTTAAGCACGGACACATCAAAGCGATGCCGTATTTTGACGCGAATAAAGACGCTAAAGAGCAGATCGTCTACAAAGAGAGCGAGCAGGCTTATATCTATTTCGGAGCACCTTTTTACATGAAAAGCGGTGATTCGGAAGCGTATAAAGCCAAGGTTGCCAGTTTCATCTTAGGAGAGAGCGGTTTTGGAAGCCGTTTGATGGAAGAGGTGCGCGTGAAGCGAGGATTGGCCTATTCGAGTTACAGCAGAAGCAGTATCGGCAAATCGCATAGCAGTTTTACCGGTCACCTTCAAACAAAAAACGAGAACCTTGATGAGGCAAAAAAGATCGTTGCGCAAGAGATTAAACGCTTTGTCGAGCAAGGTGCGACGCAAGAGGAACTTGACCAAGCCAAACGTTTTTTACTCGGTTCCGAGCCGCTTCGTAACGAAACGCTTTCCCAACGCCTTTCCCGCGCTTTTTTTGAGTATTATAACGGGTACGAGCAAGGGCATTCCAAGCAGCAACTCGAAAAGATAAACACGTTGACGCTTGCCGACTTAAATGCGTTTATCAAAAAACATGACGAAATTACCGCGTTAAGCTTTTCGGTCGTAACCAAACGTGAAAAGCATTGAATGCGATCCTCTCGATAAGGAACGTTTCAAAAAATTAGGGGTAGGGACGCTTTTAGATTTAGCGCTCCTGCTACCTTATGCGTATGAAAATACCTATCTTTCGCCTTCACCTTTACCGGATCGCGCCAATACCGTTTTTGTGAAAATAACGGCACTCTCTCAAACGCCCAAAGTGCTTCAGATTCGTTTTTTTTGCGAAGCGTGGCAGATGCATTTTGACGGCGTTATTTTTGCTCCAAAGCCCTATCATAAAGCGATATTCAAGCGAGGTAACGAACTGTTCGTCAACGGGAAGTTGAGCTATAACGGCGGACGATGGCAGATGCTTCAGCCGCAAGTCGTTACACACGTCAATACGTTAACATGTAAGTATAAAACGCCGCTTCAGAGTAAAACCGTTAGCGCATTGATGGCACGCTACGTCAATGAAAAAAGTTTACGGGAAGAGGGTTTACATGTCAAAGAGGTGCAAACGCTTTTAAACCTTCATTTTCCTACGCCCCAAGAAGCCGCGACGGTTTCGAACGTGTACGCGGACGAGACGATTTCTTGTCTCAAATTCGTTGAAATCTTCAATTATCTTCAAAAGCTTTCCGCTAAAAAAACGACGTTTCCTTCGTGTGCAAAACTGATCGGCGATGAAAAAGCTTTTATCGCAAGTTTGCCTTTTACGTTAACGCACGACCAGCAAAAAGTCATTGCGGAGATTAAGCGCGATTTTCAAAGCGAAAACGCCGCTAAGCGTGTTATTATGGGCGACGTCGGTTGCGGTAAGACGATGGTTATTTTAGCGTCCGTGATGATGGCATATCCGCAAAAAGCCGTTTTAATGGCACCGACAAGCGTTTTGGCGACGCAATTGTTTGAAGAGGCAAAGCGTTTTTTACCCTTACATGTCAAAACGCTTTTACTCACGCAAGAGTCCGATACGAAAGAAGATTTGGCACAGTTTGATTTTTTAGTCGGGACGCATGCGCTTTTGTATAAAGCCCTTCCGAGATGTGCTTTGGTGATGGTCGACGAACAGCATCGTTTCGGTACCAAGCAACGTGCCTTACTTTCGGCGTTGGTCTCTTCCAAAGGAACGTGGTATCCGCATTATTTACAGTTTTCGGCAACACCGATTCCCAGAACGCTGAGTATGATACAATCGTCGTTGGTTGATTTTTCGTTTATTAAAACGTTGCCGTTTCCCAAAGAGATTACGACATACGTGATCGCAAAGGCAAATTTTAAAATGCTTTTGGAACATATTCGCCGAGAAATCGAAGCAAAAAGGCAGTGTATTATCGTCTATCCGTTAGTAGAAGAGAGCGAAGCGATCAACTATCAGTCGATCGACGAGGGACGCGGTTTTTGGGAAAAGCATTTTGAAGGTGTCTTCGTAACGCACGGAAAAGATAAGCACAAAGAGAGTGTCTTAAAAACGTTTAAAGAGGAGGGCAATTTGCTCATCTCGACGACTGTCGTGGAAGTGGGCATTTCGCTTCCGAGGCTTTCGACTATCGTGATCGTCGGTGCCGAGCGTTTGGGACTGGCAAGTTTGCATCAACTACGAGGTCGCGTAAGTCGTAACGGGCTTAAAGGGTATTGTTTTTTATACACCAATACGCCGCAAAACGAACGCTTGGAAAAATTTAGTCAAACTTTAGACGGTTTTGAGATCGCCGAGCTCGACTTAGCGTATCGTCAAGGCGGTGACGTGGTGGAGGGCGTGATTCAAAGCGGTAAGAAATTTTCATGGTTTGAAATGGGACGCGATGAAGCGATTTTAAAAGAGGCGCAAACCCGATTGGCGGTACAATGTTAAACGAAGGCGGAAATATACAAAAAAGCCCACGTCAAGAAAACCTTGACGTGGGCATGAAGATTAATAAAGACCGAATCGTCCGTCGGTTTTTTTATACATAACGCGGAATTTATCTTCCATATCGTGGAAAACGAGGAATTGTTTGTCGCTTGCTTTAAGCTCGTTCATCGCGTCTTCTACTTCAATCGGCTTGTAGCTGTCTAAACGCATCGGAACGATCTCATCGTCGCTACCTTCTTGATTTTCGACGACAAGAGGGGCTTCTTCGACTGCTTTATAATTGGTAATTTTATCGTGGTGGCGACGTAGAACTTTTTTCGCGCGCTCAATCGCAAGATCGACCGCCGCATAGACGTCTTTGTCTTTTTGTTGGATAACGATCGTATTTTTATGTGCCATGTTAATCGCAAATTCGACGTTAAAGCCTTTTTTACCGTTTTTTTCGTCTGCTGCGATCACCGTACGCACGGAGATAATATCCAAATTGTATTTGCCAAGAGCATCAACCGCTCCTTCGATATAAGCCTTAATCGGCTCGGTCAAATCAAATTGTTTACCTACGATACTCGTGTTCATCTTGTCTCCTTTTCCTTCCCGCACGGTGCGGGTTTATGAGGTCAGTATAACAAATGAAACCTTAAATGAAAAGGAGTTTTCAAGCTTGAAATTACGGCTTTTGGATCGTACGGCGATGCAAGCGAATCGGCTCGGTGGAGATGTTGTTTCCGGGCGTTGTTTCAACGACGGTATCGATAATGACGGTAACATTGGAGTCGGTGGTTGCTAGGGCGTTATCGCCTAAAATATTGCATGCCAAAGGGAGTCCGTTACCGATGTAATAAATCGTAGCATTGATGTCAAAAAGGGCATTTGCTCCGGTATTTGGGTATTGTGCATTAATGGTATTGATGCACCCATTGGTTGCGTTGATCTCATGAGCACTGATGGCTAAAAGCGCAAATTCGGTTCCGCTTTGAAGTAAAAGTTCGGCTTGTTCTCTAAGAAAGAGGTCGCTGGTCTGCTTGGTCGAAAATGTTGAAAAAGAGAGTGCTAATGCCGCGATAGTAGCAATTAAAACGATAAATATAATGGCGGTAATCAGTGTAAAACCTCGTTTCATTAGTAAATAACCTTTTCTTTGCATGCGCTAAAGTCGAAATTACTGGCAATACTTTGGTTGGCATCATGAATGCAAAGCTTAATACGAACAACATCGCCGTCTTGGCGAATGCGAAACGTGCTGACATGTTCGGCAAGTACCGCCGGTGTACCGTGTGGCGTATAGGTTTCACCTTCCCACGGTTGATAATTGTAATAAAGCGTCAGATTAAAATCATCGGCAGTGCCTACGGGAGCAAGGGCATAGGCACTATGAGAGAGGTAGTATTGTTCGAAAAGATTGCCATCGGTTAAATTGTCGTCTAAAGGAATGTGAAATGTCGTATTGGCACTTCTTGAAACATGGGTTGTGTAAGTGTTTCCACCTTCCGTGTAATAATTGTTAACGTTATACAAAGGTTTGATACCTTTAAAGATAAGAGCCGGTAAATTACCACCTTCATTATTCATATCGACATCGCCATTGGTAAGTGCTAAAATGATGTCTCTCGCCATATCAAGACGGCTTCCGGGTGTTTCAAGGGTTCGCGTACCAAGCTTGGTTGTATTGCTATCCAGATCGATCAGTCCGCTCCATCCCGGAACGACGGAAGTTCCGTTATGCTCGCCTAAAAAGCTTTCATTGCTGATTCCGATCCACTCGATAGTATTATAGATATTGCCTGGAGTGTTGATTGCACTAGGCAAAGGAAGCCATGAGACGCCGCCATCGTTGCTTGCTCTTACGCTGTCTTTGATGCGATACTGTAGACGTTTAGCAACTTGTTCTAGCGTCATTTCGGTTTGGCTCTGTAGGCGATTGATTGCACGCGTTCGTAAATAGTTTTCATACACTTTTGTGATAATCTCGGCTCCGATACTTGCGATAATACCGAAAACCACGATGACCATCACTAACTCTATCATCGTAAAAGCGGAGCGTTTTTTCATTGGTACGGCCTTGAGGGAAGCAGTAAGGATTCACCGATGTTACATGTAAAGGCACGTAATGTTATATTTTGGTCGCCGCCCGATACGGTAACGGATATCGTCTTAATATTGGTAACGGTAGCGTTATTGTCGGGATTGAAAGTAAACGCAACGGGGGATACGTTATACGTAGCACTGTCTGCCGCATACGTGATGCTTGTGCTAAGTTTTAAATTGAAAATATAATCTAGCGTACCGGCATTTTCACCTGCCGTCACGGTTAATGGATTTGAAGTTCCGTTAAAATCATCGATATCGGTGAGATTCCCGCCATCTCCCGCATCTGCACCGATAGTAGCACTTGCCGATGCACCCGTTGTAGAGCATTTACGTCGAGAATCGGCATTGACGTGACCAAGACGACGAAGCGTTGTCGCATTACAATCAAGTTCCGTATCCGGGCTAACGGTAGCAAGGACAAAAGAACGTGACGCTGTTAAATCATAACTATTTTGATCCCACTCATACGTGAGGATATTGCCTATTTTTGCCTTTGCCGCTAAAATTGCTTCTTGTTGCATCGCAAAAGTATCGTTTCGTTGAACTTGCGTGAGGATAAGCGGTAAACTCATCACGGCAATTCCCATGATAACGATCGTAAAAACTAGCTCGATAAGCGACATAGCAGAACGCATTACCATTCCATCCTTCGGTTGGTACGCGTTGAAGTGTTTAGATCGACGGTATCCCCAAGTTTTCCTTCTCCCGCCCAGTTCCCCGAACGTATAAATTCCACGTTAAAATCGTTGGTGGTCGCTCCTGCATTGTACGGATTATAAAGAAGCCAAGAAGAAGGTGTCATACGAATTCGATCCGTATAGGGAGCGTTGGGATTGGGATTGGTAAGTGTGTTATTTTGTTCCAATCCATTAACAATTGCCGTTGATTGTGCCGTATCATCCAAGTTCTTAACGAGGGTGATTCCCACTGAGCGAAATTGTGTAACATTGCCATCTGCTAATAGAGTGTGGAAAGGATTTTGATACCAATTAAGCGACGTCGGACTTTGTGCTCCCGTAATATTGAAATCGGTTTTATTACAATCTTTGCAATACACTTCATAACGAATGGTCGAAGGAATAGGCGTTTCACCCCTGTAATCGGTTGAATAAACGCGTCCGTAATAAAGCGTTGCGTTTTGATCGTTTGTACGATTAAAGTCTGTGCCTGTAACACCTGTAGTATCCGTAATTTGTGTAAGATTAAAATCTTTTGTAAAAATTCTAAAAGGTTCATCAGGCGTATTTATCGCACGTGTAAAGTTGAAGAACATTTTGAGATTGCTTGCCGTACCGTTGGTAAAATTTCCTTCTGTTGAACTAAATGTAGCTTTTGCTACGGTATTATTGTTTTCAAAATTCGAAGTGCTTTCATCTTCAAAGTAGCGGATACGATTACGTTTATCTTGCGTTGTCGCGTTTAATTCAACAGTATAGGTAATATCTTTAGCATAACATTTTTTCGTATAATTTGTAGCAGCCGTTACATTATCATCCAAGACAGCCTTGGTCGTGAGAAGAAGTTGGGCACTCATATTTGCATCATTTGAAAAATAGGTAAAATCACCGTCATTAAAATTTTTCAGTTCTAACGTATTCATAAATTTTTTTGGAGCGAAAGTGAATGTTTGAACTTTTTTAATTTGGCATCCAACTTTTCCATCTGCATTCGGCGTTGATGAAGTGCTTCCTATGATGCAATCACCGCTTTTTTGATCATTTGCCGTCCAATCATTATCTAAAATCGTAACATTAACATCTCCTACATTGTTATATATAAAATTATCAAACGTAGCAATTCCATTATTGAATGTCATAGGCGTAAGAGGTTTATTTTCTTCCGGAAGAGTACATTCTTCGGGAATAATCAGATCTAAAATAGCCTTTAAATTACCGCTATTCGTAGCAACGACTTGGTCATATCCGCTTGTTGGAGCATTTGCGCTAGTAACGGCTTTGACGGTAAGCGTATAGTTGGTACCGCCTATAAGAGGTTCTTCATCGGGTGTCATCGCATAGGTATAGGTTGCGGGGCGAATCGAAAAGCTATCTTGTGAGCAGACGTATTTACGTAAATTATTAGTATCGGTATAAGCTATTTGGAAAGCAACATCTCTGTAAGTAGACCCATAATTAAGCGTTTTTATTTGTTCACTATTCCCTGTAAAAGTTACTTTTGTTATACCGGAAAGAGGTGTCGCGGCATTACACAACTCTTGGTTAGCGGCATCATTATGTTCAATATATGCGGGTTTAGTGATAAGACTTAAATTGACGTCGCCTGTATAATTTTTAAGCGTTGAGTAATCGGAATTAAGTGCTAATACTTTGACTTGGAAATCTTGTCCTGCCGTTTGTGTGTACAGTGACGTATTGTTAAGAGAGCCGTTATAGTTGACGACATTGAAAAGACCTAGAGGAGGTTGAATAACAGATGCTGTTGTGTTGAAATCAATGCATTGTTCTATCGTTTGAGCCTCGTTAGGATCGATTGTAATGCTATCGGTTTTAAAGGAAGCTTTAAAAATTAAATAATTAGCGAGATTGATCGTTGTTTGATTGTTTTCGGGTAATTGATTGACTAATTTTACATAAGCTTTTTTACTATTATCCGTAAAATCCGTAGCAACATCTAGCGTACCTCCTTGAGTGCCGGTAGCACCCGTTCCAAGGCGCCATGTACTTAGATTTGTGGTAGTGTTATGTTCTCCGATATCGCCATCTTTATTATCCGTAATAGTATCATACGTATTTTTACCTATATTTTTAATAGAAGTTGAGTCGGCTTTATAGTTCATCGTCGTCATATTCAAATCAATTTTAACGAGCTTTGCCGTTTCAATATCCGTGTCGGTCGTCGACCGTTTCATATTGGAAATCCACATGTCAAAGGTATAATTTTTATTTGCCTCAATCGAATCTATAAATTTTTTATTTTCAAAAACTGTTTTGTTATTATCATCACTGATACGTTCGATATAATAACATACGCGAGGTTCATAGAGTTGCGTTGCAAATGCAAATACGGAGAGATAGTAAACATCACTGTTGGTTCCTATGGTTAAGGCGGCAGTTGTATTATTGTTTTTAATAATATTTAATCCGGTGGTTCCTACATCGTATGTATGAATATCGATACCAAGGTTATTTTGGCAAGAAGGTTGTCTTGTTGTTACATAGGCATCGTCTTTTGTGATACTTGCATTAAACGTATTATAATTGCTTGTATTGGTGCTCTTATCATTAAATCGTGTCAGCCTTGTACCGTTCATGGTGACATAATCACCTTTTAAATCAACGTCGCCTTCACCTGTAAAAATAAGAAATTTAGAGTTCACGGTCCCTTTTGATGGCGTTAAAAATCCAGAAAGCGTAAAATCTTGTGAGTTCTTGGTGGCAATCGTTTTATAACCGTCATAGATTGTAATATTACGTAGAGTTTCATCATCTTTAGCGTAAACAACGACAATACTCCAAGCTCCATAAGCACCTAGACCATCTATGTATTCCCCTGCATATGTTGTAAGGTCTCCAACAGTATAAGTACCCGAACCATTCATATAGTTTGTAATTTCAACGGAACCTTGATAAGGAAAATAACTTCCATGGCTTCCATCCCAATGCATATTGACAGATGGTGCCCTTAGGGTGACGTAACTTTTTCCGGGAGCTTTGAGTTTAATTTGTGCGGCATTGATGGAATTGCTTGCGGTTGCTCGTCCTTGCCAGTACAAATAAGCCTTTTTGATTGTCGCCCCTGTTGGAATTTGGAGCTCACTTGAAGAAGAGTTAAACGTAGAACTATCTCCATCGATATCCCAATAACGGGTTATTAAATCACTATCTGCATTATTTGTTGTATCCCCCGGACATATTGTTTTACCTTGAGAACTTCTTCCTAATATTGTATTGCCAATCTGGCGAATATCCCCGCGTAAATTTTCAGTGTATAAAATCGAAAAATCTTTATAGTTATCTCCGGAAAAGTTGACTCCACGGGTAGCATTGAAGCTGTATCCTGTAGTATTGGTCGTACTACGTTTTAATTGCAAGGTATATGTTCCCGCTGGAAGATTTAAACTGGTTGAATCAGAAGATCCTTTTGTAATGGTGCTACTCCATATAGCAGATGACGAGCACGCATTATTTGGATATAAGTTTACCGTTAATGTTCGATTTGTCCAATCAAACCACCCATTGCTACTTGTATTATCGATTTTTAAGTTTATTGTATCAGCTTGAGAAAGAGTAATAGTGTAATAATCAGCAGAAAAGTTATCATTGCTATTGTTATAAGTCCCTACGGTACTAGCGTCCCATACTCCTTTTGCTGTTCCACTGCAAGCTGCCCACGTAAAATTACTAAAAAGAGTCATTAAAAAAACAAATACAATAAAACAACTTTTTTTCATAATCTTTACCTCTAAAATGACTTTACATGTAAGACTAAATAGGCATACGTAATTTACTCAGACTTCTCTTTATTCAAATACCGAGCGATTCCTTCCATCAAGCCAAATTCAGGATATTTGTTAGCGTCTAAAACGACTTGTGCCATGGCTCCGTTGTCGACGTTAAAAACCAACGGTGCTAAAAAATTGATCGTTGAGGCTTCAATAGGCGTGGCAATAATCATAATGTTGAGAATAAGAATGTTTGATTTTTCGTTAATATCGAGGAGTGCTCTAAAGTATTCGGGAATTTCAAATTCGTAAGGTCGAAGCATAAAAGGGTTAATTAACGTAAAGGTCGTCGTATCGGACTTGGAAATAAATTTAACGAAAAATTCGTCGATTTTTTCAAGTTCCGCTTCTTGAATCGATTCAAACCCTAAAAGAGGCATTTTAAGACTAAAAACCATACCATTCCTTTTAAAAAATAATTATTTTGTTTTATTGTAGCATTTTGTTGGTTAAATGGCTCTCCTTTTTTTCGAAAAAAGAAAATTAATCCGTTATATAGTAAGATAACAAAAAAACGGGTACAATAAGATTTTTACTGTAACGAAAAGGATAGAATGAATGAAGATAGCAAATATGCTTGTCGCCGCGTCGTTAGTCGCTTTTATCAGCGGATGTGCTTCTAAGGATAAGGAAGTTTTTAACATGCCCGCAACGTATTGGTATGAACAAATTGCCAAAGAGATCAAAGCACAAGATCTTGAAAAAGCCGACGGATTTTATACGTCCTTAGCGAGTGAACATATCGAATCGCCGCTTTTACCCGAAGCGATGATGATGCTTGCTAACGCTCACATGCAAGACGAAGAATACGTTTTGGCAAACTTTTACCTTGACGAGTATTTGAAACGCTACGGTAGCCGTGAAAATGCCGATCACGTCCGTTTTATGAAGATTAAAGCCAACTACGAATCGTTCCCGAATCCCAATCGCAATCAACAACTTCTGATGGATACGATTGCGCAAACAAAAGAGTTTCTTTCAAAATACCCCAATTCTAAGTTTCGTCCTTTAGCTGAAACTATTTTAGTACGTTTAGAATTAGGTGAATATTTTTTAAATGAAAATATTAAAGACCTTTATACACGCGTCGATAAACCCGATGCAGCAAAAATCTACGAAGATAAGATCAATAACTCTTCTTTGGGAAAAGCACAAATGATCGAACCGAATATGCCTTGGTATCGTTCATGGTTTGAAAAATAGACTTTTTATTTACTTCTTTACCTTATAATCTAATCGGCACATAAAAGCTTTGCTTTTATGTGCTACTTTGTAAAATACTATAACGACAAATTAAATTGACACGGAGTGATAAACAATGAAAATCACCGATTACACCGCTTTTCCTGCGGATATCCCGATTGTTGTCGAGGATAATTTATTTTTATACCCTTTTATGATCTCACCGCTCTTTTTATCCGACGAAGAGAATATACGAGCCGCGAACGAAGCGTTGGAACACAACTCTTTAGTGATGGTCTGTACGGCTAAAGTCGGACAGGAGCAAGGTCGAGACTTTAATGCTATCTATCCTGCGGGCGTCATAGGTTCTATCATGCGAAAAGTCGAATTGCCCGACGGTCGCGTCAAAATTTTATTTCAGGGTATGCAAAAAGGCAAAATCTTAAAAGAATTAGGCACGACACCGCTTCGTGCAACGATCGATCTGATTCACACACACCGATCCGAAGCGATGAAAGTTGAAGCGGCATTATCGGTTTTACGCGAAAAAATTACGCAACTCTCCTCATTGAGCGGTCAATTTCCTCCGGATTTGCTCAAAACCGTCGAAGAAAACAGCGACGTCAATCGTATTATCGATTTGATCGCAAGTACGATGAAGCTTAAAAAAGAGCAAGCCTATAAACTTTTTGTCGAAGCCGATGATGAAATGAGACTTTTGCAGATTATTGATTACGTGATCGAAGAGATCGAGGCAAGCCGTTTAAAAAAAGAGATCAAAACCAAGGTCCATTCGCAAATCGAGAAGGTCAATAAAGAGTATTTTCTCAAGGAACAGCTCAAACAGATCCAAAAAGAGTTGGGCACGGACAATCAGCGTGAAGAAGAGATCGAAGAATACCGTAAAAAACTCGAAGCAAAAAAAGAGTACATGGAAGAAGACGCGTATAAAGAGATTAAAAAACAGATCGATAAACTTTCTCGAATGCATCCGGATTCCGCAGACGCAAATTTAATTCAGAGTTATTTAGATTGGGTCATCGAGATACCTTTCGGTAAAACGGCAAAAAAAAGCCTTGACGTGCTTGAGGTTAAAGCGCAACTGGATAAAGACCATTATTCGCTTGAAAAACCCAAAGAGCGTATCGAAGAGTTTTTTGCCGTGCGTGAACTCTTAGCCAAACGCGGTATTGCGGACAAGTCGGCAAACGGTGCGATTTTATGTTTTGCGGGCCCTCCGGGCGTAGGTAAAACCTCGTTAGCCAATTCGATCGCTAAAGCCCTCAAACGTAAACTCGTTCGTATCGCCTTGGGCGGTTTGGAAGACGTCAACGAACTTCGAGGGCACAGACGTACGTATATCGGTGCGATGCCCGGACGCATCGTTCAGGGGATCATTGAAGCAGAAGAGATGAATCCCGTCGTCGTTTTAGACGAAATCGATAAAGTCGCACGTAGTTACAGGGGCGATCCGACGGCGGTGCTTTTGGAAGTGCTAGACCCCGAACAAAACAATAAATTTAGAGATTATTACCTCAATTTCAATATCGATTTGAGCAAAGTCATTTTTATTGCAACGGCGAATGAAGTAGGTTCTATTCCCGCACCGCTTCGCGATCGTATGGAATTTATCTTTGTCAATTCCTATACGCCGCAGGAAAAATACGAAATCGCTAAAAAATACTTAATTCCTCAGGAGTTGAAAAAACACGGACTCAAAAATAATGAAGTGACGATTTCAAAAGCAACGTTACAACTGATCATCTCTAATTATACGAGAGAATCGGGCGTACGTAATTTGCGTCGTCGTATCGCGGATATTTTACGTAAAGTTGCCAAACATCTTTTAATGGATCCGAAATTAGAAAAAGTCAGTATTACCAATAGTAACCTTAAAGAATATCTGCCCAAAACGGTTTTCGAGATCGATGAAGTCGATAAAGAAAACAGCGTCGGCATTGTTAACGGACTTGCATGGACGAGTGTCGGAGGCGATGTCTTGAAAGTCGAAGCGATTCGCATTCAAGGCAAAGGCGGCATACAAATTACGGGTTCGCTGGGTGACGTGATGAAAGAATCGGCAAAAATCGCGTTGAGCGTCGTGAAAGTTTTGATCGACAACGGCAAAATCAGCGTGCCTCTTTCTATCATACCGACGACGGGCTTGGAAAAAGAAGAGAGTAGCAAACAAGTCGAACCCAGCGACGTATACCGACGTTACGATTTGCATATTCACGTACCTGAGGGTGCAACGCCCAAAGACGGCCCGAGTGCGGGTATCACGATGGCAACGGCGATTGCGTCTATTCTCTGCGATAAAAAAGTCAAAAGCGACGTTGCAATGACCGGTGAGATTACCCTCAGCGGCAAAGTGTTGCCGATCGGCGGGCTTAAAGAGAAGTTGATAGCGGCGTATAAAGCGAAAATCAAAACGGCACTGATACCGAAGAAAAACTACGAAAAAGACCTTGAGGAAATTCCGGACGAAGTAAAAGAGAAAATGACGATTATTCCGGTCAGTAAGATTGAAGAAGTGTTGGAGTACGCGCTCGTAAAATGAGGTCAAACGTAAGGTTTGGAAGCGTTATTCCAAACCTTACATGTAAGTTCTATTGTTGGAGTTGTTCAAAAGGTACGGCAACGACTTTTTTCGTGTCGATGATGTACGGGATAACCGCCGTTGCACGAGCACGTTTGATCGCAAGTTCAACCATTTCTTGGTGACGTTTGCAGTTACCTGTCAAACGACGAGGCATAATTTTGTATCTCTCGGAAAGTGAGTGTCTCAAAATTTTTGCATCTTTATAATCAACGTATTCTATTTTTGCTTCACAATATTTGCAGTATTTGCGTGCAAATTTTCTTTTCTCTGCCATTTTTTATCCTTCTTTATTTACTAAAACGGTATTTCGTCATCGTTAATATCGATGCTCGGAATATCATGACCACTCATTTCGGGAGCTGATTGTCTTGGTGCGCCGGTCGGTTTTTGGTTGGGCGTATAACCGACGTTTGGCATAGCACCGTTTGTCGGATCACCGTAACTTCCGCCCATATCGCTTTCATTTTGTCCGCGAGAATCAATCATTTGAAGCGTTTCAACCGTGATGGAGTGTTTCGAGCGTTTAACGCCTTGTTGATCCGTCCACTGATCGAGTTTCAAACGACCTTCCACCAATACTTTTTTGCCGCGGCTTAAGTACTGGTTGGCGATTTCCGCCGTGCGTCCAAAGAAAGTGATATCGATAAAGCAAACCTCTTCACCTTGGCTACCGTCTTGTTTTTTGAAGCGACGGTTAGTCGCAAGTCCCGTTGTGCATACGGCACCCCCGTTTGGCAGGTAGCGAAGTTCGCAATCGCGCGTGAGATTACCAAGCATAATCACTCTATTGAACATCGTGGCTCCTTATTTAAGCTTCAGTCGTAACAGTATCTTCTACAATCTCTTTTGTCTCTACAACAGCAGGAGCATCACTTTTTTTCGTGATTTTTTCCACTTGTTTGTTCCAGAAACGAAGTTCTTTTTGATTTTCAAATTTTACGGTCATAAAGCGGATAAACTCTTCCGTAATACGGATAAGTCTTTCAACTTCTGCAATCGCAGCCGTTGGGGCAGTAAAGTAGAATACAACGTATGTACCGCGCTCAAATTTATCGATTTGATACGCAAGTTTGCGGGTACCCATATCAAGTGTGGCAGCGATAACCGCGCCGTTTTTTTCTAAAATTTCTTTTAGAAAGCCTAGTTTTGCTTGTAGTTCTTCTACGGTGAGCGTAGGTTTAACTACGACAAGCAACTCGTAATGTCGCATAATGTCTCCTTATGGATTTCACCCAAATAATATCTATTTGAGTAAGGATTTTTAGAATAGACGCGGATTATACTATAAAAAACTTTGAAATTTTATTAAGATTGAAAGGAGGTAACTGTTTTTTTCAATATTTCCGGCTTTTTTCAGCCGGTATTCGGCGTCGGTTAAAAGTGTTAAAAGTCGTTGGTACGTTGCCAAGTCGATTTTAATGGAAAGTTTAGAGCGTTCTGCGGCGAGTTGCGGCGGAAGCGGGTACCCTAAAATTGCTTTGGCATCAAACGTACCGTGAAGTTTGATATAGGCATGAAATAAAAAGAGTTGCGAAAGATGTGTCTGAAGGGCATTGACGATACGAATTTCTTCAATGCCGTCTCCTTCGACAAGGCGTAAAAACTCTTCTTTAATATCTTTTTTGTCAAGTAATTTACTCATAAAACGATCCATAGAAACGGCGCCGAGACCGTACACATGGGTATGAATGTCGCCGGTTTGAATCTCTTTTCCTAAAACAAGAAGTTTTTCGCATTCGTTAACGCACAACGCTAAATCTTCCGCATGCAAAACGTACAATTCTCCCAAAGCGTAACGATCGATCGTTAGCCCGATAGCGTTTGCATGTTGTGCCAAAAGCGATACGGCTTCGTTATAGTCGGCTTTGAAAAGACGAACGAAAAATTTATCGAAAACTTTGGTCATCGGGGTTGCTTTTTTATCTTCGCCGAAATATTGGTAAATAAAATAGCTAGAATCGTTTTTCGTACACAGTTCTACTAACACCGAAAGCTCTTTGGCGGGAAGCGGTTTATCGGTTTTGAGGATTAAAATATTGCGATCGCCGAAAAGCGAGGCTTGGGAGAGAAAATTTTTTGCCGAACCGAAATGGTATTCGTCGTAATACATCGTTAGTTTTTCTTCACTAGCCGCATTCATAAGTTCCAACAGGGAACGGGTTAAAAGATTATTCTGGTAAGCGCACGCTCCGTAAAAAAGCGTTGCTTTGGGAATCTTTTTTGTTTTTAAAAGATTTTCAAACTCTCTTTTATACATCAAAACTCCTCGTTACGCGTGCATAAATTCGCGCCGTAGCGATGTTGCTTTCGACAATTTTAATTTCGATGCGTTGCAAAAGACGTACTTCTTCGTCCAATAAAAAGATACGAGCACCTTTGATCGTATCGTCTAACTTCGCAATGGCATTTTGTTCGGTTTCAACGACGATCGCTTTAAAAGTGTCGCCGACATGTAAAGCCATATAGCGTGCAAATTTACGGTCCATATAATCCCAAGCGACTTTATCGCTTTCACGTTCAAGAAGGCTGATTTGTTCGCATAAAGGGGAGATGTCTTTTAAGAGAAACGCCAGCTTTTTATCGTCGTTTGCCGTTTTGGCTTTTAAGAGTCGATGCAATGTTAAGTCGCTATAGCGGCGAATCGGTGACGTGAAATGGGTGTACATGTCAAACCCAAGTCCGAAATGTCCTTTGTTTTCCGGCTCATAAAGGGCTTTTTTCTGACTTTTGATGATTAGCTTATCGACTTCGTCGCGAAGGTTGAGTGCGTCGGCCTTTTGTTGAATTTCTCGAATCATTTGCGGCAGATCCGAGCGGAGCTTCACGTTAATTCCGATCAATGCCAAGTCGTTTAAAAGGGCTTCCATACGCTCAAAAGAGGGACTTTCGTGCGTTCTGAAGATACCGAATCCCAGTTTTTTAGCGGCGGCTTTGTTGGCAAGAAGCATACAATCTTCGATTAGCCCGTGTGAGGGCGTCTCTTCTTCGATGCTTGTCGCAATCAAGTTTTGATGTTCGTCGACTTTCATACGAATTTCCGAAGCACGAAACGAAAACGATTTTTCCAAGCGTATGGTGCGTAGTTTTTGCGTCAGAGCGTTCAGTTCTAAAAGATAGTTCAAGACAGGCTGATCGGTTGCGTCGGCATCGCTTAGATCGCCTTTTAAAAAAAGATCGACCGTTTCGTAGGTATAACGTTTTTGCGAATGGATGACGCTTTCAAATAGCTCTTCGTTTATCGGCTCACATGTAGACGGGTCTAGCGTGATTTTAAACGTATAGGCGAGTCGATCGACGTTTGGTTTGAGCGAACAGATATTTTCGCTTAACGCACGCGGTAACATCGGAATCGCTTTGTGCGGAAAATAGATCGAAAATCCGCGTACGAGAGCCTCTTTATCGATATATCCCATGGCATGCACGTATTCGCTCACATCGGCGATAGCGACGTATAAAATATGGTTTTGCACGTCAAAATAGATAGCGTCGTCGAAATCTTTGGCATCTACGGGATCGATCGTACAAAAGGGCAGATGTGTTAAATCGACACGATGCGAATAGTAGCTTTTGTCCACGAAATCGCCGTGGCTTTTAGCTTCGTCTTCCGCTTCTTGGCTGAAGAACTCTTTTTTATCGAAAAGGGCTAACGAAATCTTCTCATCGACGCTCGGATCGTCTAAAACGCCTAACACTTCTTCGATCGTGTTGGAAGTATTGTCGATTTTGAGGACGGTTCCCAAAGGTAACTGTTTCAGCGATTTTTGGCTAGCGGTTATCTCAAAAAGCGATTCGTTTTTTACGTTAGCACCAACGACTTTGCCCTTGCTCATCTTGGTATAGACGATGCTTTTGCTAAAGGCACGTTGGGCGATGTAAACGACCACGGCTTTAGGACGTGAGCTTCGTTTATTGGCGACGCGTTTAACGACGACCAGATCACCTCTCATAGCACCGTGCAAGCCTGAAGCTTCGATAAGAATATCTTTAGCACTCGTCGGCTCTAGCGAGCCTAAAAAACCGGTTCCGTTGAATGCAACGTCGAGTTTGCCGACTTGGTATGAGGACTCTAACATGTAAAGATCGTTTTTTTGAACCAAGGCGCGTAGTTGAAGCAGGGCTTGAAAATGGGGTAAAAAGGCGGAAGGCACATCGTGTCGTGCCACTCCGCGACTCAAACTTAAAAGAAAATCTCTCACTGTATAAATTGCTCGTACGTTTCTAAAAACGGCTCTTTTTGAAGACGATATTCGTCTAAAAGCACTAAGGCATTTTGAATAGAAGCATCGCTCAGTTGGGCGAAAATATTAACGGCGGTTTGTACGACATGTAAAGCGCGTGCGCAAACCTTGATATGTTCGGGTGCTTTGTCGGGCGTGCGTGAATATTGAATCGCTTCCACAAGTTCGCTTTCCAAGTTCCATTGTTCAAAAATCTTAGCGGTAATCTCTTCGTTGGAAAATCCGACGTACTCTTTTTCCAAGGCATCAAGTGCATCGAGCGAGGTCACTTTTAAAAGATCTTCCTGAAAAGCCTGATCTTTGCGGCGCTCGATAAGTTCATGCGCAATAATAATCTTCCCGACTTCCATCATAAATGATGCGGGTTGAAGAATGTCGAGGAGGGATTTATCGACTTTAGAGTACCACTTAAACATAAACATACTTTGTAAAGTGCTAATATCAAGGAAGATATTGTTATTGATGTTGTAGGGCTCTAAATTGATTTTAATATTTTGTTTAATAGCACTTGAAAGCGCAAAACCCCGTACCGTTGCCATGCCGAACAAAGATACGGCGTGAGCGATATTCTTAATTTCTCGGCTAAAACCGTACAGCGGCGAATTGGACGATTTGAGAATGTTAGCGGTTAACATCGGATCGCTTTCGACGACTTGTACCAAATCGGAAAGGGAACTGTTCTTATCGACGCAAATGCGTTGGATTTTTAACACGGTATCGTCAAGCGGCGGTAAAGCTTTGATTTTTTTTAAAATATTTTCGTCCATGACCGATCCTGCATAAAGAATGTTATAAGTCACATTTTATCTCGTCTTGCTTTATAGTTTCCTTTTAGATGGCGTTGTAAAGTTTTTAAGTAACTCTTCTGTAAAATGCGTGAAATTTATACGACAAGGATCTGTTATGGCAATTACCGTCTACTATGACAAAGATTGTGATTTAAGCATTATTCGCTCAAAAAAAGTAGCGATGATCGGTTTTGGTTCTCAAGGACATGCACATGCGGAAAATCTTCGCGATAGCGGCGTAGAAGTCGTCGTCGGTCTTCGTAAAGAAGGCAGTTCATGGGCGAAAGCGGAAGCAAAAGGGTTTAACGTCATGAGTGTTGCAGAAGCGACAAAATACGCCGACGTAATTATGATCTTATTACCCGACGAAATGCAAAGCGATGTTTTTGCGGCGGAAATCAAACCCAACTTAAGTGCCGGTAAAGCGATTGCGTTCGGACACGGTTTTAACATCCATTACGGTCAGATTATCACTCCTAAAGGCGTCGATTGTATCATGATCGCCCCTAAAGCTCCCGGACATACGGTCCGAAGCGAATTTGTCAACGGCGGCGGTATCCCCGATCTTATTGCTGTCGATCAAGACGCAACGGGTAAAGCGAAAGCATTGGCACTCAGTTATGCATCGGCTATCGGCGGCGGTCGAACGGGTATCATCGAAACGACGTTTAAAGACGAAACCGAAACCGATCTTTTCGGCGAGCAAGCGGTTCTTTGCGGCGGCGTAACGTCTTTGGTCGAAGCAGGATTTAATACGCTCGTTGAAGCGGGATATGAGCCTGAAATGGCGTATTTCGAGTGCTTACACGAGCTTAAATTGATCGTTGATTTGATGTATCAAGGCGGTATTGCCGATATGCGTTACTCCATCTCCAATACGGCGGAGTACGGCGATTACGTGAGCGGTAAACGCGTTATCAATGCCGAATCAAAAGCGGCGATGAAAGAGATTTTGGCGGAAATCCAAGACGGACGTTTTGCCAAAGACTTTATTTTGGAACGCAAAGCAGGTTATACGCGTATGAACGCAGAACGTGCTAAAACGGAACGAAGCTTACTCAATCAAACAGGCGAAAAACTCAGAGCGATGATGCCTTGGATTACGTCTAAAAAAATTATCAACAAAGACAAAAACTAAATCGTATCAAAGAGGTTACATGGGTATCGTTATTACCGTAACGTCGGGTAAAGGCGGGGTGGGGAAATCCACCACCACCGCTAATCTTGCCGTCGGACTTGCAAATTTAGGCAAAAAAGTGGTTGCCATCGACTTTGATATCGGTCTGCGAAATTTGGATATGATTTTGGGACTTGAAAATCGCATCGTTTATGACGTCGTTGATGTTATGGAAGGGCGATGCAACCTTGCGCAAGCGTTGATCAACGATAAAAAATCGAAAACGCTTTATTTCTTACCCGCAAGCCAAACCAAAGATAAAGATATTTTAAATAAAGATAAAGTCAAAGCGTTGATCGAGAATCTCAAAGAGAGCTTTGATATCGTGATGATTGATTCGCCCGCAGGTATCGAAAGCGGTTTTGAGCATTCGATCTTTTTAGCCGATCGCGCGTTAATCGTTTCGACTCCGGACGTGAGTTCCGTTCGCGATGCCGATAGAGTTATCGGTATTATCGATGCGAAAAGCGAAAAAGCGACGAATGGGCAAGAGGTCGAAAAACATATCATCATCAACCGTATTAAGCCTGAGATGGTCGATGCCGGAAATATGCTCAGCGTCGATGATGTTTTAAGTATTTTGGCACTCCCTTTGATCGGTATCGTTCCGGACGATGAAGATATTATCACCTCTACCAACACGGGTTCACCCATCGTCAATAAAGACAAATCCCTCTCTGCCGAAGCCTATCGCAACATAGCCCGTCGTATTTTGGGCGAAGAAGTGGAATTTTTGGACATTCGTGCAAAGAAAGGAATTCTCGCAACATTGAAAGGAATCTTTAAATGAGTTTCTTGGATAGTTTTTTCGGTCGTAACAAAAACAGTGCCGATGTCGCCAAAAACCGTTTGAAGATTATGCTTGCCCATGAACGAGCAAGCTGCAAACTTCCCTATATGGACGATTTACGCAATGATTTGATTGCGGTTATTCGTAAATATACCAAAGTTGAAGACGTGAAAATCACCTCACAAACGAATCAAAATCTTGAGTTATTAGAGGTCGAAGTTATTCTTGGAAAGTAGTGTGTAAGCAGTGATGGTAAAAAAAAATAAAGAAAAGAGTTCCAATAACGTTGCCTCTTCGCCTAAAGAAGTTCGTTCGCGTGCATTGAAACGATACAGTCTGATAGTAATGTTGGTCATGACCGTCATGATCCTCTCTTTCGGAGTTTACGTCTATATGACGACTTCGTACGCGCATTATCAAACGGTGCAACAGCAAAACAGTACTTCTAACGAAGAGTTAATGCGCAAAATGAAACAGATGTTAGATGATGAAAAAATGCGTTTAGCGTCTTTGGCTACGCCGCCGACTTCTTCTACCGGTGAATTGAACGTGAGTCGAGCCGAAGAGCTTCCGCCGCTCCCGGAACAGAAAATGGAGCAAAATACTTCCGTAGAGGCAAGTGAGCACAATAATACGACGATGCCTTTGCATAAAGAAGAAGAGATTAAAGCTCCGATGCTGTCCGAAGCACAAGATTACGAGCAAAACGTTAAAGCGGCTAAAACGACGAAACACTCCGAAGTGATGCGCAAAACGTATCCTGCCGGAACGACGCCGCGTTTAGCGATTATTATCGACGACGTCTCTTTCCCGTGGCAAACACGTCTCATTAAAGAGATTCCGTATAAAGTGACGCCTTCTTTTTTCCCTCCGACAAAAGGACACCCTGAAACCGTACGGCTCTCGTACGAGTTTGAATTTGCAATGATTCACCTTCCGATGGAGTCGAAAAATTATTCGTCTCCGGAACCGGAAACCTTAACGACGCTCGATTCGAGCGACGTGATCGAGAAACGTATTAGCCGTATTAAAGCGTGGTTTCCGCATATCAAATATTATAATAACCATACGGGCGGAACCTATACCGCCGATTACAATGCAATGGATCGCTTGATTAAAGTGATGAAAGCGCACGATTTGCTCTTTGTCGATAGTCGAACGATCGGCAATTCAAAAGTCGGTGCGGTATGCAAAAAATACGATATGTTTTGTTACTCCAGAGACGTCTTCTTAGACAACAATTTGGATAAAAACGCTATTCGAACGCAACTCAAAGAAGCCGTTACGAAAGCGAAACGAAACGGATACGCCATTGCGATCGGACATCCGCATAAAAGTACGTTAGAGGTTCTTAAAGATTCGAGCGATCTTTTAGAAGGTTTGGATTTGGTCTATCTTAAAGATTTGTGATGATTCAAACGATAGACTTTCATATCACGGAATGCGACGCGATGAAAGTCTATCCCGAGACTCTTTTTTACCTCGGACGGACCGAATTGTTGCAAAAACGAAAAATTTCGATCGTCGGAACGAGGCATCCGTTTGCGTACACCAAAACGATGACGCATATGCTAGCATCAAAACTTGCGAACGCGGGTGCGTGCATCGTCAGCGGAGGGGCGCAAGGCGTCGATGCGACTGCCCATTCGGGTGCCGGTTTGGATAAGACGATTATGGTTGCCGGAACGGGGTTGGATATTCGCTATCCTTCCCTCAATCGCAAGATGATCGAATCGATGGAATCGCAAGGCTTAGTTTTGAGCCAATTTGAAGCGGGCGCACCTTCTTTGAAATGGGCTTTTCCGCAACGCAACGAATTGATCGTCGCATTAGGCGAAGCATTGATCGTGACGCAAGCCGATCGTAAAAGCGGAACGATGCACAGCATTCAGTATGCGCTTAAAATGAAAAAGCCGATTTTTGTTCTTCCGCATCGCTTAGGCGAGAGCGAAGCGACGAATGATTTATTGCGCCAAGGATTGGCGACACCGATTTTAGATATCGACGCATTCGTCGAAAAATTAGGTTTTACGACGTTTACATGTAAAGATTCTTTTTTAGCGTATTGCGAAACGCAACCGTTGTATCACGAAGCGGTTGAAAAATTTGCCGATCTGATTTTTGAGTATGAGTGTTTAGGCAAAATCAAAGTTGAAAACGGACGTATTATTCGTATTTAAAGGATGCAACGATGGGTTTTGAGTGGATTATCGCTTTTTTAATTTTGGGAGCCGTCGTCGGCTTTATGGCGGGATTATTGGGTATCGGCGGCGGAGGTATTATGGTTCCGGCGTTAACGACGATTTTTTTGGCACAAGGCGTTGCGGTTGAGCAAGTCGTTCATATGGCGTTAGGAACATCGATGGCATCTATCGTGATGACGTCGTTTGCCAGTATGCGTGCGCATCACAAAAGGGGTGCGGTTCAATGGAGCATCGTTAAAGTGATGGCCCCCGGAGTCGTTATCGGTACGTTTGGTGCAACGTTTTTAGCAGCATCTATGAAATCGGCACAACTTGCAATCTTTTTCGCGGTTTTTATGGCATACGTTTCGATTCAAATGGCGGTGGATAAAAAGCCGAAACCTTCACAACAAATCGTCGGAACCAAAGGGCTCTTCGGCGGCGGTTTATTTATCGGTATCGTCTCTGCGCTCGTTTCCATCGGCGGCGGTTCTTTAACGGTACCGTTTTTGGTGTGGCAAAACGTCGATCTTAAAAAGGCGATTGCGACTTCGGCGGCAATCGGTTTTCCGCTTTCTATCGCGGGTACGATCGGTTACATGTTCAACGGAATGCTTCACGAAGGCAGTGCCGGTTTACAATTGGGTTACGTTTACTTGCCTGCCGTAGTTTTAATTTCGCTTGTAAGTTTTTTTACGGCTCCGTGGGGTGCTAAAATGGCGCATAATCTTCCGGTTTCAAAGTTGAAAAAGATTTTTGCGCTTCTTTTAATGGCGTTGAGTATCAAAATGTTGAGTTCGGTTTTATAAAGGCGCAATCATGGCGATAGAGCAAGTAAGGGCTTATTTTCGAACGTACGGTTTGGAAAATAAGATTATCGAATTTGACGTTTCGAGCGCAACCGTCGAGTTGGCGGCACGTGCCTTGGGATGTGAGCCGAAACAGATTGCTAAAACGCTTTCATTTTACGACGAACAAGGCGGTGCATTGTTGATCGTTACCGCAGGAGACGCAAAAGTCGACAATCAAAAGTTTAAAGAACGTTTCGCGATCAAAGCAAAAATGCTCAAAGCCGAAGAGGTCGAACCTTTGATCGGACATGCAATCGGAGGCGTTTGTCCTTTCGGTATTCAGGAAAACGTACGCGTCTTTTTGGACGTTTCGTTGCAACGTTTCGATACGGTGTATCCTGCCGCCGGAAGTGCTAATAGTGCACTTGCCTTAGACATTCCTTCGTTGCAAACGTATGCACGCTCTTGCGGTTGGGTCGATGTCTGTAAAGCTTGGCAAGATTAACGTAGTGAAGAAAAGGGCTCCGATGAAAGGCATTGTTTTAACGTTTTTAGTTCCCTTAGTGCTTTGGTCCGCAAGCAATCCTTTCGAGGAAGAACACGCGTCGGAGTCTTGGTCGAACCGATGTTTAGAACGTGTCGAAATCGTTAATAAACTCTCTGCGGATCTTTTATTTGCCTCCAGTGCCTATTGTATTCAAGAGGAAAAATACGACCAAGCGGCGGATTTGTACTTAACGGCAACGGCGTACGGGTATTTTGATAGTTTACGCGTTGCCGATAAATCGGCACGTAGCGTTTTAGATACCTTGAAAGTGACCTATTTTAGTCCGCTTGACGCCAAAAAGCGTGATCGGTTTGCGAGCGTTTTACGTGACAAACTGGATCATTTAGCCTCTACATGTCGCTTTTTAGAATCGCTCGGAAAGCCCAATTATATGCCGCACTATATGATCGAGGCGGCCAAGAACCCTTTGTCGCAAAAATCGCCTAACGGATTGGTTCCTAACTACAACGCCAAAGCGTTATGGGACGAAACGCGTTTGGAGTATTTGCGTTGCCGATGAGAAGTCTAAAATGAAAAAAATAGCGGCGATCGATATCGGTTTAAAACGAATCGGTACGGCATTGTGTTTAGGCGAGTCTCTCGTCATGCCTCAAGAAGCGATTTTGCGAAAAAATCGCGATCAAGCCGCACGCGAAGTAGATACGTTTTTAACGACGTGGAATATCGACCTTTTGATTGTAGGATTACCCAAAGGCGGCAGTAGCGAAGCGGAGATGAAACGACGCATCGAACACTTCGTCGGGCTATTGCATTTTAACGGCGAAGTCGTTTATCAAGACGAATACGGCTCTAGTTCTGAAGCCAAAGAGATGATGCAAGGCGTCATGCGTCAAAAACGTGACGGACGCATCGATTCTATTGCGGCAAAAGTCATTTTGGAGCGGTATTTGGAGACGTTAAAGGGAACGCATGGTTGAGTTGGAAGTCGCTGAGATTATCGGAACCGTAGCTTTTGCCCTTAGCGGTTTTTACGTGGCGGTCAAGGAGCGTTTGGATCTCTTGGGTATTTTTATCGCCTCTTTTTTAACGGCTTTAGGCGGCGGGATCGTACGCGATACGATCGTCGAAAGAACTCCCTATACGTTTACGCATCTTCTCCCGTCGTTGTTAGTTATCGGCGTGATTGTTCTGAGTATTGTGCTTCGGTTGCATCAAAAAGACGAAATCGAGAAGACGTTTTATTTTATTATCAGCGATACTTTGGGACTGGTTTCTTTTTCTATTTCAGGCGCACTCATCGGCTTACAAGCGGACTTCAATTTTTTCGGGGTCGTATTAATGGCACTCATTACGGCCGTAGGCGGTGGCGTTCTTCGCGATATTTTACTCAATCGCGTGCCTTTTTTACTCACCAGCGAATTTTACGGTACGGTCTCTTTGCTCGTCGGTGCGATTTTATTTACGTTTGACGCTTTAGGCATTCAAGGATACGTTGCCTTTATGGTCGTTTTTATCTTCGGGGTTTCGCTTCGGTTGCTTGCCTATTATAAAAAATGGAATTTGCCCAAAATTGGGTAGGCATTTGCTATAATTGCATTTTTTTAGAGGAGTAGCCAATGGATTTTGAAACCATGGACAAAACGTACGTGTTGCATACTTATGCAAGAAACTATGTCAATTTTAAACACGGCATCAACGCAACGCTGTTTGACGACAAGGGAAGGGATTATATCGACTTCACGAGCGGTATCGGCGTCGTCAGCGTAGGGCACGGCAATCAAAGGCTCGCCGATGCGATTAGTGACCAAGCGCGTCATTTGATTCATACTTCAAACCTCTACATGATAGAACCTCAGGCAAAATTGGCTCAAAAAATTCATGAACTTACCGGATTTGACGTTGCGGTTTTCTTTGGAAACTCGGGGGCCGAGGCAAACGAAGGTGCCATTAAATTAGCCCGTAAATACGGCGAAAAAAGATTTGCCAATAAACGCTATAAAGTGTTAACTTTAGAGCATTCGTTTCACGGTCGTACGATTACGACGGTGAAAGCGACGGGGCAAGAGAGTTTTCATAAAACAGCCTTTGCACCGTATCCTGAAGGTTTTTCTTATACCAAAGCGATTGCGGATCTTTACAACAGTATCGACGATGAAACCGTAGCTGTCATGTTGGAACTCGTACAAGGCGAAGGCGGCGTCAAAGCGTTTCCGAAAGAGGAGATTCAAGCACTCGCGGCATTTTTAAAAACGAAAGAGATTTTGCTGATTATCGACGAAGTGCAAAGCGGCGTCTTTCGAAGCGGCGAATTTTTGGCGACGACGTTGTACGAAATCGAACCGGATATTATTACCCTTGCGAAAGGTCTAGCAGGCGGCGTTCCCATCGGAGCGGTGATTACGAAGCACAAAGACATCTTTGAAGCGGGGGATCACGGCAGTACGTTTGGAGGCAATTTTCTCTCGACGCGTGCGGGTTTAGAAGCTTTAGCTATTTTGGAAGAGTATAAACAAAGCGGTATGCTCGATGAGGCGTTGATCTATTTCGATGCAAAATTAAAAGCGATATGTCAAGCGTTTCCGAGTTTATTCGAAAGCGTTGAAGGACTAGGACTCATGCGAGGACTTCGATGCAAAAGTGGCGATATTTTGGCGAGTATGATTAAAAAAGCTTTTGAAGAAGGCGTTTTGGTTTTAAAAGCAGGACAAAATACGCTTCGATTCTTACCGCCTCTAACCATTTCCAAAGAGGAGATGAATGAAGGCTTTAAACGCTTAGAGCGTGCATGTAAGGCACTTGGATAAACGTTGAAATTTAGCGCTTACATGTACGAATGGCTTTACGGCGATCGGGGCTATTATACGCAAAAACGCACCATCGGAAAAGAGGGCGATTTTTACACCGCCGCGAGTACGAGTATGTTTTTCGGCGGATCGATTGCCAAGCGTCTGATTTCGACGATTGAAAGCGGTTTTTTAAGCCCTACATGTCATGTCGTTGAAATCGGTGCGCATAAAGGGTATCTCCTTGCCGATATGATTCAGTTTCTCTACACGCTGAAACCGGAATGGTTGAAAACGCTTTGCTTTGTTATCGTCGAGCCTTTTGAACAGAACGAACGTATGCAAAAAGCCTATTTCAAAGAAGCCTTTGGAGATGCCCTTACTTTAAGGCATGTCAAATCCCTCGAAGAAGTAAGCGTTGAAGAGGCTTTTTTCGTTGCCAACGAAATTTTCGACGCCTTTGCGTGTGAAGTGATTTACGACGATAAGATGTTGTATATCGAAGCGAATCAAGCGGTGTTCAAACCGATGGACGAATCGACATTGCTCAAAGCCAAAGAGTACGGCGTTCGGAAAGGTGAATTGTGTTTAGCCTACGAAACGTTCGTTGCTTCGATGGCGCGTAGTGCCGATCGGTTCGAGTTTGTAACGTTTGATTACGGTCAAAAAGAGGCTCGCGAAGACTTTTCGCTTCGCGTTTACGCTAAGCATCATGTTTATCCTTTCTTTGCATTAAGCGATCTCGTTCAAGGCTCTCAACGCGAAGCACGTACTTTCGATACCTTTTTCGCCGATGCGGATCTCACGTATGACGTTTGTTTTAGCCATTTGTTTAAAGCGTTTGAAAAAAACGGTGTTTCTCTCAAAGAGTTTTGTTCGCAAATGAAAGCATTGATCGATTTTGGATTGATCGAACTTTTGGAACTTTTTGCCGAACATGCGAGTGAAGAAGCTTATGAAAGAGAAAAAAATCGCATCAAAACGCTGATCGATCCCGCATTTATGGGAGAACGCTTTAAAATGGCATGTTTTCGAAAAGGAGCATTGAAATGCACTTAATCATTAACGGAGTTCCGCAAGAGACGAACGCGACAACCATTCAAGCCTTGATCATGGATTTGGGTATTGAAACGAAAGTTATGGCGGCCGCGGTTAATATGAACGTGATTAAAAAAGAGCAGTGGGAGACTTTCGAGCTTCACGAAAAGGATAAAGTCGAATTTTTACAGTTTGTAGGCGGAGGTTAATGCCAAAGCGGACGTTGATGCTTCTTTCCTTCAATGACGGCTACCGCAATCGCAAAGCCGTTTTCATGCGTAATAGAAAGCGAAAGATCGCAAATCTCGTAAGCTTCGACAAGGTGTTTAGAGAGCGTAAAAGAAGGTGCGTTACGAACGTCTTTGCGGAGTTTAATATCCATAAATCCGCATTGTTCACAAATGCCGATACCTAAAGCTTTTGAAATCGCCTCTTTAGCGGCATAAAATCCAGCCGCCGTCGCATCGTTGTGTACCAACGCCAACTCTTCTTCGGATAAAAATTTTGCGAACGCTTTATCACCGAAGCGTTCGCGCATATGCGTAATGCGTGCAATGGATACGAGATCAATACCGATCATTGAACCACGAAATCGGTAAAATAGATATTTTTGACTTGACCGTCGGAAAGATTTTCGTTGATTTTATCCAACACCTCTTCTTTGAGCTTGTCCTTGCCTTTGAGCGTACTGACTTCCTCAAATGTTTTAGAGGAAAACGTACGGATAATAATATCGCGAATGAGAGATTTTTTATGATCCATTTCCGGTTGTAATTTAGCGTCGCTAAGTTCTAAATCGATCGAGACTTTTAAAAAGCGATTGCCGCTCTCGCTGAGTAAGTTGACGACAAAAGGCGTCATCGGATACATCGGTCCTACGGTTAAGTGGTCGGTCGATTTTTTACTGCTACTTTTTTTAGGAGCCGCTTTGGATTCTTGCGGTGCCGTCGCATGTCCCGCATCTGCACTCGCTTCGTCGTGGCCGCCGCTTAAAAGTAAAAATGCCGCTGCTCCGCCGCCGACCAATAAAAGAACCAATAAAGCGATAATCACGATAAGAACGGTGTTGCCTTTTGCTTTTTTCTCAACGACGGCTTCGCCGTCTTCAGGTTTTTTACCCGCCATTTTCTTCCTTTTTCATCCAAATAAATTTCGTATAAGACATATCGTCTAAACGATAATTTTTTTTACATCCATTCGATTAATTTTGAGACTTCATCGATCGGATAACACTTAACGCCTTCAATCGGTTCAATCGGTAATGACGGAACGATCGCTTTTTCGAAGTGTTGCGATTTTGCTTCTTTAAGGCGTAAATCGAGGTTGAAAATATCGCGTACGTCCCCGATCAGTGAGACTTCGCCGATAAAAACGGTATCTTTACTAATCGGACGGTTGCGATACGAGCTGATAATAGCGGCGATAATCGCTAAATCTGCCGAAGTTTCGCTGATCTTAATCCCTCCTGCAATATTGACGAAAACGTCGTACTGGTTAAAAGGAAGGTCGAGTTTTCGCTCTAAAAGGGCTAAAAGCATCGTCAGACGATTGATCTCGTATCCCGTGGCACTCCGTTTGGGATTGGGATAACCGCTATCGCTCACTAAAGCTTGAACTTCCAAAACGATCGGACGCGATCCTTCCATTAAGACGGTAATGGCAGAGCCTGCTTGTGCACGGCCACG
Source organism: Sulfurospirillum sp. UBA4058 (assembly GCA_002382085.1). Lineage (GTDB taxonomy): Bacteria > Campylobacterota > Campylobacteria > Campylobacterales > Sulfurospirillaceae > Sulfurospirillum. Next base: position 188,205 of record DFZK01000002.1, on the reverse strand, counting down.
CGTGAAAAATTTTTTAGAGACGTCTTTAGCACTGACGAGTCCCGCCTTCGTCATCTCGAAAATACCCACTTCGCTGGTTGCTCCGAAACGATTTTTAAAGCCTCTTAACAGACGAAGCTCTCTAGACGAATCACCCTCGAAATACAAAACGGTATCGACCATATGTTCTAAGACTCTAGGACCGGCAATGGCACCTTCTTTGGTAATATGCCCGATAATAAAAATCGCGATATTGCGTTCTTTGCCAAAACGCATCAGTTCAAACGTAATTTCGCGTACTTGCGAAACGCTCCCCGGTGCGGAGGCAATTTTTTCGCTGTAAAGGGTTTGGATCGAGTCGATAATCAAGATTTTATACGAATGTGTTTCAAGTTCCGTAAAAATCGTATCGAGTTTGATCTCGGAAAGAAGATAAAGTGCTTCGTAGTTGCTATCGACGCGATTTGCCCGTAGCTTAATTTGGCTTGAAGACTCTTCGCCGCTGACGTAAAGCACTTTTTTGCCTTCACGTGCCAAGTTTCCCGCAATTTTAAGCAGTAAGGTCGATTTTCCGACTCCGGGACTACCGCCAATCAGCGTGAGACTTCCTTCGACGATGCCGCCGCCGAGCACGAGATCGAGCTCTTTGTCGCCTGAGCTGAAACGCTCGATTTGCTCATACGTCACTTCGGTAATGGAAACGGCTCGGCTTTGTGAAGACTCGGGTTTTGATCCGGTCTCTTTTAAAACGTCGATTTGTTTTTGCGAAAGTTCGATAAATTCGTCCCAAGCACCGCAATTGGGACATTTTCCGAGCCATTTGGCACTTTGATGCCCACAGGCTTGGCACTCGAAGAGAATTTGTTTTTTAGCCATGGTCGGGCGTAAAAATAGCGTCTAAAATCGTATCGACGTATTCATCGGAATTAAAAGGAATTAAATCGTCTTTCCCCTCTCCGACGCCGACGTAGAGAATCGGAAGTTCCAACGCTTTAGCGATACCGAAAAGCGATCCGCCTTTAGCGGTACCGTCTAATTTCGTGATAATGATTGCGTCGATGCCGATCATTTCATGGAAGGCTTTGGCTTGGTTAATTGCCGACGTACCTTGCGTACCGTCTAAAATCAAAATTTTGCGGTGAGGGGCACCGAGAAGTGCTTTATCGCAAATACGTACGATTTTTTTGAGTTCATTGGCAAGGTTGACCTGATTGTGCAGGCGTCCCGCCGTATCAATGATGACGCGGTCAATTTTTTTAGCGATCGCGGAGCTAATGGTATCGTATGCGACGGCTGAGGGGTCATGTCCTTGTGCGGTGTAAACGATACCGACGTCCACTTTGTCCGCCCAACTTTTCAGTTGCTCGATCGCCGCGGCTCTAAACGTATCCGCCGCACCCAGAAGTACGCTTTGAGAGGCTTTTTTATAGTTGTGTGCCAGTTTGGCGATCGTCGTCGTTTTTCCCGCTCCGTTGACGCCGATAACCAGTTCCACAAACGGTGTTTGTTTACATGTAAGTTCGGGTGATTTATAGGTAAAATAAGCTTTTAAAACGCGTCTCACGTCGGCTCTTGCGACGGAAGAAGCGGGAGGAAGGTAGTAAAGAATCTCTTCGATAAGCTCATAAGGAATATCCGATTCGATGAGGATCTCTTCTAAAAGCGTTTTGTCGATTTTTTCGACACGCTCGGGTAAAATATCTTTAATCGAACCGAGTGTTTTTTCCAGTCCTTTTTTGATAAAGCTAAACATTAAAGTACTTTTTTAATGTCGGCTTCGATCATCTCTTCGGGGATCGCACCGACGTAATGCGTGGAGTATTTACCGTTTTTATCGTAGAGAAACATTAGAGGAATATTTTTAACGCCGCCGACGCTTTGAGCAAATTTGAAATTTTCGATACCGTTAACGATGACGTAGTTAATAGCGTTGTATTGAATGAAACTGTTGAGTTCTTCTTGCGATTTGTTCTCTTCCAATAAAACGCTCAAAATGACTAAACGGTCTTTGTATTTATCTTGAAGATTGTTCAGATGGGGAATTTCGGCTTTGCACGGAGGACACCATGTGGCGAAAAAATTCACTAAAACGACTTTGTCTTCGTAACCGGAAAATTGAAATCCTTTGTCGATCGGCGTTACGACGATTTCTTTTCCGTTGGCATCGTGTAAGACGATTTTCTCCGCTTTTGTCTCTTTTGCGTCTTCTTGTACCTTTGCCGGTTCGCTTTGATGATCGGTTTTCTTTTTTTCGGAAGAACATCCCCCTAAGAGCAGTAGCATCGAGACAAGTAACAAGGTTGCCCAAAGTTTCATTATGGTCCTTTTTTTAGATTATAAAGGATATGATTGTAGTCAAACAAGCCTTAAAGTGACAACAATGGAAAAAATTAAGTTCGAAAGTAAATCCCATTTTCGAGCCTTTGCAAGAGCAAAACTGGAAACGTTAAACGGCTGTTATCGACGAGATAAAATGCTTCAACGTCAACTCTCTTCGCTTCTTAACCATATGCGAGTTCACTCCATTCTCTTGTATAATCCGCTTGCGATAGAAGCGGATATTCGTAGCGTTATTCAGACATGTAGGCGTAGAAAATGTAAGGTACACGTTCCGTTTATGGAAGGTATTAGTTTCAAGATGGTAGAATGGAGATTGCCTTTAGAAAAGAAAGCCTTTAACATCTTAGAGCCGAAAAACTCTTTTAAGTTAAAGCCCAAGATTGATCTTGCCGTGGTGCCCGTCATCGGGGTTGACGGGGCATTCAAAAGAGTGGGTTTCGGGAAGGGAATGTACGATCGTTTCTTTCAGACCCTCACGAAAAAGCCTCCTATCGTCTTTATTCAAAGGGAGTTGTGTATGACGCAAAGCCGTTTATCCGAAGAACACGATATTGCAGCCGATATTTATTTAACCCCGTATTATACTATCATCAAAAGAGGGGAAAATGGTCCTAGAGTCGTTAGCCGTAGGTGGAGCCGCATTAGTCAGCGGCGTTGCGGGATTTTTCATCGCCAAAAAGATGGAAGCCGCAAATTATGAGATACATGTCGCTCAAGCACGAGCCAAAGCTAAAGCCATCGAGCATGAAGCGGAACTGATTCTTAGTAATTCGAATTTAAAAGTTAAAGAGGCGGAATTAGAAGCCAAACGTAAATACGAAGATCGAACGATCGCTCTGAAAAAAGAGCATACCGACAAAATGCTTGAATTAGAAAAAAAAGAGCGTAGCTATAAAGAAGAACTGAAAAAAGTCGGCAAAGAGCGTGAAGAACTTGAACAACTTCACGGAAATGCGACGAGTTTATACGAAGAGGGATTGCAGCTCAAAGAAGAGTACGCCCAAAAAGTCAATGAAGCGTTAATCGTCTTGGAGAGATCCGCGGGTTTAACGCAAAATGAAGCCAAAGAGATCGTCCTCGCCAAAGTCGAAGAGCAATCGCGTGCGGAAATCGCGCATACGACGCGTCGTTTGGAAGAGGAAGCCAAACAAGATATTAAACGTCGCGTGAACTATATTTTAGCGCAGGCAACGACGCGTTTTGCGGGCGAATTTGCCGCAGAACGTCTGATCAACGTCGTTAATATTAAAGACGACGAGCTCAAAGGTCGTATTATCGGTAAAGAGGGTCGCAACATTAAAACCCTTGAGATGCTTTTAGGGGTAGATATTATTATCGACGATACGCCTAATGCAATTATTTTGAGTAGTTTTAACCTCTACAGACGTGCAATTGCGACCAAAGTTATTGAACTTTTAGTGCAAGACGGTCGAATTCAGCCTGCACGTATTGAAGGCATTTACGAAAAAGTTAAAGACGAATTTGATCAAGGGCTTATGGAAGAGGGTGAAAATATTATTATCGATCTAGGGCTTTCGAAAATGCATCCGGAGATCGTTAAATTGATCGGTCGTCTTAAATTTAGAGCCAGTTACGGTCAAAATGCACTCGGCCACTCCTTAGAAGTAGCCCATTTAGCGGGTATCATTGCGGCAGAGACGGGCGGCGACGTCCTCTTGGCAAGACGTGCGGGAATCTTACACGATATCGGTAAGGCGCTAACGCATGAAACGGCGGGTAGCCATGTGGATTTAGGTGCGGAAATTTGCCGACGTTACAAAGAACACGACGTCGTTATCAATGCAATTTACGCTCACCACGGACATGAAGAACCGACTTCCGTCGAATCGGCCGCCGTATGTGCCGCCGATACGCTTTCCGCCGCACGTCCGGGAGCACGTCGCGAAGTTCTGGAAAGCTTCTTGAAGCGGGTTCAAGACATTGAAGAGATCGCCAAAAATAAACAAGGCATTAAACAAGTGTATGCCATCAATGCCGGTCGTGAAATTCGCGTTATTGCCAATGCCAAATTGATTAACGACGACGAAGCGGTTTTATTGGCTAAAGAGATCGCACAAGAGATCGAGAATAAAGTGCAATATCCCGGCGAGATTAAAGTCAACGTCATTCGCGAATTGCGTGCGGTCGACTTTGCCCGCTAAATTTTAAACTAAGGCAAGAGACGTGTTTTTTCTCTTGCCTTTATCGGATTTTTATGCCAGTACACTACGATTTTAAAACACTTTTTCGCTTAATTAAACCCTATAAAAAAGAGCTCATTGCCGCTAATATCGTTGCTTTTGTTGCAGCCATCGTGAATACGCCCGTTCCGCTTTTAATGCCGATGCTCGTGGATGAGGTTTTACTCAAAAAACCGGGTTTTTTAACCCGTACGATCGATACGTATTTAACACATGCGCAAACTCCCGTTATCTATATTGCTATTGTTTTGATAAGCGTTATTTTTTTAAGATTTGTTTTCTTTCTTTTGAACTACTGGCAAACCAAACTGTTTACGATCGTTTCCAAAAACGTTGCGTTTCGCGTTAGAGAAGAGGCATTGCGCCATTTGAAAAACGTAGCGATGAATCAGTTCGAGTCTTTCGGTGCGGGTAAAGCGGCATCGCTGCTGGTTACGGACATTGAGACGATCGATACGTTTTTGGGTGTTTTCGTAAGCCGTTTGATTATCTCCGTTTTAATGATTTTAGGTGTCGGATCGGTACTGCTATGGATACACTGGCAATTAGCTCTTTTTATCTTAATCTTAAACCCGATCGTCATTGTTTTTACGACGAGGTTCGCCAAAAAAGTTGCACAGCTCAAAAAAGAGCAAAACAAGGCGTTTGAACTTTTTCAAGATGCATTGAACGAAACGTTGGAGATGTTTGTTCAGATTCGCTCAACCAATAAAGAAAAGCTTTTTTTCGACAAGGTGCATCGCCATTCTCACTCGATTAAAGAGCATTCTATTACGTTTACCTATCAAAGCGACGGAGCCAATCGCTTTTCATTTTTGATTTTTCTTTCCGGTTTTGAACTTTTCCGTGCCGCAAGTATTTTCGTGGTCGCCTATTCGGATTTGAGCATCGGGTTAATGTTGGCAATTTTTGGGTATTTGTGGGTTTTAATGCCTCCGATGCAAGATATTTTAAATATCCAATACGCTTACCATAATGCCCAAAAATCGCTCGATCGTATGAACGAAATTTTTGCTTTACCGCTTGAAAAAAAAGGTGAGCACCTTCACAATCCGTTTATCGGTACGCAAACGAATGCTATCGAAGTGAAAGACGTGAGCTTTAGCTATGACGGAGAGAAAAAAATATTGGAACATATCGATTTGCATATTCCGAAGGGATCGAAAATTGCTATAATAGGCGCGAGCGGAAGCGGTAAAACAACCTTAGCACATCTTTTAGTCGGGCTTTATCCTTTAGATGAAGGCGATATTTTATTTGACGGCATTTCGATTCGAACGATCGGTTTAGATGTCGTGCGTGACCATCTCTTTTTGGTATTGCAAAATCCGCAACTTTTTAATGCGACGATTGCCCAAAATTTAATGTTAGACGAGACATATGAAGAGGATTTGGTGAAAGATGCATTGCGTATCGCTCAACTCGATACGCTGGTTGACGAGTTGCCCGATGGTCTTGAAACGCAGATCGGTAAACACGGTATTCGGCTTTCCGGAGGACAAAGACAACGTCTTTCGATTGCGAGAATGGTTTTACAACGTCCGAATATCGTTGTTTTGGACGAATCGACGTCGGCATTGGACGTGCATACCGAAACAAAACTTTTTTGTGCGTTGGAGTCGTATTTGGAAGGTAAAACGACGATTATCATCGCGCATCGACTCAGCACGATTAAAAAAGCCGATTATATTTACGTTTTAGATAAAGGGAAAATCGTCGAAGAGGGAACGCATGAGGCACTCATGCAAGCCGAAGGGGCGTTTTTTAATTATGTGACGGAAAATCAAAGGAGTAAAATTTCATGAAAAAAATATGGATATACGTGATGGCGGTTTTGAGTTTAAGTTCGTTAGCATGTGCGTCGGCGGAAGAAAATCTTTTGGATTCTGCCAACGCCATTAAAAATATGATATACGATTCTAAAGTCAAGATTCCCGAAAAAGTACGCGATAATGCTCAGGCTATCGCAATCTTTCCCGGTACGATCGAGATTAGTATGTTTTTAGGCGGAAAAACGGGAGAAGGCGTGATGGTCGTGCGTAAAGACAACGGCACATGGAGTTATCCGTTTTTTGTTAAACTTGGAGGAGCCGGCTTTGGTTTGCAACTCGGTGTTGAGAAAAAAGATATTTTGATGTTCTTCAAAAGCCGTGATATCGTCCAAAAACTTTCGAACAATAAAATGACCTTAGGCGTCGACGCTTCGGTTGCCGCAGGTCCTGCGGGTGAAAGTGCCGGAAGAGGGAGCGAAGTTGATTTTTCTTCGGAAGTGTATACGTACACAAAAACGCAAGGTGTTTTTGCGGGTGTTTCGTTTGACGGTTCGGTTATGAACCATAACTACGATAAAAATATCGAACTCTACGGCAATAGCATCTCTCCCGAGCAGATTATCGAGTCGGACGGCTTAACCGCTTCGTATGCGATTGAAGAGTTTTTGAAAAGTATTCAGCGTTTAACGCACTAAGGATTTTCGTGGAAGATATTTTAACCTCCCTCTCGACGTACGGGTATCTCTTGCTCTTTTTCTACTCTTTCGGCGGCGGGATGGTCGCGATTATTGCGGCGGGCGTCTTAAGTTATGCCGGACAGATGGATTTAACGCTTTCGATTGTGATCGCGACAATTGCCAATACGGTCGGAAGCGCGTTCTTGTTTTCGATGGGACGTTACAATAAAAAAGCATTGTTGCCTTATATCAAAGCGCATCGAAGGAAATTAGCGTTAAGCCATCTTTTGATGAAAAAGTACGGCGATAAAATTATTTTTATTCAAAAGTTTATTTACGGGCTTAAAACGCTGGTACCGATGACGATCGGTATTACCAAATATCCGATCGTCAAATTTCATGTCATTAATACGCTAGCGGCTATCGTATGGGCTCTTTCGTTAGGAATCGCCAGCTATCAAGCGGGCGAAATTTTGATGCGCATTGCTGCTTACTTTTCGAATAATCCTTACATGGCACCGGTCATTCTTTTTAGTATTTTGGCACTGATCTGGTTTTACTTCCAAAAAGCGACCGCTAAAAAATCGTAAACCGTATTCTTTTCTTCAAGCATCGGTGAGGTGTTTGAAGAATCTTTAGAAAATTTTATTGCTTAAAATCAGCATTTTCTCTTCGACACGGTTCATAAAGGACGTATAAACATTTTTTGAATGGTTTAGCGAAGATAATAAACTTTTCATAACGACACCTTTGTGATAAAATTTCAATCATTTTACTAAAATTGAAAAATATGCTACAATTTTATTTCAAAATGAAATATTGGAGGCGAAGATGCCGGATATATTAGCCGTTTTGCAAAAAGTAAAAGACGTTCTCTCTCAAGAAGTCGGAGAGCGAAAAGTGTTCGATAAAGACGTTGCCGAAGCCCTCGGAATCAATCAATTGACGTTAGCGACGATGAAGAATCGCTCAAAAATTCCTTACAAAGAGATTTTAGAGTTTTGCGCCAAACGAAAAATTTCAATCAATTGGCTCTTATTCGATCAAATCGTCGAAAGTTTACAGGCAGAGACCGATAAATATGCAAGAATTCATTATTTTCGCGATATTTATGCCTCTGCCGGCGGCGGGGCGTTAAACGAAGACGAAAGTAGCGAAATGATGTATCTTGATGAAGAGATCGTGCATAAATTAGGCGGTATCGGTATGATTAAGCATATTCAAGCCATTAACGTTTTAGGCGATTCGATGGAACCGACGCTTTTTAGCGGAGACGTCGTCTTTATCAATCAAGAATATACGAATGCAAAAAAAGCGGGTATCTACGTCGTCTCGACGCCCGCAGGTCTTTTTATCAAGCGATTGCAGTTACATGTAAACGGAACGGTGGCTTTGGTGTCGGATAACGAGGCGTATGCACCGGAGATTATGGATGCGCAAGAAGTCACCGTTTTAGGTAAAGTCGTCGGAAAACTCTCGTGTAATATTTGAGGGTAAAAACTTACCCTCACCGCTACGCTTAACGGTCTCGTTTTGCCCAATATCCCGCCAAAAGTGCACCCGATATATTGTGCCAAACGCTAAAAATTGCGCCGGGTAGCGCACTTAATGGCGTGAAGTATTTCATCGCCAGTGCAACGGCAAGACCGGAATTTTGCATACCGACTTCAATTGCGACGGTTTTACAAATACGACGATCGTATCCTAACCACTTGGTTATCCAATAGCCGCTCATCAATCCGGAAAGATTATGCAACATAATGCCTAAGATCGTCATCATACCGACTGTGGCGATATTTTGTCGATTGAGTGCAACGACGATCGCGATAATACAAACAATCGCTACCATTGAAAACGTCGCCAAATAGGGTTCGATACGTGCGATACGGCGTGATAAGAAATAATTTGCGACGACGCCTAAGACGACCGGAACGATGACCATCTCTAAAATACTCATTAACATACTTTGTGCGGGAACCGGCACTTTTTGTCCGACGTAAAGCAGGGTCAACAAGGGGGTCGCTACGACGGATAACAGTGTTGACATCGTCGTCATCGTGATCGAAAGAGCAACGTCGCCTTTAGCAAGGTAGGTAATTACGTTGGACGCCGTACCGCCCGAGACGGCACCGACGAGCACCATACCGATCAAGAGTTCGGTGGAAAATCCGAATAGCTTTGAGAGTAAAAATGCCGCTAGAGGCATAATGAAAAACTGCAATCCGACGGTAATCGCGATAATGCGAGGCGATTTAAGCACACGCGTGAAATCTTCAAGGCGCAAAGTCACGCCCATAAAAAACATTACGGCGATCAGCAGCGTTGAAATATGTGCTTTATAGGGGATAAAATATGCAGGCATTTGATACGCTAAGAGCGAGAAAAAGAGAGCCCAAAGCGGAAAAAGTGCATTGATACGATGGATCATGGTAAACCTTTCTTTAGAGAGTCATGCTTTCGCTTGAGCCAAACGGAACAGCGAGACGATACCGATACGGGTGATGCGAATGCAACGCCGTTTGAAGATGACATGTAAGCTTTCAAAACTTACATGTCGAAAGCGTTAGAGCGTCTCTTTGATCTCAATCGAGACGATTTTATCGTTTGGTGCGATACTATCGAGCGTTTTAAAACTCTCTTTATCGTCTTTTTCGATACCGCCGAAGACCGTATGGACGCCGTCGAGATGAGGACAATCGACAAAGCAGATGAAAAACTGACTTCCGCCGGTGTTCGGACCCGCATGTGCCATAGAGATGACGCCTCGTTTGTGTTTGCTTTTTTGCCCTTTGCACTCGCAGGCAATCGACCAACCCGGACCGCCCGTACCTCGACCGTTGGGGCAACCGCCTTGTGCCATAAAGTTTTTAATGACGCGATGGAACGTGAGCCCGTCGTAAAATTTATCGTTGGCGAGCGTCGCAAAGTTAGCAACGGTGTTGGGCGTCTCTTCCCCGTTAAGTTTTAAGACGATTTTTCCTTTTTCGGTCGTAATAATCGCATAAGCAAATGCCGCACGTTGTTCTTGCGTGTAGTCGTAGGTTTTAAGTCCCGACATAGGTTTCCTTTAATGAAGTAAGATTATGTAAAGATTTATTATAACAAATTTATGCCCTGATATGCTTATACCCTACACACGATCGTCTTGGGATAGAGCGGCGACTCTTGGGCTACCGCAATTGCGGAAATACGTTGTAACACATCCATTTTACGGTGACGTTTCGCAAACTCGACCAAAATCTTGTCTATCGGAAAAAAACGACAGTATTCTAAAAACGTTTTTTCCCAGTCGATGGGAGAGCTTGTATCGATGAGGGCGTCTTCGAGTTGCGCCATGTAGTATTTTCGCATGATATTGGCGACGTTTTGCCGACAGACCGAGAGGCTCATATAGGGTTGAATATTCGCGTAAACGGTGCCGTAGTGCTTGGTATGGAGCAGTTGATTTTGTTCTTCTTGAAAAGCGGCTTTCATCTGCTCTAAAACTTCGATAGGAGCGTAATTGGTTTGTAGGCGATACTGCTCTTGAAGCTTAACCGCTTCAAAAAGCCGATGATGCGACAGGTGTTCTTCGAGAATCATCAGTGCTTTTGAAACCTCTTTAAAACGATTGGCTTGATGGCGATAAGGGCTAAATTGGTGTAAAAGATCGGCTAAGGTCAGGGCTTGTTCAAAAAAGCGATTTTCCAACGAGACGTTGATCTCGTGTTGCAATCGTTCGGCGATTTGCAAGACCTTTTGATACAGCGGCGTATACTCCAAAAAGAGATTTTGTGCGACCAGTTTAAAATAAAAGGCGAAATTTTTCTCTTTTGCGGCATTTTCGGCAAGCGTAAAAATGCCGGAACGTTTGAGCATATTTTCAATGATAGATTGTTTTTCTTCAACGTCTTCAAAAAGATGCAATGCTTCCTTGGCGCTCTCTTTATTATGAATGGGCTCTCTGGCAAGCAATATTTGTGCTTTTTGGAGACTTTTCGTCCATAACGTTTCCATGGTAGCGTAGAGCGAGCTTTTTCTGAGTTCGGGTTTGAGCTGAACCAGCTGATACGCCAGTGCAAAATGAAAGCTACGGATATAGCGGTGTAGACTCATCAAATCGGGTTGAAGCAAAGAGAGATCGGTAAATTCCAATTTGCATTTGGGATGGAAGAGATAAGGTTCGGCTATTTTTTGCGCTCCTTCGATTTCGCCGCGCGCCAAAAGTTCCATAATCGTCTTTTTCTCTTCTTCCCAATATTCATAGATTTTTTTCGTTTCGCGATGCGTCATCAAGAAAATATTTTTGCTAAAGAGTAAGGAAGCCTCTTTAATTTGGCGCAAACGAATGTAATTGATAAACTCCGTTTCAAATTCGCGGTGGTTGTAAAAAACGAGTTCGCCCGTTTTGAAGCCGATTACGAAATATTTTTTACTGCGCGCAAGCGTCGTAATGCCTTGATAAGGTAGGGGAACATGGTATAAAATTTCCAAGGTTTTAACGTGAATCGCAAATAAAACCGATTCGCGCGTACCGACGTAGAGAAATTTTCGACTGTGCGAAAGCGTGAAGACCGAAGGCCACAAAACCGCATCGAGGAGTACCTCTTTTTCGATTTTTTGTAAGTACAGGTCTATTTTAAGCAATTTAGAATTACGGGTAATCGCCAAAAGATAACGATCGTCCAAGAAAAGCATCATCTCAATGACGGCATCGAGCTTTTGCTCGAAAATGACGCTACGCGTGTTGAGTTTATAGACGACAAGTTCTTTGGTAAAGGAGGCGCGTGCCGCCAGTCGATAGGTCTCGGAAACTTCCACCGCGCTAATGACGTCGCTGCTCACCGGCAAATCGGCTTGTAAGCTTCCGTCCAAAGTCGAGACGACGTAAGCGCGTCCGTGTTCGTTTCCGGTGATGAGATAGTTACCTTCTTCGCTAAAAGCGGCTTTACTCACTTGTTCGCTTTTGTTGTAGGAAAAGGTGAAAATCGGCAAAATTTTTGAATCCACGTCGATGAGGTGCTCGGCCCCTTTTTGCGAAAAAGAGATATAGGCTAAGTGTTGCGTGATCGCAAAGGGACGGCGATAATAATCAAAAAGAGAGTGTTCGTAAAGATGCGATAAGGAAGTACTTTTCGTAATTTTGAGCGATTCGAGATCGATTTTGTGCAGACGGCAGTCGTTGTCGATGAGTTGGAGCGACATATCGTCTTGCGCTAAATGCATACGCGAGACGGCACTGTGGAAAATTATTTCCCTAGAACTTGGCAGCATAGCTCAAAATCCTCTTGGGGAATAACGCTGATAAGATAATGTGCCGCATAAGGCGTAATTTTGACGAGCACTTCTTGCATATGATCGATCGTTTGGATCGTTCCTTTGAACGTAATATCGCCTTCGTACGGAAACTTATCGCGGATACTCGCTATATCGGGAAAATAATCCATCTCTTCAAAATAGACCAATTCTTTAAGGAAAAGATTTTTTTGCGTCAATTTGACAAACGTCTCTTCTTTGACGTGATTCATCGTCAGCGTTTCAAAAGAGACGTTATAGCTTTCAAATCGCAACGTTTCGTCCAACATTGCCGCGGCAAAAGGCAGTTGTTTTAAAAATTCGTCTTCTTTGAGGGATAAGGCTATATCCAAAGAGGCTTGGTTCTTGACTTCTTGGATACGATGCAGTTCGGTCAAATCTTGTGCTATCCAGATCAATTCGTTGATGTCGCCTTTAGCGTCTAAAATGGGAACGACGGTCGTGTAATGATACAGCGGCGAAAGCGTGCGTGTTTGATTCATCAACAGTCCTTGCCACGTCTGTTTGGCTAAGACCGTTTTCCATAAATCGGCATACGTTTTTTTATCGGTCGAGGGGTGAAGGATGAGTTGGTGCGTTTTACCGACGATCTCTTCTTCGCTATACTCCGTGGCACGGCAAAAGTTTTCGTTGACATCGGTGATAACGCCGAATTTATCGGTCGTGGAAACGATAGTGGCTTTATCGAGGGCTTCTTTGTAGGCTTTTAAAACGGCATTTTTTAAATCCAAAGAGCGCGATTGCATTTGGGTTAGTTTTTCTAACTGGGCATGAGCTTCGCGTAAATCGTCTTCGATTTTCCGTAACTCCTTTTTATGGTGTATATGTTCGACGATTTTGTGCAAAACTTTAAAGATTTGTTCGCTTTGCAACGGTTTGGTAATAAAATTATCGACTCCGAGATTGATGAGTTTGACGAGATAATCGATTTCGTTGTGTGCGGAGGTTACTAAAACGGGCTGTTCGGGGTAAAGCTCTTTGATCTTCTCGATCATTTCGATGCCGTCCATGACGGGCATACGAATGTCGGTAATGACTAAATGGTATCGGTTTTTTGCGAGCTTTTGCAAGCCCTCTTCGCCGTTACTCGCCAAATCGACTCGGCTGAAGATGTCGCTTAAAAAGAGGCTAACTTCTTCGCGCAAGGCGACGTCGTCTTCGACATACAAAACATTCAGGTCTTTGCTCCAAGCAATGAGTTGATCAATTGCATTTTCCATAAAGCTCTCCGCATCGATTTATCGGACTATTATATAACGGAAGCGTTGTATTTGAGTTGTATTTTTTGCTATACTAACCGAAAATTACTCCCAAAAATTGCCTAAAGGGAACATCGTGCGTCATTCATTGTCGTTACTCCTCGTTGAAGACGATACCGCGCTTAATGAGGAATTGTGCCTTTTTTTAGGAGATTTCTTCGATACGATCGATGCTTTTGCATCGGCGGAAGAGGCGTATGCGCATTACCAAACCCGCACGTACGATCTGGTGATTACCGATATTCAGCTTCCCCAACAAAACGGACTTCATTTGATCGAAAAGATTAAAAAGAAAAATCCTAAGCAAACGGTTATCGTTATTTCGGCATACAAAGAGACCGATTATTTTCTCAAAAGTATCGATTTAGGGATTTTTAGTTTTTTAACCAAACCGTTCGATTCGCAACATTTAATCAATACGATGATCAAAGTTACCGCCCATCTTTGCGGGCAGAAACCTCAGGATATTCCGATGAGCGATCGGGTCGTATTGCATCCGGGCGTCGTCTTTTCGATGAACGAACGTACTTTACATGTAAACGATATTTTGGAGACGTTGACCGCGAAAGAAGAGGCATTGCTTTATATTTTGGTGAAGCACGCCGATACGTTTGTACGCAACGAACAGATCGCGCAGGTCGTTTGGCAAAGTGAAGAGGTGAACAGTTCCACGCTTCGCGCTTTGGTGAAACGTTTACGCGACAAACTCGGATATGAAAACTCGATCGTCAACTTGAAAAACAGAGGCTATAAACTCAACACGAAACCGGCTTAGAAAACTGTGCCGGAGCTTCAAAAAAGAAGCCTTGCGAAAAGTCTACTCCCAAACGCTTGACGGTCTCATATTCTGCTTGTGTCGAGACAAACTCCGCAATCACCTGAAGATTCATCTTATGTGCCATCGCAGTAATCGTCTCGACGATATTTTGGTTGCGCGAATTTTTGTCGATACCTAAAACAAACTGTCCGTCGATTTTGAGAAACTGAACGCCGATGTTTTCCAAACGGTTGAGGTTGGATCGATCGCTGCCGAAATCGTCTAACGCCAAACGGTATCCCATCGCTTTGAGAACGTGAAGGTTTTTAAGCGGCATTTTGCTCAGATCGCTTAAAATAATGTCTTCCAAGATTTCAAAAATGACGTAATGCGGGTCGATACGGTATTGGGCTTGTTTGACATGTAAGAACTCGATGAAGGTATCGTCGAGCAAATCTTCGTTGGTGATGTTCAGTGAAAATTCGACGTTTTGATCTGCAAAACTTTTGAACGATTTGTTAATCATCATACGGGTTAGGTTACTCATCAAACCGCTTCGTCGCGCCGCTTCCAAAAAGTGCGAAGGAGAGATCACCTCACCGTCATCCTCGATGCGTGCCAAGCATTCGTATTTGGCGATTTTTTCCGTTTGGTTGTCGATGATAGGTTGAAAATAGGGAAGAACGCGATCTTCTTCCAATGCCAAACGAAACTTTTGAATCCACGTCGTTTCGACTTCGGAGCGTTTTAAGAAAGGGTCGCTTGCATTATAGACGTTGTATTGGCTCGGAATGCCGCGCATCTTGGCTTCGCGCAAAGCGATACGTGCGTTGGAAAGTAACAGTGCGGGGTTTCGAGACGTTGCGATACCGCAGGAGAGCGTTACGTAGATCGGGCGGTCGTTGATCTCTCCGACGGGTGTTTCTCTAAAAAACGTTTGAATCTGAATCGCAAAAAGCTCGGGACTGAGCAGATCCGGATCGAAAAGAATCACGAATTCATCGGAATTGTAACGGTATAAATGAACGTCTTTCGCGAGGTTATAGCGCAAAAATTCGCCGACTTTATAGAGCACTTCGTCCGCAAAATCGACGCCGTAGGTTTGGTTGATAAAGCTAAAATCGTCAATGTTGTAAAGCATAACGGTGAGTGCATGGTCTTGCAAAAAACGGTCTAAAAACGTATAGAGCATCGTTGCGTTTTGGAGTTTCGTCACTTTATCGAGTGTTAAAAATTCATGCACGATTTGATCGTTTTGCTCCAGTTTTTCATGCTGTTCTTTAAGTAAAGCTTCGAGTTTTGCTTTGTTTTGGGTGTTCTCTTTGCGCTCTTTGACGAGCAAAGAAACTTTGTAGAGCGTTTCAAGAAGTTGCTCAAAATCGATCGGTTTTAAGATGTAGCCGTTGACGTTGTTGCGGATACTCTCTAAAAAATACTCGGTTTCGTTGTGTGCCGAGACGACGACGATCAACTGAAACGGGTTGATCTCTTGAACGCGCTTGATGAGTTCCATACCGTTCATATGCGGCATATTCAAATCGGTAATTAAAACATCGTACGCGTCGGGTTGCTCTTGATAACGCGCGTAGGCTTCTTGCCCGTCGCTCGCTTCGTCGATGGTCGCAAACAGATCGCTTAAAAGTGCGACGGTGTTTTCACGCAGTATCGCATCGTCCTCCACGTATAAAACGTGTAAATGAGACGTGAGCGTTAAGAGCTCATTGATCGCTACGGACATCGTATTCTCCCCGAATTTTCACGCAGAATTTCGCTCCGCGTTCGGTATTGCTGACGCTTAAAATTCCGTGACAATGCTCTTCGATAATGGTTTTTGACATGTAAAGTCCAAGTCCCGTGCCGTTTTTTTCCGCTTTGGTCGAAAAGTAGGGATCGAACACTTTGGAAATAATCGACTCTGGAATACCTCCGGCGTTATCTTCGATCTCGATGACAAAAAACTCTTTCTCTTCGTAAGCGTTCAAACGTATCGTAGCATTTTCTATTTTTTTGTCAAGGAGCACGTCTTGGGCGTTCTTTAAGATGTTAATGAGCACTTGCGTCACTTGCGCTTCGTACGTGATAAATTCGCGCGTCGAACGGTTGTCGATCTCCAGTGCAATTTTGTGAACGTCGAGACTTTTTCCGATAATACGAAGCGTTTTTTCGATAATGTGTGTTAACGAGCTTTTTTCATGGTGTTGGTCGGGTTTGAAAAAATTACGAAAATCGTCGATCGTGTTAGTTAAAAATTGGATGTAATGCTCGATCTTGTCGATGGCCGTCGTTAAAAATTCGTCTTGCGCGATGCGTCCTTCTTCGGTCGTAAGATCGAATTTTTTGAGACTTTGTTTGAGTTTGATGCTTGCCGTGACCGTCGATATCGCTCCCAAAGGTTGTCGCCATTGGTGTGCGATCATGCTGATCATTTCGCCCATTTGAGCAAGGCGGGATTGGTAGATCATCATCTTTTGGGTTTCCATGTTTTCCAAAATGCCCTCTTTGATCTTTTTATCCATCGAGTCGTACAAATTTTGCAGTTCGTGACTCATCGCCGAGAAATTGTCCAAAAGGGTGTTGAGCTCGATTATGTCCGAATGCGGGAGCTTGGTCGTGACGAGCTTGTCTTTGAGGCTTCGGGTCGCTTGAATCAGCTCGTGAAGCGGGGTTAAAATTTGCGAAGAGAAGCGTTTGGCGCGGTTAATCAAGATAAATAAAAAGACTAGGTAAAACAACGCCATAAAGCCAAGTGCGACGTAGCCGATAAAGTCTGTTTTTGCTTTAAGGTCTTTGCCGCTTTTTAATAAAGAGTCTTTATCTAGCAGTAAAACAAGCTTCCACCCCGTTTGCGAAATCGGGTTTTGCGTAATTAAAAAATCGGTATCGGCATAGCGAAATTCGTCTAAAGGAGTGTTTTCTTTGACCATTTTCGTAAGAAATGAAGCGAGCGCATTGGCTTTATTATCGAAAAGATTAAAATCTTTCGGTTTGGAGATGGTGTTTTCCACCGGTGCGTCGTACGTATGGGACGTCAGCTCGTGAAGACCCAGATAAGGTTCCAAAGCTTGACTCATGCCTAACATGTGACCGTGTTCGTCGACCAAGAGACTCATAGAACGATAGGGAAGGCGTAGGGAGAGGATATTGGAAATAAGCTGATCGATCGTAATATCGACTCCTACGACACCCTCTAAAAAGTCGCCTTTGTATACGGGTGCGATCGCGCTAATCATCCAACCCAGACCCGCAGGATCGAGGTAAGCGTCCGTCCAGACGATCTTTTTCTGAGGATTGTGTTTTTCATCGGCGAGAAAATAAAAATTATACTTGGGAATATCGATGTCGTGTGCGTATTGATTGAGTGCGTCGGGCATAAAAGGGCAAAGGCGGTTCATCGAATCGTAACTGTTAAAATAGACTTGCGCGATGTGCGGATTGCTTTGAAGCATCGTATTGTAAAAGCCGTCGAGCTCTTCGGTTGCTATCGCTTTTTCAAGGCGATAAGGCGACGTTTGTTTGACGTTAGAATAAAAGAGCGTACACGCATTTGGGATTTGTTGCGCATTGGTAATGACGCCGTTTTCGAGTTGTCGATAACGGTGGTTTTTTGTGCCGACCTCTTGAGGGTTAAAACGGGCGAAAAAGGTTTCGTGTTCTTGACGAAAGAGTGCGGTCATATGCGAGACGTCCTTAAACGTCTCGTTGATGATTTCGGCGGAACGACTGCTAATCTCTTTGATGTGCATTTTCGTCTCTTCGATCAAGGCTTTTTGCGTGCTTTCGCTGACATGGGCATTGCTCCAAAAGTAAGCCCACAAAAGCATCGCTTCGATCAAAAGAAGAGGAAATATAATGGATTTGAGATACTCTTTTTGGATGAGTTTCGATAAGCTTTCGCGTAACATGAATTATTCCTCTTTGAGTTTGATGATAAAGCGTGCCCCGATAGGAGTGTTTTCGGCATAGATCATACCGCCGCAATGTTCTTCGATAATCGTTTTTGACATGTAAAGCCCCAATCCCGACCCGTTTTTCTCGCTTTTGGTTGAAAAATAGGGCTCGAAAATATACGGGAGAATGTGCGGAGGAATGCCTCCGGCATTGTCTTCGATGCTTAAAACGTGCCAATCCTCTTGCTCTTCGATGTGGATAAAAATGTGCGGATACTTGATGTGTCGTTCTTTGATGACGTCTTCGGCATTTTTTAAAATGTTTAAAATAACTTGCGTGACTTCGCTCGCGTACGTCAAAATTTCATGCGTGCTTTGGACGTCGACTTTGATCGCAATGGTGTTGATCTCCAATGCTTTGCCGATGATGTCGAGCGTACGGTTCACGAGCCGGGAGAGGCTGACGCGTTCTTTTTGTTTATCGGGCTTGAAGAAATTGCGAAAATCATCGATCGTGTGGGTCAGAAACTGTACGTACGATTCGATTCTTCCCATTGAATCCAGTAAAAATGCCTTAGACTGTTCTTTGGCTTCTTCACTACTCGTATCAAGGCGATCGAGCGAAACTTTAAGGCGGATCGATGCGGCAACGGCGGAGATAGAGCCTAAGGGTTGACGCCATTGGTGCGCGATCATGCTAATCATCTCGCCCATTTGCGCTAGGCGGGATTGTTGTAAGATGTGTTTGTCTTTTTCACGGTTTTTCGCCACTTCTTCTTCGATACGACGTTCCAAATTTTGGTTGATTTCCAAGAGGTCGTGATGGTTTTTACACGCGCGTACGGCATTTTCGAGTTTGGAGTGAAACGAAGAGACGATGGAACAGAGCAGTTCAAGATCTTTTGTATCGGAATAAAAGAGGAAAACCATACTGTCGTTATCGATCGTGACGTATAAAAAAGTGTTTTTTCCTTCTGTTTGGACGCTGATTTGATCGTTTTGAGGCAGCACGTCGGGGCGTTTAAAAAGCGGTTTTAAGGCTCTTTTCCCTAAAAAACAGCATTCGACGTAACCTTTTTCTTCGGAAACGTACTGCCAGTAGAGCGATGCGAGCGCACCGGTTTTTCGCGTAAAAACACGTAAAAAACGCTCAACCATCGTTTCCAAATTTAAGGACGTTCCGATGGAACTGACGCATTCGAACGTCAAAAGTAGTTGTTCGTTGAGGTATTGCATCGTTTCTCCTACTTACGCGCGAGACATAACGCTTGTTTTTTAGAATCATACAACACTTAAAGGGATCCTATGACGCAGGTGTTGTTGTAAAACTCGATTCCTTCTTGATTGGCATTGGCGATTTCGCCTAAACTTAAAACACCCCATAGCGGAACCGTGCTATCGTAAACGGAAGTAATCGCGTCCAACTCTTCGCCGTAACGCTCTTCTAAGAGCAAATAGCGTGAAATACAGTCGATCAGCAAGACGCTACTAGGGGCTTGCGCTTTGACATGTAAAGAAGCGACGGCGGCTTCGCGAGCCGCTTCGATAATGGCGTCGGCCTTGCCTTCTAAGATAGAGATAACCGAATTTGCGTCGATTTGTGCGTTGAGCGTGAGCGTTTGACCGTTCGTCGAAAAGGGTTCACGTATGATAAAGTCTTTGTTGTAGCGAACGACTCCCAAAGGAAAGCGTTGTGCTATCGTAAAAAAAGGCGTTTGATCGAACGCTATGTCGCTGATGTTTTCGACGATGGAACGATACACGCTATAGGCGTCTTGAAAGTTGATCTTCTCCAGCGTATGACCCGAGCAATGCGTCGCGATAAAAGGTCCCATCACGGTCGTCCAACCGTGTTTGATTCCCAAACCGACGTTTTGCTTGGAAGCAATGACGATGGCATAGTTGGTATAACGTTGCGTATTGTCGAAGATAAGATACGAAGAAGGGTCTAAGGACATCGTTCCGGAACCGCCGCCGAGAATACGCGCTTGTTCGGGCAACTGGGCGTAAAGAATTTCTAAAAAACGATCGGTATGAATCGAATAACCGTCGATAAACGTTAAGACCGCGTTGGTCTCTTCGGGGAGTTTGAGTTGGGTCGTGTTGTCCATGGGGACAATGCATGATAAGGTCGAGTCGGACATTTTCGCAATGATAATTCCCGTCTCAAACGTTTGATTTTGGTAAATAACGCGCGGAAAAACGGCACCGACGAAGCTAATATCGTCGTTCAAGCTTGCCAACGACGCAATATCGGTTTTATTGGCAACGAGCAGTAAATAGCGACCTTTTGTAAGACTCGTATGCAGTTTTTCGGCACTCTCGCAAAAAGAGATCTCTTCAAACATCGTCTTCTCCAAAGTTTTAATGAAGTCATTGTACACCATTTAGCGTGACAAACGCGTTGTATAGATTGCGTGATATCGCTTACAACGTGTTTGCAACGTTGGCGTGTTATGATGGCATTAACGTTTCAAAAAAGGTCGAAACCATGAAGGAATATGAAACATACGATAGTAACGTATTAGACTTTATCGGTCACGGAGTGTGGGATTGGAATATCGCAACCAATGAAATCTTTTTCTCGCCGCAATGGAAAAAAATGCTCGGTTACCGACCCGAGGAGATCAACAATACGATAGAAGCGTGGAGCTCTCGCGTACATCCCGATGACTTCACGCAATGCCTGAACGAACTGGCGGCATTGTTTAGCGGGAAAAACGAGCATTATCGTTGTGAACATCGTATGCGTTGCAAAGACGGTCGTTATAAATGGATTTTAGCGCAAGGCGGCGTAATAACGCGTAACGAAGAGGGATCGCCCATGCGCGTTATCGGTTCGCATACGGACATCGACGATCTTAGAAGTGCACTGGAAGCGAAAAAATTAAGCCTTGATTAGCGATTCGCACAGCGCTTTAGTCGCTTCGATAAGCACGGAGGGTGAGAGGTGAAGTTGTACACCTCTATGCCCCGCGCTCACAAAAACTTTCTCATGATCCAACACCGTCGCATCGATAAACGTCGGGTAATGCTTCTTCATCGCAAATGGCGAACACCCGCCTCTGATGTATCCCGTCAGTCCCAAAAGCTCTTTGACCGCCACCAGTTCACACCGTTTGGCATTTGCGATTCTGGCTAAGGCTTTAAGGTCGATCTCTTCTGCGGCAGGGATGCATGCCACCAAAATGCGTTTTGCCTCATCGCGCGCTACGAGCGTTTTAAACACACACTCAGGTGCAACACCAAGCGAATGCGCCGCATGCACCGCACTTAAATCTTCTTCATCTACTTCATACGAACTCATCTCATAAGGCAGTTTCAACGTATCTAAAAACCGCGCCGCATTCGTTTTTTTAAGGCTCATTTTCGCTTCTCACAACTTTTTTACAAATGGTAGCAAAAAAATCTTTCGATTTGAAATATTTTATCCATAAGTAATAAAATCGTAGTAAGATTATTAAATCTTAAAAAAAGGATTTGTATGCGTTATTTTGAACTTACATGCAAGGCATTTTTAAAAAAGGACATTGCGTTTGAGAAAAGTTTTGAACTGCTCTCAAAATACATCAGCTTCTCGATGTACCAAGAAGGCGAGGGCGAAGTACACCAAAAAGAGGGCTTCAAATACTACGTCTTTGGAGGACTGCTTCCCATCGAAAAAGAAAAAGTCTACAAACAGGGTAACGTCTACACCTTTAGCATCCGATCTTTAGATGAAACGCTCATCGACACACTCAAAACCACGCTTCGCCAGAACATCAACCACGAACACATCCAAGTCGTCGAAACACACAAAAAAACCGTTTCCCAGTTTTTCATCACCGAACTTTACAGTGCCACCCCTGTCATCGTCTCGGTTGGCAATGGTAAATACTGGACGATGCAAGAAAGCGGCGACATCATGCAACTGCAACGTCAACTCCACGATAACGCCGAAAAAAAATACAAAAGCTTTTTTGGAGAGTCTTTACATGTAAGCCAAAATTTCATCCAACTCATCGAAATCAAAAACAAAGTCCCCCAAAATATTCCCATCACCAAAGACGGCAAAGCTATCCGTTTTTTCGGTAATAAATTTAGAATTGTGCCCAATGAAGATGAGGTGAGTCAGAAGCTGGCATTTGTGGCGTTGGCGTGCGGGATCGGGGAAAAGAATAGTTATGGGGCGGGGTACTGTGTAGGGGGAAATATATGATAGGAGTAGCAACAAATCCAATTAAAGCATATTTACTATATTTAAATACAAACCTTGTGTCGGTTCACTTTTAATGAAAATGTTGCTTTGAAAATTATAGCTAAAAATTTAAATAAAACATAAAAAATTTTAAAGAATATTTACTATTGATATTTTAGTTTGTTATGTTACTATTTTAAAAGGTAAAAATAAAAAATTTGTACTAGGTGATAGATTGATTATAGTTGAATTGTAAGAATATTTTGATGTGATTAGAATTAATGTCACAGGAGGGCATAATGACGGAAAAGCATATTTTTAATTTTTCACAGCCTGTGGGTGATCCGATGGTAGAAATCGGTCGGCTTGGTTTGATTGAATTTTGTGGCAAGGATAAGTTTGAGAGTTTCGAGGAGCTAGAAAAAGAAGTCAAAAAACTTTTTAATATATATGTTTTTAAACCAGTCAAAACATTAAATCAAGTTTTTTCATTTAACTCAAAATTTACACATAATTCCACAGCCAAAAATTTAAATGAAAGAATGAAGCAAGCAAATACCCAATTTAGTGACTTAATGAAAGAAAACAAGGACGGTTATTGCTTATCGTGTGGAAAAGCTAATAATTTATGTAGTGTTGGTAAAACAATTTTTCCATTGACTACAGGCAATAGCAATGCAAACTTTACCTCAAATTTTTCAAACCAATTTTTGATGTGTAAAGAGTGTATGAGTTCTTTGTTTTTTGCCCCAATCAATATGAAAAAAATAGCTGGACGCATGGGCTTTATGATTAGTAACAATAAAGAAATTAACAATTTTTGGAGTGAAGAAAATATTGAAGATTTTAATTCAAACATTGTTAAAAACATTGATTGTCTTGTAGATTCAAAAATTAATATTTTTGAAAATTTTATTTATAAAACAATCGAAGAGTTACAAGAAGAGCAACTTTTTGGAGATATAACATTTTATTTGATTTCAAATACTGATAAAGGAAGTGAAGTAACTCTCATACATGTTACGGAAAATCAAATGAACTTTATTAATCATGTAGCGCCAAAATTTTTTAAAGATGAAAAATTAGGGACAAGTGGCAAAGATGAATGGAATTATCTTATTGTTAAACATTCATATAAAGAACGAAAAAATGATGGTAAAAAAGTGAAATTTGAAGATGAAGTTATAAAAAATAAAGATTACAAATCGACTATGAAATATTTTAATCCATTGATTAAGAACTTTATTCAAGGGAAATCAATAATCAGCTTTTTGAAAAAAAGTCGTTCTAGTTGGCACTTAACAGAAATCTATTTAAGGGAGATTAGAGGTATGAGAGAAGAAAGGTTGGCAGTACTCAAAAGAGTTGCGGATGGGTTACAAGAACTTAATAATGACGATAAGGAATTTATTAAAAAAGTAATTTTTCCACTTGAAAGAACAAAATCACAAGGTGAGCTTCGGGGTAAGCTTAGGGAATTAATGCGAAAGTTAATGACAAAAGTGAGTAAACCTTTATTTACTGCCGAAGAGATGGTATTTCAAATTTTGCCAAGTGGCGAAAATTGGTCTGAAACAAAAGATATTTTGTTGATTGCTTTATATGAAAAACTTACTATTGATGAAGAGATTGAAGAAGAATTTGAAAATCTAACAAATGAAGGAGAGGATGAAGATGAGTAAATTTAAAGATAAAATTAATAATGACAAAATAAAGAATTATTTTGTTCATAGTTCGGTGTTAATAGATGTTGATGGTGCAAGTCTAAATAATTGGGGTAAAGATGGTACCAATAGTCAAGGTACCGATAATGCTACTGCTGTAAAAAAAGTTTATAAAAACGGTCGTTGGTATGCAGTTGTTGCAGGACAAGCATGGAGATATTGGTGGAGGGAAACTTTAGGGTTAAACGGATGGAGTTTAAGCCCAATCACAAGAGATACGAAAGTGGCTTTTACAGATGCAAATCCTATAGTGTACGATGATGATGATATTTTTGGTTATATGAGAGCTTCAAAAGATGATGAAATAGATGAAAATGGTAAAATTGTGACAGATAGCAAAGGTAAAGCAAAAAAAATTGACGTTTCTGTGACAAGAATTAGCCCTCTTAAAAATTCTATTTTAACATCGGTTACACCCATTAAACTCATCAATGAATTTTCTACAATGGCTAGGCAAGATGGCGATGCTGTGCCTTATGAAAAACAATCCTATTCAACAGTTTTAAAAGGAATGTTTTCACTTGATTTAGACCAAGTTGGAACATTTACAAAAACCAATCGCTCTGGGTATAAAAATATTATAGATAGTACTTTTAAACAGATTGTAGAAGATGGTGGAGAAGAAGTTTCAGATTTAATCAATCCCAATATTCAAAGAGCAAGGCTCAAAAAAGAAGTGCGATTACAAAGAACCAAAGATACAATTTCAGCTTTAAAAACCATCGCCGGTGGCGCAAAACGAACAACAAACTACGCAAGTGTTAAGCCTGATTTTATTGTATTGGCAGTTTTAAAGGGCGGTAACAATATTTTTGACAACATTGCTGTTGAAGAAGAAGGCAAAGCTACTTTATCGCTAAAAGCGTTGCATGAAGTTATCAACGATAACAAAGAATATTTTAGAAGTGATGTCTATATTGGAAAAGCAACTGGTTTTATGGATGAGGTTATTATCAAAGAAGAAGAAATTGGTGGCATCAAAATCAACGTAGGTTCAATCAATACAATGATTGATAGTTTTGTAAAAATACTTGATACCGTTGTGATTTGAGATGAAGCTTTATCGTGTCCTTATAACAGCACAAACGGCTAGTTTTAGGTATCCAAATTTTATAAGTTCAAATCAATTAAGTATCAAGGCAGTTCCTTATTCTACGATTGCTGGGTTAGTTGCTTCTGCGACAGGAAATGATACACTGATTGATTTTAGGTTTGCTTATATTTTTAGATACCAATCTTTATATGAAGATATGGAGACAACTTATAGATTTAAACAAGAAGGCAAAAGTGTTAGTAATATTAATGAGAAACAACCTGCTCAGTATAAACGAGAAATTCTTTATGATTGTTATCTGACATTGTATTTTGACAATCAAGATATTGCTGATGCGTTTAAATCTCCAGTTTTTCAACTTCTACTTGGTCGAAGTGGAGATTTGGCAAAAATTGTAGAGGTACAAGAAATTGAAGCAAGCCAATCTTCTAAAGCTATGTTGAACGGTACAATAGTACCATTCAACATATATAAAAGCTCTGGTGAAATTTACGCAATGCCTAAATATTTTGATTATACTGATATTGTGCGAGTGCCAAAAGAAGTACAACCTTTTTTGATTAATGACGGAATAGGTAATTTTGTACATGAGCCTCGAAATATCAAAGAGAAATTTGATATGGCAAATTGGAAATTCAAAAAATTAGCTAATCAAATTGATGCTAATGCTTTTTTTGATGAAGAGCTAAACACTTCCATCTTGATGAGAGAGTTATGCTAGCAAAATCTGATGGCTTGCTTTTAGAACAACATATTCAAGACCTGCTTGACATTGTGCCTGATTTTCAAATGGCATTTCCAATTTTGCAAACATATTTTGATAATGTTGATTTTTGGAAATGCCTCGAGCAAGCCATTATTTTTCATGATTTAGGTAAAGCTACACAAGGTTTTCAACTTTTAATGAAAAAAGGGCATCCTTATAGATTTAGACATGAAATTATAAGCGCAATTTTAGCTCAAAACTATACACATGATGAGTTAATTATCAGTGCGATATTGGCTCATCATAAAAATTTTGAAAAATTAAAAGAACTTTTGAATGAGTACGAAAATAACAAAAAATATAATCAAGATAGATGGATAGAAAAAGAGTTTGAAGAATTAAATTTAGCATGGATAGCAGATTTTTTATCTCAACATGAATTTGAAAAGAAGAACTTATCTGTAAATTCTATTGAGCTGATAATAAAAAAATGGACTTCGAGGCGTACTAAAAAAACACTATTCGAACTTGAAAAATTTCAAAATATTTTTTTATCCGCTTCTCTTTCTATTTGCGACCATAACGCTTCGGCAGGCATCAAAAAGATTCCTATTATTGAACAAAACAATTTCACTTTTTTACACAATAAACCTTATCCACCATACAAACATCAAGAAGAGTCTTGGCAAATGAGAGGCAATGCACTTTTAATAGCTCCAACAGGTCAAGGTAAGACAGAAAGTAGTTTAGGGTGGTTACAAAATCAACTGAAAACAAGACAGGGAAGAGCTTTTTATATTTTACCGTTTACCGCTTCTATCAATGCCATGACAAAAAGAGTTTCAAGTGTTAAAAATGGATTTGGTAATGAAGAACTAGTGGGACTTTTACATGGTAAAGCCAAGTTTTTTATTGATGAATATTATGAAAAAAAAGACGGTCAAAGCTTAAAAGACTTAGTGGATATCAACAAAAAAATCATTAAACCGTTCAAGGTTGTAACGCCATTTCAGATTTTAAAATGGGCTTTTGGAGTTAAAGGTTTTGAAAAAGGTTTTACGGAACTTGCGGGGAGTTATCTCATTTTTGATGAGATACATATTTACGATAGAGAGCTTTTTAGAAGGATATTGTTTTTTATAGAGTGGCTTATTGAAAAGTTACATGTAAAAGTATTTATTATGACGGCAACAATGCCATCATTTATGCAAGAACATATCAAGAAAATTTTGAAAATTGCAAAAGAAATTAAGCCAAATGAAGCGTTAATCAAAAGTATTCAAAGGCATAAAATTAAACTACTTGATTCGTCCATAGATGAGCAAAAACAATTTATTCAGTCCAAAATAAATAGTGGAAAAACCGTTTTAGTTGTTTGCAATACGGTTGCAAAAGCTCAAGATATGTATAAAGCTATTACATGTAAGCATAAAACACTGTTACATAGTAGTTTTAATGCCAAAGATAGACTAGAAAAAGAAAAATCTTTACTGTCCGATGAAAAGCCTCAACTACTGGTTGGCACACAAGCCATTGAAGTCAGCCTAGATATTGACTATGATTTGATAGTAACCGAACCTGCTCCCCTAGATGCGCTATTGCAACGATTTGGACGTGTTTATAGGGAGAAAGATAGAGTTTTAAAAGAGTCTGATGAAGCGAATTGCTTTGTTACATGTGCCATTGAAGATGTTCATAAAAAGATTTATGAAAAAGAGTTAATTGAAAAGACATTGGCTGAATTAGAAGATGTTCAGAATGTTGTTCTTAATGAAAATGTCGTGCAAAAGCTATTAGACAATATTTACAAACCATTTGAATTGAATGAAGATAATTTAAGAGAAAAATTTAGAGGCTATTTAGACAATCTATACCCTTTTAATGTATATGAAGAAAGCGAAGAAGAGTTTTTTGAACAATTTGATGGAATCGAAGTGCTTCCAATTGAACTTTTCAATGAGTTTAACGAATATGTACAAAATAAACAATATTTAGAAGCTGAGAAATTATTTGTTTCAATATCTAAGAAGAAATATTGTGCGACAAAAGATAAAAGTTTTCTATATGAACATAAGAATTATAAAAAAACTTTTCCAATCATTAGCTTGAAGTATGATAAGAATTTAGGGTTGCTTAATGAAAAGATAGAGAAAGTAGATCACCAACAATTTTATAATTGGGAACTTTAATTGAACACCATCACAGGAACCCTCATCAACTACTATTTTCATTGTCACACACAGTGTTGGCTTCACGCCAACCGCCTCAACCTTGAAGATAACTCAGAAGACGTGCGTATCGGGAAAGTCTTGCATGAGATCAACGAAGAAAAGTCCAAGCAAGCCGAGATCAAGATAGACAATGTCAAGATCGACAAGCTGACCAAAGAGTACCTTGTGGAGCTCAAGAAGTCGGACTCTGACCCTGAAGCGGTGAAGTGGCAGGTGTTGCTTTATCTGTACAAACTAAAACAAAAAGGCATCGAGCGCAAAGGGAAAGTCGAGTACGTCGAGAAAAATCACAACACCAAAAGCGAGATCATCGAACTGGACGAGGCAAACGAGCAAGCGCTTTTATCTGTTTTGGACGCTATCACGACACTGGTGACGTCGCCCACGCCGCCACCACCAAAGTTTGAGAACAAGTGCAAAAAATGCGCCTACTATGAGTACTGTTTTATTTAGGATAAACCATGGCAAAGAACCACACACGCTATATTTTTTCGATGGGGGAGCTAAGTCGCAAAGACAACTCCATTGCATTTCACAACGAAAAGGGCAATTTTTACCTGCCCATCGAAGAGACGAGGGAGCTTTACTGCCTCAATGAAGTGAGCTTCAATACGAAGTTTCTAGACTTCATCGCCAAAGCGGGGATTACCTTGCACATTTTCAATTACCACGGCAACTACAGCGGCACGTTTTACCCCAAGGCGTACCTCGTCAGCGGCGACTTGAATGTCAAACAAGCCTTATGTTTTGTCAATGAACGGCTGAGCATCGCTAAAAACATCGTCTCCGCCATCGCTCAAAATATCCACGAAGTTTTGTACCATTACTACCGTCACGACAAAAAAGAGCTCAAACCTTACCTTGATTGGCTGAAAGACGACGAGCCTTCGCTTTTACATGTAACGACAAAAGTGGAGCAAGTACTCTTTGTCGAGGGGCAAGTTTGGAGTCGATTTTACGACAGTTTTAAGTATTTTTTACCTGAAGATTTTGTGATGAACAAGCGAGTCAAACGCCCACCGGACAATCCTATAAACGCACTCATCAGCTTTGGTAACACGCTTTTGTACACCAAAACTATCGCCTCCATCTACCACACGCATCTCAACCAGTCTATCAGCTTTTTGCACAGCCCAAGGGAAGGACGCTTTAGTTTGAGCCTCGATCTAAGTGAAGCGTTTAAGCCCATCATCGTCTTTAAAACCATTTTCGATCTAGTGGGAAGGAAGAAACTTCAAGTGCTCAAACACTTTGACAAAAGCCTCAACTACGCGCTTTTGAACGAGGAGGGTAAGAAGATATTCATCGACGCTTTTGAAGAACGCATGAACGAAACCTTTTTACATGTAAAGCTCAAACGAAAGGTGACGTACAAGCATTGTTTGAAACTAGACGGCTACAAACTCATCAAAACCATCGTTGAAGGACGCGAATTTATGCCCTTTTTGCTTAAGGAAAAGATGTGAAAAAAGATACCACCAATTACAATTATGTTTTTGTCTTCTATGACATCGCCGATGAATTCAGTGATGTGGGCAAATACCGTGTCGCAAAAGTTTTCAAAATCTGCAAAAAATACCTCAAACATCACCAAAAGTCCATTTTCCGAGGCACCATCACCCCTGCCAACCAAATAAAACTTCAAAGCGAACTCAAAAAAGTGATCGACCAAGAGATCGACTTCGTGACGATCATCAAGATGCTAAGCTCAGGAAGTTTTAGCGAAGAAAATCTAGGAAACCCCAAAAAGGAGAGCGAGGGAATCTTCATCTAATTTTCCAACCATTGTTTAGTTTTTTAGGTATAAAATCGCTATAATTAGGGCGTTATACTGCTTTTTCGATCTTTAACAATTCATTGTTAATTTTAATTGGAAAAAATGACATAAAGAGCTATATTATGGGATTTTTATTTTAAAAAGCACCATATTTTCTTTACTCGAACCGACACAAGATTTGTATTTAAACATAATACGAGCAGAAGCCTTATGACTAATCCTAAAACTCGAACCGACACAAGATTTGTATTTAAACTTTGTGGTAAGATGATGATTTCACCTTTGGCTACTTCTCGAACCGACACAAGATTTGTATTTAAACTATCTTATCCTCTAAAGCGGCGGATCGTCCGACCAACTCGAACCGACACAAGATTTGTATTTAAACGCTTGTGACTTAATTTCTTTTCTTGCATTTGAAAGACTCGAACCGACACAAGATTTGTATTTAAACTCAATAATATTTTGAATAGATGAGTCTTTATCTACTCGAACCGACACAAGATTTGTATTTAAACAGGCTTTGGCGGCAATCCTGATACCTTTGATGGTACTCGAACCGACACAAGATTTGTATTTAAACTGGGCAGATTACGCAAAAGAAATTGATAAAACTATTCTCGAACCGACACAAGATTTGTATTTAAACAGCGCGTTGATGCCTGTCTTAAATGTCTCTTGCTCCTCGAACCGACACAAGATTTGTATTTAAACGCATCGACGAGAGAACGCATCGCTTCGAAAACGTAGCTCGAACCGACACAAGATTTGTATTTAAACCTTATAAATCGTTTACGTTTTCAAAACGCAAACATTCTCGAACCGACACAAGATTTGTATTTAAACACTCCTGCACTGTACTTTGTCGCTTTGGTTGGAGCCTCGAACCGACACAAGATTTGTATTTAAACTTAAATAAAATACTCAACGACGCGCGAGGTAAAGGACTCGAACCGACACAAGATTTGTATTTAAACTTTTTGAATGTGACTTTTTTATATCGAAAGCCAGGCTCGAACCGACACAAGATTTGTATTTAAACAAAAAAATAGCTGAAACATATAATTATATTTTAAAAGCTCGAACCGACACAAGATTTGTATTTAAACTTTATGAGCACGGTTTTTATCTTCTTGTCTGTAAACTCGAACCGACACAAGATTTGTATTTAAACCCAAAGACATCGCCATGATCCGCATCGTCGGAGATACTCGAACCGACACAAGATTTGTATTTAAACAAAAAAGAGACCTCTAAGTTCAGAAAGTTTTGCTACTCGAACCGACACAAGATTTGTATTTAAACTTTATTGATGAAGAGATTGAAACACTTACAGATGCGCTCGAACCGACACAAGATTTGTATTTAAACCAAACAGAACAAAAGACAGAATGTTCGTTGCGATGACTCGAACCGACACAAGATTTGTATTTAAACCTTAAAAGCTCCAAAACGGATAATTTTTCCGCTTTCCTCGAACCGACACAAGATTTGTATTTAAACTCATCGCTGCGGTAGTGTCTTCGCTGTCGATCGCACTCCTCGAACCGACACAAGATTTGTATTTAAACCCTGAAATATCGCCGATGACGAGTAAAGAGGTACTGCTCGAACCGACACAAGATTTGTATTTAAACAAAGTACGCCGCCATCGATCCTAGCCTAAGGGAGGCTCGAACCGACACAAGATTTGTATTTAAACTTATTACTATCTACCCGGCAAATCTGCTCTCCAACTCGAACCGACACAAGATTTGTATTTAAACTCGCTCGGAGCATTTTGTAGAAAGTACGTACACGGCTCGAACCGACACAAGATTTGTATTTAAACGTCATTCTGATCCAACAATTGGAGGACTTTCCCGACTCGAACCGACACAAGATTTGTATTTAAACAAGAGGAGATGTGCTCTTACGATGTGCTCAACAACTCTCGAACCGACACAAGATTTGTATTTAAACACAAAAAAACACAACAAAAGATTAAAGCGTATCAATCTCGAACCGACACAAGATTTGTATTTAAACCATTTGCTTTGTCACATTCCTTACCAGTAAAAACCACTCGAACCGACACAAGATTTGTATTTAAACGAGATGTTTGCGACGATGATGGCATTAGCCTGATCGACTCGAACCGACACAAGATTTGTATTTAAACGATGGAAAAGATTTAAGTTTTGTAACTTTTGAAGAACTCGAACCGACACAAGATTTGTATTTAAACGATTGTAGATACATCAGCCGAAGACAGCCCAATTACCTCGAACCGACACAAGATTTGTATTTAAACAATATAAAAAAACAAGCGACGCCGTTTACACGAGCTCGAACCGACACAAGATTTGTATTTAAACGCGTTAGCAGGACTTTCTACAGCATTTAAAACGTCTCGAACCGACACAAGATTTGTATTTAAACCAGGTGGAGGTTATAGCTCTGTCGATAGTTTAGCGAACTCGAACCGACACAAGATTTGTATTTAAACAGGTCATGAAATTCCAGACATCGATATTGACGACCGCTCGAACCGACACAAGATTTGTATTTAAACTGCCGTCGCTCCTTTGTAGATTTGGAAGTTGAGCCGCTCGAACCGACACAAGATTTGTATTTAAACCGATGGATATGGACGATGCGCGAAAGCTCCTACGTGCTCGAACCGACACAAGATTTGTATTTAAACTTTATTATCCATTCGTTGCATCCATAAGAATGCCCTCGAACCGACACAAGATTTGTATTTAAACTCGGTATAGAGGTAACGTTCTGTAACCTCATAAGCCTCTCGAACCGACACAAGATTTGTATTTAAACCTTAGCTCCTACACCCGAGTGGTAAGTTTCATTTTTCTCGAACCGACACAAGATTTGTATTTAAACTTTCAAGAAAAGGGTCAACAATGTTTCGAGTTGTACTCGAACCGACACAAGATTTGTATTTAAACAAGCAAAGCGAAGATATATCAAAGTCGAAAATAACTCGAACCGACACAAGATTTGTATTTAAACATGAGTTTTACATCAATGACCATTTTGAGGGTGAAGCTCGAACCGACACAAGATTTGTATTTAAACACTATAAACGAGGCGAGTGCATTAAATTTTTCTACTCGAACCGACACAAGATTTGTATTTAAACGTCGTAACGATGTATGAGGTTCGTAAAGATATAGACTCGAACCGACACAAGATTTGTATTTAAACCAATATGCATCTGACTACTACACGATCGATCTTGGCGCTCGAACCGACACAAGATTTGTATTTAAACATAAAATTGAAGTAGAACCTTACAGCGGTTGGCTAACTCGAACCGACACAAGATTTGTATTTAAACTGCTAAGGATTCGAGTTTTGATGTTTATGCAAAGACTCGAACCGACACAAGATTTGTATTTAAACTCGCCTTTATTGATGTAGGAGATAGCCTTGCCGAAACTCGAACCGACACAAGATTTGTATTTAAACCGTTGCGGACCGGTTAAACGTGATAGCACATACTCTCGAACCGACACAAGATTTGTATTTAAACGGCAATCCCTCTTTCTTAGGTGGTGTTTGAGGTGTAGCTCGAACCGACACAAGATTTGTATTTAAACGCTCGAGACTCGCAAAGAGTCTTTGCAAAAAAGTGCTCTCGAACCGACACAAGATTTGTATTTAAACCGCAACATATCGATGATCGTTCGCTCTTCGATGTCTCGAACCGACACAAGATTTGTATTTAAACAGACGACATCGCTACCTACGGCGGAAATGCGGCGGCTCGAACCGACACAAGATTTGTATTTAAACGAGATCGCAACTTTGTCGGAGTAGGTCTTGCAGTATCTCGAACCGACACAAGATTTGTATTTAAACTATAGCCGTTTGCATCAAAACCGACACCCTCCGCGTCTCGAACCGACACAAGATTTGTATTTAAACACAGACGTATAATCTGTTCATACTGTTCTAGCCTCTCGAACCGACACAAGATTTGTATTTAAACAACAACCAATAAAAGCAAACAACTTTATCAAACACTCGAACCGACACAAGATTTGTATTTAAACTAGTGTCACCCTTTTTTGTTGCATGGTTGAGAACAAAACTCGAACCGACACAAGATTTGTATTTAAACTCGGGCTTAAAACGTGCAGTAACGTTTGCTTTGTACTCTCGAACCGACACAAGATTTGTATTTAAACTATCAAGCCGTATGTAAGGCAACATTAGCCGCAAAGCTCGAACCGACACAAGATTTGTATTTAAACAGCTAGGGTCAATCGCCGCATACCTTTGGTTTAACCTCGAACCGACACAAGATTTGTATTTAAACTGGGTGCAAAAATGCCTTCTCCAATTGGTTGTTCCTCGAACCGACACAAGATTTGTATTTAAACTGAAAAGAAGCTTCGCTTGTACAAGCAAAATAACCCTCGAACCGACACAAGATTTGTATTTAAACAAAACGAAAGCTCACGCCGCGCGAGTGCCTTCGCCTACTCGAACCGACACAAGATTTGTATTTAAACTTGTAGAGAATGATGAATCCTTCATAGAAAACTTAGGCTCGAACCGACACAAGATTTGTATTTAAACATTCAAAAACATTTAGTGACAAAAAGGTAGTTCAACTCGAACCGACACAAGATTTGTATTTAAACAGTTTTGTAAATATTTTTTCTTGCACGTGTAAAATCTCGAACCGACACAAGATTTGTATTTAAACAAAGTCGCGACGACGGATAACGCGCTTATGGCGGCTCGAACCGACACAAGATTTGTATTTAAACTAGGGCGTTTAAAGTTTGGTAGTTTGATGTTGATCCTCGAACCGACACAAGATTTGTATTTAAACTTAAATAAGCATTTGGGTCATACTCTTCGTCTAACTCGAACCGACACAAGATTTGTATTTAAACGTAGAAGAACATTTAAAAAACTTCTCTCCCTCAACTCGAACCGACACAAGATTTGTATTTAAACTTCAAATTGAAGTTTTTAAACTTTGTTTCGATCGACTCGAACCGACACAAGATTTGTATTTAAACAATACATACGAAAGGACGGGATGATGGACGAGTTAGCTCGAACCGACACAAGATTTGTATTTAAACAAAATGCCTAACAAGTGCGTATTTAAAAGCTATGCTCGAACCGACACAAGATTTGTATTTAAACCGTATCACGGACACTTGCATCAAGACATTATGCTTCTCGAACCGACACAAGATTTGTATTTAAACCTTTCAACCCACGTCAAAGAACTTTCAATCCCCGGCTCGAACCGACACAAGATTTGTATTTAAACGTCCTATATGACGGTCTACCTTATGAGTTTTAATGCTCGAACTGACACAAAATATTGTATTTAACACGGCATCGTAAAGTTCCACTAAAGAAAAGCGTATGATGTGCTTTAGTGCGCTATTTTTTTACTGTACGCAAGCAGTGTTTGATCTCGAAAACGGAGGTCGCGTTTTGTGAGATTGTTGCGTACGTCTCTTCGACACCGCATTCGGCTAAAAAAAGCAGCTCTTCGATCAAGGTTTGCAAGCGGAGGATCTCTTCTTTTTGCACCTCTAAAACACGACGGTACTCTTCATTGGAGCGCTCTTTTCGCAGTGCAATTTCGATCTCCCCTCGCATAATGGTCAGAGGCGTTCGAAGTTCATGGGAGGCTTGGGTGTTAAACGCTTTAATTGCGGCAAAGGAGTGCTCCAACCTCTCAAGCATCGCATTAAATGCAATGCCGAGCCGATTGATCTCATCGTCATTTTCATGCGTTGCGATACGCTCGGAAAGCTCTTTGGCGTTGATTTTGTGAATGTTGTGAAGCATCGTTTGCAGCGGTTTAAAATAGCGACCGATCAAAAAGTACCCACCAACACTGGAGAGCACGATGCAAAAAGGGCTCAATAGCCACATGGTGTTTAAAAAATGCTCGATCGCCTCGTGTGTTTGGATGACGCCTGAGATGTTTTCACGAAGATTGTGCTCAACGTTGATAAAAAGCGCGTAGTTGAAACTGGCTAAGATGAGACTCTGTACCAACAGATACCACAACAGCAACTTCACTTTAATCTGCATCTTTTGCTCCCACTAAACGGATGATGACCACTTCACTTGGGGCTTTAAAACGCATATTAATCCCCCAACACCCATACCCCGTCGTGACAAAAACTTGCGTTTTACCTTTTACATGTAAACCGTGAAGGTAAGGCTGAAAGAGTCTGACGATGTAGCCAAACGGGTAAATCTGCCCACCGTGCGTATGACCGCTGAGTTGCACATCGATCTTGAAATGCTTGGTAAAACGAATGTCTTTGGGCTGATGCGCGAGCAAAAGTGTGGGAAGCTGAGGATCGAGCGTGGCGAAAAGCTCTTTTTCATGGCGCTTGATGCCAAAGTACGCACTAAACGCATCACTGAGACCGACGAGTTGAAATGCTGCATCGCCACGTTTAAGAGTGACAATATGGTTGTCCAAAAGTATAAATCCCAGCGCCTCGATTTCGGTACGCAGTGTTTTATAGGTAAAGAGTAAATCGTGGTTGCCACTGACAAAATAGACAGGGTGTTTGATCTGTTTTAAAACCTCAAGCTGAGGGCGAATGCGTGAGGGTTTGGCATCGAAAAGATCGCCTGTGAGAGCGACCATGTCGACGGGGAGTTCATTGATTTTGGCGACCAAAGTTTCAAGGGCATGAAGCGGCGTTTTGGCGTTTACATGTAAATCACTCAGATGCACGATCGTAAAGTTCTCAAATGCCGATGGTAGCTGCTCGATGCGAAGCATCATGCGTTTGAGGTTGAGCTTTTCGTACCCTTTTTCAAACATCATCACGCCTAGCGTTTCGCCAAAATAAGATCGTATGAGATGACCACATCATCACGAACGCTTAAAAAAAGCAGTGTCGGCGGCTCGATGCCAAACTCGCTCATCTTGATCTTAAAATCGCCTTTGAGGCTCACAAATCCATTTTGATCGGCGATGTCGGCTTTGGTGTTGATCTCTTTAGGTTGGTTGTTGAGTGTTAAAACGCCTAAAAGATGGTAGCCGTCGGATTCTTTCACGACCTCTTTGAGTTTGAAAAATGTGTTGGGATGCGTCTTTACATGTAACGCTTCACGCATGTGCTCATCGCGCTTTTCGTTGTCACTTTTAAGGCTTATCAGCTCCAAGGTAATATCGCCTTTAAGCGATTCGATCGCTTCGTCCATGCTCAAATTGGCATTGATGTGAGAACTTTTGGGGTTGATGTTGCTATCGCCCAAGATTTCGGTTTGAGCGCCGATGGTGCCCTCTTGAAAATGAAGCTCTTTGGCGAAAGAGACACTGCACAAAAGCGATGTGGCGAGGATGGAGATGATGGTTTTAGTGAACATTGTTGATCCTTTTTTGAGAAGTTTGATAGATAAAGCCGTACATTTCAGCGCACAAAAGCACGCAGATAAACAAAACACCCACGTAGGTGTAACCAAAAAGTGCGCTCATAAGTCCGCCACCGCCTGCGATCCACCCCGTAAACACCATGATGACACCAAGAAGCCTAAGATTGCCCAGCTTGGAGAGGCGTTTGAGGATGACAAAGTTGTAGTACGAGATGACAAACGGGTAAACCATGCTCAAAAGTAGTGCCTCTCGTGCCGCATAGAGAGCGTAACTGGTCGCAAACAAAAAGGCGATGATGAACGCATGATGCTTCTTAAACACATCTCGAAGCAGGTATGCCGCACCCATACCGATGAGGTGAAACACCCAGATGATATGCCACGTCGGCTCTCTCCAGATGGCGATGTCTAGGCTACGTGAAAGCGTTTCAAAAAGATTTGCGTCCAAGTATGCCCAGATCGCCATAGACGCCACCGCGTAGAGGCTCAAACGCTCCGAGGCGATCTCCACGCGGTGCGGTGGCAAACGGTGGAGAAAAAAGCTACATGTAAACGCGACCAACGAAAGCGCGATGGCAAGATTGCCGCGCAAAATGGGTGCATAGGTAAAAAGAGCCGTTGCAAGTGCATAGGTCAAGGCTAGTGCTATGGCGATCTCTCCCATGCGTCCTTTGGAAACTTTGATCAAAAGCGGAGCGCTCATACCCAAGCTAATGCCAAGAAATGCCAAAACCACGAGGTTGAGCGAAGGGTAAAAAAATGAACACAAGGCTTGAATGCCCACAAAAAAGATGATCTTTCGCTGATCGGTATTGAGCCAACCCCACGAGCGGTACACCAACAAACTTCCTAAAATCCCTCCCAACGGCAGGGTAAAAAAGGTCTGAACGTCGGAGTGAAAGACTTCGATGATGCCCGTTTGCGCGATGAGCAAGTAGTAACAAAACTCGCTGGCGACAAAGAGGGTGAAAAGGACATTAAACATAAGCACTCCTTTGCAATGTGGATGCGAAGATGAGATAGATGGAAGCAAAAACAAGGTCGTACACCGCGATCATCATCGCCTCAACACCGAGCTGATGCGCAAGATAGAGTGAGAAAAACATCGAAGAAACTGCGATGCGGTTAAACGCACTGATCTTGGCAAGCATGAGTGCGTAAAGAGGATGCATGAGTGCGAAAAGATGAATGATGCCTGTTGTTGTCATAAACGCAAACACGACATATTCATACTTGCCCTCAAACCCAAAACCCAAAAGCGGGTAGAGTGTAGCGGCAAAAGCAAATAAAAAGATACCACCCAAAGCATCACTCGCAAAGCCTGCAAGATGGTAGAGTTTCAGCGTATTGAGTTTTTCAAGTCGCCAGCCAAGCTCAGGGTAGAAAAAGCCCATCGTTACAAGGATGATGAAAAGCCCACAGAGCATACGAATCGTCCATAAAAGATGGATGTCTGTTTGTATAAATCCCGCTTCCATAAGACCTGCCATCGAAAGGGCGATGAGCATCAAGGTAAAACCCAGCGTGTAAAAGAGTCCAAACGAGCGCTCGTTAAGCTTTTTAAGGTAGGGTGAAACGACTGCCATCGCCATAAAAAAGATGCCAACCCCCATCGCGATGTGAGCGTGTGCTACAACGAGGTCATTGCGGTGAAACAACCAGCGAATGGAGGGAATAAACAAGATGTTGCCCTCGATGTCGACAAACAAAAATGCGTAAACTGAGATGACCAAAGAGGGGCTGTTTTTAAACGTGATGTTCGCATCTTTGAGCCATTTAAGAAGTAAGGGCACAAAACAAAGGGTGAGGTACTGGAAAAACCACTCTTGGTTGTAGGTAAGCTCTCCTATAAAAATGCGGTGCGCCACTGAGGCGATGTAGCCGACAAGCGGAATAATCCACATCGCGTGGTATTTGGCGATGAAATGCTCTTTGGCATGGAGTTTGATGAGCAGGTAAAAGATGGGAATAAGTGTGTAACTCATGCCCAGTGTATTGTCCCCGTGCGGTCCTTGGATAGTTTTTTCCACTTGTCCGATCCACGGGGTTCATCAACACCAAAAGTGCGATGGGCGAAGCGATAACAAGGTACAAAGAGACTTTGATCCACAGAGGAATGATCTTGTAGACTTTGATGTAATCATACAGTGCCAAGATGTAAAAAAGCCCTGAAAACGCAAGGATAAAGTTTAGCTCATACGCAAAGTCGTAAAACGCAAGCCCACGGTGTACGCCCATCAAAAGGCTGATCGTCATAAAGACCAAAAAGACGCACCAGAGCGTAAAATAGACTCTCAGTTTTTCAAGCCCTTTTTCACTGTGGATATTCTCTTTTTCCATCAACACAAAGGGTAAGAAAGAGAGCATCAAAGGCACGAAACCGTACAACATCAAAGAGATATGCGCACTTCTGGCATTGACCGCGGAAAGTGTGGAAGAGGGGAGAAAATAGCCCAAAAGATTGAGCGAATACTCAAATCCAAATGCCAAACCTAGCACCAAAAAAAGTGCGCTGATGCCAAAAGCTTTTTGTATAAAACTAGAGAATTTTTCCATCGTTGACCTCGATAATTTTGTCTGCATACTCCGATATTTTGCGATCGTGCGTTGCGATGATAAGGGTTGTGCCGCCCTTGGAGAGCGTTTTGAACAGTTCGTAGATGTTTTGCGAATTGTGCGAGTCTAGGTTGCCGGTGGGTTCATCGGCAAAAAGGACTTTGGGGCGATTGATGAGGGAGCGCACGATCGCGACGCGTTGGCGTTGCCCACCTGAAATCTCATCAGGGTATTTGTTCTGGATCGCTTCGATGCCACATTGTTTGAGGAGCGTTTCAATGTCACTGCTGTGTGGATCAATCGCGGCGAGCTTGATGTTTTCGAGCACACTTAGATAACTGATGAGGTAGTGAAACTGGAAGATAAACCCGATCTCTTTTTGACGAAACGCGTCGATGTCTTTGATCTGCGTGTACGCCTTTCCTTCAAAAAAAAGTTCCCCACGGCTAGGGCGAAGCAGGGAGGAGAGAATGGAAAGCAGGGTTGATTTTCCACCGCCACTTTCTCCGACGATGGCGATAAATTCGCCCTTTTGAGCCGTAAAATTGACATTATCTAACGCAAGATCGTTTTTATAGTAGTGCGTAATGCCGCGTGCTTCCAAAATCATAACGCACCTCGTTGAATCAAAATGATCGGATCGATCTTCGAAGCACTGTACGCAGGAAGCAATGCGCCCAAAAGTGCCATAAACAGGGAAAATCCAAAAACAACGACGATGGTCTGAAAGCTTAGCTCACCGTTCACATAGCCTTGAAATTTCTCGATATGCGCGATCATAAAAAGTAACGCTTTGGAGAGCAAAAGTGCCGAGATAAAACCAATGCAGGTGATGATGAACGTCTCACCTACAACCATACGCAAGATGTACGAGGAAGGTTTGCCGATGGCGCGAAGGATGCCAAACTCGCTTCTGCGCTCATTGATCGTGATGCTAATGAGGCTTGCAATGCCCAAAAGACCCATCAAAAACGCCACCGCACTGATGACATTGGCGGAGGTCTCGATGATCTTGAACTGGTTGTAATTGTCCACAAACGCATGCGTAGTTTTGGCTTCGATGTCTGAACTTAGTGCATTGATATGCTCTATGAGTTTTTCGGCATTTGTCTCTTTGTCGATGCTGACCAGTACGATGGACGCTTCTTTGTTGAAGATAGCACTCGCATCCCCACGTGTTAGTACCGCTCCGCCATCTTCAAACCCTACACCGTTTTCAAAGATGCCTGAGACCGTGAACGTTTTGTTGGAGATCGTGACTGTTTTGGGTGTGTGAAGCCTCGCGTTGATGTTCTTTCCAAGGATGACTTCGCCCTTTTTTGGGTAGCTTCCCTCTATCAGTGCGTAGGTCTTAAAACGGTTCTCGCTTACACCGTAAATCGCGGCGATGGGAAGCTCATTGATAGGGCTGGCGCCAAGGATGAGCGCGTAGACCTCTTTCACCCCAGTGATTGCTTGAACGGAGGGCATGATGGAAACGGGCACATCGCTGAAAAAGGTGTCGGCGATTTTGGCTTGGGTGATGATGATGTCGCCCTCGGATTTCAGCATCGTGGCATACATACCGATGATGCCCTTTGAGATCGACGTGATCATAAAAATAGCCGTGATCGCGACGGTAATGCTCAGGTAAATGAGAAAGGTTTTAAAGCGGTTACGGTTCAGCGCTTTAAAAAAGAGTGAGACCACGAGTGTTCCTTTTGTTGTATGATTGTGACAATTTTAGAAAACCAATATGAACAGAGTATGAATTACCTTTACATGTAAAACATTTGAAAGCTAGGTCGAAGTACAATGCACGCAATGTTGCAAGAGGAAATGCTATGAAGATCATCGTGTTAGATACCGAAACCACGGGAATGTATGAAAAAGACCGCATCTGCCAGCTCAGCTTTTTGGTGCTGAACGAGGAGTTTGAAATCGAAGAGGTGCATGACGCGCTGTGCAAACCGCCTCTGCCCATCTCTTACGAAGCAATGGCGATCCACCACATCACGCCTGAAAAGGTCGAGGGCGAGCCAACGTGTGTGCAAACCAAGGCGTACAAAAGGCTAATGGAGCTTAATTCGCCTGCGAATATCCTCGTCATTCAAAATGCCGCGTTTGACCTTGGCATGCTTGCCAAAGAGGGCTTTAGCTCGCAGATGAGCCTCATCGACACCTTTCGCGTGCTTCGCGCGTACTATCCACTTGAGGGGTCGTTTAGTTTGCAGTACAAACGCTACCAATGGGGACTTTACCGTGAAGAAGAGGCACTCGAGCAAAAGCTCGGCATCCGCGTCAACGCACACGACGCGTTAGGCGATGTCATCGTGCTCAAATACCTCTTTGAACGCCTGTGCGACGAGCACTCCATCCCCAAGATGATCTTGCTCTGTTCCGAGCCCATCATCCTAAGCCACATTCCGTACGGTAAAAACAAAGGCAAAAAGTTCATCGACAT
This sequence comes from Sulfurospirillum sp. UBA4058, assembly GCA_002382085.1. GTDB lineage: Bacteria > Campylobacterota > Campylobacteria > Campylobacterales > Sulfurospirillaceae > Sulfurospirillum. The sequence goes on along the minus strand of DFZK01000002.1, from coordinate 145,987 downwards.
CGCCAAAACCGACCGCCAAGACCTCCACTACATGCTAAACGCCAACGGACTCGACGAAGACATGAAAGCCTCCATACTCCACGCCCTCGAATCCACCAAAGAGGACATTACCCTCACCATCAGCTTCGGCAAATACGCCGGTAAAACGCCGCTCGAAGTGTTAGAGATAGACCGTAACTATCTTGTATGGATGGTGAATAAGATGGATAACCTCAATGCTGAGCTGAAAGAGGCGATCGAGAAGGTGTTGGTTTCGTATCCGTAAGGTTTATATGTAAAAGCATGAATTTTTTAAAATTAGAAAATTTTAAATAAAATGAGAATAAAAAATATGACAGAATATAGCATTTTTTCAAAAGTTTTAGATAACCCCTTTCTCGACAATATAGACGAAGCTTTATTTAACGAATTAAAACAAGCGAAAGAAATTCTTTTTGAGATGCATTTAAAAGAGAATGTCTACAATATGGTTCTTATGAATTATTATGAATTTGAAAAAGAACTATTTGATATTCTCTTTAATTATAGATGTTCATTTCCTAACTATCATGATATAAATGATTTTAGTTTAAGAATAGAACAAAGACTTCTTAATATTTTTTCATCATCAAAGCTTTATTTAGAATCTTTTACAACAGATAAATATAAACAATGTACTGAATATTTAGCAGATGAATTTTTAAATATACAAAATTTCAAATTATCTTTAAATGAAGACAAAAAATTTAAGATAATGATGTTTTTGAGAAATCATTTGCAACACAATGGATTATTAATTGAAAATTGGTCTTTAGGAGAAACACTTAATTTATTTATTCCAAAACACAGTATAAAGGCGAGAGACTACAACATTAGTGAATTTAAAGATATTGAAGATGATATAGATTTAAAAAAATATATTAGGCAATATATGGATTATATAAGTGCTATCCATAAACACTTTAGAGAAACCACAAATGTTAAAACACAAAATGCAAGAATCAGTTTTGAAAAAATACTGAATTCATATCCAGAATATAGATCTTTGCAAATATCGAAAACAGAGAATAATTGTCATGTTGAATTTGCCATATTTTTAGAATTAGATGATGTAAGAATTGCTTTAACGAAAAAAAATAATGTGCCAACTTATTTTAAAAAGCATTCAATTAATACAAAATGAAATCAGAAAAATAAGAAATAAGAGGGCTAAACTTTGAATTTTTAGACGAAACACAGTTTTACATGTAAAGATTTTATCGTGGAAACTAGAGTATAAACGGAATAATTCTTTTCGTTTTCTGTTTATAGTTTCTATACTCACCAGACTGTTCCATCCACAACATTTCTTCTTTGTGTGCTTTCAAAAACAGTGTTACAACTAAAAGCACGTAGATAAAAAGACTCAATGGCGTAGGCTTAGACACCACAACGCCAAGCATCATCACAAGCACGGAAAAATACATAGGATGCCTGATGTAGCGGTAGGCTCCTGTGGTGATGAGCGAGGCGTTTGCTTTGATGTCTGGTGTGATGTTGAAGTTGCTCAGGGTGTTACATTTTAGCGTATAGAGTCCAAAACCACCGCCTAGGAAAACGATGACGCAAGCAAAGATACTTGGCGTGTGCAATCCGTGGTGTATGACGAGGAGCGCGATGAAGATGAATTGTAATGTGACTAAGGCGTAAGAGTAACTTTTTGAACTCATTGATTTTCCCTTTCAAAAACTTCCACCAAACGACCCAAAAATGCTTTTACATGTAAATCATTTTCTCCTTCAATGCGCTCTTTCATTTCATGAGCAGTGATGCGTAAAGCTTCAACACATTCGTCGTAAAGGGCTAGCGTCTCGCTAGGGCTTAGCTCACAGCTCTCTTTTCCAAAACGTAGCAAAAACGCTTTGCTCCACCATTTTTTGCTTCCTAAAAGATGCAAAGCAGGGATGTCTTTTTGGATGTAGAGTGTCGTGCAAACGACATCGTATGCAGGTGCAAGCCAGATATTGTGGATGTTTTCGTAGAGAACGCCAAAGTTTTTGAGGTGCGCATCGCCGTTTTGTACGAGGGTGTTGATGACCATCATTTTAAAAAAATCCTTCAACGCCTTTTTCTTGTGTTTAGGTGAGACAAACGTTTTGATACTTTTGACAATGTGTTCGTAAGAGCCTTCGTATTTTTCATCGGTTTGGCGTGCTTGAAGAACACACATATCTTCAAAACCTAGGTAAGTGCCATCCTCTTTAATGTCAAAACGCTTCATGATGAAAAGCTTGTTGTCGTCGGAAAGATAAAATTCAGGGACTTCAATGCCTGCTCGTTTGACGATACTCATGCAGTAAAATTCGTTGAGTGCTAAATGCGGATACTCCTCACCCCATGACTTAACGATGTACTCTTGCAACGGCAAAGTTACTTTGTCGAGTACTTTGGCTAAGACTTTGGGTTGAACGCCACTCAGTGGTGAGCTGAGAGCAAAACGACTAACCAGTTCATCGAAAAGCGTTTCACTTTTGGGGTGTAAAAGCGTCTCTAAACTAAGCGTTGATTCTTCTTGAGTGGTTCCAGCTTCGTATGTAAGCCTGCCTTGGATGCTATGTGCCATAAGTCTAAGCAGTCCGAAGTCATCGGTTTTGGTGATTTTTGAAAAATGTTTTTTAATGATAGAAAGCAGATACCCCTCGGGCAAGTGCATCTCAAAGATGGGATGGAGTTTGGGGTTTGCATAACTCTTTGTTCGCACGGGCATACTCAAAGATACAAAGGCATCTTGACTGTCGGTTGTGTAGTCAAAGATGTATTCGTTCTTTTCAAGAAGGATAGTGCCTGCTTTTTCGTTAGAAACTTTTACATGTAAACTATCGTTCATCTCTTAACTCCTCAAACGTCGGGAAGGGCGATTTTTCTTTACATGTAAGCTCATAGCCTAAATAGTCAAGGATGTGGAGTATTTTTTTGATGCCGACATCGGAGCTAGTGCCGTTTTCAAGAGAGCTGATGGTGGCACGAGAGATGCCAAGGTCACGGGAGAGTTGTTCTTGTGAGACTTTTTTTTCTTTACGAAGCTGCGCAACGTATGCTCCAAATGTTTTGAAGTCCATGGTTGTCCTTGACTAATATTTTAGACATTTTATAACTTTATAGTGTAAATGTCAAATATATTAGTCAAAATTGTTTTACATGTAAACGCTCTAACACACCAAACTAAAATGGTGCAACAATGGGCATTTGGAAAAGAGCACGACGCCTTTTTCGGATCGGTTTTCGGAGACGATGAGGTTGTCTTGCATAAGGTCGCTTAGCACGGCGTTGATTTTGGCTTCGTTGGGGAAGATCATGTGACCGATGAGTTGTTTGTAAGCATACTCTTTGGCTTCAGCGAACGTGTAGGTGCGTTTGTAGGTGCTGGGGAAGTAGTGGACGTTGTAGGCGATGGAGGCTTTTTCCAAGGCATGCAAAAACTCTTTGACTTCAACGCTGGGGTTGGCACGGCACTCGGGTGCGTTGTGGGCGATCAGCAAAAGATCGAGCAAGGAGTTGTTACGGTATTTTTTCCAGCCGACGAAGATACCCAGTGAGCGGGTTGTATGTAACATCGCTTCGATGTCGCGTTGAGTGCTGATGGCGGGTGTCATAGACGCAAGGACGATGTCGTAGCTTTGCGCGGGCGTGAATGCGCCCCAGTCGGCATGTTGAAGCGTGATAGAGACGTTAAGTGCTTCGCTTTTTTCATTGACGATTTTGAGCATATCGCACGAAAGATCCAGTGCGGTGACGTGGGCTTTTTGGAGAGCAAGAGGAAGCGCAAACGTCCCCGTTCCGCAGCCGATGTCCAAAAGCGAGTACCCCTCAAATCCGATGCCTTGATTTTCGATCCAGTTTAAAATATGTTCGCTATCTTCGGAAAAATCATTTTGTTGCAGAGCATGTTTGGAAGCGCGACTCCAAAGTGCTACATGTGAACTCATCGGACGTCCTTTTATTTATATATTTAAAAATATAACGAAATTTCCTTTAAGAAAGCTTCGGAGCTAAAAGGAACGAACGCTTTGCGATAGGATACTAAGTGGCTGACGCCAATTCGTTTTGAGCGGCGCGAAGCAGTGTTTGAAAGTCGTCGAAATATCCGCATGCGCTTTGTTTTAATGCCGCTTGATCGTTGTGCGCGTAGCGATCGTACACAATGATCGCATCGATACCCGCGTTACGCGCGGCTTCGAGTCCGACGAGGGAATCTTCGACGATTAAACACTCTTCAGGCGTGACATTGAGCGTTTGCATCACGAGCCGATGAACGTGCGGATGCGGTTTGATGCGGCTGACGCTTTCACGTCCGAGAATCATCGCAAAGGTTTTCGCAAAATCGACCTTTTGCATCATCTTAGCATTTTCGTACATGTAAGTATGAAGATTATTCTGAGAAGTCGTACTGGCGATCGTAAGCGTTAAGCCTGTTTCGCGAAGAAAATGCAACAATGCAGGAGCGTCGGGTTTAAAATCGATAACGTTTGTGAGGTAGCGTCGTGCGATTTGATACCGCATCGCGCGAATCTCTTCGTTCGAATACGGCGCATCATACGTTTTTCGTAGCACGTCGCAATAGTCTAAATAGGCATCTTGCGCGTCGGCAAAGGTATGTAAAAGCGTGTCGCGTCGGTGTTGAATCGTCCATTCGTCCGGTGCTTGTGCGCCCAAAGTGCCGATAAGCTCGGCATCGACGGCGTTCCAAATGCCGAGTGAATCGATGAGCGTACCGTCCATATCAAAAATAACGACTTTTTTACCGTAAAACATGTGCGACTCTTCAAAAAAAACTAAGTATGAGCGTATTTTGCGTTCATTGAGAACTTTAATGCAACGAAGTATAGCGTAGTTTGAAAAAGAGAGAAACGCTCGAATCGGGCAATTCGAGCGTTTGGTATTTCAAGTGGTTAGGTTTTCTAAAAAGGAGGTATTGTCTTGGTACTGAAAGTATAGGTAAAAAGATTAAACGTTTTTCTAACCTTTTTTAAACTAAAAGCAAACAAGAACCGTTTTGAGGCGTTGATGGTTTAACATGTTAGTGTAAAATTTATCTTAAAAAATTTTATTATAAGATAAAATCCGATACTATTTTTTCGCCTTTTGGTATCAACGCTTGATGCAAACGAAAATTTTGAGATAAAAGATAACAGCTATGAACGAGTATAACCCTTTAGAAATTTTATCGGATAAAAAGGTTCTGTGCGTTGAAGACGAAGAGATTATTTTAAACAATATCGTCGAATCTTTGGAGCTTTTTTTCGGTAAAGTCGTCGGCGTGAAAGACGGACTTGAAGCCTTGGACGAGGCTTTGGGAAACATCTACGACGTCTTAATGCTCGACATCTCGATTCCGCATATCGACGGGCTTGAAGTCGTTAAAAAAATTCGTCAGGTCAATAAAAAAATTCCGATTATTATTCTTTCGGCTCACACCGAGCAAGAGTACCTTTGGCGTGCGGTAGAACTCAAAATTACGCGGTATCTCACCAAACCGTACGACAAGAACAGTCTCATAAAAGCACTGGAAGAAGTAGCGTTGGAACTGGTCGATCATCGTCCGAGCTTTCAAATCAACGCGGAATACACGTATGATTATTGCCGTAAAACGCTCTCCTGTCGTAACGAAACGATTCATCTTTCCAAAAGCGAAAGCCGTCTGCTCGAATACTTTTTAAAACGTCCTAACCAAACGATTACGTACGAACAGCTTTTTGAGTACATGTGGGAATTTGAACAGCCGAGCAAAGAAGCCCTCAAGTCGATCGTGAAAGAGTTGCGCAAAAAGATCGGTAACGGATTTATCAAAAATCTATACGGCGTCGGGTACGTGTGTGAAGTATAATTTTAAGATCATTATCGCGCTTTTTGTCGTGCTCTATGCGATCATTACGCTTTTGTTTTTCAACTTTTACCGTGAACTCGCGATGAAAGACGCCAGACAAGAGGCGTTTTTCGTTTTGGATACGATGAATGCGATTCGCGATTACGTCTCCGTCGTGCAACGACCTTTGATCGAAGAGCTCAAAGAAAAAAAGATGCTTGCGCGCGATTTTTTCGATCCGAGGCTGCTCTCTTCGACGTATATTACGCGTTCGATTTACGATATACAGCGTTTGAAAAAAAACATCAATTACGACTATAAATTAGTCGCGTACAATCCACTCAATCCCGCACACGAGGGAAACGAGTTTGAAAACGAAATCTTAGACGATTTTAAAGAGGGAAAGTACCAAGAGTATTCGCGGATCATTCACGAAAACAATACGCCGTATTTTTTTGTCGGATTGCCGATTCGCAATTCGGACGCATCGTGTATGCAATGCCACACGTCCAATAGCGCGCCCAAACGTATGGTCGAACAGTATCACGTCATTCCTTCGTTTGAGAGTAAAGTCGGCGAGGTTATTGCGATGATTACGTTTAAAATTCCCGTTTTTAGCATTTTAACGTACCATGTTAAAGAGTTTATGGTAGGCGGAACGGTCATGTTTATCGTTTTCGTGGTATTTATTTTGTTTTTGTATAAAATTTATCGTAGCGAACTTCGCTTACAAGAAAAAAATAAGATGTTGATGATGAGCCAAAACCGTCTTGCTTCGATGGGAGAGATGATCGGCAATATTTCCCATCAATGGCGTCAGCCTTTAGCGCAGGTCAGCTCGATCTTGATCAATCTTGAACTGCACAGCGAAAAGGACAAGCTTACTAAAGAAAAATTGACGCAAAAAATCAAAGAAGCCAGTGAACAACTCTCGTTTATGTCCCATACGATCGATGATTTTAAAAACTTTTTCACGCCGAGTACGACCAAACACGAGTTTAGCGCGCAAGAGGTCGTCTCTCAAGCCAAAAGACTTCTCAGTGCTTCGCTCGAAAAATACGCCATCGACGTTCAAGTCGATATTCAGGACAATTTTATACGCTTGGGCTATCGAAACGAGATCGTTCAAGTTTTGATTAATATTATGAACAACGCCAAAGAGGCTTTTTTGGCAAACGTATCCGAACGACAAGAGCGTATTATTCGTATTCGCGCGTTTCTTGCCGGCTCGATGCCGATTCTTACGATTGAAAACAACGCCGGAAAGATCGATCCTTGTTTGTTAGAAAAGATCTTTGATCCCTATGTCACGACGAAAGAATCCGGTAGCGGACTGGGGCTTTACATGAGCCGTATGATTGTTGAAAAAAACGGAGCAACCTTGCGCGTGGACAATACGCAAGAGGGTGTTATCTTTACGATTATCTTTTAATTCTTCTATTTAACATATATTTAATACTTCCCCCGTTTCCCCCCTTTTTTAGTGTTACCATTTCCTTGAAGCATTTGTGCTGGTTAATGCTTTAATCGTTCGAAAGCGCACGTGAATTTTCCACGGTTCATCGGCGAAAAAGAGCGGTTTAGGTTGGTCTGTTTCAAAGGAGGAAACATGAGAAATTGGGACAAAGTGTTACTGGGTTTATTCATGTGCACGAGTATCTTTGCCGTCGGTGCGACCAGTGCCGTCGCCATGGAAGGCATGCAGATGACTAAAGAAGCGCGGGAGATTATTGCTCACGCGAAGGGAACGAAAGAGAGCCGAGGCGTCATTTCGTTGCAGGATTATATTGTCGAAGAGCAAGCGATGTACGACTGGCTCTTTAAAAATCACCCCATTTTTACCAAATACGGCGGAAAAACAGTCGGTAAAATGGTCGTCGGCGATCGCGGTCACGAGTGGATCGAAGAGGGTCACGGCGTCGATTTTTCGAAAAATTCCAAACGTAGCGGCGGCGAGGGTTTGAGTTCGATGATGTATCGGGTAGCGCGCAATTCAACGCTTGCGTACCCTAATAAATTCATTGGACCCGAAAAATGCGGAGAGTGCCATACTGCGCAATATGAAGCTTGGAGCAGATCACGACACTCATCCACAATACGTTTCCCAGGCGAACACCCTGAGGTCAATAATAAATTGAACGATCCCGTTTTCGACAGCGACACGGCATCGATTTTACCGCAAGGTATCACACCTGACGTTATTTATTGTACCGTAGGTCACCTTAGAACTAAAATGGGTTTCTTTGATGCATGGTTATTACGTGGAACATACCATGTCGAAGGCGGTTTACTCAAAAACGGTACGGGTCAAGTCACGGCCGGAGCAAACCAATGGCAACGTACGTGGGCGTACAACCTAACGCCTGAAGTCGCGAAGAAGATTAAAAAATGGGTTCCCGAATTCCCCGTAACGCTACAAGAATACGGCGATAACGGCGGATACGTCAGAGGACTTGCTTCGTATGCGGCAAAGTATAAAAAAGAGATGTCGTTTCAAGCATCGACTTCGTATTGTGAAGTGTGCCACCCTTGGAAATTCGATTTTAAAAACCAAGGCGAATTTTTTGCGGCTTTAGGTAATGCCAAAGAGCTTCAAAAACACACGATCTCCAAAGGCGTTTCATGTGAAGAGTGCCACGGAGCGGGCGGTCACTTGGAAGGCGGTTCGGGCTTATTGATCTCTAACTGTGAACGCTGTCACCAACGCTTTAGCTACAACCCCGATTTGATGAAAAGCAATCCGCTTAACGTCGGCAAACCCGACTTAGCCCTTAGCTCAAAATTCAAATCTATGGGACCTGGATGCGGAACCGAAGGTGCTCAATCGTACTTTACGGCGCACTACTTAAAAGGTATGCGTTGTTCGACATGTCACGATCCTCACGACGTTACGGGTGACGTTTCGGGCGAGAAAAACGTGAAAGGTACGAACTATAACGCCAACCAAGGTTACTTGAGTTCGTTCTATACGAAACCGAAACTCAAAAAAGAGTGCGCGGACTGCCATAAAGAGCAAGCGTATATTCACGCAAAATCCGATACGCACAGTAAAAACAGTTGTGCAACGTGCCATATGCCGTTCTTGATGAGTTGTGAAAACTTCTATGCGATCCAATTCCAAGATCAAGCGGGCTTTGATACGCAACGCCGTTCACACATCTGGAAAATCGAAGTCGATCCGAAAATGAAAACGATGGTTGCAAGTTCAGCCGCCACGGGTCCTCGCGATACGAAAGATTGGCATTTCGATAGAAATAAAGACGGACGTAACTTTGTCGACTTGATGTGGGCGTGCGCTCGAACGACATGGGCTGACAAAGAGCAAGTCGAGGCAAAAGGATGTCATAGTCCGATTAACTCCGAGTTAAAAGAGACCTTACACTTCAAAGACCAAAAACAAGTCTACGATGAAGTTATGGGCTGGCAAACACCGGTCAAAGACCAATTTACGCAAGTCAAAGTCGGTATCCAAGGGCTTTATGCAATGCTTGAAGTCAAAAAATTGGCACCGTCCGATAAAGCGCGCGTTTACGAGTTGATCGAAAAAGCACAAGAAACCGTTGATTTAGTGGAAAAAGACGGTTCATGGGGCGTACACGGATTTAAATATACGAAACAAAGACTCGATGCAGCGGTTGAGTATATTAATGAAGCGCAACGCGTGATGAAAAAGAATCTCTAAGCAGGTGTCGCAATAGCGACTTTATCATGGGCCAAGGTCTCTTGGCTCATGAATTTTTACGGTAAAAGGCATGATGATGAGTAGTAAAAAAATCTCTATTGGGTTGTTTGTATTTATTTGTTTGGTATCAAAGGGATTTGCGGTTGAGCTAAAAACGGATGTTCAAAAAGAGTCGTACAGTATCGGCGTTTCGACGGGGTCATATATCTCCAATCAACTTTTTGAACAATCAGAACTCGGCGTTAAGGCAGATGTTGAAGCACTGATCGACGGTTTCGTCGATGCTTTAAAGAAAAAGCAAAAACTTTCGGACGAAGAGATTATTACGTATCTAAACAATCGAGCAGAGGGTTTAAATAAAATCAGCCAAGAGAGATTTAACCAAGAGCTCAACAAAAATTTAGAAGCGGGTAAAAAATACCTTGCAAACAATGCCAAGAACAAGAAAGTCGTTACCACGAAATCAGGCCTTCAATACGAAATGTTAGCGGAAGGTAAAGGCGAAAAGCCGAAACCTGAAAGCATTGTGATGATCAATTATAAAGGAACGTTGCTCAACGGTACGGTGTTCGACGACACCTATGCGCGCAAAACGCCGGCACATCTTTCGATGGTCAACGTCATCGACGGTTTACAAGAAGGCTTGATGTTGATGCGCGAAGGCGAAAAAGCCAAATTGGTTATTCCAAGCGAGCTTGCGTACGGTAATGCGGACGTTCAAGCCATTCCTGCCGGATCGACGGTCGTTTTTGAAGTCGAACTCGTCAAAGTGCTCAAACCGGGCGAATTGAACAATAGCGCAAAACCGCTCAGCGAAGAGACGAAGAAAGAGTTGACGACGACGGACAAAACACTCAAGAAACAGTAGAGGTTCGTAGTCACACAAAAAGGGGAGACGAGAATGGAACAAGATGAGAAAAGAAGAAATTTTCTAAAGTATTTAGGTGCGAGTTCCGTCGTAGTAGGCACCATCGGGCAAGGTGTCTTAGCCGAAGAACAAGCGCAAACGTCAAACGAAAGTAAGAAACCCCATTACGGGATGATTTTCGATCAAAATAAGTGCGTCGGTTGTACCGAGTGCGAAGTCTCATGCCATAAAGTCAATGCCGTGCCACAAGGTCAAGCAAGGCTTTACGTGCAAAATAAAACCGACCCGAAAACGCCGATGGAAAAACGCTACGTTCGTGTTTCGTGTCAACAATGCGAAGATGCGCCGTGCGTGAACGTTTGCCCGACCAAAGCCTGTCATCGAGACGAAAAAACGGGCATCGTTACGATGAATGCCGACGATTGTATCGCATGTAAGTATTGTATCGTGGCGTGTCCGTACGACGTTCGTTTTATCAACCACGAAACCAAAGCGGCGGAGAATTGCAATTTTTGTTTAAACACGAATTTTGCGAAGAAACAAGACCCCGCATGCGTGCAAGCGTGCAAGTACAAAGCATTGGTGTTCGGCGATCTTAACGATCAAGATTCGTACATCAACCAAATCTTACATGTAAAAGATGCGGTACGTATGAAACCGACGTTCGGAACCAAGCCGAGCTTGCGTTATATCCCCGTTGTCAAAGTAGGAGTTTAATCATGAACGAAGCTATTGAATTTACCGTCGGGTTTTCCCACGGTGTGGAATGGGGTTGGCCGATCGGCGTCTATTTGTTGTTGGCGGGAATCTCCGGAGGCGCGTTAATCGTCTCTTTAGCCCTTCGCTACTACAAACGACAAGTCGAGGAGACGCCTTTGCTGAAAGCCGCTTCGCTCGTTTCGTTTGTCACGATCGTTTTCGGAATGGTTTTCTTGGTGGGCGATTTGGAAAAGCCGCTCTATTTTTGGAAAATCTTGATTAATTACAACTTTAAATCGGTCATGTCGATCGGCGTTTTAGCGTTATGTCTGTACATACCTTTAACGTTTGTGTTGGTCGCCGTCGTTTTTGAGGGCTGGATTAAAGAGCATTTGTCTGCGACGCCTTTGTCAAAGCTCTTTTTTCTCTTTCCTCTTCTCAAAGCCTTACGTCCGGCGGTGGAAGTATTGGCATTCGTGTTTGCGATCGTCGTTTGTGCGTATACGGGATTTTTGATCTCGGTTTTGGTGCGTTTCCCGCTACTCAATACCGCGATTTTACCTGCCTTGTTCGTCGTATCTGGGCTTTCCGCCGGAACGGCGTTTTCAAGTTTGATCGCTTCGTTTTTCTTCAAAGCCGATGCTCACGGCGGCGATATGAAAACCTTGCATACGATCGAGTGGCCCGTTATGGCGTTGGAGATGTTGCTTTTGTTTATGCTTTTCGTCTCCTTGATCGTCGGAACGAGTTTTGATAAACAAACGGCGGGTGCTTTTTCCCAAGGCGGTTACAGTGCGCTTTTTTGGTTCGGCGTCGTCGGAATCGGTTTTGGCGTACCGTTGGTTTTTAACTTTCTTTTAGGAAAAAAAGTCGCTCACAGCGCATTCGCGTTTTACCTTAGCGGTGCGGCAAGCGTACTGGGAGTTTTATCGTTACGTCTTTTTATTTTATATGCCGGACAAACGTTTAGCGCATAAGGGGTTTTTATGGTGTGGATTGAAAAAGGAATGCGTTATTTTTTCTCCTACGGAGTCGTCCTTCTTTTATTGGCGATTTTAGGCATCGGTGCAGGCGTTGCGACGTTTATCGAAAGCGCGTACGATACCCAAAGTGCTAAAATCGCCGTGTACGACGCGCGTTGGTACGAAACGGTCATGGTACTCTCATGCCTTTGTATGATAGGGTTGATCGCTAAAACCCGCATGTGGAGACGAAAAGGGGCTTTTTTCATCCACGCCGCTTTTGTGCTGATCTTAATCGGTGCGGGGTTGACGCGTTATTTCGGATACGAAGGCGTAATGCACGTTCGCGAGGGAAAAAGCGAAAACGAAATGCTCACGGTCACCTCGTACCTTCACGTCGAAACGTCCAACGCTTCGTTTGAATATCCGCTTGCATTAACGCAACTGGGAGATAACGCGTTTGCATTCAAAGAGACGATTGACGGAAAACCTTTGGTCGTAATGTATAAAAACTATCGCTATAAAGCCAAAGGCGAGTTAGCGACGCTTTGGGTCGATGTACGTTACGGAAGTGAAATGCGCTCGGTCAAAATCGAAGGCGGTGCCGGCTGGATCGAAGAGCCGGCGACCGTTTCGTTTCAAGGACTCGACGTGCATCTTTCTTGGGGATCGAAAGTCGTTACCTTGCCGTTTTCTATCGCTTTGCGCGACTTTCAATTAGACCGATACCCCGGTTCCATGAGTGCATCTTCGTACGCCAGCGAGATCGACGTTTTAGACGCCCAAAAAAGACCTATTATGCCTTATCGCATTTTTATGAACCATCCGTTGCACTACGAAGGATACACGTTTTTTCAATCTTCTTACGATACGGATGAAAAGGGAACGGTTTTGGAGATCAATAAAGATCCCGGAAAATGGCCGACGTATGCGGGATATTTCCTTTTAACGGCGGGATTTTTAATGAACTTTTTTACGCGCGGTAGCCGCTTTTTCAAGCTACGTGCCTATTTAAAAAACGCACAATTGCTCTGGATCGTGCTTTTTGCAAGTTGTTTGGGAATCGATTTGAGAGCGGATACGGCAGATTACGGTGCTTATTTGGAGCAAGTACGTTCCAACAGTGCGGTGCATGCCAAAAATGATCTTAGCGAGCTTTTAGTGCAGGATATGCAAGGACGGATCAAACCTTTTAGCACCGAAGCAACCGAAATCGTGACCAAATTGACGACGCAAAGTACGCTTTACGGCTTGAGCGCGGAACAGATCGTTTTAGCCATGAGTACGCGACCGGACATTTGGCAAAATATCGCCATCGTTAAACTCTCCAATCACCAAATCAAAACGCTCATCGGAATGAAAGACGATCAAGAGTACGCCTCGTTTGCACAAGTGTTTGATGCGAACGGACACTATAAATTGGCAGAAGCGATGAACGATGCCAACCAAAAAGCGCAATCCAAACGCGGTACGTTTGAGAACGATTTGATCAAATTCGATGAGAAACTCAATATCGCTTATTTGACGTTTAAAGGCGTTTTGTTTAAGTTTATTCCTCTCCCGAACGATCCTTCGCATACGTGGGTCGACCCAAGCGGTGCGTTGAACAACCCTCTCATCTCTTCCGAAGTGAAAACGTTGATCGGCAACTACTTTGCGGGTTTGCAAGAGGGTATCGAAGCGAACCGTTGGGAGAAGGCGACGCAAGCACTTTACGGCTTAAAAGCGTATCAACGCGCGGAAGCTTCGGAGATACTACCGAGTAGTACGCGCGTCAAAGCCGAAGTGACGTACAACCGCTTAGCCCTTTTTCAAAAGCTTGTCGGGTTTTACTTTATCGTCGGATTGTGGGCGTTTGCGTTAGCGTTGATCTATTTGTTTGCCGCTAAACGTTTGATCGCTTTGGAAAAGGCGACGATCGGCATTTTTGCGCTTGGATTTGTCATACACACCTTTGCGCTCGCTCTTCGTTGGTACGTCTCGGGACATGCGCCTTGGAGCGACTCGTACGAATCGATGATTTACATCGGATGGTCGGCTGCGTTGGCGGGCTTGATCGTGTTTCGACGTTCGATTTTATCGCTCTCTTCCGCCGCAATTTTAGCCGCAATCGTGATGTTGGTTGCGCATATGAGTTTTGTGAATCCTCAAATTACCAACTTGGTTCCGGTTTTAAAATCGTATTGGTTGAGCATTCACGTCTCGGTTATTACGGCCAGTTACGGCTTTTTAGGTTTGGGTGCGCTTTTGGGATTGATGAGTTTGGTACTGATGGCGATTAAACGACCTGCTAACGAAATACGCATCAACGAACAGATTCGTTTGATCGGCGCGATTAACGAAATCAGCCTGATTATCGGACTTTCAATGCTGACCGTCGGCAATTTTTTCGGCGGTATTTGGGCGAACGAATCGTGGGGAAGGTATTGGGGGTGGGATCCGAAAGAGACATGGTCTTACGTCTCGATTCTCGTGTATGCGCTGATTTTGCATTTGCGTTTTGTGCCGAAGCTCTCTTCATCGTATACCTTTTCGATCGCTTCGATCGTAGGATTTAGTTCGATTTTGATGACCTATTTCGGCGTCAATTTCTATTTGACCGGCATGCATTCGTATGCGGCTTCGGGAGAGAGTCCTAAAATTCCCGAGGGCGTTTATTACGTTTTGGCGATGATCGTGTGCTTAGCGGTTGCGGCGTATCGCGGTCGCAAAGTACGTCTTGTTTAAGGAGTGAAAATGCTTTACATGTACTTTTTGGTATTTCATATTATGGCGGTGATGTCGTGGATGGCGGTGATGTTTTACCAACCGAGGCTTTACGTTTACCACCGAGAACATAACGACAATGCAGGTTTCGTCTCGGTCGTGCAGATTCAAGAGTACAAGCTCTATAAATACATCGGCTTACCCGCCTTTTGGGCAAGCATTATCAGCGGCATAGGGATGATCGCGCTCAATAATGCGCTTTTGGAACAGTCGTGGATGCATTTAAAACTACTCGTATTGGTACTTTTAACGTTTTTTTCCTTTAGTATGGAGCATTACAGGCTCAAATTGCAAACTCAACCCTCAACGCGAAGCGGGCAGTTTTTTAGAGCCTACAACGAAGTGCCGACGTTGTTGTCGATTTTGATCGTTACCTACGTGGTTACCAAAGACACGATGCCGCTTTTTACCCTCGGCGTGATTCTTTTTTTCGGCTTCGTGATTTATAAAATCGCGACCTTGAAGGATTGACATGTTAAAACGGTTTTCGTCTTATTTTGCACAATCCATGATGCAATCCAAGCTCAAAGAAGCTCTTAAAATCCAAAGGATCGACGCGCCCGTAAGCTACGAGGCGGACGCGTCGAAATCCTATCTTTTGTACATGCACGTTCCTTTTTGTTACGATTTTTGCCCGTTTTGCTCGTTTCATAAATTCAAATACGACGCATTAAAAGCCAAGAGTTATTTTCGCTCCTTGCGTGAAGAGTTGTTTATTCTCAAACGCTTGGGTCTCTCCTTCGATCGCCTCTACATCGGCGGCGGTACGCCTTTCGTTGATCCCAAAGAGCTTTTTCAGACGATTCGTGTGGCAAAAGAGCTTTTTGATATCAAAGAAGTTTCGTGCGAAAGTTCGCCCAATTCGATCAATCCGGAACGCTTGCACGAAGCAAAAGGGTTGATCGATCGGCTCTCTATCGGGGTACAAACTTTTGACGATACGCTTTTAAAACGCATGGGACGGTATGAACGTTACGGCTCTTCCAAAGAGCTTCAAAGCAAAATCGAATCGCTTCAAGGTATTTTACCTACGATCAGTTTGGACTTGATTTTTAATTTTCCCGCCCAAAACGAAGCGATGTTACGCGAAGATTTACGCATCGCCAAAGCGTTGGGCAGCGAACAAATCACGACGTATCCGCTCATGAGCTCTTCTTTAATGAAAGAAAGCATCAAAAACGCTTTCGGAGAAGAAGAGGGCATCAAAGAGTGGACGCTTTACCAAGCGATTCGCGACGAGATGTGCGGGTATAACCTGAACAACGCATGGGCGTTTGCGAAAGAAAAAAGTGCTTTAAGCGACGAATACGTCGTTCATTATCCCGAATACGTCGGTGTGGGAAGCGGAGCGTTTAGCGCGTTTAACGATCGTCTTTACGTCAACGCCTACAACTTGGACGAATACCTTCAATGCATTCGAGATCAGCGTCATGCGATCATTGCCCAAACGCCCGTTTTTTCGTTCAAACAGCAGGTTCAATACGCCTTTTTGTTGGAACTTTTTTCGCGAAGCCTCGATATCGAGCGTTTTAATGCACGTTTTGGCATTTGCGTCGAAAAAATGTTTAGCATCGAGTTATGGTGGTTGGAGTCCAACCATGCGATTCGTAAAGAAGGGGGCGTTATTGACACGACGCTTTTCGGCGATTATCTGTGTGCGACGATGATGAAAACGTTTTACAGCGGTATGGATCGCGTTCGTGCGTATTTGAGTAAAACGTTTTATCAAAATGCTTCATAAAACCAAAGGAGAAACCATGAAATACCGTATAGCACTATTATTTCTATCGGCGGCACTGTGTGCACACGCCGGATTTATCAAAGAAGGCATCGAAGCGAAAGAGGGCGGCGATCATCAAAAATTGGTCGAAGTCTACGATCAAGCGTGTAAAGAAGGCAAGGCTTCGGGATGTTATAACTTGGGCGTCGTTTACGAACAAGGCGAAGGTAACGTCGCAAAGGACCTCAAAAAAGCGGCATTGTTTTACCAAAAAGCCTGCGATCAAAATTTTAGTTCGGCATGTTACAACTTAGGTTTGATGTACGTCGAAGGTACGGCTTTGAAACAAGATCTTAAAAAAGCAAAAGAGCTTTACGAAAAAGCGTGTGCGGACGACGACGATAGCGCATGCAACAGTTTGGGGCTTTTATATGCTAACGGTTCGGGCGTGACGCAAGACTATCAAAAAGCAAGCGAGCTTTACAAAAAAGCGTGCCAAAGCGAAAATCTTTTTGCGTGTAACAATTTAGGATTTTTGTATGCCGAAGGACGCGGCGTTGCGCAAGACGCTAAAAAAGCGAGCGAATACTACCAAAAAGCGTGCGACGGTAACGTCAGTATGGGATGCGACAATTTGGGGCTTTTGTATGCGGCGGGTCGCGGCGTAAAACAAGAGTATCAAAAAGCGTTCGGTTTTTACGAGAAAGCGTGTCAACTCGGGTATGACAAAGGGTGCAACAATTTAGGTATTTTGTATGCCGAGGGAAAAGGCGTTGCGCAAGATGAGCAAAAAGCCAAAGCATTGTTTCAACAAAGTTGCGACAAAGGCTTACAAGTCGGATGCGATAACGCACGTATTATCGATTCGCCGCATATGAAATAGATCAATCAACGTTTAAGGAGAAAAAGATGTTAAAACGTATTGTCGTATTTTTGATTACATGTTTGACGTTTGTGTGGGCGATGGATATGTTCCAAAGCGTTCCGGAAGAAAAAGCGACCTTAATTCAAAAAGGCGACGCAAAGCGTTATTGCCCCAATTGCGGTATGGATTTGGTAAAATTTTATAAAACGAGTTACGTTCACGAAGAACATCAATACTGTTCGATTCACTGTTTGGTCGAAGCGACCAAAGGCGTCATACCTCAAAAAGACGTCAAAGTCGCCGATACGAAAAACCTTGGATTGATCGATGCTTATCAAGCGTTTATCGTCGTGGGCAGTTCCAAACCCGGAACGATGACGATGAACAGCCAATACGCTTTTTCAAGCGAAGAAGACGCTAAAGCCTTTCAAAGCGAAAACGGCGGTCGTATCGTGAAGTTTGCAGAGGCGTATACGATCGCGCAAGAAGATTTTCCCAAAGATACGGCGATGATTAAGGCAAAACGTGAGCAAAACGTTTATGCTACGGGAGAAAAACTCTACCAAAACGCATGTGAAACGATCGACGCCAATCGTTTCGCAACCGTTGCCGAATTAAAAGTCTCCCTCTCCAAATCGTGCCGTCTTGAATCCGAAGGTCAGTACCAAGCGGTTGCACTTTATTTGTGGGATCATAAAAATGTCGTCGTCTCTCAAAGCGAAGAGAAAATCGTCGTTCCCAAAGATGCTAAATGTCCCGTATGCGGTATGTTCGTCGCCAAATACCCTCAATGGGCGGCGATGATCGAGGCACCGGAGAAAAAGATCTATTTTGACGGCGTTAAAGATATGATGAAATACATCTTCGCGCAAAAAAAGAATTTTGAAAAAGTCTACGTGAGCGATTACTATAAACTCAAAAAAATAGATGCGCGCCAAGCCTTTTTCGTGATCGGTGCCAACGTGTACGGACCGATGGGCTCGGAGTTGATCCCGTTTGCGAATGAAAACGAAGCGAATGCGTTTATGAAAGATCATAACGGAAAACGCGTGTTAAGCTTTAGCGAAATCGACGAAAAGACGCTCAAAAGCCTATGAAAACCTTACGCTTTACGGCACTTTTTTTCACGCTTGCCTATGCCATCGTGCTGATACATTACGTCAGTTTCGATCATCGAGGCAAGGAAAAAAAGATCGAAGAGAGTGCGCTTCGCCTAAAGTACGTTGAGCCCTCTTTTTGCTTTAAAGAGAAAGGGTATAAGGAGTTTGCGTATGTTCAGTAAAAACCTGATCGAATATGCCGTTATTTTACTTTTTAAAGATCGTGCGGATCATCTGTTTAGTTTTACGATTTTTACGTTTATCGTCTCTTTGTTGAGTGCGGTACTGTTCGTCTCCGATGCGATCCGCTCCGATTTAACGGGTGCGGCGCAATTTGGTCCCGATATCGTCGTGGAGAACACGTTAGCCGGACGCGCGTACAAACTGAACGAAGAAGACAGGGAAAGCATCGCCGATCTTGCCGGCGTCAGTGCCGTTGAAGGCGACGTCGAGGGGTACTACTACTTTTCGCAACAACGCGTTTGGTTTCATTTGATCGGCGATTCTTCGCTTTCGCTCAGAGAAATGAGTGTCGGAGAAGGCGTTAAAGAAGCGATGAAGCTTTGGCACTACGACGATGCGTTTAACTTCTTTTCGATGCAGGGGAAAATCACGCTTAAAATGGTGAAAACGGAGTCGAAACAGACGAATATCCTCTCCAACGACGTCATTTTTATGCATCCGGCAAACGTCAGGGCGATTTTGGGTTTTAAAGTCGACGAATATTCCAAACTTTTGGTCACGGTTCCCAATCCGAGCGAAGTAGGCGACATTACGCTCAAAATCGTTCAGCTTCTTCCCACCGTTAAAGCAACTTCCAAAGAAGACATTCAAGCGAGCTTCCGACATCTTTTTTACTACAAGGGCGGGATTTTTATGATTTTGTATTGGGTATGTATGCTTGCCTTTTTAATCTTGCTCAAAAACCAGATCAGCCTTGCGTACGGCGAAAAGAAAAAAGAGATTGCGATCTTGCGCAGTATCGGATACGCCATTAAAGATATTATCGCGTTGAAATTTATTCAAAATGCCGTTGTCGCGTTTAGTGCTTTTTTACTCGGCGTTTTGATCGCTTACATGTACGTTTTTCTGTTTCAAGCACCTTTGCTCCGCGCGATTTTTTTAGGCTCGGAATTGGGACGTAGCGTTGAGTTTACGCCGATCGTGGATTTGAATCTACTCTTTTTGCTTTTCGTCTTTAGCGTCATTCCTTTTTTGGCGTTTGTGATTATTCCTTCGTGGAAAATCGCCATTGCCGATATGAGCGAGGCGGTACGATGAAACAGATTACGGTATCCAACGTCGATAAAATTTACAATCCGACCAAAGAAAATGCTTTTTACGCGCTCAAACAGATCTCTTTTGAGGTCGATGCGGGTGAAATCGTGATCTTAAAAGGGGTTAGCGGAAGCGGTAAAAGTACGCTTTTATCGTTGATCGGAGGCTTGAGCAAACCCAGTTCCGGCGATATTATCGTCGAAGGCGAAGCGATCGCAAAACTTCCCGATCGACTCGCTTCGCGTTACCGTCACGAGAGGGTCGGGTTTATCTTTCAATCGTTCAATCTTTTAAACGGACTTAACGTCTATCAAAACGTGATGGCTCCTTTGATGTTGAGTGAATGGAGCGGTTCGCAGATGGAAGCAAAAATCGATCAAGCTCTTCAAATCGCCAATATTGCGCATAAAAAAGGGCAAAAAGTTTCGGATTTGAGCGGCGGCGAAAAACAGCGTTGCGCTATTGCGCGAGCTCTTGTCATGAACCCTCCTATTATTTTGGCGGATGAGCCTACCGCCAATTTGGACACGCACAACAGTTTGATGTTTATCGAGATCTTAAAAACGTTTAAAGCGATGGGCAAAACGGTACTGATCGCGACGCACGACGTCTTGTTTGAAGAAACGGACGTCATCGATCGATGCATTCATATGAAAGACGGAGCTATGGTCGTATGAGTATCTTTTTATCGTATGAAATCGTCGTTTTTTTGATGATAGAGGTCATTTTACTGGTCTTAATGAGTATCGCGCAAGCCGCTATCGTCGTGATCTTGCGCCATTGGAATTTTGAAGCCAGTAGCGCGCTTCAGTACCGTTTGGAGAAAAAAAACTATCTGATCAATACGATTTTATACTTTACGGTCGCAACGAAAATTATTCTTTTCCTCTTTTTCGTTCAGTCTTTAAATTCGCTCTCCGGCGTCGTTCCCGGTGCGATGTGCTCGGCGGGCGTCGTGGGTGCGAACGTTTACGGCAATCTTTTGTTGTTACTGAAATTATGGCTGATTTTCGGTTTCGGACTTTGGTTGATCGTCAACAAACTGGATTTGGCCGCGGCGGATTTTCCCTATTTGAAACGCAAATATTGGCTTTATACGTCTCTTTTTATCGGCGTCGTATTGGAGTTTTTCTTGGAAATCGCCTATTTCGGCGATATTCCGTTAAACGTTCCCGTCTTTTGTTGTTCGGTTGTCTTTCAAGCTCCTAAACTGCCTTTCGGTTATACGCAAGAGTTTTTGGTCGGCTTGTTTTACGCTTTGCTCGGCGTGATCGTGATCTTGAACGTTTCAAAAAACGCGATGGCGAGTTTTCTCTGTAACGTGCTTTTTTTGTTTGTCGCTTACTATGCGATTACGTATTTTTTCGGACTTTACGTTTACGAGATGCCCAATCACAAGTGCCCCTATTGTATGTTGCAAAAAGAGTATTACTATATCGGTTACGTGATTTGGGGTGCTCTGTTTTTAGGAGTTTTTTTTGGAATGATGCCGTTCTTGGTTGAACTAATGACAAAGAAGCCTCACCTTAGGCTTTTAAAATTTTCGACCATTTATTTGTGTTTGATGACGGCGGTGTGTACCTTTTACGTCGTGCGCTACTACATGATGACCGGAGTGTTTTTATGATCAAATCGTTCATCACTCTTATCGTGTTTGCCTGCATTGCTTTTACTTTGGTCAGTGCGGTCGATATGGGCGAGAAGAAACTATACGTTGTCAAAGGAAACAAGGCTCAAGAGCCTTTGGAAATCGTGTTTGATCGCTATTTCTGTTCCCAAGATAGGGTTCCTATTACGGAATATTTCAATACCGCGCAAGCGATCAGACCCAACGGCGATACTTACTTCTTTAACGACATCGGAAGTCTTTTTTTGTGGTTGGAGCGTCAAGAAGACAAAGAAGAGCTAACGCTTTTTGTCTATGCCCAAGATACCGAGCGTTATGTTCCCGCACGTACGGCATGGTACTCTCGTATCGAAGTGACGCCGATGGGATACGGTTTTGGGGCATACGAATTTCAAATTTACGCCTTAGCCGATCACTACTTCGACGAAATGTACACGTGTGCGATTCGCGGAGAGACGTTATGGAATCCTATCGTTCGTCGGTTACTGGTCGAAAATAAGCTCTAAAACGCGTTTACTTCATTTTGGCTTTGTAGGCTTCGTTTAAAATGCCCATAAACGTTTTAGGTTCGATATATCCGGTGTACGCATCGACGATCTCTTTGGAAGAGGGTTCTAAAATCGCGTTAGCCGGAACGCTCGGTACGCGAAAAACGGCAGGCAAGCTTGGATCGTTGACGTTCTTGGAGACGAAAATAAAGCGTTGATCGATCTGCTTACGATACTGCGCATCGTTAAAAATCTCTTTTTTCATCTTTTGGCAATACGGACAGTTTTCACTCTCGATGTTCAGCAAAATCAACTTTTTTTCTTTCAGTGCTTGTGCGCTTTGCGTTTCTAAAAAATCCGCATGAAGCGACATTAACCCGACGCTTGCGATCCAAAAGATTTTTACAAGACGATTCATCGTTTTTCCTTCGTAAAAAATGACAGAGACTTCTTTCTAGGAGGGATGAAAGAAGCCTTGAGGATTGTAACGTGAAAAAAGGAGAAAATAGGGAGAGTCGTTTTGATGCAAGGCTTCAAAATGAACGAAAAAACTTCTGAATGAAAGTTACATGTAAACATGGATCGCGTGATCGGTTTGGAAAAAATGTGTAAAAAAAAATATGCTAAAAAAGCATATTTTTGTTTTAATAATTTTTGTTGACTTTGCTATTTTGGTGCTATACACTTTGTATAGTATTGGGTAAACAACCAACCAAAAGGAGTCTATTATGGCTGATAAAATTTACAGAGTTAACATGTCAAATCTTAGTTTTAAGATTGAAGAAGTTCCCGCATCATGGATGGGATTAGGCGGACGGGGTCTTACGTCGACGATTGTTGCCGAAGAGGTCGATCCCGAATGCCATCCTCTTGGACCCAATAATAAACTGGTTTTTGCTCCCGGTTTGCTTTCCGGTACGAGTGCTTCCAACAGCGGTCGTAATTCCTGTGGTGCAAAAAGCCCTTTAACCGGAGGTATCAAAGAGTCTAACGTCGGCGGTACAAGTGCGGCGATTATGGCAAAACTCGGCGTTAAAGCATTGATTATCGAAGGTTTACCCAAAGATGCGGAGACGTTTTATCAATTACATGTCACGAAAGACCGTGTTGAATTTATTCTTGTACCCGAATTAATAGGCTTGGATAACTATGCCGTTTTAGAGGCGATGGCGGCAAAATACGATAAAAAAGTAGCCGTGATGAGCATCGGACGTATCGGCGAAATGCGTATGAACATCGCCAATATTTCCGTGAAAGATCCCGGCGGAAAGCTAAGAAGCCACGGACGCGGCGGATTGGGTGCGGTCATGGGTTCGAAAAAAATCAAGTGTATCACCGTGGATGCGGAAAGCTACAAAGAAGTTACGATCGAGAATCCCGATAAATTCAAAGAAGCGAGCAAAATCTTCACCAAAACCTTGCAGGAAAATCCGATCAGCGGACAAGGTTTGCCGGCATTCGGTACAAACGTTCTTGTGAATATCCTCAACGAAGCGGGCGGACTTCCGACGCATAACTTTAGAGAAGGAAATTGGGAACACGCCGAAAAAATTTGCGGCGAGACGATGGCGGAAAACATCAAAGCAAGAGGCGGCAAAACAACTCACGGTTGTCACGCGGGTTGCGTCATTCAATGTTCACAAGTCTATAACGATAAAGACGGCAATTATTTGACGTCAGGATTTGAGTATGAAACCATCTGGGCTTTGGGAGCGCATTTAGGTATTCAAGATTTAGACTTGATCGCTAAAATGGACGGTTTGATGGATGATTTGGGTGTCGATTCAATTGAAACGTCCGTCATGTTGGGTCTTGCCGTCGATGCCGGAATCCTTGCTTACGGCGACGGTGCAAGAGCCTACGAATTGCTTTCGCATGAAATTCCCACGGGAACGCCTCTTGGAAGAATTTTAGGTGCCGGAACGCATATTTTAGGTAAAGCGTACGGTTTGGTGAGAGTTCCGACCGTTAAAGGTCAAGGTATTCCGGCGTATGAGCCAAGAGCGGTTAAAGGTCAAGGTATTACCTATGCAACGACTCCGATGGGTGCGGATCATACGGCGGGTTATGCGGTTGCAACCAACATTCTTAACAGCGGCGGGCATATCGATCCGCTTAAAAAAGAGGGTCAAGTCGAGCTTGCGCGCAATCTTCAAATCGCTTCCGCGGCGGTCGATAGTACGGGTATGTGTATCTTCGTTGCGTTTGCAGCCCTCGATGACGCCAAATGTTTACCTTCTCTGATCGATATGATTAACGCACGTTTCGGTTGTGCTCTTACGATTGACGACGTGATGAATTTGGGCAAAAATATTCTCAAAAAAGAGCACGAGTTTAACATCAAAGCGGGATTCGGTAAAGCAGACGATCGTTTACCTGAGTTTATGAAATACGAGACCTTGCCTCCTCACAACGTGACATGGGATTTTACGGGTGAAGAGATTGACGCGTTTTGGAATTTCTGATGCGCATCGTCGTTAAACTCTTTGCGCATTATCGAGAAGGGCGATTTAAAGTGCAAGAGGGGGATTTCCCCCTCGGCACGAAAGCTGCCGACATCATTGCTTCATTGGAGCTTGAAAAGACTTCTCCCTTGGGCGTTTTGATGGTTAACGGCAAACACGTATCGCCCGACTATAGTTTACGTGAGGCGGATGAAATTGCCTTGTTTCCGAAAATAGGCGGAGGATGATACACTTATTATGCGTATTATTTTAAACGCGTTCTCCTTTTTACGTGATAAACTACGTCTTCAAGGTATTGCACACATTGAAGCACCTATGGAAATAACTTCGCCGTGTGACGTACATAGGCTCATTTCCCTGTTGGGACTGAAGCCCGAAGATGTTGAGGCGGTTTTCATTAACCGCGTGATTATGCCCAAAGAGACGCTTTTAAACGAAAACGACCGCGTCGCCTTACTCCCTCCGGGGACACCGGGGTCGTATCGGTTGATGCTAGGCATTAAAAAGGTTTAAAATGCGTCTTAATCTCTGTAGCTAAAGAGGAACGATGGAACTCTTAGATTTTTTACATGTCAATTCATACGAGGGTTTTTTGCCTTTGGCAATAACGCTTCAGGCGGCAAAAGAGTACGGTATGCGTTTTCGCGACGTCGAAATCGTTGCCCTTAACGAAGGAATCATGCCGCTTCGTTACAAACGAAACGTTCAGAGTCTGTGCGTGCAAGAACAATTAACGCTGCTTCAATCAAACGTTTTGATCGTCGGATGCGGAGGATTGGGCGGATTTGTTGCCGAATTGTTGACGCGTATCGGCGTCGGTTGTATTCGTTTATTTGACGGCGACGTGTTTGAAGAACATAACCTCAATCGTCAAATCGGAGCAACGGTGCAAACGCTCGGAAAAAATAAAGCCCAAGTGCTTGCCGAACGCTTAATGCAGATCAATCCCTCTTTACATGTCAGTGCGTATCCCGAATTTTTTTCGTTGGAGCGTCACGGCGATCTTCTCGATACGGTTGACATCACGGTCGATGCGTTAGACGATCCCGAATTTAAAACCGTGTTGGCGCGCTATACCTATGAACGTCACATGCCTTTTGTCCATGCCGCGATTGCCGGGATGACCTTAGAGTGTTCGACCAACCGATGTTTGGAAGAACTCTATCCGAGCGGGGGTAAAGGTGCGGAAACATTGTTGGGGAATCTTTCGTTTACCGTTGCGTGCGCGGCAGCGTTGCAAAGTGCGGAAGTCGTGAAGCTTTTGCTCCATCGTCCGCATTTAGATCAAACGCTCTTTATGGACTTAAAAGAGTACGAGACGGTGTTCTTTTAAGCCTCGTGCCGCAATACGAACCCAAGGTAAACGAGCACTTCTTTAGGTAAAATTCAAGAGCTATTCAGGAAAATTTAACCTTTTGTAAACTATACTTTTCCAACCGCAAAAACCCTCAAAGTAATATGCTTAAATTGCATATTTAAGTAAGATTTAAGTTTTAATACTACTCTTTTTTCTCCATTTTCACCTAAGCAAATCTGTGGTACATTTTCTAAAAATCGGTAAACGGTTGTTTACTGAAACACTATAACGCACCGTTAAAAAAGGGTAATGTTTCCACAAAGATCCCGTGTTTTCCCTTGTTTTCGGACTTTATTATCGTTGTCATTCAATTCAGACTAAATCGGTCTAGTTTTGTTGACTTTAAGAAATGGAGAACAAAAACATGATAAACAAAGCATCGGTTAATCAAGCTCGCTCACTCTATTACGGTTTTTTGAGTAAGATGTTCGTTTTTACGACCGACACGCGTCGCTTTGAAGGTATTTTAGAAGCAATCGATGTGATGATCGCAAACCCTTTGGACGAAAATTCCGCCGAGGCCCTCAAAGAGTTCAAACAGATCTATCTTGAAGAGGGTGAAGAGGCTCTCATTCAAGAGTATGACGATATCTTTCACAATCCGATGTATCGTGTCGTTCGCAATACGGCTTCGTACTACGACGAAGGTTTGGAAAGCGGTCGCAAGCAACTCGAAGTGAAAAACTTTTTAGCCAAAACACGTATCAGACGCGATGAAAAACACTTCAAAGAAAACGAAGACAGCATCGGGTTTATTTTAACGTTTATGCACGATATTATCGAGCTTATCCTCTTAAACCAAAACGAATACGATACCTTACACCATTGCCTCTTTACGGAAATCATCCATCCTTTTATCGACGAATTCGTCGTGAACGTTTACGAGCATCCTAAGGCGAGAGCTTACAAGGCCGTAGCGATCGTGATGAATGCGTTTATCGCTTTCGAGCGTCTTTACTTTGAAGTGGCGCAACCGCCGTTTCGGGAGAAAAACCGTGTCGCCAGAGCACAACCTTTAGAGGTCGTTTCGGGTGCCGAAGCACGAAGAAGAGCGGAAAATAAAGCCAAACGCGATGCGGAAAAAGCAAAAAAGGCAACCGCCCAAGCCTAGCGATCCTTTCAAGGGATTGCTCGAGAAAACATCGGTTTTTTCGAACAATCCCTTTACATGTAAGCTTTACATGTAAAGGGATGAACCCTATTAAAGGAGGTATGGGATGAACGAGAGTCGACGCGGTTTTGTGAAAAAAGCCGCACTTGCCGGTGCGCTCAGTGCCGCAGGCGTTGCAACGCTGCAAGCGAGTTCTTCCGCTTCAAAAGGTACAAACGGCGTTATTGTAGGTCATTCAAAGAAAAAAGAAGTGACGTACAAGAAAACACAAGCATGGGAAGATTATTATAAATCTGCCCGTTAAACAAGGAGACTACAGTCATGAACAGTGAGACGCAACGTGCTCTAAGTACGACCGTCGGTCGAAGAAGTTTCCTCAAAATGGCGGCTATTGCCGGTGCCTTTGGTGCGACTTCGAGTTTCGCCGGAGAGAACGTCACCAGAGCCGCAACGGAGGAAGAGGTCAAAAATCCGTTCCCGGGAAGTAAGAAAGTGAAAACGATCTGTACGTCCTGTTCGGTAGGATGCGGCGTGATCGCAGAAGTTCAAAACGGCGTATGGGTTCGTCAAGAAGTTGCTCAAGACCACCCGATTAGCCTTGGCGGACACTGCTGTAAAGGTGCCGATATGATCGATATGGTTCGATCGGAAGTTCGTTTGAAATATCCGATGGTCAAAGAAAACGGTCAATGGAAACGCCTAAGTTGGGACGATGCGCTGAATCGCATTGCGAACAAACTAAAAGAGCTCAAAAGTAAAGACGGAGCCGATGCGGTTCAGTTTTTAGGCTCGGCGAAAATGAGTAACGAGCAAGCCTATTATTTTAGAAAGTTTGCGGCATTTTTCGGTACGAACAATACCGATCACCAAGCGAGAATCTGACACTCTTCCACAGTCGCCGGTGTGGCGAATACATTTGGATACGGTGCGATGACGAACTCTTTGGGAGATATTCAAAAGTCAAAGGCCATTATTATTTTCGGTGCGAATCCTGCGGTTAACCACCCCGTCGGTTTTCAACACTTTTTAAAAGCACAAGAGTTAAACAATTCTAAACTGATCGTCATTGATCCTCGTTTTACGAAAACGGCGGCGAAAGCGGATCTTTACGCACAAATTCGTCCCGGTACGGACATTCCGTTTATGTACGGTATGTTGAACATTATTTTCAAAAACGGTTGGGAAGATAAAGAATACGTCGATGCACGCGTTTTCGGTATGGATAAGATCAGGGAAGAGGCGGCAAAATGGACGCCGGAAGTCGTTGCCGACGTCACGGGCGTTCCTGCGGATACGTTGATTCAAATTACGACGCTTTACGCTAAAAATCGTCCGGGAACATTGATTTGGGCGATGGGATTGACGCAACATACGATCGGAACGTCCAATACCCGTATGGCTCCGATTCTTCAGTTGGCACTCGGAAACATGGGACGTGCCGGCGGCGGTACGAATATCCTTCGAGGTCACGATAACGTTCAAGGCGCAACCGATATGGGATGTCTTGCCGATTCGCTTCCGGGATATTACGGTTTAGCCGCAGGTTCATGGAAATATTTTGCTAAATCGTGGGGCGTGGATTACGATTATCTCGTCAAGCAGTTTAAAGATGCTTCGTGGATGGAAAAAAACGGTTTCTCTCTTGCACGATGGTGGGCAGGCGTACAAAACGTCAAATCCGACGAAAAAATCGAAAATGCCGGAACGCCGCTTAAAGCACTTTTGGTTTTCGGAAACGGTATTACCTCCGTTGCGCAACAAGCCAAAATCAAAGAGGGTTTAGATAACCTCGATATGCTCGTTCTTGCCGATCCTTTCGTCAACGAAGCGGCTATTTTGACCGATAAAAAAGACAACGTCTTTATTCTTCCTGCGGCAACGCAATTTGAAACGAGCGGTTTAGTCGTGGCAACCAACCGAAGTGCGCAATGGCGATACAAAGTCGTCGAACCGATGTATGAAAGCAAACCCGATCAAGAGATTATGTTTGAACTCGCTAAGCGTTTAGGTTTCTACGATCAATATACGAAAGGTATGTTGATGCAAGAGACGAAAGACGGAAAGCTTGAGACGATTCCGGGTAAAACAAACTTTACGTGGCCCGAAGACGCAACCAACGAAATCGCGCGTATTATCAAAACCATCGGTCTGACCGGTTGGACGGCGGAAAGAGTTAAAAAACATACCGACAACTGGCATATGTTCGATGAAGTAAGCGGTGCGGGTATGGGACCGATGAAAGGTGAATTTTACGGACTTCCATGGCCTTGTTGGACGAAAACGCACGGCGGTTCTCCGAACCTTTACGATACGAGCATTCCCGTATCCGAGGGCGGTATGGGCTTTCGAAACAACTTCGGTTTGGAAAAAGACGGCGTAAACCTCTTGGCAGAGAAAGGCTCTTTCCCGAAAGGTTCTAAAATTGAAACGGGATACCCTGAAATCACCAAAGAGAACATCGAAAAAGTTCTCGGCATTACGCTAAGCGAAGAAGAAAAAGCCGCATGCGGTGCAAACTGGAAAGTCGACAACAGCGGTATATTAGTTCAAAAATGTATGGAAGCGGGCGTTTGCCCTTACGGCAATGCCAAAGCCAGAGCCATCGTTTGGAATTTCCCGGATCATATTCCGATGCACCGAGAGCCTCTACACTCTCCGCGTACGGATTTAGTCGCCAAATATCCGGCCTATCCGGACAAAGCGAACCACTTCCGCGTTATGACGAAGTATATCTCCGTCCAAAGCGCGCAAGACTACGCTAAAGAGTTCCCGATCAATATGGTCACGGGACGTTTGGTGACAATGAACGGTGCGGGTATCGAAAACCGTGCGTCAAAGTATATCGCGGCGTTAACGCCGGAGATGTTCTGCCATATCCATCCGGATTTAGCGTTGAAACACGGCATTAAAAACGGCACGATGATGTGGGTACACTCTCCTGAGGGTACGAAGATTAAAGTCAAAGCGAAGTATTCGTACAGCGTCCTTCCGGATATGGTCTTTATGCCGTTTCACTTTGCGGGTTACTTTCAAGGTACGGATCGAACGGGCAATTTCCCGGCAGGAACGAAGCCGTATGCCAGCGGTGAGAGTGTTAACACCGTTACCAACTACGGTTACGACATCATCACTCAGATTCCTGAGACTAAAGGCGGCTTGTGCCGCATAGAGAAAGCGTAGGGGGTGGATGATGGAATACGCAAGAATGAAATTTTACTGTGACGAGCACCGATGTATCGAGTGCGACGGATGTTCGGTAGCGTGTGCGGAAGCGCATGAACTGCCCGTAGGAATAGCCAGACGAAAAGTCATTACGATCAACGAGGGCATTCCGGGGAAAGAGTTTTCCACGTCGATTGCTTGCATGCACTGTACCGACGCTCCGTGTGAACAAGTGTGTCCGGTCGATTGTTTTTACATTCGCGAAGACGGTATCGTTTTACACGATAAAGAAAAATGTATCGGTTGCGGCTACTGCTTGTACGCATGTCCGTTCGGCGCACCTCAGTTTCCGCGCGAAGGGATTTTCGGAGCTAAAGGGGCGATGGATAAATGTACCATGTGTGCCGGAGGACCACTCGAGACGAACTCCGAAAAAGAGCGACATCTCTACGGTCAAAACCGTATCGCCGAGGGGAAAGTACCCGTATGTGCGGCGATGTGTTCCACCAAAGCACTTTTGGTCGGAGATTCCGAATCGGTTTCCGCCATTATTCGAGCCCGTGTCTCCTCCCGCGCAAAAGGCGCAAGCAATCCGTTGGTATGGGATAAGGCGTATAAAAACCAATGAAAGGAGTCGCAATGAAAAAATACCTTTACATGTTCATTGCGACCCTCGCATTGGCATCGACGGCATTGGCCGTCGATAGCCAAATATGGGGCGAGATGCGCATACAAAATATCTTAGGATACGGGCAAGAAGAGAGCTTAAAATTAGGACCTTTGTTTACCATGCTGCAACATCAGTATTTTGCATGGATATTTTTAGGCGTCTTAATCGGCGTACCGGGAGCTTTTTTTCTGCATTATAAAATTATCGGACCTAAAGTATTTCCGCACAGCGAAAAGAAATACTACGCCTTTAATCTGTATAACCGTATCATTCATCAAATTGCGGCGATCAGTTTTATCGTCATCGTTCCGACGGGATTCGTCATCGTTTTCGGCGACTTCTTCGGCGGAGGAATGTTCGTAAGGTTCTGTAAAAATTTACACGGACTCTTCACGATTCCTTTTACGATCGTCGTGATTCCGATGGCATTGATGTGGCTTAAAGAGGCACTTTTCAATCTGGATGACGTGAAATGGTTTATGATCTTGGGAGGATACCTCTCTAAAGAGAAAAAACCGATCCTTGCGGGGAAATTTAACGCCGGACAAAAGATGTGGTACTGGGTAGCAATTCTTGGAGGCATTACGATGATTTTAAGCGGTGCCTTTATGTTTTTTCTTGACTTTAAAATGGAAATGCTCCATAATGTGACGGGAATGAGTCAAATCGATATGTTACGTGCCGCCGCGATTATCCATAACGTCATGGGCTTTGCGGTCGTTGCACTTTTCATCACGCATATTTACATGTCGATGTTTGCTATTAAAGGTGCGGTGCAAAGTATTATCACGGGTTACGTGGAAGAAGAGGAAGTAAAAATCCTCCACAGCACGTGGTATAAAAAGCTGAAAGATCAGGGAAAATTTTAAACCAATTTTCAATCGTAGCGTACGAATCAGTTTCGTACGCTACACTTTTTTTGACGATAAATATGCGCTAAACGCATAACGAAGGAAGGGTATGGAGCCGACTTTTTCAACCAAAATTACCAAGATCAAAGGCAAAGAAATCTTTGAGCGAGACGATACGCTGGTACGCGAAATTAAACTGGAACTTTTCGTCAATGAAAAGCGCGTAGGTGCGCTGATGGCGACGCCCGTGGATCAAGAAGCGTTGGCAATCGGTTACTTGATGAGCGAAAATATTATCGAAAAATTGAGCGACGTCCTTTCGCTCAAGCTCCTGAATGAGGGTATGCAAGTTCATATCGAAGCGAAAGTCAACGAAGCAAACATTCACAAGCTTAATGCCGAAGGCGTGGTCATTAGCGGATGCGGTAAGAGTATGACCGCCAATATCGATCCCGAAGCCATCGAGGCTAAAGTGATCAAAAGCGATTTTTGCCTAAGTGCTCAAAAACTGGGTGACGAAATGAGCCGATTTTACACCGAATGTCCGTTGTACGAGCAAACGGGATGCGTGCATACGGCAAAGCTTTTTACCGATGAAAAGACGTATTTTATCGGCGAAGACATCGCTCAGCACAACACGATCGATAAAGTCGTCGGCAAGGCGGTGATGGTGGGTGCGGATACGCGAAATGCTTTTTTGATGGTCAGCGGTAGGCTCTCTTCGGAAATGGTGGCAAAAGCGGTGATGCATCAAATTCCTATTTTAGCCTCGCGCACCGCATCGACCTGTTTGGGTTTGATGATTGCCGAAAAATTCGGACTTACCTTAATCGGTTTCGTGCGCGGCGACACGATGAACGTTTACCGTCATGCGCACCGTATCGTGATCGAGGAGGCATAAGCATGAACGAAATGGAAGAGATGATTCGGAAGTATTTGAACGAACACGGTAAGCTTGATTGCTCCGATGCGTACAAAATCGCCGCCAAGCTCAAATGCCCGATTCGCGATGTCGGCGATGCCGCTAAAGCACTCGACATACGTATCGATCGCTGCGAACTCGGACAGTTCGGTAAATTAGAAGGCGGCGTATTCGACGTGGAAGCACTCCATCGGTTGACGCCGCTTTTAGACGATAAAAATCGCGTGACATGTCACGCGGCACGCGCTCAGGCTTTAGGTATCGGGTTGAAAAAAATTCGAGGAACGCTCAAAGAAAAAAATATCGACGTGACCTATTGTTCCTTGGGATGTTTTACCGAGAAAAGACGTCCGAGGCTTTACGTTAAAACCAAAACGTGGATCGAAAATGCCGAGGGCGAATTACTGTTCGGCAAAGGAAAAACCGAGATATTAGAGCTGATCGAACAAGAGGGATCTATCGCCAAGGCTTCCGAAAAAATCGGTATGAACTACAAAAAAGCGTGGACGCATATTAAGATTTTGCAAAAAAATATCAACGACGTGATGGTCGAAACCAAGCAAGGCGGCGGAGAAGACGCGGGTACGAAACTGACTCCCGTCGCCAAAGAGTATATGGACAACTATCGTAAACTTCAAGCGGACATCGAAAATTATGCAAACGAACGCTTTAAAGAGTTGTTTTTAAAGCCGAGAAATAAAAAAGAGTTTAAAGACTGAAAGAGTGTCGGCTATTTTGTCGCTATGCAAATAGGGTAAGATTTCCGATATTCCTTGTGTAAGCGCGTGCTTCATTTGAAGCCGCTTGCACGGTGTTATTATGCTAAAAATACATATTTTATAAAAGGAGTTATATATGAAAAAAGTATGGTTACTCAGTGCCTTGGCGGCGTCGTTTTTGTTGGCAAAAGAGCCTATCGTCGTTTTACATGCGGGAAGTCTTTCGGTGCCGTTTGCGGAGATCGAAAAAGTGTTTGAAGAAAAATACCCGCAGTACGACGTGCAACGAGAACCCAGCGGTAGTATCGCAGCGGCGCGTAAAGTGACCGATCTCGGACGTGCGGCGGACGTGATGGGCAGTGCCGATTATCAGGTTATCGACACGATGTTGATTCCCAATCATGCCAAATTTAACGCACAATTTGCGACCAATGAAATGGTCTTAGCCTATACCGATAAATCAAAATTCGCCAAAGAGATTAACGAGAAAAACTGGACGGATATTTTTATGAAAGAGGGCGTCGTCGTAGGACATTCAAACCCTAATCTCGATCCGTGCGGTTACCGTTCGATGTTGGTAACGATGTTGGCGGAAAAATACTACGTCAAGCCCGGTTTATACCAAGCACTTTTTAATTACGGCGATCATTACGAAGTCGGAGAAGAAAACCCTAAAAAAGTCGTCGTCCGACCGAAAGAGACCGATCTTTTAGGACTGTTGGAAGCGGGTCAGTACGACTATTTGTTTATTTATAAATCCGTTGCCGATCAACATCATCTCAAATACGTAACGCTCCCCGAAGCCATTTCGCTCAAAAGTGCTAAATACGACAACGTCTATTCCGAAGTATCGTTCAATATCGACGGTAAAAAACCGGGCGAAGTCGAGAAACAAGTCGGTGCGCCGATGGTATACGGTTTGAGTATTTTTGAAAACGCCAAATCTCCTGCCAATAAAGCGGGTGCGGTTGCGTTTGTCAACTTCATTTTAAGCCCTGAGGGACAGGCGATCATGAAGAAAAACGGTCAAGATGCGATGAATCCGCCGATTATTACGGGTGATGCTTCTATCTTAGGAAAAAAATGAGTTATCTCTCCTTGCAAGCCCTTACATGTAAAGTAGGGGCGTTCGATTTAAAAGACATTAGCTTCGACGTCGGCGAGGGCGAATACTTCGTAATTTTAGGGCATTCGGGTGCGGGTAAAACGGTTATTTTAGAATCGATCGCCGGCTTGCATAAGGTCGGCGGCAAGTTGATTTTTAATAATGAAGAGATCATGCACAAAGCTCCCGAAGAGCGTTCGATCGGATTTGTCTATCAAGACTTTGCGCTTTTCCCCAATTTAAGCGTACGCGACAATATTCGTTTTGCCGGACGCTATAAGACGATCGAAGACGCCGAGAATTTGTTTGAAGATTTGGTCGAATTTTTAGGCTTGGAAAAACTGCTGGAACGCCGCATCGACAACCTCTCCGGCGGTGAAAAACAACGCATCGCCATTGCCAGAGCGATCTATGCGCGCCCCAGAATCTTACTGCTAGACGAACCGCTTAGCGCGATCGATCCGACGTTTCGAAACGCCATTATGAAATTTCTCAAAGACGTGCATCGCCGTTACGGTTTAACCACGCTACATGTCACGCACAATTTTCGAGAAGCGTCCTATTTGGCGGATCGTATTGCCATCGTAATGGACGGATGCGTCCAACAAGTCGGCTCCGCTAACGAAGTGCTTTCTCATCCGACCTCGTTAAAAGTTGCCGAGTTTTTAGGGTTTAAAAATATCTTTTCGACGGCACTGATCGACGAAGACGCGAGTCAACTCTTTTCGATCGATCCCAACGACATTATGGTCTCTAAAGAAGATACGCTGACGTGTGATTATCGTTTTAGCGGCACGTTGGACGAATGTATGGGCATCGTAGATCATTTTAAGTTGTTTATTTCCGTAGGAAAAGAGCAGTTTTTCGTCAAGATTATCAAGCGCGAGCACGAAGGGTGTTCAATTCATAGAGGAGAGACGATCTATATCGGATTTAATCGAAAGGATGTGTGTTACTTATGAGACGCTATTGGTTTACGACGTTTTTAGCACTTTTAGGGCTTGTTATGCTACTGTTTTTAACCGTTCCTTTGTTCAAAATGCTGATCGGAAATGACGTTAAAACGCTTTTAAAAACGATCCAAGAAGCCGATGTCGCGGCTTCGGTATGGCTAACGATGAAAGTCTCTTTTTTCTCAACGATGTTCGCCTTGGTTACAGGATTGCCTTTAGCGTATCTGATTGCGCGGCACACTTTTTTCGGGCGTTCGTTTTTAGAAACTTTGATCGATATCCCGATTATGATTCCGCATACCGCGGCGGGAATTGCGTTGCTCGTGGCATTTGGCAGCGGTTTATGGGGCGATTTTTTTAATGCTTTAGGAATTCAGTTTATCGGTACGGAAACGGGCATTATGGTTGCGATGATGTTTCTTTCTTCGACCTTTTTGATTAACGGCGCAAAAGAAGGGTTCAAAAAAGTAGACGTTAAGCTCGAAAAAGTCGCACGTACGCTGGGTGCAACGCCTTTAAAAGTCTTTTTTGCGATCTCTTTGCCCAATGCAAAAAAAGATATCGTCAACGGCTGTTTGATGATGTGGGGAAGAGGGCTCGGAGAGTTCGGTGCCGTGGTAATTTTGGTTTATCATCCGATGACCGCGCCCGTTTTGATTTACGATCGTTTTACGAGTTTTGGACTCAGTTATTCCGCTCCGGTCGCGGGAGTCATGATTATCTTATCGATTTTGGTCTTCTTGAGCGTGAGATTTATCAACAACCGATTGCGCTAAATCGATCGGTTTCGTCCAAAAAAGTTGATCGGGATCGTAACCGATCGTCGGCAAGTACGCTAAAATGGTTTCTCGATCGTACGAGGAGAGCGTTGCGGTTCGAGAGAGTATCCACAAATAGCGTCTTGTAGGTTCTCCCACGACGCTATAGCGATACTCTTTATCGAGCATGACGATCCAATAATCACCGTAAAAAGGCCAGAAAAAGCTCACTTTTAAGCGACTGTTATGGCTTCCTTCGACCGCTTTTGCCTCTCCTGTAGCTTCACCGATGCGTTCGCCTTTTTCGTTATAGCATTGATTGAGCACCAAGACGCTCTTGGAATCGATGCGATACTCGGCACTAGCCCCCTCGCATCCTTTCTCAAAACGGTTTTCGTAGCGCGCTATTTCGATCCATTTTCCGGCGTAACGTTCCAAATCGACCGAAGCAACGGTTGGAAGCGGCGTCGTATGAGGATGCGTGGCACAACCGCTCCAAAAGAGGCATGATACGAGCAAGAAGCTAAGAGGTAGAAGGGTAGCCTCTTTGGCTTGAAACCGATACGATGAAAAGCGGCTGAACATGTTAATCTCCTAACGATCGCTTCTTTAATTCACGCTAATCGATTCTAACACGCTTTTTCTTGGCAAAAGCTAAGGTAATCGTTTTAGATCCAATGCGTGCTATAATGGTCGCTTACATGTTATGCTAAAGGATGTTTCTATGCCTACGATCAACTTAGACGAAAAATCGCCGCAAGAGCTTCGAAAACTACTCGATACGGTCAAAACCAGCAACCTCGAGTATCGCGAAAAAGAAGAGTGGATCCAAAAAATTCAATCAAAATTGGGCGTCGTCACACGTGACTCTAAAAGAGAAAAAGAGCTTTTAGCTCAAATCGAAGCGGGACAAGCCGACATCGACGATTTGTTGTAACGTGTCAACCTACCGTGTTGATACGCTATAGCCGATCGTCGTCGTGAGCGGCAGCGATGTTCATCAAATTTCATTCCTAAAACTTTCGTTCGTAACGGAACTTCTTCTCTACTCGTACGTTATAGCCTCTTCTTTCGTATGCAAAAATACGAATTTTACTGCTCCTTTTATTTGCATGGCTTAAGAAATCTATTCATCAAAAGAATAATTTTGACTATTTTTTCTTATCGGCGACCGAAAAGAGACCGCCAAAGGTATAAAATTAAAAAATAAAATTAAAAAAATTTTTATAATAAGTCAAAAGGAGCTCATCATGAAAGTAGCATATTGGCTATCAAAAATATTAGCGGGAGCGGCTTTGATCGTTTTAATGTATGGATTTGTCGTTCCGTCGGTAGGCTTTCACGGAACGTTGGAGCGTATCAAAGACGGTAAAGTCGAAGATATTCCCGCCTACGTCTATCCGCTGTGGAATTTTTACCAAAAAGATCGGTATATCAGTATCAATACGCCCCAAAAAGTTCGAGGCGATCTGCGAAAAATGATAGAGATTTCCGAAGAGATCGGCGTTCCGTCCATGCCGGTATGGAAATTTTCCCTGGAAGCCCCGAATTATCCTAAAGAAGCTTTTCCTTACGGGCTTCCCGTTTTTATTCATTTTGACGGACTTAGCGGTGAGGTTCACGAGATGAACACGA
Organism: Sulfurospirillum sp. UBA4058; assembly: GCA_002382085.1. Classification (GTDB taxonomy): domain Bacteria; phylum Campylobacterota; class Campylobacteria; order Campylobacterales; family Sulfurospirillaceae; genus Sulfurospirillum. Next base: position 108,403 of record DFZK01000002.1, on the reverse strand, counting down.
TTAATCACTACGTAGGCATGGCGCATATGGAAAGAGGCGGTATTTATGAACGTGCGCTTGCGCCTTACGCTTTGATTATGTTAGCACTGTTACTTGCCTTATTTATGATTTACGATTCTAAATGGATTGATTTTTTGATGGCGATTCCCGTGCTTTTACCTTTTTTGTTTATGGGCATTTACGGGTATTGGCTTTATTGGTTCGGTCATACGCTTCAAAGCGGTGCGATTACGATCAAGCCGTTTATGCCTATATTGCTTGGAGACGGAAAGGTCGCTCAATTTACGACGCATGCCTTTCCCGTGATCGGCTTTTGGGCTTTAGTCTCTATAAGCGTTTTGTCTTTAGCGGCTTGGATACTCAAAGTCAAAGCATGCAAAAATCACGTTGATCGCCAAGCGACGTTTCTTCGACACGGTTTGGCGGTATGCGTTGCGATAGCGGCTCTTTGGGCAGGGCTTTATACGTTAATGACGGATATTAACGTCAATACCTTGGCAAAAATTTCCGCCATCGTCGGTACGACGAAGCCAAAACCCGTAACGGAAACAATCGTTCAGCCCCAGATTCCGTCCGTGAATACGCAAGAAATGATCGAAAAAGAAAGAGAAGCCGAACGAAAAGAACAAGCTTTAAAAGTGAAAGCGTTAGAAGAAAGAGCAGGCTCTCTCGGAAAATTTAAAGTGAGTCCACTCTATAAAAGCAATTGTGCTCCCTGCCACGGCGTTAACGGAGAAGGGGCTATGGGAACCAAATTGCTTGGGTTAAAACAAGAAGCTATGGTGCAAAAATTATTAGAGTATAAACAACAACAAGAAGAGATGCACATTGCCGTGCTTGATCACATGTCAAAAGAAGAGATTCAAAGCGTTATCGACGAGATTAGTCGGTTTGAAGCCCAGTAAATCGGGTTCACACGAAAGGAGAAACGATGAAAAAGTATGTATGGCTGATGTATAGCGTGATAGCGGGATGGCTGTTTTTAGCACAATCTATGGAGGCTCAATCCAAATTTCAAGACGTGATGCAACAACGCGGACTCTCCGAACAAGATGCGATTGCGGCATTAAAAGTTTATCAGCCCAGCGGTAAGCATGATGAATACTACGTGTTTGCCAGCGGCGGACAATCGGGTCAAGTGTTGGTTTACGGTGTTCCTTCGATGCGGATATTGAAATATATCAGCGTTTTTACGCCCGAACCGTGGCAAGGATACGGTTTTGATACGGATTCAAAAGAAATTTTACGAGAAGGTAATATCCGAGGTCGTGAAATTAATTGGGGTGATACGCACCATCCCGCACTTTCCGAGACCAACGGCACGTATGACGGGCAATATCTTTTTATTAACGATAAAGCCAATGCGAGAATCGCCGTGATTAACCTGAAGTATTTTGAAACGTCGCAAATTGTCGTTAATCCTCTGTTTAAATCGGATCACGGCGGTGCATTCGTGACGCCCAATACCGAATATATTCTCGAGTCGTGCCAATATGCCGCACCTTTAACCAACGATTATTATCCGATGGAGGCTTATCAAGATACGTATCGAGGAGGCGTCACGTTTTGGAAATTTAACAAAGAAAAAGGAAGAATTTTACCCGAACAATCGTTTACCTTGGAATTGCCTCCTTACATGCAAGATTTGACCGATGCCGGAAAAGGTATTTCGGACGGGTGGGGATTTACCAATTCTTACAATTCCGAACTCTATACGGGCGGAATCGAAAAAGGACTGCCTCCTTTTGAAGCGGGGTGTAGCCGAAACGATACGGACTATTTACATGTTTATAACTGGAAAAAATTAGCCGAACTTGCCAAAGATGCAAAAAACGTTAAAATCATTAACGGTCACAAAGTCATTCCGATCGACGTAGCGGTCAAGAACAATGCGCTTTTTTTGATTCCGGAAAATAAATCTCCGCACGGCGTCGACGTGAACCCCGACGGGCAATACATTATCGTTTCGGGGAAGCTCGATACGCATGCATCCGTTTATGATTTTAAAAAAATTCTTCAACAAATAGAGGCTAAAGCGTTTGTCGGAAAAGATGCTTACGGCATACCGATCCTCGATTTAAAAAAATCATTGCACGGTCAATTGGAATTGGGACTCGGGCATCTTCATAACAGCTTCGGTAAAGAAGACGGGGTCGTCTACAGCTCTTTATACGTCGACTCACAAATCGTTAAATGGGACTATAAAAACTTAAAAATATACGATAGGGTCAATATTCACTACAATGTCGGACATCTGGAAGCGATGGAGGGCAAATCCGCCGATCCGCAAGGAAAATATCTGATTGCTTTAAATAAATTGGCGATCGATAGATTTTTACCGGTAGGGCCGTTGCATCCGCAAAATAATCAGCTCATCGACATCGGCGATAAGAAAATGGAACTCTTATACGACTTGCCGATACCTTTAGGCGAGCCGCATCAAGCCGCATCCATTCGCGCCAGTAAAATACACCCCGAAGTCAGATACCCTATGGGAACGAACCCGAAAACAAATCAGCCGCATATCGGTAAAACGCTTGCGGGAGAAGAGCATATCGTTCGTAAAGGAGATCATGTGTATGTTTATGCGACGATGGTACGTTCGCACATCAACCCCGAGCATATTACCGTCAACAAAGGGGATAAAATTACGATGTATATTACCAACGTCGAACGTGCCGAAGACGAAACACACGGCTTTACGATCGACCATCACGATATTCACGTCTCCGTCGAACCGGGCGAAACGGCGCAGATCGATTTTGTTGCCGACATCGAAGGCGTTTTCCCTTACTATTGTACGGAATTTTGTTCGGCGTTGCATCTGGAAATGATGGGGTATTTTTTAGTCAAAGATCCGAAAAAAGAGTATGATTGGAGCCAAAAATCCAAAATCAAAAATCTTTCTCCGGCGGAACTGCAAGAAGAGTATCAAAAAATTACGGCGAATAACGAAGCGTCTCAACGCGTCGTCGATGCTCTGTTTGCATTTTTAAAAGAGAACCAAGCTTCAAAATATCCGACCGTAAATAACTTGCTCGAAGACGCAAAAGACCAATATGCGAAGATTCTTCCGGAGAAAGAGAAAGCGGCAAAAGCGTTCAAAGAAAATAATTTGGAAAATGCGATTCTTTTTGAGAATATGGCATGGCAGTACATCATTAAAACCGCGGACTCGGCGATTAGAGCGAAAGATCTCTTGGTCAACACCTTGGCTTCTCCCAAATCTGCCGCCGCTAAGCGAGGCGAGGGTGCGTTTAAAGAAGGCGGCTGTTCGGGATGCCATGTCGTCGGGAGAGTGAGTTCGGGCCCTGACGTAACGGGCGTGTTAAAACGTCACAAAAATGCGGAACAATGGGTTGCCGAATACGTCAAAAATCCCGAGAGCAAATTTCAAGAGCCTTATATGAAAAAGCTGATCGAATTTTTCAATCTTAAAATGCCGAACCAAAATATGAACGATCAAGAGATCAAAGATATTATCGAGTATTTTAAATGGATAGACGAAAACGCCGATCTTTTTTAGCCGGATACGCAAGAAGTCAATCGAAAAATCGACTTCTTGGCGCATTCCCTCATGTGATTCCTACGGGTTTTCTAAGCGAGGCATGAAACGCTCTTCATGCCTCGACTTTTTTTACATGTAACGCTCTTCAACGAAGTCGTGTGAAAGAGTGCATTTTGTATAATAGAATTTTTTGAAGGGCTCATGAAAGGAGCCTGCGACGAAGCGATTTTGAATACAAAGGTTTTTGAGCGATGAAAACACGGATTTATTACGACGATACCGATGCCGGAGGCGTCGTCTATCATGCGAATTATCTCACATTGTGCGAACGTGCCCGTAGCGATCTGTTTTACGAACGGGGCTTGAGTCCGGCGGTCAACGGCGGTCATTTCGTCGTAAGGCATTTGGAAGCCGATTATCTTAAATCCGCAAAGCTCGGCGATCTGATCGAGGTTAAAAGCGAATTGATCGAACTCAAAAATGCGTCCTTGGTGTTAAAACAGACGATTTACAAAGAAGAAGAGGTATTGTTTACGATGGTTGCGACGTTGGCGTACGTCAAAGAAGGAAAACCCTCTCGTATCGATGAAGATACGAAAGCGTTTTTCCTAAGCCTCAAGGCGTAACGCGGATAAATTCGTTACGTCCGGCTTGATAAAGCGACGTTTGATAGGCCACTTGATTATCGATAAGCGGTTCTTTAAACGCGCGGGCTACGCGTCCTTCAAAAAAGTTGGAACAGACGAAATCCGCTCCGATAGAGGTCGCGTAGTTAACCCAATCGTACACGATGTCGTGACCGAACATGGCGTTGATCTCTTCAAGTCCGCTCGGTGCGCGTTGAATCGAGTTAGCGATGTAAAGGCGGTTACGATCTTCGTATTGCGTCAATGTGAGCAATAACGGGTTGTAATTGATCTGCGACGAGAGCAGGGCATATGCTTGAATATCATTTGCTCGTAATTGCGACGCGATTAAGCTCGAAGTAACGATCGGCGTGTTGAGGTAAAATGAAGCGTTGTTTAAAGAGCCGTTACCTTTAAACATTCCTTTAAAATTGGCTTTGGAGTTTTCGACGCGTTTTTCGTAGAAAACACGACTGTTATGTTGCCTAACAAGCGCATTGAGTTGCGAGCTAAGCGCACTTCCGTCTTCAAAAGACCCCACTTTTTCATTGGCTTTTTCGGCAAGGAGCGTGATTTGTTTGTCGTAATCGATACCGCCGAAGACGATATTGGCGTTGGTGATCGATACGGCGGATTTATTGAGCGTCGGGATAAACACCAAGGTGTCGTGTACATTGTTGGCGATGACGACCGCACCTTCGTTCGTTACCGGTGCGATAATATAGCGATAACCGCCCGCTTTGATGTCGTTTAAGGCTTGAACGATCGAAGCTTCTCTTTCGTCTCCGGAATTAAAGACGTTCAAATCGAAATAGTAGTTTTTATACAACAAATACGACATTACGGAATTCACCGTTGAAATAGCGTATTTTTTGATGGTTTTTTGCGGAATCAAAACGGCGACTTTAATCATCGAACTATCGTCGTTTAAAGGTTTGGGCATCGGTGATGCGACGCTAAGCGTGCCTTCTTTTTCTTCGGAAGATTCCGGTTGCGTCGGCGTCATCGGAGTAGGCTCTACGCTTGTGCCGGGCGTCGGTGTCGCCATAGCGAGCGTCGTCGAGCTGATCGACGTTTCGGTGTAAGGCGTCGCAGCTTCTTGTTGCGGCGCGGTTTTAGGTTGTTGTTGGATCACTTTGCCGGTAATCGTCGGTGCCGCGCCTTCCGAACCGGGGTAGGTTACGGTGCTTTTTTGGTTGCCTTTTTGGGCGGACGATACGTTGTAGGTTGAAGGTTTATAGGGTTGGGGCGTAGACTGGGTCGTCGTACAGCCGGTTAAAAAAGCTACGAGAATCGCTAATGTCGTCCAAAATCTCATAACATACTCCTTATTGTTAGCAAATCGGCGAAAACCTCTTTTTTGGCACTGGGATTTCGCAATAAAAAGCTCGGATGAAACGTCGCAACGAGTTTCGCTTCTCCGAAATTCAGTACGGTGCCTCGCACGCGATCGATCGGCGTATCGTATTCGCCCGTTAAATGGTGAAAGGCGGTTGAGCCTAAAGCAACGATAATCTGAGGTTTAATCGTTTGAATTTGTTGCATCACGTAGGGTTTGCAACACGCCACTTCTTCCGGTGTCGGAACGCGATTTTGCGGTGTTTTGCACTTCAAAATCGTCGTCACGTAGACCTCTTCTTTGGGAACGAGTAAAACGTTTTCGATCATTTTAGCAAGCAATTCGCCGCTTTTCCCCGCGTAGAGCAAGCCCGTTTCATCTTCGTTCGCTCCGGGATTATCCCCGATGAACATCACTTTCGCCCTCAAATTTCCGGCTCCGAAAACGACGTTTTTTCGGCTTTTGGAAAGCGCACACAAATGGCAATGCGCTACGTCGCGCTTAAGCTCTTCAAGCGTTTGAGGCAAGGAGGGCACGGACGATAGAGGTCGGTATTCCTGAAAATACTCAAAGCCCATGGCACGGTATTGGTACAAGAGCTTTAGAAGTCGAATTTTTTCAATAGGTGTCATTCATATATGGTAGCCAAGGAGGAGTTAAAAACTCCTTATTCTACGTCGCAGTATTCCAGCGAAGCAAGCTTGGGACGCTTGAGTCCTCGGTTGTCGGCAATGTAGAGATTTTTAAGGTGTTTGAGCTTGTTAATGGAAGAAGGAAGCGAACTCAGGGCATTTTCTTCGAGATCGAGTTCGTAGAGATTTTCCAATTTGCCGATGCATTCGGGCAGACTTTTGAGGCGGTTGGCACTGAGATCAAGCGAGGTCAATTTGCACAGTGAACAAAGCGAGTCCGGTACGCTTTCGAGTCGATTGTTTTCCAAAGAGAGGATTTGCAAATCTTCCAGTTTGGAAAAATCGATATCGATCGAAGAGAGGTTATTGGACGCGAGATTGAGTTTGACTAACATGTCATGCGCTTCTAAAGCGGGCAAGTCGCGTAAAAGATTGCCTTCTAAAATAAGCGTTTCAAGCTCTTGGATTTCGCCGAGCGATTGCGGAAGGGAATGCAGTTTATTGAAGGAAAGATCCAGATAATAAAGCGATTGCATGGAGCCGAACACTTCGGGCAAATGAGCGAAATAGTTGGTATCTAAGCTTACATGTAAAAGTTTTTTGAGGTTTTTAAACGCATCGTCCAAACGACTCAATCGATTGACCGCTAAGGTTAAACGCGTCAAGTTACGCAATTCGTAAAAGCTAAGAGGAAGGGAGCTTAGTTGGTTTCCGTTGAGATTGAGAATGACCAAAGATGAGAGGTTACCGATGGCTTCGGGGAGGCTTTCTAAAAGATTATTCTCGCATTGGAGGTTACGCAAATTTTTGAGCGTGCAAAGGCTATCCGGGAGTTCGTTCAAACGATTGCCGGAGAGTTTGAGGATGCTTAATTCTTGAAGTGCGCCGATGCTCTCCGGAAGGCTTTTGAGTTTTTTGCGACTCAAATCCAAGGTCGTTAGTCCTTCGAGTTGACTCAAATTGCGCGGTAACGTATGCTCCAAGCCTTGAGATTTGATCCATGCGGCAAAATCGCGAATTCCCTTAGCCATCGTTTTCTCCTTCCGCTTCGTCGCGGCGATTATTTTTTTGATCGATTAAAAAGGCAATCTCTTCATAGTCGATTTCTCCGAATTCGACCATATTAAAAAGTGCCATTAGCGGTCTTCGACAACAGGTTTGATTGCATTCGGTCACTAACTTTTTGGCTTTTTTATACGGAAGCGTCGTTGATTTGAAAATATCGACGGCGTCTTGGATTGTTTTTTGCCCGCATTCGCAAATGATTTTGGAGGCGTACTCGTGCATCGTTTTATCCGGCTTTATGCGCGTCGTAAAGTGCCTTAAGTTCTTTTTTGTTGAGGACTTTTTTACGCTCCGTGACCAATTCCCGTACGGTGGGTAAAATGCGATTGACGACTTCGTGTTCGGGTTCGACGCCCATAGCGCGCAGATGATACACGAGCGTGGAGCTGCCCGAGTGCTTGCCGATAGGGTAAGTACGCTTCATACCCACGCTTTGCGGCGAGAAGGCTTCATAGGCTTGTTCGTGTTTAATCATGCCGTTGACGTGAATGCCCGATTCATGCGAAAAGATGTTTTTCCCGACGATGGGCATGGTCGGCGAAATGGTTTGATGTGCGGCTTTTTGTACCAAAGAGACGACGTGATGAAGTGCTTTAGCGTCAACCGTGCGTGCTTCGCCGAAAAGATGGGTTAGTGCCATCAGGGTTTGCTCGAAGCTGGCGTTTCCGGCGCGTTCGCCTAGCCCGATGACGGTCGTATTGACGCTAATGGCTCCGGCTTCCAATCCGCTGATCGCATTGGCGGTTGCCATTCCAAAATCGTTGTGCGTGTGCATTTCGATCTCTAAAAGGTGAAGACCGCACAGTTCGGAAATGTGTTCGTAAATCTGATGAGGCCGCATAATGCCGACCGTATCGCAGTAACGGAACCGATTAGCTCCTGCTTCTGCACCTAACGTCATCACTTCTTTTAAAAAGCCAAGATCGGCACGCGAACTGTCTTCACCGCCGATGCAGGTAAAAAGTCCTTCGGATCGGCTGACATGTAAGACTTCTTCAAGGTTTTTTAAGAGGCGTGTTTTATCCCCTTTGAATTTTGCCTCGATCAGAATATCCGATACCGGAATCGACAGATCGACCGCTTTAAGACCGCAGGCAAGCGAGGCTTCAAGGTCGCTCATCGTAGCACGGTTCCAGCTCATGATACGAAGCGGCAGATCGAGAGCCAAAATTTCTTGAATATCGGCTTGTTCTTTGGCCCCCATGGCGGGGATTCCGACCTCAAGCTCGTCCGCTCCGGCAAGGTACAATGCCGAGGCAATGGCGATTTTCTCATCCGTATTGAAAGCGACGTAAGGGGCTTGTTCCCCGTCTCGAAGCGTCGTATCGTTGATAATCATAGCCGTATCCTTTGCTTCTTAAGAAGCGGTAAAAAAGTGTTTTCGCGCACCTTTCAAAACGGAAATCTCGATGGGTTCATCCGCAAAACTCTCATCACATGCCAGCTGAATGCTATTCAGTTCTTTTTGCGGGCATTCGCCGATTTTTTGCGTGAGTAAGAGATCGCAATCGTGTAATGCGTGTTTGATTTCGTCGATCGGATACGTTCCGTCGCATCCTTCTTTACCCATACAGTACGCTTTTTCGACTTTACGGTGCATCAAAAATTTGATTGCTTTGTCACCCGCTTCGTAAATTAAAAACTCTTTCGCGCTTCCGAAATGATCGTTGATGAGTCCGTTTCCGCGTGTCGTGACGGCAATGAGTTTGGTCTCTCCCGTAGAGCTAAGCGCGTTTTTGTCAAGAGCCTCTTCTTGAAGCACTCGACCGTTCGCCGCTCGAAGCGCTCTACGCCACGTTTCGATATTTTCGTGGGTTTGCATGCGTTGGTTAAGGTTGTAATGTTTAGCCAGTTCTTCAAAACTTTGATCGACAAAGCTCTCTTTGAAAAATTCGTCGCTTCGATCTTCGCCTAAAAGTCCGACCGCATCGGCGCGGCACTGACGGCAATGGCGCATCATTTTGACGTTGACGTCGCAAGCTTCTTGTGCTTTCATCAATTGTTTGTGCGTTGCGCTCGGAATGCCGTCTAAACCGAATTTCGTACCGAATTCCGGTTTGGAGATGAGCGGCATAACGTTTTGAATGAAAACGCCGAGTTCTTTTACTTTTTTGGCGACCAAAGGCAAATGTGCGTCGTTGATGCCTGGAATGAGAACGGAGTTGACTTTGACCAAAATGCCGCGTTCAACGAGCATTTTAATGCCTAAAAGTTGTTTTTCAAGCAACAGTTTTGCACCCTCGACGCCGCGGTGTTTTTTATGTTCGTAAAAAACCCACGGATAGATCTTTGAGCCGATCTCGCCGCTTTCATCGACGCTGTTAAGCGTAACCGTTACGTGTTCGATATTGTATTTAGCGATTTCGTCGATATGTTTATGGATCATCAAACCGTTGGTGGAAAGGCACAGTTTGATGTCCGGAGCGTATTTTTTTAAAAGCGCGAAAGTCTCAAACGTTTGTTTCGGATTGGCAAGACCGTCTCCGGGACCTGCGATGCCCACGACGCTGAGTTGTTGAATGAGTCCTCCGACATGTAAGACTTTTTTGACCGCTTCTTCGGGCTTGAGTTTGTAACTGGTTACGCCCGGGCGACTTTCATTGGAACAGTCGTATTTGCGGTTGCAGTAGTTGCACTGGATGTTACAAGCGGGTGCAACCGCTACGTGGATACGCGCATAATGTTGATGAGCGTCTTGAGAGTAACAAGGGTGATTGTTAATCTTTTGTAAGATGCTCGCATGTAGCTCGTTTTGGGTGTTGGTTGAGGATGAGCAAGAGCAACTCATGTGCGATCCTTTTGGAGTGATTTTGTCTAAAAAGTGCACGAAGTGTTCCTTGGACAAATCACGTGCTTCTAAGGTTTCATACTTACCCGATGCGGGCATTTCATAAACTATAAGCTTGGTTTTAAACGGTTGTTGGCAAAATAGCACCTTTCTTTGGTGTATAATGTTTACAATGAATTATTGGGCGGTGTAGGACGAATGCAAAAAAAAATTAAAATTCTTTTGGTGCAAAGCGATTGCGATGCCGCAAATCAAACGGTGCGCTTTTTAGAGAACGTCGGTTTCGAAGTGGACGTCTCGGAAACGGCGGTAGATGGACTTTTTAAGCTCTCTTTGCATGTTTACGATATGCTTTTGTTGGACTTGAGCCTTCCTGATTTTAGCGGCTTGGAAGTGATTAAACAGATCAACAACCAAAGCACTATACCGATTATCGTGTTAAGCTCTTACAGCGATACCGATATCAAAATACAAGCCTTTCGTTTCGGCGTGGACGATTATTTGTGTAAGCCTTTCGTTTTGGAGGAGTTAGAAGTCCGTATTTGGGCGATTTTAAAACGTTGTTCGCGCATCAAATTGGACGTTGCACGAAAAAGTTTGGCGATTGATTACAATACGCAGACGATTTTATTTAACCAACAACCGCTCTCGTTAACCGCCATCGAATATAAAATTCTTGCTTTCCTCATAGAAAATAAAAATCGCGTCGTTTATCGTAACGTTTTAGCCATTCATCTCTCTTCGCTAAGTTCTCCTCAATCGTTAAATTACCATATTCAAAATATTCGTAAAAAGCTCGGAGATAACCCAAAAAAGCCGATTTATCTGATGACCGAATACGGAACGGGTTATAGGCTTGTCTTATAAAAGAGGCTTTTTCTCACGATCCTCATAATGAGCTGATAATAGACGAAGTTTTTTCCGCTATACTTCGTGTATCTCGCTTGGGGTATGCTGATGAATTTTTCCGACATTGAGGCGTTAAAAATACGCACGAAACCGCTTTTTCTTCTCTACGTCGAAGACGATGAAGAGATTCGTGGTTCAATGGTTGATATTTTAAAAGATTTTTTTGACCGCATCGACGTCGCACAAGACGGAGAAGAGGCGTACCGACTCTTTACCGAAGCAAGGCGACCTTACGATTTGGTCATGACCGATATTAAAATGCCGAAAATGAACGGTTTGGAGTTGATCGCTAAGTTGCGTTTGCATACGCGAGATATTGCCACGATCGTCACATCCGCTTATAACGATAGCGAGTGTTTCATCGAAACGATTCGCTTAAACGTGAACGGCTATATTTTAAAACCTCTTGAACTCGACCAATTTTTTGAAACGCTCTCTTCGACCGTCGAGACGATTACGATGAAGCAAGAAGCCAAGGCTTACATGTACGGATTGGAGCAGACGATTTTAACGCAAAACCATGCGTTGGAAGAACAACGTTACACCGATCCTTTAACCAAACTTTCCAATAAAAATGCGCTCGATTTGATGTTAAAAGAGATTTCGTCCGATAACGTACCGGCTCTGTTCCTCATTACGATCGATCAATTTAAAAATTACAATAAACTTTACGGTATGGAGATCGGAAACGAGATCCTTCAAGCGTTTGCCGAGGCTCTTAAAGACGTAGCACAGTCTCTTTTTTACAGTGCGTTTCGCATTGCTACGAACGAATTTGTGATGCTTTCGATCGATCAGCAACTCGATCCCGAAAAGATTTACGAAGACGTGCAAGCGACGTTGGAAGCCCTAGACGGTTTGGAATTAAAAATCGACGCGTTACTGGAAAAAATCTTGATTCATATCTCCATGGGCGTTACGTTTGATCAGGAAAATCTTTTCAATAAAGCGTTTACCGCACTCGATTTTGCCAAGCAAAGCGGAAAAAGTTTCGTCGTGTATACGAGTAACCTTGACGAAACCGAGTCCTTATCGAACGATTTTTATTGGCAAGACGTCATTAACGATACGCTCAACCAAGACAACGTCGTCCCGTTTTTTCAACCGATTTGCAACGCGCATAAGCAGATCGTCAAGTACGAGGCATTGATTCGCATTCGAACGAAAGATAAATTTGGAACGGAGCAATACGTCTCTCCGTACTACTTTCTCGATATTGCGCGACGGACGAAACAGTATGACATGTTAAGCTTTTCCATGATCGAGAAAGTTTTAGAAAAAGCGCAAGCCAACTTGCATCTTGATTTTTCGATCAATTTTAGTTTTCGGGATATGCTCAATAAAGAGATTCGCGATTGCGTGCGCGCAAAGATTATCGATTATCAAGAGAAGCGTCAGCGGTTTAATTTGGTGTTTGAGGTCGTAGAGAGCGAAAAAATCGGAGATTTTAATACGATCAAACACTTTTTAAAATACGTCAAATACGAACAAGCACCTATCGCGATCGACGATTTCGGTACGGGGTATTCTAATTTTACGAACATTATGGAGATGCATCCGGCGTATCTGAAGATCGACGGTAGTTTGATTAAAAACATCGACCACGACACTCAATCGTTTCAGCTGGTCAAAGCGATCGTCTCCTTTGCCAAGGCTTTACAAATCAAAACGATTGCCGAGTTCGTGCATAACGAAGCGGTCTTTGATACCTTGATTCCTTTAGGTATCGACGAATTTCAAGGCTATTTTATCGGTCAACCGCAACAAGAGTTGCTCAACTAAAGTTGTGTTACGCCAGATCGATTTCGATCATTTTGCCGTTTAAAATTTCAGCAAATTCGATGCCGAAACAAAAGCATTTTTGGAGCTCTTCTTCGGTCGGTATGAGCTTGATTTTCATCGGCTCTAAGGGCGGAACTCTGAGTTTTAGGGCTTTCAAGCGTGCAAGAATATGATCGATAGCTTCTCCGCTCCAGCCGTAAGAGCCGAACGCTCCGGCAGTTTTGCCTTGTTTGTCTAAAAACATCAAGCACGAGAGTAGATCCCAAACGGGCTTGGGCGCATCGGCGTTAATCGTGGGCGTTCCGATGAGAAAACCGTCGCTCTCTTCAAGAATACGCATCATATTTTGCTCTTCGATCGACGCTAGATCGTAAAGATTCGTGACGATGTTTTCTACGCTTTCCGCACCTTCGTAAATGGCGTGCGCCATCTCTTGCGTGTTTTTGTAACTCGTCAAATAAAAAATAGAAAGAACTTTTTGCCCCTCTTTATGGCGTTCGAGCTTGGTGCTCCATTGACGGTACGCTTCGATATACGTGGAAGGATTTTCACGAATGATCGGACCGTGAAGCGGCGCAATCGTTTGAATGTCCAAACGATCGTACAGTTTGAGCGCACTTTTAACGTAGCTTTGAAACGGGCGCATAATATGGTCGTAATAATACGCAAACGCATACCAAAAATCACCCACTTTATCGTTAAAAAGGCGTCGATCGCAATAGTGCGCCCCGAAAACGTCGCCGCTAAAGAGCAGTTTGTCTTCTTCGACGTATGAGCTCATCGTTTCGGGCCAATGCAAATAAGGCGTGCTTAAAAACGTTAAAGTTTTAGTGCCGAGTCGCAGTTGTTTGTTGGTCCAGATCGTCTCAAAGTCGATGTTTTCGCTTCCGGTAAGGGCTTTTAGCATCGTCGTGGCTTGCGGCGAAATTAAGACCTTCGCATGCGGTGCGCGCGCGATGAGTTCGGGAAGCGCACCCGAATGGTCGGGTTCGATATGATGAACGATCACGTAGCGAATCGCCGCATAATCGCACAACGATTCGATGCGGTTAAAAAAAAGTTCCTGAAACTCTTTTTTGACGGTATCGACGATGATAACGCCTTGGCTTGTTTGAATCAAATAGGCATTATAGCTTGAGCCGTTGGCGGTGCGCATCACGATATCAAACGTTCGAATGTCGGGATCGAGTACGCCTATATAAAAAATATCCGGTGCGATTTCAAGAGGCTGAGGGTGCATGTAAAAACCTTTGCATCCACAAAGGAGGTTGGGTGTTTTTGAGCCGTAAAAGCGTCTTTAAAACCTCTTCGATACGTTCGTTCTCTTTTTCGCTTTTTAAAACGAAAATGCCCGAACCTTTAACCATCAAGGAAGCGCGCGGACCGATGTGGGAAGCACAGAGGATATTCGCATCTTCCAAACAGGCGATTTTATAGGCGAGTTTATCGCCTTCTTCGCTATGTTCGTTCGGCGATGGAAGCGTTTTTACAAAGCTAAACGCATCGTCGTGAAGTTCGTACATGTAAAAGCATTTGCACCAGCCGAAATGGTCGTTGACATGGAGGTTGTCCGTGGATGCAAATGCTATTTTCATCGTATTTCCTTACGCGTTAACGGGAACGTGCGCTGTTCTATCCGCGATAGAGACGGCTTCGCGATACGGTTTTGGGGAAACTTCGGGAAACATGATGCCGTTTTTCTTATGCTCGCGGATGTTGTATAAACCGCTTTCGTGACCCGAAACGTAGTACGCGTTAAATTCCGCCGTATAGGGCATATCCCAAACGATAGCCCCTTCGGTGGGACAGGCGTCCGCACATTTTGGCATCGTACCGTCGGCACACTCGATGCATTTTTCGGGTTTAACGTACGTCGTCTCTCCGTTGATAGGCGAATCGGATGCGCTCACGATTGCGGTTGCGGGGCACTCGTCGATACAACTGTCGCAATTGATGCAAAGTTCGGTAATTTTGACTGCCATGGTAAATCCTTTACATGTAAAATAGGGTCTCTCAAAAAACCTTTGTAAAAACCAACCCAGAGGCAAATAAGGGCATATTCATCTCTGGGTCGCGTTGAGTAAGGGTTTTTAAAGGTACACGCTTTGTACATTGCATAAGGTGTTCCGTAGATACAATATAAAAAAAAGTCATATCCTAAAGAAGTTTTTTATATAATTAAAGATATTTTGATTTTTAAGAGGATAGTTATGATAAAAGGCTTCCTTGCCGTTATTGATACTTTTAATGGTAAGAGGTAATGGAATGGAAAATTCTTAAATTTCAACAATAGTGGAAAAAGTTTTAGTATTTTTATATAAAAACCCTGTGAAAAAATAATTTGTGATGTATCTTTTAGAAAACGACATTGCAATAAAATAACTAAGGTAAACGTATGAAAAAAACATGTTTAGTATTGGCGCTTTTGAGTGTAGCATTAAATGCCGTAGAAGTTGTCAACGTCCAAGCCCCCGGAAATTTAGAAGTGACGAACAACTTGTCGTGCATTGACGTAGATGACGTCAAGTCTTCTTATTCTCCAACTGATCTGTTTTCTGGCATATACCAATGTTTGGATAAGCGTGACTATGAAAAAGCGGTTATGTTGTATAGCGTTGCTTTGGTGTATGCTAAATATGATACGTTACGTGTTGCTGATAAATCAGCGCATCAAGCATTAGGCGTTATGAAACTTAACTTAATGAATGCTAAAAAAGAGCATATCGATAAGTTTCAAAGTCTTCTCACTGAAAAATTTCAAGATAAAAATAAGATGTGCCAAGCAGTTAAAGGTATTCAACCGCCTACGTATTTCCCACGATATATGATTCAGCATGGTATTCAAGCTTTTACGCAAACCACACAACCCAATAACGGGCTTATTGAGAATTTTAATGCCAAGGATGCTTGGGCAAGTGTAAAAAAAGATTTTATGAAGTGCCCGTAAAAATCAATAGATCAAATAGCGCAATTCAAATGATTCTTAGGCTAAATTGTTCCCCTCAAAAAAGCGTCTAAAGCTTTTCATCAAGATGTATTTTTGCACACTCATCCGTAGATATCTTCGATAGTTCTTTTAAAGAAAAACGGAATGGAATGAATTGTGCAAATTCACCATTATGGTAAACAAAAAACTGATCAAGGATTTGTTAAACGAGAGTGCTTGTTCTCATAACAAAACCAAAAAAAGTAGCTGTGATAAACCCAAACCCGGAGCGACAAGCGGAGGGTGCGCGTTTGAAGGAGCGCAAATATCCCTCTTTCCTTATGCCGATGCCGTGCACCTCGTACACGGTCCGGACACCTGTCTTGGTGCTTCGTGGGAGACGCGCGCTACGTTAACAAGCTATCAAGGCGAAAACAATACGCCTTTGGGGTATTGCACGAACGTGACGACGCAAGACATCATTTTCGGCGGCGATAAGAAGCTTTCTGCGGCTCTTTCATACATCGTGGAGCATAAAAACCCCAAGGCGATTTTTGTCTACGAAACCTGTGTAACGGCGATGATCGGGGACAACATCGACTATACATGTAAAGTCGCAAGCGAGCAGTTTGGGCTACCGATCGTTGCGGTACATGCACCCGGTTTCGTCGGCAGTAAGAACCTCGGTTCCCGATTGGCGGGAGAGGCGGTTTTAGACGCATTGATCGGTATGCGAGAGCCTGATACGATTCATCCTTACGGCATCAATCTCATCGGCGATTACAACGTGACGGGAGATATGTGGCAGTACCGTCCGATTTTAGAGCGCATCGGCATTCACGTCGTTTCGACGCTTTCGGGTGACGGACGCATCGAAGCGATACAACAAGCGCATACCGCCAAGCTTAACGTCATCGTCTGCGCGAAGTCCTTAGTAACCTTGTGCCGTAAAATGCAAGAACGCTATAACATCCCTTACGTCAGTGTTTCGTTTTACGGTAAACGCGATACGTCCAATGCGATTCGCTCCATCGTCAACGCATTCGGAGATGCGGATTTGTCGGCACGCGCCGAGCGTATTATTGCTGAAGAGGAGGCAAAACTCGAGGAGCGTTTAGCACCGTATCGACTCTTGCTCAAAGGAAAAAAAGCGATTTTAAATACCGGCGGTAACAAGTCGTGGTCGATCGCTTCGGCACTACAGGACATCGGTATCGAGGTCGTGGCGACTTCCATTCAAAAGGCGACCGAAGAAGACATCGCTATCGCTAAAGAGTATGTGCCGATCGTCTTTAAAAGTCCCGCAACCGAACAACCGCGCCTTATCGACGAACATAACGTCGATATTTTACTGGCGGGCGGACGTAGCCTTTATACGGCGATTAAAAAGCGTATCGCGTTTGTGGACGTCAATCAAGAGAAAAAAGTGAGTTACGGGGCATACGGCGGACTTGAAAATCTAGCAATCGACGTGTGTGCGTCATTGCGCAATCCCGTGTTTAAACTCGTCGGAAAATCGGCACCGTGGGAAGCGGCTTAGGAGGAATATCATGAGTACGGCATTTTCGTTCAAAGAGGCAAAAACCGACACGCTCAAACCTTTACATGTCAATCCGTTAAAACTCTCGCAACCGATGGGTGCGACGTTGGCATTTTTGGGAATTAAAAACTGTATGCCTTTGATGCACGGGGCGCAAGGGTGCGCTTCGTTTACGAAAGTGCTTTTTACGCGCCACTTTAACGACCCGATCGCGATCCAAACCACCGCGGTCAACGATATTAGCGCGGTGATTGACGGCGGTGAGAGAGGCATTTCCGAAGCGATTGACAACATTACGAAAAAAGTGAGCCCCGATTTGGTCGGACTCTTTACCACGGGAATGACCGAAACCAAAGGCGACGACATCAAAGGTGCAACGCTTCTTCTGAAAGAGAAACAAAAAATCGTCTACGTGCATACGCCCGATTTTGAAGGCGGCTTGGAGAGCGGTTGGAGTTTGAGCGTTCAAAATATCGTTGCACAGCTGATTACGCCGAAAACCGACGTTAAAAAAGCAAAAGCGTTACTCATTCCCAACGTCAATATGAGTCCGATCGAAGTCGAAAAGCTCAAAGAGGCTATGGAAGATTTGGGTTTTGAAGTCTTTGCGCTTCCCGATTTAAGCGATTCGCTTGACGGACATTTGGGCGTCAAACAAGGCTCACTAAGCGGCGGCGGTATTGCGCTGAGCGACATCGAAGCACTCGGCGATGCCGGAATCGTCGTGACCGTCGGACGTTCGGTTCAAAAGTGCGGCGAGCTTTTTTTGGAAAAGAACGCGCAAGCGAAGCACGTGCATTGTGATACCTTAATGGGTTTGGAAGCTAGCGATCGCTTTTACGCCGAAATGTTGGCGTATCTTGGTACGTGTAACGTTCCAAATAGCGTAAAACGTTGGAGAGCACGTCTGCAAGACGTGCTTTTGGATACCCATTTCATTTTAGGTAAAAGCAAAGTGCTCATCGCCGACGAACCCGATAGCGTCTATAGCATCGCTCAAGCTTTGCGTGAAGTCGGTGCGCATGTCGAGGCGTTTATCGCGCAACGAAGCGACATACAAGAAGAGTTTACATGTAACGTTCGTATCGGCGATTTTGAGGAGGTGGAAAAGGCTCTTCCCCTTGTCGACATGTTGATCTCCAACTTCCACGGCGAACGTTTGGCGCACCGTTACCATAAAGCCTTGTTGATTCGCGGATTTCCCAACTACGAGCAAGTCGGCGTCGGGCTTCGCAACTCTATTTTGTACGAGGGCAGTTGCACGTTTTTATGCGAGGTCAATAATCTTTTAGTACATCATCAATCGTCACAATAATTTACCTAACACAAGGGGTTTGAGTATGGTTCAAGAAGGAGACACGTCGCGTTACAATGCCTTTATCCCCGAGGTGGTGGCTTATCAAAAAGCACTCGATCAACTTTCCGAGCGATGGAATTTACTCTCTTTATTAGGGCAAATGAGTAACATCGGGATGGATATATCCGAAACAAGGCAAGCCTTTAGCCTTCTTTCCGAGCAATTGTTGGGACGACTGTGCGAAGAGACCGTTAAAAAGCTTTCGACCGAAATGTGCTCCAAAGCGCAAGTCGCTATCGATATTTTAATCCGCAATCTGTTTGAACGAACCGCAGACGTCGGTTTTTTGGCAACGGACGTCAGTTTATGCGATTTTGCGACGATGGACGCACAAGCACAACACAACGCACTGCCTTTGATTCAAGAGCGTTTTGCCAAATACATCGAAAAATACAGCGTTTACGACGACGTTTTGTTGTTTGACGTCAACGGGACGCTCATTGCTTCGACGCGCGGCGATACCTTAGGTCGGAAAATCGATCGGAAGTTTATCGACGCAGCTTTGAATACGTCCAAAGAGTATGTCGAAAATTTCGGTATTTATCCCATCGTCGCAGACAAGGAGAGTTTGATCTACTCGTACCGCGTTTGCGACGATCTAGGCAAACCTTTGGCGGTGTTGGGATTGGTGTTTAAATTTCAAGACGAAATGCGCGTGATTATCTCTCCGTTGATCGATCGCGAAACGTGGACGGACATTTTACTCTTAGATGCTAACAATCGCACGATTTACAGTAGTAACCCGTTTCATTACCCTTTGCGTGCACCGCAAAAAACCGTTCTCAATCGCGTCGATACGGTACCGTTTTTAGCCCAAGAGTACGTGGCATGTACGAAGCAGACGAAAGGGTATCAGGGATTTTTCGGTCTGGGATGGCAAGCCCATGCCCTCATACCGCTTGCGTTTGCGTTTACCCAAAAACAAGCACATTTACCGTTTAGCGAAGAACAGACGAAAATCATTAAAAACTCGTCGCTCTTTTCCGAAGAGTTTACGAATATCCCCTCAAAAGCCGAAGCGATTCAGCGTAAACTCGATATGACGATCTGGAACGGTAACGTGCAAATCGCCAATCAAAAAAGCGGCGACAATTCGTTTTCAAAATCGCTTTTAAACGAGATTTCACGTACGGGTGCGCAAACGAAAAAGACGTTTGAAGAGTCCATCGGCAACCTCAATTGGACGGTAGTGGCTTCGTACATTAACGATGCGGCGTTTCGTGCGACTTTGGCGATCGATATTATGGATCGAAACCTTTACGAACGTGCCAACGATTGCCGTTGGTGGGCATTAAGCCCCGTGTTTATTAAAGCGTTTAGTGCCAAGTATAAAGATTTTACGACGATCAAAAAAGAGTTTGGACGCGAGATGAGCGACGTGCTTGCGACCATCAACGCGCTTTATACCGTTTATGCGCACCTGCTTGTTTATGACGCGCAAGGATGCGTTGTGGCGGTCAGCCAAGAAAAATACGCACACTTTGTCGGTAAACGTATCGGTGCGCCTTACGTTGCTCAGACCTTGGCGTTAAAAAGTCCTAAAGAGTATGTCGTCAGTGCGTTTGAAGCCAGCGAACTGTACGAAGGAAAACACACCTATATCTATAACGCTCCGATTTTTATCGAAGGGCATAAGGAGGCGTTGGGAGGTATCGCGATCGTGTTTGACGCTCAAACGCAATTTGAAGCGATGTTACACGACGTGATCGAAGAAGACGAACGTTCTTTTGCTCTTTTTATCGAAACCAAAACCCAAACGATCATTGCATCGACGTCGTCTAAGATGAATGTCGGCGAACGTTGTCGTTTTTGCGATACAAACGAAAAGATTGTGCTCATCGACGATGATTATTACATTATCGGAAAGGCGGCATCGAAGGGGTACCGCGAATATAAAGTCAGCGACGGATACGTTAACGATGTTTTTGCGGTCGTTTGTATTCGTATTGCGTCTAAAAATGCTTTGACGCAAGAGACGAAAAAAAACCACGTGAAGCATTATGCGTATCCTAAGGTGACGGCAAGCGAGAAAAGCGTCGATCTTTCAACGTTTTGGTTGTACGGAAATTTATATGCGATACAAAGCGAGCAGATTTATGCCGCATTGGAAGGACAAGACGTTACGAAAGTCATCGGTTCGGACGAAATTTACGTCGGTATGATTACGTGGAACAACAAAACGATTCCCGTCGCTTCGTTGGCAAAGTATTTTCAACACGAGCGCAACTACGATAAAGACAAAAACTATATTATCGTTCTCAAGGGCAACGACGATCAACCCTTCGGATTGGTAATCGATGCGGTGCAAGATAGCCCCGAAGTGCCGGTGCGTTGCATCGACGAGACCAACCAAGCGATGCTCGGGCAACATACCCTGACCAAAGCCATCGTCAAATCGGATGCGGGACAGGAAAAAGCGGAAATGCTTTCGATCTTAGATCCGCTGAAAATTGAACGGTATTTATTGCTTGAAAAGCACGGGAAGTAGCATAGAAGGTTTCCCTTCTATGCTAAAAGAGACTCAGGCGGGTTCGTTTGCGGGCATGGCGGCTGCCGCCATCGTCGCTTTTTTCTTACTGCGCTCCATTGATTGAAGTACGAGGTATTGCTCGCCGAATTTGAGCATATTATCCATTTCGTCGTCGTATTCGGCGTAATGTCCTTCTTCGTCTAAGACCAGTTCTTCAAAGAGTTTTTTCGTAACGCTGTCGGCGTTATTGCCGCATTCGATTGCAAATTGGTTGTACATCGTTACGGCATCGTCTTCGCCTTGACGCGCAAATTCAAGCATCGCTTTAACGTCGATAATTTGTTGAACCTCTTGGGCGGCTTTCATCTCGATCGTCCCTTTTAAAAAGAGGACGCGATCGGCTAAACGTTCGATATGAAGCATTTCGGCAATGGCGATACGTTTAAAAAGGGTTGAAAGAAGGTCGTATCCTTGATCGTCGCAATGAAAATGAAAGAACATATATTGATGAACCGTGGCAAGCTCGTCGGCAATAGCGCGATTGAGCAACTCGATACTTTTATCTCGTTTCATATCTTCTCCTTCAGATGGTTATTTTATATCCTACCATAAACTTGGCTAGAAACGACTAAGAAAAAGCTCTTTCGCTACCTCAATAATCGTGCGGTATGCCTTTGATATGCAACATAAAATGTTCTCTGTTATCGATATCGTCCAGCCATCCGTAATTGGCGTCGTTTTTGTCGTCCAACTCTTTGATGTAAGGTTTGATGTCCAACAGCGGCGTACCGTCAAAAACGTCGAGTCCCGATACGATGATCTTACGATCGATGACGTTAATCAGCTTAACGATGCTTAGCCCGATGGGATTAGGGCGATTGGGCGTACGCGTCGCAAAAAGCCCGAGTTCTTTATTTTCAAGCCAAGGCGGCGTAAAGCGCATTTTCGGCTTTTCGTGAAGGCGATCGATGTAGAACAGAAGATAAATATATTTAAAACGCAACAACTCTTTAAGACCGTCCGTATAGGCTTCGTCGAGATCGACGTAAAATTCTCCGACGTCGTTTGAAACCGGCTGGTAAGGTGCATTGTTAAGGTAAGGCGTGTGAATCACGCCGATCGGCTCAAGGGTTATCATAGAAGAACTCCTCATATTATTTTTGTTTAGTTTATCTTATTGAAACTAAATTTGCCTACGGAACACTTTTTGAAAATACATCCGTAAGTTTAAGGATAGGAGGAACACACCGATGGTTAAAGTAGCGTTTTTTACGAACGATTTGAAAAACATTGATGCCCATTTCGGTTCAGGCGAGCAGTTTGCCGTTTACGACGTCGATGCAAACGGATATAGTCTACACGGCGTTATTCCGACCGGAGAAGAGCGCACCGAAGGCAGAGTCGAAATGCTTATCAACGAGCACGTCGACATTATGTACTGTGTCGAGATCGGACCTGCGGCGGCGGCTAAAGTCGTCAACGGAAAGATTTTTCCTATCAAATACAAGCAAGTGGTAAACATCGAAGACGAGTTGGAAAAACTGACTTCGATGATGGCAACCAATCCTCCGCCGTTTATCAAAAAAATTTTAGAAGCAAGGGCGTAGATCATGAACGAGCTAGAAACATTGTTTATCGAAACGCTGATTTCTCAAACCAGAGCACTCGATCAGTTCGGTACGTGGGCAAAAAAAAGCGATGAAGAGCTTTTGTGCGAAAAATACGTCAAAAGCAAGGAAGAGCTCAAAAACGTTCCCATCATCGCCGACATCGACGAGATGCAGATTCAAGATATTCGTCTGATTTTTCAATCGATCGCTTTGGCGTTTGAACTCAAAACGGGCGTTATGTGTTCGGTCGTGATGGAGATGAGTCACGAGGGATTCGGTCGAGCGGTCGTCTTGGCGGATAAAATCGTCGTGACGAATAAATTTTTTAAAGATGCGCACCGTTACAGCTTTCGCACCTACGACGACTTGGTCAAAGAGGGCAGTAAGATGCTGAAAAATGCGATAGAAATTTACGAACAATACACTTTAAAAGTAGGATAACACGATGGCAAATATCGGTATTTTTTACGCGAGTGCGGGCGGCAATACGACTCAAATCGCCGAAGCGTTGAAAGAAGCGTTTGAGGTAGAAGACGACGCGTGCGTTTTGATGGAAGACGACTTCGATAGCGTGGAACAATTCGAAGAATTTGACGTTCTTTTCTTTGGAAGTTCGACATGGGGACAAGGCGACGTGCATTTTAGTTGGGTCGACGCTCTTTTTGAGATTACGTCCGAAAACATCGATTTTAAGGGTAAAACGATGGCATTTTTCGGTGCGGGAGATAGTAAAACGCACGGAGAACATTTTTGCAGTGCTTTGGGCAAGTTTTACCAGATTTTTTCCAAATCCGGTGCAAAAATAATCGGTTTTACCGATGCAAGCGATTACGACTACGAGGCGAGTTTGGCAGTGGTCGGAAATCAATTTTGCGGTCTTGCGATCGACAATATCAATGAAGAAGACAAAACCGAAGAGCGTATCGAAAATTGGATAGCGCAGCTTAAAAAAGAATTGGCGTAAAGGATACGATATGAGAACGCTAGAGCAATTTTATCAATTAAGAGCGGCAGAAGACTACTTTGATTTTTTTGCTATCGAGTATGACGAACACATCGTTCAAGTCAAGCGTTTTCACATTATGAAAGAGTACGGCACGTTGATTAAAAAGGGCTTTGAATTTTACAAAGGCGATGAAAAATACTTGATGGATTTTTTAAAGTTTGCTTTGATGCGCGTCTATATGGACTATAAACACGGGCATTCCCCGAGTGCCGCGGAAGTGTGGGGTATGGCGGAAGACGGACATGCCAAAGGGTGTGCTTCGTGTACGACGTCTTCGCAAAAAGGAGGCAGTTGTGATTGTTGATCCAAGCGTCGTATTGCACGATACGGTAACGGCAAAGTTGTCTGGAAAAGACGAAGCCAAAGCAAAATTTTTTCTCGGACAGAAGGTAAAACTGCTTGAAGACGTGAAAAACGACGGAACGTATCCGTACCTTCAAATCGGCGAAGTGATGATCAAAAAAGGCTCGATCGGTTACGTTCGATCCGTCGGGGATTTTTTACAAGTCATACGCGTTTACGAGGTACACTTTTTAGACGCCGAGGCCGTTGTGGAAGTGATCGGATGCAGGGAACACGAATTAGAGGCGATGGAGCCTTATCGCGATCTCGAAGCCGAAGAACATGCGTGGATGAGTGAGCATTATAAAAACAAATCTTAGTAAGGAGGAAGTGTTATGGCCAAAGTGATTTTTATGCATTTTGACACCGAAAAAGACGGTATTTACGATGCCAAAATCGGTGAACCCGTGGTGCGTTTAGCGAAAGAAAAAGGGATTCCTATTATGTTTGATCCCAAAGATCATTCGACGTGTCTCATTAGCGTTGAGCATATTAGCGATGAGGAACCGACGAGTTATATGGAAGACGAAGAGCTTGACGAACTCGTTAAATTAGGTGCGATTAGCCAAGAAGACGCCGATATTTGTCAACAATTTACCGTAAGCCCGAAAGTGCGCATCGCTTCGATGATGATGATTAAGGGCGACGTTTTGATTAAACCATTTAAAAAGTAAAGGATCAACCATGACAACAAGAGTAGAAATTATCAACGACTTTTTAGCCGTTAACGTTAAGCCGGGTGCTACCATTCAAGACGTCGTAGAAGCAAGCGGAAGTGCCTTACCGTTTGGTTGTCGTGACGGTCAATGCGGAACGTGTGCCGTGGAAATCGTTCAAGGTATGGAGTTTTTATCGCCTAAAACCGACAAAGAGATCAAAGTGCTAAAAGAGATTCTTGCCAGTACGTGTACGCCCAATACGCGCCTTTCGTGTCAAATGAAAATCGAAAAGCCAAACGG
This sequence comes from Sulfurospirillum sp. UBA4058, assembly GCA_002382085.1. Lineage (GTDB taxonomy): Bacteria > Campylobacterota > Campylobacteria > Campylobacterales > Sulfurospirillaceae > Sulfurospirillum. The sequence goes on along the minus strand of DFZK01000002.1, from coordinate 83,544 downwards.
CGTCGTTCGCATCAAATACTAATCCTTCTTTTCAAGAGTCGCTACGCATGCCAACATCCCGCGTAGCCTCTTTCTCTCCCGCTTGAAACGCATAGAACATTTTTGTAAAATCTCTTTTAAAATGCATAAAAATTAATCAAGAAAAAAGCAAAATTAGCTCATAAATAGGGCATACTTTTTGCATGAGAAGTATCAATCTAGAATTTAAACAAAAGCAGAGTTTGAATCTCTCGCTAAAACTTTGGCTCCCGTTGTTACAGCTACCGCTTCAAGAGCTCAGTACGCATCTCGAAACGCTTTCGTACGAAAATCCGTTTTTAGAGGTCAAACGTCCGTATGAACATACGATGGGTTCTAGCAGTCACGGAATGGTAGAAGAGTTGGTCTTGAGCCATGAGTCGTTGCATGAAAAGATACTCGAACAAATCGTGCCTCCGCTTTTTCCCACGCCCGTTTCGCAAAAAGTCGCCCACGAGATACTCTGCGATATCAATGAAGAGGGCTATTTTGACGGCGATATCGAACAAATTGCCCTTACATGTAACGTTTATCAAGAGTACGTCGAACGTATTCGTCAACGTTTTTCGAAGATCGAGCCTTACGGCGTCGGTGCGCTAGACGCTCACGAATCGTTTGTCTTTCAACTCGATGCGATGAGCGACGAAATCGACGACGAGCTTTATTATCTCGTGTTGAAGATGATCGAACAGATGCACAAAGTCGATAAGTTTTCCAAGCATCACCGTTTCGAAGAGGCAAGGGCGGTCGTGAAGAAATTTTCCAATCCGCCGGCATTGGAGTATCAAGCCTCGCCCAAGCAGATTATTCCCGATTTTTACGTGGAAGTGGACGAAGATATACGGCTTCGGATCAATAACGAATATTACCCCGACATCGTGATTCAAGAACCGTTTTCGAGCAAAAACGACTCCATTAAAGATAAGCTCAAAGAGGCGCGCGACATCGTCAATCTCTTGGAACTGCGCAAAAGTACGTTGTATAAAATCGTGCTTTTAATCGTCGAAAAGCAGCTCTCTTTTTTCGTCGGAGGCGAGCTTAGACCGCTCAATATGAGCCATCTCGCCGATGAACTCTCTTTTGCCGAATCGACGATTTCGCGGGCGATTTCAAACAAATACGTCGAATCGAAACAGGGCATTTTCCCGTTGAAGTCGTTTTTTACCAACGCGGTAGCGACCAAAGAGCTTTCGTCTTCCGAGATCAAAAATTTTATTAACCAACAAATCGAATACGAAAACAAAGAAGAGCCTTTAACTGACGACGATTTACTCGAACGAATCGAGAAACGCTTTAACATCAAAATGGTCAGACGCACGATTACGAAATACCGAAAGTTGATGAACGTCGCATCGTCCAAAGAGCGCAAAAAAATTTACAAGGTACAAGCATGAGCCCCTATACGAAAGATGAACGGCTAAAAATAGAAACGACGGTAACGATCTTCTTACAAGGTTACGCCAAAAATCGTTACTCCAAATACGTCATCGCTCCGCACGTCGCGGCAATGTCGATGCGAGAACGCCACTTGTACGAAGACATGGGTTTTAAAAACCGCGTGCAGATGGGCAAATACATGAAGTGCCACTTTCCCAAACTCTTCGAGCTGAAACCCGCCGATAAGCTGTGGAAAAAATTTATCTACGATTCGCTAGGTCTTGTAGCCCCTGCGTGCTTTACATGTAAAGACCAAACCAACTGTTTTGCCTGTCGATTGGTAGGCTAAGCGCGCATTTTAGTGTATCCCTACAAAGAAGATACGATGATTCGTTATGCGACTGAAAAGGATTTGGAAGCAATTTTAGCGATTTACAACGATGCTATTTTAAACACCACCGCCGTTTATACCTACAAAGCCAAAACCTTAGAAGAACGCGTGTCGTGGTTTCAGACCAAACAAAAAGAGGGTTATCCTTTGTGGGTGTACGAACATGAGGAAAGTGTTGTAGGGTACGCCACGTACGGCTCTTTTCGGAGCAGTCCCGCTTACAAATACACGATTGAGCATTCGGTGTACGTTCACAAAGATTTTCGCAAGCACGGTTTTGGAAAAGCGTTGCTTGAAACCATCATAGAGGGTGCCAATGCTAAAGGGTACGCCACCATCGTCGCCGGCATCGACGCTTCCAACACCAAGAGTATTCATCTGCACGAAAAACTAGGCTTTGTGCTTTCGGGGATTGTCCACAAAGCTGGCTATAAATTTGGTCAATGGCTTGACTTGGCTTTTTACGAACTTCAACTTGACGGTCCCAAAAATCCTACGGAAGGGTGATGTTGGCTTTACATGTAAAGATAAAATGAACTATTTACGTACGCCGTTTGACTTGTAACGTACGTAATTGTATAATGCTCCTAATTGACTATAAGGAGCAAAGATGGTTGTCACTCCCTCAAAACTTCGTGAAAATCTTTACAATCTTTTAGATGCCGTAGCTGAAAAAGGCGAGCTTCTTGAGATTTCGCGTAAAGGTAAACTATTGCGCATTGTGCCTGAACAGCGTCCTTCTCGCCTCGATAAAATCATTGCTAAAAAGATTACCACCGCAAGCGATGAGGAACTCATCAACACATCGTGGGAGGGTGAATGGAAGCCCTTTATCTAGATACGCACATCGTCGTGTGGTTGAGGCAAAAAGAACTTGAAAAATTCTCACCCAAAGCACTCGAAGCCATCGAGCAAGCAAGTCAACTTTTCATCTCTCCGATGGTCGAATTGGAACTTAAGTTTTTACATGAGATTGGACGTATTAGCGAAACGCCTTACAATATTTTAGGAGATCTCGGCGCAATGATAGGGCTTAAAATAGAGGATGGTAGTTTTAGTGAAGTCATCCAAAAAGCCATGCTTATCGACTGGACGCGCGACCCGTTTGATCGCATTATCGTAGCCCATGCTATGAGTCAGGAAAGCAAACTTTTAACCAAAGACGAGAAGATTTTGAATCATTTTCATGATGCGGTGTGGTAAAATAAATCACAATGCTAGCTAACCAATAGTTACGATTTTCCAATACCAAAAGGAGTTTTGTCATGAGAGGATTCGTGCTGATTTTTGTTTCTATGTTGTCGCTTTTTGCCAACGATGATGCAACCCTTGCAAAACTTTTTGAGGATTACGGGATCAAAGGAGCGATGCTGATCGAATCGCTCGACGGCAAAGAGCGTTTCGTCTATAACGAAGCGCGTGTCAAAATGCCTCTTTTGCCTGCGTCTACGTTTAAAATCCCCAATACGCTGATCGCTTTAGACCAAAACGTCGTTAACGACCAAAGTAGTATCGTTTGGGATAAAATTGAGCGAAGTATTCCCGCATGGAACAAAGATCAGACGTTAGAGAGTGCCTTTAAAACCTCGTGTGTTTGGTGCTATCAACGTTTTGCACGTCAAATAGGTTTGGAAAAATACGATAGTTACCTTAAAAAACTGCACTACGGAAACGAAAAAACAGGCGATAACGTTGAGCGTTTTTGGTTGGACGGGAAGCTTCGCATCAGTGCGCAAGAGCAAATCGCCTTTCTTAAAAAACTCTATCGAAGCGAACTTCCGTTTCGTCAAAGCGACATGGAGCTGCTGAAAAAAATGATGATCGACGAGCGGGGTGAACGCTACGTGATACGTGCTAAAACGGGATGGGCGGTTCCGAAAAACGCAGAACATCACGGTTGGTATGTCGGTTATGTCGAGAGTTCTAAAGGTATTTACTTTTTTGCGACCAATTTGCTCGCCCCTTCAAGCGACGAGTTACCGTTACGAAAGAGCATCACGATAGATGCATTAGCGCAAAAAAGAGTTTTAGACTAACCGACGCTTTGACATGTCAGATGGAGACTACAAGGTTTTTACCTCTTGAGTCTTTTGTGCTATAATCAGCTATCTTTAGGTAAAGGAGGTAGGTATGGATTTCGTATTGGGTCAGATTCAGTTGTTTGCATTTCATTTTGCGATGGAAGGGTGGATGGTGTGCGACGGGCGTTCGTTGCCAATCTCACAGAACCAAGCGTTGTTTTCGCTTTTAGGAACGACCTACGGCGGAGACGGTCATAGCACCTTTTGTCTTCCTAATTTAAAAAATACGGCACCTCTTTCGGGGTTAGAGTATTATATCGCCGTTCAGGGTATCTACCCGATGCGCGCGTATTAGCCTTTTGCCTCATCTTTGGATGAGGCATTTTTTTTACATGTCGTTTTGTTTTTGTTCTTCCACAAAGGCTTGAAGTGCGTCGTAGGTCAAAGGTTTAGCGTACAAATAGCCTTGAAACCGATCGCACCCTAAGCTCAAAAGTTTGGTTTCCTGCGCTTTGGTTTCCACGCCTTCCGCCAAAACAACCAATCCCAAGTTGTTACCGATCGTGATAATATTTTGTACCATTTTCTCTGCCGCAAGGTCTTCCATGAGGGTATCGATAAAACTTTTATCGATTTTGAGTTCGTCGACGGGTAATTTTCGCAAAATATTGAGCGATGAGTAGCCCGTACCGAAATCGTCCATCGAGATGTAAAGTCCCATATCGCGGATTTTTTGTAGAAGCGGTAGGAGATAGTCAATATCTTCGATGAAGAGGCTCTCCGTGATTTCGAGGCATATCGCAAGGCGGTCGAGTTTGGTTTTCTCGATTTCGTGCGTGAGTTTTTCCAAAAAATTGACTTCCATAAATTGTTTGATCGAGATGTTAACGGAAACTTGAAAGCGTACGTTTAAGCTTTCTTGCAAGCGTTGCATCTCTTCGAGCGTTCGTTTTAAGATAAAATCTCCGAGTTTTGGCATCAATCCGGAAGCTTCGGCGACCGGTATGAATTGGTCGGGCGGAACGAGCCCTAACTCCGCACTTTGCCATCGAGCTAAGGCTTCGACGCCGTACAAAGCACCGTTTCGATCGATTTGCGGTTGATACGCGATGTAGAGCTCTCCTTTCTCCAACGCTTGACGGAGCATATGTTCCATCATGACGCGATTAAGGTATCCTTCTTGCATCGAAGGGCTAAAAAGGCGGACGCTATTTTTATATTTTTTAGCTTCGTACATTGCAATGTCGGCGGCACGCAAGAGCATATCTTCACTTTGGGCGTGTTCGGGATATTTGGCGATGCCGATGCTGGCTCCGACTACGAAATTGAACTGCTTGATACGGTAGGGTTTGGAAATTTCTTGCATTATTTTGTCAGCTTGGGCTAAAAGCTCATGCGTATCCGTGACGTAACTTAAGAGAAGAAACTCGTCGCCTCCTTGTCGAATGGCGATACTTTCAGGCGACTTAACCTGTAAAAGTCGCCTTGAAAATTCGATAAGGAGTAAATCGCCGAAATGATGTCCGAAACTATCGTTCACGTTTTTAAAATGATCCAAATCGATATACAAAAGGCTAAAAGGCGGAGCACTTTCACACATCCAATCATGGATGCATTGTTGGAAGTAGGCGCGATTGGGTAGATGCGTGAGCGAATCGTGCGTGGCTTGAAATAACAAATCGACCCGACGTTTATTCTCCGCATCGGAAATGATTTTAAAGAGAAAAAACAAAACGACATGTATGATTGCAAAAAGCATAACGTAGGCGAAAAAATGCTCGATAAATTCACGTACTATTTGCGTTTCTTTTATATCGGAAAGAATCCATAAGGCATAGCGCGGTTCGTACTTGAGCGCAAATTGAATCTCCTCTCCCGTTACGTCGCGCGTACTTGCGGTATAAATACGTTCGCTTGCTTTGATCTCGTCTTTGGAAACGGCGTATGTATGCGTAATCGTATCCATCAATGCATTGAGAAACGCTTCGGGAAGAGGATTTTCGTAAATTTCTTTAGAAATTTCGGTATTTGCGGATTGAAACTGAATAAAATGATCGCGTTCGCGAATTAAGGTGACTTTGTTGTAATCTCCAAGAGAGAGACTTTCGGTATAAATTTTAAAAGCACCCTCAATGCCGAGTCCGGCGGTCATAACGCCTAACACCTTTCCCGAATCGTCTAAAATGCTTTTACGAATCGGAATTCCCCATCGTCCGCTTGCCGCAATATAATAGGTCCTACCTAAGACCATGGTGTTTTGCGTGAGGGTATACTCAAACGACTCTTGGGTGAGAGGATTTTGACGGAGATTGGGAAGTTTGGCTTTGTCGAACTTGGTATTAATATAGCGGTAATTTCCTTCAACATCGACAAAACCGAAAGCAACGACCGAAGGATTGATCAAGAGCAATTCGTCTAACATACGAGGATTTTGATCTCTGAGGACTTGTTTACCTAAAACATCGAGGATCATCTCTTGCGAAAGCAGTAAAGAGTGGGTGGCATTACCGACGAGTTTGACCAGATTGATCTGATCTTCGGCATAGTGTTCGTGAACGTTGTTCCATTTATAGTACGATGCAATGCCTAAAAAACCGATACCGCAAAGAAGAAGGGTATAAAAAATCGTCCAAATATTTTTCTGAATTAAGGCCATATTTTCTCCTTTATTCCGTAGCGAATATCTTAACATAAAAATCGTTGCTTCAGCGTTGTATCAGGAAAAATAGAGCTTTTAGACGGTTGAGTCACACGAGGAAAGAGACGATAAAAAAAGATCTTTTATCGTCTCTTGGGAAGTTTATTCTTTACGTTGTAAAAACGTTTCGATTTCGTGGATCGCTTGTTTGTTGGAGAGGCTAAATTTGATTTCGATGCGGCGTGACGCGTCTTTGTCCTCGATGCCGTTTTTAAAGATGCGGTCGCTGTAGGAGCGTCCGATCGCACTGACGTAACGTTGTAAAAGTGCGTTTTTGCTTTCGTCCCACGAATAGATCAACGCCATAACCGCATAGGCTCTTTTTTGAGAGAGGTCGAGGTTGTGCATGTAGGTACCGTCCGAGTCGGTATGTCCTTCGATCATGATATGGTCGATGTTTTCACGAATGGACGCATCGTTTAAAAGAACGTCCAAGTACGGCTGTAAAGTCTCTTTGAGACGTGCTTTGGCTTCGGGTTTGATCTCGTAAGAACCTACGTCGAAAAGAACGCCCGAGGGTAGACGGATCGCTCCGCTGTTAGGATCGATATCGATTTTTTTACCCAATTTATTTTTCAGCTCCTGCACCACTTTGATGCGAAGTCCGGTGAGGTTTTTGATGCGCGCTTTGGTCAGGTTCAAATCGTCGACCAGTTGCTGATGCGCTGCGGTGCTTTCCAACAGTTTAGCACTCAACAAAGCGAGTTCTCCCTCTTTGAGTTTTAAGTTTTGCGTCGTCGTGCCCAGTTCCATTTGGCTGGCGACCAATTCGCCTTTGACTTCGTCGCGTGCAAGTTCGGTTTCCAAAAGAAGTTTTTTCAGGTTTTCGATCTCTTTGTCGCTTAAGTCTAATTTTGCGTTGGACTCGTTCAAATCGGACTCTTTTTGCATTAGCAACTCTTGGGCGATCTGCAAGGAAGCACTGGTGGCGTTCATATCGGTTTTGAGGCGTAAAAAGTCGCGTTTTTGTTGCATCAACGCTTCTTGACTTTGGCGTAATACCTGCGTTTGCGCCTCAAGATCGTTTTTAATGCCTTTCAAATCCGTTTGAACGTAGACGTATTTGACGACGATAGCACCGATCAGCAAAATAAAGACGAATAAAAGCCCCGCCATCAAGTCGGCGTAAGAGACCCAAAAGTTTTGATCCGAGCTTTTTGAAGGACGGTAGCGCATTATTTTAACGCATCCATTTTTTGGATGATCTCTTCGGTTTCGGCGTCGATGATTTTCAGGCTCTCTTTGAGCGATTCGACTTCCGCGTTAGGTTCATTTGGATTGCGTGCCGCGGCGGACTCTTTGAGTGCGCGTAAGAGCTCTTGATTGGTCGCGATCATCTCTTCGTTGCTCTCTGCCATTTTGACATGTAATGCCGTCGTATTTTCGTTAAAGCCCTCGATTTTGGAGAGCATTTGCTCGTGCAGTTCGATTAGACCTTTTTGTTTTTCCTGAGAACGCGCCAACGTATCCATACCCTCTTTGATATGCTCGGATACGCGTTTGACCGCGCTGGCTTCCATGGTAAGCATTTCATCGAAGAGTTCGAATTTGGATTCGATATTTTTACCCAAACGCTCGAAAAAGTCGTTTGAGCTAAGGCGTTCAAACATCAAGCCTATTTTTTCAAAATGTTGGAGGTTTTCTTTGAGGTAGGCTTGTTCGATCTCTTCTTTCGTCCAAAAAAGCGATGCGGTTGCCTCACGAATAATCTCAACGTCTCGATCAAAACGGCTCAGTCCTCGTTTCTCGAAGAAAATCCACCAAAGCGAGAGCAAAATACCGTAAATCGAGACGTAAAACGCCGTTCCCACGCCGCTTAGCAAAACGGAAATCTCTTGTTCCAGAGCACCTGCCGTTTGAGACGAAAAATCGGGAAGCGTTAACGCTATGGAGATAAACGTACCCAAAATTCCCATCGTCGGGAAAACGCCTGCGGCGATAGAGGCATAATTGTCGTTGCGAATGCGTTTGGCATAAGCGTCTATAAACGTCTCGAACGTTGCGTTTGACTTTTCGGTTTCTCCGATGCGCATAAGGTTCTTCGTCACGTATGCGTTGAGTTCGCTTTTAAGCTCGTTGCCGTAACGGCGAAAGGTGCATGCGCCGTACTCTCCGTTATGTTTGGCAAACAAAAGCGAAACGAAAAAGATCAGTCCGATCAAAACGATGCTGTGTATGCCGACATGAAAGTGCAGAACGTCCAAATACCCGAGAATAAAATAAAGATACGCCGCGCTCGGTAGGGCGATTAAGCTAAGATACGTTCCCGCACAGTGGGTCGATTTTCGCTCTAGCCCGCTTAAGTCTTGAAGCATTTCATCCATTCGTTCATTCATCATAGAGCCTTTGTTACGATTAAACGTTCTTGCGGTTTGAGAAGAACGCTCATTTAAGGAAGTCCTATTATAGCCTTATTTGTTATACGGAAAGTAAATATACGGGGCTTTTTTAATGCCGCTTTTACGATTAAAAGACTACAATCCTTTTTAATACGGTGCGTGTTTTTCTTTTTTTTTAATACTCGTACAACCTTTTTTCAAAAGGCAAACAATGAACTCTTTAGACAACAGCGGTACGCTTGAAATCTCGACGCTTCTCAAAAAAAATCTCACGCATGCCCAAAGCGAAATTTTTTTACATGTAAAGCGTTTTGTCGAAACGAATGAGCCGGAAAGTTTGCATCGTTACCGCATATACCTTCGTTTTAGCCGCTCTTTATGCCAAGAGTTCGGTTCGTTTATGGAAAAAAAACGACGTAAAACACTCATACAAAGCCTCAAGCTCTTGCAAAAAGAGACGAACGTTATGCGGGATTTGGATGTTTTTTTAGCGTGCATCGGTACGTATAAAAACCGCGTCGAAGCCGCGTCGCTTGCCGAGCTCGAAACGGTTGAAACCGCTTTGCGTCATGAACGACAAGACGTATACGCCCGTTTTTGCGAACGCTACGTACGCGAACCCGAGATATTTCAATCACTCCAACGTTTCGTCGAAGACGAAGAGCTGTACCTCTTTCAAACAGATCAAGATGCCGCACGCCGTCTCGAAGCAATCGTCCACGCCCGCGCGAAAAAGATCTCTAAGCTTTCAAAACGCCTCGTCGCAGATGCGTCCAACGAACGTTTGCATCATTTACGCTTACACTACAAAACCTTACGCTATACCTGCGACGCTCTGGGATGGAAAGAGTTTGCCAAGAGTTTAAAGCCGATGCAAACCGCTTTGGGTAACGTCCAAGATAAACATATGCAAATCAAACGCATTAAACGCTATAACGCGGTGCACCGAACAAAACTTCGAGAACTTCTCTTACTGTTGAAAGCCGATTTGCGCGAAGATAAGCGTACGTGTATCCTTACATGTAAAGCCAAAAATCTCAAAAAACTCTTTCGCCGATTTCCGCGATGCGATGAGGCGAGATGAAGCCTTTAACGTATATAGAACACTATCCGCACGCTTTGCTGCAACAAATACAACGCCTAATCGACGAGGAAAAACTCGGTGTGTACTTGCTCAAAAAATATCCGACGACGCATGCGATCAGCGGCGATAAAGCCTTGTACGCCTACGTGATGGAATTACGCGCGGAATTCCTTCGTAAAAGCGAGCCGATCACCAAAGTGCTTTACGATGGCAAGATCAGCGATATCAACGACGCATTGGGCTTGCATCGAACCACCATCAAAAACCACGGAGGACGCCTTCGAAGCAAAAGCGAAATTCGCGTCGCAACACTGTTTAAAAACGCGCCTGAACCTTTTTTAAAGATGATCTGCGTGCACGAGCTCTCGCACCTAAAAGTTAAAGAACACAATAAAGCCTTTTACGCCCTATGCGAAAACATGGAACCGAGTTATCATCAGTTAGAGTTTGATGTAAGGCTTTATCTGACGCATTTGGACTTGTTTGGGAAGTTGTACTAGCTCTATTGTAGCAATTTTGTGCTACAATAGAGCTACAAAACAACTAAAAGGAGTCACTATGGCACTCGAAGCAACCATTCGCGCTAGATGCGATGCTGAATTGAAGCAGTCCGCAGAGGCTATTTTTAAACAATTAGGCATCTCGACTTCTCAGGCGATTAATATGTTTTTAGCCAAAGTCAAAAGTGAAAACGGCATTCCCTTTGAGCTTAAAATCCCCAATGAGACGACGGCAAAAGCGATGAACGAAGCACGCATGGGTATCAATATGGAAACGGTCACACTTGAAGAGCTAAAAACAGAATTTGAAAGTCGAAAAAGTGCTCAGCATTAAAAGGCACAAGCAGTTTAGCAAAGATTTTTTACATGTAAAAATGAGCGAAAAGCATTTTGCAAAATTTGTCGTTTATGTGGCAAAACTTCTGCAAAGTGAATCTTTACCGCCCGAAGCTTTAGACCATTGCCTTGAGGGTAATTGGTCTGGGTTTAGAGAGTTTCATGTGAGTGGTGATGTGTTGGTTATCTACATGATTAACGACCAAACACTCAATCTTATACGTCTTGGTTCTCACTCAGAATTGTTTGAGTAAGAAGAACGTTCTATAATTAGGAATATAAAATGACTAGAACCCAACTCCCCATCTACATCATCGATGCCTTTACCAAAGAACTGTTCAAAGGCAATCAAGCCGCTGTCATGCCGCTGAATAGTTGGTTGTCTGAAAGTATGATGCAAAGCATTGCTTCAGAAAACAATCTTTCGGAGACGGCTTTTTTTGTTAAAAATGAGGAAGGAATTTATGAAATCCGTTGGTTTTCGCCGTTGAAAGAGATTGATTTTTGCGGGCATGCGACGTTAGCGAGCGCGTATGTCATTTTTAACTATTTGGGTGCAAAAGGCACGATTCGCTTTTGGGCGAAAGCGGTGGGGACTATTGATGTGAATGAACGCGAGCGTGGACTGATTGAGATGAGTTTTCCGAATCGTGCGCCTGAGAAACTAAGCGAAGTTCCCGAAGCATTAAAAACGGGGCTTTCCATCACACCGCTTGAATTTCATAAGAACCAACAAGCGTACTTTGCGGTGTATGCAAGTGAGGAGGATGTTAAAAAGGTCGTGCCCGATCTTGAAAAGCTCAAAACTCTTGGACCGCTTGATGTGGTGGTGACTGCTCCAAGCAAGACGTATGACTTTGCATCACGCTACTTTTGGCCAGCGAACGGTGGGGTTGAAGACCCCGTGACGGGTTCTATTCATGCGGGACTTGCACCGTTTTGGGCGAAGCGTTTGGGTAAAACTGAGCTCATTGCTTTGCAAGCTTCCGCGCGTTCGGGTGTGCTATACTGTCGCGTGAGCGAAGAGCGTATTTTTATCTCGGGTAACTGCGTGGAGTACTTAAAAGGCTCCGTGACGCTTAACGATTAGCTCGATTGACTAGGAGTAGAAGCGTCGCTAGAGAAGAGATGCCGATGCCGACGCCGATATCCCATGTCAGTGTCGTTTCTCCTAATAAGTATAATAAAAAAGCGATCATTGCCGGGCTGATATAAACATACGCCATCACCTTTTTAGGACCGATGATGATGGAAGCTTTTTGCGTTAAATAGACGGTCATAAGTGTCGCTCCGATGACAAGATAGAGCATATAAAAAAGCGCATTGCCTGTGATAAGCTCCCATTGAAGCGGTATATCCATCAGCATCAATGCCCCAAACATCCACACGCTTCCGCCCACAAGCGTCATAAAAACCAACACCGGTACGTCATCGTCTTGGCGATGCAAATATTTGGTCAAAATCGAGTAAATTGCCATAAAAAGAACGGCACTAAGAAAGATAAAATCACCTTGATTGATTGAAAAATGAAGCAACAGCGCCAGCTCACCTTTGAAAATAACGGTGATGGTGCCTAAAATTCCGCAAAAATAGACGATTAACTGAAAAAAGCTGATGCGCTCTTTAAAGAAAAAGATACACAAAATAGCCGTCACCAACGGTACGAGCGTGTAAAGTGTGCCGGTATTAAGTGCGGTTGTTGATTCGAGTGCTTTAAAAAAAGCGATGAAATAGAGCGAATAAAAAAGGCTAATCATCATCGCTTTGGGAAGCGTTTTTTGCACTTTTTGTCGTTTCGTGAGATTGAAAAGAATAAAAGGGCTGAGCAACAAAGAAGCCAGAATAAAACGAAATAATGTCAGCGAAATAGGGTGAATCAACCCTGCTATTTTTTGAGAAGCGATGAACGAGCCTGCGACTAACAAGGTATTGAGTAGCACCAGTAAATGTGCCATGGTCTCTTTATGCACGATAAACCTTTGTTTTTGATGCGCTTATCATAGTGTTTTTCAAAGACTATGTCATTGACATAGGTTGAGACTTTTTCGAATACGGCTAAGTTGCGTGGGCGTGATGCCAAGATGCGCCGCAATGTGGTGTTGAGAGATGCGATGTTCAATGTCCGGGTAACGTGCAATGAAATTTTGGTAGCGTTTTGTGGCATTATCGACGATGAGTGAAATCTCATTGCGTTCTTTTTCGATGACCCAGTTGGCTTCTAAGTAGCAAATGTAGAAGTTTTTGAAAGCATCGTGCGTGTCGATAAGATGACGGTAGCCTTTGTAGTCGATTTGAATGATGATGCTTGGCTCAAGCGCTTCGATGCAGAGGTACGAGTTTTCACCGCTTAAGAGCGAAACCACAGAAGCGGAGAAGTAGTTTTCCATAAAAAGATTTTTGTTATAAATCGTACCGTCTTCATGCAAATAGTAGGTACGAAGCAATCCTTCGGCGATAAAATAAAGCGCATGGGCTGGCGTATAATTGTCCTGAAGCAGCTCATTTTTAGCAATGTTTTTGAGCTCAAGGTAAGGTTTTAACAATAAAAAGTCATCGTGTGAAAGAGGAGCGTAACGGTTTAACGCTTGAAAAAGTTGGTCAAAATAAACAGTGTCTTGTTTCATGGTGGTTTACTTTATAAAATGAGATAATTTCATGACATGTAAAGTATGACAAATCTTTTCTTAAGTCTGGAGGATAGAAGCATTTAACATGAAATTCTTACATGTAAAATGTTTTACATGTAAGAATAAAAAAAGCTATTTGCGTAAGAATTTATAGCCCAACGCAAGAATAATGAGCCAAACGGGGATGAGAAAAACCGACGTTCGAATACCGTCGATGAAGCACATCACGACCAAAATACCGATAAAAAAAGCAAGGCAGAGGTAATTTCCGTAGGGAAACCATAAGGCTTTAAATTTTGGAACGATTTTCTCTTTGTTTTTGGCATAGCGGAATTTGAGGTGCGCATAACTAATCATAAACCAGTTGAGCACCAACGCCGAAACGACCAACGCCATGAGATAATTCAAAGCGTCTTCGGGCATAAAGTAGTTCAGAACGACGCACAGACCCGTAATCAGCGCCGAAAATAAAACGGCATTGACCGGTACGCCCGCTTGATTGGTTTTCATAAAGCGTTTAGGTGCGTTACCTTGCGCGGCAAGACCGTAGAGCATACGCGAATTGGAGTAAACTCCGCTATTGTAGACCGAAAGAGCGGCGGTTAAAACGATGGCATTGAGAATGTGCGCAACAAAGTTTTGATCCAAACTGTGAAATACCATGACAAAGGGCGTGACCTCTTTGGTCATCTTCATCCACGGCATTAACGAAAGCAAGACGACGAGTGCACCGACGTAAAAGATCAAAATACGGTAAATGACTTGATTGGTCGCTTGGGGAATCGTATGACCGGGATCGTCCGTCTCGGCTGCTGCGATACCGATAAGCTCGAGCCCGCCGAAAGAGAACATAATAAACACCATCGCCATCGCAAAGCCTGAAAAACCGTGCGGCATAAAACCGCCCTCAAGTGCCCAAAGATTGCTAAAATGTGCTTGTTCGCCGCCGTTACCGCTGATGAGAAGGTATGAACCGAAAACGATCATCGCAATAATCGCGATAACTTTGATAATGGCAAACCAAAACTCAAATTCGCCGTAAAAACGTACGTTGGCAAGATTGACGAGATTAATCACGACAAAAAAGAAGGCCGCCGAAGCCCATGTCGGAACATTGGGTAACCAAAAATGAATAAACGTTCCGATAGCGGTCAGCTCCGCCATACCGACTAAAACGTAAAGCATCCAGTAGTTCCAGCCCGAAGCAAAGCCGGCAAAGTGATGCCAATAGGTGTTCGCAAAGTGGCTAAACGAACCCGCAACCGGCTCTTCGACGATCATTTCGCCGAGTTGTCGCATAATCATAAACGCAATAAATCCGCCTAAAGCATAGCCTAAAAGAACCGCGGGACCGGTCATCTGGACGGTGGTTGAAACGCCTAAGAACAGTCCCGTTCCGATCGCTCCGCCCAAAGCGATCAACTGAACGTGTCTGTTCTTCAGACCTCGACTCAGAGTGTTTTTGTGCATATCTTTCCTTTCTCAATTAAAAGCGTATATTGTATCTTTTTTTCCGCTAAAAGGAGGCTGACATCTGCTCAAAAAAGAAGTACAATTACGAAAATTATTTGAGGAAGATATGCGATGCGTTTTTTAATGGCTTTAGGATGTTTGCTTTCGTTTTTATGTGCCCAGTCGGGTTTTAAGATCACTCCCGAACTGCTTGCGTCCGTGATGGCAAAAAGTATGGAGTCCAATCTCCCGCAAACGTTTAAATACAAAGAGTTAAGGCTTGTCGTTCAACATGTCGACGTGGACGGAAAACGGGTCTTGCTTGACGCGACGACGTCGCAGTCCAGAGAGATTCTCGACGAACTGTACAAATACAAGACTTTGCCGGACGATCTGAAACGACAGTGCAACGACTTTTCCAAAGTTTCGATGGTCGCTCAAGGCGTAGAGTATATGTTACGCGTTAAGGACGGGAAAAGAGGCATCGAAGTGGTTTACGATAAGGAGGCTTGCGGCGAGAGTTTCGATCCGTCGCAGAAAATTTTCGTCGACGGATACAATCGTTACGGCTTCGATCGTTTCGGTCATACGAAAAAAGAGAACGCTAAGCTCAAAAAAGCCTCTTAACGCACGCAGTTGCGACCGGCACTTTTGGCTTCGTAGAGTTTTTTATCGGCGAGCAGGTACAAATCTTCAAAGCTTTGTATCTCAGGACCGATCGAAGCCACGCCGATGCTCGCGGTAATGGTTAAAGGCTCGATGCCTTGCGTATAGGTAATAGACAAGCGGCTTAAAGCGGTACGCAAATGCTCCATCTTTTCTTTCGCCTTTTCTTCATTGACATGTAACAATAAAAAAGCCAGTTCTTCGCCGCCCAATCGCCCGATAATATCGGTATCGCGAACCTGAGAAACGCAATGCTCTCCTAGCGTTTGCAGTACGATGTCGCCTACGGGATGTCCTAAACTATCGTTAATGTGTTTAAAGTGGTCGACGTCCAAAAGAGCAAACGCCAGATCGTGACCGTAACGTTTGGCACGCATAAACTCTTTGTGGGCACAGTTGAGAAAATGGCGGCGATTGTAGAGTTTGGTCAGCATATCGGTTTGCGCCAGATAGTGGAGTTCTTCTTCCAAAAGCGTACGTCTTTGAATCTCTTCTTTTAAAAGCGTCTGTTCCGCTAAAAGGGCATCACGGTTCGATTCGGACTCTTGTTGGTAGCGATGCCTGTAGTATTCGATCCAACTGGTAATGAACGCAATCGCAAGATAGGACATGCAAAAGCGTATCTTAAACGCAATCGTATACGCGTGATCGATATGCGGAACCGCGATAAAAAATGCGATGACGATCGATAGCAATAAACAACTCCACATAAAACCGGTACGATTGCCGAATAAAAAAATCGTTCCCAGCGGATAGGTAAAGAGCCATAAAATCATCGATGCATCAAAATCGGCATGGTAGAGCAGGTAAATCATCAAAACGGTAAAAATGATATTGGAAATAAAATACAAAGGGTACGTTTTGCGAGTCTTGGCAATCAAGAAAAGCGTTGCAACGAGGTATGCCGAAAAAAGAACGATTAAAAACGTCAAGGCATAATTGCGTAGGGCGGCATGATACGCTCCGGCGATCAGCGTGATAGGAAGCATCATAAACGTTACCCACACGTAGTGGTTAAGCCTGACGCGTTCTTCTTTATCGCTTACGGGCGACTTGACAACGATGAGATCGACAAGGTGTTGCATTTTTTTTGCCAAGGTTAACATGAAAGTAGAGTCCCTTTGTGTGTGAAAACGGGGCGGATCGAGTCGCCGCCCCGATACGATGCGCTTAGGCTTCGCTTGCTTCTTTAAGTGCGGCTTGTACGTACATAGCACGTAGTTTTTGAACCATCGGTCCCGGTTTTCCCGTACCGATCGGTTTTCCGTCGATTTCGATGATCGGAAGAACAAAGATCGTAGCACTTGCCATAAACGCTTCATCGGCGTTTAATGCTTCTTCGATGCTAAAAAGACGCTCTTCGACTTTGATGTTGTTCTCTTTGGTGTACTCCATCAAAAGTTTGCGACGAATGCTCGGGAGGATCGCATTGGAGAGAGGTCGCGTGATGATCACGCCGTCTTTGATGATAAATGCCGCAGAGGAAGTGCCTTCCGTGACAAAACCGTCTTCGACCATCCAACCCTCGTAAGCACCTTTTTGGTGAACTTCTTCTTTGGCAAGCACTTGTCCCAAAAGTGAGATGGATTTGATGTCGCGGCGTTTCCAACGAATATCGTTAACGCTTAAGACTTTAACGCCTTTGTCGGCAAGTGCGTTGTGAATAATCTCTTTTTTAAAGGTAAATGCCGTAAACGTCGTAGGCGTGTTTTCAGGGAAATAAAATTCTCTCGGGGCGACGCCGCGCGTCACTTGCATATAAATTCCGCCTTCAACGACGTCATTTTTCGCGATCAAGGTATTTAAAATCGTCATAACCTCATCATGGGAATAGGGTGCATGAAGACCGATTTTACGCATACTTCCGTCAAATCGCTCAAAAAAAGGCTCTTTGTCGATCACTTTGCCATTAATCACCGGCACAACTTCGTAAATACCGTCGCCGAAAAGGTAACCGCGATCAAAAATCGATACTTTAGCGTCTTTCGCTTCACAATACTCGCCGTTTAAAAACACAATATCCTTCATAATCCAACTCCAAAAAAAATAATACGATATTGTATCAAAAGGTTTCTTAGCCGTCTGTGCAATAAGTAGGCAAAAATGCTTTTACATGTAAAGATTTGAGAAAGATAGAGTTTGGTTTTAAAGATGAAAGAGATATTATTTCGACGGGCATTGGCGTTTGAGGCAAATTGGATTAGCGTACAAAAAGGTAAAAGTCAGGCCCTCTACAGTTTCTAAAACTTGATCCCTAAAGTCGTGAGCGAGGAACACCGATGTCACACTGTAAATCTCTATGCATTGCCTTTTTATGTGCAACATTTTCTTGTGCTACAGTTACTCATGGAGCTGAAGTTCTCATTGAAGAAGCTGGCTTAACGATGACCTTGCCAGATGCTTGGACATCAAAATATCAACAATCCAAGATACCTACAGGTCAGTTGTTACAGCGATGGGTACGAGATCCTATCGAGGTTGATCATTTCAAGGCGTCTCCGGGACTCATTGCCGTAGCATCAATTCTGCCAAAGAATGCAGATCTTGCTCTTATTACGCAAGGTGTTCTTAGTCGCAAACCTTATAGCGTCAAACTTGGTGTGGATACGCAATGCATCAAATGCATAAAATATCAATTTTTAGATCCAAACGGCAAAGTCGTTACTTTAATTGCCCCAGATGCTCCACCATATTGCACACCATACAAACCAGGGGTGCAGGCTGCCTGCCAGTATATCTCTATAAATTATCTTGGGTTAAATATAGAGCCATCCTGGGCTAATAGGTTTGAGAAAACAGATCAGCCGTATGGGAGCTCATACTACTTAGCAGTTCATGCTATTGTCGATGAAAAGCTCGTTGATCTTACCTTCATTTACCCTAAACAGGCGGCAGAACAAATTGAACCGGAGATTGTGTCTATTGTTTCATCCCTCAGACAAAGTACCGCTAACCCATTGCCTTAACATTAAGCAAAGGTGAAAACCGTTCCCTATGATGACTTCATTAATATAGTGGCATTTTACATGTAAGAAAAAAAGCGCGCTCTTTAATAAACTAAGAGCGCGCGCGGAAGCTTTAAGCTCCTTTAGGAGCGGAGAATGCCGTTAGAGGAAGCGCTTTTCCGGTATATTTTTCGATATTGACCAATGCCGTATGGGAGATGTTCCCGTTTGCCAGTTTGGACGTTGGAATATCAATCGTTAAAAGATTGGGGCTACCGTTTTTGCAGATGCTTCCTATCGAACCTGGTTTTTCAGGGTCGTACCATACCCCCTCATAAATACAAACGACGCCTTCGATCACATCGTTCGTGACGACGGCACCTGCCAAAATTTCGCCTCTTGCGTTAAAGACGCGTACGGTATCGCCGTTTTTGATCTGTTTTTTAGCCGCATCTTTGGGATTGATATAAATCGGCTCGTGATTGGCAACGGCATACGTGTCATGCAAACGTGTTTGATTTTGCTGTGAATGCAAACGATCGTACGGATGCGGACTTAACATATGAAATTCCGCCGGTTTTTGTTTCATACCCAGCCACTCGATCGGTTCAAACCAACTAGGATACGCCCTACAATCGTCATAGTTCATTTTTGCGATCGTATCGGAATAAATCTCAATTAAACCCGATGGCGTACCGAGCGGTTGCAAAATCGGATCGTCCCTAAAATCTTTAAACTTCACGAAGCTTTCACTTTCCATCGTGCTGTTAAAAATAACAGGTTTATTTTCACTCCAAAATGTTTTAAACGGCTTCATATCTGTTACAAGTTGCGGTGTTTTTAAAATGGTGTTGTAGGCGACGTTATAATACTCTTCGATCCAATCCATCTCTTTTTTACCGTTTTCCGTATAAGCGTTAAAGAGCTCTTTACCCGCATATGCCAAACATAAATCGCTGAAAATCTGATAATCGTCTTTGGCTTCAAACTGTTTTTCGACCAACTGTTTCATTGGTGAGATACCGTGCTTGGAGTAATCTCCGATCATTGCAATATCGTTTCGCTCGTATTGAGATGTGGTTGGAAAAACAATATCCGCCATTTTGGCACTCGGTGTCCAATAAATCGAGTTCATAACGATTGTGCGAGGTTTTTTCCATGCTTTCACAAGCTCATTGGTGTTTTGATGGTGTGAAAAAGGATTGCCTCCGACCCAATAGATAAAGTCGATGTCAGGATAGGTAATCGTTTTTCCGTTATGCTGTATCGTTTTTCCAGGATGCATTAATGCATCGGCGATTCTAGCAACAGGAAACGATGAAGCCGAGACTTTGAGCTTCCAACTCTCTCCGGTGCTGGCTGCGTCGCTTCCGCTACTTTTCGTACCGATAAATTTACCGCTTTCGTCAAAATACCCTAAGCTTGCCGCATTGATACCGCCGATCGTTGCACCTTTACGTGTGGGTACGCCTGCTCCGCTGTAGTGATGTCCTAGTGAAAAACCGCCGCCTTGAAGTCCGATTTGACCGAGCATTGAGGCTAAGGTAACCAACATCCAGTGCGGTTGCTCTCCGTGGTGTGCGCGTTGCATACCCCAACCGCTCATCATAAACGTTCGGTTATCGTAAAAGAGTTCTGCCAGTTCTTGGATCGTTTTTTCATCGATACGGCAGATACTGCTTGCCCATGCTGTTGTTTTGTCGATACCGTCGGTTTTTCCTAAAAGGTATTCGCTAAAGCGGTCAAATCCGACCGTGTAGGTTTCAAGGAACTCTTTGTCGTATTTTCCTTTTTTGTACAGGTGGTTTGCCATTCCGAGCATCATCGCGACATCGGTATTGGGAAGCGGTGCAATCCATCTGGCTTTGTCAAAATAGCGAATAGTCTCTGAACGCCTTGGATCGATGATAATGAGTTGTTTACCGCTGGCTTTAAGTTTTTCCAGATAAGCAAAAGCTTGAGCATCGTCAACTTGCCATGAAATTTTGAGCGTCGTGATAGGATTGACGCCCCAAAGAACAACGACTTTGGAGTGCTCCAAGATCACCGGCCAGCTGGTTTGTTGCTCATAAACGCTGATGCTACCGACCACATGAGGCATAATGATTTGGCTTGCTCCCGTGGAGTAGTCGCCTAAACTTCCCGTAAAGCCACCGCTTAAGTTCATAAAACGATGCAGTAAGATTCTGGAGTTATGAACGTTTCCGACGCTTTTCCAGCCGTAACTTCCCGCAAAAACGCTTGCAGGTCCTTTTTGGGTACGCGTTTTTTTAAGTTCGCGTGCAACGAGTTTGATCGCATCTTCGTAACTGACGCGTACAAATTCTTCGCTACCTCTAAGGGCAGGTTTTGGATCGTCCGGATTTTCAAGGTAACTTTTACGCACCATCGGGTATTTGACACGCGATTTATAGATCATATCGGCAGTATTGCCTTGCAGAGAGTTTGGAATTTTACTCGTGTTAAAAAACGGTTTAGAATCAACAACCTTACCGTCTTTTAACGTTACTTTCAAAACGCCCCAGTGCGTACCCGTAATGACTTCGCCGTTTTTAACCAAATTGCTCACATCCTTGGCAAAAAGCGAATAGGTTCCAGACAACTGTGAAAAAACAGGAACGGACGCTAGGGTGGCACCGATTTTTAAAAATCCTCTTCGATTGATTGTTTCTTGCATAACGTTCTCCTCTTACTTTTTCATATCGCTGGCATTTTTTTGCAAATACTGAGTTACTAACCACACATCATCTTTTTGAATCGGCGTTCGATCTAACATCGAGCGAAACGTGGATGGCCATTGATTGGCGGTAAAGTGATCGACGGCATTGAGCGTATGGCACATGGAGCAATTGTCCGAATAGAGTTTTGAGGCTCTCTCCATCATGGGTTCAACACTTTTTTCATAATCGCCTTGTGTCGTATATGCCTCTGTGGTAACGATATTCCATTGATCTTTGCTCTCCAAAACTTTCGTGACAGGCGTGATGTTTTTAGCGAAAGCTAAAGAGAAAATACGTGCTTTATCGGTAAAATAAATCACGTTGGGCGTAGCTTTGTTTTGATACCCGGTGATTTTAAATTTGATTCGATCGCCTTCTTGCGAAAGAATTTCGACCGCGTTAGTAGGGAGAAGCTTCCCCACGACTTTTCCGGATGTCGCGTCTAAATAAACGGGCTTTTCTTTAACGAAGTAGACGACATCGTTTGAAAAAAGCGCGCTTGACGCCAAGACGATACCCGCGATTTGTTTCCACATACAATACCTCCGTAGTCACTAAAATATTTGAAATCTAAGAAGGAGTATAAGCGATAAAAAAGGGGATTTGATGGAAAAAAAATGGCGAAAAAACGGCGTTTAGAGCGGTAAATGCAGTTTGATTGAAAAGAGTGCTCCTTGATCGGTGTTTTCGACGTTGACATAGCCTTGCATGTTGTTCTCGATAATCGCTTTGGTCATATAAAGCCCGATTCCCGTCCCCTGTTTGGCGTGTTTGGTCGTAAAATAGGGCTCAAAAATACGATCGATATTTTCAGGTGCGATACCTCCTCCGTTATCTTCGATACGGATAATCGTAAAGTGCTTACCCGTTTTGATATTGATGCGAATGGAAGGCTCTAAAACGCGGCGTTCGATTAAGACGTCTTTTGCGTTGGATAAAATATTTAAAACGGCATGGGCAAATTCGTTGGGATAGCCGATAATCAAACTGTCTTTGGCGGCGTAATCGTAGCTGAGCGTGATGTTATGGTATTTGAGCGAAGCATTGATGATGGAGATGGCGTTATTGCATGCCTCCATGACGCTAAAGCGTTCTTTGTTTTTGGAAGGTTGAAAGAAGTTTTGAAAATCGTAAATCGTATTGGACATGTGTTCGGTGACGTCGCAACACGTCTGGATGTACTTGAAAAGGTCTTCCTGACGTAAGGTGTCGTAACGCGCAACGGCTTCGACTTCCATCAAAATAGCGTTGATTTCACTGATGGGCTGACGCCACTGATGAGCGATATTGCCAAGCATATTGCCCATAGCGGCAAGTTTAGATTGTTGGACTAAAAGCTTTTCTTGGTCGCTTCGTTGTTTGATCTCTTCTTGGATTTTTTGCTCCAAACTGTCCATCATTTCGTTCATCACGTCTTTAAGTGCGTTGAGTTCGTGGTAATTGGAACTTAAACTCAAGCGCTGTCCAAATTTTCCTTCTTTGAGATGATTGACCGTTTGCGTCGCTTCTTGAATCAGCAATCGATCTTGATTGAGTCTCTCTTGCACGCCTGCGACATGTTGGTTGATCGTTTGTGCCATTTTCCCGAGTTCGTCGTTATGATGGAGTGTGATAAAAACCTGCTCGTCCGTTTTGGCGGGATTTTTCAAATAAGTAAAAAACCGTTGCAGTCCGTGTTGCACTTTTTCGATCGACTCAACGATTTGCTTGACGATGACCGAGTCAAATAAGAAGCTGATAACGGCAATTAAGAAGAAACCTGCGATGAGATAATAATGGCTTTGAATCACGTTTTTTTCGGCATTGGAAAAGGTCGATTGCGAATCTTCCAAGCGTTGTTCCTGTAATGCTTTTAGCGAATCGATCAAGGTATAAAAAGCATCTCTTTCTTCAGAAACCGCATTCATAAACGAGCCTTCGTCAAAGCTTTGCAGAGCGTAAGCGCGTGTCGTGAGCAAAAGCTCTTTGTAGCGTTCCCATTGCTCGGCTATCGGTTCGGGTGCTTGTTCTATCATCGTTTCAAGTTTTTCAAAAATGGGCATTAGCTTTTGATCCGCACGTTTTTTATAATCGTCGTTGGGCGACATAACCAGCGTAAGCATCGTTTCGCGCAATATGAAGAGCGGTTCGATGTAGTTGCTTTGCAGATTTTGAACTTTTTTGAAGTCGGTAAAGACGTGATGAAGGTTGGCAAAGCCTCGTTGATTGATATTCATGGAAAGAAGTGCGAGCGATAAAAGCGACACAAAAGCGATAATGCCTAAAATGAGAAATTTAGTGCGGATGCTGAGATTATTCATTCGGTAAGACCTTTGTCGGTAAACGGTAATGCAAACGCTCTTGCGGCAGAGGTGCCGAGCGAATCGACCAATGATAAGGTGTGAGTTTGGCTTCCCAAAGACGCATAATCGCCACGCTTGAGGGAGTAAAATCGACTTCTTTATTGATGCCGACGACCATATTGGGAGATGGAATACTTAACATGTAAGCCTTTTCATACACGTGTCGTAAGATAGTATCCATTAAAGGTAGAAAGCGAGAATCGCTGCTTTCAAGCGTAAAAAGTCTTTGCATATACGTATCAAGCACGTCGTCTTTATCGATAGAACACCATTGGTTAGGGGTATACAGGGTAAAGAGACTCGACCAAGGATGTCAGTACCAATCCTCGTTTCCCCACAATAACAGATCCCAATCGTACCGATGTTCTCGATTGGTCAAGAGTTGTTTGAAAACGTATTTCTCATCGCTCGTAATATCGTAGCTTAAAGTAACGCCATAACGTTTAAGTTGGTATTCGATCCCTTTGCAGATGGATAAAAAGCGATCTTGCGTGACGACTTTGAGATGAACGCCGTTTAAAATACCGGTGATCTCTTCGTCACTCATTCTAGCGGGCGGATGTTGGATATACGCTTGCGAAAAGGCTTTTGCGGCATACATATTTGCCGAGATCGGAAAAGGCGAAAGAACACCTTCCCCTTTATAGGCAAACTTAACGAGTTTCTCTTGATTTAAGGCTTCGTTGAGAGCTTGACGTATGCGAAGGTCGTGCAAGGGCGTTTTGGGGTTCATCAGGTTCATATGAAAACTAAGCGTCGTCGTTGAAGGCAGTGTGTATAATTTTGCGTATTTTGAATTGACAATCTCGGTTTTTTTATTCAGCGGGATAAAGGCAATATCGATTTTACCTTCGCTATTGCTTAACGCATCGATAACGCGATCGATGGGCATACGCGTGTGAATCGTTAAGGTTTGAATATAGGGTTGCGATTTTTCGAAATAGTAAGGATTGGCTTTTAAAACGACCGTATCGCTTTGGGATAAGCCCGTTGCATGACCTTGCGTTAAAATATACGGCCCCGCACCGAAAGGTCCTACCAGTGCCGTATTTTCTGCGGTAATGCTTTTCGACCATTGATGGTGTCGATAATACTCTTTGGTGTAGAAATTGATGCGCGCAAGATCGTGAAAAAGCATACCGTAGGGTGCGTACAGATGAATACGAATACGGTATTCGTCTAGTTTTTCAACGGATTTGAGTTTACGATGAATGTCGGTGTAAGTAAAAGCACCTTGTAAAAAATGATGAAAATTTTCAACGACGGCATCGGCGTTTAAAGGCGTTCCGTCTTGAAATTTCACGTCGTCTCTGAGCCAAAAGTCATAGGTCAGATCATCTTTTTTTTCATGTTTATAGGCAATAAAATACTCCCATCCGCGTTTAGAATCGTCGAGTCTTACCAGCGTTCCGTTGATTAAACGCATAATATACGCGTAGGGCAAAGAGGGAATATAGACATGTAAATGCGAATTGGGATCGCGATACGCAAGGCTTATCTTCGCCGCATCGTCCGTTTCGTATGATGCGGAGGCGTACATGTAAGAGGGTATCAGCCCTAAAAGAAACCATATAAAACTCTTGACAAATATACTATTCAAGTTTGTATCCGATCCCCGAAAGATTGACGATAATGTCTTTGGGAAGCTTATTGCGTAGGTTTCTCACCAGTGAACGAATAGCATCGTCGGTCATCACCGCATCGCCCCAAACGTAGGTTTGAAACTCTTCGTAGGTGACGATACGGTGTTGGTTGTGAAATAAAAGCTCTAAAAATAAAATCTCTTTCTTGGTAAGCGTGATACTTTTATTTTCGTAAGTCAAAAGTTTCTGATTCCAATCGTAACCGTATCCTTGAGGCAAATCGTGACGGTCGTTGCTTTTGCCTAGTTTTGCACAGCATTGTTGCAAAATAGAGAGCATTTTTTCAAAGCGAATGGGTTTAATCACGTAATGTTCGATGTGCATGTTAATCAAAGGTAACAGGTATTCTTGGCTCGTGTATGCCGTTAAAACAACGATACACGTAGCCATCTCTTTTTGACGAATCGTCGTAATCAACTCCACGCCGTTCATAATCGGCATTTCAAGATCGGTCATAATAATATCGGGAGAAAACGTTTTGAGTATTTCCAACGCCTCTTTCCCGTTGGAAGCTTCTTTGATCTCATGAACGATATAGCCTAAAGCGTTAACGATATGTTTACGTATGTTTTCTTCGTCTTCGACAAATAAAATATTTAAATGTTTTAGCGGATTGGGCGTCATGAAAAACCTTTACTCTAACAATGAGATTATATACCATTGAACGTATAAGCGTTCTAACATTTCCAATATGACAAAAAAAAATGGCGAAAAAATGGCGAAAGCATATTATACGGAGTTTCGGTAACGCACCTGAAAAAGAGGAGAGGGCATGAAGCCGCTCTCCTTCAAAGCGTTAGAATTTATAATTGGCTCTAAAACGATACTCTTCAGACGTGACGTTGGTATTGACGCCTGCGGCGTTACGTTTGTCATTGTCCTCTTTTTCATATTGTAAAGAGAGGCTAAAGCCTTTTAATGCGCCTTCAAACGCGTAGGTAAGGTCGCATGCGGTATTTTTCCAATCGCCGCTGGTTTGCGCGACACCTTGCGTATAACCTTGGTCGTTATCCGCATACAAGACAAACGCACTTAACCCCGTAACGCCGATTTTACTAAAATCGTAAGAGATTTTACCCATATACGAATCCGTATCGCGAGCGTACGTATGCGCCGAAGTCAAGATACTTCCGGTATAGGTACTATCCGCACCGTTGCCGACACCCGCAATTAAGTCGTCGCTTTTATCCGAAGTTGCCGCGGCAACGCTGATACCGAACCCCGCAAGGTCGATGATGCTAACACGCCCGCCGAAATAGCTACCTTCTAAGTTGAGGTTATCAAGCGCGGAGTCGGTACGAGACGTACGATACATTGCATCAAATCCTAATTTAAAACCGTTAAGCGGAAGAACGTAGTTCGCCTCGGCATGGTAAAGGCTTACGTCGCCTAAATGCGCAACGTCGTTCGCCAATGCGTATTGAGCACTCAACGTCAGTCCCGTAATCGATTTGTTAATCACTCCGGCACTGTAAGCATCGTCGATAAACGCTTTGCTCACGCTTCCGCCTTTACCGACGGAAAGGGCATAGGTTTTGGTAAAGTCGCCGATGTCTCCGACGTCGTTAGCGTCTGCTAGCGTGCCGGTTCTGCCTTGAAATTTATTGACGTAAGCGGCAATCAACGTGGTTGAAGGAAGATCCGTATTGGTCAAGACGGCACCTTGGAAAGCTTCTTTGACGATACGTGAGCCGCTGCCGCTTACCAACGGCGTAGAGATGAATTGGCGACCGATTTTAAGGTCGGTTTTTCCCAACGTATAGCCGATATAGGCTTCCGATAACATCGCACCCGATCCGTACATGTCGCCTTTGAAAAGCTCTTTAGCGTCATGATCGGCGTAAGGAGCGTAATTGGATTGCATCGTTGCTCCAAGGCGGAATCCGTAGAACGTGTCCGTGACGTAGTTCAAAACGACGGCGGTATTGAAAATATCTTGATGCGACGTCGTGCCGTTATCCCTGTCGAAATACCATGCACGAAGCTCTCCGCCTGCTTTGCCGTTTTTAAACGCATCGGCAAGCGTATCGGCGGCACAAAGAGAAGAGACTAATCCCATAGCCATGAGGGCAACCAAACTGTATTTGGCACTTTTCATAAAACACACTCCTTAAAGTAAAATGAATGACGAAGGTAATATACAGAAAAAAAATGATGAAAAAATGTAGAACACTCTTTCCCGATCTACTCTTTACATGTAAGGCAGATACGCTTGATACGAGCATCGTTTTTTGAAATGAATGCATATCAAAAACGTACGGTAGTTTAAAGTGCTAAAGGGATTTTAAAACGATTTTTTAAGCTCATTAATATAAGGTACGTCACGATGACATGTCGGAAAACGATCTCCTCTCTTTGACTTTTTTTACGATCTGCGTCAAATTTTTTACGCGTTTTTTTTTCTACGGAACACTCTATGCAATATCTCGTTCGAACAAAAACTCACACAAGGAGAACACAATGTCAGAGCTTCGTCAAATTGCCTTCTACGGCAAAGGTGGTATCGGTAAATCTACCACTTCACAAAATACACTTGCCGCAATGGCACACTACTTCGGTAAAAAAATTCTTATCGTCGGATGTGATCCTAAAGCGGATTCAACACGTCTTATCTTGCATGAAAAAGCACAATGTACGATTATGCAATTAGCATCAGAGGTCGGCACGGTTGAGGATTTGGAGCTCGAAGACGTATGTAAACCGGGTGCGGCAGAATTTCACCCCGATGATACGACGATTACGGAAGGCTATATTATGTGTACGGAATCTGGCGGTCCAGAGCCGGGAGTCGGTTGTGCAGGTCGCGGTGTTATCACGGCTATTAACTTTTTGGAAGAAGAGGGTGCTTACGACGAAGAACTCGATTTCGTCTCTTACGACGTACTCGGCGACGTTGTTTGCGGCGGATTTGCGATGCCGATTCGTGAAGGTAAAGCACAAGAAATCTACATCGTTATGTCAGGTGAAATGATGGCGATGTATGCGGCGAACAACATCTCTAAAGGTATTTTAAAATATGCCAACACCGGCGGCGTAAGACTTGCGGGACTTATTTGTAACGCTCGTATGACGGACCGTGAGTATGACCTAGCCAAACACTTGGCAGAGCAAATCGGAACGCAAATGATTCACTTTGTCCCTCGAAGTAACCACGTACAACGTGCAGAGCTTCGCCGTATGACGGTCGTTGAGTTTGCCGACAAATCCGACCAAGCGTTCGAGTACAGAGAATTGGCTCGTAAAATTATCGCCAACGATCTTAAAGTCATCCCTAAACCGCTTGAGATGGACGATCTTGAAGCCCTCTTGATGGAATTCGGTTTGGAAGAAGAAGTCGAAGCAGACGCTATCGGCAAAAAAGCAACCGCTTAATTACACGAAGTATAAGGAGTACATTATGTTTATTTGTGGATACCACTTTCCAGCATCTTTGGGAAATAAAATTAGTCATGAGCAAGTTGTTGAAAGAGTTACCGCCGAAGCGGGTGATCTTTCCGATGTCAGTTATGCAGTCCTTATCAGTGAAAACCGTGACGGTGTCAAACAAGAAGACCTTAAAGTAGAAAAAGGTTCTTTCCTTTTTACGGCACTTGCAGACTATTATAAAAAGTCTGACATCGAGGGTGAATATAAAATGATTTATTACACCAACAAATATCAAATGAGTGAAGTTTCAAAAGCGGTTGACGGCGAAAAAACGGCGGCTGTTTGCAAAAAACTCGATGATATGCTTCTTTATAGAGTTAAAGTCGCTTAATCGCGATAGCTCTCAAATCAGTTAAAGGAAAGAGCCATGACGACAGAAACATTGCTAAGCCAGCAACAAGCCGTAATCGCGGAAGTGCTTGAAGCCTATCCGGATAAAGCCAAAAAAAGTAGAGCCAAACACTTGGGCGTTGATGCGCCCGATGGTGTTAAAGGTGCATGCGATAGTACCAAAAGCAACAAACAAACGATTCCGGGCGTCATGTCTCAGCGCGGCTGTGCGTACGCGGGAAGTAAAGGCGTCGTTTGGGGACCGATCAAAGATATGGTTCATATCAGCCACGGTCCTATCGGTTGCGGTCAATACTCTCGTGCGGGTAGACGAAACTATTATATCGGAACGACGGGTGTCGATACCTATGTTACGATGAACTTTTCGACCGATTACCAAGAAAAAGACATCGTTTTCGGCGGCGATAAAAAACTTAAAGCCGCACTAGCCGAAATCGACGAGCTTTTCCCTTTGAATAACGGTATTTCGATTCAGAGTGAATGTCCTATCGGTTTGATCGGCGACGATATTCAAGCGGTAGCAAAAGCGTATAAAAAAGAGACGGGGAAACCGACCGTTGCGGTTTCATGCGAAGGTTTCCGCGGCGTAAGTCAGAGTTTGGGACACCATATTGCTAACGATATGATTCGCGATGAGGTATTACCGGACGGTTCGTATCGAAAAGATTTTGAAAGCACGCCTTACGACGTTGCGATCGTCGGTGACTATAATATCGGCGGCGATGCATGGAGTTCACGTATTTTACTTGAAGAGATCGGTCTTCGCGTCATTGCTCAATGGAGCGGCGATGCAACCTATAAAGAGATGACGACCGCGCCTAAAGCGAAAATCAATTTGCTCCACTGCTACCGAAGTATGAACTACGTCGTACGCCATATGGAGCAAGAGTTCGGCGTGCCTTGGATGGAGTATAACTTCTTCGGCCCTTCCAAAACGACGGAGAGTTTGCGCAAAATTGCGGCTTTCTTCGATGAAACGATCCAAGCCAAGACAGAAGCGGTTATCGCCAAATATACGGCAATGACCGATGCGGTTATCGCCAAATACCGCCCGAAATTAGAGGGTAAAAAAGTGATGCTTTACGTGGGCGGACTTAGACCTCGCCACGTTATCGGTGCGTATGAAGACCTCGGTATGCAAGTCATCGGTACGGGTTACGAATTTGCGCACGGCGACGATTATAAACGTACGAAAGACGAGCTTGCGGGTTCAACCCTTATTTACGATGACGTCAACGAATACGAACTTGAGGCGTTTGTTAAAAAACTTAAACCGGATCTCGTTGCCAGCGGCGTTAAAGAAAAATACGTCTTCCAAAAAATGGGTTTACCGTTTAGACAAATGCACTCTTGGGACTACAGCGGTCCGTACCACGGATACGACGCATTCGCGATTTTCGCAAAAGACATGGACTTGGCTATGAATTCTCCGGTATGGGGATACACCAAAGCTCCATGGGAATCAAAGTAAGGAGGGCATCATGCAAGACGTAGAAAACATTGTCAACGGACAAAAACTTTTTCTAAAACCCGAATACCAAGAGGTTTTTAAAAATAAAAAGCAATTTGAAGGTCACGCAGGTGCTACCAATCCCGAAAAAGTGAAAGACGTCGCAAAATGGATGACGTCATGGGAATACCGTGAAAAAAACTTGGCACGTGAGCACATCACGATCAATCCGGCTAAAGCATGCCAACCTTTGGGTGCGGTGATGGCAGCCCTCGGTTTTGAGAACACGATGCCCTACGTTCACGGTAGTCACGGATGCGTCGCTTACTTTAGAAGTTATTTTACGCGTCACTTTAAAGAACCGACTCCGTGCGTTTCCGACTCTATGAGCGAAAGTGCGGCGGTTTTCGGCGGTTTGGCAAATATGAAAGAGGGTTTACGTAACTGTAAAGCACTTTACAAACCTGAAATGATCGCGGTTTCGACGACATGTATGGCAGAAGTTATCGGTGATGACTTGGACGCGTTTGTGAAAGGTGCTCGCGGTGAGGCTGAGGGTGAACTAGATTCAACGTATATTCCGGCGGCACATACGCCTTCTTTCAAAGGTAGCCATATCACAGGATATGACAACATGATGGAAGCGATCCTCAAAACCTTGACACCAGAGGAAGAGGTTGCAAAAGACGAAGAGCGCATCAACATCATTCCCGGTTTTGAGACTTACTTAGGTAGCCTTAAAGAAGTGAAAAAAATCGCTTCCATGTTCAGCGATAAGATCGTCATGCTAGGTGATCACGAAGAGCAATGGAACACCGGTGCGGGCGAGTACAAGCTTTATGCCGGCGGTACGCCGATCGAAGTAGCGAAAAGTGCCAAAGGTGCCAAAGCGACGATTAGCTTGCAAAAGTATACGACGCCGACAACGGGCAAGTTTATTAAAAACGAATGGAAACAAGAGTACGTGACGTGTAACCCGATCGGTCTTAACGGAACCGACGCGTTTGTGATGAAACTCAGCGAACTCACGGGTAAACCCGTTCCGGCGGAACTTGCGAAACTTCGTGCCCAATTGGTCGATGCGATGCAAGATTCCTATCCGTATATGCACGGTAAAAAGTTTGCGATCTGGGGCGATCCCGATTTCTTGTTAGGCGTCGTTTCGTTTTTAGTCGAGATGGGAGCCGTTCCCGTACATGTTCTTTGCCACAACGCTCCGCGTAAGGGCTGGGAAAAAGAGATGCAAGCCATCCTTGATAAATGCACGTTTAAAGAGGATTGTCACATTTGGATGGGAAAAGACTTGTGGGCACTTAGAAGCTTGTTGTTTACCGAGCCGGTTGATTTTATGATCGGTAACGTTTACGGCAAAGAGCTTTACCGCGATACGAAGATTCCTTTGATTCGTATCGGCTTCCCGATTTTTGATAGACACCATCTTCACCGCTACTCTATCAGCGGCTATGAGGGATGTTTAAATCTTTTAACATGGATTACCAACGCCGTGTTAGACCATTTGGACGAAGAGACGAAAGATATCGCTCAAACCGATTATTTCTTCGACTGCGTCCGCTAAAACGTTGAGAGCTTCGGCTCTCAACTTACTTTCCGCCTCCATGTCCTCCGCCGTGACCTCCGCTTCCATTACCGCTTCCGCTTCCTGTATTTCCACCGCCACTCGTAGTTCCGTTACTCGAAACGGTGCTTGTCGATTCGTTTTTTCCCGTTAGCCTATTGACATGCTGCTCTTGCAAAGATTGCATCGCTAAAGCACGTTTTGCTTGATTTTCGTCGGCACTGCGCTCTTTGATCGCTTGAATGTAGCGATGACGGTATTGTCTAGGGGCATTGTTCATTTTTGTCGTTAATTCGTCTATCGTAGAACTATTTTGAATCTCTTGATCGATGATGTCCTCGGCATAAAGGCAAGCGGCAAAGCTTAGCCCTAAGAATAAGCGTTTCACAAAGACTCTTTCAAGGCAAACGTCAAGCGGACGCACGTGCCTTTTTGCGGCGTACTTTGGAGTTGAACGTCGATTTTGAGAAGTCGACATAAGGAGTGTACGATATGAAGTCCAAGCCCGAGTCCTTTGCTCTGCTCCGTATAATAACGTTCAAAAACGCGTTTCGTATCGCGAATGCCGATGCCCGTATCGCAAATAGTGACGGTATTTGCATGATTGCACAGCTCAACCGAGCCGTTTTTTCGGTTGTATTTACATGCATTGGAGATCAGGTTATCGAAAATACGCGCTACCGCGTCTTCGTCGCTAATGAGCGTATAGGGCTGGGTTTTAAAGGCAAAGGTTAAGTGCGGATAGAGTTTTTGATACGGTTTGGCGCGCGTTAGCAAAAGTTTTTCCAAATCGATTTCATTTTTTTGGGCAATAAAACCTTTTTGAAGCGATTCTAAATTACGGTACAGCGATGCGATCGTCGATGCCGCCAATTCGATACGTTCTAGTGCCTCGTCGCTATGACGTTTGGCTAAAGCTTTGGTATTAAGCAAAATCGAAGTAATGGGCGTATTGAGATCGTGAATGACGTCTTTGAGAAAACCTTCCAGTAAATCAAGTGCTTTTTTAAGAGGATAGAGTGCATAAAAAGAGTAAAAAAGCGCAAAAACAAAAATCGCCGCCAAAACGAATACGTACAACGACAACACTTTATACACGATTCCTTTTTCGTGTTCGGCGTATTGCCGGTAAGGCATCATCACTTTAAACATCGATTGTTTACTACGGGGGATCGTGAAATAACCGCACATTCCTTCCGTGCAAGGGATCAAATTGAGCTGATCGACCGTTGCGTCGTAAGGAACGACGTCGAGTTCAAAGGGAGAACCTTGAAAGCTATAGGTGAATTCTCGCATTTGCGAAAAAATAAATTCTCCTAATATATGCTTTTGCTCTTTGTAATAAAAATACGAAACGATGCCGCTAAAGAGAGCCAAAGAGAGGAAAAAAATACCGAACGTTTTTAAAAACGCCTCTTTTTCATACTTTTTCAAGGCGGTATCCTATGCCTTTAATATTGGTAATAGTGAGAGCAAAGCGTTGTTTGAGTTTGGTAAGATGAACGCGTAAGGCGATGTCGCTCGGTTTTTCCATAACGTCAAAGAACATTTCTTTATCGAGCGTTTGAGACATGTTTCGCATTAAAAGATCAAAAATCGCTTTTTCGACGATTCCCAAATCGACCTCTTTATCGTCGACGAAAATACGTTTATTGAAAAGATCGTAACGCATTGAGCCGTAAACAATCGTCGGATTGTGCTTGTGAATATGCGCTTTAATTCGTACGACGAGTTCGTCAAAATCAAAAGGTTTTTTAATATAATCGTCGCACGCGCCCTCAAATGCCTTGGTGATCGTTTGAATATCTTTATACGCGCTGATAAAAAAAGCCGGCGTCTTATCGTTGTTGTCGCGTAAAAGTTTTAAAACGTCGATACCGTTGAGTAAAGGTACGTTAATATCGAAAAGGTATAGGTCAAAAACCGTTTCATAGCTTAAGGAGAGTGCTTCTTCGCCGTCTTGAGCATGGGTAACTTCAAACCCTGCTTCCCTCAGCAAACCGATCAGCGTTTGACTTAAAAGATAGTCGTCTTCAAGCAGTAAAATTTTTGACATAACCTTCTCCTTGAGTTAAAGCATAACATATCTGCGTTAACGAAGTGTTAAAGTAAAAAAATTTTTCCCTTAACGATTCGCTAACGTTGGCATTATAGAATTTCATTATAAAATTTTTCAAAGGGGGTTATGATGAAAAAAAGTCTTTTAGCATTATGTATGCTCGGCGTAACGGTTTTTGCGGTGGATTATTCCGCGATGAGTGCAGCGGAACTTTCGGCAATGCGCGGAACGGTTCCGGCAGAAGATAGAGCGGCTTTTCAAGCAGCGATGCAATCCAAAATGCAAGCACTTTCACAAGAAGAGAGGCAATCTCTTTCTCAATCACAGCGTGCCAATACCAACGGCACGGGAACAGGCGTAGGTGCCGGAGCAGGTGCTGGAGCCGGTAACGGCAATTCCGGTGCGGGCGGCGGAGTAGGCGGCGGCGGAAAAGGAAACGGACGCGGCGGTCGATAAGGCTTTACTTTTAGTGTGACAAGAGAGCTTCGGCTCTCTTTTGACTTCGATACGGACGTTACGTAAGAAATTCAACTCCTCCTAAACCTAAAGAGTGCTAAGATAACGACGTGATTTTACGTGTAGGTTATCAAAGGATTTTGAATGGGAAACAACGACGAATTAAAACAGACCAATAAACTTATTTTACGCAACTTGCAAGCAGAAGATTACGGCGACGTCAAACGTATTATGGATAGAGTGTATCCGACGCTTGGAGGTTGGACGATCGAAGAGTTTAGCGCACAGCTTTCTACTTTTCCCGAAGGTCAGATTTGTATTGAAGACGACGGTAAAGTCATTGCCGCGGCACAAAGCCTGATCGTCGATTATAACCAATACGGCGATCGCCATACGTACGATCAAATTACGGGAAATTGTTTGTTGAGCACGCACGATCCCAAAGGCGATACGCTTTACGGCTTGGATATTTACGTCGATCCGGATTATCAAGGATTACGACTCGGGCGCAGGCTTTACGACGCACGCAAAGAGCTCTGCTACCGACTCAATCTCAAGCGTATCATCGCAGGCGGGCGCATCCCGGGTTATGCCGCTCATGCGCATGAAATGACGCCTTCCAAATACATCGAACGGGTAAAAGATAAAGAATTACGTGATCACGTCTTAGGGTTTCAACTTGCCAACGACTTTCACGTCAGGCGCATCTTAAAAGGCTACCTCAAAGGTGACGCCGCGTCTCGCGAGTATGCTACGCTTTTAGAGTGGAGCAACGTCGATTATGAAGAGCCGCATACCCATCCTACGGTCAATCGCGGCATTATTCGCGTCAGCGTCGTGCAATGGCAAATGCGAAGCGTTAAAAGCGTCGAGGAGTTTTTAGACCAAGTCGAATTTTTCGTGGACGCAATGGCGGGGTATAAAGCCGATTTTGTACTCTTCCCCGAGTTCTTCAACGCACCGTTGATGGCATTGCGCAGTGACGAAAACCAAGAAACGGCGATTCGTACGGTGGCGGCATATACCGATACGTTGGTGGAGAAAATAGGGCAGTTCGCCGTGCGCTACAACATCAACATCATCGCAGGCAGTATGCCCGAATACGACGGTAATACGCTCTACAACGCCAGCTATTTGTGTCGTCGCGACGGTACGAAAGATGCGCAGAAAAAATTGCACATCACGCCTGATGAAGAGGCGTACTGGGGCATGCACGGCGGTGACAAGCTCTGTGTGTTTGAAACCGATGTGGGGCGTGTGGGCATTTTGGTCTGCTACGATGTTGAGTACCCCGAACTGCCGCGTCTTTTAGCCGAGCAGGGCATCGACATACTTTTCGTTCCTTATTGGACCGATACGAAAAACAGTTACTTACGCGTGCGTCGTTGCGCGCAAGCCAGAGCGATTGAAAACGAGTGTTATGTGGCGATCTCTGGCAGTGTTGGCACACTTCCCAAAGTCGAAAACATGGACATCCAATACTCCCAAGCCGCTGTTTTTAGCCCGTCCGATTTTGCGTTTCCTCACGATGCCATTATGGCAGAAGCCACGCCCAATACCGAGATGACGTTGGTCGCCGATCTGGACATCAGTCTTTTAAAAGAACTGCGAGAACGGGGTAGTGTGCGCAATATGCGCTCTCGCCGCCACGATCTGTACAGTTTACGCTGGCGTGGCGACAAAGAAGATTTCCTCGTGGTTAAAGGCTAAAAATCTTTACATGTAAAACGGTTTTGTGCTTTGAAATAGAACCGTTTTACTGAGTGCATGCAGTTGTGTAACAAGAAGGTTTTCTTTTTGCATGGTGTTGATATGTTTGGTATTGTCATCGATGATCTTTTGCTCTTCTTTGATTTGCGCATCAAAAAATAAGATAAAGTTACTCTCTTTTGGAAAATAAGGAAGTCAAAGGAACTTAAATTATAAATTTATGATACAATTTTAAGACTACTTTTTCTTGCCTCATTGTTGAAATTCTCCCCGCTTCCAAAGACTGTTTAGTTCATGAAATAAGGAAACCTTATGCAAAGTATTGACAAACATGTATTTGATTGTGCCTCTTTTTTACGTATTCTTCAAGGAAGGAAGATAAGCCTCACGGTTTCAGCGTTACTCGTCGGCACGACGTTGCTTTATGCCGCACCTAGCGGAGGGACGGTTACAAGCGGAAGTGCGAATATCGCTCAAAGCGGCGGTACGACCACCGTGACTCAAAATACGTCCAAAGCGTCGATCAACTGGAATCGCTTTTCAATCGGTTCGACCGAAATCGTTAATTTCGTTCAACCCTCAACGACCGCTATTACGCTCAATCGCGTCATAGGCAATGAAAAAAGCGTTATAGACGGAGCGCTAAACGCCAACGGGCAAGTGTGGATACTCAACTCCAACGGGGTGCTTTTTAACTCCGATGCTAAAATCAGTACCTCAGGACTACTGGCTACCACCAAAATGCTCAGCGATGAAGATTTTCAAAACGGAAATTATAGTTTAAAAGGTGAAAGCACCGCTTCGGTCGTGAATTTAGGGACGATTGAAATTCAAAACGGAGGGTACGCTTCGCTTTTTGCCGATACCGTGCAAAACGGAGGCGTTATTCGAGCCGTTAAAGGCGTCGTAACGCTTACGGGTGGCGATGAAGCTACGATCAACCTCAACGGTAATTCTCTGGTGAGCCTTAAAGTCGATAAAGGCGTTTTCAATGCTTTAGTGGAAAATAAGGGTGCTATTTATGCCGATGGAGGGGAAATTTATCTAACGACCAATGCGGTCAATGAACTCTTAAAAGGGGTCGTCAACAACACCGGCATTCTTGAAGCCGATTCGCTCGATGATCTTACGGGTTCTATCACCTTGTATGCCCACGGCGGTACGACCGACGTCGGCGGAAGTCTGAGTGCCGTTGGTGGAGTGATTGAAACCAGTGCCGAAACCTTACATGTAAGCCCTGACGTCTCCGTTAAAGCGAAAGAGTGGCTGTTAGATCCAACCGATATTACCATTGCTGATGGTGGGACCGATAGTATCGGCGGCTCAACGATCGATGCCGATACGATTACGACTGTTTTAAACGGTGGAACGCACGTAACGTTAAGCGCAAGCGGCGATATTCACGTGAATGAAAATCTATTATGGTCAAGCGCAACGTATCTGAGATTGACCGCCGGCGATGAAATTTACGTCAATGCTACCGTCAAAAATACCAATACGACTTACGGCGGTATTTTCTTCAGTGCCCCCAACACCACGAACAAAGTGATTTTCGGAACTAACGGTTTGGTATCGATTTACAATCCGTATCAGCTTCAATGGGTCAGTCGCGCGGTAGGCGGTAAGTATGAATTAGGCGGAAATATCAACGCCTCCGTGACGTCAACGTGGAATAGCGGAGCGGGATTTCTTCCTATCGGAACGAACGTTAGTCCCTTTACCGGAACGTTTGAGGGCAACGGCTATGCGATTGAGGGTTTAAGGGCACATTGGTCTGGGTACTATTTTATAGGACTTTTCGGCTATGCGGGTGCGGGATCGACGATTTGCGATGTCGGTCTTACGAACGCTTCGGTGATCGGTAGTTACTATGTCGGCGGGTTGGTAGGGTATAGCAATCATGCCGATATTCACGATGCGTATGCCCAAGGGAGCGTCAGCGGTATCTCTTACGTCGGCGGACTCGTAGGATATAATAATTACGGGACGATTGCTCGAACGTATACGGACGGTAACGTTCTTGGAACGGGCAATTCTACCGGCGGATTGGTCGGTCAAAATTTGGGAAGTATTTCGGATTCTTATGCGACGGGAAGCGTTTCCGGAAAAGATTACGTCGGCGGGCTCGTGGGGTACAGCAATTACGGCACGCTTTCAAACGTCTATGCCTCGGGAGACGTAACGGGAAGTAACGGTTATACCGGAGGATTAGTAGGAATTCTCTTCGACGATGCCTTTGTTACCAATGCTTATGCGACGGGAAGCGTTGCCGGAAAAGATTATGTCGGCGGCTTGATCGGCGAAAATGACGGAACCGTCTCATTTGCGTATTCCGCGGGTCACGTCAGCGGTTCTTCCTATGTCGGCGGTTTTGCGGGATATAACTACGGGAGTATTAGTTCAAGCTATTGGGATATCGATACCAGCGGAAAAGCGAATAGCATTAGTGCCGGAAGCGGTAGTAGCAGTATAACGGGTGTTCATAGCGCAACTTCTTCGATTGATGCTTTTACGCAAGCTACTTACTCAAGTTTTAATTTTACCGACAAATGGTATATGATAGACGGACAAACACGTCCGTTTTTACGTAGCGAATATTCGACGACGATCTCTAACGACCACCAACTGCAACTGGCAGTCATGGATCTTAGCGCTTCTTACACGCTTACAAAAAACATCGCCTATAGTGCGGAGATGTGGAGCAGTGCCGGCTTTGTGCCTATCGGAAGTGCTCTGCATCCTTTTAGCGGAACTTTTGACGGAGATAATCATACTATAGATGCACTCACGATCAATCGACCGACGGAAGATATCTTAGGCTTGTTCGGATCAACGACGAGTGCTTCTTTAATTCGCAATATCGGACTTACCGATGTTGAAATTAACGGAAATACGTATGTCGGCGGATTAGTGGGATACAACGATTCGGGTACGATAACCGGTAGTTATACCTCAGGGAACGTGAGCGGAAGTAGTGCCGTCGGCGGATTGGTGGGACGTAACGATTCGGGTACGATTACCGGTAGCTATACCTCAGGGAACGTGAGCGGAAATACGGACGTCGGCGGATTAGTAGGATACAACGATTCGGGTACGATCGCCGGTAGCTACACCGTGACAAGCGTCAGTGGAAATACGTATGTCGGTGGAATCGCCGGACACAATGATTTTTTCAGTACGATTTCCGATAGCTATGCCGCAGGAAATGTGAGCGGAAGCAGCGTTGTCGGCGGTTTAACGGGGCGTAACGAGAGCAGTACAATTATTGATAGCTACGCTACCGGAAGCGTGAGCGGAAGTAGTGTCGTCGGCGCCTTGGCGGGATTTAACGACGGTACTATAACGAATAGCTATTGGAATATCGATACGACGGGAAAAATCAACGGCATCGAAGCCGGTGGCGGTACCGTTACCCATATAGCCGGTCTTTACAGTACGAGCGGTACGAGTGCTTTGACACACTCTTCGTACGGAGGTTTTGATTTTGATGCCCTCTGGATCCTTTATGAGGGGTACACCCATCCATTGCTTCGCTCGTTTATGACGCCGCTTACCGTGACGGTTTCAAACGCTTCAAAAACCTATGACGGTTTGGCATATAGCGGTAGTAACAGTATTAGTTATTCTCAAACCCCCGATAGCAGATTGCACGGAAGCGTTACTTACGCTTACGGCGGCGATACTCTCAATGCCGGAACGACGAGCATTATCGCTTCGGGACTTTATTCCGACCAACAAGGGTATTTAATTGGCTATAGTGACGGAACGCTCACGATCGCTAAAGCCGATGCGACGATTAGCGTTAACTCCGATACGAAAACCTATAACGGCTTAAACCAAAGTGCTTCAGGCTATACGGTGAGCGGACTGGTCAACGGGGAAGATGCTTCGGTAATAGATAGCGTCCTTTTTGGAGGAGGCGGAAAGAATGTCGGAACGTATACGCTAACAGCCGCGGCAAACGATAATAATTATAATCTTACCGTAGTAGACGGAACCCTAACCGTTACGCCCGCTTCATTAACCATAACCGCTGATAATGTCTCAAAAACACGTAACGCTACGGCTTATAGCGGCGGTGCGGGCGTCAGCTATAGCGGCTTCGTAAACGGCGAAACGCCAAGTGTTTTATCGGGAAGTCTACATTACGGCGGAACGAGTCAAGGAGCCGTTGCCGAGGGAGCGTATAGTATTGTCGTGAGTGGATTAAGCTCTTTAAATTATGCGATTACGTATATTGACGGACTTTTAACGATTACGGCGGCACCCAATCTTAATATTGCGCATATCGAAAACGGTACGGCGATCCGTCCTCCGTTGATTGCCTCGTCGTTGCCGTCCACTACCGAAGACTCCTTAACGCATTCAAACGATACGGAATCGTTGCAAGGAGTGATGCATTCCTCCACGGTTGATACGATGCGTACGCCTTTGTGGGCACATTCGCTCATTCAACTGATCAACGGCGGAGTGCGCTTACCCGATGGCTTAGAGCCGGAATACAACTAAGAGAAAGGACACTCATGAAACCGATAACGATCATAACCCTCTCCCTCGCAACCGTCTCCTCTCTTTTTAGTGCCGCTCCCACGATCGGGGATGCACAACGTCAAGTTCAACCTCCCCGAGAAGTGCAAGAGAGTCCCGATACTCTCATTCCCTCTCTTCTTGTTGAAGATCTTAAAGAACCGATGGTGGAGGAGAGCGGAAAGATGATTGAGGTCAAATCGTTTAAGATCACGGGAGCTTTACATGTAAAGACCGAAATACTCCAAGAACTCTTAAGCTCCTATAAAAACCAAAGCCATAGCTTTTCTGAACTTCAAAAGATTGCTTCGCTCATCACCCGATATTATCGTGAACACGGCTTCTTCGTTGCAAGGGCGTATATTCCTAAACAAGTGATGCATGAAGGTATCCTTGAAATTGCGATTATCGA
Organism: Sulfurospirillum sp. UBA4058; assembly: GCA_002382085.1. GTDB lineage: Bacteria > Campylobacterota > Campylobacteria > Campylobacterales > Sulfurospirillaceae > Sulfurospirillum. The sequence continues at coordinate 42,418 of DFZK01000002.1, read as the reverse complement.
AGGAAAGTACGGAGATTTCCATCTGAGCAATAGCTCCTTAGTTTCCGATACTCAAATCCAAGCCATGCTCGACGACGTCAAAGATGCCAATATCGTCTCCGTGAATTCCCTAGAGCGCGCGATGCTTCTTATCAATGCTACTCCCGGAGCTAAAGTCACGGCAGCCGACGTTAAACCCGCTCAAACGGTAGGAGCTTCCGACTTTGATATCGCCGTTTCAGGAACAGAGCCTTACAGTGCTTATATCGTCGGCGATAACTACGGCAGTCAATACACGGGACGCTATCGCATCAATTTAGGTCTTAGCGCGAACTCTCCTTTAGGATACGGCGATAAATTAGGTATGAACGGCGTCGTATCGACGACTTCCGATCTGAAAAACGGGAAACTCTACTACAATTTCCCTTTGGCGGCAAACGGTCTTCGCGGCGAAGTGAGTGCTTCTCGTACCACGTACTCCTTAGCCAAAGAGTATGAATCACTCGATGCCTTAGGTAATGCGACAACCTTGGAAGCTTCTTTGATTTACCCCATTTTTAAAACACGCCTTGAAAGTTTCGATATAAGTTTAGGGTATGCGCATAAAAATATGAAAGATGAGGTACGCAGTACCGATACGGTGACTAAAAAAGAGTCCGATGCGGCAAACCTGACTTTAGCGTATACGAGAAGTTGCCTGCTCTTTGGATTAAACACTTTTACCAATGCCTCCGTGACCCTAACGCACGGAAATCTTAGCTTTAAAGATGCTGATGCATTAGCGATAGATCAAGCAGGCGCACAAACTGACGGAGATTACGATAAAATCAGCGGTAGCATCGAAAAGACCGTTCACTTCAATCCCGAGTACGCTTTAACCGCTAGCCTTCGATTTCAAAAAGCTTTGGGCAATAAAAACTTAGACGGCTCGGAAGACTTCTCCTTAGGCGGAGCATACGGGGTTAGAGCCTTTCCGGAGGGTGAACACTCCGCTGAAGACGGATACCTTTTAGGGGCTGAACTCTTTTATACGTTACCGAGTTATGAGGGCATCACTCATAAAGCCAGCATTTTTGCAGACACAGGCTATGCCACGATGGAAAATAAAATGAGCGGTAGTGAAAGTAGACATCTTAGCGATCTGGGATTTGGCTATCAAGCCTCCTATAAACAGTTCTTCACCAAAGCCCAAATCGCTCATGTGATCGGTGCGGAAAAAGTGGAAAGTGAAAGCGATCATTCGACCCGAGTGCTTTTACAAATCGGCTATATCTATTAACCCCCTTTTTGCTTTACATGTAAGATTTGTTTCTTACATGTAAAGCCTGTAGGGATTATCGACGGTTTTTATCAAAAAATTCCATCATCGCTTTCAAACAAATTTCCGGTTGTTCTTCCGGCACGAAATGCCCGCAGTTAGGAACGGCAAACCCGCTGAGATCGTCGGCGTATTTTTGCCATCCCTCCAAAACATTCCAGATTTTTCCGACCACGCCGTTCGCGCCCCATAAAACCAGCAAAGGCGTTTCAATGCGTTTGTCTCTATCGGCTTTATCGTGTTCAAGGTCGATGCTAGCCGATGCGCGGTAATCTTCGCAAATACCGTGAACGCACGCGGGGTTAGAATAACAGCGGATATAATCGTCCAACACTTCTTTAGGAAAGCGTTCAGCCGCTTCGGGACCGACTTTATTGGTCAGGTTAAAGTGAATGAAAAAAGAGGGATCGTTACTTAAGGCACGTTCGGGAAAAGGGAACTTTTGGATGTAAAAGAACCAGTGCCAGTATTTGGTAGCGAATTCACGGTTGGTCTCTTCGTACATGTCATAGGTCGGTAAGATGTCCATCAGCGTACAGGTCAGCACTTTTTCGGGATGATCCAAAATGAGTCGATGCGCCACGCGTGCGCCTCTGTCGTGCCCGACGACGTGAAATTTTTTAATGCCGAGCTTTTTCATGACGCTCACTTGATCTTTTGCCATGACGCGTTTGGAGTAGTTAGCGTGATCTTCGAATCCTACGGGTTTGGAACTGTCGCCGTATCCTCGAAGATCGGTGGCGACGACGCGGTAGTTTTGAGCTAAAACAGGGGCGATGTCACGCCAAATGAGATAGCTTTCCGGATGTCCGTGCAGTAAAAGAATAGCTTCTTCACCGCTTCCGCCCACCCACGTATTGATAAAAATGTCCTCTTCGACTTCTACATGTACGTTTTCAAAACCGTGAAAATAATCTTCCAATGCCATGGTTACGCTCCTGGTAAAAGTTGGGCTCGAATGAGCGGTTTGATGCCGCCGGCTTCGAGAATGCTCATGACATAGGGCGAGAGCGGTTCGGCGTTCATAAGAGTACCTTTTTCGTTTTGGATAACGCCGTTATTTATATCAACCGACAACCGTTCGCCGTTTTCGACGCGTTGCGCAAGGTGAGGGCAGATAAGCAGAGGAAGTCCTAGATTGATGGCGTTACGGTAAAAAATGCGCCCGAACGACTCGGCGATAACGGCACCGACCCCCACGGCTTTGAGTGTGATAGCGGCATGTTCTCTACTACTGCCGCAACCAAAATTGGTACCTGCGACGATGATGTCGCCTTCTTGCACCTCATTGACAAACTTAGGGTCGGCTCCGTGCATGGCGTATTTGGCGACGTCCTCAACATCGGTGTATTGCACGAAGCGTCCCGGATAGATTTGATCGGTATCGACGTTGTTACCGAACACAAAAGCCCTTCCTCGCAGATTCGTTTTCATGCGTTCTCCTTGATGATGTAGGGTGTCGGATCGACGATTTTGCCCTCAAGCGCGGCCGCCGCCACCGCCGCAGGTGAGCCTAAAAAGATGCGTGCTCCCGTATCGCCCATGCGTCCGGGAAAGTTTCGATTGGTCGTCGTGATGCACGTCTCTTCTGAAGCCAACATGCCCTCATGCGTTCCCAAACACGCCGCACAGCCCGGTGTGACAAAGGTCGCTCCCGCTTCCACCAAACTTTGCACATAGCCTTTTGCCATCGCTTCCAAAAAGACGCCTTTGGAGGCGGGAACGATGACAAAACGCGTACGAGGCGCGACATGTTTTCCTTTTAAAATCTTAGCAGCGATGCCGATGTCTTCACACCTGCCGCCCGTACACGAGCCAAGGTACGCTTGATCGATGGACGTTCCGATGAATGCGTGGATGTCAAAGACGTTATCCACGCTTGAGGGTGCGGCAAGTTTGGGCTGAAGCGTCGTAACGTCAAAATGGATTTCCGCCGCATAAACAAAATCGGGGTCGGTGTGATAAATCTCATACGGGCGTGTCACTTTTTCGTTTAAAAAGGCCATTGTCACGGCATCGGGTTGGATGTAGCTGGTCTTTGCGCCCATTTCCGTGCTCATATTGCACAGCGCCATCCGCTCGGAGATACTCAAATACTGCAAGGTTGAGCCTGCAAATTCGACGGCTTTATACACGGCAAAATCAGCTCCTAACTCTCCGATGGCATGGAGGATAATGTCTTTGGCATAGACACCCTGACGCGGTTTGCCCTCAAAGGTGATTTTGATGATCTCAGGGACGCGAAACCACAGTTTCCCCGTCGCTAAGATGATGGCAAGATCGGTCGCTCCCACGCCCGTACCAAACGCGCCAAACGCGCCGTGCGTGGTCGTGTGCGAGTCGGTGATGACGATGATTTCTCCCGGATGCGCCAACCCTTTGTCGGCAACGACTTGATGGCACACGCCTTGGTCGATGTCCATGAGCATCTCAATGCCTTGATCCCAACAAAACTCGCGAAACGCCTTTTGGTTTTGCGCTTGCATAATGGTCGAAGCGGGGGCATAATGGTCTAAAAACATCATGACGCGGCTTGGGTCGTGCACTTTGACGCCGCCCATTTCGTGAAAGGAGCGAAGCGTTTGTAAGTACAAATCGTTAATGCCGGCCAGATCGATCTCACAGTTGATGATCTCTCCAGTACTAACGCTCTTCTTTCCGGCTTTTTGAGCCAGCAGTTTTTCTATGGCATGCATCAAATTTCTCCGCTTTGATTTGGCAATATTGTATGATAAATAATTATATAAAAGCAAATAATGTATAATCATAGACAATATAATGGAGGGTAATATGGACTCAAATCTTTTGAAAGTTTTTGTGGCAGTCAGCGAGCACAAAAGCATCTCATTAGGGGCTTTGGAGCTTGGGTTTACGCAGTCCAACGTCACGCTTCGCATCAAGCAGTTGGAAAAGACGTTAGGGTATACCTTGTTTCATCGTGTCCCCAAAGGCGTCATTTTGACACAAGAGGGCGAAAAACTCTATCCTCTGGCAAAAGAGATCGTTCAAAAGGTTGAAAATGCCGCCGTACAAATGAAAAATATGAAAGAGCAGACCTTGCTTCGTATCGGCACGAGTCAAGCCAATGCGAGCATACGACTTTCGAGCTTTATCGAGACATTGCAACACGATTTTTCTTCAATGTCTTTGGAAATTTACACGGGCGGAACGCCGAGCGTTGTGGAAAAATTGTTGGCGTATCAAATCGATATTGCTTTTATCACGGGTGCCCCGAAGCTCTTAGACATCGAAGTGCTCAATCAATTTAACGACGATTTATACCTTGTCGAACCCAAAAACAAACTCTGTGCGAATACGCTCATCGGGTATCGCGAAAAGAGCACGCATTTTGATTATTTAAAGGCGAACGAAGAGCGACTGGGAAATAAAACGTATCAAACGATGATCGTGGAACATTACGAAGTGATGCTCGCATGCGTGAAGGCGGGTATGGGGAAAGCCTTTTTATCCAAAAAAATCATCGAAAAATTCGGTTACGTTGACGCTTTAAAGCTCACCAAACTAGAGCAAAACGAATGTGACTTGCAGACGCGTTTGGTATGCCGTAAAGACAACGTTCCTTTTATTGCGGATTATTTGCGAGCACTTCGCTAAAACCTTACATGTAAAGTTTTAGCGTCGTAAAAAAGTTTATAGATTGAAGTAAGGATCACTCAGTGCTCCGAGCTTTTTGGCAATGGCAAACGCCGCTTCTCTTCCGTCTAATGCCGCATTGACGACCAAATTGGCACCTCTGACCACATCGCCGCCCGCGAAGACGAAAGGATGGCTCGTCTCTTTGTTTTCATCGACGATGAGCGTATTGGAGCGACCGACCGCAAGGTCGAGTTCTTCGTAAAAACTAAAGCGTTTGGCCTCAAAGCCGAGTGCCAAGACGATACTATCCGCCGATAAGGTTTGCGTACTTTGTTCTTTGGTTTGCAAACGGTTATTCTCATCAAGGTAGGTTTCTAAAATTTCAAGACCGACGACCTGACGGTTTTCATCGACCAAAGCTTTTTTAGGCAGAGCGTTGAAAATAAACTGAACGCCTTCTTCTTTGGCGTTGACGACTTCGGCTTTACTTCCGGGCATACTCGCTTCGTCCCGTCGGTAGACGCACGTAACGCTTTTGGCTTTATGGCGAATTGCGGTACGAAGAGCGTCCATCGCCGAGTCGCCGCCGCCGATGACGATGACGTGTTTGTCGCGCAAGATCGATTGTTGGAGCGCATGATCTAACAGATTTTTTTGCGTTTGCGTTAAGAGTTCCATCACGTGATGCACGCCTTTAGCGTCTTCGTTTTCCATACCCGCACTACGACCGAGCGGCACGCCCAAGCCTAAGAAAACGGCATCAAATTTTTCTTGAAGCTCGCTCAAACTGACGTCTTTGCCGACTTCGGTGTTAAGATGTACTTTCATTCCGGCATTTTTCATCCACTCAAAACGGCGTAAAATCACGCTTTTGGGAAGTTTAAAATTGGGAATGCCGTACATTAAAAGTCCGCCGACGCGATTTTCCCTTTCGTAAAGTTCGACGTCGATGCCGGCTCTAAGAAGAAACGTTGCGCAACTCAGACCCGCAGGACCGGATCCTACGACCGCGACTTTGAAGGTGCGCTCATTGGCTCGACCGTAAAAAGGAACGGCTCCCTCTTCGATCGCTTTTTCGTTAAGATACACTTCGACGTTGCCGATGGAAACGGCATGATAAGACGTTTTTTCTAAGGTACAAGCACTTTCACATAAGCCTTTTTTAGGGCAAACGCGACCCAAGATTTCAGGGAAGGGTGAACGTGCGTTGGAAAGCTCAAATGCGCTAGTATAGTCATGTTCGTAGGTTTTTTTGAGCCATCTGGGGATGTTGTTGTTGAGCGGACAGCCCGTACGACAGAACGTAAATTCACTCTCAAGCCCTCGCAAAAGATCGATGGGGCATTGCAAACAACGGCTAGCTTGCGCCTTGGCTTCGTTCTCTTCGAAGTTATGGTAAATCGGATAATAATCTTGCGTACGCTCCTTAGCAGGACGCTTTTTCGGGTATGCTTTGGCAACGGTTTTATACTCTCTCATGCTCTTCCTCGATAATTTCTATACTGTTGACATGTAACTCTTGTCCACCGATCATTTCGACTTCCGCACTGTGACATTTCGGGCAGACGAAACGGTTTTCGCTGACGACGCTTCGCACACCGCACGCTTGACACAACAACACGACGTCGCAGACTTCAATGTCTAAAATCGCATCACGACAAATCGTATCTTCTTTAAACGTTTCAAAACACTGCTCTAAAAAATGAATCTCGATGCCGCTGAGTCGTCCGATACGAACGCTCAGACGTTTAATCGCTTTGGCGCGATGTTTTTTCGCCTCTTTTTCACATACGTCGATCAGCGATGCGACGATGGAATACTCATGCACGGTCTTAACCTTTATCGGCTTGAAACGTTTCAAACATAGCATAATCCACCACGCGAATCGCATCGGTCGTACAGACTTGCACGCAAGAAGGGCCTGTGGGAAGATGAAAACAAAGGTTGCATTTTTGCGCGATCAAGCGTCCCTTTTGAGGATTAAGCGCCAGTGCTCCGTAAGGACACACCAACACGCACGTACCGCAACCCACGCATGCTTCTTCGTTCAGACGAACCGTATCGCCGAGTGTCTCGATGACGCCGTGCGGACAGACTTTGGCGCATACGGCGTCTTCGCAATGCATGCATTGAAGCGGCGCGGTTTTTCCCTCTATCTTCACGACGCGATTGCGTGAAAAAAGCGGTCGCTTGGTCGTATAGGCTTCTTCAAAACGAATGCCCGCATTGGCGGCGGCACAGGCAAGTTCGCAACTTAAACATCCGATACATTTGCGCGAGTCGGCTAAAATAAATCGATGTCGCATGTTAACGCTCGGTACAGGAGATGCAAGGATCGATGCTGTTAAAAATGAGCGCAACGTCCTCAATCGCATTGTTCGGCATCATAATTTTCAACGCTTCCCAGTTCATATACGTCGGAACCCTCCATTTCATGCGTTCAGGCTTTCGCGTGCCGTTACTTTTGAGATAATACACCAACTCCCCGCGCGGTGCTTCGCTACGGGAGAGGGCTTCTCCCTCGGGTACTATCGTTTTGACATGTAAAGCAATTTCGCCTTGCGGTAGGGCGTTTAAGACTTGGCGCACAAGCTTCATCGACTCTATGATTTCGTACAAACGCACCGATGCGCGTGAAAGTACGTCTCCGTCTTGCTTGAGAATGACCTCAAAGTCCAAAGCGGCGTACGCCGCATAAGGGGCGTGTTTGCGTACGTCGTTGTCGACGCCGCTCGCTCTGGCGACCGGACCTACGACGCCGAGTCTGATGGCATCTTCACGAGGTAAAACGCCCACGCCTTTTAAACGGTTGATGAGTGCTTCATCGTGTTCGAAGCGTTCGATAAAACGCCAGATTACCTCTTCGTTGTGATCGAGCGTCGTTTGGATCGTCGCTATGAGCGTTTCATCAAGGTCAAACTTAACGCCGCCGATCGTATTGGCGCTTAAGTCCATACGATTGCCCCAAATACGCTCTTTCAAGTCTTGAAACGCTTCGCGCGTCTCAAGAAAATCTCGCATTAACGCGCCGTCGTGAATGAGGTGTGAAAGCATTCCCAGATTGAAAAGATGGCTCGCGATACGCTTGATCTCGTCTGTAAGGACGCGAAGGTATTGCGCTCGCATCGGAACGTCGATACGCGCGATTTTTTCCACCGCCATACAGTAGGTAAAAGGATGGTTGTTGGAGCAAAGTGCACACACTTTTTCGGTAATGATCAGGTTTTGTAAAAAGTTTTTTTGCAGTACGATCGATTCGATACCCCGATGCACGAAACCGTTGACCATATCGACGCTTTGAATCGTTCTAGCGTCATCGTTGGGTTCGATTTTAAAGTAAACGGGTTCTTCCAGCGCAACGTCGAAAGGGCCTAAAATCACGGTTGTTTTATCCATGGCGAGCCTCCTTTTGCGCTTTGATTTTATTCCAGAGCGTTTCGCTCACGCGTCCGTTCATCATCGACGAAAGCGAGTAGTACTCGTCCAAAACGCTCCGTGAAATCGAATCGTCTAAAAAGAGACGTTGGGGATTGGGATGATTGTGAAGCGTAATGCCGTAAATTTCGCTTAGTTCCCGCTCCGTCCAGTCGGCACTTTTAAACAAAGGCGTGATCGAGACGACGCATCGATCGGCGACGTAAAGTTTGACGTTTGCCATAACGCCGCCGCAGTCGAAATGGTACACAAGTTCGTGTGCTTCGTCTTTAGCGTACGCACTAATCATACACACGCGCGCTTCCAAGCGACGCAAAAGTTCCGCTAGGGCTAAAAAGAGCGTTTGATCGTCCGTTTCGCACCAAAGGCTATCGTAATGCGGCGTAAAACGCAACGGAATGTTTTGCGCGCTTAAAGAGTCGTTCAAGGTTTTTTCAAGGATTTGCATTTAAAGAACTCGCTTTGTAAAAGTAGATTCGCGTCGGCATTTCGGGCAGAGGCTAAAGAGTGCTACAACAGAGTCGTCCAGTCTTGAAAAGCCTTTGTTCAGGAGAGCCTCGGGTGTTTTAATCATCGGTTCGGCACATTTCGGACAACGATCAAACGTCAAAGTCGACGAGGTAATCGCCGTATACTTTTGACTTTGCGGTAATGCTTCGGCACGCACGTCGCTCAAGGCAATAGCACCGGTCGGACAAAAGTACGTACAGTTGCCGCATAAGGTACACGAATTGTGCCAAATGATAAAATCGTAGCTTTGCTTGAGAGCTTTACATGTAATGTTGATCGCTCCGGCGGGACAAACGAAAGCACAGGTTTGGCAGACGATACATTGCGTTGGATCGTAAGAGAGTTTGCCTTTATACGCGTTCATGCTTCCTCCCTATCGCGGTAGAGTCGACAGGCGAGCACTAAACCCTCAACGATGCTTTGCGGACTCGGCGGACATCCGGCGATATTGACGTCGACTTCGACGAAACGATCCAAAGGTCCCTCGATCGAATAACTATCCCTAAAAACGCCGCAGCTGATCGGGCATATGCCCATCGCAACAACGATTTTACGTTTAGAAAGACGTTTGAGCGTGGATTCTAAAAAGGGTTTGGAACGCGCGGTAATCGAGCCCGTAACGATCACGACGTCCGCTGCTTCGGGATCGTTCGTGTACGTACAGCCTAAAGACTCAAAGCCGAATTTCGGCACCAAAACGCTGGCTAAAAGCTCGACGTCGCAACCGTTACAGGAACCTGTGTTGATGCGATAAACGTTAATCGGATTCAAACTATTCTCTCTTTAAAGCATTTTTGAATGTAAATTATACATTTTTAATCTAACTGAAAAATAAAAGCTTTTTTTAAGTAGCGTATTCTAGCACAAAAAAACTTCTTTATCGTGACCGATGTGTTACAATTAACATTTTATTTGACTGTGTCACGAAGAGATATTCATCCATCGTAAAGGAAAATCATGCCCACACGCGAAGACGCACTTGCACTACTCAAACGTTATAATTCGAATGCCCTCGTAACGCACGGACTTGCCGTGGAGGGAACGATGCGGTATTTTGCCGAGAAATCGGGGGAAAATAAGGAGCTTTGGGGAATCGTCGGATTGTTGCACGACGTCGATTATGAACGCTATCCCGAAGAACATTGCCATAAAGGTGCCCAAATTCTTCGCGAAAACGGTTATCCCGAAGAGGTGGTACGCGCGATGATGTCGCACGGTTGGGGTATTTGCACCGACGTCGAACCGCTCTCTTTAATGGAAAAAACCTTGTATGCGGTCGATGAGCTGACGGGACTGATTACCGCGTGTGCCTTGGTACGACCGAGTAAATCCGTAATGGACTTGGAACTTAGCTCTGCAAAAAAGAAGTTTAAAGACAAAGGATTTGCCGCGGGTGCGAGCAGGGAGGTGATCCAAAAAGGAGCCGACATGTTACATGTCGGTATCGACGAACTCATCGTCGACGTCATATCGGCGATGCGCGCCGTTGCTCCGAGCTTGGGTTTGGAGATGAAAGTATAAGCTAACGTCGTCGTTTACGGGCGGGGGATTTTTTGATCATCGGTCGATAATCGACGATGGTCGTCGTCCCTTTACCCGGATAGCGTTTCATCTCAAAATGCTCGCTGAGCTTGGCAAGAAGTGAGGTCAGCTTACTCGAACCGTAAGTCCGCGGATCAAAATCGGGCGATTGGCGTTTGATGTAAGCACCCGCTGCCGAAACGCTTGCCCATCCCTCTTCGTCTTGCGTCTTTTCCCAACCGATATGCAACAGTTTTATCAACTCTTTGAGAGCATCGTCGTCGGCTTTGGGCGTCGGTTTGGCTTCGGGAAGCTCTTCAAGGGGTTCTGGTTCGATACTGAGGTTTTCCGTGAAGATAAAATCGTCGCAGGCATTACGAAACGAAAGCGGCGTTTTATGCTCTCCAAATCCGAAAACGTAAATCTCCGACTCTTTGAGCCGTGAAGCCAACTTGGTAAAGTCGCTATCGCTCGAAACCAGCGCAAACGCATCGAATTTTTGCGTGTAAAGCAAGTCCATCGCATCGATAATCATCGAAGCGTCGGTTGAATTTTTCCCCGTCGTATAAGCAAATTGCTGAATAGGTTGAATCGCCAGCTCGTTGAGCCGTTCTTTCCAATTTTTGAGGTAGCTACTCGACCAGTCGCCGTAGGCACGTTTGACGATAATACGACCGTGCGTCGAAAGCTCCGCCAAAATCGGCTCTAATTTACTCTGTTGTGCATTGTCCGCGTCGATAAGGACGACGATACGCTTTTCTTCGCTACCGTTTTTCATCATTGTAAGCCTTTGATTTAAATACCATCAATGTCTATTATAGCTTAGTTTAGACCTTAAAGCGTTTTATCGCACGTCTCTTGTTCGGGTAGATTTTTCCATAAAAAAGAGTGAAATACGCTAGCGAGCAACAAGGCAAGAACGCCTTGAAGTAAAAGCGTCCGTTCCACGCCGATACGATGCGAAATCGCCCCGATCAGCAACGCCCCGATCGGTTGCATACCGAAAAGTGCCATCGCATAGTAACTTATCACGCGTCCGCGCATACGAACGTCGGAGAAGGTTTGCAGTAAGGTATTGACGATCGTCGTATGCAACATCATGCCGAGTCCCGAGAGCGCGGCAAAAACAAAAGCGGGCGAATCGACGGTACAAAAAGAGAGCGCAACGATACTGCCGCCGAGTAGAAGCGTCGCAAGGTAGACAATCTTTTGATGGTACCGTATAGTCGGTAACGACGCCAACCGTGCGGCTCCAAAGAGTGCACCGATACCGACGCCGCTAATGAGATAACCGTAGGTCAACGCGTTACCGTTTAAAACGTCTTTGGCGACGATCGGCAGAAGCGTGGCATAAGGTAAAACGCAAAAGCTGATCAGTGCCAGTAAAACGATCAGTTTGAATAAATAAGGCGAAGAGCGAACGTAACGCAAACCCTCTTTCAAGTCGCCGAGCAATTTTTGTTGCGTTGGTTTCGGAGTATACGAAGGAAGTTTCATCATCGATAAGGAGGCGATAACCGCCATGAAACTCAATGCGTTTAGCATAAAACAAAGGCTTGCGCCCAAGCTTTCCAAAACCAAACCGGAGAGTGCGGGACCTATGAGTCTTGCGAGATTGACCATCGACGAATTGAGCGCGATAGCATTGCCTAAGTCTTCGTTTTTGGCAACGAGTAAGTAGACAAGCGATTGGCGCGCCGGAAGGTCGAAAGCGTTAATCACGCCTAAAAACGTACTCAAGAGTAAAATTTCCGTGACGCTATACTGCGTGAATGCCACGACCAGCGTTAAAGCGACGGCTTGCGTCATCGAAAGTATTTGCGTGAACAAAAGCACTTTGTAACGATCGTAACGATCGGCGACGATCCCTCCGAAAAGCGAAAAAACAAACGAGGGAAACTGCGTCGCAAAGACGCTCAGTCCCAACATAAACGCCGAATGCGTTTGCATGTAAATCACCCAATACACCGCCGTTCGTTGCATCCACGTTCCCATCAAAGAGATCGATTGACCCGCAAAAAAGAGCCGATAATTGCGACTTTGAAAAGCCCTAAAGGTGTTGATATTCATGGCGAGATTATAGCGGAGTTCGGGTTTGAAACGCTTTTACATATCCATTTTTGAATCTGAACGCATTTCATAGAACTTTTACAACAAAAGATTCAATAGGTGATAATGTAATCCCTATTTAGGGATTACATTATTATTCAAGCTTATTTTAGTAAGGTTTTTAATGACTGTGCAAATGGTTTAAAATCAATAACAGTAAATAAATCATCACACAATTGATGAATAAACATTTCTTCTGTAACTGTACGGTTTTCTAAATCTTTTTTTAATCTAAAATAAAATTTTTTATCAGGACTTTCTGGGGTAGATGGATATTTGTGGTGATGCTCACTAATGAGTGTATTTATTGAATTTATTGTAAAGTATTTGTCATTTAAGAGTTTTTTTATTTCTTCTTTTGGCTTTTCAATAAGAACTTCATAAAGGAATTTTTCAATGCTTTTAATAGGAATAAAAAGCTTTCTTAAATCTTTATATTCTTCTTTCACTTTTGCTTCTTCTTTTATATCACCATCTAAAATACTAATTATTTGTTTGCCAATCCCAAGAACATTCCATATAAGTAGTTCTTTATGTAAAGCAAGTACATTATGCCAACCCCCTACTGGAACAACATGAATTAATTTGCTATTTTTTAAATTTTCATTATTGAGAATTTTTTCAACAATATACTTTGTTAAAACATCTTCAACAAGAAGTAAATAATCAAATCCATCATGGCTATATACATCTCTAATTAAATAACTTGGATAGCAATTATTTTCTAAAGACAACTGACCATTTAGCATATTTACTTTATATAAATTACTAGGTTTGATTTTTCTAATAACTTCAGGTGAATGGGTTGTTAAAATGACTACAAGGTTGTTATGCTCCTTTACTAACTCATTTAATAAATCCAATAATCTACTAACAGCAATTGGATGAAGAGCTAGCTCAATTTCATCAATTAAAACTAAAATTTTTTTATTTGTAGGTAATGATCTCCGTACTATTGAATTGTATAAAAAATGCAAAAGAGAAATCAAAAGACATTCGCCAGAACTCATTCGATATTGACTAATTAAATTCTCGCCAATGCAATTAAAGTAAGGGGCATTTGATAATCCTAAACCTGTTGTAATACGTTTATTTTTAATTCGCCTTAAGCTTGTATAGTGGGTATTATCACCATGTAAAATATAGCTTAGTTTTTGTTTGACGTATTCATCAGAATCCATAATATCATTAGATTTTATTTTTCCTGTTTCAAGTAATTGATCTATTATACGTGAATCATTAAATCTTGTTCCATAAAATAAGCTACCTTCATAAAGACCATTGAATCGAATACCTCGAGGGTAATTACTTGATTTCCAAAAATCTTTACTTTTTTTCCATCGATCACTGACACCTTCATACGTGAATTCAATATATGAATCATTTGTATAATCTTCTTTCTTTAAAAGATTCAATGAATTTTGTGAAATTGATTGCGCTAATGACAATAAAACTGTACTCTTTCCACAGCCATTGTGCCCTACAAAGGCGTAAACACCACTTTCTAAAGGTATTTCGATTTTTGCATTTTGTATATGTTTAATTGATGAAATGGTCATTTGGAGAGTATCCACTAGACTCCCTTTTTAATCGATTTAATTTGAAAATATGGTATAAAATCTTTATTGCAAAAATAAAATTCTGGGATGGTGACAGGCTTTGAGTTGTGCTAAAGCAGTTAAAACTTTTTGGCGTTCCATCGTTTATTCTTTTTTAATAGTTTGAAACATTATAACATACTTTAAAAATAAACCTCTCTTTTGTGCAGTTGTTTTTTTCAGTGTATCAGAACGTAATTACCTTCTAAGCTTGGTATCACTCTTTTCAAATTCTCATACATTCGTCATTCGCGTGAGCTACAATATTTAATGTTTTGATTAAGTCAAATAATTTATATTTTATTAAGAAAATTTCTTACATGTCGAAAAGAGTTTACTAAAAAGGAGAGGCACCTATGTTTGAAAGTTTTAAAGCAAAGGCGGAAGCATCGGGCAATACCGAAGTGAAGCGTTTTGCAACGACCGCCGAGGCACTGGGGTTTATCGAGGCGTTTATGGCACAAGAGGGCGTTAAAGATGAAGAGGGTTCTTACGCCGTATGGGCGCAGAGTCCTATTTTAAGCGCATTTGATACCGAAGCGATGGCACAAAAATTTCCCGGGCTTCATTTTAACGTGACCAAGGAATTCGCCAAAGGTGCTAAAGTGGGGGTTACCCAACTGAAATGGGGTTTGGCGGAAACCGGCAGTATGGCACAAGATTCGACTGATGTGACACAACGCCTTGCGTCTGCGCTTGCGTGGATTCACGTCGCGATTTTGCCGACGTCAAAGATTATTGCGGATATTCCGGCTCTTATGACCAAGATGCACCCCAAAGAAGACAAATACATTACGCTGATCACGGGAGCGAGCAAAACGGCAGACATCGAGCGCGTACTGGCTATCGGAGTGCATGGACCGGAGCGATTGGTGATCGTATGTATCGATGATTTAGCATTAGAAGGAGTAGCGTCATGAAAGAAGGTATGTCGGCATCGATTCATAAAGCCCTTGAAAATCAAAATTTAGCGGGTATTTTAGACCGTTGGAACTATCCGGCCACACGCGCTAAGGCGTTTGAAGGCGTCGATTTTGAAGCATTAAGAACCAAAATCGCGGATATTAAAGGCGAAGCGGCGGGACATCTTGACGAACTGGCACAAACGTTCAAGCACAATGCTGAAGCAAGCGGCATGAAAGTCTTCATCGCCAAGAGTGCCGAGGAAGCGCGTGAATACATCGCTAAGCTCTGTAAAGAAAAGGGCGTGAAAAAAATCGTCAAATCCAAATCCATGGCAACCGAAGAGATTCATCTCAACCATTTTCTCGATGAGTTCGGCATCCAATCGGACGAAACGGACTTGGGTGAGTGGATTTGTCAGTTGGCGCACCAAACGCCTTCTCATATGGTTATGCCCGCCCTTCACCTCACCAAAGAAGAGATTTCCGATCTCTTTGCCGCCGAAACCCAACAACCGCTTGACAACGACATCCAAAAGCTGGTGAAAGTCGCACGTAAAGCGATTCGTGAAAAATTCTTTGAAGCCGATATGGGCATCTCCGGAGCTAACATCGCCATTGCGGAGACGGGTTCCATCGTTATTTGTACCAACGAAGGCAATGCGCGCCTTGTCACGACGCTTCCAAAAATTCACGTCGCCTTAGTGGGTCTTGAAAAACTCGTTCCCAACTATACCGACGCCGCGCCTATTTTAGCCGCACTCCCGAGAAACGCGACGAGTCAGCTTCTCACCAGTTACGCTTCGTTTATCTCGGCTCCCACACTCAATGACGACGGAGAGATGAAAGAGGTGCATATCGTTTTGATGGACAACAACCGAACCGCGATGGCAAAAGACCCGAAATTTAAAGAAGCACTTCAGTGCATTCGCTGTGCCGCCTGTTTGAACGTCTGCCCCGTGTATCGCTTGGTCACGGGTCATGTTTTTGGCGACATTTATACGGGCGGTATCGGTACGATTTTAACGGCGTGGTTCAATGAACTCAAATCCGCTGAAGATATTCAAGCACTCTGCATCGGTTGCGATAAGTGCAAAGAGATTTGTGCCGCGAAGATCGATATTCCGGGGCTTATTCTTGAGATTCGCCGTCGTGCCGCCGCCAAAGAGGGCTTGCCGTTTATCTACAAAAGCGCGCTTCAAGTCATTAACAACCGTAGGGTTTTCCACACGATGCTTCGCAGTGCTTCCGTGCTTCAAAAGCCTTTTGTCAAAGAAGGGTTCATCAGACACTTGCCGATGTTCCTCTCAGGTCTATCAGAGTACCGCAGTTTACCTTCCGTTGCACCCGTACCGTTTCGCGATCTTTTTAAGAGCATCGTCCAACCCAAGTGTGAGCAAAAAGCGGCATTTTACGCAGGCTGTGCGCTGGATTTCGTTTATCCCGACGCGGGTGTTGCGATTGTGAAGATTTTAAACAAAGCGGGCATTGAAGTGCTCTTCCCTGAAGCGCAATCGTGTTGCGGTATTCCGCACTGGGGAAGCGGCTCGTTTGATATGGCGGCCGATGCGGCAGAACGTAACATCTTGCCTCTTTTAGAGGGCAATCCCGACTACGTCGTGGTCAGTTGCGCGAGTTGTACGACCGCTTTGAAAAAAGAGTGGGTCAAAATCCTTAAAGAGCAACACCGAGAATCCCTCATTCCGCAAGCCAAAAAAGTCGCATCAAAAACCTACATGTTTACCGAATTGGTCGATAAGCTCATCAAAGAAAAACGCTTAACGCCCAAAGAGGGGATGGAGCTTCATACGCTCACTTACCACGACTCCTGTCACGCCAAACGCCATGTGGGCGTGTTCAAAGAGCCAAGAGAGGCACTGAGTGCGGCAGGCTATGAGATTAAGGAGATGCACGAATGCGATACGTGTTGCGGTATGGGCGGTTCCTACACCCTCAAGCAACCCGAGATTTCGATGAAAATGCTCAAACGAAAGCTTGAAAACATCGAAGCGACGGGTGCGGAGTTTGTCACTGCCGAGTGTCCGGGCTGTTTGATTCAGATACGCGGAGGATTGGATAAATCAGGCTCTAAAGTCAAGGCGATTCACCCCGCGGAGTTGATGGTCGATAAGTTTAAATAAGGTGAAAAAAAAGTTTACATGTAAGGATAAAACTCCTTACATGTAATGATGCTTAGCGTGCGTATTGCTCTTTGATCTCTTCGTTGCTCGCTTCGCGCACGTCGGCGACGATCGCATGGAAGAGAATCTCTTTACCCGCAAAGGGGTGATTGCCGTCTAAAACGACGTGTTCTTTGGTGACTTCGGTGACGAGGTATAAAACGGATTCGTCCTCTCCGACTTCATCTTCGACGATTTCTTCAAACTGCTCTCCGACATGGATATGCTCGTCAAAGTCGCTTCGCGGTTGCGTCACGATCAAACTTTCGTCGTATTCGCCGAAGGACTCTTTTGCACTGAGAACGAGCGTGACTTCATCGCCGATCTCTTTATTTTCCAACGCGTTTTCGACTTTTTCAAACAGATCGCCGTAACCGCCGTGAAGGTAAACAAGCGGTTCGTCGCCCGTATCCAAAGGTTGACGATCGCTTGCGTCAAAGAGTTGATAGCTTAGCGTGACCACGCGGTTTTTCTGAATATTCATTGTTTATCCTTCAAATAGTTTTTTAAACGCTCGATGCCTTCGCGCATATGTTCGATACTTCGCGTGTAGGCAAAACGTACATAGCAGTGCGTGCCGTTTTGCCCGAAGTCGATCCCCGGCGTGACCGCGATGTGAATGTTTTCCAAGAGTTCTTTGGCAAAGGCAAAGCCGTCATTAGAATATTTCGAGACGTTTGCCCAGATGTAAAAAGCACCCTCGGGCTTGGCGTCGATGGCGAAAAGTTGCGAGAGTTCGGCGTATAAAAAGTCTCGACGGGCTTTAAATTCGGCTTTGATTTTTGTCAGGTACTGCTCATCAAACGCTTCAAGTGCGCCGTATTGGCTTAAGCTTGGAGCACAGATGAAGAAGTTTTGCGCCACCATCTCGGCGTGGCGGATTTTATTTTTGGGCACGATGACCCAACCTAAACGGAGTCCGGGCATACAGTAATATTTGGAAAAGCCGTTGATAACGTAGACGTTATCGCTTCCAAATTCCAAAGCGCAATGCGCCTTTTTTTCGTAAGTAAGCCCGTGATAGAGTTCGTCGGAAATAAAAGCGACGGCATGTTCGCGGCAATAGCGTATCAACGCTTCAAGGTTTTGCGCATCGTAGATATTGCCCGTCGGATTGGCGGGTGAGGAAATTTGCAAGGCATCAAGCGCGTGCGGCTTCAAATCCTTTACATGTAACTCAAAACCGTCCTCTTTGCCGATGGGCATAAAGCAAGGATGGATGTCCAAAAGATAGGCAAAATTTTTATAGCACGGATAGGAAGGGTCGCTAAAGCCTAAAGTCGCATTTTTACCGAGCGTTAAAGCATAAGCGATGAGAAACGCGCCGCTGGTTCCGGGCGTTAAAAAGATTTGGTCGATGTCGATGCCAACGCCGTAATTGCTTTGATAGTAAGCGGCGATTTTTTCACGCAGTGCGCTAAGCCCGTGGCTTTGCGTATACGAAAATCGGTCGTCGTCGATGCTTACATGTAAAGCTTGTTTGACGTTTGGAGAGGGCGGAAGATCGGGCTGTCCGATCTCAAAGTGGATACAATCGTCATATTTTTCAGCCTCTTTGACGATGTCCATAACGATAAAAGAACTCATTTTTTCACAACGCACGTTTATTCCTAACATTTCGGGGATAGAAGAGGTCTATTATACCGATAAAAGATTTAAGCCAATGAAAAGTTACTCACTTATGAGAAGCTGTTTCCCAAACGCATAGGTACTGCTTATATTTTAATCAAAATAATTACGTTTTTGCGGGCATAATGCTGACGTCGTAAAGGGCACTTCAATGCTCAAAAGTAACGGAACGTTTCTTGTATAGAAGAGCGTATCGAAAAAAATTATGAGGTGAACGATGCACGAATTGTATGCAACTCCCGAAGCAACTCATCGCTTTGCCAAACGATTTTCCCATTATAAAGATTTTTACGCGCGCTTTGACGGTCTTATCTTTTCCAAATTGGGGTTTGGGACGTTTAAAAAAGAGCCGTACAAAGAAGAAAACTATCTGTTCGACTACAAAGAAGCTTTAAAAACGGCGATACGCGGCGGCATCAACGTCATCGACACGGCGATCAACTACCGTTACCAACAAAGCGAACGCGAGATCGGCGAAGCGTTGGAGGAGCTGATACAAACAGGTGAAATCAAGCGCGACGAGCTGATTATCTGCTCTAAAGGCGGTTTCATTCCCTTGGATTTTCCCTTTCCTCAAAATCCTTACGTGTGGATCGACGAACATATCGTCCAAAAAGGGTTGGCGCGGCTTGAAGACATCGAGCTCGATCAGCATTGTATGACGCCTGCTTTCTTGCACGATTCGTTGCATCGTTCGTTGGAAAACCTACGCATCGAGACCTTGGATGTCTATTTTTTGCACAATCCCGAAACCCAACTTCAGCGTTTGGGTCGTCGTCATTTTCTACACCGTCTTGAAGATATTTTTCGACTCTTCGAAACAATGGTCGAAGAGGGAAAAATACGCGCTTACGGCATCGCCGTTTGGAATGCGTTGACGTATGACGCGCATAACGAAGAACATATCAACCTTGAAGAAGTCTTTGACGTTGCGCGTGAAGTCGGCGGTTCGAACCATCATTTTAAATACGTTCAACTTCCTTTTAACATCGCCAAAACGCATGCCTATTCCTTGCCGACGCAAAAGATGAGCGACGCAAAAGAGTACACGGTCTTGCAAGTCGCTCATAAACTGGGCTTAGGTGTTTTAAGCAGTGCTTCTTTGTTGCAGATGCATCTGTTTAAACGTCCGTTTAAACCCGAAGTCGGCTATTTACTCGATTCGAAAATGGAGCTTGAAAGCGACGTGCAGTTGGCGTTGCAGTTTGTGCGTTCAACCCGAGGCGTCGTTAGTTCGCTTTTTAGCTCTAGCAATCCCGAGCATGTATCGACCAATCTCGGTATTGCCAAAACCAATGCCGCCAATCTATCCAAATACAACCTTTTATACCAAGTGGAGCGTTAAAATGACGTATGACGTGATTATTATCGGTTCGGGTATCGCCGGACTGATGGCGGCGATAGAAGCAAAAAGCGAGACCAACAATGTCGCTATCATCACCAAAGGCAACCTTTTCAAATCGAACAGTTCCGTCGCTAGCGGCGGGATCAACGCCGTTTTAGATCCGAAAGACGAAGCGGAAATTCAAAAACACATCGACGATACGACCAAAAGCGCGCAGGGATTGGGCAACCCAAAAGCGATTGCGTATTTATGCCATCGAGCGCCGCATATTATTCAAAAGCTCGTTGATTACGGCGTTATGTTCGATCGTGACGCCAACGGAAATATGTTACAACGCAGTTTCGGAGGCGGAAGTTCCAAACGTACCTGTTTCGTCGGCGACAGTACGGGTTCGGCGATTACGCAGGCGTTGATCAAAAAAGCGCGTTTGATCGGCGTGGATTTTTTAGTGAATCATTACGTGATGGATATTACGAAAATCGAGAAATACGTCAGCGGTATCGTTGTTTTGAAAAAGCAAGACTCCACGGTTGCGGTTTATCCGACCAAAGCCGTCGTCTTTGCCGGCGGCGGATATGCGGGAATTTATCGAGGATACAGCACCAATGCTCAAGATTGCACGGGCGATTTGCTCAGTGTCGCGTTACGTGCGGGACTCAATTTACAAGATATGGAATTCGTGCAATTCCACCCGACGGGATTTGCTAAAACGAGCTATCTTGTTTCCGAAGCCGCACGCGGGGAAGGCGGATTGCTCGTCAATTCCGACGGGGAACGTTTCGTCAACGAGCTAGGGACCAGAGACGTGTTGGCGCGCGCTATTTTCTCACAAATCAAAGCGGGTAAAAAAGTCTATATCGATATGCGTCATATTCCCCAAGAGGTTTTGGAAACGCGCGTACCTTCTTTGTACAAAAGTGCTTACAACCAAGCGGGAATCGACTTGGCAAGTGAATTGTTGGAAATTAAACCCGTAGCCCATTACAGCATGGGCGGCATCGCTTCAATCATGTGCGAATGCGACGTGAAGGGGCTTTTTATTTGCGGCGAAAGTGCTTCTTTGGGGGTTCACGGTGCAAATCGTTTGGGCGGGAATTCGCTTTTGGAAGGTGCGGTTTTCGGTGAACTTGCCGGAAAAAAAGCCAAAGAGTACGCGCATACACGCGATCTTTTGCCGATCGATTATAGCGTCGTCATCAAAAATATGGATTTGGTGCAGCGTATTTTTGAGGGAGATTGCACCAAGAACTTCAACGCCATGCGGATTTCGGTCGGAAAAATTATGTTCGATAAAGCGGGTATTTTTCGCAATGAAACATCTTTGCAAGAGGCGTTTGATTATATGAAATATTTGCGTTTGGAAGCCAATACCTTGCATTGCATCGACAAAGGCAAACACAATAACGTCGAATTGATTTCGATTTTGGAGCTTCGTAACGCTTTGGAACTTTCCGAAGCGATTATCTTAGGCGCATTGCATCGTAAAGAGAGCCGAGGGTCGCATTACAGGGAAGAGTATCCTTCCATGTCAAAAGAGGGAAATCGTCACGTTTTGGTCAAAGAGCTTCAAAAAGGGTTTTTCAAAGTTTCGTACGAAGATCAATGGTTGACGCGCTTTTTAAAAAAAATATTAACCTAAGGAGAAAAAATGGCAAAAGTCATGTTACGCGAAGAGGGAAACGAAATCTACTTTTATATCGCGAAAAAAGATATGGAAGAGACCATCAAAACCATTGAATTTAACAGCGAGGAGAAATGGGGCGGCGAAGTGGTTTTGAGCAACGACGAAACGTGGTGGATACAACCCGGTCCTAAGAACCTTCCCAAAGAAGAGGTTTGTAAAAAAATTTCAGAATAGCATCGGGTTTGTGGTTAAAATATAAACATAAAAATTGGATATTAAGTATCCAATTTTGTCTATAATTTTGGTATCGAAACTAGTGGTTTAGGAGTGTACGATGGTTCCATTAGATGCAAAATGTGGAGATTGTCTGAACACGCGAGAACTAATGACACTCTATGAAACGGCAACGGTCGTTTCCAATTCACTGAATTTGGTTGCATCGCTTGAAAAAGCGTTAATGATTTTGAAAAATAGATTGCATCTTGAAAAATGCGTGATTCATACGCTAGGCGAAGATAATATTTTAAGCGTATATGCTAGTATCGATTTTAGCAGACATCAAAAAGAGTTAGCGACGTATAAACTCGGAGAAGGCGTGACGGGACATGCCGCCGAGAGTAAAGAGCCCGTCGTCATCGAAAACCTTCATAACGATATGATGTTTTTAAATAAATCGGGCAATCGCGATCAAAGCGCGATTTCGTATATTGCCGTACCGATGCTGGTCGATCAAGAGGTCATCGGCGTTTTGGGTGCCAGTACGACGCGCAAAACGGCGATCGATTTTGAAAGTACGATTCGCGTTTTGACGATTTTGAGTTCGATTTTTGCGCAATCCATTCGCTCTCACGATATTAATTTGAAAGAAAAAGAGCGTCTCAAAGAGTTGAAACTTTACTATAAAATGGAGTGGGACTCGAAGGTACACAATTTCGGCGATATTATCGGAGAGAGTCCGAAAATGAAGATGGTGTATAACGTCGTCGAGCGTATCGCCGAGAGTAACGTTACGGTCTTGGTGAGAGGCGAAACGGGTACGGGCAAGGAACTCGTCGCCGCCGCGATTCACAAACGCTCTAAACGTAAAGAAGAGCCTTTCGTGAAGCTCAACTGTGCGGCGATTACCGATACCTTGATCGAAAGCGAACTGTTCGGACATGAAAAAGGGGCGTTTACCGATGCCAAAGAGGCGCGCAAAGGGCGTTTTGAACTTGCCGACGGCGGAACGCTCTTTTTAGACGAAATCGGTGATATTTCGGCTTCGGCGCAAGTCAAACTGTTGCGCGTTTTACAAGAGCGAGAGTTTGAGCGCGTCGGCGGTAGCAAAACGATCAAAGTCAACGTTCGTTTGGTCGCCGCAACCAATCGCAATTTGGAAGAGATGGTTAAAAACGGAACGTTCAGAGAAGATTTGTACTATCGTCTCAACGTGATTCCCATCGACTTACCGCCGCTTCGCGAACGCGGCGACGATATCGCCTTACTCGTCAATTTCTTTTTGCAAAAATCGATGAGCAATCATAAGAAAAAAGTGCTCATTACCGACGAAGCGATGGAGATTTTGTGCCAATACACGTGGCCCGGAAACGTGCGTGAACTGGAAAATACGGTCGAGCGTATCGTATTGATGGGAAGTGAAGACGGTATCAGCGCGGATGAAATGCTATTGCTTTTACCGGCGTTTAACCAAAAACTAATGTGCCAACGAAGGATCATGAGTGAAGAAGAGTGAATTAGAAGCCCGAATTAAAGAGGGCACTACGGTTCCTTTTATCGGAATGGGCGTTTTTAAAGGCACAAAAACCGAAGACGGCTTTCAAATTCCTTTTGACAGCGATTCGATGATTTTGGCGTTAAATTCAGGACGTGCGATGTCTCCAAGATTGATGTACGAATATTCGCGTGCGGCAATGAGCTTGGAACAACGCAAAGGACGAGCGTATATCGAAGGTATGACACACCATATCTTTACCGCAAAACCTTACGCGATGCCTGAGGTTTACGTCTGGTTGAAAACCCTGATGCCTCGTTACGTCGTCGATCTTAATCTAGACGATTCGTTGCTTAAACTTTACGATGCGACGGAGCATTTTTTGATTACGGGCGTGAGTCGCATTATGGCGGGGTACGATCGTTTTATCGCGTATCGTTACGAGGTTGCGACTCAAACCTATACGCGGATCGACAAAGAAGCTTTACATGTAGAAATTCCTATCGTTTTTAAGCCGCTCGGTTGTACCGTTCCGGAGAAAAACTTTATTATTTCCGATGCCGATTTCGTCGATTGGTTGACCGAAGCAATGGGCGGGTATGCACTTCCTCCGTTTTTAAAAACGTTTAAAAACGACAAAAGCTACCTTTTTCTCGGCGTCGATTTCGATCGCGATACGTTTCGTATGGTGGCAAACGAGGTCACGTTAGGATTGAAGGGCGGTTATACGGTAAGCGATAAAGAGACGATGAGTAAAAAAGAAGAAAAATTTTTGAAAGCCCATCAGATCGAAAAGCTTCCTCTTACGTTGGAAACATTTTTCAAGAGTGCCGAGTAGCACTCTTGAATGAAAAAAAATCCCTTTTTTACTCTTCAACGCTCACTTCAACGGGATCGCTCTCCCAAATACCGTGTTTGGTGCAGTAGCTTTGCGCGACGAGGTGGAGTTTTTTACCGGTCGGGACGATCGTAAACGTGACTTCCGCTTGACCTTTTTTATCTTGTCCTCCGAGCGTTCCGGCAACAAAGTCGGCTCTGGCTAAAAGCGTTTCGCCGTTGTAAAGTTGAATATTGGCGATATAGTGGTCAAAATCGTCCGGATGCGTATAGGCGTTACCGACTTTAACGGTTACTTTAAACGGTGCATTTTGTTGAGCGTTTTGAGCACAGGCGATAAAGGGAGAGTGTCGATCGATGTAATCTTTTTTAGCTTCTCTCTCAACGGTGTCGATATCGACGTAACGATTAATTTTTGGCATTCCATCACTCCTTATTGTGTAAAAGATATGAAATGATAATACACAATCGTGAAAAAAACTCTTAAAAATAGGATAGATAAAGTCCTATTTATATTTTTTTAAGGAGCAAAGATTTTTTGCTCCTTAAGCGTTAGGGGTTTAGAGGAGGGTCACGCGCGTACGATGCTTATCAAGACCGATTTTTTTCACGTCCGTTTCTCCCAATGCCAAGACAAGAAGTTCGGGAAGCGTGAGGGTAAAAAGTCCGATCTCGCGACCGAGGAGTTTTTCGCTCTCTTTTTGGTAAACGTCGCACATCACGAAACTGCGCGCATCCGTCACGACGATAAAGTCCGCCGCATTATCGAACATATCGAGCATCGCTTTGCCGCAAAGTGTTTTAGCGGCTTGCGGATTGGCGTCGAAGAGTTCGTATCCGTCGCTTTCAAAACGGTGTTCGTGCTTAACGCGTTTGAGTTCGATGAGATCAAGAAGTACGTTTAAGTCTTCGTCACGGTTAAATTTACGCGCACGGCAATAAGCACTGCTTTGAAAAAGAGCCGCTTGAAACTTCGCAAAAGGACGTTTAAGCATGCTCTGAAGTTTTTCGGCATCGCACACTTCACGTAAGAAGCCTTCTAAACTCAAAATTTCGACGTCAAGGTTGAGCGCGACGCTTTTATCCAGCAATGCGGAGGCTACCTTTTCGTAAAGTTCGGGGTTGTTTTGAAGAGCGTCTTTCGTCATCGAAAGAGAACTAAACGAACTTTGCTCCGGACAGACGATGTGTGCATTTTCTTTTGCGGCTTTGGAAAGCGTCAGAGCATTGCGGATCAAAAACTTCTCTTGATCGAGCATCATCATCTCAAAACCGACATCGGCTTTGGCTTCTTTGAGCGAGGGAACGTCCAGCTCTAACATGCGAAAGAGTGTTTGCGTTGCTTGCGTGAAAGGGATTGTTTTGTCGGTTTCGATGAGGGCATCGAATAAAAAATAACGTTTCATCGTCTCTCCTTACAACGTGTCGACGCGACGGGATAATTTTTCGACCAAAGGATTGCAAAACGGTCGATGTTTTAGGATCATATTTTTCAAAGCGGCGATTTTTTGCTCGACTTCGCCCGCACACGGATAGATTTTTTGGCACAATCTCGTGCGTACGAAGATACCGGTTTTTTCATCGGCGATTACGTTTAAAATCTTCTCTTTTTGCTCGGGGTATTTTTGGATCATATCGAAAGCAAACGCAAATAAAGCGTCGCCTTGAAAATCTTCGATGACGTTTAAAGCACTAGACGCATAACGGTAAATCAGATAGTGCTCGTAGAGAGTTTTATCTTTACCGTCTACGAATGCATTGAGACGGTCGAAATTGCGATAAAAATCGTCGGTATCGATGATCATATCTTTGATAGCACGTTTGATGCTAAGAGGCTCTAGGCTCAACTCTTTGCCCATAGACTCGACGATGCCTTTGAGCGTTTCGGAAGCAAAGAGGGCTTTTTGATTGATTTTAAGAGCCGAAAGAGCGTCTTTCGGGAAATCAAAGCTAGGATCTTGAGCGTGAATAAGCGTTAAAAGTGTTTGAACGCTTGCGTTAAGATCGACGGTGACGTAGTAGGTTTTGTAGTAAGGAAGAAAATCTGTTTTTGCGTCAAAGCGAAAAACGCTGAGGGCAAGTTTACACTCCATTTTTTCGAACTCCTTTTAAGGTAATATTCTATTCTAGCGCACTTTTACTTAAGAAAAACGCCTATTTTTCAAGTGGTTTGAGGCGTATAGGTCGCTATAATGGCTTCTTAATGCGT
Organism: Sulfurospirillum sp. UBA4058; assembly: GCA_002382085.1. GTDB lineage: Bacteria > Campylobacterota > Campylobacteria > Campylobacterales > Sulfurospirillaceae > Sulfurospirillum. The sequence goes on along the minus strand of DFZK01000002.1, from coordinate 15,914 downwards.
ATCATCTTACAATAGCTTTCGTTAATAGCCTTCATGCAAAATTTTTTTGCACGTAAAAGGCGGGCACTCCGCCAAGGAGAACCCAGTGTTAACGTAGCTTTTGGAGCTTTGCTTCAAAGGCGTGTTAAAGATAAAAAAGCACCCAAGGTGCGCGGGCACTCCGCCAAGGAGAACCCAGTGTTAACGTAGCTTTTGGANNTTTGGAGCTTTGCTTCAAAGGCGTGTTAAAGATAAAAAAGCACCAAGGGTGTGCGGGCGTTGCGCCGAGCAAAACTCAGCGTTAGCGTAGCTTTTGGAGCTTTTGCTTCAAAGGCGTATTAAAAGTAAAAAAGTTTCAACACAATGAGGTGATATGGATAAAGAGTCTTTTTTTATTTCGCAATTTCCCAGTACGCGCATCGGAGACGACGGTGCGGTCGTGGGGGATTTCGTCTATGCGAAAGACCTGTTTTGCGAAGGGATTCATTTTAGACGCGACTGGATGCATTTGGATCAGATTGCGCAGAAAAGTATGTTGGTCAATATCTCCGACGCGATTGCGATGAATGCAAAACCTAAATGGGCGTTAATCGGCGTCGTGATGCCTAAAACATTTGACTACGCGCAACTTAAAGAATTAAGCGGAGGGTTTCAAAAGGTAGCACGTCGCTACGGAATCGACATCGTCGGCGGCGATACGACCGCAGGCGAAACATTGGCGATTTCGATCACGATCATTGCCAAGAGACCTTTACATGTACTCTATCGAAGCGGCGCGAAAATAGGCGATTACGTTGCGTATACCGGCACGCTCGGTCGTTCTTTCCGTGACTTGACGCGGCTATTGCGCGGCGGAAGCGTTTCTTCGTCGGGACGATTTATGCAACCCGATCTGAAAGGCGGGTTCGTTTTCAAAGCCGCTCGCCATTGGCATGCGGGTATGGATATTTCCGACGGACTCCATAAAGACCTTTCTCGTCTTTTAAAACAAAGCGGCAAAAAGGGCGTTCGCTTCTTCAAACGACTCCCTAAAAGGCTTACATGTAGCGGTGAAGAGTACGAGATGCTTTTTTGTTTCGATCCGCGTAAAAAACGAACGGTTGCACGTCTTGCCCGTCAAACGCGCACGAAAATGACGATCGTAGGTCGCGTGCGAAGAGGGCGTTTTACGTGTCGTTGTCAAGAACACCATTTTTGATTTTTTCACGTTTAAGGCTACGACGCAAATAGCGTGAACATTGCGTAACATCTAACACTCTAAGGACATTTATGACTCGACAATTCTTTTTAACCCATTCACCGATCAATGCGATGTTTACCAAAAACAGTAGCGACTTCGTGGTCAATGAAATTCCTTTGTACCCTTTTAGCGGAGAGGGCGAGCATTTGGTTTTACATGTAAGAAAAAAAGACCTCACAACGTGGGATATGTTGCAGTATCTTAGCGAAGTGACAGGCTGTAAAGTGCGTGATTTCGGCTATGCGGGACTCAAAGATAAAGAGGGTATGACGACGCAGTACATTTCATTACATAAAAGTTTTGAGCCAAAACTTGCTACGTTTGCTCACGAAAAGATCAAAATTTTAGATAAAACTTACCATAACAATAAAATCCGCACAGGACATCTCAAAGGCAATCGCTTTTTCGTACGCCTTAAAAAAGTGGGTCCGATCGATGCGAAAAAGCTTCAAGACGGCCTTAAAAAAATTGCCAAAGAGGGCTTTCCGAACTTTTTCGGCTATCAGCGTTTCGGTATCGAGGGCGATAATTATCTCAAGGGTCAAGCGATTTTAGAGGGCAAACGTCGCGAACGTAACCCTAAAATGAAAGAGTTTTTTATTAACGCGTATCAGAGTTATCTGTTTAACATGTGGCTTTCAAAGCGTATTGAAATCAGCCGTTTGATCGAAGAATTTAACGTCGCCGATGCGGCACGAGCGACGTGTTTAAGTCAAAAAACGGCGGAAGAGCTGAAAAAACAACCGCAGTTTTTTAAAATGCTTCACGGCGACGTTTTACACCACTATCCCGCCGGAAAAGCTTTCGTTTGCGAAAGCGTCGATGAAGAGCTGCCCCGTTTTTTAGAACGAGGTATCACGATAGCCGGTTGGTTGGTCGGCGGTAAAAATATTCGCGCCGAATACGAAGCCGGCGAAATCGAACGAGCTATTTTTAAAGAGAGCGAGCCTTATTTAGGAAAAATCGACGGAAGCCGCCGTTTTGCATGGAGCTTTGCCGGAGACGTCGAGGGTATTTACAAAGAAGAAGAAGCATGGTTTGAGATGCATTTTTCGCTTCCGAAAGGTTCTTACGCTACCGTCATCATTGAAGAGTTACTTAAGATAGAATTATAAAAATTTTTTAATGGAATGATTTATGCAAGATATCCTATTGGCATTATCGTAGCGTGACGCTACGATGATACTAATATGTGACGGAGCTTGCTATGACCATCAAATACCGTTTGATTATTTCCGCTTTCATTAGTTCATGCGTGGTTGTTTTACTCATAGGTCTTTCGTTTTTAACGATTCAGCGCATCCAAATTCAAGGAAGTTTATACGAACAAATTATCCTTTCTAAAGACCTTTTAGCCGACATTCTGCCTCCTCCCGAATATATTATCGAAGCGCGTTTAGTCAGTTACCAACTTGCCGACAGTACGCAAGCACAGATCGACGAACGCAAACGAAAACTGGAAACGCTCAAACAAGAGTTTTTAGATCGTCAGCGCTATTGGGAACAAAGTACGCTCCCGCCGAAATTACGAGAGCTGATTTTAGAACATGTCAAAGCTCCGGCATTGCGTTATTTTGACGTGACGGCGTCAAAACTCGTTCCTGCCGTCGAACGAGGAGATTTGAAAGAAGCGTATGCCCTTTTACACGGCGAGTTGCAAGAGTATTATGAAGAGCATCGTCGGTTTGTCGATCAACTCGTGGTTCTCTCCAATGAACAAGCGCAACAAGATGAAAATCGATCAAGCCTGGAATTAGCGACGGGCTATACGACGATGATTCTAACCGCCATTGTCGGTATCGGTCTTTTACTGTTTATATCGTGGTTTACCGCAAAGATTATTTTAAAAAATATCAATAAGCTCAGAGATATTGCCGCATCGCTTGCTTCCGAACAAGCGGAGCTTTCCCGTCGGTTACCGATTGAGAGTACGGATGAAATTGCGCGCACGTCCGAGCATCTTAACCGTCTTTTCGATAAATTCGAACACGTCGTTGCGATCGCCAAGGATGAAGAAGCTAAAATGAAAGAGGCCCATCGTGAAATGAACGAGCATACGGTGCAATCCCGTTTGATGATAGGCTTAAGCAATACGATGACTTCGGGAGCAATCGAGGGAAGCGTTGCTATCCAACATACAATGCAAACGACGATTGTAACGTTGCAAGATATTTTACAGCTTAACGAACAAACGTCGCTTGTCGTTACCGACGTGCATCAAAGCACCGATGAAATCATACACGCGATCGATCGGATCGTCGAAAAAGTGAACGAAACGCGTCAAAATACGCAAAGCGTAACGCAAAGTACGCAAGAAATCAGTCACGTCATCGCTTTAATCAAAGATATTTCCGATCAAACCAACCTTTTAGCACTCAATGCCGCCATCGAAGCGGCACGTGCCGGCGAACACGGTCGCGGATTTGCCGTCGTTGCGGATGAAGTGAGAAAATTGGCGGAACGAACGCAAAAAGCGACCTCGGAAGTAGAAGCCACGATCAATATTTTAAAACAAAATTCCGAAGTTATGGTCGAAAATACGGAACATACGGAGCAGTATGCTCTTGAATCGGCACAAAAACTGGATCGCTTTAAAAATGCGTTGCGCCGTCTCACCGACAATGCCGATGAAATTCGAAAAGAAAATCGATTGATTTCGTACGATATTTTTATCGAGTTGGCAAAATTGGATCATATTATTTTCAAACTCAATGCGTATAACGCTCTTTTCAACAATGATAAAAAAACGCAATTTAGCAACCACCGCGAGTGTCGTTTGGGGCAATGGTACGATAGCGGCGACGGTAAGAATGCTTTTGGTCACGTCTCGAGCTTTAAACGATTAGAGGCTCCGCATGCGCTGATACACCAAAAGGTATTGGAATCGTTACGTTGCCTTTACGACGACGGATGTATTCAAAATGCCGAGTTGATTTTGGAAAATTTTAAAATCGTCGAATCCAAAAGCAAGGAACTCTTTAGTATCCTCGATCAGATGATTCAAGAGGTTAAAAAGCCCTAAGCGCTTTGGAAATCGGAGCCCTTTAAGGGGAAGTTTGCTACAATAATCATTCTAAAGGTACGGCAGGTGATTGCTTGGACGCATGCGTCTAAGAGGAAAGTCCGGGCTACATGTGAGACATGGTTCCGTCTAACGGACGGCTAGGGTAACCTAAGGGACAGTGCAACAGAAAGTAAACTACCATTTTGTCGCTCTTACGAAAGCATAGCTTTTGTGAGATACTGGGTGACGAGCTTTGCTTGTTATCCAAAAGACAGTTTAATGGAAAAGGTGAAACGGCGGGGTAAGAGCCCACCAGCGCTTTGAGTAATCATCGCGGCTATGTAAACCCAACCTGTAGCAAGAAGGGACGGTTTTGGTCTCACGCTTCATAAACCCTTCGCTAGAGGCTTATCGTAAGATAAGTCGTAGATAAATAATCACCCACGACAGAACCCGGCTTATCGCCGTGCCTTTTGACGCAAAGCCTAAAAAAGGATACATTTGGAAAATCTGATCTTTTTAGCGCATGTGGTGCTTTTGATGGTTCTTTCTCCGATTATTTCGCGTCTTTTTCGCCTTCCTACGCCCGTCGTCGAAATTTTACTCGGCACGTTTGCCGTTTGGTCGGGATTCTTACATGTCGATAACGACGTTTTTAAAAATCTCGCCAAAATCGGTTTTTTTTACTTAATGTTTTTAGCGGGTTTAGAGATCGATATTCAGCGTTTTTTAGAGTATAAAGATCGTTTTTTAAAAAAAGCGATGTTGTATTTCGGGTGTTTATACGGTATCTCGTTTTCACTTTATTTTATCATGGGACTCTCTTCCGTGTATATCGTTGCCATACCGATCGTCTCTTTGGGAATGATTATGGCGTTAATCAACCAACACGGTCGCCGACACAAATGGCTGGAACTTTCGCTTATTATCGGCGTTATCGGCGAGATTATCAGTATCGGTGCATTGGTTATTTTCGACGGTATGATTACACACGGATTCGGTTGGCATTTTGTCAAAAGTTTAATGATCTTAGGTATGGTCTTCGTCTCCTCATACGTTCTTTTTCGCTTAGTCAAAATTCTTTTTTGGTGGTATCCGCAACTTAAAAATATTATTATGCCCAACCACGACACGATGCACCAAAGTTTACGTTTCAGTATGGCACTCTTTTTTGTGTTGATCGCAACGATGCAATGGCTTGAAATCGATATGGTTTTGGGCGCGTTTATCGCCGGTATTTATATTTCGAATTTTTTCACGCATAAAAGAGAGTTACCGCATCAACTCTCGACGTTCGGCTTTGGATTTTTGGTACCGCTTTTTTTTATTTTCGTCGGAACGACTCTGGACCTTAATCTCGTGTTTAGTTCGCATATTTTGATGAATGCTTTGTGGATTATGATTGCAATGGTTTTAGCACGTATGGTTAGCTCATTTGTCGCGTATTACAGTTATTTAGGGTTTAAAAGTACGATCCTTTTTAGTTTGGGCGACTCTATGCCTTTGACGTTTTTGGTTGCCATCGCGACGATCGCGGTCAAAAACGGAGCGATCGATGCAAACGAGTATGCTTCGTTTATCGTTGCCGCTTTGATGGAAGGCATTATGATTATGACCTTGATACAGTTTTTGATGTACCTGTTTGCCAAGTTTGAAAAAAACGATTTATAAATAACGCCTCAGGAAGCGCAATGAGTCAAAAATTAAGTTTTTTCCGTTATTTTCATTTGATGGCAATTGCGGTTTTCCTACTCTTTTCGGTTGCGTTTTTCGGCTTTAGTTTTTACAATATTAAACACAAGTTTTATGACGACGTTGCGACCTTGAAAGAGAGCTATTTTCAGACGCAAAAAGAGCTTTTGCAAAAAGAGGTCAATCGCTTTATCGAAGAGATCGATCAAAAACGTCGCTCGGCGTATGCCAATACCCAACGTCTCGTTCATGCGCGCGTGGATGAAGCTTATAACGTCGCGATGCATATTTACGACGAAAATAAAGGTAAACGTTCTCAAGCGGAAATCCAAGAGCGCATTATTCAAACGCTTCGCATGCTTCGTTACGAGCAAAATAAAGGGTATTTTTTCATTCTCGATTTAAACGGTACGGCAATGCTTTTGACGAATCATCCCGAAATGGAAAGCAAAACGCTTGTGAATGTGCAAAATTCCGAGGGACGTTGCATCGCCAAAGGTATGATCGATATCGCTAAAACCATGTCGGAGGGGTACTATGAATACCTTTGGAGTAAACCCTTTGAAGAAGCCGACAACCATAAAAAAATATCGTATATTAAACGGTTCGAGCCTTTCGATTGGCTGATCGGAACGGGCTATTACGTCGAAGACACGGAGACGCAAATACGCCAAGAAATCGTCACCGACGATCGGCATTTTCGTTTTGACGACCAACAAGGCGGATATGTCTTTATCGGTACGTGGGAGGGTTTTTCACTCTCATATCCGGCACCGAATCGTAACATGTACGATCTTCAAGACGCTCACGGCAAGAGGGTTGTTCAAGAGCTGATCCAAAAGGCGAAAGACGGAGGAGGTTTTGTCGAGTACGTGATGCCTCCGCTTCAAAATGAAAAAGCCTTACCGAAACTGAGTTACGTTAGAGCCTATCCGGATTGGCGATGGTACGTCGGAGCCGGCGTTTACGTTGACAAAATTGAGCAAGAGATCGCACAATTAGAAGCTAAAATGTACGGCGAACTCAAAGCAATGCTCTCGTCGATCGGTATGTGGATTGCGCTTTTTATTGCAACGGTTTGGACGGTTTATTTTTATCTGAACCGTCGTTTACGTAAAGATTTTGAAACGTTTATCGCTTTTTTTGACTCTTTGTCGAGCAAAGACCGACTGATCGATACGCAATCACTAAAATTTAAAGAGTTTGAAGAGTTAGCCTTTCATGCTAACGCGATGTTGATGGCAAAAATTCATAGCAACAAGCATTTGGAACAGTATAAAAAAATTGTTTCCAGTTCCGAAGATTTCTTAGCACTGATTGATCGTAATTATACGTATTTGGCGATTAGCGAGGCGTATTTGAGCTTTTTTGATAAGGAAAAAGAGGCGATCGTCGGACATACGATGCCGGAGCTTTTCGGAGAGCAGTATTTTGTCGAGACGTTAAAGCCCATGAGCGATAGGGTTTTGTGCGGCGAAACGTTTGAATCCGAGTATTGGGTGTTGTCATCGTTTGGAAAGCGTTTTTTGCATGCAAAATATTTTCCTTATTACGAGCAAGGAGAGAAGACTCCTTCCGCTTACGTCGTCTCAGCACGCGACAATACCGAAAAAAAAGCCAATGAAGAGCGTTTAATCGCCTCGGAAAAAGCCCTTGAATTTTTAGCGCATAACGACGTTTTAACCGGTCTTCCCAACCGCTTACTTCTAAACGACAGAATTGCCCATGCGATTGAAAACAGTAAACGGCATATGCAAATGATTGCCGTTTGTTTTATGGACTTGGATAATTTTAAAAAAATTAACGACAGCTTCGGGCACAGTTACGGCGATGAGATTTTAAAGCAGTTTGCTCTTCGCGTTCAGCATAAAATACGCAATTGCGATACGCTTTCACGTATCGGCGGAGACGAATTTGTCTTGGTGATCGAATCGATTAATGAACGCGATGAAATCGAAGTGATTTTGCGTAAAATCCAGACGATTTTTGAAGAACCTTTTATCAATAAAGATCAAAAATTCTTTTTAACGGCGAGCATCGGCGTCAGTTTGTATCCCGATCACGGAACCGAGGGTGAAACGCTCATTAAAAATGCCGATGCGGCGATGTATAAAGCCAAAGATGCCGGTAAAAACGCTTATGCCTTTTATACGATCGATATGACCGTTGCTTCGTACGAGCGTATCGGTATGGAAAACGCGCTCCGCGAAGCGATCAAAGAACACCAATTTATGGTTTATTATCAACCTCAAATCGATCTTATGAGCCGTGAACTGATCGGCGTAGAAGCACTTGTTCGTTGGCAGCATCCTCTGGAGGGAATTTTAGCTCCGGGACGCTTTATCGCCTATGCCGAAGAGACGAGGCTGATCGTCGAAATCGGAGCATGGGTGCTTCGACAAACCTGTTTGGATTGGGTTGCGTTGCACGAAGAAGGTCTTTTTAGCGGGACGGTCTCCGTAAATATCTCCGGCGTGCAGATTGAATTTAGCGATTTTCTTCAAACCCTCAAAACGGTTTTAGACGAGACGAAAATCGACCCGTCCGTGATTGAAATGGAAGTGACCGAATCGATTTTGATGCACGATCCGAAACGATGGATTTCGCTTTTAAAAGAGATGCAAAGCTTGGGACTTAATATTGCGATTGACGATTTCGGTACGGGGTATTCCTCTTTGAGTTATTTACGAAAGCTACCGATTAACAAACTCAAAGTCGATATGTCGTTTGTTAAAGATATTCCGGCTCACGAGGATGCTTGTGCGATCGCCGACTCGATTATTCAACTTTCTCGCAGTATGAAGATCACAACTTTGGCGGAAGGAATTGAGCATGAAGCGCAAGAGCGTTATTTAGCCGAACACGGTTGTGCTCAAGGACAAGGGTATTTGTATGCTAAGCCGATGAGCGTCGAAGATTTACGCCAGTGGATACGCCAAAGGGCTAAGCCTTAAAAAATTCGCAAATATCGACTTCTAAAATCGTTGCGATTTTGTATAGATGTTCGATATTGTAATGTTTATTTTCCAATCCCGCTTCGATTTTTGCGATCGTACTGACCGATTTATGCCCAATCGTAAGGGCTAGATCAAGTTGCGTCATCTTTTTTTCTTTACGAATATGCTGAACGTTACGGGCAATCAAACGGTGAAACGCTTGAATCTCGTTCGGTAAAAAATCTCGAAATGCCAGCATAATAATTTTCCCTATAGTGAAGTATTATCTAAGTTTATAACGGATAGAATGTTTTTAAAATTCCCTATAGTGAATTAAATCAGGATGATACGGTGTATATGCATGATTGACGATTTTTGTATTCGTATTATGGTCGCAGTAACTCTTTTCTTTGCTTTGGTCTGCTTCTTTTTGATTCGAACCGTTGTATCCCTTAAACAAAAAACGCTTTATCTCAATGAACTGACGCAAAAAGACGAATTAACGCAAGCCTACACGCGACGCTATTTTCTTGAAATTTTAGAATATCACTTAAGATTACTTCATCGTTACCATAATTCTTCTGCCGTTTTAATGATAGACGTAGATGATTTTAAACAGATAAATGATACGCACGGACACCTTTTCGGTGACGAAGTTTTAAAGCATATCGTGACCGAGTGTAACTTAAAGTTACGCGAAGGAGACGTACTAGCACGCTTTGGAGGCGACGAGTTTATTTTATTGTGTCCGTTGATCGATCGTGAAGATATTTTTGTCGTCATCGAAAAAATTCAAGACGCTTTGCGAACGTATAAAAGGATACCGATTAGCATCAGCGTCGGCATCTGTCTTTTTTCCCATTCTCTAAGCGTCGAAGCGATCGTTCGGTGTGCCGATCGTGCATTGTACAACGCAAAAGAAAAAGGTAAAAATCGCATCGAATGCGTCTCTCCTTGAAAATTCCGTTAAATCAGAGTACAATTATCCGAAACTATCGTGCTAGGAGAGCCGGTTAAACCGGCTGAGATAAAGAATGACGATTCTTTGATCCTTAAAACCGACTCTTTTCGGTTTAGACCTGATCCGGATTATGCCGGCGTAGGCAAGCATCAAACACTCCTCCGGACTTTTTCTTCTTCCTTCCGATACCGTTTAATTCTTCTTTGAGGATTACGATATGAAACACTGTTTAACCATCGCAGGCTCGGATAGCTGCGGAGGTGCGGGTATTCAAGCCGACCTTAAAACGTTTAGCGCAAACGGAACGTACGGTATGAGCGTTATTACGGCAATTACCGCACAAAATACGCAAGGCGTTTTTGACGTTCAAGACGTTGCGCCGAGCGTCATCACCCACCAAATCGAAGCTATTTTCGACGATATTCGCGTGGATGCCGTGAAAATCGGTATGGTATCGCGTCCCGAAACGATCTGTGCGATCGTCTCCGCATTAAAACGTTATGCCTTACCGCCGCTTGTCGTCGATCCCGTGATGATTTCCAAAAGCGGTTACGATTTGTTGCAACCCGAAGCCAAAAAAGCGTTGATCGAACAACTGTTACCGCTGGCGACGCTGATTACGCCCAATCTGCCCGAAGCCGAAGTGATTGTCGGCTATCACATTGATTCTTTGGAAAAAATGCGACAAGCCGCACGGGATTTACATGCTTTGGGGTGTGTTAACGTCTTGGTCAAAGGCGGACATCTGCAAGCGGATGCGATCGACGTCTTGTATGACGGGGAACATTTTTTCGAACTGCATTCACCGCGCCTGAACACGCGCAACACACACGGTACGGGCTGTACGCTTTCGTCGGCGATTGCGGCGTATTTGGCACAAGATTATTCGCTTAAAGAAGCGGTGGAAGAAGCAAAAGCCTATATTACCGAAGCGATTGAACACGGCTTTGCCTTGGGGCAGGGCGTAGGTCCGGTGCATCATTTTTACGCACTCTATCGTAAAGCGGGAATAAAAGCATGATGCACGAAAAAACCGTTTTGGGCGGATTGAGCCTTTTTGCGCTGTGGTTTGGTGCCGCAATCTCTTTGGCGGAGATTTTAACGGGTTCTTTTTTGGCACCTTTAGGATTTATGGAAGGGCTATGGGCGATCGTGCTCGGACATATCATCGGCGGTGCGATTTTGATCTTAGGCGGTATCATCGGATTTAACGCCAAAATAGGAGCCATGACGTCGACGCGTATCTCCTTTGGTACGTACGGATCGTATCTTTTTTCCGTTTTAAATATGCTTCAACTTTTAGGCTGGACGGCGGTGATGATGCTCTCAGGCGCAAAAGCCGCTAACGAGTTGAGCCTTTCGCTTTGGGGAATTGAGAGTCTTTCTCTTTGGACGATCGCGATTGCCGCTTTGATTCTTCTTTGGATAGCCTTGGGCAAACAAGGATTTACGCGTTTAAACGTTGTTGCGGTCGTCTTGCTTTTTGGTTTGACGCTTTTGCTCTGCTTGGTCGTTTTTCGAGAAGAAGAGATTTTTTCTTGGGCTTCGAGCGATGAGATGAGTTTTGGCGCGGCGTTGGAGCTTTGCGTGATTATGCCGCTTTCGTGGTTGCCTTTGATTGCCGATTATACGCGTTTTGCGCATCGTAAAAAAAGCGGATTGATCGGTAGTTTTTTAGGTTATTTTCTCGGCAGTTCGTTGATGTATACGATCGGTTTAGCGATGGCATTGTATGCTAAAGACGCCAGCGTTGCGAGTATGATGAATGCATTACATTTAGGACTTTTCGCTTTGGGTATCGTTTTACTTTCAACCGTGACGACGACGTTTTTGGATGCTTATTCCGCCGGAGTGACCTTTCGAAACTTGTTCCCGCAATTTTCCGAACGCTCGGTCGCTTTGGTCATGACGTTGATAGGGCTCGGCGTTGCACTTTTAACGCCGATTGAAGCGTATGAGAATTTTTTATATGCGATCGGTTCGGTTTTTGCGCCTTTATTTGCAATTGTGCTGAGTGATTATTTTCTTTTCGGAAATACGCGCATCGATGAAACGTTACATTTACATGTAGGATATTTTTGCATATGGATTGCGGGGATTATCGTTTATTATTCTTTTTTAACGCTTGATTTCGTCTTAGGTTCGACGTTACCGACGATGATCGTAACGACGGTGCTGTTTTCAATGCTACGTAAAGGGGTGCGAACATGGACGTTAAAGAGCAACTAAAGGCACTGTTTGAGGCATTAGCAAATAAGCGTGCCTTGATTCATCATATCACCAATTACGTGACGGTTAACGATTGTGCGAACACGGTTTTAGCCATCGGCGCATCGCCTATCATGGCGGACGAGCTCAGGGAAGTCGAAGCGATGGTTTCTTTGTGCGATGCATTGGTTTTAAATATCGGAACGCTCAACGTCCGAACGTTTGAAGCGATGAAAAAAGCCGCCGCAAGGGCTAATGTAAAACAGATTCCCGTTGTTTTAGATCCTGTCGGTGTAGGAGCAACGCCGTTTCGCCTTGAAAGCATCGAAGCACTGTTAAGAGAAGTACGCTTTGACGTTGTTCGCGGCAATATGGCGGAGATTAAAACGATTGCGGGATTGGAAGCGAAAAGCTCCGGCGTCGACTCCTTGGATGACGAAGCCAATGGTGCATTGATCGCCGCTTCGTTAGCAAAAAAACTTCACTGTACGATTGCGATTACGGGAAAAGAAGATATCGTCTCAAACGGTACCGTAACGTATCGTTTGCAAAACGGCGATGCATTGTTGACGAAAGTGACGGGCACGGGATGTATGACGACTTCGTTGATCGGCAGTTTTTTAGGAACACGAGGCGATGCATTGGTCTCGGCCGTTGCCGGCATTTCAACGATGGCGATAGCTTCGGAATTGGCGGATAAAACCAAAGGAACGGGAAGTTTTCACGTTTCCTTGATCGATGAAATTAGCAAAATGGACGCAACGACGCTTTATCGTCGTTTACGGATTCAAAACGTGTTATAATCTCGCAAAAAGGAGCGGGAATGGAGTCGGTAACGTTGGCGCAGTTCCTTCCCGCTTTTTGTCTGACGCTTTTAGCCGGGCTTAGTACCGGTTTTGGCGCATTGATCGCTTTTTTTTCAAAAAACAAAAGCCATACGTTCTTATCGATCGGGCTTGGGTTTTCCGCAGGCGTGATGGTCTATGTTTCCTTTGTCGAAATTTTAAACAAATCCAAACTTTCCTTTAGTGCGATTTTCCACAGCGACGTCAAAGGCGAGGCGATCGCATTGGTCTGTTTTTTTGCGGGAATTGCGCTGAGTGCCCTAATCGATAAAATCATCCCCGAAGACGTCAATCCTCACGAACTAAAATCGACCCAAGAACTGAGCGTTCTTCAAGAAGCTAGCACGCATGCCCTCAAAGATTCGGCACTCCATCGTACGGGGATTTTCACGGCTTTAGCAATCGGTATTCACAATTTTCCCGAAGGTTTCGCGACGTTTATCGCCGCGCTTGAAGACGTCAATATCGGCTTAACGATCGCTCTTGCGATTGCAATTCATAATATTCCCGAGGGAATGGCGGTTTCGTTACCGATTTATCATGCGACGGGCAATCGTAAAAAAGCATTTTGGTACGCTTTCGTCTCAGGTTTGGCAGAACCGATCGGTGCGCTTGTCGGGTTTTTTCTTTTGCTGCCGATGATGGGTGAGCTCACGCTTGGCATCACGTTCGGCGTGGTTGCGGGCATTATGGTGTATATCTCGTTTGACGAACTCTTACCTTCCGCGCGCGTGTACGGCAACGCGCATACGACGATTTTCGGCATCGTTTTAGGAATGTTGGTGATGGCGATAAGCTTGGTTGCGTTTAAATTGATTTAACCCGTCAGACCGTATTTTCAAATCCGACATGCAAAGAGTCGGTACCAATCGTGAAGTGTCTTTTCGATGTATTTATTCAAAGTCGAAAAACTCTTTGATACTCACGTTAAGTGCTTTAGAAATTTTGTAGAGGTGTTCTAAAGAAAACTTAATGTTATGGTATCCCGATTCCGCGCCGGCGATTAATGAGGTCGATTTAAATCCAAGCATATTCGAAAGTTCGAGCTGGCTAATACCTTTTTTTTTACGAATAGCCTGAATGCGCCGCCCGACGCTTAAAAAAAACGCTCGCATTTCTGTACCGTCATAATCTATCTCTTGTTGAAAATGCTCTAGTGTTTTTTTCATAAAATTTCTTTAATGCTTTTAATTTTCCTTTCGTGAGTTTATACCGATAAACGACTACAATCAATCTATCATAATAGAGCGTTTGGATTTTATCGATTTTACGACCAAAATTTAGGCGGAAAATGATTACGTATGTCAAATTAATATCATTTTAATTTTATTTAAAATAAAATGCATATTTATCTATTATAATAGAGTATTTAACTTTCTTTCTCAATAAAACTCATCAGCAAAAGCGTAGGTATACGTACACAAAAGAAGGTATTATGATTTATCGCGAAGCAATCCATATGCTCAATACGATTTTGGAAGAAAAAGACCCTTATACGGCTGGACATTCAAGAAGAGTCGCTTATTATGCTTCTAAAATTGCGGAAAATTTGGGATTGGACGTAAAAGCACAAACTTTAGCACACGAGACCGGTTTACTTCACGACGTAGGAAAACTGTTAACCCCCGAATCGATTCTTTTAAAACCCAAACGCTTTACGAAAAAAGAGCTCCTCATTATGCAACGACATGCAATCGATAGCGTGAAAATCATCGAAAATATTACCGCACTTAAAGACCATGTCTCCATCGTGCGGCATCATCACGAATCTTTTGACGGGGCAGGCTATCCCGATCGACTCAGAGGCGATGCGATTCCTCTGATCTCACGAATTTTATGCGTTGCCGACGCTTTTGACGCTATGACGACCAACCGCATCTACAAACCGCGAAAAACCAAAAACGAAGCTTTAAACGAATTACGGCGATGTGCAAATACGCAATTTGATCCGCGCGTCGTCGAAGCCGCCATCCGTTTTTTCGAAACCCAAAAAGAGCTTACCAGCGTTCATCAAATTCCGACCTCGTATCATCAAGAAGAATATTTTGCCTTTTTTTACAAAGATAAAATCACGACCGGATATTCCAGCGATTATTTGAACTATTTTTTAATGCAACGAGGCGAAAACGAATGCATTTGCTGCTACTTGATCGAAATTCATCATATGCATTGTTATAACGATTATTACGGCTGGAAAGCCGGAAATCATCTTTTAAAAGAGACCTTTTTAAGGCTTAAGTTTCTTTTTGACCATGCTCCGATTTTTCGCATATACGGTGATGATTTCGTGATCTTAAACGCACATCATATGAATGTTGACACCCAAGAGGTTAAAGACAAACTCTGTTTAGGATTTGAGGGAATCGACATTAGTCTGACGCATTTTCATCTTCACGATTTTTCGTTTCGTACGTGGGAAGATTTTGAGCCGTATTTGCATAAAAAAAAGAATATTAAACAGCTTAAAGGAGTGGTTAATTTATGAGTATCGGGAAACAGTTAATAACAATGCTTTTCATCGCAATCTTAGGAATTATCGCCGTTTTTAGCATCGGAATGATAAAAATGGAACACGTCTATACCAAAACCAATACATGTAACGTTAATTCACTACCGAGTGTCTTATTGATCGGAGATTTGCAACAAGCGATGTATCGTATGCGAATCGTTGCTTTACAACATATCGAAAGCGACGATCATAAAACCAAAAAAGCGTTAGAAGAAAAATTTAACGAGTATCAACGCGATTTCGAAAAAGCCAACCACGATTACGAACGCCTTATATCCGATACAAAAGATCGAGGCTATTACGAAAAAGAAAAAGAGTATTTTAAAAAATATACGGAGATCGTCGCTAAAGTTTTTACGCTTTCGCGTGAAGGTAAAAAAGAAGAGATCAAACAGTTGATCGCGGCTACCGCCGAAGTTCCGCAAACATTGACTAAGACGACGGACGAGCATATGGATGATGTCCAAGAAGATGCTTTACGAGAGTCGAAAGAGGCATCTGTCGAAAAAAATGAAGCTAGCACGATGATGATAGCGCTTT
>DFZK01000015.1 GCA_002382085.1 Sulfurospirillum sp. UBA4058 | reverse complement strand
CTTCGGTGATGAACGAAAGCGTCGCATCGGTAAGCGTGAGTGCCGATAACTCCCATAAGATCGCTAAAGATACCGATAAGATCGTTGATCTTGTCACCAATATCAATGCGATTACGAGTGAGAATGCCAGAAGCGTCGAAGAGATCGCCTCTGCGGCGGATCATCTCTCCAAGTTAGCGGAAAATCTCAATTCCAAGCTAGGGCAGTTTCAATAAGCTTTCGAAGATGATTTGGAGATGACATGTAAAGATATCTCTTTACATGTTACTTCCTTCCATGCACTCAAACACTACGTTAGGAAAAGAGAAGCGTCTGATGTATCGTATTGACCCTTTAACGCATTTAGCCGATCGTTTTGCTTTGCACGAAGCTTTAGCACGTATTGAAAGCGCACCCGAAGAGGAGCAGTATCAAGCTTTGCTGATTATGGATTTAGACCGTTTCCGAACGATCAATCATACGCAAGGACACGTAACGGGCGATCGTATTTTAATCGAGCTCGCATCGCGCTTCAAAGACCTTGTGGGCACGCAAGGACGTCTTTACCGCTCGGGCGGCGATGAATTTAGCGTGTTGTACCAAACGCCTTTTTACGACGAATCGCAAGCCAAAGACGCCGCACTTTTTTTAGCGCAAAAAATGTCCTATGCCGTATCTTCTTCCCTAACCTTTGAGGATAAACGCTTTCGGCTCAGTGCGAGTATCGGGATTATCGTCTTTAAAAACCGATCGTATTCCGCCGAGCATCTCTTTCAGTATGCCGATAGCGCGCTCTTTCGCGCCAAAGAGGAAGGAAAAAATACGATTCGCTTTTTTCAAAGCGACTTTCAAGCGCACTTAGAGAGCAAAGCCGTTTTTTTGGATCAACTGCTTTTTGCCGTTGAAAACGACCAGATGGAACTTTTTTACCAAACGCAAACAACGCTGACATGTGAAAATACGCCGTACGTTTACGGTGCGGAAGCCTTGGTTCGATGGCATCATCCGCATGTCGGCATCATTGCCCCGAGCCGTTTTATCCCTCTTGCCGAAGAGAGCGGACTGATCGTTCCTTTGGGAGATTGGATTTTAGAGCAGGCGATGCGACGGCTCAAAGCGTGGGAAAACGATCCTTGTAAGCGCCTGTGGCGACTGTCCGTCAATATCAGCACGAAGCAATTCGAGCATGAGAGTTTTCTCCCCACGGTGTACGCTTTACTCAAACGCATCGCTTGCGATCCTCGTAAAATCTGCTTTGAACTGACGGAGAGTCTTTTGATTCAAGACGCAAAAAAAGCCCTTCGAAAAATCTTTGAGCTTAAACGTCTGGGCATCTTTCTTTCCATCGACGATTTCGGTACGGGATTTTCGTCTCTTTCGTATTTAAGACGACTCAAAGTCGACGAACTCAAAATCGATCAAAGTTTTGTTCGAAGAATGCTTTCAAGCCCCGTCGACCAAACGATTATCGAGACGATTTTAACCTTAGGCAAACGTTTCAATCTTTCAATCGTCGCGGAGGGAATCGAAACGCAGGCACAATACCAAGTATTGAAGAACTTAGGTTGCCGCTCTTTTCAAGGGTATTTTTTTCACAAACCCTGCTCGTATGCTTCGCTTGAATGATTTTGAGCTCAAAGGGTTTCAAAATTGATCGTGATTTTGTATAATAAACTTCCGACAAAACGTCCGTGCTAAAAAACGTGCGGTATGTTGAAAAAACCGAGTCGTAAAGAGCCTTTAAAAACGATTTCTCACATAAAAGAGATGGACGATGACGAAAAATACGCAAGAGAGTTGCACAACATCCATACTGATTCTTGAAAGCTCGATCGTATTTTCAAACGTCCTTCACAAAACCCTTTGTGCTTTAAACTATCGCGTGACGCTTGCTAAAACACTCTACCGAGCCGTCGAACTGCTCAGCGTCCAAACATTCGACTTTATCGTGCTCGATCTTCACTTACGCGACGGCGAAGGCGAGATGATTTTACAAAATCTCTCGATCCTCGATCCAAAACTCAAAATGATCGTCTATTCGATCGATCACGATCAACATCAAGCGTTTGCATGGCATCGCTACGGCGTTTTAGCGTTGCTTTCCAAGTCCGAGCCGATCGCTTACATCGCTCAAAGAATCGACACGCTCGTTCACTCTTTTGAAAAAGAGCTTCTTGGGCGTATTCTTTTTATCGGCGACTCTGAAGCGACCGCTCAAGAGATCCGTACACTCTTACATGTAAGAAATTATCGCCTTTTCGTCGCGCAAACAATCGAAGAAGCACTCTCTTTCCCACCGATCGATCTGATACTTCTTGAACTTGACCTTCACGATGCCGCGAGTATGGAGCATTTACGTCACGTGCGCGCCGCCTACGCCGAGCCGAAAACGCCGATTTTGATCGTGACGCAAACGTACGATTCGTCCTTACTCCACACTTTGCTCAAAAACGGTGCCAACGAATTTTTCGTCAAACCGCTTTTAGGCGAAATACTTTGGGATCGAATCGACTTTTGGCTCGATCGACAACGCATTCAAAGCGCACAACAACGAGAAGGTCGTTTGCTTCAAGAGTACAAAAACGTCATCGATAAAAGCATGATCGTCTCCAAAACGGATCCGCACGGTATCATTACGTACGTGAACGAGCAGTTTTGCGATATTTCGGGCTATCGTGCCGACGAACTTATCGGGAAATCGCATCGCATCGTTCGGCATCCCGACACGCCCGAATCGCTCTTTCAGGACCTTTGGAAAACAATCTTAAGCGGTAACATGTGGAAAGGCGTTTTGAAAAATCGTAAAAAAGACGGCTCCGCGTATTGGGTGCATGCCTTTGTTTATCCTATCGTCACGCGTCAAGGACAGATCGACGAAATCATCGCCATTCGCAACGACGTTACCCAACTGCACCTTGTGAAAGAGAGCCTAAGCCGTGCACTCCAACGCTCCGACTCCGATCTTGACGAAGCGTTTCACCTTTCCAAACAATACGAAACCGTCATCAACGAAAGCAATAGCCTCACGCGCGTCGACCTCGAAGGGAAAATTTTATTCGTCAATAAACGCTTTTGCGAACTCTCCGGCTATACCGCAGAAGAGGTCATCGAGCAGAGTTTTAGTGCCATGTACGCAGACGACATCGATCCGCTTGTCGTCAAGCAGCTATGGGAGACGATCCAATCGGGTAAAATTTGGAGAGGCGTTTTAAAAAACAAACGCAAAAACGGCTCCATTTATTGGGTCAAAGCGACGGTCGTACCGATCAAAGATAAGCAAGGGAAGATTACCGAATTTATGTCCGTTCGTAACGATATTAGCGAAATTATCACACTGCACGAAGAGATCGAATCGACGCAACAAGAGATCATCTACCATATGGGTGAAATTGCGGAAAGCCGAAGTCAAGAGACGGGTAACCACGTTCGTCGTGTTGCCGAATATTCACGTCTTTTGGCTCTCAAATACGGACTAGACGCCAAAGAAGCGAACAAAATCGCAATGGCTTCTCCTATGCACGACATCGGCAAAGTCGGTATTCCCGATGCGATTTTACATAAACCCGGAAAACTCACGGACGAAGAATGGGAAATTATGAAAACGCATGCCATGCTCGGATATGCCGTTTTACAACACTCTACGCGTCCTATCTTACAAGCTTCGGCGATTATCGCGAAAGAACATCACGAGAAGTATAACGGCACGGGCTATCCTTTAGGACTTCGCAACGAAGCGATTCACCTCTACGCCCGAATCGTTGCGATCGCCGATGTTTTCGATGCGCTGAGTCACGATCGTTGTTATAAAAAGGCATGGGAAGACGCCGACGTTTTCGCTTTCTTTGAAAAAGAAAGAGGTGCGCATTTCGATCCGTACTTGGTGGATATTTTCCTAGCCGCAAAAGACGAATTCTTAACCATCCGCGACCAGTTCAAAGACGCACTCAATCCGTAATATTACTTTTGCGTTGAAGAGGCAAGCTCTATGCCAAGTCCCGCAAACGTGAGTGCAAATCCTTTTTTAAGCCACGACTGTACCCGACGCGACGCAAGGACGTTTTGGCGAAAACCGTGCGCTAAAAAGCCGTAGAGAACGAATACGACAAACGTCATCAGCATAAAAACGAGGCTAAGTACGATCATATCGCCTAGAGGCGACGTGCTATCGGCACGGATAAATTGCGGTAAAAAGGCTAAAAAGAAAATCGTTAATTTGGGATTGAGGATATTGAGTAAAAATGCTTTTGCTACCAAGGAAAAAGCATTCGTACGCACCGCATGCATCGGCGTTTCAAAACCGCTTTGATCTTTCCACGTAAGAATCGCAAGGTAAAAGAGGTACAACACTCCCGCTATTTTTAACGCTTCAAACGCAAGCGCGCTCGTATGCATAATGGCGGCAAGCCCAAAAATCGTCGCTAAAAGATGCGGAACGATGCCAAGCGTACATCCGAGTGCCGCGAATATTCCGGCGACTCGCCCTTGAGCTAGTGCCGTCGAAATCGTAAAAATCACGCCCGTTCCGGGAATCAACACGACAATAAACGACGTTATGAGAAATTCCAAACCGATCATTTTAACGCTCCTTGAAACAATGTCGCTATTGTACCACACGCTTCATCGTCTTGTTAGAGCGTTTGCATGTAAGCTAAATCGCTCGTCCCTTCTAAACGTCTTACGATACTGTCGCGGTACGATTGCGCGATCGAGGGAAGCGTTAAAATACGCTCCAACGTCTTGGTGGAGTGTTCCGGCTCTTTGAAAGCGTGATTGGCTTCCAAAATGCTGATGCGACATATTTCGTGACTCGCGGTACGCACCGTATCTCCCGTACCGATAATGCCCTCTTTCAACACGCGGTAGTACCATCCGCTCAAACCGTCGGTAAAAATTTTATTCGTCAATTCCGTGTGATTCCACCGTCGCGAAATTTTCCAACACGGCTTGCGCGGTTGCGTGACTTGAAGGATAGCCGAACCGATTTCGTGAATATCGCCGAGCATCACGTTGGATTCATGCAAGCCTACGATCGTCAGATTTTCCGACAACGCGCCGAAAGGTAAACGCTCCAATCCCAAAAACGCCGCCCAATGCGCGTAGTTTTCGTAACTGTTGGCAAATACGGCTTTATCGATACCGCCGTGATGCGCCCTATCGGCGACCTCATCGTCTTCGAACCCTTCAAATCCTACATGTAAAGGTCTTTTGACGACCTCTTTAAACGAAGCCGTGCGCCACTCTCTTTCCAAAAAATCTTTTGCATTCGCATCCCCGTACGTTTTGGCACGTCCGACGTGTACCGAAAGCACTTTTACCATCATTCGCTCCTTCATTTTCGGCATGCATTCTAATACAATCGACTTTTTTTCGCTTTGATATGCATCAAACAAAGTTACATGTAAACGTTTCACATGCCTTTTGCTCAAACGTAAACGGCTTTGACAAGGTTGATCGCACCGAGCTTTGCGCCAATATTTCCAGCAATGTTTTCCGATCATCATCGCTTAGAGTTTCATCAAAAGTAACGTCGTACTCAAATGTTGGCAGTGCGGGATTTTCTCGATTGAGAGAGACATGCACGCGAACCTGCGTCAGTGGAATGCAAAGCTTTTGGGCATGCATACGCAAAGACATATTCATACAACACGCCAACGCCGCTTCCAAGAGTTCGTGCGGTCTGAAGCCTTGCTCCATGCCACCTTTATTTTTCGTCGTATCGGCATACGCTTCATACGTGCCATTCGTAAAATGTGTACGATACTGTTCTTCTTGACTTTCACTGGTGATCATGGTTTTATCCTTGTGTCATTAACTGTTACATGTAAACTTTTTACTTGCACATTTCCACTTGAAGGCGCATCATACCAATGTGCACACATCCCTTTTCATCAAGCGGGCACAGCGCCACATACGCCTCAATCCACGCTTCAATAAACGTTGTTTTTTTCTCACGTGGAATACGGTCGATAAAGGGAAACCACGTTGTCTCAAGCCAACCGCGAAAGGCTTGGAGGTTTTCATGCACCATCTCTTTAGGGATCAATCGCGCCTGGTACGCACTAAAGCCTTTCTTACTAAGCAAACTTTCATAGGTTTTGTCTGAGTGAAACGTATAGGGCGACTCAAATCCTTCAAAATACGCCGCATATGCTGGGAGGATCTGATGCAAAGCTTCAAACACTTTTTCACCATTGCCAGCTCCTCCCATCTGCAAGATCGCCCTACCCTTTGGTTTTAGAGCGTTAAAGATACCCTGCACAATAGCGTCGTGATCTTTTGCCCAGTGCAACGCGGCATTAGAGAACACCACGTCAAAACGCTCGTTAAAGCTCAAAGCTTGTGCGTCCATTTGCCTAAAATGAGGCTTCGAAAATGTCTCTTTGGCATAAGCGATCATCTCAGGACTAAAGTCGACACCGACCACTTCGCCGTTCGTGAGTTGGCTGAGCATGTTTGTAATCTTTCCATCGCCACACCCGATATCCAAAATGGATTCATCGCCTTTAAGACCGATTGCCTCGATCAACTCTTTTGCCCAAACCGCTTGTCCTTTTGAATGTGCAGCATAGTCATCTGCTTTCCAGTGTCCGCTCATCGTTTTTCCTTTTACATGTAACGCTCTAAAGCTTGCACATTTGCCTAAAAACTTTAAAAATCTCCTCCGCATTCACCTCAATCCCCTTCTCATCGCACAATTTTTGCACTTCCAACGCAATTTCTACTTGCATGTTTTTGGTCGTCTCAATGCCGTAAAACTCCTTCAGCACATACGCCACGCCCCCTTTGCCCGACTGCGAGTTAATGCGCACCACATCGCGGTAATCGCGCTTGATATCCTTGGGGTCGATCACAAGGTACGGGACGTGCCAATAGCCATCTAACACCACCTTCTGATACTCCATGCCTTTCTTTATTGCGTCCTGATGCGTGCCCGAAAAAGCCGTGTAGATCATGGAACCAACGTAAGGGTGACGGGGAGGAATGCTACTGTGCGTCAAAGTGATGATCTCCTGCAAAATCGTATCGATGTTATAGATGTCCAACATCGGATCGATCCCTTGTGAATAAAGATTGAACGCCAACGTGACCAAGTCAACGTTACCTGCCCTTTCGCCATTGCCCAAAAGCGTTCCCTCAACCCTTTGCGCCCCTGCCAAGATCGCCATTTCGGCACTGGCTACCGCACACCCTCTGTCATTGTGTGGGTGAACGCTTAAAATGATGGCGTCACGTTCTAACATCTGTTTGCTCATCCACTCGATTCTATCAGCATAAATGTTGGGCGTGCAGGCTTCCAAGGTATTCGGCAAGTTGATGACCATCGGCGCGTTTTTGGTTGGCATCCACTCGCTGATAACCGCATTCACCACATCGCGCGCAAATTCAAGCTCCGTTTGGGAAAAGCTCTCAGGTGAATATTGAAACATCACATCGCCTTTAAAGTTTGCCGCCTCTTCTTTGATGATGCGTGTGCCCTCAACCGCTAAAGCGATGATCTCCGCTTTGCTTTTGTCAAAGACAATTTTGCGCTGATTATCCGCGGTTGGATTATAAAGGTGCATCGTTACTTTTTTAGCTCCCTTCATCGCTTCAAAGGTTCTTTTGATGTGTTTTTCGATGGAGGGCATCAAAACCGCAACCCTCACATCCTCAGGGATCAAGTTTTGCTCGATCAACGTCCTGCAAAAGTCAAAATCGGTTTGCGACGCACTCGGATACGCGATCTCGATCTCTTTAAATCCCATCTCCACTAATTTTTGAAAATACGCCAATTTTTTGGTCGCATTCATCGGCTCTACCAAGGCTTGGTTGCCATCTCTTAAATCCGTACTAACCCAAATAGGCGCTCTGGTAATAACGTTACTTGCCCACTCGCGGTGTGCTAAATGTACCAACGGGTACGGTTTGTATTTTTTAAATGTTTGTTCAGTTTGCATAGAAATATCCTTAAGTGTTCAAATGAGCTTATAGGCTCATACATGCCTAAATCAGGCAGAAAAATCTTGTATTAGGACAAGAAAAACAACAATGAAAACAGGCTTCTTGTAAAACATGTTTTGCAAGAAGGAAAAGCACCAAAGGTGCGTGGGCACTCTGCCGAAGAGAACCCAGTGTTAACGTAGTCTTGGAAGCTTTGCTTCAAAGACGTGTCAGAAGTTCTTGCTATTTTGCAAGAACGCAAATAATAAAAATTGTGCTAATTAGGTAGAGGTATCCTCAGGGCTAAAAAGCCAATTTAAAAATCAACAGTTAAAAAAAAGGGGTTAAGAATGAAGTATTAACGGAGCTTCAGGAGGAGGACGACGACGAGTGATGCGTTAGAAAATTGCGCAATGCTCTGAGGTTGGTGTATGGTGTGATGGGTGATAAATGTTTCCATCTGAGTCTCCTTTAAGAAAATATGTAAGGCGTAGTATAGCACAGAAGTCGAAAAATCGCAAAAGTGTTTTACATGTAAAGCATTTTTTCTTACAGTAACGACTTGGACGTTAATATTTGAATTAAAGGATCAACCGATAGACCATTGGCAACTTGATGACCTGTATATGCGAAGGTTTTGGAAAAGATAGTGAAGCTTTTTCTAGTACCGATAAAGCATGTTCATCTAAAGCCGTACTTCCGGAACTGGTAATAACTTTGCTCCACAACATTGCTCCATTATGGTTTATTTCAAATTCTAATATAACAGTGCCTTCAATTTTATGTTTTCGCGCCCACTTGGGATAAGTTTTATTTTTTTCAATGATGGCTTGAATATCGGCTAGAAAGGTATCGTTAACTTTTTCTGATACCAAAGGCTGTGGAGAGCTTTGCGCCTTTGAAGTATCGTTTTTTTCTTCAAAAAATTCCTCTCGAGAGGTAGTAGGTCCCATTTTTGGTAGCTCTTTTGAAACTATTTTTTTTTCTTTGTTAGGATGAGAAGGTTTTTGCGTCACTTCGATTTTTTGCTCGGGAACAGCTTCTTTGACATCTACTGTCGGAGATACCGTTTTTGCCTTTTGAAACATGGCTAATGAAAGAGCAATACTTTTGGCGTGCATTTGTTCTAACTTAGAATTTGATTGCAATGGGAAGAAACAAAAGCTTCCAATTATTACCCCGTGCACGAGCAAAGAGATGCTAAAACCTATCCAAACTCGTCTTTTATTTTTCATTTTCAGTAACAATATGAATATTTTCGTGTCCGTGTGTTTTTAAAACATCGGTTAATTGAACAAAGATACCAAAGTATGAATGCTTATCGGAATGAAACTGTATCGGTGTCGTAAGAGGCAGAGCTATAAGATAGGCTTTTGCTTCTTCAAGACTCATTGTTTTTTTGTCAATAATAATCTCATTATTTGCCGTTACACTAATGGTACTACCCTCTTCTTTTGAAAGCTTTTGCTCTGAAGAAGCTTGTGGAAGCTCTATTTGCATTTGATTTTGATTGATAAAGGTTGAGACCATCAAGACCATGGCTAAAAGAACCAACATCACATCAATGAACGGAACAACATTCATATTATCAAAGCGTTTAAGCTTCATATTTTGATTTCCAAAGATTCATATGGGTGTCAACTTTTCGTACGAATGAGCTGTAAAACATAAGCGTTGGTATAGCAACCAAAAGACCCAATGCTGTTGCTTTAAGAGCAAAAGAAAGTCCCACTAAAATGGCTGTATTGTCAAGTTTTCCATGTTGCCCCATATCGTAAAAGGTCACCATGATGCCTATAACGGTACCTAAAAGACCTACGTAAGGGGCATTTGAGCCAATGGTGGAGAGAACCGTTAAATTTTGCGTCAAATCATTTTCTAGAAGATGTTTATTGTCATACTGTTCAACATTGAGTGACCTAAAATAGAGCATGCGCTCAATACTCAGTGCTAAAGAAACAAGGCTCATCAGCCCCAATACTCCAAAAATAGCATAGTCTGTGTAAAGTTTTATCCATTCCATTGCATCAAATCCTTTTAATTAAAAATTCCGCTAACACCCTGCTCTCCCAACTCTTCTAAATCGTAGTACTGTGCATTAAGCAGCAAAGCTAACTCTTTTGCTTTTCCAAAAGAGATCAGTCCTTTGGTTTCTGTGTCAACTACGATAGTCGAGAGTGCTGGTTTTGAAGCAAGAAGTGTTGCCCATTGCGTGACTTCTTCCCAAGGCTTATAAGTTGCATCACTGCTAACATTGGCTTTTGCATCACTTAAAATAACCGCTAAAATACGTCTTTGTGGATCTTTTTTTGTGATATTTTGACTCAACATGTACAGTTCACTTAATGCCGCTGAAAGAGGTGTTTTGCCACCTACGGGTATAGCATCAAGTTGTTCTTTGACAAGGGATTTTGCTCTGGTTGGAGGAACAACAAGTTTGGCCTCATTACCCTTAAAAGCAATCACAGCAACCTCTTCTCTTTTAGTGTAAGCATCTTTTAAAATACCTAAACATGCCTCTTTTGCTTGTTTAATGCGTGCCTTTGCCCCCATAGAACCTGAAGCATCTACAAGCATAATGACCGTATAAGAACTTTTGGCTTCTCGCTGTTTGATTTGAATATCGCTTTCTTCAATCATGATGCATTCGCCCTCTTTTCGGCCTCGAACTCTCTGCCAAGGTGCGGCGGCACGAATGGTACTCGCTAAGGAAATATCATCGCCTTCTTTAAAGAGTGTTCGAATCGTTCGCCCTCGCTTAAGACTTGTTTTTGTAGCTGTTCTTAGCCCTAGTCCTTTGCGAACTTTTTGGTCTTTTGTAAGCCAAAATGGTTTTAGTTTTAAAGGTTCTTGTGCGCGAATAATCTCTTCTTTACCGCTTCCTTCTTGAGAAGATGACGAAGAAGCATCGCTCTCTTTTGGCATTGAAGATGAAGTTGCGTCTTGTGTTTGAGAAGAGGTCTCATCGTGTTCAAAGGTTGCCTCATTGGAATCATTGTGTTCAGATTCTGTTTCTTGAGGTGGGGGTGGAAGTTCTTTTTGGCGATGAATGAGACATAAAGGCGCAACTTTGCGTATATGCGATTCTTCCAAGGTTGTCTCACCCATTAATGCGGCATATGCACGCGCTGCTAAAAAAAGCGCTCTCTCAGCTCTGTGCCCATGGGTATTGCATTCTGATGCGAGCTGCGTACATAGGGCTAACATGGCATCATTGTAAGAGATTACATGTAATGTTTTTCGTGCATTTTGCATACTTTGTTGATGCAGAGACATCAAGGTATCTTCTTTACATGTAAAACTGTTTTGCACGATCTTTTGGCGTGTAAGAGCGCTTTTTTGCGTCGTTACTTCAACGCATAAATCCAAACGATCTAACAGATGATCACTGAGTGGAGGATTATCCAGATGATGCGTACAGATAAGCGAAAAGGGATGCTTTGCATTAAAAAGATGGTGCAAAATATGCTCAGGCTGTAACGTACAGTTTTCGCTAATCACCATACCTCCATTGGCTTTTGTGAGCAAACCTTCTTTGCTTTTTTCTCTTCCTTGTACCATCTCTTCAAAACAGACAGAACCTACAAGATGCTCCTCTTCTACGCCCAAAGGAATTTTGATAACTTTTTTATCATACCATTGTGTAAGTTGTGCTAATAATGATGATTTCCCAACACCGCTCTGCCCCACCAACAAAGCACCCGAGAGCTTTGGCTCAATGGCGCAAAGCATCAGTGCAAGATGGGCATCATCCAAGCCAAATAATTTCATCAAAGTTGCTTTAAAACTTTTTGTAATTTGACATCTGCATCATTGCTATTTTCGAATGGAAGCCTTTTTTGACGATGTAAAAGAACAAAAGATGCTATGGTTTGCACGTCTTCTTTGGTGACTTCGTCTCTTCCTTCAAAAGCACACAAAGCTTTTGCGGCTCGACTGAGCGTTATATCACCTCGATGACCATCAATGCCCAAATTTGCGCAAATAGAAACGATGTAATACAAAACATCCTCTGAAAGCGTTACATGTAAAAGCTTCTCTTTTGCATCCATCAACTTTTTTGTCAATGCCTGTTGTTGCTCTTTAAAAGAGTCGATAAATGCGTGATGATCCGTATCAAATGAGAGTCTACGGGTTAAGACAGCAAGCCTATCTTTAGGTTCATGAAGCGCTTTAACATCCACGCAAAATCCAAATCGATCTAACAGTTGTGGCCTAAGCTCTCCCTCTTCAGGATTCATAGATCCAACCAAAACAAAACGTGAAGGATGCTTAAAGCTCACACCTTCACGCTCAATAGTAGCAACCCCCATAGCCGCAGTATCTAAAAGAAGGTCAACCAAGTGATCTTCCAAAAGATTAACTTCATCAACATAGAGAAAATTGCGATTGGCATACGCTAAAATACCTGGCTCAAAGTGCTTCTCACCGCTTTGAATGGCTCGTTTAATATCAAGGCTTCCTAAAAGTCTGTCTTCTGTAGCCCCTAATGGTAGTTCAACAACTTTCATTTTTCGTGATTCAATACCCTCAATTTGCCCCTCTTGGCAGAGCGTACACCAATCGTGTTTGTGTTTTGGATCACAGCTGCTAGGACAGGCTTTTGCTTCATACGAAGGCAGTAAATCTGCAAGAGCTCTTACAGCTGTTGATTTAGCCGTTCCTTTTTCTCCCATGATTAAAACACCGCCAATCAATGGATCAATAACATTTAGCATCAATGCCAGTTTAAGTTCATTTTGTCCTACAATGGCACTAAATGGAAATACGCCACTCATCCTAAAACCTTTTTCATTTTTTCTTTCCACCCTTTGACATCTTCAACACTCATCATATCGATCTTTCCACCTTGTGTTTCACCTTCCCCCATACGCTCTTCAAGCCATCCTTCAACCTCAAGGTAACGCTCTTTGAGCTCTTCTCCAACATCAGGAGACGGTTTCCAAAGCCCTCTGGCTTCTGCCTCTAAAAGACGTCTGCCAATCTCTTCAAGTGCGTAAGGATTGTTCTTTTCAAAAAAATCTTTATTATGTTCATCCATTAAAAATGATCGTGCAATATCATCAAAGATGCCACCATCAACCTCTTTACTGGTTGCTTGCCATCCATAAACACGCCCTACTCGTTTGCTAATTTCAGAAGCACCTTTGTAGCCGTGTTCTTGCATACCCTCAATCCATTTTGGATTAAGAAGCTTAGAACGAGTAACACGTCGCATCTCTTCTGCAAGGGTTCGTATGCCTACACGTCCCTGCTCTCTGGTATCGCCATAGTAGTTTTTTACTTCTTCTCCATCACGTAATGTTTTAGCCGCATTGATAAGCCCACCATGGGTTCCAAAATAGCAACAACACCCTGTTAAATCATACTCATCACTGGCTGTTTTGTTAAACGTTGCTTCAACATTTTTGAGGCTTCCTTTGAAAGATTCAAGCTCCCTTTCACCAAAACGATTTTTGCCATACGCGTAACTATTCCAAAAAAGATAAATATCGCTCAAATCTTTTTCATCTTTCCATGCAGAAGCATAAATAGCAAGGTTAGTGCCTGCTTGATACGTTCCAGGTGCGGAGCAGAAAATACGTGCTGATGCGCTATGAAATGATAATCCTTGCTCTTCCTTAAGACGAGTATTGGCTTTGATAAAGTTAAGATGCTCAGGTTCGTCCAAAGCAGCAACGCTGGCGATGGCTTCATCTAAAAGCTCAATGGTATTGGGGAAATTATCGCGAGTGATACCAGAAACACGTACCGTCAAGTCAATTCTTGGACGATTTAGCTCTTCAAGACTCATAATACGAAATTTCTTGACTCTACCTGATTGATCCCAAATGGGTTCACATCCTATGAGATAGAGCAGTTGAGCGTACATTTCACCGTTTGTCCACATAAGATCTGTACTTTGCCAATGAAACGCAACGTTTTTAGGGTAACGTCCTTCACTCTCTTCTTGAAACTTCTTGATAACGCCTTGTGCTAGCAATTTTCCTATTTCCCAAGCTCCTCTACTAGGACAGGCGTAAGGGTCTATACTGTAAAGATTTCTGCCTGTTGGTAAAATATCCGTTTTACCTCGAGTAATAAGTCCACTTGGTCCTGGGGCTATAAATCCACCGTTAAAACCATTGAGCAATGAGCCTATTTCATCGCTTTCATCAAGACTGTCTGAGAGGTGTTGCAACTCTTCTTCGAGTTCTTTTAAAAGGGGGATACACGCATCATCAAACGCTAAACTTTCTTGCAGCGGAACTTGGTTCTGATTCCAAGCATAGATGGCATCTTTGGCTATAGCATCAATGGCATTTAACGATGCAAGTTCACAGGTTTTGGTATCAATACCTTTTTGTTGTGCAATAAGCCCTTTGAGGCTTTTTTCATGCAAATCCCATCGCATCATGGCATGTAAAATTGCAGAGCGTTGTTCTCCCTGTGGGTTTTCACCAAAAACATGCATCCCCCGTGGTATGTAGCTACCACTGAGTTCATCCAATTTACCATGAATTTTTTTAAGTTTTGAATGAAAATTGGTGTGCGTTATTTTTTCAGTATCACCAAGGAGTTGTGTAATGCCTTTATGCGACATGATCACATGTTGCAATGTATGCGCTTTAGCAGGTTCGCTTTTTTCAAAACGCTCATACTCTTCAATCAGTTTTTGAAGCTCTAACAAATCACCATAAAGACCAGCCCCTTCCATGACCGCTTGCATGTGATTGACCGTTACGGCATAGCTTCTTCGTTTTGCGATAACGCCCTCCGCTGGATTATCTGCATTGTAAATGTAGAGATGAGGCATATTGCCAACGGTAATATCGCTATAACAACCACTGCTCATACCAGTCGATTTTCCTGGTAAAAACTCAGCATTTCCATGCGTTCCCACATGCACTAAAACATCGGCTTGATAAACTTTTTCAAGCCATTGGTAGGTTGCTAAGTATTGGTGGGGTGGTGGGACGGTTGGATCATGCAGAATTAAACAGACTTCACCATCGCATCTAGGTCCAGCACATCCTCGTTTTGGTTGCACTAAAATCACAGCATTACCAAAATCAAGTGCGCTAATAATAATCTTACCATTGTAAATCATTGCAGGAGGGATACCATTGGTTTTCTCACCTGGAGGATTGCCCCATGACTCAATGATGCGCTCTTTAGTATGTTCTGGAAGCAGGTTAAACCACTGTTTATAGGTGTCACACTCCAATAAATCAAGTGCGCCACCACACTTCACAATCTCTTCAACGGAGGTAAATCGAAACTCACTCAGTGCTTTTTTCTCTAATATTTCATCAATAATCGCTTTTCCATTTTCAGGGACACGTACGTTATACCCTTCTGCTTTCATCTGTTTTAAGACAGATGCTATGGATTCAAGTGTATCTAAATGTGCGCCACCACCTACAGAGCTTTCTGCGCCAACACAGGGGTTATTGTTAAGTATAAAAGCAACTTTTTTCTCATGATTTGGTTTTTTTCTTAATTTTAGCCAACGAATAACCCTCTCAGAGAATTTTTCGATACGATCATGAATAGGTTTATAACCTCGTTCATTCCCTTGAAAAGACTCATCGTTTGCGCCAATGATTAAGGGTTCAATGCCTCCTTCTAGTTCAGGTAATGCAATACTAAATGCAACTTGCGAACCTAAGCCTTCAGGATTTTCAAGCCATTCAGCTTCACTTTTATAGTAGCTGATAACTGGGCTAATAATAGGGATATTGAGTGTTGACAATAAATTATCGGAAGGACTTAGCATTCCTTTTTTTGCATCGCCTCGTTTATTGGATAAAAGAAAGCTTGAAAGTTTAATAAGTGCGTCAATAAGAACGGTTTGTTCATGCATAAAATAGTGCTTGATAATTTCAACACCATCTAAATTACCAAGTGCTTCATCTTTCATGGGATAGTAAGCAACAGCGGCAACGCCTATGCCTTTTGATTCGAACATTTCAATGAGTGCTTCTTCAACGGCGGTATTGTTTGCCAACACATTGCTTCTGCTCATCAAAATACCCACATATGAGCTAAAACCTCGTGCGTACAATGCTTCCCAAAAAAGCTCTTTATCCGTAAACATACCCAGTTTTGGATGCCAACCAAACTCCCAAGCACTCTCTTTAGGTGGTACTATCTCAATTTTTTCGCTTAGAATAGTGGCTTTAAGATAACCGCATAAAGAGACAGCATTCTCTTCTCCCCCTAACATAAGGTAGCGATAACACTCAGCGGCAATGCGTGGTTCAAGGCTGCTTTTTGTCCAAATCATCGGATCAGAAGAGAGAAATATCGTTGGGATGGCGTATTGTTTTGTTACTTTTTCCATACGCTCATCATACTCGCCACCATTATGGTAAATCAGTGCAACATCACTTTGGCTTACCATATCTTGCCAAATTTTCATGGCTTCTTCGGGATCACTTTTACACTGTTTTAGTGTCAATGTATAAAGTTCAATTCCTTCTTTTAGGGCAACATTCTGCCAACTTTTTGCTTGGTTACTCCAAAGAATTGCAGCTACTTTCATTTGTTGTCCTTATTCTGAATACGTTTTAATACGATGATTGGCGATGGCAATCAACACAATGGTATAGCACAGTAAAATGGCACATGAAATCCACGCTTGTTCATCCCAAAGTGTTTTTCTCGCAAGAATATTGGCATGGGTAAGCGGTGTTGCGTAGATAATCCATTTAATAAATGTTGGATAATGCTCAATAGGGAAAAATGTTCCTGAAAAAAAAGCCATAGGTGTCATAATAAAATTGCTCCATGTAGCCGTCTCTTCATGTGATTTAACGATAATACCGACGATAATACCTAAAGCACTAAAAAGCGTGAGATTCAAAAACATTGCTATCCAGAATGGAGTATAAAACAGCGACTCATGAATAAAAAACACACCAACGACAAGGATAAGAAACATGCCAAAAGCACCTTTGGTGATACCTGAAAAAAGATGTGCGATTAAAATAGCTTTTGAGGTAATGGGCGCCATTAGATGCATTTGAAAGCTTTTATGCAGCAATCTTCCAATGTTGATAGAGCTACATACCCATGTATAGGCGTTATTCATCCCGCTCATCATGACAAGCCCAGGCAGTAAAAAAGCCAAATAACCCTCATATCCCATACCTTTGCCAAGCCCCAACCCAAATGTCAAAAGGTAAATAATGGGGGTAACCATGGACGATAGCACATAACTTAGTTTAAATAACCTTTTTTTAAAAATCCACATTTCTCTTAAGTAAAGAGCATACCAGCCTGTTATATTCATGCAATTGCCCTACCTGTTAAATGTAAAAAGACATCTTCAAGCGTTGTTTTACGAACGATGACTTCTCCTTTTTGGCGTTGTGCGATCATTTGAGCTTCTTGTTGAGAAAAAACATGATTGATTGATTCTTTACCCATTTCATCAAACCAAACACAGCTCCATTCGCCTAATGCATGAATTAAAGCTAGCGGAGTATCAAGAGCCATAATGCGTCCTTGATACAAAATGCCCACACGATCACACAGTTGTTCTGCTTCTTCGATGTAGTGTGTTGTAAGCAAAATAGCGCTTCCTTTAGCTTTTATCTCTCGTATATTTTCCCACATAGCGCGTCTTATTTGAGGATCTAATCCTAATGAAGGCTCATCTAAAAAAAGCACTTTTGGGTTATCCATCATCGTTCGTGCCAACATTAAACGTCGTTGTTGTCCACCTGAAAGTTTAGAAGGAAATGCTTTTGCATGAGCACTTAGTTCCATTTTGTTCAAAATTTCATTGATAATTATAGAGGGCGAATGAATGCCATAAAGCATTGCCCAAATGTAAAGATTTTCTTCAACGCTCAAATCTCTATCAAGCGTATTTTCTTGTGTTAGTGTTCTAAAGAGTCTTTTGACTTCTAAAGGATACTCCACAACGCTCATGCCACCAATGAGAGCACTGCCACTTTTTTGATGGGTGAGTCCAGTTAAAATTTTAATTGTCGTGGTTTTCCCCATACCATTGGGACCAAGAAGTCCAAAAACTTCCCCAGCTTTCACTTCAAAGCTAATATCTTTGAGTACCTCTTTTGCACCATAGCTATGGCAAAGCTTCTCAACTTTAATCACCAAAACACTCCTTTTTCCCACGCATAATCGGATGTCCATCGAGTGTTGTGAGCTCAATAGGATGGTCGTACAAACCTTCTAGTCGTTGTTTATCCATCATTTCTTGCACACTTCCACTATGATAAACCTTGCCTTTCTTGATGGCAACAATACGATTGGCATATTGAGAAGCAAGATTGGGATCGTGAAGTGTGACAACAATACACAGTTTGGTCGTTTTCGCAAGGTGCTCTAATATGGATAAAATTTTCATTTGATTTTTTAAATCCAAATGGCTTGTAGGTTCATCCAGTAGTAAAATAGGTGTCTCTTGCATCAAAGCTCGACCCAAAAGTGCCATCTGACGCTCCCCTCCACTTAATTCACCAATGCCTCGCTCGCCAAGATGGGCAATGCCCAAAAGTGTTAAAATTTCGTGGGCTTTTTGAATATCTGCTTTTGAGGGTTGTGAAAAAAGACCTAATCTAGGAGACAAACCCATCAAGACGACATCCAGTGTGGTATAGTTAAAAGGACTATGCCACTCTTGAGGAACATATGAGATATGTTGCGCTCTCTTGGCGAGCGATAACCCCATTAAGGAAGTTCCTTGCGTTTGTATCTCGCCACTGTGCGCTTTGAGTGTTCCAAGTATCAGGTGAAAAAGTGTGCTTTTCCCCGCACCATTGGGGCCAAGAATCGCTGTTATTTCACCCTCTTTTGCAACAAAAGAGATGTCTTGAATAGCAGAGCTAGACGTTGTATATGAAAAGCAGAGATTCTTTACATGTAACATTGTTAACTCCAATTCGATTTAGCTCGTTTTAGCAACAGAATAAAAAATGGAGCTCCTAAAATCGCTGTCACAACGCCTACGGGTAAATCATACGGCGTAGCGCTCCTTGCTATGGTATCGGCGATTAAAAGTAAAACACCTCCTAAGCACAGCGATGCAGGAATCAGCTTTTGCATTTGAGGGCCTACAATGAAACGTGCAATATGAGGTGTTAGTAAGCCAACCCAACCAATAATGCCACTCAAAGAAACAGCCAAAGCGCAGCTAAATGAAACCAGTATAATCATCACGGCACGCATTTTATGAGGTGACATACCCAACGTTTGTGCTTCAACATCATCCAGCGAGAGTATATTGATACGCCAGCTTAAAAAATAGATAGGCGAAAATCCGATTAAAAGCCCTGCGAAAACAATAGCAACGCCATTCCAACTTGACAAGGAGAGCGAACCTAAAAGCCATAAAACAATGGTTTGCACTTTATAAGGATCAACAAAATATTTAATCAGTCCTGTCATTGCCGATAAAAAAGCCGATAAAACCACACCTGATAACACAAGGGCTATCTTACCGCCTCCTGCTATGTGCGCAATAAATAAAACCGCAAAAGCACATAAAAGAGCCCCAGCAAAGGCTAAAATCTGTGTAGGAATAGACGGGAAGAGCCCAATGCTCAACGCACATCCCAAAATGGCACCTGAGGAAATTCCTAATAAAAAAGGATCCACAAGTGGGTTTTTAAAAACAGCCTGCATTAAAGCACCTGATCCTGATAAACTAGCACCTACAAGCAGTGCTAACACAATACGAGGTAATCGTATATCTAAAACAATCATAGTATCGCTACTGATTTCTCCACCTGCTATATAAGCACCAATCTCATTCATAACAGCCATGAGATTGATCTCACTTCCTCCACAATAAAGTGCTAAAATCCCTACGATAAGAGGTAAACTATAAAGCCACTTGACTACCTGTTTCATAGTGTTGGCACTCCAAATACTTCTTGATTAAAATTTTTCATCAAGGTAGTCACTTCATGCTCAGTAAAAAGTTCAGGATAAATTTTAGCAGCACTCCAAAGAGCTAAAAGCGCCACTCTAGGACTCCAAGAACCCCAATCAGGTGCCTTAAAAACTTGTTTGTTTTTGATCGCTTTGATGGTGCGCCATTGTGGATCATTGAGCAAATCTTCCGCAGAATACTTCGCACTTCCCCAAATGATAATCACATCAGGGTTGATACGAACAATTTTTTCTAAACTAATTTCAGGATTGATGCTCCCAAAACTATCTCCTGGATGATAAACGCCTAATCGTTTCAAGACATCGGACATCACACCATCTCCACCTGCTATTTTTGTAGGCTTTGACCATGTCCAGATAATCGTTTTAGGTTGCTTTACCTGTTTTAAACGCGCATCAATGAGTGCAAAAAGGTTTTTGGTTTTGACAATACTTTTTTCTGCCTCATCACTTTTACCCAGTAAAACTCCTTGCACCCTTAGATCACGGTAAACATCATCAAGCTTTTTAGGATCAAAGGCAATGACATGTAAGCCTTTATCGTGCATGAACGTGACAAGATCAGGCTTATATGTCCATGTAAATACAACGTCAGGTTTTAAGCGAAGCATCGTTTCGATATTGACTTCAGAACCCGTTCCAGGCGATGGAATGGATTGAAGATTTAGATGACTTGCGTTCATTAACTCATTTTTGTACGCAAAACGATTAATACCAACTACTTTTTCCCAAGCATTCAGCGCAGGAATCGCTTCATAATATGTCATATAGACAGCTGAGTTTACAGGCACTTTTTCAATGATCACTTCACGATCTAGCGCATCCTTTAAAATCAAAGGTTGCGCATAGATAGACGAAAGAGCTAAAGAAACAAAAAGGCTAAACTTTAACATTAGAATTTTGTATCAATTCGTGCAAACCATGATATCCCTTGTGCACGATAGTAGCTATAATATTCTTTGTCAAATAAGTTATTAACGGATAAAGAGACATCCACATTTTTGGTGATACGATAACCAACTTTGGTATTCCACACGGTATAAGCATCGTAAGAGCCAATGACACCTTTTACCGTATCGGTATTGGTATCAGTATTGTAAACTTTTGAGGCATATTCGGCACCTAAACTACCAAACCATTTTCCCTCATCATAGCCTAATATGATGCTATACATATCCCGTGGGATATCCGTTAATTGCTTACCGACAGAATCAGGAGCAGACTCATTTTCTAGCATTTTACTAAAGGTTTTTGTGCAGTTAGTGGTTACATCAAAGCCATTAACAAGTGGCTGTTTATAGGATATTTCATATCCTTTCGTTTCTGCTTTTCCTGCGTTAATGGTATCGCGGCGATTATTAGAGTTACTATTGAGTGACGCATCTGTTGATGTTTTCGAATAAATCATGTCCGTAATTTCATTGTGAAACCAATAAATTTTTAACAAACCTTTATTGACAACGTATTGTTCAACACCTACATCATACGATGTACTCTTTTCAGGCTTTAAATTTGGATTGGGGAAGTAATACGTTGTTCCGGAACTCCATTTTTTATAAAGGTTATAGACGTCAGGAGCATGAAACGCTTTACCAATGGAGGTTTTGAATGTTGTACCGTCAATAGCTTCCCAGGCGAGTGAGGCTTTGGGCGAAAAGCTACCGGCTGAGCTATCTTGTGGATCAAAGGTATTGGCAGGTGTCACGTAATCTTTAGAATAACCGTCATACCCTTTCCACCAGTCATAACGAAACCCGATAGTACTTGAGAGTGTTTGCGTCAAATCACTTTTTAAATCACTCAGCACGGCAAAAGTTCTACTTTTTCCACCCACGTCATCTTTCAGGCTCGTTTTACTGTCCAAATCTTTCCAGTTAGAAATGTTATAAGTCTTGCTTGTTGCTTCTTGGAGGCGATATTGAGTGCCTAGTAAAAGGGTGTTGGCATCATTCAGTCCAATATCATACAATAAATCAATATTATGACTTTCTTTTGTACCGGGTGTTGATTCCCCTGCCCCACCGCTTAATAACGCTCCTGTTTTGGGCGTCGTATAACCGCCATCTGACGTAAGATAGGAATAATTAAGCGATAATTTAGACATAGTGAATTGATGGGAATAACCAAGAGCATAAATAAATTGGTCAAAATCTCCTATGCCCGATAAATAAGAATATTGACTCGGTAAATAAACACTTTGTCCGGATGCATTTTTAAGATACGTTTCTGGATTGTCATATCCGTATTTATAATTTTGATACATAAAGGTTGCATCTAAACGATCAGCATCGGTCATATCATATTGAGCTTTAAATTTAACATCATCGCTTTCCCAATAGTTATAACCCTTATTTCCCAAGATATAACGTGTAGCACCCGATGTTGTCGAAGTTTTTACAGCACCTGTCGTTCCAGTAGGAGCCGTTGTACCTGAACTGATGACATCATCCGAAAGATAGCCATCGGTTCGTGTTGCACCGTAAGATAATTTGACACGTAGTTTATCATTGACTGCACCTGCACCGGAAACATAGGTTTGTTTAACACCCTTATTGGCTTTTCCTTCATCAAAGGCATCGCCATAACCAACACTGGCTTTAAACTCCGGTTCTTTTGGTATGGATGTTATAAAGTTAATAGCTCCACCCATAGCATTACTACCATATAAACTTGAAAAAGGACCTCGCACAATTTCAATTTGTTCAATATCTTCAGGATTTAAAGCGGATGCAAAGCTTGCACCTCCTGAATACGAATCATTTAAAGGAATACCATCAAGCATCAGCAAAGTACGTGATTGTTTAGGAATACCTCTAATGACAATCAATGGAGTTGAATCCATAAGTCCTTTAGACTCTTTAACGCGCACTCCCTCAACGGAACCTAGAACGTCTTTAAGATTATTTGCAGGTAGTGTATTGATTTCATCTTTTGTGATGACAGTCACACTCCCTGGAGCTTCATCAACACTGATTTCCGTCCTTGTTGCTGTTGTAATAACTGGATCTAAGGTATTATCTTGCGCTATTGCAATACAACAGGCTACCGAAAATAACAGTATGACATTAAGAGATTTTTGCACCAATTCCCCCTTTTTTAACAATATCTTATATTAGAATATTATATTTATAAAAAAAATATTACAATAAATTTATAGCATGAGAATAGCGTATCGTGATAACTTTTTTAAGGATTGTATAAAAAAATACACTTATTAAACAGTTAATATTAAGACTAACTTTATATTAATATTATTGAAATACAACTTTATTATAAATTAAAAATAAATAATATTTAATAAGATGTAAAATATTATGAGATGAATATAACCCAAATTGCTCGTTGAGAAAAGCGGTAAAGAGCGGCTTGATCATTGTTTGAAACTCTATAAAAAGCTGAGGAGCCATTTATGTTACAATAGTTGATAATACCTGCTTGTTTTGCTATCCTCGTTTACAATAAGTTTTCGCGTTTAATGTATGCCATCAGACCGGATGCACTAACCTCTACTTTGCCCTCTTTATTAATTTCTCTGGCAATAAAAGGAACACTGCTTTTGTAGCGTAACATCTCAATAATTTGCTCTTTGTAAAGATCAAAGACACTGACTCGTTTTTTTCTAATTTTTGGCGGTTGAATACATCGGGTCATAGGCTTACTCCTTGTCGTCGTATGCCATTAACGCAAGCGGAAACGGCTCTAGAGAACGATGCAAAACACCTTGAAGTACCGAGATAGCAATCCCGTAATTGGTAATCGCAACGCCTGCTTTTTGCGCTTCGTTCAGTCGTGAGAGCATCCCTTGACGGTTGAGCGTACACGCGCCGCAATGAATAATAAGCTTGTAGTCCGCGATATTGGCGGGATAATCTTTGCCGCTGCAATGCTCAATCACCAAATCAAGTCCGCTATACTGCCTGAGCCAGCGTGGAATTTTTACCCTGCCGATATCATCTTCTAAAGCATGGTGCGTACAGGCTTCGGCGATGAGCACTTTATCGCCGTTTTGAAGTGAGTGAATCATCCTAGCTCCTTGACTGAGCGTGTTCAAATCGCCTTTAAGCCGTGCCATCAAAATCGAAAAGGTCGTCACTTTTACGTTTTTTGGCGTATCGGCAACCGTTTTTAAAACACATTGCGAATCGCACACGACAAGCTTCGGAGGCGACTTGAGTTGGTTTAACATGTAGCTTAGTTCTCGCTCTTTTACGACAAGGCAACAGGCGTCATGGTCTAAAATATCGCGAATCGCTTGCACTTGAGGCAAAATCAAACGCCCTTTGGGTGCTTGCAGGTCAATGGGAACGACAAGAACGATCACATCGCCCTCGCCGACCAAGTCACCTAAAAGAGAGGGTTGTTTGATCCACGATGCGGGGATAATTTCTTGGATTTTTTCAAAGAAACGTTCTTTATTCTCGCCCGTTTTAGCACTCATTTCAAGCCACGTAGCGGCGTGTTCACGCACTGTTTGCATAAACGGCTCTTGTGGGATATCTTGGTCTATTTTAGTGCAGACGACCATAAACGCAATCGCTTTTTCCCGAAACAATTCCGTTAATTTTTCCTCAAAAGAACCCCAATAATTAGGCTCAACGACTAAAATCGCTATGTCTATTTTTTGCATTACATGTAAAGTCTGTTTGATGCGCGCTTCGCCCAAACTCCCCTCGTCGTCAATCCCTGCGGTATCGATGAAAACAACGGGTCCCAAGGGTTGAATTTCCATCGTTTTTTCCACGGGATCGGTCGTCGTACCCGGTGTTTCGGAAACGATCGACATCGCTTGATCGGTGATGAGATTCATCAGGGAAGATTTGCCCACGTTACGGCGACCGAAAAGTCCTACATGTAAGCGTAATCCTTTAGGCGTTTGCGTCATAAAAACTCCTTTGTTCTTCTTGTCGGGCGATAAAGCGTTCGCTATCGCCGTTACCGCTCGCAATCCCTCGCCCCATGGCGATGATTTTCCCAGAGATACACCAACGACACTGCTTTGGCGTATCGTCGATGCACACTTTGCCCGGATACAAACGATAGAGTGCTCGGTATTCGCCCTCGGTAATCACGGGCATCACGACGTT
Source organism: Sulfurospirillum sp. UBA4058 (assembly GCA_002382085.1). Classification (GTDB taxonomy): domain Bacteria; phylum Campylobacterota; class Campylobacteria; order Campylobacterales; family Sulfurospirillaceae; genus Sulfurospirillum. Next base: position 256,814 of record DFZK01000015.1, on the reverse strand, counting down.
CGCACCGCTTCGTAAGGCAATAGCGCGACCGTCTGGATTGAGTGTTTCCATCGCCGTCGTGGCAGGGATATTGACTTTGGGAAGCAAGAGCCTCACCAGTGCCGTCATCTTCAATGCCGTCTTAAACGCTCCGCCTTTTGCCTGCGCAAGCGGCGTGTTTTCGCCGGGAATAAAAGGACCGATGCCGATCATATCAAAATCCGAACGTTTGAAAAAAAGCAGGTCGTTTGCTAACGACGTCAGACTCTGTTGCGGTAAACCGACCAAGGAACCGCTTCCCGTTTCATACCCCAACGCTTGCAAGGTATGAAGGCAGTTCAAACGGTTTTCAAAACTCATACGAGGGTGCAAGGACCGATAAAGTTCCCTATCGGTCGTTTCGATACGTAATAAATAGCGATTGGCTCCCGCTTCTTTATACGCCCTATACTCCGCTTCGCTTTTTTCGCCTAAGCTGAGCGTCACGGTAGCCCCTAGCGCGCGAATGGAAGCGATGATGTCACACATCGTTTCGCATGCGTAAACGTTACTTTCGCCCGATTGTAAAACGATGGTTTTATACCCGTACTCGATCGCCTTTTTCGCAAATTCTAAAATTTCTTCAACACTCAGTTGATACCGTTTAATCGAACGATTTGCCGCTCTCAAACCGCAATAATAACAGGTACGCGTACATATGTTGGAAAATTCCAATAATCCTTTGAGATGTACGTCGTTGCCGACATAACGTTCACGTATTTGATCGGCGGCATTGAAAAGGGCTTCGTCATAACGATCGGAACGTAAAATTTCCACCAATGCTTCACGGTCAAGATCATGCGTCATTGCGGCTTGGGCGATCTTATCCATCTATCGTCCTAACGCAATCAAACGAGACGGAGATAAAAGAGCCTCGATGTCGTCCTCGCACAAGGTCGTTTCACGTTTCAGCAGCTCTTTGAGCGTTAGATTCGGGTTTACATGTAAAGCTAAAGCGAGCTTGGTAGCGTTTTCATACCCTAGGACATCTAAGAGCGCAACCAAACAACCGCTGGAATTTAAAACCTGAGAAAGGGTGCGTTCGGGATGCGCTTGAATGCCCTCGATCGCTTTTTCGCGAAACATAAGAACCGTATTTTTAAGCAATGTTAAACTTTCTAAAAAAGCATGCGCTAAAAGGGGCATAAAAGCATTAAGTTCGAGTTGCCCGTTTTGCGCCGCTTGGCAGACCAAAAAGTCGTTGCCCATCACTTTCATCGCCGCTTGGTTGACCGCTTCGCAAATCACGGGATTGATTTTACCGACCATAATGGAAGAGCCCGCTTGCACGGAAGGCAGAGAGATTTCCGCCAACCCTGCACGAGGGCCAGAGGCTAAAAGCCTGAGATCCGAAGCGATCTTAAACAGATTGGTCGCATGCGCTTTTAAAATACCGCTGACTTCGACAAACATATCGCAATTTTGCGTTGCATCGATCAAATTTTCAGAACGCGCCACGGGAAGATCGCTGACCTCTTTCAAACACTCGACAACGAGAAACAGATACTTTTTAGGAGCACCGATGCCCGTCCCGATCGCCGTGCCGCCGAGATTGACGTTTTTCAAACGTTCGATAGACTTGAAAACGCGCCAACGATCTCTAGCGATCGCTTCGGCGTACGCTCCAAAACTAGCACCCAAACTCATCGGAACGGCGTCTTGAAGCTCGGTTCGTGCCATTTTAAGCACGGAACTAAACGCTTTTTCTTTATCTTGAAGTGCGCCTTGAAGTTTGGCGATCTCATCGCTCAGTTCTTGCAAAAGTGCTATCGAAGCGACTTTCAAAGCGGTAGGATACACATCGTTAGTGGATTGGTGTAGATTGACGTGGTCGAGCGGATGAATCACCTCGTACGCCCCTTTGCAATGCCCCAAGATTTCCAAGGCGCGATTGGCGATGACTTCGTTCATGTTCATGTTCGTCGACGTACCGGCACCGCCTTGCAACGCATCGACGATGATATTATTGTGCCATCTGCCCGCTATCATCTCATCGCAGGCTTGCATGATGGCTTTCGCTTTGGAAGCCTTCAGATACCCTAATCTTTGATTGGCGTCGGCACACGCTTTTTTAACCTGTGCCAACGCTTGAATCAATCTGGAATGGACATGTAAACCGCTTAGGGGGAAATTCTCATATGCCCGAAGCGTATGAATACCGTAATATGCTTCGCTCGGAACCTCTCTTGTTCCTAAAAGATCGTGTTCGATGCGAAAACCCACGCGCGTTCCTTACAAATGACAGTCATTTTTACCGTGTTCTAGCCCGTGAAGCATATCTTCGACTTTGTCGGCTAAAAGCGGCATATTGTCGCGTAACATTCCAAGATACTTAGGAATGATGATGCGCTCACCGATGCGTTTGACTTCGGGTGACGCGTAATCGCGCATATACTCTTTAAAGGTCAAAATCCCGTTAGGAATACACAAATGCTTGATGCTCGCATTTTTAGCTAATGGCATAAAGTCGCATCCCGTGCGTCCTTCCCTGTAACAGGAGGTGCAAAAAGAGGGCAAACGTTCTTCTTTGATGAGGCTTAGGATAAATGCGTCGATACCGCGGTGATCGCCGATGGCAAACTGCTGAATCGAGAGGTCGTTTCCTTCTTCGTGTTTTTTATAACCGCCGATACCGATGTTCGTTCCCGCATCCATCTGTGAGATGCCGCATTTTTTAAGCATTTCATCTCTGAGTTCCGGCTCTTCACGCGCCGTTAAGATCATACCCGTAAACGGACACATCAAGCGAATGACGGCTACGGCTCGCATAAAATCCTCATCGCTCATGGCATAGGGAAACTCGCTCAAATCGGTATCGGACGTGCGCTTGATGCGCGGAAACGACATCGTATGAGGACCGATACCGAACACGCGTTCCAAATCCATCGCATGGTGTAACATGGCGAGCATCTCAAACTTCCAATCGTACAAACCGAATAAAACGCCCACCGCGACATCGTCAAGCCCTGCTTTGAGTCCTCGATGCAAGGCAAACAAACGCCAGTCGTACTCGCCTTTGAGCGTGCCTTTAGGGTGCATCTTCTCATACGTTGCTTTATGGTACGTCTCTTGAAAGACTTGGTACGTTCCGATACCTTCTTCTTTAATGGCTTGGTACTCTTCTTCAAACATCGGAGCGGCGTTAATGTTCACGCGTCTGATTTCGGTGTTCTCTTTTTTGGTTTCATAAATGGTACGTACGCTCTGGGCAATATACTTATAATCACTCTTTGGATGCTCCCCGTAAACGGCGATGAGGCGTTTTTGCCCTGCGTCTAAAAGTGCTTTGATCTCTTCGCTGAGTTCTTCGTGATTTAAAGTCTTTTTCGACATTGCATCATTGGAAGATTTAAAACCACAGTATTGACAGTTATTCACACACGGATTGGAGATATACAGCGGTGAAAAAAGGACGATACGGTTGCCGTAAACCTCTTCTTTGATATACGTTGCCGCTTTAAAAACTTCGTCCCATAAAGCGCTATCCGTAATGTTCAGAAGAATTGCCGTCTCCTCGGGAGAGAGCATTTTCCCCGTCGTCGCATTTTTTCTAGCATTATCAATAATCTCTAAAACACGCTCTTTCGATGGATTTTTTGCGGCATTGATCGTGCGATGAATCGCTTCGTCATCGATAAAATCTTCAAATTCACGTGATGCTTCCCACGCTTTGATCCGTGCAAATCGCTCACTCGTCCATGACATTGTTATTCCTTTACATGTAAAGCCTAGCCGCCGTGGCGGCTAGCTTCTTAATGGTGCGCTTTTAGAGGTTGCTCTAGAGTGCTGACTTTAACCAAATCGTTTTCAACCCATTTTGGGGCATGATGCATGGCATCTTCCAAAGGAACATCGCCGGCACCGAAGCGAAACATCGCTTTGAAATCTTCGATATTGATGAGTGCCAAAGGAAGATGAGCACCTACTGCCATCGCGGTTGCGATGATCGAGCCCCAAACGTGAAAATTGAAAAAATAGACCATCGTCGTTTTCCCTAAAACGGGAGCCATAAAATAAAGCAACCAACCCGTAACGATCAATCCGAAAATCATAAAAATAAAAAAGAGGTAGGTAAACTTTTGTCCCGCATTAAAACGACCTTGGGGAGCCACTTCTTCGGGACCGAAAGGTATGCCTAACAGTCTTCGAGGGTAGCCGCCGAAATTTTTAAACCACGCAAACGTATCGGCATCCCAGATGAGCAAGTTACGCAACATCAAAAAGAAACGATCGGCGTTAATAACCGCAAAACCGATAAAGTTCAGCGTAAAAACAATCGCAATACCGATATGAAAATCCATAAGCAAGGAAGCGGTTGTTGCATCGACCGTTTTAAAATAGATCATCATGCCCGTAACCGCTAAAATCATCCACGTAACCATGTTAATATTATGAAACATCTTCTCCGACATCGGAAATTTCAAAACTCTTTCATTAGCCATGGTGCGCTCCTTGCATTAAAAGATTACTTCGATCGACGTAGGTTTTGGTATGTAACAACTGCTCCGCAACTTCGCCCATCGGTTTGGTTCCCATATCTTGGTACACTTTCAGACAGCTTGCATTTTGATGCGAGCCGGTAAGATTGGCTTTTTGGAGACGTTTATCGTCTTTGTAAAGTCCTTGTTGACGAAGAGCGATGTAGGATTTTCGTTTTTGAACGATGTCGGTTACGACATATCCGCTGATCGCAATCGCAGAAACCGATACACCTGCCGCTTTGAGAAAATCGCGACGACTCAATAACTGTCCGACCGGTTTTTCGGCGTAAAAATAGTTCTCTTTCTTAGCTTCCATAGTTTCTCCTTAAGCTCTAAGCGGTAACGGTAATAACGGGTGTAACCATGACGTTCCCATCGTGCGAACGGGCTGACCTCCGCCGTTGACGCAACCGCCGGGGCAGTTCATCACTTCAACAAAGTGGTATTGGTTTTTATCGTCCGTCAAGCGTTTAACGATCTCTTTGATATTGCGTGAAGCACCGTTAACGACGGCTACTTTCACGTTAATCACTTTACCGTTTAAGGCTTTTAAAGGAACGGGAATCGTCGCCTCCACGATGTCTTGTTCGTATCCGCGTACCAACGTAATATCGGGGTTAGAGAGCTCCGTACCGGAGAGAATAAAATACGCCGTTCGAAGAGCCGCTTCCATAACGCCGCCGCTCGCACCGAAAATCGTCGCCGCACCCGTGTAAACGTTCATCGTTTCCATCTCGCGTTCATCGGGGAGCGTGAGCGGATTGATGCCTTTACGTCGAAAAATCTCCGCCGCATCACGAGCCGTCAGCACTGCGTCAATATCTTGAAACGATGGGGTATCTTGTGGAATTTTATTGTTTTCTTTGAGATACTCGTAGGCGGAGTTAAACTCCGGTCTGCTTGCTTCAAAGATTTTCGCCGTACAGGGCGTCACCGAAACCATATAAATATCTCTCGGGTCTTTTTTCCACACAAACTCCGCCGCCCATGTTTTAGCCAATGGACCGCCCATTTGAATCGGTGATTTTGCCCCTGAAATATGAGGAATGAGTTCCGGATGAAACGTTTCGGCATTTTTAACCCAAGCAGGACAACAGCTCGTAAAATGTGGAAGTGGATGATGTGCCACATGTTCTAAATCCTCACCGCGTTCGCCCAAAACCCAGTATCGTACTTTTTTGATAAACTCCGTGCCCTCTTCCAAAATAGTCTGATCGGCGGCAAAGTTCACGTCATAATTATGAAAACCCGCTTTTTCAAACGCATTGTAAAGACGATTGACCGTCAGATCGCCCGGTTTTCCACCAAACTCTTCGGCAATCGAAACGCGTACCGCAGGAGAGGGATGTGCCACGACAAACGCTTTAGGATCGGCCAATTTTTCCATCACGATATCCACAAAGCTCATCTGCTCAATCGCACCGAACGGACAGTTGACCAAGCATTGACCGCAGGCGACGCATTGGTTGGTGCTAATCGCATGGGCGACTCCCAGTGTTCCTTTGATCGCTTCGGTCGGACAAAAGGCGGTACAGGTATCGCACCCTACGCAGTTGTCCTGATTAATCTTAATAATACCTCTTAATTCACCTTTACGATGCGTTCCGTCAAACGCCGCATCGCCGCCCCAAGACTCTTTACTCGGCGGAAACGTGCGTACCTTCGAGACTTCCGACATTCAAACCTCCTTTTAAAGTTTATGTATTACTATTTTATTGGTAAATAATAATTTACCTTTTTATGCTGAAATCGTACTCTAGTTAAGATTAAATTAATATTAATAAGATAGAAAAAGTATTATTAAATAACTCTAATATTTTTTTTGTATGAATAAAACACTTTTTTTCATCAAAAATAGTATTTTTATCAAACGGACGGGGCATCGTACCATGAAAAAAGAGGAGAAAAAGGGGAAATAGTTTCTAAAAGAGATTATTTGAATATTTTAAAACGTCAAGGGCACTTGACCTTTAAGTGCCCTATTTTTGTCACTATTTGAAAAGCTGATAGATCGAGCTAAAGTCTTCGTCGCCGTATCCACTCATCTTCGCTTTACAAAAAAGCTCTTTGGTGACACTGGCGGTGTAAAGCGGACGGTTCAGACTGTACGCCAAGTCTTGCAAGCAGTGCAGATCTTTGGTAATCGCCGCAGTGCTAAAATGGGCACTAAAATCTTCATCGATCAGTTTTTGCGTCTTTGCCACCAATACAAGCGACTTTCCGCCACCCACACCCAAGATGTCCAAAAGCTCTTTTTTATCGATGCCGCACGCTTCGCCCAGTGCCGTACACTCAGCGATCGTTGCCATGAAAGAGCCCAAGCAGAGATTGTTGATGAGCTTCATCTTCGCCGCAAATCCAGGCTCTTTCAGATGGAAAATCGTCGAAGCAAACTTCTCCAAAAGTGGTTTACATGTAAGGTAAACGCTCTCGCGTCCGGCACACACAGCGGTCAACTCCCCTTTGCTCGCAGGTACAACACTTCCAAGCACAGGACACTCAAGGTACGAGCCGCCTTTAGCTTCGACCACCTCGTGAAATTCAATGACATCGTTAAAGTGATTAGTCGAAAGATCGACAATGGTTTTACCGTGAAGATTGGCGCTTAAAAGTCCGTTTTCCATCGTTAAAACATCGCGTACGCCTGCTGAGTCAAACAGACACAAAAACACGGTATCGCATTTTTCCAAAAGCACTTTGGGAGAGCTTTCACACACAAAACCCTTTGCCTCCGCTTTGCTTTTGGTACGGTTCCACACGATGACCTCTTCACCCATGCTTTGCAAACGTTTTGCGATCGCCGCACCTAGATTTCCCAGACCTATAAAACCGATAGCCATGATGACTCCTTTGAGCTGTTTTTAGAATTATAGTCTAAATTAGACAAATTATCTTTAAATGCGTGATATAATTTCGTATGAAAAAAGAACTCAAACCCTACATCGCCCTGTGCGACGCCATAGCCAAACTGTTTTACCCCAACGTTGAAGTCGTCATGCACGACTTGGAAGCCAAAAAACTCGTCCACATCGTCAACGCTTTTTCCAAACGCCGTGTCGGTGACGCGATGATTAGCGAACTCAAAGATTTAAACAGCATCAAAGAAAACTGGGTCGGACCATACGATAAAACCAGCAGTGATGGCAAACGCCTCAAAGCCGTCAGCATCATCGTGCGAGATGTGGAGGAAAAGCCCATTGGGATGATCTGCATCAATTACAACACAGAGCCTATAGAGACGTTGTTTGAATCGCTAAAAGGCTTTTTACATGTAAACGATGCTGAGCCAAAACCTGCGGTACTTTTTTCACAAAGCTGGCGAGAACATACCGATGAGACGATAGAAAAGTATTTAAGCACCAAAAACATTGCCCTTTCAGGACTTTCGAGTGACGATAAAAAAGAGTTGGTCATCTTTTTAGAGAGTGAAGGCATCTTCGCTATTCGCAATGTCGTGGGGTATATCTGCTCAGTTTTAAACGTCTCGAAGGCTACGATTTATAACTGGTTGAAAGCGGTGAGGAATTAATGCTTTCTTCTATCCATCGGCAATACTCAGCATAGCCTTTGGCATCATAATTGACAGACAACGGATTCATAAACCCGTGCAAATACGCTGTTTTGATGCAGGTGAGCGATTCTTTTGTAGCAAGCTTGGACATCAACGCTTCAACATCAAAATGTGGCTCAGAGTCTGGGAAAATCAGCGTACACGGCACACACGGATTTGCATCTAAAAAGTGGCGAATCTGCGAAGCATAAAAGCCATAAAAGTGTTTGATTGTGCCCTCTTTTCGTCCATCAAGCACTCTCCACAACGCCGATGCACCCATGCTAAAACCAATAAGTATAACCTCTTCGCCTCTCAGTACGTCAAGAGTTTTTTGACACAGTTTTGCATAGTTTTCAAATCCACACGTTTGCATAAACACTTCATACGCTTCATTTTCACCCTGAAAACTCATCTGCTTCGCATCGTAAGGATCGAGAATAAGTACACGTTCATACACCGTGTTCAAACGCTCACGGAATGTTTCTACGGCATTGGTTTTACCAAAAATATCGGTGGCAAGGAGAACCTTCACTCTTTACCCCAACTTCCATATCTTAAACCGTCTGTTTTTAATCGTTGTAGCACACAGCCCCTCAAAGGCTTTATCGGTGTATTCCCTTGCTATAGCGACGTAGGAGTATTTCTCTAAGATGTCGATTTTGCCGATGCATTTGCCCTCTAGTCCTAAGTCTTTAGTCAGTGTGCCCAAGATGTCGCCGGCGCGCAGTTTTTGTTTTTTGCCTGCGTCGATGCAAAGTGTGATGTATTGGGCTTTTTTGGGTTTTGATTGGGTGGGATTGATATCGCTGATGCTTTTACATGTAAAGGTAAAATTGGCTTCTTCGAGCTCTTCAAAAAAGCTCTCTTCTCGTGGTGTAACAAAGCTCACTGCCAACCCCTCTTTGCCCATGCGTCCTGTTCGTCCGATGCGGTGGGTGTAGATTTCCATCGTTTGCGGTAGTTCGTAGTTGATGACCATCTCAACATCTTTGATGTCAAGACCGCGTGAAGCTAAGTCGGTTGCGACGAGGATTTGAGCACTGCCGTTGGCAAAAAGAAGGAGGTGCTCATCGCGGTCGATCTGCTCTAAGTCGCCGTGCAAGGAGAGCGCATCAAACCCCTCATCCACAAGATAGCCCTGAAGTTCTGCCACGCCGACTTTGGTTTTGCAAAAGATGATGACCGACTTGGCATCGCTTTGCAATAAAACCCCTTTAAGTGCCTCTTCTTTTTCGCTGGCTTCGACGGTGTAGCAGACTTGTGCTATGTTGGAAGAGGTGGTTGCCTCTTCGTCGATGCTGACATGTAACGCGTTGTGTTGCACTTCATGGCACATGCGCTCGATCTCTTTGGGAAATGTCGCGGAGAAAAGTAATGTTTGGCGTTTGCTTGGCATCTTGGTGATGATCTTCTCGATGTCTTCGTAAAAACCCATATCGAGCATTCGGTCTGCTTCATCAAGCACGAGCGTTTTGATCTGTTCAAAGTTGATCGTTTTTTCTTGCAAATGCTGCAAAATGCGCCCCGGTGTGCCGACCACGATGTGCGCGCCATGCTCTAGGTTAATGCACTGTGGCACAAAACGAGCCCCACCACACAGTGTCACGATCTTGATATTGTGCGCAAAACGAGCAAGTCTTCGTAACTCCGCGCTCACTTGCTCGGCGAGTTCACGGGTCGGGCAAAGTACGACTGATTGGATGCGCATAGAGTTTACATGTAAGCTTAAAAGAAGCGGCAAACCAAATGCGGCGGTCTTGCCGCTGCCCGTTTTGGCTTTGGCAACAAGGTCTTTTCCTTCAAGTGCCAAAGGAATGCACGCTTTTTGAATCGGGGTCATGGAAACATAGCCCAAATCGTTTAAATTTTGGAGCATTTTTGGGTCTTGAATGTACGCGTTAAACATAGATACCTTTTCTAAAAATTGGCTTTTTGATCCCACAATTCCGTGGTAAATTGGACACAACGGTTACGTCCGCTCTCTTTGGCTTTATACAGTGCAACATCGGCAAATTTGATGGCTTGCCAGAACCCGTCGGTGTCGTGAGGGAAGTCGCTAATACCCATACTGATCGTTTTTTTCAAAATACCGTCGGTCGATTTGAAACTAAACTCTTCGACGCTTTGTCGAATTTTTTCCGCGACGTTGACGCCGTATCCGACGTCCGTATCGATCAACAAGATCAAGAACTCCTCGCCGCCGAAGCGAATGACGATGTCCGATTCTCTGACGCATTTTTTCAAGATATGCGACGTCTCTTTAAGGACGCTATCTCCGATGTCGTGACCGTACTTGTCGTTGACTTGCTTGAAGTAGTCCATGTCGCACATCAAAAGGCTGATCTGTTTTTTACGTCTAAGCGTGCTAGCGATGATCTGATTGGAGTGGTCTTGCAAGAAACGGCGATTGTAAAGCCCCGTTAAGCCGTCGACCAATGAAGATTCGCGAAGCGTATTCATCAAACGTTTGGTTTCGATGACCGAGAGCGAATGCTTGATGTAGCTCTCCGCTTTAAAAATTTTCTCGTTGACCTCTTCCGCCGATGAGGCTTTGAAAACAAACTGTACGACGGCTCCGGCATGCCCCGAGACGATCAAAGGAATACAAACGTGTTTTTTCCCGTCCTCGCGTAAAAACTCCTTGCACACGCCTTCGTATTCGAACGAAGAGACTTTATGCCCCGTTTTTTGGGCGCGGCACAAGGTACAATTGTGCAAAATTTCTTCGTTGCACGCGATCTCTTCGCTTAAAGGATAGACCATATTCATCGTTTGTTTAGCGGCATTGACGTCAAAAATACGGTACTCGTCGATGCCCGCTTCTTTTTCAAAAACTTCGCCCAAACGCGTATAGACGACTTCAAGCGAACTGTCCTCTTCGATGACTTTTTTGAACACGGTCACGCCGTAGACGGTATCGACCAGTTTGTTAAATTCGCGTGAGAGCGTACCGATTTCGTCTTTGGATTTGATTTTTAGTTTTTTGCTCAGATCCACTTCGCCCGTTCCCAAAGAGTGGATTTGCTGTATCATCGACTCGATCGGGCGCGAAAACGCCTCTCTCAGCCATCGCGTAAAGAGCATCAACAAAATAATCGCAACAAAAATAACCCATGCAACGCTGTTGATCGACAGACGAATGGCATTATTGACCTGTTGCGAGTAGTCTTGATACAAGCCGTTAATGCGTGTGGATAACGCTTGCGTCAACTCTTGCGTTTTTTGAATGTGCGTGTTTAAAACCTCTTTGGTACGTTCGATCTCTTCGGCACTTAAAGAATTTTTACGTTTTTGAGCCGTTAAAACGCTCTCTTCCATCGCACTGATCTCTTTAAAAATCATCTGCAAGGCTTCAACGCTTTGCGTGTCTTCCTTGGAAAGCGACTGAATAAAAAGCTCAAACACGTTACCGCTCATCGTCGATTTTTGGTTATTGACGAGCGTTTCGGAGAGCGTATTTTTTGCCCGCGCTAAAACGCCTTTAAGGTAAAACAAGGTCGTATCAAACTCTTTGGCCGAACTTAAAGCGTTTTCGACCGACGTTAGTTCCGGACTCAAACATAAAACGACTTTCATATAAGGAAGCGTACTTTGCGTCAGTTGCGAATAACGGTAATGAATGAAACTCAGCGAAGAAACCGTAATCGTGCCGATAAAAACAAACCAAAAAAACGTACCGAACTCAAATAAAAAAAACTTCTTCCGAATCGGAAGGTTAATAAACGTAATGAATTGTACGAATCTTTGCCAAAATCCGGTCACTTTTTCCATAATGCATCTTGTCCTTTTCTTGTAAAATTATTAAAAATGAAATGTAAAATCCTATCATAATTTTTGAATTTAGTTTCAAATAAATCGTTCATCTGCTATAATCTAGCCAAAATTAACTACACAAAAGAGAAACATGCAACGATACCCAAGCTTTAAAACTTCCGTATTATCGAGACTATTCGGATGCTTTGCCTCCAAAAAATTCCCTTCTTTTCTTCAGTATCTTATCAATAAAACCTATGTTCGATGCATGAACGTCGATCTTAGGGCGTTCCAAAACGCCGCTTCGTATGAGAGCCTCAACGCACTCTTTACACGTAAAATTGTTACACCGCGCTCTTTCGATACCGACGAACGCGCCTTGATCTCTCCGTGCGACGCCAAGATCAGTGCTTGCGGCACGATTGAAGCCGATACGGCATTGCAAATCAAAGGCTTTTCGTACCGCATCGGTGCACTTTTGAGCGATTACGTCTCCAAAAGCATGAAACAAAAACTCCAAAACGGCGTTTTTATGAACTTTTACCTTTCGCCCAAAGACTACCATCGTTACCATGCACCCTTAGATATGCGTATCGCTAAAGCCGTGCATATTCCGGGGAAATTATACCCCGTCAACCTTACGTGGCTTCAAAAAGTTGACGAATTATTTATAGAAAATGAACGAGTTGTGCTAGAATGCTATACCAAGAACGATCACGTATTTTACATGGTTTTTGTGGGGGCACTAAACGTCGGTAAAATGGTCTTTCATTTCGATCCGTCGATTCAGACCAATGCCTCTTCTAAACTTCAACGTTATTATTATTATACCGATTTACACGTTAAAAAAGGCGATGAAATAGGATTATTTGAGATGGGTTCGACGATCGTTATGCTCTTTGAACCGAATGCGCTTGAATGGGATTTTTCCGCCGTCGATTGCGTCACGTTCGGACAAACATTAGGAAGGGTACGAAGGCATGAACCAAATGAGCACTATCAGACAATCGCCGCCGAATCAACCGCTGACGCTTCTGTACCTTGAAAGCGACGCGACGGCACGTACGGCGGCAAAAAGTCTTTTTCTCAGCCGATTTGAAACGCTTTATACGGCGGCAAACGTTGAACAAGCACGCTTGCTTTACGAAGAGCATCGCTTAGAGATCGACGTTATCGTTACGGAGTTGTCTTTTCCGCACGCAAGCGGTATCGATCTGATACGTTGGATTCGCGAAAAAAACACTTTCGTAACCGTCGTCGCTTTGTGTGCGCGAGGCGACACGGCGTTCATTCCCCAAGCACTCGAGCTCAACGTGGACGGGTTTTTGTTTAAACCTTTTACGCAAGAACAACTCTTCTCAACCTTAGATCATCTTTTAGAAAAAATTTACCTGCGCTACGAAAATACGCAAAACGCTTTGTTACTCAAACAATATATCGATATTACCAATGCCAGTTCCATTATCTCCAAAACCGATCCTAACGGCTTTATCACGTTTGTCAACGACAAATTTTGCCAAATAACGGGCTATCGACCGGACGAATTACTCGGACAACAACACAATATCATTCGCCATCCCGATATGCCCAAAAGTGCCTTTAAAGACCTCTGGACGACGATCAAAGCGAAAAAAACATGGCAAGGCGTCGTTAAAAACCGTGCCAAAAACGGCGATCCTTATTACGTCAAAACGACGGTTCAGCCTATTTTAAACGCCAACGGAGAGATTGAGGAGTTTATCTCCTTGCGTCACGACATCACCGCCATCATGAGCGATAAAAAGCAATTGTTCGACTACCTCTCCGCCAACGCCCTCTCCGTACTCATTTTGATTCAAATCGAAGATTATACGGTGCTGGAGAAATTTTACGACAAAGGCAGCGTGGAAAAAATCGAACAGACTTTCGGCAAAACACTGCTCTATTTAATGCCCAATCCTTGGGGATTTCAGCGTATTTATCATCTTGAAAACGGGTTGTACGCGTTTGCGATCGACCGACGAAGTTGCCGCGCGGATAAAGAAGAGATTCACGCCGTCTTGGAGCAATTTTTAGCCAACGTCAAAGAACATGTCGTCAAAATCGACACCATCGAATACGATATTTCCGTTATTTGCAGTTACACGTACGGGATTTTTAAAGTCTTCGAAGATGCAAAAATCGGTATCGAACAAGCCATCGCAACCAAACAACCCATCGTTTATGCCGACGGATTATCGGGCATCGAGTACGATAACGCATTGAAAAATATCGAAACGATTCACACCATTAAAACCGCCATCGATACGGGAAACATTCTCTCCTATTTTCAACCGATCGTCGATAATCGTACGCGCAAGATCGCCAAATACGAATCGCTCGTGCGCCTCGTCAACGAAGGCGGGCAACTTCTGACGCCTTACTTTTTCTTGGAAGTCGCCAAGAAGGGGCGTTATTACTCTAAAATTACCAAAATCGTCCTCGACAATTCGTTTGCGGCACTTTTAAAAATTCCCGACGCCGCCATTTCGATCAATCTTTCGCTCCACGACATCGAACGCGAAGAGATTATTCGTCATATTTTTCAGCTTTTAGACCGCTATCCCGAGCAGACTTCCCGCATCGTATTCGAGCTTTTGGAAAGCGAAGACATTCGCGATATTGCCCACATTCAACGTTTCATTCAAAACGTCAAACACAAAGGCGTGAAAATCGCGATCGACGATTTTGGAACGGGATATTCAAATTTTGAGCGTATGCTTTCGTATGAACCCGATATTTTAAAAATCGACGGAAGCCTCATTCGCAACATCGATACCAACGAAGTCAATCGCAATATCGTCGAAACCATCGTCTTATTTGCCCAAAAGCAACGCTTGGAAACCGTCGCCGAATTCGTCGAAAACGAAGCGATCTACCGCATCGTCACGGATTTGGGCGTCGACTACTCGCAAGGCTACCACTTCGGACGCCCCGAATTGTTTTAAACGCTTTGACACGTAAGCTTACATGTCAAAGCATCAAAGGGTTTTAGAACTTGTAGCTTGCGCTAAATCGAAACTCGTGTTTGTCTAACGCACCTGCTTTATCACGGTTTTCTTTGTCGTACATCACAAGAAGATTCAACCCTTTAAGGGAACCTTCAAAGGCATAATTGCCCGTGAGCGAAACATAGGAAGCTTTGCCGTAGGAGAGATCGTCATCGTCGGTTACCGTGTAGCTTGTCGCAAGCGTCGTCGTCGGAGTAAACGCGTAGCTTAGACCGATCGCATACGCATCGGTGTTCGCAGGATAACTGCTAGAAAGTATGATCGTTCCCGTGTACGCAAGATCAGCGCCCCAACCGATTCCCGGAGTCACGGTTGCATCTTTACTGACACTACTATACGCGACATAACCGCCAAGAGCACCGTATCCAAGGCTTGCTTTCAACCCGTAAAGATCGGCATTTTTGCTTCCGGTAACGTCTTTATCGCTGTAGTAGTATTGCGCCGCTAACCCATAGGTAAAGGCGTTAACCGTCGCACTGTACGCCGCTTCGGCATACGCCATCGCTCCGTTGGTATTGAGATCTTCCGCATACGCCGCGGTTAAGGTTAAGCCCGTAATTGATTTATTCACAGCAACCAAAGTATACGCACCGTCTTCTAACAACGGAGAAACGCCATACGGATTGCTATAGGTGGTAAATTTACCGATATTGCCCGCCCCATCGGTTTGCGCTTGAAATTTTTGCACGTAGGCTGCGGTTAACGTGGTATTGGGAAGGTCGGTATTGACGATGCTTGCACCCTCAAATGCCTCTTTCACGATACGATTTCCTAAAGAAGCGATAAGTGGGGTATTTAAAAACATGCGTCCGACTTGAACGGTGGTTTTGCCTGCACTGTACGCTAAATAGGCTTCAGAGAGTTGCGCACCCGAGCCGTACTCATCCCAACCAAACTGTGTTTTCGCATTGGAACTTGCAAACGGCGCACTGTTGGCTTGCCCTGTTAAACCGAGACTAAAGCCGTTAAATGAGCCTGTTGTATAGCCAAGCACAACGCCCGTATTGAAAATAGATTCGCCCGAAATGGCAGGGTTACGGTCACGATCCCAGTAAAACGCTTTGAGTTCGCCGCTGACTTTGCCCTCTTTAAATGCATCTGCCAACGTATCGGCACCCAAAGCACAGGTGCTAAGCGTTGCGACACACAAGGCTGCTAAACTCAGATTTGCCAATTTCATATGTTTCTCCTTCGTAGTAAAAACACTTTACATGTAAAATGTTTATGACGTTAATTTATGCCAAAAAAGATGTGTGAAAGTGGTGCGATAACACATCCAGACAGACGCATAAACCCATCTGTCTCATTCTTTAATAAGCCCGTTGTTTTCATAATTAATTTGAAGCTTCAAGAAAAATTTTAAATAAAAAAAAGAGCAAAATAATCGAAGAGGATAAGCAGAATAGTGACGAAAAAAATCGTAGATTTTTTATAAAATTCACTTTGCTAAAAGTAAAAGCACCCAAGGTGCTTGGGCATTCCGCCGAGGAAAACCCAGCGTTAGCGTAGCTTTTGGAGCTTTGCTTTAAAAGCGTGTATAGCGTTCGGTAAGAACGCTAATGAAAATGTGTCAAAAAAGAGGCGGCTTACGCCGCTCTCTTCCAAATCGAAACTTTCCAAAGATACGCTATTAGGGTAAAAATAGCCATAAATCCAATGAGCTTTAAACCTAAGCTCTCACGCTCCGCTTTTTTGCGATCTCCTACCTTTTCGATGTAAGCGATCACTTGCGATTGAGACGCTTCGCTAAGTCCCACGCGAGGCATCGCAATGCCCTCGACCATCTTCAGCGGTTCATTGATAAAGGTGTTTAGATACTCCGCTTTTTTAGAGCGAATCATCATCGAAAGATCGGGTGCTTCGGCTCCCAGATAATTTTTCATCGACGCAATCGGCGTTTTAGCGTTCCACGCATCGTATTTCATGCTATGGCATCTGCCGCATGCTTCTTCAAACACCTCTTTATCGGAAGGTTTTGTTGCAACGATGTTTTGAAGATACGCTACCACGTCGGCAATCTCTTGATCGCTCAAAAAAGCAAAACTAGGCATCGCATAGGGCTTTGCATCGTTAAATTTATGCGAAAGTTTGGTCGCACTCACGGGGTCTTTTAAAAAGCCCGCAAGGTAATTTTTCGCGTAAATCACACCCGCATGACTCAGATCGGGTGGAACGACACCGTACGCACCAGCCGCATCTTCGGAACTCATAGGAGCGGCGTATCCCACGGACTCAATGCCGTGGCACGCGAGGCAATTGGCTTCAACCAGTGCCTTGCCGTTGTCCACATTGCCGTTGACATGTAAAGGCTCCATATCTTTAAAACGAAAATCAGCAGGCGCGACATGCGGGTGCATTTGCGAATGCGCGTACGGCTCCACGCCCCAGTACGTCACGGCGGTAAAGAAGATCACAATGGCTAAAATTTTGAGTTCTCTCATTGCCTCTCTCCTTTTGACTCAAGTTTGGTAATGAACGGTAAGGCGATAAAAAGTCCTAAGAAAACGACGGCGGCAAAAAATCCGACCCACGCGTTCACGCCCGTCGGCGGCAACTTACCGTAAACGGTAAGGACGATCATATCGACGATCAGCAGCCAAAACCACACGAAAAATGCAGGACGCTTGTGTGCCGGAGCCGTATTCATCGCGTTGCGATCCAAAAACGGTAGTAAAAAAAACACCACGTTAGCAAACACAAACGCGATTAAACCGATGTCCATCGCCGCGATGCCGCCGATGTCGAAGAAAAAGCCCCGAAGCACTTCGTAATTCCATAAAAAATACCATTCGGGATAGATATGCGCAGGTGTTTTCATCGAATTTGCCGGCTCAAAATTGATCGGATCCATCGCAAAATCGAAATGGTAACAGACCAAGAAAAAGAAAAACGTCATAAAAAAGCCGACGACGAAAAAGTCTTTCGATAAAAAGACGGGCCAAAACGGTACGACGCGAGACTCTTTAATGCGCCCTTCTTTGTATTTTTGCGCTTCCGCTTCAAAATCAAGCTCAACGGAATCTTGGTTATTGACATGCGGAAAGCGAAGTGAGTAAAAATGTACCGCGATCACCGCTAAAATCACGAGCGGTAACAAAACGACGTGTAACATAAAAAAGCGCGTCAACGTTGCATCGGCAACGACGTAATCGCCGCGTATCCAGATGACGACCTCATCGCCGATCACGGGAATACCGCTAAACAAATTGGTAATGACTTGCGCCGCCCAATAGCTCATCTGCCCCCACGGAAGCATATAACCGCTAAACGCTTCGGCGGAAAACGCCACAAAAAGCACCATACCCGTAAGCCAAATCATCTCACGCCCTTTTTTGTAAGAGCCGTAATAAATTGCCGTAAACAGGTGAATATAAATAATCAAAAACGTCGCCGAAGCCGCAACGCCGTGCATATGTCGCCACAACCAACCGTACTCGACTTCTTGCATAATCGTATAATTGACGCTATCAAATGCTAAATTCACGTCCGGTTTATAATACATCAACAACAAAAGTCCCGTCACCAACAACACCGCAAATAAAGCGATCAAAACCACACCCATCGCCCATAAAAAGTTGATATTTTTAGGAATCCAATACTCGCTCATCATCACGCGCATAAAAGCTTTTACCGCTAAACGCTGATCGAGCCAATCGATAAAGCCTTCGGCTTTTTTGATCTGTGCCATAACGCCTCCTTACGCTTTTTTCGTCATTTTTTGAAACTCCGCACCCTCTTCGCCCAAGACGATCGTTTCGCCGTTGCATTTAAAGGGAGGAATATCCAAAGGACGCGGCGGAGGACCGAACGTTTGTATACCGCTCGCATCAAAAACACCGCCGTGACACGCGCACTTAAACGTGCGGGAACTCGCCTCGTAAGAGGGAATACACCCCAAGTGGGTACACAGCCCGATCAAAACGACAAAACGCTTCTCGCCGATGCGAATATCGCGTTTATCGTTGCTCGGCGTATCCGCGCTTTTACGTAAAATAAAGACGGGTTTCCCGCGCCATTGAACCGTATGCATTTCGCCCTCGTTCATACCGGAAAGATCGACGCTTACAAAACCCGCCGATTGGACGCTCGGAAGCGGATCCCAACTCTTTTTCATCGCGCCCAAGGCAAGCACTCCGCCCACGGTACTGATACCGCCTAGAGCCAAGCCTATAAAATCGCGCCTACTTTGTTCTGCCATCGATAGACTACTTTTTCGCGATAAAAGAGGCGAGCTCTTCGATTTGCGCATCGCTGAGATTGGCAACTTGCGGTTTCATCATCGCTTTTTGTTCTCTGCCGTAACTACCGTCTTTGTAACCTTTGAGAGCTTTCATAAAATCCTCTTTGCTCATCTCTTTGATCACGAGACTTTTATTTAACGCGGCTTTCTCGCCTTGCGCTCCGTGGCAGGCGATACACTTAGAATACAAAGGATTGGCCGATGCGCTTAAAGCAAGGCTACACCATACCAACGCAACGCTACATGTAAAGGTTGAAAGTTTCATCTACGACTCCTTGAAATTAATTTCACGCATCGTAGTAAAAAAAAATAGCAAAAAAATGAGATCAAGCCCAAGAAGAAGATGTAATGATAGTTTTTAAAATAAATTAAAGAAAAATAGCGGCTTCAAAGGCGTAGGCGTTATACCTCGCTTTCGCGTTTAAGCTTTATCGTGAAGAGTGCTCCTTGTTCGGTATTGCTGACGTTAATGATACCGTTCATATTATTTTCGATAATCATCTTGGTCATATAAAGCCCGATTCCGGTACCTTGTTTGGCATGTTTGGTCGTAAAATAAGGCTCGAAAATGCGCTCGATATGCTCCGGAGCGATGCCGCCGCCGTTGTCTTCGATTTTGATGAGCGTGTAACGTTTCCCGTTTTTGACGCTCATCGCGATGTAAGGCATTGCGATTTGGCGTTCGATCAGAACGTCTTTAGCATTGGAAAGGATATTTAAGATCGCTTGTGCAAACTCGTTAGGATAGCCCAAAACCCGTGCACCCGAGCTTTTTTCCAAACGAAACTCGATAGAGTGGTATTTGAGCGATGCCTGCAAAATCGAACTGGCGCGTTCGCATGCATGGGTCACGTCAAAAACCTCTTTGGCTTTGGAGGGTTTAAAAAAGTTTTGAAAATCGCTGATGGTATTGGACATGTACTCGGTGATGCGGTTGCACTCTTCGATTTTGGCGTTTAAAAACTCTTCGGTAAAATCTTCAAAATGGCGTCTGACTTGAATGATCATCAAAAGCGCGTTGATTTCGCCCAAAGGTTGACGCCATTGGTGCGCGATATTGCCGATCATATTGCCCATAGCGGCAAGTTTGCTTTGCTGGATTAAGAGCTGTTCTTGGCGCGTTCGCTCGTTAATTTCTTGCTGAATGCGAAGCTCCAAATTATCGAGCATTTCGTTCATAACGGCTTTTAAAAGATTGAGCTGGTCGGAGTTGGCGCGCGCCACCAAACGTCGATCCAAGTTACCGAGTTTCAAATCCTCCACGACGTTGGTCGCATCTTCGATCAATTGGCTGTCTTGCTCCAAATTGGCTTGGATAATTTCGATATTTTCATTGATGCGCCGCGCCATGTCGCCCAACTCGTCTTTGTTACTCAACGGAATATGAATTCTCGTCGCCTCTTCGGTAGAAGGCGATTTGAGATAATCGAAAAATTCGCGCAGTCCTTTGCTGACATGTAAAATGGAATCGACGATATTTTTGGCGATGTACGAGCCGATCAGCAAGGTAAGAACGATGATGACGATCAGCCATACGACGATAAAATAACGCGAATTATTCGCCTCTTTATTGGCTTTGATAAACGTATCGGAAGCATGGGAAAGCTCATTTTGCTGCATTTCGTCTAGTGAATCCATCAGCGCGTAAAATTGATCGCGCTCAACGGTATTGGCATTAATAAACGCGCCCTCTTCAAAATCGTCTTTGAGGTAAGACTGGTTCGCCCGAATCAAAGTCACGTAATTTTGCCACTGATCGTAAACGTTTTTCGGCAACTGTTGAAACGGTTCGTCCATCGTTTGGTGCATTGCATTGATCGTGCGTAAAATATCTTTACGCAAATCTTCGTTGGGAGCCATAATTAACGAAAGAGACTGCTCTCTGAGCTTAAAAAGCGGCAAAATATAGGTCTGTTGAATCGTCTGTACGCGCTTAGAGCCTTCAAAAACGTTGTTGACGTTGACGACCCCTTTTTGCGTAATATCAAACGCCAAAAACGAGAGCGTCACGATGGAGCAAACGCCGAGCGATGCCATCAACAAAAACTTGGATCGAATCGAAAGGTACTTAATCATAGTTAAACCTTAAAGGAATCAACGGAGCTTCGCGCTCTTTAGGATACGCCAAAGTAGCGATCGAGCGATGGTATTTCGTAATTTTCGCTTTCCACAGCGGCATTAATAGCACTGAAGAAGGCTCATAAGAGACCTCTTTGTTGACCGCCAAGACGATATTGGGTGCGGGAACGGCTAACATGTACGCTTTTTCATAAGCACGATGGACGATTTTGGAGACGATCTCGTAAAAGCTTTCGCTTTGAAACTCCGCGTCGAAAAACTGCTCGATATACGTTTGCATCACGTCGTCTCTGTCCATCGCCGACCATTTATCGGCAACGCGGTATGCAAAAAACGCCGTCCACGGATTGTTACTACTCCAGTCATCGTTTCCCCACGTCAAAATATCCCATGTTTTAGGCGATTCGCGATTGGTTAAGAGCTGCTCGTAAATCACTTTTTCGTTGGGCGTAATCGTATACTCCAAACTGACGCCGTAGCGTTTGAGCTGATGTTCGATCCCGTGCCATAAAAACATAAATCGATCCATCGTAATGACCTTAAGGTGCAATCCTTCGAGCGTTTGTTTGAGTGCTTTTTCTTCATCGGCGGCGTTGTTTCGCGCACGTTGTCCCCATGTCGGCAAATCCGTGATGGCACGTTTGATCGAACGGTAATTCGGACTTGCTTCGCTCGGGGCTAAAACGCCTTCGTTTTTGTAAACGAAATTTAAAAGGTTCTCTTGATTGATCGCTTGATTCAGCGCGATGCGAATCCTCTGGTCTTTCAAACGACTGTCGGGTTTGAGCAGGTTAAAATAGATCGAGATATTGTGAAGCGAGGGCTTGGTAACCAAACGTGCGTACGTGGAAAGCACGGTTTCGACTTTTTTATTGAACGGTATCGGCGTAATATCGAGCGTGCCCTCTTCCAATGCCATTCGTACGGCTTCTTGGGAAGTCAGCTCCGTATAAACCGTGATTTTTTCGATGTAAGGAAGCCCTTTTTCGTAATAATTTTCATTGGCGACCAACTCCAAGATCGGCGTTTGATACCGCCCCGTCGCGTAGCCTTTCTCCAACCGGTAAGGACCTAGTCCCCAAGGACCGGGAGCTTGCATACTGTTACATGTAGAACCCTCTTTGGTACTCCAGCCGTAACGCTTCAGGTACTCGCTCGGATACAAATTGATAGAGGTTAAATCGCTGAATAATAACCCGTAAGGCTTGTTGAGGTGAATACGAATCGTGTAGGCATCGACCTTTTCGACGCTACGAAGCCTTTTATGAATGTCCGAATAGACAACGGGGTCTTGCATAAAATAAGCAAAGTTTTCGACCACCGAATCGGCGTTAAAGGGCGTACCGTTTTGAAACAATACGCCGTGTCTGAGCGTTAATTCGTAAGTCAAATCGTCGATCTTGCGATGCGACGTCGCCATCATGTATTCCCAACCGTTTTCGTTATCGCTGGAACGAACAAGCGTTCCGTTGATCAATTTGGAAACGTACAAATACGGCATCGTCGGGAAAAAAACGCTGATATGCGATCCTTTGACTCTTTGATCAAGAAGCGTGGTATTAAAATCGTCCGGACGCGCATGAAAAGGCTCTTTCCAACCCTCGGCATGCGCCATCAGCGCGATCAAAATTCCCCAATAAAAGAACCTAGCACATTTCAAATCGGTATCCTACGCCCGAGAGATTCGTGATGAAATCCTTGGGCAGTTTTTTGCGCAGATTTCGCACCAAAGAACGAAGCGCGCTATCGGTCATCACGTCGTCTTGCCAGATGTACGACTGGAGTTCGTCGTATGTGACGATGCGTTGTTTATTATGCAATAAAAGCTCTAAAAAAAGAGCCTCTTTTTTGTTGAGATGAATGATCTCGCCTTCGAACCGAAGTTCTTTATGATCGACGTCGTAGAAGTAACCGCACGGCAATTCGTAGACGATCGCATGGTTTTTGCTAATACGTTTTAAACATCTCTGCAACGCTTCGAGCAAGCCTTTGAGATTGACGGGTTTGACGATGTACTGCTCCAAATGAAGATCGACGACTTTCAGCAAATACTCCTTATCCGTATGTGCCGAGATAATCACTAAAGGCGTCGTTTCATCTTCGTTACGAATCTTTTCCACCAGTTCGATTCCGTTCATAACGGGCATCAGTACGTCGGTTATCACGATGTCGGGACGTACTTTTCGGTACAACTCCAAAGCGACTTTCCCGTTTTCCGCTTCCAACACTTCTTTGGCGTAATAGCGAAGCGATGCGGCGATATTTTTGCGGATGCCGTCTTCGTCTTCGGCATATAAAATTCTCAGGGCTTTCAAATGCTCTAAAAAAAGCTTATCCACGTTTTTTGCTCCTTCGCAAAGCTCTTTACTGACGTGCGTTGAATTCCAGTTTCGTATTTGCAAGACTTGCAACTAAAATTCCGCCTCAACTGCCTTTATAAATCAAATTAACGCGTACGCCGATGACGTGTCGTCCTTCGCTTAAAGGACGAATGCTCGTTTTCGGATACCATCCTTGCAGGATCGGTAAAACCGGAGGCGATTCGAGCGTATCGACCAAAACAGTGACAAAGTAGCCTGAGGGCAGATCGGGCTTTTCCAGTTTTATTATAACGAAGTTTTCCTCTCCGACGCGGTATTGAGCAGGCTCTTCGATTTCAACGTGCTGATGCGACAATACGCCAAATTGCGGATCGCCGAAACTACACACGCTCGGGGCTCCCATACTGCCCCAAGCGCAACCGAGTAAAGCCCAGAGCATACACCATGCGATTTTGAGCTTTAGCGGTAACATCGTTTATCCTTTTGCTTGTCGGTAGATCTCTTTAGGCATAAAGGGATGGATAAAGCGTGTCGAAGGTTTCGTCTCCGCATCGATAGCATAGTCGATACCGATAGGATCGCTTCGGAGTGCTTTGTATTTGGGATCGTGGAGATCGATGATCGTGATCGCGTGTACGGGGCAGGATTGCACGCAAGCGGTCGTTTTGCCCTCTTCTTGTCGCTCCCAACACATACTGCACTTTTCGGCGCGTCCCATTTTGGTATTGAACTTCGATGCTCCGAACGGACACGCTTTCACGCACCCGCCGCAGCCGATACAGATACTTTGATCGTGCTTACAAATGCCCGTTTCCGGATCTTTCGTATGCGCTCCCACGGGACAAATCGCCACACAGGCGGGATTTTCACAGTGATTGCACGCTAAGGAGAAGTAAAATCGCTCCATCGGCATCGATACTTTCGGTGCTTTTTGATACGAGGTGAGTGTCGGTAAAATATTGTTATTGTCGATCAGATAATCTTCCGCACCGATCTCACGGACTTTACGCCACGTAACGCCTTGGTCTTGATGGTATTGGTTTTTACACGCCATTGCACAGGTATTGCATCCAAGACAGATGCTTCCGTCGACTAAAAATGCTTTTTGCATCGTCCTCTCCTCTTAAAGTTTTTTGAAATTAACAAACGTATCGTGTAACGCAACGCCCGGTGCTCCGGTTTTAAACGCACCCATGTCTGAGCTGGTATCATCCACGAGTTCGTTGACGTTGTAGATACTGTTATGGTAGTGTTGTTCGTACATCAAAACCGTTCCTTTTTGAACGTTGTCGGTGACTTTTGCACGTAGGCGTAAAACACCTTGTCGGTTAAAGACGGCGACCATATCATCACTGCTGACCATTTTTGCCTCAGCATCATCTGGGTTGATGTACACAAACGGCTCTGGGTGGAAATCTTCCATCCATTCCAAATTTTGGAACTGAGAGTGCAAACTCCATCGGCTGTGTGGCGATGTCATACGGAACTTATCGTAGGGTTGGCGCACTTCAAGGTATTTGGGCAATGCACTTCCAAAGAGTTCTTGCGCTTTATCCGAATAAAGTTCAAACTTACCGCTTGGCGTTTTAAATTTGCCGTCGGCAAACGGAATGACCGCTTTGGCTTTCACCGGTCCCTTTTTGAGCTCTTCCCATGATTGGATACCGAATTGCTCATAGATCGCCGGATTGAACTCTTTGATCGTCATCTCTTTAGTGTCCACGCTTTGCGGGAACGTGCACGAACCCGCTTGCAGTTGGTTCATACGTTTGGAGAGCATCGCCGCGATTTCAAGGTCTGATTTGATCTCAAAAAGCGGTTTGATCGCTTGCTCGTTGATACTTAACCAATAATGCCAGTACGAAACGTTCACGTCATACTCTTCAAACTGTGTCGTGACAGGAAGCACGATGTCTGCCCATTTCGCCGTTTCATTAAAGAATTGGTCGGCAACCACCACAAGATCGAGCTGTTGAAACGCGCGAATCAACTGATTGCGGTCAAAATCTTGTGCAAAAACGTTTTTACAAGCGACCCACAGAAGTCTTACTTTGGGCTCTTTGGCACTCATGAGTTCACGCGCCGTTTTGTTGATGTTTAAAAAGCGATCGGTATAGGCCGCTTTTTCACCGCCTACTTGGGCAAACTCGCCTTTGGCACCCTCAGGGCCGCTGTAGCCCACACTGCCTTCCGGTTTAGCTTGAGAGAGTGCCGCGTAGTTAAAGCCCCAGGTATTGAGATGACCGTAACGTGCGCCGCCCGCGTATTTGCCGATATTACCGCTAACGGCGACCAATGCGTCGATCGCCCTGATCATCGAACCGCCGTTGGTGTGACGCTGCATTCCATAGCCCATCCAGATCGTCGCGGGTTTTGCTTTTGCGAACGATAAAGCCAACTCTTTAATCATCGCTAAAGGAATTCCCGTTACGTTGGAAACGTCATCAAGTTTGACCTCTTTATCGAGGTACGCTTTGTACTCTTTGTACCCTTTGGTATTGGCGTCCAACCATTTTTGATCGTGCAATTTTGCATCGATGATGATTTTTGCCATTCCAAGAGCCAACAAGCCGTCCGTTCCCGTTTTGATCTGAACGTATTGGCTCGATTTGGATGCCGTTTCCGTAAAAATCGGATCGATCACGACGACCTTAGCCCCTTTACGCTTCGCTTCATAAATATATTTCATCGAGTGAATCGAGTTTGCGGCAGGATTGACACCCCAGAGAATGATAAATTTACTGTCTTTCATCTCTTCAGGATCGTTACACCACATATCGCCCATATCAAGATTTTGAGCATCGATGCCCGCCGGCCAACAAGGCGTCCCCGCAAGTCTCGTGGTATAGCCGATAGAGTTAAACATTCCCTCAATGCCGTAATGCGTAATGCCGAAGTTACCGGAATATTTCGTCAGTGCGGCACCGAGTAACGTTCCGTCTTCTTTTTTCATCTCTAAAAGTTTTTTAGCGATAATGTCGATCGCTTGATCCCACGAGATGCGTTTCCACGTTCCGCTTCCCTTGCCGCCTACTTGCATCATCGGATACTTCAGACGTCGTGCCGAATAGACGCGTTTGACGTACGAGTTACCTTTCACGCAACACCCGCCTCTGGTATAGGTCGATTCAGTCGCACCTTCGATAAACTGCATAACGCCGTCTTTGACGTAAGTTTTGATACTACAGGTATCGTAGCAGTTCCTCGGACACGCGTTACGGAAGGTTTGATAACTTTTTTCGCCCGAATAGGGGATTTTCGTATTCAAATCTTCGTTTGCCTCCAAAACGCCTCCGGGCAATGCGGATAAAACACCGCTTGCGGCAAGCCCTTTGAGAAAGCTCCTTCTGCTGATCGTGTTGTTGAGGATTTCCTCAACCTTTGCTTTGGAATAACTCATTCGTGACTCCTTGTTGTCGTTGTTTCTCTTATCAAGAATGATTTGAGCTCGTTTAAAATAAAAAGAATCGCATTGTCTCCTTCGCTTCGTCCGTGCATCGCGCGTTCGATCAATTGCGGCATCCACACCGCAATATGCTCGTGAAAAAAGTAGTAACGAAGTTCGCTTAAATAGGCGACGTTTTTGACCTCTTCTAAATAGATCAATTGATAATACGCATCTAGTTCCACGCCGATATGATCTTCGGGAACAATGTTTTTTAAGGGATAAAAAAAGCCCATCGTTTCGTAAAGCGATCTTACATGTAAAGTGCTTTGCGTCATTACGCTTTGAGGGTCGTCAAGATAAACCGAAGCAAAAGGATCGGCGACCGGTTCCATCGGGCCGACGAAGTAACGATTAAAAAGGGCTTCTAGTTCGTCCTCGTCGATCGAATGTTCGAGTGAAAACGCATCGTAAGCCTGTTTAAGCGTCTGAGAATTGTGTGCGTTGAAAAAATCGCGCAAACGTTTGAGCGTCTCCAAACGTTGCGATCGAGGAAGGACGTTACTTTGCATTTTAAACTCTTTATTTAATCTATTTTATTTAGAAACATACAAGAATGGTAAATGAAAAAAAGAGCAAAAAAATCGCAAAAAAGCTTTTGGACGCGGAAAGGATCGAAATCTTATATACGGTAAACAATCGTAACATGAGAAGAGATAAAAAGGG
This sequence comes from Sulfurospirillum sp. UBA4058, assembly GCA_002382085.1. Lineage (GTDB taxonomy): Bacteria > Campylobacterota > Campylobacteria > Campylobacterales > Sulfurospirillaceae > Sulfurospirillum. The sequence goes on along the minus strand of DFZK01000015.1, from coordinate 229,229 downwards.
AAAGGACATTGTTTAAAACGCACGAATCAACGTTTAAAGAGATGAATAATGCAGAACCGAAAAGATTTTTCATAGGTTGCTAATGCGTTACGCTTGGTAATTTTTCTGGAAGTTTTGCCAAAACTCTTCTAAAGATGCTTTCATTTCAGAAGAGGTATACGCCCCACCCGTCGGATGTAAGATAGCGTTAATGCGCGCTGAGAGCAATTCATAGGTTAACGCTGGTTGGTTAGCAGAGTCACTGGATTGTGAGCCATTAACGGAGTCTAAGATAGAATGTCCAGATTGTAAACTCACAGCCGTCATCGCATAAAAGCGCTGTTTTTCATCCATGCCGCTTAGCGTATTGACATACGCTTCTTTCATAGCATCACTCATGTTAGAAGGAATGACCGATGCCTTTGAAGCTGCGCCATCTTGAACAATACCATCACTGTTAAAATCATACTTTTCAGAATCGTGCATCAAAAGATTGTACGCACCCTCATTACTCAGCGTATCGACATTAACATCATCTGCCAAGCCCGTATAGTGCTGCAACGTGGAGAGTTCATCCAAACTCAGCCCTTTTAAAAATGATTTGGCACTTTGAAGCGTTACATCACTCTCCTGCGCCTTTTGATAAATAGCCTCAAACGATTGAGCATAAGGCTGTTGCATTTGTGCCCGACTACTGTTCGTCCCTATCTTTTGCATCAAACGAATGTTGTTTTGATACGATGCTGATACTTCCATACGATGCCCCCATTTAAATTATCACTTTTTGACAAGCAAAATCAGTTCCTAAATTAGACCGATGGTTTAATTGTAATACAAGCTCTTCTTGATTAAAATTAGACCGATGGTTTATTTTTTAAATCAGTTCAAATTTTATTGTGAAAGGGACAAGGTATCGTATGAACATAAAACTTTTTATTGTTTTAGCTTTTTGGTCTTGGCAATATGTGCAAGCTGATGTAGGTCTTAAAGAACTCTTGCGTGCGGTTGGCAATAATGAATCGTATCAAGCGCAACTCAGCTACCAAAAAAAAGCTCAAAAAGAGCATGAGTCATCTCAAAAAGAGTATTTTCCCACTATCGATATGATTGCAGGCAGAGAGACGAAGTTTAAAAAAACCTCGTATGAACCTCAAGATAGCGATTACATGGGACTAAGGGCTTCGTACATTTTGTTTGACGGTTTCAAAAGGGAAGCAAAGATCGCATCGCAAAAAAGTGCTTACGATGCACAGACGTATAAAAGCGAATTTACCAAGCAACAGTTACAGCTTAACATCATCAAAGAGTATTACATCATTCAAAATGCAAAATCAGGCATGCTCGTGTTGGACTATAAACTCAAAGAGCTAGAAGAAAACATCAAGAACATTACCGTTTTAGTCCATAATGATCTTGCAACCAACGATAAAGTCCATGCCATGATAGCCTCCAAAAAAGAGGCAGAGTATGACCTTGCATCCATGAAACTTCAACTAGAAAGTTCTCATTTGAAACTTTTACATGTAACGGGGCTTAGCCTTACATTGGACAAAGAAGAAGAGTTTCTGCGTGAGACAGAAGCTACAAATGATGGGCAAAGAGCAGACATTAAAGCCGATAAACAGATGGCACAAAGCTTGGAGTTTGCATCCTCTCAGTACACGTACTTGCCAACCGTTTCTGTTCAATACGCACTCAAAAACAACACCTATTCCACCTTTGAAGAACAAAGCGGCACAACATCGCTTCCCAAACAAAACAGCGATCTTAGCCTTCAGTTTAGCTTTCCGCTGTTTGACGCAGGCAAAATTGCCAAAGACAAAGAAGCGGCAAGATTAGGGGTTCTAGCCTTCAATCAAGAAATTGCATCCAAAGAAAAAGAAGCCAAGATGGATCAAGAGATCGCCAGACGCGCCCTAGAGACTGCGCGCATCAAATTAAATGCCGCCGATGCAGCACTGAATGCAACCAGCATGGCATATGAATACGCGAAAAAACGCTTTAAAGAAAACCTCATCAGCCACACGGATTACCTCAGTGAACTGACCAAAAAAGAAGAGGCGTATTACCGTTCCATAGCGGCAAAAAATGAAATTGAACTGAAAAAAGCAGAACATGCCTTTGCTATGGGCATTGATTTAGCAACACTCATAGGAGAGTCTTAATGCAAAAAATAGTCACACTCATTATAGGTTTATGCACCGTTGTGTTCGCAGACATCTATGCCACATACGAAGTGAAAGCACTCAAAGAAGCTTCTTTAAATGTCGTCACACAAGGCATTGTTTCAACCATTAACGTCGATGTCGGAAGCCATGTAACCAAGTCTCAGTTGCTTTTAGCCCTCAATGATAAAGAAGAAAAAGCGGCTTTAGAGATGGCAAAAAGTGACTACCACTTCTTAGTTGCACAGTATCAACGCTATGAAAACAGTGCTGAAGTGTTCGATAAAAACACCCTTGAAAAATTGCGTTCAGAGCTTGATAGGGCTAAAAGTGCCCTCCTTTTAAGTGAAGAAAAAGTTGCAAAAATGAAATTAACCGCCCCTTTTTCAGGGATAATCGCTGAGAAAAACATTGAAGTGGGAGATATGACAGGAACAGGTGCAAAAGCCCTTTTAAAGCTTGTCTCTCATGAAAAAAAGCTTTTATTAGCGTTTGATTCACGCTTTGCATACGATGTGCATGTGGGCGATCCTTTTTGTTTCAAAAAAGATGCCAAAGAGAGCCAACCCCTCTGCGTGAACATTACGAAGATTTACCCTGTGATTCATCAAGAGAGCAAAAAACTGTATGCTGAAGCCAACGGTGTTGATGTGATTATCGGCACGTTTGGCGATGGCATGATTCAGCCAAAATAGAGGATCCTATGCACCGATTTGCGATTTCAAAACCGATTACCACCCTTATGTTTGCGCTGGCAATTTTGTTTTTTGGCTATACCCAAAGGCAAAAAATGCCAGAGACCTATCTTCCCAATGTCGATATTCCCGTCGTAACCGTTATGACAACGTACAAAAATGGCTCAGCAGAAGTGATTGAGAGTAAGATCACCGACAAAATCGAAGAGGCGATTAGCAGTATTTCCGAGCTTGAGAGTGTGAGTTCCAACACCTCTCGCGGCGTTTCGGTGGTTGTAGCACAATTTAAACTAACCAAATCCATCGAAGATGCCACCAATGACGTGAGGGACAAAGTCGCTTCCATCGAACTTCCAAGTGGCGTTGACAAGCCTATTATTGAAAAATATTCGATGAATGCCGCACCTATTATCACCCTTTTTGTCTCAACAACATCCGATGATGTTCAAAATTTGATGATCTTTGCCAACGAAACCGTCAAACCAAAACTGCAAAATGTCCGAGGCGTGGGACAAGTCAGTGTCATTGGTTTACGCAATAAAATCCTTAAAATCACGCCTAATATCGCCAAACTGAGCGAATACGGTCTTGACCTTAACGATCTTGCCACTAAAATCAATGAAGAAAACATCAAGCGAGATGGTGGACGCGTTGTTCAACATGAAAAAGAGTGGAGTATTTCCATTGACGCAGATGCGTTAAATGTGGAAGAGTTAAAAACCATTAAAATCAAAGATGGCGTTTTACTGGGTGATGTTGCAACGGTTTTAAATGACATCTCCGATGAGCGAACGTATGCCAACTTCAATAGCAACGGCGGTGTTTTACTCGAAATCAAAAAGGTCTCTGGTGCCAATGAAATTGAGATTGCCGATAGCGTTAAAGAGCAGATTCCAACGTTACAAAAACTCTCCAAAGAGTTTCATATCGATATTTTATTTGACTCAACGACATTTATCAAATCGACCCTGCACAGTGTTCAATTTGACCTTGTTTTAGGATGTGCTTTAGCCTCTTTAGTCGTTTTGGTTTTTTTACGCAACCTGACATTAACCTTTGTAGCCGCTATTGCGTTACCCGTATCGATTTTTGGTGTTTTAGCGATTATGGGATGGAGCTCTCAAACACTCAATCTTCTCACCCTTACCGCACTGACTCTTGCCATTGGCATTATTATCGACGATGCCATCGTAGTGATCGAGAACATCTATAAAAAGCTCGAAGATGGCACTCCAAGGTTACAAGCGGCAAAAGAGGGTGTGGGCGAAATCTCTTTTTCGATTTTAGCCATTTCAGCGATGCTTTTAGCAGTGTTTATTCCTATTGCAAACATGAGTGGTCTGATCGGTCGCTTTTTTACGAGTTTTGGCATTACCATTGTTGCGGCAGTGTGTGTTTCATACATCATCGTTATTACACTTATACCTATGGTTATTTCATTGGTCGCAAAACCGGTACATTCGACTTTTTACCTCAAAACAGAGCGCATTTTCCTTGCTTTGGAGCAATGGTATAAAACAGTGCTTACCAAAGCATTGCACTATCAAAAAACGACGCTTTTAAGCGCTTTAGCCCTTTTTATACTCTCGTTAGTGCTCTCTGAAAACTTGGGCATGGTCTTTATGCCCAAAGAGGATAAAAGCCAATTCAAAATCTCTTTAACTGCTCCAACAGGCATCTCGATGGAAGCCATGAAAGTGCAATCGCTAAAGATTCAAAAAGAGCTCTTAACGCGTCCTGAGGTTGATTACTCTTCCCTATCGGTGGGGCTTAACAGCTCGATTCACGAGGGCGCTATTTTCGTTAAGCTTGTCTCCATCGATCAACGTCGTAAAAGCCAACAAGAGATCATGAATGAGATCCGTGAACAAGCCAAGGCTTATGATGGCATCGAAATCAACATCAATGAAACAGAAGATGGAAGTGCGGGAAGTGAGATTGTAACGCCGTTTCAGATCATTCTCAGAGCATCCAATGAAGCTTTGGTTGAAGCATCGGCGCATAAACTGATGGAGCATTTACACACGATTCAAGGTGCTACGAGTATTCAAAGCAATATACAAAAGAGATCTCCCGAGCTCTCTTTAAAAATTCTCAGTGCCAATAGCGCCAAATACGGTGTCAAAACCAGCGACATCGCCAATTTGGTCGCACTGGCTTATTCAGGAGAGATGGCGGTCAGTTACTATCGTCAAAACGGCAAGGAGTACGATATTGTGATGCGTCTATCCGATGAGAAGCGCATGAGCCCCGAAGAGATTGGCAATCTATTCATCAAAAATGACAAAGACCAAATGATCCTGTTATCAAGTCTGGTTCACATCACGCATACCAACGCTCCCACAACCATCAAACGATGGGATCGCCAGAAGTATATTCTTGTGGGAGCTGATCTATCGCACGATCTAACGCTAGACCAGCTTGTAAACTCCGTCATCGCCCATCAAGACCAGTGGCTTTTAGAGGGAGTCAGTTATGAGCTTGAAGGGGATGCAAAAAGTATGGCAGAAACCAACGAAGCGTTTGGCGTTGCCATTATGGCGGCTATCATTATGATCTATCTCATTCTAGCCTCTTTGTACGAATCGCCATTGCAACCCATCATCATTATGAGCGCGATGCCGTTAAGTTTTACAGGCGCTTTTTTAGGGCTCTATTTTGCGCATATGCCGATGAGTCTCTTTAGCATGATGGGACTTTTTTTACTGTTAGGGCTTGTCGGTAAAAACTCTACGCTGGTTGTGGATGCCGCCAATAAAAACAGAGACGAAGCCATGGAGTTAGAAAGCGCTATCATTCATGCGGGCGTTTCAAGGCTTCGCCCTATCTTGATGACAACGATTGCGATGTGTTTTGGTATGCTACCACTGGCTATTTCGATTGGTGAGGGTTCGGGCATTAAAGCGCCGATGGGGATTAGCGTTATCTTTGGACTGCTCATTTCCACCCTTTTAAGCTTGTTTGTTGTTCCTGCTTTTTACAAAATGGTCGCACCATGGGATGATAAACTTAGAAAGTTCTACACACAAAAATAAAGCGTAGGTCTACGATGATGGCATAAACTTGGTACAATGACACGTTTAGTTGAAGGATAAAAGGTATGGCACAAAAAGTCAAATTAGAGGACAAAACGCAGTTCATTTGTGAAAAAGCGTATGAGGCGTTTGTACAAAACGGCATACGCCAATTTTCACTCAATAAATTTATCGCATCGCTTATGATGTCTAAAGGTCAGTTTTACTACTACTTTAAGACAAAAGAGGCATTGATTTATGAAGTGATTCGGCGTAAAAGCGATGAAATGCTAAAGCATGTTGCACAAGACATTGAGACGCAAAAAACGTTTCTGGGTAAACTGTTAGCATTTTTCGCTTCGTATACAGACCTCAATAACGATCCGATGTATACAGAATTAGATAAAGTAGTCCGCGACACCTTTGTGCTGTACATGAACGTGGAAAATGAATACATCAATCAAATCAACATTGATTTTTACAATACCACTTATGCTTCGCTTGAAGCCATTTTTGATGAAATGATCCAAAATGGCTCCTTGCAACCCGATGCGAAAAAATGGCTTAAAAGCCTTATCGCAACGGCGGACGGTATGTATTTTCATTCTATGATCAAAGAGGATTATGATTTGAAAAATGTTTTATCGGACTATCTGGTGATGCTTGATACTCTTTTGAAGAAATAACCGCTTTTATAACTTATGCAGTAAAAAACGTAATTTAATCGAAGAAAGGGTATTTACATGTAACCACCTTTTTTTTATTTAAACGTTAAATCTAAAGTGCATGACATCACCGTCTTGAACGACGTACTCTTTGCCCTCTAAGCGCATTTTGCCCGCTTCCTTCGCACCGGTTTCGCCCTGACATGCGACGTAGTCGTCATAGCCGATCACTTCGGCGCGAATAAAGCCTTTTTCAAAATCGTTGTGAATAACCGAAGCGGCTTTGGGAGCACGCCACCCTTTGCGAATCGTCCAAGCGCGCACCTCTTTGACACCCGCGGTAAAGTACGACGCAAGACCCAATTTTTCGAATGCCAAACGAATAATCTGTTTTAAGCCCGACTCCTCGACGCCCAACTCTTTTAAAAACTCTTCGGCCTCTTCTTCTTCAAGGGCGACCATCTCTTCTTCGACTTTTGCACACAACACGACCACGTCCGCACCGACTGCTTGAGCATGGACTTTCACCGCTTTGACAAAATCATTTTCCTCTAAAAGTCCCGCTTCATCGACGTTAGCACCGTAAATAACGGTTTTATTGGAGAGAAAACGAAGCTCTTTATCCAAAGCTTCAAAATGCGCATCGTCTTGTTTGGCAAACGTGCTAACCGGTTTGAGCTCGTCTAAATGCGCTCGTAACGCTTCTGCGATCTCTAAGACTCCTTGCGCGCTTTTATCGGCTTTGGCTTGACGACGAAGACGATCAAGCTTTTTATCGAGCTGTTGCACGTCGGCTAAAATCAGTTCCGTTTCGATAATTTCGATGTCGCGCAAGGGATTGACGCTGTTTTCAACGTGCGTGATGTTCTCATCTTCAAAACAGCGCACCATGTGTAAAATAACTTCGACTTCACGAATGTTCGACAAAAACTGATTGCCGAGCCCCTCTCCCGCACTAGCCCCTTTCACCAAACCCGCGATGTCCACGAAATCGACCGTTGAGTGTTGAATACGTTCGGGTTTTACGATCGTTGCTAGTACCTCAAGCCTCGGATCGGGCACGGGTACGATGGCTTTATTGGGTTCGATCGTGCAAAAAGGATAATTCGCTGATTCTGCATTTTGCGCTTTAGTCAGCGCGTTAAACGTGGTTGATTTTCCGACATTGGGGAGTCCTACGATACCGACACCTAAACCCATAGATTGACCTTTATGATTAACTTTTAAGGAGTCAAGTGTACCTTAAATCGTCTTAAAAACGCTCAACATCGGCACGAAAAAGCTTCGTCTTTCGTGCCGTGCAAGCCTGAAGAGTCTTTATTCTTGAACGCAAATCTCGCCGCGTTGCATATGTAAAATCGTCTGATACGCCACAACGGCTATGACGATGCTCGTTACCGCAATCATCGCGTAAGAGAGTCCCCACAAAATGAGGTCTTTGGTTTCGTGATACATTAACATCGTGCTAATCGCCATAGCAGCCAAAGGAAACACGAACGCCCACCATGAGATAAAAAATTTGATTTTCACGAAGTTTTTGTACATAAAAGCTAGTAAAAGCGTAAAGAAAAGGGCGAGATTGAACAAGATCGTCGAAAAAGCGTCGATCGTTCCGTACATCTTAAAATAAGCGATAAAGCCCACCGCCGGCGGTGCGATTAAAATAAACATCGTCGGCATAAATTTGACGACCAACTGATGGTGGAAAATAATGCGGTTGAGTAAAATCGCAAACAATACGATCCAAAAGAAAAGTCCGCAACTGAAAAAATACATCAAAATACCGTGGCTCGCAAACCCGACGCCGCCCACGGGAACCAGTAGATTGCCGACGATGGGGATAAACCACGCGGGATTGGAGTGCTCTAACTCTTGATTGCGGTTGATCCAAAACGATACGGTGTACATCGTCAAGTAAAAATGAAGCAACGTTCCGGGATACCAAAAAATAGCCGCAACCGGAGGATACGTCTCTTTATAAACGATGGCCAACATCAGCATCGAAATCGAAATCGCCGCAAAAAAGTTGAGACGAATCGGATGCGAAAACTCTTTTTGAACCGCGGGTGCGTATTTCAGGTATTTAAGGACGTAAAGTAGCGTAATAACGCAAAAAAGTAGCGTCGAAATCCCCATCAGTACCGTACCGATCCACGGACTCATCGATAACCATAATGCCGCTTTTTGGTACATAATCGTAAGACCGCTCATTCCCATCACGATCGCGTACATCATAATCGGGAAAAACTTAATCCTATTGTGCTCGCATGCACTCTTTTCTTCCATTGATTTCACTCCTAACTATAATTTTTATTAAATATAATTATAAGAATAAACTCTTATGGATTAGAAAGCTCTAAATAAAATCATCTAGCTTTTCGGATTAATACTCTGCGAGCAAAACCTATGGTAGACGAGGCGTAAGAAAGGGGTATACGCTTTTGACATGTCAAGAAAGAAGACGGAGTTTTACGAGAAAACCCCGATAAAAAAAGCGTTGGAAGAGGAAGAAGCGGTCTTAGTGAATTTTCTTTTTTAAATCGCCGCGGTAGACGATATCGTTTAATGCAACCGTGTCGTCGTTTAAGATAGGCGGTACGACGTCGGCGCGTTCTAGTTTCTCTTTTTCCGCATCCAACTCGTCTTCGCTGTACGCCATCATCATATCGGCGCAAATAACGTGCGGCAAACTTTCGATTTTTTTCATTTTCGCCATCTCTTCGTCGATATTTTCGCCCTCCACCGTCACGACGATTTTACCCTTTTGGGTATCGTGGAAATGGTATTCGCAAAAATCGCTTTTTTGGCATAAAGCGATAATTTCTTCGACATACTCCGGTTTGGCTTGAATCACAATGCTTGAAATATTCACGGTAAACTCCATATCATAATATAAGGATCGTCGCTGCTGCTTACCAAGCGATGATCGTCGATAAACACGATCGCATTCAACGTACTTTTTTGACCGACGAGCGTGTGTAAGCGACTCTTTTTCGCCACGTCGAAAATCACGATGTGATTTTGCTCGTTAAACGCAAACGCCGCCAAGGTTTCATCCGTACTCAACGCTCCCGCATACATCAAAAAATCGCCGTCGAATCGCTCAAAATTTCCGCTGAGAAGATCGTACACAACCCCGCGCCTGTCTTGACCCGCACCTAATATTTTTTGTCGGTGAAAATCAACGTCGTAAACGTTATCGACGTTTCCGCCTTTAAAAACTTTGACGATTTTTCCGCTTTGAACGTCCAAAAGAGTCAATTCGCCCGATTCGCAAGAACTGACCGCTTGCGTTCGCGTTTGATTTAAAGCGATGTCGCTAAAATGCGAAGGATTGGCTTGAACGCGATAGATTTCTTTCGCATTTTGAAGATCCCACAGTACGACTTCGTTGCTTAATAGTGCCATTAAAAGATGCCCTTTGTCGACAAACTTCGCTTTGGAAACAAACCAATTTTTCGAAGCGTCGATCACGACTTTCGTTTCGCCGTTTTGCACCGTATAGACGCTTCGCGCTCCGTTTTCGGCTTGCACGACCGCAACAAAGCGTCCTTCCAACGCATCGAGGGAGAAAACTTTCGGAGCAACCTCATCGCCCGTAAAGTCTTTAATTTTGGGGAAAGCGATTTGCGACGTTTTGACGCCGTCGTTGAGACGAAACGTTTCGATCGTTCCGACGTTTGTTGCGGCGACGACCTGTTCGTTCGCAACGATGAACGCTTGAACGTTTCCGCTCGCTTGTATCTGTAATTTAGGATTGAGCGTCGCCGCATATACCATGCACGCGACGCTCAACCAACACCAAACGATACGCATTTATGCCTCCTCTTTTGCCCTCATTGTGATCGCCTCGCAAGGGCAGAACTTAACGCATCCTCCGCACCCGTTGCACGCGTCGACGTCGATATTCGGTCTAAACAGTCCTAAAAAGCGAATGGCGTGAACGTCGCACCCGTCTAAACAACTGTTGCACAGACTTTGATGCCATGCCATGCATGCGAGTATATCGATTTTGGCGTATATCGGCAAGACGTTCGTGCCGGTTTCTACGTTTAAAACTTCTTTCGGACACGCCTGAGCACAGGCCTCGCAAAAGCTACAACCCCCTTTTGCGAAGTCTAAGCAAGGCGTATGTGCGGCATCGAGGAAGATAATCTCGCTAGGACATGCGTTCACGCAAGGCGTATCGTGACATGTAACGCATCTTCCTTCAAAAAGGGTACTTTGAGTACCGTAAGGCGGGCGAACACACAACGTTTTGAAATTTTTTTCGCCTTTCTTACCGAATAAAGTACCGAGTATCCCCCCTCTGCCGCTCATCGTTACTTCACACCTTCATTTAAGCTATCCAAAAGATGTGAGCGCGATTGCGCGTCTTTTGCGCGAAAATCCGGTTTGAACTCGTTTTTAACCAACGGTTCGTTGTTGGATTGAGGCGCATGACACTGAGAGCAGTTAAAACGCGCTTGCGAAAGTTCGGTTAACACCTTTTGCGTTCGCATATCGAAAAAGTGCGATTTGGGGATCGGCGTTGCTTTAACCGCTTCGGCGACTTCGGGAAGGTGACATCCAAGGCACGCGTTATTGTCCTTACTCATGTCCAACATTCCCTCGACGTCGTGTGGAATCATCGGAGGCGCATTCTCGTAAGAACGCTCAAATACCTTAGATTCTCCCGCCGCCGCCGTCGAATACGCCGTATTGTCCGCAACAACGTTTTTTTCGCTGTAGAGATCGACCTTTCGTAGTCCCAACTCTTCCTCACTGTAGGTTTGAGACACCGCACATCCGCTACCGATAACTATGCCCGCGACTAAAAGGGCAATGACTTTTTTTTGCGTTATCATTCTTTTTCTCCAACATTGATGTAATTTCTCACGCCAAACGAAAGGGCATTGCCTTCACATACGTCGATACATCTGCCGCAATTGGTACACTCTCCGAAAAGAATCGCTCCGCTTTGCTTGGAGACGATACCCAAAACTTGCTTTTCGGGGCATACCGTTTTGCATGCCATACAAGACGTACATTTCGTATGATCGTGTTTGACGCGAATGAGGCTTAATCGCCCCACCACCGAGTAAAACCCGCCTAAAGGACACACATGTCCGCACCAACCGTTTTTAACGGCGAAAAGGTCAAATAAAAAGAGTGCCAGTATCGCGGCAACGCCCATACCCATACCGAAAATGATGCCTCGATGCAACATCCCGATCGGGCTTACGATCTCAAATGCGGCAACGCCGGTAAGGAAACTTAGGACTAAACTGAGCCCTAAAAGCCAGTAACGCACACTTCTTCCCAACCAAATTTTACGCTCCGTTTGCTCTAAAAAGAGCTTTCTTCGCGTCCAATTCGCCGCATCGGTCACGATATTGACCGGACAGACCCACGAACAAAAAGCGCGTCCGCCGAAGATCGTATAAAAAAGCCAAACGAGCACGCCGCCGACAAGCACGTTAATGCTCACCGTCGCACCCGCCGCGAAAATTTGCAACAGTGCAAAAGGGTCCGCCAAAGGAATCACGCCCATTATCAGCGACGCACTGAGGTTTCCCGTTAACACACGAAAACCGTAGACGTTACCGAGCGTAAAAAGCACCAACAAAGAGAGTTGTACCAAACGTCGTGCGATTAAAAAGCGGTGTGTTTTGATCCATGATTTCATTTGAATAAATCCTCCCCGCTGTTGAGATAATCTTCAACCTTCTTTTCGCTACGTTTCGTATGCGTGGTCACCTCTTGGCTGACGTTTTCCAGACGTTTTTCGTCCGCTTTTTCCCATCCTTTGATGTAGTGTGCGCCGAGTTTTCCCTGCGCTACTTCATTCGGCAAAACGTGAATCGCCGCTTTTTCGGTAACGCAAGCGCGTTCGCATAAACCGCATCCGGTACACGTATCGGAACTCACGATCGGAATTAAGTATGCATGCTTTCCCGTACGCGTATTGCGTCGGTATTCCAGCTTAATCGCACTGTCCATAACGGGACAGGCACGATAACACGCATCGCACTGAATTCCCCAAAACGCGATACACGACTCCGTATCCACAACGGCAAGTCCCATTTTCGCTTTAAAGATGTCCAGCTTCTCTTTACCTTCTTTAATACTCGATACACTGCTCTTATTCAACGCGCCCGTCGGACATACCGGCACACACGGTATATCCGTACACATATGACACGGTATCTCTCGGGGTATGAAAAACGGCGTTCCCAAAGGCTTATTTTCTCCGGGCACCGCTAAACGCAACGTATCGTAAGGACACGCTTCGACACACTGACCGCATTTGATACACAAGCGCATAAAATCGTTCTCGTAAAGGGCTCCGGGCGGTCGTAGAATCAAGGGCGACGCTTTGGCTTCTTCAATGTAACCCGTCCATACCAAACCGCCTAAAGCACTGAGTCCTACGCTTTGCGCCATCAACGAAAGAAATCTTCGTCTCTCCGTGATCGTGGCTTTTTCATGGTTTAACTGGCTCACGACAATCCTTTTAGATCTATTTTTACACGCCGTTTGGGCAAAGCCCAACCGACTACGCTGCGCTATGCGCAAAACAAGAACATGAATGTTCGATGTTTCTGTGAAAAGCTTACCTCTTCGAGGTAGAATCTTTACATGTAACTTTTTAACGCTTTCCCTATTTCCGTTTGGGCAAAGCCCAACCGACTACGCTTTATAAAGCTTAACGGCACACTTTTTATAATCGGTTTGCTTTGAAAGCGGACATGTCGCATCCAAGCAGACTTTATTGATAAAGACTTTTTCATCAAACCACGGAACAAACACCAAGCCTCTTGGCGTTCGGTTACGTCCACGCGTTTCGACACGCGCTTTTACGCTTCCGCGACGGCTTTCGACCCAAATCAAATCGCCTTGCTTAAAGCCTTTGGCTTCGGCGTCGCTTGGGTGCATGTAGCATAACGCTTCGGGAACCGCACGGTAAAGCTCTGGAACCCGCATCGTCATCGTTCCGCTGTGCCAGTGCTCGAGTACGCGTCCGGTACACAACCACGTGTCGTATTCTTTATCGGGCATTTCGCACGGATCCATGTACGGTCTGAAGAAAATTTTTGCTTTGTTTTTAAGCGGGAACGTCTCTTCGGTGGTCGGTTTTTGCAAGTTACCTTTTTTCAAGGCTTTGGCAAACGTGCCGTAAAATGCGAAATCGCCGTTGTTCTCTTTTGCCGCATACGGATCGTATTTGGCATTGAAACGCCATTGCGTCTCTTTACCGTCCACGACCGGCCATTTTAGACCTCTTACTTTGTGGTACGTATCAAAATCCGCCAAATCGTGTCCGTGACCGAGACCGAATTTTCGATACTCTTCCCAAATCGCTTTTTGGATAAAAAATCCGTATCCCTTCCACTCTTTACCGTCGCTTCCGGCAACGCCTCGGCTATCGCCGAATACTTCGGTATTGTCAAAACCTTCGCCGATAGCGTCTTTGGCTTTGAACGATTTAAAATAGCTATTGGCAAATAAAACATCAAAAAGCGTATCGGTCTCTTTGTAGCCCATCGCTTTGGCCGCTTCGATCACGCTCGGTAATTTACCGCCTTTAATCGTCTGCTCGCCCCATACGTCGGCAATCGTAAAACGTTTGGAAAGCTCGACCCATTGCCACGTATCGCTCATCGCGTCGCCTACAGGGAGGACTTGTTGTCGCCAGTGTTGCGTTCTTCGCTCGGCGTTACCGTATGAACCCCATTTCTCGTAAATCATCGCCGAAGGTAAGATAAGATCGGAAACCTTCGCAGAAATTCCCGGATACGCATCGGAACAAACGATGAAGTTATCCAGTTCGCGCGCCGCTTTGATCCAATGGTTCGCGTTGGCACTGTCTTGGTAAGGATTGCACACGTTGACCCATGCGAATTTAATCTTACCGCTTTCGATTTGGCGGTGAATATTCATAATGTGTTGGTATCCCATCGGATTGAGCGTGCCGGCAGGTAAATTCCAAATTTTTTCACTGATTTCCCTATGTTTTGGAATGGAAACGTCCATATCCGCCGGTAGACGATGCGTAAACGTTCCGACTTCACGCGCCGTACCGCACGCACTCGGCTGTCCCGTCAACGAAAATGCGCCCTCGCCCGGTTTGGCTTGTTTGCCTAAAAGGAAGTGAACCATGTAAGATTGTTCGTTGACCCACGTACCGCGTTGGTGTTGGTTAAAGCCCATCGTCCAGAAACTAACGACTTTGCGATTTTTTTCGATGTACAAGTCGGCCAATTGTTTTAATTTAGCTTTATATGCGTCAAGCGACTCGTTTGGATCGCCTTTAGCGATTTTTGCGACGTAATCTAACGTATACGGCTCTAATGCCTTTTTAAAATCTTCAAAGCTAATTTCCCAATGCAAGATCGCTTTGTCCGCGTTTTTCATCTCCATAAGATCGCCCGCTTTAACGCCTAAATGCGCTAATCCCGGAGCTTCTTTTTCGCTGATGACTTTGGCGTCTTCTTTTTTAATAATCTCCAACTCTTTGGCACTGTAGCCGAGTTTTTTTGCTTCGGCTTCGGTTCGCATCCCGTAACCGATGTTTGCAAAACCCGTTGCGAAAACAATGTTTTTCTTCACAAAATCCCAATCGATCGCTTCGGGGTGATTGTAAACGATTTCGCGTGCAATATAGTTCCAGATCGCAAGATCGGTACTCGGAGAGAAAATAATCTCAAGGTCGGCTAAATCCGAACAGCGGTGCGTGTAGGTGGAAAGGTTGACGACTTTAACGCGATCGGGCGCGGTTAATTTGCGATCGCTGACGCGTGACCATAAAATCGGGTGCATTTCCGCCATATTGGCGCCCCACGTCACAATCGTATCGGTCAACTCGATGTCGTCGTAGCAGCCCGCAGGTTCGTCGATACCGAACGTTTGCATAAAGCCGACGACCGCCGAAGCCATACAGTGACGTGCGTTGGGGTCGATGCCGTTGGCACGGAAGCCCGCTTTCATCAATTTTGCGGCGGCATAGCCTTCTTGAATCGTGTATTGACCCGATCCGAAAACGCCGATTGCCTCAGGTCCGCCCGCTTTAAAGGCGGCTTTGATGTGTTTTTCCATCTCGTCAAACGCGCGCTTCCATGAAACGGGTTTGAATTGACCTTTTTTATCGAATTCGCCTTTATCGTTGACGCGAAGTAGCGGTTGTTTCAATCGATCCGCACCGTACATGATTTTGGCGTTAAAATAACCTTTGATACAGTTCAGTCCGCGATTGACCGGAGCGGCAGGATCGCCTTTAACGGCGACGATTTTTCCCTCTTTCGTCGCAACCATAATACCGCAACCGGTACCGCAGAAACGACAAACGGCTTTGTCCCATCGCCAACCGGCTTCTGCGTGTTCGCTCGCCGCTTTAAGTTCGCTAGGCACGCTAATGCCTACCGCGGCGGCGGCACTCGCGGCAGCCGTTGTTTTTAAAAAGTCCCTTCGTGAAAGTGACATCGTGATACCTCCTGATTTGAGTTTCGGAGTCATTCTATCACTAAGCAAAATCGCAATCTATGACTTAAGTCAATACTTTAGTTTTGGAAATTTAATTTTGCGTTTATTCAAGGGCACGACGTCACGAATCTATCGGTCTTCGTAAAGCCTTGCATCGTGACATATCGATCTAAGAATGATCCTACGCTCAAAGTTCGCAAACGAAACATCAAGGCTTACATGTAAAGATTTTGAGATGAAATTTGGTTACAATGGAACAGGATAAAGTGCTCCGAATGTCCAAACGATGCGCTTCTTCTTAAATGCTTAGCATTTCAATGTATCGTTATAAGGTTTTAGGATGAAAAAATACGTTACCGGTTTTTTATTTTCCAAAGATGCGACCCATGTCGTTTTAATCCAAAAACGGCGTCCGGCATGGCAACAAGGGTTGCTCAACGGCGTCGGCGGGAAAATTGAAAACGATGAATTATCGTGCGACGCTATGGTAAGAGAGTTCTACGAAGAAACGGGAGTCCTCGTAACGCAGGATCAATGGACGTGTTATGCAAAAATTTACCGTCCGAATTATTACGAGCTTGATGTTTATTATGCGTATTCCGATCTTGCCTATGAGGCTAAAAGCGTTGAAGAAGAAGAGGTATACCTCGTCAAACGTGATGAGATACCCGCGAACATCATTCCCAATTTACGCTGGCTGATACCGCTGGCTTTGGATAAGCAGGCAGATTTTTCAACACCCGTCGTTATTCACGAAATCTCCGAAGAGCGTGTTCAAGCATAAGGGTTTCAACCGCAAAAGCTTATGAAAACGATTCGGTAAGAGTCAAACGAGGGTTAAAAGATTTCAAAAAAACAGCGGCATTGCTGCCGCCGTTTTAAGATGGGAACGCCTACGTCACTAGAACTTGTACGTTGCTCTCAATCGCATCTCATCAGAGTTCACCGTTGAAGTCGTCTCTTTTTTGCCGTCTTCATACTCTAAAGAGAGCGTCAAACCTTTAAGAGAAGGAACGGCATAAGCGACTTGACCACTCCAAAACGTTGATTCCGTGTCGACAGAGGCATTATTCAAGATAGCCTGTCCTACAGGAGCAATTGAAGCATCTTGATTAATTTTTACATATTGAGCTAAAACTTTAAGACCCGTAACACCGATTTTTGAGAAGTCGTAACCCACTTCAACTTTGTAAGCATCCGTATTAGCACCGGAAGTGACTTCCGCACCTTTGATCAGCGGAGCCGTATAGGTCGTAGGACCGTTACCCGCACCTAAAAGAACGGATTGGTCTTCTGATACCGTACTGTACGCAACCGAAGCGTTGAAACCCGCTAGATCGCTAAATCCGATACGACCTTGGTACATATCACCCTCGACGTGGAAACTGTCAAACGTAGGATTGGACGTTCGTGAACCGCGATACGTCGCATCAAGAAGCACTTTCATCGCACTCAAAGGGATAACGTAGTTACCTTCCGCATAGAAAACATTGGCATCGCCGCCTTGCGTTAACTCAACATCGTTGACAAATAAGTATTGACCCGTTAACGTTAAGTTAGTAATCGATTTGTTAATTGCTGCCGCCGTGTAAGCTCCGTCAAACCCGAAAACGTTTGAGCCTCCGTTTGCCGCACCCGTTCCGTAAAATACTGCTTCTTTTTTAAAGCTAGGCATTTCAGAATCCCCGCCGGCTACGGTTTTATCGTAATCGGACGTTCGACCTTGAAATTTGTCGGAATAACCGGCAACCAATGTCGTATCGGGAAGATCCGTATTGACCAAAACGGCCGCTTGAAACGCTTCTTTGAACATACGAGAACCGGAACTGTTGACCAACGGACTTGCGATAAATTGGCGACCCACTTTCGCCGTTGTTTTACCGACCGTATACGTTACGTATGCTTCCGAAAGGACGGCACCTGAGCCGTACATATCCGTAGCATAAAGATTTTTTGCGTCTTTATCGGCAAAAGGCGCATAGCTTCCCTGAAATGTCGCCCCAAAACCGAAACCGAACAACGGATCCGTGATATAACCAAGAACAACGCCCGTTGAAAAGATATCGGCATCACCCTTACCGAGTGTTCCCGATGCACCCGGTGTAGAAACGGTAGGATTGGCGGAACCCGTATCTCTATCGAAATACCAGGCTTTTAATTCACCGCTTACTTTACCGTTTTTAAACGCATCGGCAAGCGTATCTGCCGCAAATGAGCTAGACGCGAGTCCAGCAACAACCATAGCCACCAAGCTAAGTTTAGCTAACTTCATAATTCCTCCTTTTAAAAAGTGTGAAGCTTCTTACCTAAATTAACATACCGCATCCGTTAAGTTATGAAAGAAGCTCAGCAACATCTTACATTAGTTGTATAGCATGAAAATAGCAAAAAAATTTAAGATTATTTTAAAATAACTGAGAGGGAACGCTAGATGTAACGTGTGCGCCGTATCTGGAAAATAAGGGATTTTGAAAGAAATTGACCGATAACATTTTTACATGTAAAAGCACAAAAAGAGGAAAAAATACTTTTTCCCCGTTTCTTCTTTGCTTAATTACTTTTCTCTTTTTAGAAAATTAAATAAAAAAGTACACACCATAATTCCAACGAGACTCGCCATAATATCGGCATAATCAAATGAACGACTTGGAAAATATGCTTGGCTCATCTCTTCTAAAATTGAAAAGACCAAAACAACGAAAGAGCCCAGCTGCATTTTGCACCATTTTTTTCCTCCAAAACCGTAATTCAATAAAAATGCCATGACGCCATAAAGAACACTATGTCCTATTTTATCTCCGTAAGGGATTTTGCCTACCATTTTAAATGCAAAATTATAATGTGCGGTATCGGCTTGATAGATAATGAGAGCAAGAAAAATAAAAAAACTTGCGGGATAGAGAATGCGGCTTGGAAGATTTGATCTGTTGAGTGATTGTGTGCATTCAAAATTTTTCATGATTTTTCTTCCATGCTTTATAGGATTGTTCATCTGAAAATAAAAAGGCTAAATTTTCTTTATCACCGACGTCATCAAAGTCTTGAATTTTTTGTTTGACAACTTCATATCTTTGTTCTTCGGGTATATTTGAAGCGTCCAAATCCCAGCTAATGCATTGTCCAGATTGTGTCATATAGCCGTAAAGACCATTGTCATTTTTGTACAACACATCAATGCTGTGTACGATGATATGCTGATGATGAAGCAAGTCCAATAAGGTATAAGCATCTTTAGAATGTAATGCATAAAACTTATCTCCATTATGCTTTGCAAGGTCAATACCTGAAGTTTTATAAAATTCAACAATATCCATCATATTCCTCCTTATTATTCGTTTTCACTCGTATTGTTTTGTATTGAGTAGTGGTGCTTGATTCGTTGGCATCGCCCAAAATGATACTGCATGATAGAGTGGCAACTCTGCTCAAAAACATTCCCTTTAATAGGAATAGATACGTGCATTAACGCGGGTAAAGCATCCAGTGAGAGTTGTGAGAGCATTGCTTTATCGAGTTTACTAGGTTCCGTCTTAAATTTTTCGATAGCCTTTGATGCTACCAGATAGTCGATATTGACCGAAGCGACGATACTAAAAGCGATCAAGCCCAAGGTCATAACGATGTTAAGCAGTTGATAAAACGATAGACGAAACAGTGTAAATACGACACCAAGGACTAAAATAGCTAAAAGAAACCACTCCAACCATTCAACATAATAACGCAAGGTTGTTGCACCCAAAAGCCATTGATACAAATGCATTTTTTTAAGAGATGCTATGCCCATGATAAGGGTTTGAAGCATTAAAGCGGTCATTAAAACTTTAATACTTTTTTCTCCTTGATACCGACGCATGATAAATAAAAAAATGATAACGACCAGAGCGATAACCCATGCAAGTTGGAAAAACCCCTCTCTCGCAAAGTGAGCGGGAGAAATTCCAGACTCCTTGATGTACTCTTCCCCACCAAATAAATACGCAATTTGGAAGAATAGAAACGTCACAAATAAAATATTTAAAGCCCCTAAAAAGATACCCAGAATAAGTGGATCGAACGATGTTTTATTTTCATTTACCGATCGTGAGGCACGATTGAGATAAGCGTAAAGAAAGAGAGATAAATAAATTAAAAAATAGACGGGAATCATCATAAGATGATTCAACTTCATCATGGAAAACACGTTTAGAAAATGTGTCACGGCACTGTTAAAATTGGTATCGGCATTTCGGAAAAGTGCTAAAAATAGAACCACAAAAGGAAGCGTAATGAAAATACCGATGAAGACTCGTTTATAGGTTGCATAATTTTGATTATACGAAAAAAGATGCGTAACAAAGGTACTAACGTATGTTAAGAATGAAAAAGAAATGAACAGTCTTGGGATAAATGTTTGATAAAAATAATCGACTTTATGCATACTCGTTAAATATAAAATAGCCATCAATCCTACAAGAATATACGGCAAAAAAACTTGCGTTAACGTATTGTTATAGATAAAAATATCAACACTCCAAATCACGATAAAAGGCAACCCAAAAAGCGTGTAACGGTTGGTAATTTGAGCCTTAAGTATTAGATACATCATCGGAATTAAAGCAATCATATAAAACACGATATTTCCCAAACCAATAGCCTCTTCCGGCACACATTGTGTTTTAAAAAATGCCAGTAACAGACTCACTCCTATGAGCGATAGACTAAAACGAATATCGTTAAAAGGGGAGTTTGAACTCTCCGCCTTTCGAGTTTCTTCAATAAGAGGCGTCATTGTTTTCTCCTTGATGTTCTTTCATCAGTGCTTTAGCAAACCTCGTATCAATTTTGGCATGCAATTGTTCAAATAGCGTGTAATACCCCAGTAAAGTGCGATTTAAAAAAAGATACTCTTGATTAAACTTATGCACCGAATGCGTCTGTTTTTTCTGTGTTGCCAAAATAGTTTCAAAACCCCTTTTAGAAAAAGAGTGCTCCGCTCCAAAATCGTAACAATCCTCTTTTAAAATTTCGATGTAGAGCGAGTCAAGAGGTTGTATGATTTCGTGGTAAAACGTTCGCATTGTGACAATATCTGCCTTGTCAATCATCTTAAGGTTGGCATATTGACGCACAATGTCATCTTCTTCTGCCCCCTTTATCAAGGAAAGGTGCAAATGGTTATACTGCGTTAAAAACGTATGATCAACGTATTTAATGCACCCAAAATCAATCAACCCTAATTTTCCCTCTTGCATAAAAATGAAATTGCCGGGATTGGGGTCGGCGTGAATGGCTTTGAGATGATAAAGCGTTGTAAAAAAAGTATCAAAAAGGATTTGCGCATAGTGGTTACGTTGCTTTTGTGTTGGCTTTGATTTTAAAAAATCACTCAAAGAGAGCCCTTCTACATAATCGCAGACCAGTACTTTTGAGGTTGAGAGTTCAGGATAGACGCGAGGAATGACAATATTTAAATGCGTCATATTCTCCTTAAAAAACATCATATTTTTTGCTTCACAACCATAATCCACTTCTTCATTCAGTCTTTGATTGATCTCTTCAATAAGATGATCGATGTTTTGCCCTTTTGCAAAACGTTGTAACATAAACTTAACCATACCCATATCGGTATAAATGGACTGGGCAATGCCGGGATACTGCACTTTAATAGCAACATTTCTACCTTGATAAAAAGCTTTATGCACTTGTCCAAGGCTTGCACTTCCAAAAGGAGTCGACTCAAACCTTTCAAAAACTTCTTCGGGATAACGACCAAGTTCTTGCTTGATAATTTTACGAATAAGTGCACGATTAATGGGTGGGATGGCATTAAACGATTTGCTGATATGTTCAAGGTAATTTTGCGGCAAAAAGGGCAACGCCAACATCACTTGTTGCGCAATTTTTACCGAAACACCTTTAAGTTCGCCGAGTGCTTCAAGAATTATTTTTGCGGTTTCTTCATGCGTTTGACTTTGAATGGACGCTTTATCTTGCGTAGGTAAAAGCATTTTTTTAAGAGCACCCTTTGAATGGCTCGCCCCAATTTTCACCAGTGTTTTTCCGATGACTTTACCGCGTGCCATGCCCGTGAGTGGAATCGGCTTATCCATGAAAAACATCCCCCAATTTTCGTTTGATTTTTGTGAAACGGCTTTGCTTGGTTGAAAAGCGTGTTATCGCTGAGAGGAAATGATTTTTAAAAAGGAACATACCCAAATCTGAGGCTTTATTGAGCAGGTTTGATTTTAAAATAGCTTCAATGATGCCCATAGAATGGTCGATAAATTGAGTCGTATTTTCAAATGCCGGCGTATCGTCTTTAACCCAATACGCAACAACAATCACAAAATAATCCCAAAAAATCTTAGGCAAAAACTCTTCAAAGGGAGGTTTTTCAATCTCTCCCGCGTCGATAGCAATTGCCATCATTTCAGCAATGGTTTCCGTAAAAAGCCGATTGGTCGCATAAATGGATTCTAACTTGATGGAAGAAGAGTGAAAAACCATCTCAGAAATTTGGATGATAAATTCCCTATCTTCCAAGTAAAGCTCAATTTCCGTTTCGACCAATGTTTGAAGCTGCTCACGTAAGCTATAAGTATGGAATCCTTCTATTGCCTCCAAAATAGTACGTGCTTGTTGATGTTTCCATTCGATATAAGCATACAACATCTCTTCTTTTGTTGGAAAATAGTTATAGATGGTAGGGTTACTCACCCCTGCTTTTTGCGCAATTTCACGCATTGAAGCCGCTTTGAAGCCTTTTTCAATAATCAACGCTACCCCTGCTTCCAAAATTTTAATTTTGGTAAGTTCTTTGTTTTCTTGAGAAATTTTCATATTATCAACCTTTTTTAGTTAATACAGTATATATTATTTTAGATATAAATGTCAATTAATATATAGTAAATTAATTAAAATAGTTTTTCGTGTGAACTTTGTGCTCAAATAACATGCGATTTTAGAGAGAAAGATTATGCCGATATAAGGGAGTTCATTATGATTTGTAGTTGTTTTTTAGCTTTACATGTAAAGCTAAAACGGGGAAATGCGTTTCCCCGATTCTTTCACAAAAGTTTTAGCAGCTCTTTTTGAGCAAAAACTCCCGCCCTACTTTGACTCTTGATACACCGCCGTAAGCGATGATGTCGGCAGTGGCGTTGGTTTCGCTCCAACGATCGGGAAGAAAAGAGCCTGTGCCGATGATGTCGATGGGCGCTTTTGCCCATGCCATTGAGCGGCATTTTGAGGGTGTAAAGCCTGAAGAGGCGATGATACGTACTTTGGGAAAACCTGCGTTATCGAGGTTTTCACGCATACTCCAGATGGCGGCGGCTGAAACACCCGTGCCGATCAGGTCGTGCAGTTCCGCTTCGGTGCGGTAGTCTCGTACCGCGTCAGGTGCATGACGCCCCAGTACATCATAACTTTTTTGCGTATCGAGTCCTTCTAAAAAGCGCCCGCCATGCGTGTCAAGTCGTACAGCGATCTTGCCTTCATGCGCAAGATCGGCAAAAGCGTTGCACACTTCTAATGTATCGGTGATCTCATGACCGAAATAGTCCGCTAAGATGGGGATGTCTTCGTTAGGAAAGCATGCGTGGAACATGGAAGCGGCTTTAAGCGTTGAGCCTGCGTAGCCGATGAGCGCGTGAGGCACGGTGCCAAGTCCTTTCTCACGTCCGAAAAAATGCGCCGTTGCATCGGTTGCATTGCCGATAAACCCAACCGCTTCAAACTTCTTTTGCGCCGCTTTCGAGCCAACGGACGCCCCATACGCCATGATCTCCGCCATTTCTCTGCCCGCGCAATGCCTCGCATCCATCGCTAAAAAAGCAACATGCGGAAGGATCTGGCACATCTCGTACGCATTGTACGCCGCAACGCACGCCGAGCCCAATTTTTGCAAGATGAGCGTTTCATGCTCTGTCAAAAACGCAAACGAACCGCTGAGGTAAAACAGCGGCTCACCCGCTCCCACCCATTCGCCCTCTTCGTGCATCACCTCAACGCGGATCGTTTGTCCCGCCTTTTTGGCTTGCTCCTCAATATACAAAGTAGAAAGACGCACGGCAGACAAAACGGGACGACGCAAAAAGAAAGCGTACGTGACTTCTGTGTCGCCAAAATGCTCAACGATCGTTTTAGTATTGGAAAAATATTTATCGCTCCATGCCGATACATCGCTAGAACGGCTTTGCATACAGCTCCTTTGTTTTCTTTTTCACGTTATAGTCTTCTTTTGCTATACAATCGCTTAGAGCAGACTTTTTTTTTACATGTAAAGCAGGCTATTTTCATGCTACGCTCTTACAGTAAAATTTTTTGATTAAAAATCTCAATTAAGGAAAAGTTATGGCTGTAAAGATTACCGATATTTGTATCGCGTGCGGTGCGTGTATAGATGAGTGTCCCGTAGGGGCTATTGTGGATGACAGCGAAAATCCAACGGGTGCGGACACGTACTATGTTTACGCCGACAAATGCGTCGAATGCGTAGGGCATCACGACTCACCCGCATGCATGGAAGCCTGTCCGACCGAAGGCTGTATCGTCCGCGGTGCCTAGTAAACGTAGAAAAAACGTTTACATGTAAACGCAAAAGGGGAAATGCTAACTCCCCTTTTCTCTCTTTGGATTGCTTCTATTTTCTGCCTCTATTGAAAAATATTTATCAGCGCATGCACCATCTCATTTGCTATAAAAGAACTGCTCTTGAAGCTAATGCCTCTCATGCAAGCCATCGCACAACTCTCAACCCTCTTTGGACTGCTTTTATTTGTGGGAATTATCTTGGAGCATGTGGTTTAGGGATGTATTAAAGTAACCTCATCCTCTTTTACCTAATTTGTTATGTCTTTAGAGTGCTTGAACAAACCAAGTGAAACTTCCTTGACAGACCAATACATCATTGATATCTTTAACTTCTACATCAATTTGAATTAACCCTCTACCTTTTTTTCAAATTGTGTTTTAAACTTTTCAACTGATTCTTCATTGGCTGATGAGAATGCAATAATTTTTTCAACTGCTGGTTTTTTATACTTCATTTGCGCATCTCTCAAAACAGGTATAACTTTTCCTTCAAGCTCTGGAAAGAGTCTTTGCAGATGCATTCCACTTTGTGTTTCGGCTAAAGTAAATTGAGCACTTGCATGAATTGTTTTAATGTGATTGAGGACATCGTCTCGAAAATCTAATGCTAGGTTTTCTTCCTCGTCTGTAATTCCAATATGGCTTACAAAAGGTATTTCTGTTGCTTTAATATTATGCTCCTATGTTGAAGTAAATAGGACGGCTACTTTTCTCTTTACATGTAAAGTTAAATTTATTAGTAATTCTATCAAATATCTAGGTATTAAAGTTGTATTTTTAACGTTTTTGAATAGCAACAAGAAGGTAATGCGAATCTTGTTACATTCTTTACTTCAAATCTAACCCTCCCCATACTATAATAACATCTTCATTTCCACAAGGATACCCATGCGCTATTTGATTTTGATGACGCTGATTTGGGCGTTTTCGTTTAGTTTTATCGGTGAAATTTTAGCGGGTCGGGTCGATAGTTATTTTGCGGTGTTGGTGCGCGTTTCCTTGGCTTCGCTGATTTTTGTACCTTTTACGAAATTTCGAGGGATTGCTACTTCATTAAAACTTAAAATCATGCTCATCGGCAGCATACAAATCGGTTTCATGTATATCTTCTTTTATCAGTCGTTTTTATTTCTCAGCGTTCCAGAAGTCATTCTTTTTACGATTTTTACGCCTATTTACGTTACGTTGGTTTACGACGGCTTCAAAGGACGGTTTAAACCTCTCTATCTTATCAGCACCGGCATTGCCGTTTTGGGAGCGTATATTATTCGTTATCAAAACGTCGATTCGGAGTTTATCACTGGCTTTTTGATGGTGCAAGGGGCAAATATCTGCTTTGCCATCGGGCAAAGTGCCTATAAAAAAGTAATGGAATCTAATCAAGATATTGTACAAAGTGATGTATTCGGTTACTTTCACTTTGGAGCACTCATCATCAGTGTCGTAGCATTTGCACTCTTCGCAAATCCCGAAAAACTCTCTCCTACCTTCATCCAATGGGGCGTTTTACTTTGGCTGGGGATCGTCGCTTCGGGAATCGGCTATTTTTTATGGAACAAGGGTGCTTGCGAAGTCGATGCGGGCATCTTGGGCATCATGAACAACGCCTTGGTTCCGGCGGGTTTGGTGATGAACCTTCTCATTTGGAACACGCCGACCGATTACGTTTCGCTATCGATCGGAAGCGGCGTTATCTTCTTTTCTTTAGCCTTACATTATCGATTTATTAGGCATTACGGCTCTTTATAATCGCTCTTTCTCTCTGCACGGTTTCATTCGTAAAGAAATCCGTGCTAAACTACTATTATGGCATCGAAACCGATTTTTAGATTGAGAGACGTTTCACATTTTATTAGTTTTTTATTAATATCTTTTATTAGTTTATTTATTCAGCTATTTTCATGCTACGAACTTTATGTAAGATTTCTTCGAAGGAAGATTTAGGCATTTGAGGTCTTGGTAAGTCTAAATCGGTATATCATAACGAAGTCATTCGAGTATGCTATATTGCTTCTAGAACAAGAGTCGTTTGAGTCGTTAGAGTTCTTTTATAGCCCTTGAAACAGTGATGCGTTCGGTGAAAACGCTTTCACTTTTAAAAGTTAAATCTGAGTTTTTACTGAAACTTAGACAATATCTAATTTTTAAAAGTGTTATGCGATGACGAAAGCCCTTATTCAGGAAGTTATCAAAGAGGTTTATTCAAAATTAAACAAACCATAGAGGAACGTCTATGTCCAAAGTTCATAAATTCGTTATTACAAATCCGGATATCTGCATTGCATGTAACGCCTGCATGAAAGCGTGCGTGAAACATGCTTATATACGTGGGAAGCTTTCTAAAGCAAGGCTTGACGTGCTGAGCTTAGAGAGCGGTAAAATGCCTAACCAATGCCGTCAGTGCGACGATGCTCCGTGTGCCAACGTTTGTCCGACGGGCGCACTTCGTATCGACAATGCATGCGTTGAGTTGTGTGAAGAGATCTGTATAGGATGTAAGCTCTGTACGATTGCCTGTCCTTACGGTGCCATTCACGTCGATGCGGAATGTCCGCCTTCCGTCAAGGACGAGTGGGAAAGCAACTTAGAGGCGGGCTGCGTCAGCGGACTCAAAAGTATCGCGATTAAATGCGATTTGTGTGCGGGTATCGAAACCGGACCGGCATGCGTGGGCGTTTGTCCGACGGGTGCGCTTGTGATGATCGATCCCGTACTTGAAGAGTGCAAATTCGGCAAAAAGATCAAAGGCGATATGGCTCCGTTTTTAAAAGCCGTCGTTCCACATGTCACGATCGAAAACGTCCCTGCACCCGAAGTCAAAAAGCCTAAAGAGCCTAAACCCGCACCGGCTCCGGAAGCATCCGAATCCACCAAAGAGGAAGCCTAATGCAAACGATATACACTCTTTTTCTATTAACGTCGCTTGTCTCTCTCGCGTTGTATAAAAAACCGCTTCTTGCGCAAAAAATAGGATTTGGCGGTGCGAGCCTTATCTCTCTTTACGCAGCGGTTTTTTTCTTTTCCAACCTCGATGAAACGATGCTGTGGAAATTGCCGGGTAGTTTTATCAGTCTGCCGCTTTTTAGACTCGATTCGCTCGGAATGTTCTTTAGCTTTTTGGTCAGTTTCATCGCATTTGCGGTTTCACTTT
Organism: Sulfurospirillum sp. UBA4058; assembly: GCA_002382085.1. Taxonomy (GTDB): domain Bacteria; phylum Campylobacterota; class Campylobacteria; order Campylobacterales; family Sulfurospirillaceae; genus Sulfurospirillum. The sequence goes on along the minus strand of DFZK01000015.1, from coordinate 201,524 downwards.
TCAGTTTCGATTATGCAAAATTTTACGAAAAAAAAGCCAATCTAGCGGTTTTTGCGTCGCTCTTTAACGCATTTATTCTCTCCATGCTCTTAGTCATCGCCAGCGACAATGTTTTTTCATTTATGCTTTTATGGGAAGTCATGACGCTTCTTTCCGCACTGCTCATTCTCATCAACGATGAAGAGGGGGCGGGTAAACGCGTCATGATTTATCTCGGTATCGCACAAGTCGGTGCTTCATGTTTGATGGTCGCGTTAATTATTATGGCAAGTATCGCCGGAACGTTTGAATTTAGCCAATTTGAACATCTAAACATCGGTACGGGTATGAGCATAACGCTCTTTTCACTCCTTCTTTTAGGGCTCGGCTCCAAAGCGGGTATGTTTCCGTTTCACGTTTGGTTGCCTATCGCTTACTGCCAATGCCCCTCAAATGCTTCGGCGTTGATGAGCGGCGTTATGATTAAAGTGGCACTCTTCGCGTTTATCAAATTTTCACTTTTATTGCCTCAAGTCGTCACGTTTGGTTATATCCTTCTTGCGATCGGAGCGCTTAGCTGTATCTTCGGTATTATCTACGCATTGATTTCGAATGACTACAAAGCCTCTATCGCTTACAGTTCGTGCGAAAACGTCGGTATTATCTTTTTAGGACTCGGCGGTGCGTTTTACGGTCTTGGAACCGACTCGCCGACGATCGCGTTAATGGGATTTATCGCCGGTTTTTACCATATCTTAAACCATGCGGTTTTCAAATCACTCTTGTTTATGCTCAGCGGCAATATTTTTACCGAAACCCAAACACGCGATATGGACGCGCTTGGCGGATTGCACAAAAAAATGCCGATTACGTCCGTTATCTTTTTCGTCGCCGCACTTTCTATTTGTGCGCTTCCGCCGCTTAACGGTTTTGCGAGCGAATGGCTGATCTATAAAACATCCGTCATAGGCGGTATGGCTGAGGGCGGAAGTTCTCGCTTTTTCTTCTCACTTGCCGTCATTGCGCTTTCCATTACCGGAGCAATGGCGATTATGGCATTTTCTAAAGTTTACGGCGCGATCTTTTTAGGTGTTGCACGGGATAGCAAAAGTATCGAAAACGCTAAAGAAGTCTCCGTCGGTAGATTGATTCCGCTAGCATTACTGGCAAGCCTTTGCGTCGGCTTCGGACTTTTTATGAACGACGTCGTAGGCATGCTCACGAAAATCGTTCTAACGATCATACCGCAAACCAGCGTCGGCGTTGCAGGACTCATTTCTATGCCGCTTATCGTAGCCATCATGCTTTTATGTTCCCTCTTGCCTTTTGTGTTCCTTTATTTTCTGAAAGCGAATAACAAAGAAGTACGCGTAAGCGACCCTTGGGCATGCGGCTTTTTATACAATAAAAACATGCAAATCGGCTCAAACTCTTTTACCGGAGACGTGAGAAAGGCATTAAGTTTTCTCATCAAACACGAACAAGAGATCAAATTGGACGGTTATTTTTCCAAAGCGGTTTATACGAAAAAAACGCATGACTTCTTTTGGGAAAAACTTTACAAACCCGTTATCGATCTTGTGATGCAAATTGCCGAAGAGATCGGTATTTTTCAAAACGGACGAACCAACCTTTATGCAGGTTATATCTTGATTTATCTTTGTTTGATACTCATTTTTGGGTACTACTACTTATAAGGAGAGGGCACGATGGATTTTATTTACTTACTCATACAACTGGTGTCAGCGATCATAGTTGCTCCTCTTTTTGACGGTATTTCACGAAAGTTAAGAGCTAAATTTCAATCTCGAATTGGACCGAGCATTTTTCAAACCTATTACGACATTTTCAAACTCCTCAAAAGAGGACGAACCAAATCGAGCAGTACGAGTTACGTTTACCAAATCGCACCGTACCTGCTTTTTATCAGCGCGGCGGCGATGTTTTGCGCCTTACCGATTACGTACGGTGCCAATTCAAGTGCTTTAACACACTTTTCAGACATCTTCGTATTGCTTTATTTGGGTGCATTGTTTCGCTTTATCTTTATCGTTGCGGGTATCGATACCGCCAATCCTTATGCCGGCATTAGTGCCAGCAGGGAAGGAACCATCGGTTTTTACACCGAAGAGGTTGCCGTTATTTGTCTTATCGTCGTCATGATGGGTACGGGAAGTACCAGTTTGCCTTTTATCTCCTCGTTGGTACAAACGGGAGAATACGGGTATGCTATTCCCTCTTTCGCAATCGCTTCTACGGCATTTTTGTGGGTCATGTACGTTGAAACGGGTCGGAAGCCTTACGACTTGGCCGAAGCCGAACAAGAGTTACAAGAAGGTGTTTTAGGGGAGTTTTGCGGTAAAGATTTTGCGATCATCGATATCGCCATTTTATTGAAACAAATTACGGTGTTAGGCTTTTTCTTGGTCGTGTTTATGCCGTGGGCAGGTCTTGTCGATAATCCGATTGTATCGTTGGTACTTTTTTTGGTCGAAGTAGGCTTCTTATATGTGATGGGCGTTTTTATCGATAACTTCGGACCGCGATTTACGATCAACAAAGGGATGAAACGTACGATGCTCTTTGCGCTTGCGATTTCGTGTACTTCGTTAGTACTCTATATAATGGGGATTTAACTATGGCAACTATTAACCTAATCGATATTATCGCCGTCTTGATGATGGGAACGAGTTTTGCGGTCTTTAGTTTAAGACAATACCGACACAGCGTTTTGGCATATGCCCTTCAAACGCTTTTATTGGTTGCGATCTTTTTGGCATTGTACGACAAATACGATTCGCATGAACTCTTAGTTTGGTCCGTTACCGCTTTTATTATTAAAGTGGTCTGCGTACCGCTTTATCTTTTGCGATTGATTAAAAAACTAGGCGTGATCGTCGAAGACGAACCCGTAGGCGGCTTTTTCATTTCACCCGTCGTAGCCCTTAGTTTTTCGCTTGCGGTTGCGATGATGTTTTACAAAGTGTTCATTCACTTTTCGATTTTCAAAGACGTCTTGCCGCTTTTTGCCGCTTCGTTTATCTTTATGATGGGCATTTTCGGCTTTATTTTACGAACCTCTTTTCTCAAACAGATCCTTTCGTATTGTCTGTTTGAAAACGGCATTCATCTTAGTCTGGCATTGATGGCATACACGTCTCATGAGCTTGTTGAAGTGGGTATCTTAACCGACGCCGTTTTTGCGGTCATCATTATGAGTATTTTGGCAAAGCGATTTTACGCCTCTTACGGAAGTCTCAATACATCTAAAGCGGTCAATTTAAGGGGATAACATGGATCTTTTATTATTAATACTCACCGTACCTTTTGCTTTTGGCGTTATCATGTTCTTGATGCCGCTGCATTTCAAGTTTTTGCAGACGTTTCATATCCTCTTAAGTGTGATTGTTTCGTCGCTTTTATTGTGTGCCGTAGGCAAAGTCGTCAATAAAGAAGTCCTCTCCTTATTTCACGACTTTATCTTCTTGGATTCGATGGGTGCTATCTTTTTATCGCTCATCGCCATTACGGGACTTCTTGCCAACGTTTACGCCACCACCTATATGAAATGGGAATTAGAGGGTGGACATATCAGTTTGCGTGAAGTGAAAAATTACTTTGCGCTTAGTTTTATCTTTACGTGGACGATGAGTTTAAGCGTCTTGTGCAACAACATCGCGTTTATGTGGGCGGCTATCGAAGCTACGACGCTTGCGTCCGTGTTTCTCGTCGCGGTTCACAACGATAAAAAATCAACCGAAAGCGGTTACAAATACATCGTCTTATGCAGTATCGGTTTGGCGTTTGCATTGTACGCCACGATCTTACTTTACTCTGCCGCCAACGGTAAAATCGACGGCGAAGCGATGCTGTATACCAACTTGCTAGCCAATGCGGCAAGCTTAGATCCTATGGCGTTGAAGTTGGTCTTTATCTTTGCCTTGATCGGTTTTGGTACGAAAGCGGGATTGGCTCCGACACATACGTGGCTTCCCGACGTTCACGCCGAAGGTCCCGCACCTACATCCGCTTTGCTCTCGGGCGTACTGTTAAAATGTGCAATGCTCGGACTCATTCGCTACTACGCAGTCGTTGCTAACGGCGTCGGATTCGATTTTGTCGAAACGATTATGGCGGTTAGCGGTACGTTAACGCTTTTCGTTTCCGCCTTTTTCTTGATTCGCCAACACAACGTCAAACGTATGTTTGCCTACCACTCGATTGCACATATGGGCGTTATCGCGTTTGGTTTGGGCGTAGGCGGTGCTATCGGATTGTTCGCGGCCTTGTTTCACTGTGCGGCGCACTCGTTTACCAAAGCCTTAGCCTTTTGTTCAACCGGCAATATCGCCAGAATTTACGGTACGAAAGATATGACCAAAATGGGTAGTATGATACGCATCGCGCCTCTGACGGCCGTCCTTTTCGGTATTGCGATTTGTTCGCTCGTCGGTGTTCCGGGCTTTGCCATTTTCGTCAGCGAATTTTTGATCTTTAAAGCCGCGGCCATTGACGGTAAATTCCTTTTAATGGGTATCTTTGCAGTTGCCTTAGCCATTATTTTTATCGCCGATTTTTCACACTTCTTTTTAGCATCCTTCGGTAAAGTAGAAGGCAAAGTGGAACATAACGGCGAGATGAAACTCAGCGAAAATTTACCGCTGATTGCACTAGCCGTTTTGATCGTAAGCTTCGGTATTTGGCAGTTTGATTCCTTTACGTTCTTGCTTGATCAGAGCGTTAAAACCATACTAAAACAATAGGACTTTCTAATGAAATGCGATAAATTTATAGAAGCGCTAGGACAAAGAGTTAAAATTTTAGAAGTCACGAGGCAATACGAAGATCAAGTGACCGCTTTGGTTGAGCTAAACGACCTTCCCGAAGCGGTACGCTTCTTGTATTACGATATGGGCGGTTATCTCTCCACGATGATCCCCAACGACGAGCGAAGCATTAATAAGCATTATGCACTCTACTACGCACTTTCAATGGAAGGCGGCAAAATGTTTGAGGGAGACGAAATCGCACAAGACGAAAAATGTTTCGTTACCGTGAAAGTGCTGATCTCTCCCGAGTCATTGGTATTTCCGTCCGTAACGCCTTTAGTGCCCGCTTGCGTTTGGTACGAAAGAGAAGCTTACGATATGTTCGGTCTGATCGCCGAGGGCTTACCCGATAAAAGACGCTTGGTCTTAAGCGACGATTGGCCGGACAATCTTTTTCCTCTTCGCAAAGACGCGATGGACTACCGCTATCGTCCCGATATGAAAGAGCATTATATGGAGCCCGAATACGACTTTTTACGCCCTGAGGGCTCTGGCATTATCGACGTACCTTTGGGACCTTTGCATATTACGGCGGACGAGCCGGGACACTTTAGGCTCTATTGCGACGGCGATACCATTATCGATGCGGATTACCGACTTTTTTACCAACACCGCGGTATGGAAAAACTCGCCGAAAACCGTATGAACTACGATCAAATGGGCTATTTGGCGGAGCGCGTCTGCGGTATTTGCGGTTATGCCCATGCGATTGCATGTATCGAGGCGGCGGAGAAAGCGATTAATTTAGAAATTCCCGCTCGTGCCCAAGCCATCCGTATCGTTTGTTCGGAGATCGAAAGACTTCACAGTCACCTTTTAAATATCGGCTTAGCATGCGAAGTCACGGGTAACTACAACGCGTTTATGCATATCTTTAGAATTCGCGAATACTCGATGAAACTTGCCGAACTGGTCACCGGCGGACGTAAAACTTACGGTAACGTCGTTATGGGCGGACTCAGACGCGATATGACGGGACAAGAGATCAAAGAGAGCTTACGTATCTTGCATATCATCGAAACGCAAGTCGAAGAGGTTTGGGATGCCGTGATGGACGACCAACGCCAAATGAAACGCTGGAAAGGCGTGGGTATCCTTGATAAACAAGTCGCACGCGACTTTTCGCCCGTCGGTCCGAACATTAGAGGTAGCGGCATTAAACGCGATACCCGTTACGATCACCCGTACGACTTTTTCAAACAAGTCAAATTTGATGTTGCGGTGGTTGAAGGCGGCGACGTATTTGCTAGAGAGATGGTACGTTATATGGAGCTCAAAAGCTCCGTTTCCATCATTCGCCAATGCTTCGAGTTGATGCCTCAAACCGCGATCATCGTCGATCCGAAATTTCACGTTAAGCCCGAGAATTACTCCTTGGCATACGTCGAAGCTCCCAGAGGCGAGAATGTTCACTGGATCATGCAAGGAAGTGCGCAAAAAGTGTATCGTTGGAGGTGCCGTGCCGCAACGTACAACAACTGGCCGAGCCTTCGTTTTCAATTCCGCGGTAACACGATTGCCGATGCCGCACTGATCGTGTGTAGCTTAGATCCGTGTTATTCATGTACCGAGCGCGTAACCGTCGTGGACGTTCGAAGCAAAAAGAGCAAGATTTTGACGCACAACGATTTGAAAGCGTTTTCGCAAACCCTTAAAAATAGTCCTATGAAGGATCTCAAATGATGAAACTTCTCGATATTAGTAAAAAATACGGCGAAATTACCCATAAGTACCCGTTTGAGCCTTATAAAGTCGCCGAAAATTTTCGCGGCAAACCTGCTTACGTTTACGATCTTTGTATCGGTTGCGCGGCATGCGGCGTTGCCTGCCCGTCCAATGCAATTACGGTACAATTCAACGAAAATAAAAGCAAACTCGTATGGGAATTCGACTGCGGGCGTTGCATCTTTTGCGGAAGGTGCGACGAAGTATGTCCTACGGGGGCGATTAAGCTAAGCGAAGAGTTTGAACTGGCGGTTAAATTTGATAAATCCGCGATGATTCAGAGGGGTGAACTGGAGGTACAATGTTGCAGCGAATGCGGCAAGCCTTTCAGTGCTAAACGCTTGGTAAAATACAGTTTAGAGTGTTTAAGTAAAGCCAATTTGGGCGAAAAAAGACTCGAAGAGGCAAAAAGCTACGTCAGCGTTTGCCCTACATGTAAAAAAACGGCTACGGTAGCAAACTTTACCGCCGGCAAAGAGATGGTGATAGAATGAAAACGTATGAAGTTCCTCAAAATATTCAAGATGCCAACGACTTAGAGCAAAAACTGGAATTGCTCAAACACATCGGACGTAGTTTTAGCGTTTATCGCATCGACTGCGGAAGCTGCAACGGCTGTGAAATCGAAATTTTCGCCGCCATTACACCGCTTTGGGACCCTGAACGCTTCGGTTTCAAACTCGTCGCAAATCCTCGTCATGCCGATATTTTACTTTGTACGGGTCCCGTGACGCGCCAAATGTACTATCCGTTACTTCGTGCCTACGAAGCGACGCCCGATCCTAAAATCGTCGTAGCACTTGGGGCATGCGGTTCGACCGGAGGTATTTTTTACGATGCGTACAGTGTTCTTAGCGGTATCGATAAGATCATTCCGGTCGACGTTTACATTCCCGGTTGCCCTCCGCATCCGGCGAGCATCATCTACGGACTGACTACGGCGCTTGGCGTTATGGATCAAAGACTTCAAAAAGTCAGCTTTGAACACGATAACGAAATGCCTCCCGCGGTAGAAGACTCCGTTTTGGGTAATACGCTTTTCGAGCGAGATTTGTTGGTACACTCAAAACGCCTTATGAGCTATATTTTCGGACGTAAACTGTACGATAAATACCTTGCCGCCCTTGTCAAAAGCGGTAATATCAAAGACACCAAGGCGACCAAAACCGCCATTACCGAAGCGATGAAAAAAGAAGACGATCCACGCTATGCGGAGTGTTTGGGTATCTTGCACAACGAGATTTATACCCAATACGTTCCGTGTCAAGAAGAAGATAAAATCAGCCTTCATCGCGTAAAGTGGGGACGCTAATGGTTGAAGTCTACAAACTGATGCAACGGCATCTCGACGGTGCAAAATCGGGCGACGCCAAACTCGACCAGATCAAAATTTTTTCGACATGTATCGGGCACGGCGTCGGAACGATTGATTTTAGCGAGAAAGTGTTAGAAATACCCGAATGCGAATTCGACGAGATCGTGGCACACGGCGGAGAGTATCTCAAATTTAAAATCGGAAACTTAAGTCGGTATTTTGAAATTGAAATTTTCCCCGAACATGCCGCTCAATTGGTTCCTCAAATGCTTGAATGCCCGTTAAAAGAGATTCTTGCAAACTTAAAAGAGGGCTATTTGGTGTTGCGCAAAGATTTTCAAACATCAAGAGCATAGGAAGCGACGTGAAAAAAGCACTTTTATGCATCGGAAACGAACTCAGAGGCGACGACGGCGTCGCCATTGCGGTCGGGAGGCTTGTCGAAGAACGCCTCCCCTCGTGGACGGTTTTTTTCGGCTACGATACTCCCGAAAACGAATTTGCCGCTTTGCGCGAATTTAAGCCCGACGTGATCGTCGTGGTAGATGCGATGAGCGGATTTAAAGAGGATAAGATCGAATTTATCGACCTCAGCGACGAACGTACCTACGTCTATTCGACGCATAATCTTCCCACGCCTATTTTGATGAGTTACCTTCGGGAGATTTGCGTTCAAACCATTTTTTTAGGTATCTGCGTTTTACTTGAAAACGTCTTGCATTTTAGCGAAGGTTTGAGCCAAAATGCTCAAGCATCCGTTGTCAAGGCGTTCGATAAACTACAAGAGCTCGACGCGATGCTCGAAGCTTAAGCCCGAAAAAAGGGTTTAAGCCTGCTTCAAACGCGCCAAAATCGTTTCGTAAAGCTGTTCGATTTCCAAGGAAGCGTTGCGTTGTTCTTTGGGCGTTTGCGGCGTCACGACGTCTAAGATTCGCCCCGGTTGCCCGTGCATCAATACTACACGATCGCCCAACAAAAGTGCTTCACGAAGCGAATGGGTCACCAAAACCGCGCTGATGCGATTTTCGCTAAAGAAGCGTTGCATCGCTTCGTCCATCACTTCTCTGCTAACCTCGTCAAGTGCGGAAAACGGTTCGTCCATCAAAATGAGCTTGGACTCCATCGCAAGAGCGCGCGCAAGGGCGGCTCGCTGCTTCATGCCGCCCGAGACTTCCCTCGGATACGCTTTCGCGAACGAAGCGATACCCGCTTTTTCCATACATTCTTGGGCTTTTTCCCTCTTTTGGCTTTTGGAAAGCGCGGTACGATGCAAAGGCAACATCACGTTTTCTTCGATACTTAACCAACCGAAAAGCCCCGAATCTTGGGGAATAAAACTACGAGAGTGATGCGGTGCGATAACGGCTTCGCCGCGATGCGACACCCTACCGCTACTGGGTGTTTCAAAGCCCGCAAAAAGACGAAGCAGGGTCGATTTACCGCAACCGCTCTTACCGACGATAGAGAGGCACTCGCCTACATGTAACGTCAGATCGATCTTTTGAACGGCAACGACGCAACGGTTTTCATGCGCTAAAAAATAGGCTTTGCTTAAACCTTCCGCCGTGAGTTCAACCATTGCCTACTCGCTTCAAGATCATCGTTTCCAAAACCCTAAACCCCCATTTTTCCGCAACGATTCCCACCGCACAAATCAACCCGATAGAGATAAACGCGACTTCAAAATCAAGCGACCAACGCGATTGAATGATGGTGTATCCAAGCCCTACGCTACTGCCTACTACCATTTCCGCCGCGATCAGTACGCGCCAACCGATGGCGAGTCCCAAACGAAGTCCCGTTAGAATCGGCAAAGCGCATAAAGGCATGATAACCGTAAAAAAAAGTCGAAAGGAAGAGAGGTTCATCATCTTTGCCATCGAAAAAGTTTGCGCCGGAATGGAATGCAAGGCTAAAGCCGTGTGCATAAAAATGAGCGGAAACGCACTCATCGCGATCATAAAAAGCGTCGCCCTCTCGCCGATGCCGAATAAAATCATCGCAAAAGGAATCCATGCAAGCCCCGGCATCATCTGCAAAACGGTGCCGACATGTAAAGCTATCGCATACGTTTTTTCAAAGAAACCGCATACCGCACCAAGCGTTATGCCGAAAAAAACGGCGATACTATAAGCGATCAACCACCGTTTTAAACTCACGATAAAATGCGCAAAAATCGAGGTATCGTAAACGCTTTCGCCGCTTAAAAGCGAAACAAGCCGCATCAAAACCGCATCGGGCGTCGGAAAAGGAATATGCCGTACCGCTTCGACGCTAAGGGCAAAGAGCCACCAAAAAAGCATCAAAACGCTCAGCCCGAGCACGATCTTAACCAACGATTTTAACACGCTACTCCCTTTAATGCGCCGTACATTGTCCCACATCGACGACGGTGCTTAGTTTTTTAACGTCGTGTAAAAACTCCGCCATTTTAACCAAGCTTGCCTGTGTTGTCGCATCGATACCGATGCGGTAAAAATGGTACGCCATCGCCTCTTTCGTCGCACCGACCGAAAGCTTGGAAAACTTTGAGACGATCTGCGCGCTTTCTTCAGGCGAGTCGTTGATGAATTTCGCCGCTTTCTCGAGTGCTTTCAACACGCCGTTCATCTGAGAAGCATGCTCTTGAAAACTCGACGCTTTGACCATCAATAAAAGAGGATAGGTATTGCCCACGCCGTCCAAACTTTCGATACGTTTTCCGATGCCTTTTTCGACCAAAACCGAAGGCGTCGGCTCACTCGCGATCACCGCATCGACCTCTTTGGACGCTAACGCCGATGCCATTAACGAAGGTTCCAAATCCATTAACTCTTTGTCCAAAGCGATCCCCTCCGCCTTGGCTTTGAGCATCACGCCGCCGTGCGTCGAAGTGCCTTTTTTCACGGCAATCTTTTTACCCGTAAGGTCTCGAAGCGACCCTGCCGAAGCGTCCACAGGGACAACCACGCCGTGACGTTTTTCACCGCCGCCTAAAGCGGTGAGGATTTGAATCGTGGGACAATATTTCGCAACCGCGATCAACGCAGCGGTATCGCCCATCGTCGCGATATCCGCATCACCGAAAATCAACGCTTCGCTTGTCGCAGGTCCGCTCGTAAAACGTTTGGGAGCGATTTCAATCCCTTCTGCTTCAAAGAACTTCTTCTCGATCGCCACGATCACGACCGCATCGACGACGCGATCTTGCAGGGCGATCACCAACGGTTTCGTCCATCCCAAATTGACCGCTATCACCATCAAAAAGATCCAACGCATTTTATCTCCTTCTCAAAAAATCGGGCACTTTTTACCGTAGCAATAGGCATTAAACCTCTTTTGATCGCATTGGATTTCCACGTCCGCCGAAAGCTTTACATGTAAAAATGTTTCGGACAAAGAAGCGGCGATCGAGAGTGCCGTCCAGACTTCGCGGTGACAGCATCGCGCCGCTTCGTATTCGGCGATTTTGCCCAAAACCGCATGCGTCACTTTTTGCGCTTGAGAGCGTGCCGTCTTCGCCACGGGCGAAGCTTCGAGCAAAATCGCAAAACCGATTCCTACACCTGCCGCCGCACCGCACATTCCCAAAAATCCACACGCGCCTCCGATCACGCTAGAACCTCTCGAAAGAGCCGTTTTGAGCGCGTTTTCGGGAAGATCTCCGCCGCTATTGCGATAAGCGGTCACGATGATGGCAGGCACCATCGCATGGTGTTCGGGACCGTGTTTCGGAATGCTCGGATGCGCTCTGATCTGTTTGAAAAGCGTGAGCATATCGCGCTCTTTGGAGCTTGAGCAAAGATGTTCGATCACGGCAAGCGCATCTTTGGCATGGCACGCGTCGCACACGTAGTGACCGTTTTCACATGTCACGCTCGTGTGATGCACGCCGCGGCAATAATGACATACCGCCTCTCGCGTCGCCGTTTCGTAGCGTAAAGGTGCTTTACACACCATACAATCATGCACGGCTTTGGACGCGCCAAGCCCGAAACTCTCCATCGCAAGGCTTCGCAAATCTGCTTTGGTTTCCGCCTTTTTTTCGGGAGGAAGCGCACAATTGCATGCACCGCCTTCTTGATTGACGATCGTCCCTTCGGCGTCGAATAGAAACAAAACGCTCTCCAAAGACCTTGCCGTACTTTGGCGAATGCGTGTTTTCACGCCTTTGTAAAGCGTCAAACCCTCTTCAAGCGTCACACTTTGCCCTACGCCTTTGTACATCACGTCGACGTACGTTTCGCGTAAAGGCTTGATCGCTTCAAACGTTAACGAATAAAACGTATGCCCTTGCACTTCGCGGTAAAAAAAGCGTTTTAACAAACGAATGTCCGTAAAACCGCTTTCTGCAAGTAAGCCTAGTAAATGCGTTTGGCTCAAAGCACCCGCGATGCATTCGCCGCCGAGTTTTGCATCGTTTTTGATACCCGCACTCGGTTCTTCATCGCACACGACATCCGAAACGACGAGCCTCCCGCCCTCTTTTAAAACGCGAAAGATTTGCGCAAAAAGCTTGCGTTTGTGCGTGGAGAGATTGAGCACGCAGTTGGAGGTCACGACGTCGATAGCGGCGTTTTCTAAGGGCAAAGCCTCCAAATAGCCTTGATAAAACGACACATTGTCGTATCCGAGGTTTTGTGCGACCGCTTTTGCACCCTCTTGGGCGATACGCAACATCGAAGGCAGCATATCGACTCCGATGACGCGTCCGTTTTTGCCCACGAGTTTGGAAGCGATAAAACACTCGATGCCTCTGCCCGAGCCTAGATCGAGCATCGTCTCACCCGCTTTCAAATCGGCTTCGAGAATCGGACTGCCGCAACCGTACCCGCGAAAACGTAATGCCTCGGGGATATGGGAGAGTAACGCCTCTTCGTAGCATACGGGATTTAAAATATCTTCTTTATCTTCCAACGCCGCATCATGGTAAAACGCCTTGACGATACGAAGCGATTCGCTCTCACCGGTGGCGATCATACAATTTGCATGCGTGTGCGCCACCCCTTCGTGCGCACCGCACGTGTACAAAATATCGCCCATTTCCAAACACAAACCGGCGTTTTTTGCTTCGTACGAAGCCGCCTCCGCAAGCATCATCTCCATCGCCAAAGCACGCATCAAAGGCTCGTAAGGATCATCGCCCATCAAGGTTTTCGCATGATTGAAACTATGGTCCAAATCGCCGCCTCCCAGTAAAAAGCGAAGCGGCGTTTTCAAATCGACGACGGAACTTTGTGCGATACGCTCAGCCGTCTCGCTTCTCAAAGCTTCGGCAATCGTATCGCCCCTCATTACCAATTCGCATTCCGCCACGGTTGCCGCGCTCGGATAAAAGAGTCCGTCGTAGCCTAGGGCAAGCGAACTACGTCCGGAACTCGACCCATCGTGAACCGTACCTTTGGGTGCGAAAATTTGGGTTTTTAACGCTTCAAAATTATCGATAATTACGCCGTGTTCACGCGCATACATGTCGGCTTTCAACAACGCTTCAAGCAGCCTATCCGTCGGCACGATACGAGCGTCGCTCCCGCGTCCGCGCACAAAATACCATAACAAATGTAGATGCGTCGCTCCCGCATTTTTCGTCGCATCGATTAAGCCTAAAAGCGTATGAAGGTTTTGGGGATGGACGCAAAAAGAGAACGAAAACGTATAACCGTTTTCTCGAAGCCATGCCGCGTTACGTAAAACTTTGGCAAAGACTCCCTTGCCCCGAAGCGCATCGTGTTCGGCTTCCAAACCGTCTACGCTGATCTGAAACGAAAGACGTCGGGGATCGCACGAAGCGGCCGAAAAGACCTTTTGCACTAAAACGCCGTTGGTGAGAACGACGACGTTCGTCGCCTCGTATCCCAAAATCGTCTCGATTAACTCTAAAAAGTGCGAATGTACCAAAGGTTCGCCGCCGGTCACGATAAACAAACGACACCCGAGCGCATACGCCTCTTGTAGATGCCGTTGAATCGTTTCAAACGCTAACCTATCCTTTTCTTGGGGAGAAGAACTAAACAAACAATGCTTACATGTAAGATTGCATCGGTTGGTCAGATGAATCCAAAATTCCGCTAAAGCGGGAGTTTTCGTTTCACGACGAGGGCGATAAACGCGCGGGTTAGGCACGGCAATACGTTTTTGAAAATGCGCATCGCCTTGTTGCAGTAACGCATCGGCTTGCGCATTGGGGATAAACCAATCGGCACCGTGCTCGTAGACGTAAATCGCACGGTTTTTATAGACTATTCTCTGCCATGAAGCGTTAAAATCGTTCATCTTCTCTTCACGGATCGTTTCAGTGTAACTCACGGGATTCATACCTTTTGACTCGTTTTTGAACATACCCTTTCAGCAACATCGAGACAATGACTAAAAGCACCATCAACGCGATGCTGATCCAAAAATCTACGGTACCGAACGCCAAGGTTTTCGCGCCGATATTGGCATAGACGAATACGCCGGGCATCATACCCAAAAACGTCGCAAAGAAAAAATCGCGATAGCGAATCGTCGAAAAACCCGCCGAATAGCTGATGATATTAAACGGAACCAAAGGGACAAGCCGAAGCAATAAAATCATCGTAAAACCGTGATTTTGGACGCTACGGTGAAAATGCAAGAGCTTCTCGTTCGAGAGCTTTTCATGCATCTTTTTACCGTACCAACGAGCCAAAAAAAACGACAACGACCCGCCGCAAAGCGCACCGACGATGATATACACGCTTCCTATCGTAAACCCGAAAATCAGTCCGCCAGCCAACGCTAAAATCCCGTCGGGGAAAAAAATCAGCGGTGCTAGCGTAAAGAGTAAAATGAAAATAAGCGGTGCGTAGATACCGAAGCTTAAAACGAATGCCTTGATCGCATCGACTTGTTCAAACGAGAGAACGCCGCTTCGATAAAAGAAAAACATCAAAAGCCCGAACGCTAAAAAAAGAAGTGCTTTTTTCACGAAAAATCCTTTTCATGCCGTGCTTACAAGCGTTCGATCATACGACGCGAACGGTAACGGTTGTACCATTTTTTCAAAACGCCTTGTTTGGCTTGACGCGTGAGGCGATGCGGCATAAAAATGAAGTCCAACAAATGAAGCCCGTTTTTGCCGCCTTTGCTCATCGACTCGGCACAACTTTGGCAATAGCTCACGATGCTTTCGCATTTCGTTTGCCCCGCCCTGCTTTGCATCTGCGC
This sequence comes from Sulfurospirillum sp. UBA4058, assembly GCA_002382085.1. GTDB lineage: Bacteria > Campylobacterota > Campylobacteria > Campylobacterales > Sulfurospirillaceae > Sulfurospirillum. The sequence goes on along the minus strand of DFZK01000015.1, from coordinate 186,509 downwards.
TTTGGCAAGATTCGGCGCACTGAGTTCCATCATACCGCCGCTCCCGCAACATTGCGTTTTATCGCGGTTAAATTTAAACTCTTCAAACGAAAGCCCGATCGTATGCATCAACGCCCTCACGTCCTCGTGTAAAGCGTGTTCATACCGCGTGGGACAAGGATCGTGCAGAGCGACCGTATCGTAAGAACGGTAACGATCGATCGCGTTTTTTGGGACGCCGATCTCGTTTAAAAGCGAGTAAAGCGACACGATCGTGATATGCGGCGAATGGTTTTTAATGCTCATATAGCAATTTTCGCACGCCGTAACGACCGTCGTTGCTCCCATCTCGGCAAGGTCGGCTTCCAAGCGCGATCGGTACGTTTGAAACTGTTCCGTATCGCCCATCATACGCGTAGGCGTACCGCAACACTGCTGAATAATCCCGATGCCGGGCAAGCGCGAACGCAAATAATCGAATACCGTATAAATCAGCGAAGGCGAGTACGAAGAAAGCGCGCATCCGGGCATAAACGCCATATGCGTAAACGCACCCGTCGTGAAGTGTTTGAGCGTTGAAAAACGCTTTGAAAAACTCTGTTTTTGGTGAAACATAACCGCACCGTAACCGTATTTTTTCAAAACCTTTTGATCGGCGGCGTAATGCTCTTTCGTGCCTTGAAAGAGTGCCCCGAAATCAATCTCTTTCGGGCATACGTGCGCACACAAACCGCACGTCGCACACGAAAATGCCGTAGCGGAGCTCGGTTTTTCGTGCGTAAAACGAAGCAGTAAGTTTTTAGGAGAATCGGTGTGTGCGTAGAGGATCGGGCATCCTTTCATACACGCCTTACAGTCCAAACACGCTTCTAAATACTGTGCGATTTTAGCGTCCACGATAAACCCGTTTGATAAGATAGACCAAAATCGTCACGGAAAAAAGAATCAACAAGCCGTACACGAACGTTTTCGCCCCGCCTGTTAACATCTCTCCGGCATACGAATACGCCAGCGTCGCCGGTAACTGCCCGATACCCGTCGCGATCACAAACGAGCCGAGTCGCATCGACGTCAGCCCCGCGGCGTAGCTAACCACGTCAAAAGAGATAAACGGAAGCAATCGTGCAATCAAAATCGCATATACGCCGTGCTTTTCAAAAAACGCGTCCACGCTTTCCAATGCCATTTTCGAGGTCAATTTTTCAACGACGTCGCGCCCTAAAAATCGAGCGATGTAAAAGCACAAAAAAGCACCCGCCATCGCACTCGTCCATGAGAGTGCCGCACCCCAAAGCCAACCGAACAACGCCGCATTGGCAAAGGTAATAAGAAACGCGGGTAAAGGAGCCATGAGCGATTGAAACACCATCAGCGCAAACGAAATCAACGGAGCCCAAACCCCAAACGATAAAATATACGCCTTAATCACTTCCAAATCGAGCCCTTGAAAGAGCTCTATCCAGCCTAAAAACAGCGCACGAGAGCTTGGAAGCGTGACAAGGACAATGAGAACGATACCGCCTAAAAGCAGTACCGCCCGTTTTTGCGTTCGCGTCATTATTTTTCTAACACGTCGCTAATTTTTTCTCTCGGCCAACCCTCTTGACCGTTTTTAAGGGTAAAAAGTTGCTCTTTTTTGAGCCCTTTTTCCAAGTAATAATCATACGTTCTATCCGCACCGCCCGCACCTCTTGGGCAAACGATGACCACCTTTTGATCGGGCTTAATATCGGGAAGCAACTCTGCCAAACGCGCTTTTTCCGCATCGGTTTTGACCGGATACGCATAGGTTTCGTGTGCTCCTTTTAAATGTTCTTTCGCAAAGCCCGGTTTTTCTTGAATATCTACGATGACGACTTTAGAAGGATCTTTTCGGATCAATTCCGCCGTCTCGTCGGCCGTGATATAGTTGTAACTGCTAAAAATTCCCGCCATCAATGCACCTTTAAAAAGTGCCGCTATCGCCAATGCGCCTAATACTTTCGTCATTTTCATTCCGTTTCCTTTGAACTATTTATCTAACACGTCTTTGATTTTATCTCTCGGCCATTCGTATTGACCGCCTTTTAGCGTAAAGAGTTGCTCTTTTTTGAGCCCTTTTTCAAGGTAAAAATCGTACGCTCTATCGGCTCCTCCGCCGCCTCTCGGGCAGACGATAACCACTTTTTGATCGGGTTTAATGTTCGGTAAAAGCTCCGCTAACCGCGCTTTTTCCGCATCGGTTTTCACCGGATACGCATAGGTTGAGATAGCACCTTTAAGATGCTCCTCTTCAAAATCGGGTTTTTCTTGAATATCGACCAACACGAGTTTGGAGGCGTCCTCACGCATCAACTTTGCCGTTTCGTCGGCGGTAATGTAGTTGTATTTAGCATTTTCTTTGACTTTACCGCCGCAACCGAGCGTCAACAAAGCCGTCAGAACCACCGCACTTATCGCAAGTATTTTCATGGATTGCTCCTTTGGGAAATGACATGTAACGTACCTAAAGAGGGAAGTATAACAAAAGAGAGCACAAAGGAGGTCATGTCTTTTTTGATGTACGCTTAAGCCTTAAGCCGTTACATGATGTGGTACAATGATAAACTTTTGTAACTTACAATGAGGTTAAATCGGTCAACGTTTGTTGACTGATCTAAACCGTATCGTCGTTTTAAAGGAGTGTTATTTCGTATGAAAGTGGAAGATATTGCGCGTTATGTTGCTCTGCAAAGTGTTTTACAAGACGTTTTAAAGCACGAACATTACGACGTTTGCGAAATCGGCGGAGGTAATTTAAATTTTATCTTTCGCGTGAAAAGCACGTCAGGGCATTCGCTGATTATCAAGCATGCACCGCCTTATTTGCGGATGCTCGGAGAAGCGTTTGCATTGCCGCAAGAGCGTATTTGTGCGGAGATGCGCACGATGCGCTATTTTGAGCGTATCGCGCCTTCGTACGTACCGCGTATTTACCTTTGCGATGAGGAGCGTTTTTGCTTTGCCATGGAGGATTTGAGGGATTTTCGTTTGATGCAAAACCGTCACGACGTGCCGCTTCACATTTACGAAAAACTCGGCGATTTTTTAGCCCTACTCTTTTTAAATACGCCGCCGCATCCTTTTGAAGGCTATTACGAAAATGCGGCATTGAAGCGTATCAGCGAGGAGTATATCTTCCGCTTTCCCCACATTCCTGACCATCCCGCCCTCGTGAGCGTTCCTTACTTTACGCCCTCGCCTAAAAGCAAGCGTTTCGATGCAACGATCGCTTGGCTTAGCACGCGTTTTTTAGATGCCAAAGAGCACCTTTTACACGGTGACTTGCATACGGGCTCGGTTATGACAAACGGTGACGATCTCAAAATCATCGATGCGGAATTTGCCTTTTTCGGTCCTTTGGGTTTTGATGCGGGCGTTTTGATCGCGCATATTCTCTTTGACGAAATTCATGCATACTTCAGCGATCAAGCATTGCATTACGAAGAACGCATTCGCGCTTTGTTTCGCGGGTTTGAGGCGCGTACGCACACCGCCGTTGCGTTAACGTTATTGCGCGAAAGTATCGGCTTTTGCGGTGCGGAGTTGTACCGTCGTTTGCTCGTTCCCGCTAAAGCCAAGCCGCTCGAAGCGTTACCGAATGCATCGCAAAAAGCCAAGGCTTATGCTCTAAGCGAAGCCTTGGCGATCGATGCGGTCGAAACCTGTTTACATGTAGAATCGCTTGACGACTTTTTCACACTCTTGGAGCGTCGTTTATGCCCAAAAACGCGCTAATTTATTTTCTCAAAGCCCCGAAAGAAGGCGAAGTCAAAACACGCCTTGCCAAAAGCATCGGAGATCCGGCGGCGACTCGATGCTACACGCTTTTGTGCGAACGGCTTTTAGCACTGCCCATCGACCCAACCCTCGAATGCTTCATCGCGTATAGCGACGCGCAACGAGAAACGCCGCCGTTTTCAGGTACGTTTAAACTCTTTTTTCAAGAAGGCGACTACTTGGGAGCACGTATGTGCCATGCTTTTGAGCACTGCTTTGCCGAAGGCTACGAGCGCGTCGTTTTGGTCGGAGCGGATATTCCCGAAGTCGATGCACCGCTTTTACGCGATGCCTTTGATGCGCTCGATACGCACGATGCGATCCTCTCTCCGACGTATGACGGCGGCTACTACCTCATCGGCTTTCATGCGACGACCTTCACCCCCAAGGCGTTTAGCAAGATCGTCTATTCGCGAAACGACGTTTTTGAAAAAACGCTTCATGCGCTTTCTTGGCTTAGGGTCGCCCAAGGTAAAATGCTTCAAGACCTCGATACGCTAGACGATCTTAGAGTCCTTGCCTTTCAAGCCTCCTCCGCGCTTCATACCTACGCGCAAACGCTCTTAAAAACGCTTCCGCGCATCAGCGTCGTTTTACCCGTTTATCGCGAAAACGAACGGATACGAGAAATTATCGAACAGACGCGTCAACGAGCGCAAACGGCTTCCGTCGAAATCATCGTCGTCGACACCGATGAGAGAACCACCGTCGATGCCGTGGCATTGGAAAACGTTCGCATCGGACTTAGCCGACAAGGGCGTGCCGCGCAGATGAACGAAGGGCTTTTAATGGCACAAGGAAAAATCGTGCTGTTTTTACACGCGGACACGCTGCTTCCCGACGCTTGGGATCGTTTGGTCGAAGAAACCTTACATGTCGTTTACGCGGGAGCGTTTTCATTGGCGATCGACGATGCGCATCCGTGGTTTCGTTTTATCGAAAACGCCGCCAATCTCCGCGCAAAGCTGACACGCGTTCCCTACGGCGACCAAGCCCTCTTTTTTTCGACGCCGTTTCTACGCGGACAAGGCGGTTTTGCAGACATTGCGTTGATGGAAGACGTGGAAATCATGCGACGCCTCAAAAGGCAACATGTACCGATCGTCATACGAAGCGAAACGGTGTTGACCTCTTCGCGAAGATGGCATCAAGAAGGCTTTGTGTACACGACGCTTCGCAACCGCGTTTTAAGCTTTTTATTTTGGCTAGGCGTCTCTCCGAAGCGTTTCATCAAACGCTATCAAGCACATCGGGACTAAATTTTGTATAATCATCTTTTCATACCACCCTTTAGGAACGCCATGTTACACGGTATCTTGACCCTTTTGCTCTTCCAATTCACGGGAGAGTGCATCAGCAAACTTTTTGAGCTTAAAATCCCAGGCCCTATCATCGGTATGGTTTTACTTTTACTTTTTTTAGTCATCCGCAAGGGAAGCTTTCACGCGCTTGACAATGCCGTATTTTGGCTGTTGCGCTATTTGCCGTTGTTTATTATTCCAGCCGCGGCGGGCATCATCACACAGGTTGAGACGATTTCAAACGAACTGTTTGCCATTCTGGCTTCCTTGATTGTAGGCACGTTTTTATCGCTCGCTTTTAGCGTGAAACTGATGGATATGTTAATTTCAAAAAAGGAAGAGCGATGAATGTCGATGCGCTCATGACGTATATCACGAGTACGCCTTTAACGTGGATTATCATCACGATGAGTGCGTATAAAGTGGGGATTTTGATTTACGAAAAAACGGGTAAACACGCGTTATTACAGCCTATTGTGATCGCATACGTCATTATGCTTCCCATTCTGATCATCGCGCACATTCCCTATAAGCAGTATTTTGAATCGGTCAGCATTTTGCACTTTTTTCTAGGACCTGCGACGGTTGCATTAGCACTTCCGTTGTATAAAAATCTCAAACTGATTCATGCGTACCTTTTGCCTATTTTCATCACGCTTTTTGCCGGTGGAATTTTTACTATTTTAAGTGCTGTGGGTATTTTATGGCTTTTGGGTGCTTCCAAAATTACGATGCTCTCGATGACCACCAAGTCCGTCACCGCGCCCATTACGCTCATCACCGCGCACGACATCGGGGCGAATGCTTCCTTAGCTATCGGGTTTGTCGTCATCACGGGACTTTTGGGAGCACTTTTGGGCACGTCTGTGTTTAAGCTCTTAAAGATCAAACACGATGCCGCCAAAGGGTTTGCGCTTGGACTTATCTCGCATGCCGTAGGAACGGCTAGAGCTTTTGAAATCAGCGAAAACGCCGCCGCCTTTTCCGCTTTAGCGATGGGACTCGTGGGCGTTTTTATCGCTGTTTTCTTACCCATCGTGATGGGACTTTTATAAAAAGGAGTGATTATGTTAGGAACACACGATCTTTGGCTTTTTATACTTTCAGGTTTGCTTTTAAACATCACACCGGGCGTTGATACGCTTTATATTGTTGGGAAGTCAAGTACACAAGGCTTTCGCGCGGGATTTTTTGCGGCACTTGGTATTGGAGCCGGCTGTTTGGTGCATATCTTCGCAACAACGATTGGGCTTTCAGCTCTGCTTGCAACCTCGGCAATGGCATTTAGTATCATTAAAAGCATTGGTGCATGTTATTTGATTTACATCGGTATGTCGATACTTCGCTCGACGCAAACCCCTTTACATGTAAAAACAAAAACTGCCCGTCAAACACTCAAAGCTATTTTTTGGCAAGGGTTTTTGACCAATGTTTTAAACCCGAAAGTAGCACTTTTTTTCCTCGCTTTTTTACCTCAGTTTGTCGATACCGCCGCTGCAAATAAAGCACTCAGCATGCTCTTTTTAGGCGTTATCTTTGACATCAATGGCACTATCTGGAATATCATCGTTGCGTGGATGGCTATGGCATTGATTTCAAAATTACAAACGCATCATACCTTCACGCGTTGGTTTAACAGAAGTATCGGCGCACTCTTTTTAATGCTGGGTATCAAACTTTTACACGAAGAATGGGAAGAATCTCTATATTGATACCATGAACAATGCTCATTTTATCGTGAAGCCACGGAAACCAATGGTCGTGTACGGAAGCAAAATAACCATGAATCATATAAATCTTTTTCATAGACGCCTCTTGATTCTTTCAAGGCATCATAAGGAATTTAAATAAATTGTTACGCTTCTTTCTTCTCATTGGTCTGTGCACTCTCAACCATACCGTTTAAACTTTTTTTGAGTTTTTGAAGCATTTTATTGACGTGAATCAGATTTTCAGCCGACTGTATCGCGATATCTTCGGTGGCATTGACGTTTTTGTCGAACTGTTTTTTTGCCGTTTCATCAATGCCCATATCTTCGATAGCATCTTCGACTTCTTCAGCGATTTGTTGCAATTGGGAAATGGCATTTTCCGCTTTTTTGAGCGCGTCTTCGCTCTCTTGCATCGCGAGGTTGACTTTTTGCACGAATTGGGAGATGTGCGTGGAAGCTTCTTGAAGTTCGTCTTCGCTGTTGGAAGAGAGGTTGAGATGGTGTTTCGTGACGACGTTAACGTCGCCTTGCGCCAACTCTTTGGCTTTTTGCACAAACCCTTCTAGATGCTCGATGACCTCTTTGGTCATCACGAACGCGTAGAGGATAATCACCAGACCGATCAGCAAACCGATGTATTGAAATTTTAAGAAAAGATCGTTTTTATGTTCGCTATGGTCGGTATAGAGCCATACCGCCTCGTCCATCGCGTTTAAAAGTTGAATATTTTTTTCATAGATATACGCAAGGTGTCGGTTGATCTGCGTCTCTTTTTCGATCAAGCGATCCAAAAAGACGACGTACTCTTCCCAATACGCATTCGTCTCTTTGACGATCGAGTAGACTTTCGGATCGTTTTGCACGGCGGGATCGTTCAAAAAGCCTTTGATCGTTTTATCGTACAAGGCTTTGGCATCGGCGTAAATCACCAAGTCTTGTGCGTTTGCCATACGCAAATAACGGTTGGCGTAAAGCCCCATGCGTTGAGAGAGCATACGTTGGCGACCCGAAAGATCGATATGGACGTTACTCAAATTTGCGCTGACCATACGTTGTACGACCGCATCGGAGAGAAATAAAAGTTTTTCGATGCGCGGCGTGAGCACTTCGGTATCCAAACGAATCGACTCGATACCGTTTTTCAAGGCTTCGACCTCTTGCTTAAAAGGCTTCCAATACTCCATCACCTCTTCGAGTTTGGCTTGGATTTTTTCGTTCTGAGGCGCGTAAATGCCCTTGGCGTCGTTGCCGTAAAGCAGATCGTTCAGACTGTTTTCAAAAAGCCCGACCGCGGTGTTGAGTTCACGAAAATCGTTACCTTGGCGATGCACGATAAAGAAAACTTCTTTGCTCATTTTTTGCGAAAGCATTCGCTGTTTTCCGGCGATATTGATGATGTAAGAGTCTTTTTTGCTCATCTGGTTCATCATCACGGTTAAAGAGATAATGGCGATGATAACGAACGAAAGCAGCCCTCCGGCAAGCTTCATTTTGGTGCTGATGGTTTTAGGTTTAATCATCGTTTTGCCTATTCGTAAATGTCTTTAAGTTCTTGCGTGTTCAAGATCACGACGTTATTTTTGTCGATTTCGATCGTGCCGTTACGCGTCAGTTTGTTTAAAATGCGCGAAAGCGTTTCGGGTTGAATGTGCAACATGTAAGCGATTTCATGCTTTTTCAACGCGTTAAACGTCTCCAAATCGTTGATCAACATGTGCGCGACTTTTGCCGTTCCGTCAAACACGACGTCACGGCTAATAATACACTGCATTTGCTGAATCATCTTAAACGACTCTTCGAGAATGCGGGTCATCAGACGATGATTCGTGTAGATCATCTCGCGAAAGGGCGCGCTTTGAATGCTTAAAACCGTGCTGTTTTCTAAAAATTCGGCATTGGCGTAACAACTGATAAAAAAGCTGTCGATGAGTTTTGAGACGTTGAAGATCAACGATTTTGAGAAGAGTTTGTATAAGAAAATCTCGTTTTCGAAACGATCGACTTTGTAAAATTTAACCGACCCGTCGATAATGTAATAGATCGCGTCTTTGCTGTCTTTCTCGTAAAAGAGGACGTCGCCTTTTTGGTACTGTTTGACCGTGCTAAAATGCGCGATTTTTTCGATGTCGCCCTCTTCGAGCGACTGAAAAATCGGCAAATGAGCGACCAAGGCGGCATGTTCGGTTAATGCCATCTGCAACTCTTTGGGTATTATTTTGTAAACGTTGCGTTTTCAACGATTATGGTATAAATATACCCCGAACCGAAATTTTTGTCAACGGCGACAATGCCCGTTGCGGTAACGATATCGCCGACTTTGGGCGATTCTTGAGACGTAAAAACGATGCGTCCGACTTCGCGGTTCTCGCCCGTACCGTCTTGGAGGTGAATCCAGTTGCGTCCTAAAATAGCCGATGACGCTTTAACGACTTTGGCACGAATCGTAACGCTTTTTCCGTTCAGTTGCGTTCGTTTTTCCCACGCTTCTTTAATGCTCATCGTCCCTTCGCGCTGATACGGAGACACTTCGACGTATTCGTTAATTAATGCAAGGTTGCCTTTTTCTTGAACCTTGGTGCGGTATTGAAGATTGGATGCGAAGACCAGTTCGTCAAACGTACGATTCAACGCCTTGCTTTCAAAATTTTTAGCCTTCATCTCTTCTTGGAAACGCACTTCCGTCCCTTTTTCGAGATTAACGCCCTCAACCGCGATCCAATACCGTTTTTTCGTATCGTCGATCTGCAAATAGGTGTAACCGCCGCCTTGCATCACGTCAACGACGACGCCTTCATAAATATCGCCGGCATAAAGCCCGACGCAACAGGCGAGTGTGGCTAAAAAACTATAGATGACTTTCATGATTTTCCTTTAAAGTTTTATTCGGATACGCAAAAACGATCAGTACCGTGACCAAAGCAACGCATACGTACACCCATGTAGGGATCGGAACCGGATCGCCCGAGGCATACGAATGTTTTCCCGCTAAGTAAAAATTGACGCCGAAATAGGTCATCAAAATAGAGGCAAAGCCCAAAAGCGACGAAACGGCAAAAACGTAAGGCGAATACCAACGCGGAATCAGCCTGACATGTAAGATCATCGTGTAGACGATAATCGAAATATATGCCCACGTCTCCTTAGGATCCCACCCCCAATACCTTCCCCACGACTCATTCGCCCAGACGCCGCCTAAAAAATTGCCGATAACCAAGAGGCTTAAACCGATGATAAGACTGATTTCGTTGATCAGCGTAAGGTGTTTAATGTAACGCGTGATCGACTCGGAAGGCTTACATGTAAACAAAACGAGCGTCAAAAAACCAAGCGCGCAGCCCAAGGCTAAAAAGCCGTAGCTAGCGGTAATGATCGAAACATGGACACTCAGCCAAAAGGATTTGAGTACCGGAACGAGGTTCGTGATTTCAGGGTCGATGTGCCCCAAATGCGCCGTAAACATAAAGATCGCCGCCATCATCACGGAGCCGCAGAGCGCAAAAAGCGATCGGCGTAAAAAGAGCATGCAAAAAAGCAGACACGACCACGCGATATAGACGATGGATTCGTACGTATCGCTCAAAGGGGCATGTGCGCTGACGTACCAGCGCAACGCCAAGCCGAACGTATGCACGCTAAAGAGTGCGGCGACCGTCCAGAAAAAGAGACGATCAAGCTTACATGTAAAGACTTTCGGTGCGAAAACGCGACCGAACGCAGCAGCCAACAAAACAATACCCAAACCTAAATAGGCAAAGCTTAAACGCTCGAAGAGCATCAGTTTGTTGTAAAAAATTTCCACGTCGATATGCGTCTTTGAGGGCATGACGTCCGTGCCGTATCGGCTTTGAAACTGCGCAAACGTTTTGACGGGTAAGCGTGCTTTTTCATAGTCGCGTGCAAACAACGCTTCGATAAAAGCGGTAGAACTCTCTTGTAACGCTTGCGACTCTTCGACGTCGATACGCGAAAACATCTGCTCAAACGCGACCCACGTATGCCCTACATCGTTCGGAACCGGAAAGATCTTAAATAAAATGCCTTGGTAAAGCATAAAAGCGATGCTCAAACGCTCGTCCGTTTTAATCAAATCATTCTCGTAAACGCCCCGAAGCGAGGGTTTCATCTCCAAAGCTTTTTGAAGTTCTCCTTCGAGTTTGTAGCGGTATCCGTCAAAAAAGTCGTCAAAGCATGCCCATCTTTGATCGCTCTTAATGCCGATCAAATCCCGAAGCTTGGGCGATTTTGTTTGAATCATCGCTTGCTTTTTCCATAAACTCGGATGCGAGAGCATTCCTAAGGCGATTTGCGTCGAGTTCATACCGTAAAGCGTACTTTTGCCGCTGAGTTTGTAGAGCACTTCTTGCGACAAAGTATCAAACGGTTTCATACGTCCCATACGCGACTGCACGACGAGTTTTCCGAAATCCTCCGCAACCGCAAGGCTCTTTTCGCGATGCTCGTTCATATAGTTTTGCACGTAGTCGCTTTGCGAAAAAAGCGGTACATGTAAACTTGCCGCCAACACGACGAGTGTGAGCATACTTTTTCGAGCTTGCGCGATGAGGACTCTAAAACGCGATCGGGGATCGAACAGGTTTAAAATCAAGCCTAAAAACAACAAGGCGTACCCAAGATAGGTCACTTCGACGCCGGGATCTTTGCTCACCGAGAGAATCGTACCCTTTTCGTCGGGGTCGTAAAAGGTTTGGAAAAATTTGTAGCCTTTATGCACCAACGTATGATTCATCGAGATCGTATAATCGAAACGTTGATCGCCCTCAATCACCGTAACTTTGCTCTCGTACGACGAAGGCGCACTGCTTCCGTAGTAGCGATCTAAAATAAAATCGTTGAGTTTAAGCGCAAACGGCAAGGTAACGTTTTCACCCGTTGCATTCAAAACGATATAATCCACCGTCGTATTTTCGCGAATTTTCATGACGCCTTCGATACCCCAATAACGCGTCAATCCCGAACCGACCAAGATCACGATCAAGGCTGCGTGAAACAAAAATTTGCTGATATGTCGAGCGTACATGCGCGTTTGAAAAAGAACGACGGCGATGTTGCAAGCGCTTAAGACCAACAACCCTTCGTACCATCGCGTATCGTAGACGTAAGCGCGTGCAAACGCCGTGCCGAAGTCGTTTTCAAGAAACGTTGCGACCGCCGCACCCAAGGCAAGACACGCTAAGAGGAAAAGCATGGTTTTGTAAGAGCCGAGTACCTTAATAAACACGTTTTCCCTTTGCCTATGTAATACGAAAATAGCTTCGATGCAAGCGACTTTAGTATAACATAAAAGACGAAGGAGAAGAGACCTTCTCCCTCGCTTAGCGAATTACTTTTTATTCCAAGAAGATTTACCGTTATCGATCGTATCGGCATCTTTGTAGAGTTCAGGATTGGCTCTACCTTTGGCTTTCGCCTCTTTTTTCCACTCTTGTTCCAACGTTTGTTTGAACTTCATTTTCTCGGCTGAAAGTGCCGCCATATCGACTTTTGCTAAGGCTTGCGCTTTGGCTTTGGTATCAAAATCCGGAGCGCTATAGTCCATCACGCCGTGTTTTGCCAAGATTTTGACAAGAAGCAATCGTGCTTTTTGAGCATCGTCGTTTGCCGCTGCCAATAAACGTAAAGTCTCTTCCGGAGCATGGAAGTAGTTACCGTGCGCCGCAATCGCCATATCGCCTTTAAATTGTCCGTGGCGAAGCAATGTTCTTACCTCTTTGAGTTCATCGTCGCTAGCACCCGCTTCAATCGCTTTACCTGTTTCCAAGTGCGCTTTTGCCAAGTTGTCCAACGCGATTTTATTGAGGAACTCTTTACGCTCGTATTTTTGATGAACGATGCCTTTAAGCTTCTCTTCGCTCTCTCTATGGCAGTTCATACATGTACGATCCATCGCTTTAAGCGGATTTTCAAGGACTTGGTGGTCGGAGTATTTAACCGAACCTTCTTGCGTATAAGGCATATGACAGTCTGCACATGAAACGCCTTTTTGTCCGTGAATGCCGGTTTTCCAGAACTCATAACCCGGATGTTGCGCTTTGAGCATCGGCGTTTTAGAAATACTGTGCGTCCAGTCTGAGAACTTGATGTCGTCATAGTATTTAATCATACCCTCAACGCCGGCATTACCGTTTTTACCAATACCGTTATGCCATGGATAGGTCACGACCATCGCCGTTTTTGCATCGCCTTTAGCGTCTTTCCACTCTGTTTTTTGGAAGTAATACTCAACGTGGCATTGCGCACAAACGAGTGAGCGTTTTTCTTGGTGAGTCGATTCTTCAAACGTTTTCAAACCTGCCGCTTGTAAAGCGCGGTTGAGTTGAGGAACGCTGGCGCGAAGCTGTGCGGTTTTGTCGTCGTGGCAGTTGCTACAACCGATGGAGTTCACTACTTGAGAACCGTATTTTGCCCATTTACCCGTAAAGTATTCCAATTCGCCGTCTTCTTCGATCAAGCGAGGAACATCCGGAGATTTACATGTCCAACATGCCGTCGGAAGCGGTCCCGTTTTCGCATCGACGGGAGCTCCCGTACGAAGACTGTTCACGTTATCTTGTACCGCATAGTAGTGACCGCGCGGAGAGTTGTAATCTTTTGAAAATGCATAACCCGCCCAGATAACGCCAAGAGCCGGATCTTTTTCCAACATGTCGGTAAACGTGTCGTACTCTTTGGTTTTTTTCCAAGAGTCAAACTGTCGCGGATAGTATTTTGCCCACTCTTCGCTCTTGTTTTTACCCTCGATACCCGCCTCGCTCGGTGCTTTGGCAAGTTCGACTCTTTGTTTCTCTTTTTCCGTGATATTGCCGGCAAGCACAGCCATCGCCCCGATAGCTACTAAGGAACTGGCCAGTAAAAGTTTCCATTTCATCTTCTGTTTCCCTCCATCTCTTTTTTTATCACGATACAAAAGCAAAGCTCTTGTATCTACGTTAGCCACTGAGGCACTGAAGCTTGCCTCGATGAGGCAGAACTATTTGACTTCTTTAACACCCAAGTTATTCGGTGTCGTCGTAAGACCTCTCACTTTACCGTGCGGTACGCCTTTATGACACTCCCAACAACGTCTGCCCGTAGCCACGCTCGGATCGTCATAATTGTGATTGGCATCTGCGTTTTTAACCATTTGAGAGGTTAAACTGGCATGACACGAAATACAATTCTCCTGAACTCTCTTCGCACCGTCGTCACTGATCTTAATCGCGTTTTTGTACGTATTGAACGTAAACGCCACGCTATGGTTATAACCGTCACGCGCTTTGGCGATATACTTATTCACCATATTATCGTGCGGTAAGTGACAATCGATACATCCTGCTCGCTCAGCATGTGAACTGTGTTGCCATGTCGCATATTGCGTATTCATGACGTGACAGTTGATACAGGCTTTGGGATCGCTGGAGAGATACGACAACGCTTTAGACGCATGTACCATATAGGCAAAAAAGCCGATGGCGACGACGAAAGCTAAAAGTGCCGCGTACTTTAGGAAATTACTCTTTTTCACATTTCCTCCTTTGATATTCTATGTCGCTTCGTATCGAAACATCCGCGACAACGCCTTATTCGACCCAAATACAAGATCTAACGCTTTCTTGTATCCAAAGACTTACAACCTCCTATTATTAATTTATTATTAAACAAACAATATAGTAAAAGTTATAGGGGTATTGTATAAAGAACAGTGAAAAAAAACCTTGACCTATGTCAATAAAAGCCTAACGGAGTATTGAAAAAAGTTATAGCATTTCTTGGAGTCTATCCCTATTGACAATGCGAATATGATGTTCGTCGCCGACTTCGATCAGTCCCGAAGCTTTGAATTTAGAAAGCGTGCGTGAGAGGGTTTCGGGAGTGAGATTAAGAATGGAAGCCACTTGGGTATTTTTGAGCGTTTTAAACAGTTCTTCGTTTTCCAAAAGAAATTTGGCGACCTTTGCCTCGGCGGTCAAAATAACCTCTTTTTGAATCACGTCGATTAAGATTTTATGTTTGGCGATGAGGCTTTTGATGATCTCAAACGAGATATCGGGATTTTTGAAAAAATCTTTCTCCAAGGCTTTATAGTCGATGCGAAGCACTTCGCTGTCACTCATAAACTCCGCGGTCGCGGGATAGGGAATATTTTCAAAATGCGCCAATTCCGCTACTAAACCGCCCGGATAAAACTGATGCAAGAAGATTTGCTGACCTTTGTGATTGGTCTTATACACTTTAAGCGTGCCTTGAAGCAACACGTGAAGGTATACGGGCTCGTCACCTTCGTAAAACAAAATCTCTTTGGCGCGATACTTTTTAACCGAAGAGATTTTTTTAAGCTTTTCAAGCTGAATATCGCTTAAATGTGAAAAGATTGCAATGTCGCGAAGTCTATCCATAATGAAATCCTCTTATATAATAGAACCTATCGTAACGCAAGTTCAATTAGGATTTCTTTAGAGTCTATGAGATGACTTTGAAATGACTTTAAAACGTTATAATTATTTGGATAGGATACAAGGATTCTAACGTGAACAAAAAAATCTTTGAATTAGACGTTCTTTATGTTGAAGATGATCTGATCGTAAGAGACAATACCGCCGATACGTTAAGCTATTTTTTCAAAAACATCACTCTCGCGCAACACGGGAAAGAAGCATTGGAGCATTTACAACGTTTTCAACCCGATGTTCTGATTACCGATTACGTCATGCCTTATATGAATGGATATACGCTTATTGTCGAAGCGCGTAAGCTTTACCCGAAACTAATCACTTTTATTACCAGTAGTTACACCGATCAGGACAAACTACTCAAATGCATCCCCTTAGGTATTAGCGACTACATTATCAAGCCTCTTGATTATCATAAACTTTCCAAAGTGGTTCAAACCATAGGACACCTTATCAATGAACATACGACGGACGTGCTTATTGATCAAATGCCGTGTGTGACATACTCTCAACAATCAAAAACCCTTTGCGTCGACGATAAAAAGTTTACGCTTTCCAAACAAGAGTCCGATCTTATCGAACTTCTGATAGAGTATCGAGGGAGGGTTCTTTCAAAAGAGATGATGAAAAACCATCTTTACGGTTCATGGGATATTGAAGACAACGTTCTTAAAAATCTCCTCTATCGTTTACGCAAAAAAATTTCCGTCGATATGATCAAAACCATTAAAAATATAGGCTATATTCTCGAATGAAAGTTTTTTTATTCTTGATAGTTTTAATACCGCTGTCTTGCTTTTCCGGCACAAAGATGATCGCAATTGATGAATATTTTTCAGATACGCACAGCAGCCAAAATCAATCCGTTTATAAAGAGGGTAAGGGTCTTTTAACCGCCGATGATATTATGAAAACAACGGATGAGGGCATGCATGTTGTAACGACATCGTCAACCAAAGATGCCTATTGGATCAAATTTACCCTTGTAAACACCTCAGCCGTACCGCAAAAAATCATACTCGAACATCCTCGTGCAGGACTCGATTTTATTGATTTGTATCTCTATCAGAACCATTTTTTATCCAGTAAAAGCGAACTAGGCGATATGCGCCCTAAAAAAGATCGCGCGATGATTCATTTCAAAAGTGCCGAAATGCTCACACTTGAGCCTCACGTACCCTATACGATCATTAGCCGTTTGCAATCATACGGACCTTACGAATTGAGCTGGAATATCAAAAGCCTTAACGCTTTTACCTTTAGTGCTTCCATCAAAACGCTTGTGTGGGGCTGTATCGAAGGTATTTTGATAGCACTCATGCTGTACAATGCCGTACTCTATTTTTCAACCCGTGAAATCTTCTATCTTGTTTATGGGGGCTACGCCTTCAGTCTGCTTATTTTTCAGTTTATTTACGAAGGATTTGCCTACCAATATTTTCACATTGAGCACTTGTCTTTACTTACCGTTTCAGCATGGATATGGATTCGTATGATCTATCTTTTTCTGTTCCTCACGTCTTATTATTTTTTTCAATTACAAAAAGAGTTGATCGGTAAATTGTTATTCGGATTTGCCGCATATGAGATATTTTGGATCATTTTTTATTCAGCCGCCGTTATCGATATGGATATTTTATACGTCACGGCCTATACCGTTCCCGTTGGCTTTATGATGGTGTTATTTATGATGTTTGTCAGCATTCTTGTCGTGGTTCAAAAACGACCCGGAAGTTTCTACTTTGCCATTGCACGAGGATTTTTTACACTCTGTTCTCTGTACAACGGGCTTGTTGTTGCGGGCTACATTAAAGAAGAAGCGTACGCATGGCTGGTTCTTCCCTTTGGCATCGTTATGGATCTTTTCTTTTTATCCCTTGCGCATGGAGAAAAGATTAAACAGATGCATCAACAGCAACGTGAAAGTGAAAACCTCTTAATCGCGCAATCGCGTTTTATCGCTTTAGGGCAAACCGTCGGCAATATCACGCATCAGTGGAAAACGCCCATCGCACAATTAGCTTCGCAATTTATGTTTTTACATGCAACTTTCTTGCACAAAAAAGAGTCGCTGTTACAGGAATTTGAGAAAAAAATACCGCAAATTCTCTACACGCTTGAATACGTCCAATCCAGCATTGATCTGTTCAGCAATTTTTTTAAACACTACAGTCAAAAATCACGTTTTAACCCCATCGAAGAAGTCAGAACCATTGAAAAAATGCTCGAAGTGAAGTTGATTTTACATTCGATTGAGATCAAAGCACGCTCTAATATCGAAACAATCTATACCCATAAAAATGCCTTGATCAATAGTCTGATGGTTTTATGCGAAACTCCGTTGAAGCACTTACATTCAGCCGTACCACTGCAAAATGCATTGAATTTTCTTTTATACGGCATGAACCGTCGTTACTGCAAATTATTGTTCAAGACAATGCCGGAAAAATGAGCGAAGAACAGTTTAAACAACTTTTTTCAGCCTACCATTCAACTAAAAAAGACAACTTTGGACTAGGACTTTCCATGGTAAAAACGATCGTAGAAAAAAAATTAGAAGGAAAGATTATCGCGCTGAATGAAGCAGAAGGGCTTCGCTTTATTATTTCACTTCCTTACACCATTCGTTCGTGACGTATTGTCAAGGTAAAATCTCTCAAACGCTTCGACATCAAGCGGTTTACTAAAATAGTACCCTTGAATTTGATCGCATCCCAATTGGGATAAAAGATCCAATTGCTCCTTGGTCTCGACGCCCTCCGAAATGACCGTCATGCCTAAATTTTGAGCGATTCCGATGATTGCCGCGACAATCGCTTTATCTTCACTGTTTTTCAACATGTCTTTGATAAAAGATCGATCTATTTTCAATTTAGACACACGAAATTGCCTTAGATAACTTAACGATGAATAGCCTGTTCCAAAATCATCGATGGAGACATAAAAACCGTTGGTTCGCAATGTATTGATGATCTGCATGGCATGCGCAGGATCTTCCATGGCACTGCTTTCGGTTAATTCAAACTCTATCTGTGTCGGCAATATGCTGGTCTTGCTGAGCGCACTTTCGATGATCGATAACAAATTAGGTTGCCTAAACTGTAATGCGGAAAGGTTGATGGCGATTCTTGGCAGATCAACCTTTCGTTGATGCCATGTATGCATCTGCTCAATGACATGTTCGATGACCCATTGTCCAATCGGTACGATCAACCCGCTACTCTCCGCAATCGGGATAAATTCAACCGGAGAGACAATACCAAATTCAGGATGACGCCAACGAATCAATGACTCAGCCCCCACAATCCGATTGGTTTGGATATCGATTTGCGGCTGATAACACATAAAGAGTTCGTTATTTTCGAGTGCATAGCGCAAGGCTTGTTCCAGTTGCATCTTTCGCATCGCTTGCATACGAATATCTTCCGTGAAAAAGCAATAGGTATTTTTACCCTCTTTCTTGGCATTGTACATAGCCGTATCGGCACTTTTTAACAAAGCGACAAAGTCTTTTCCGTCATTGGGATATAAAGCAACGCCGATCGAGGCTGTAATAACAACGTCTAACGTATTATCCATTTGGTAAGGGCGCGATAACGATTTTAAGAGCTGTTTGACCATATGCGTGATCAATTCGATTTTTGAATACGGAATAATCAAAATAAATTCATCGCCGCCTTGCCTGCCTACAAAATTGTCTTTACGCACAATCGTTCGAATTCTTTTGGCAACAAGAATCAATAATTGATCCCCAAAAAGATGTCCGAACGAATCGTTAATCGTTTTAAACTGATCCAAGTCAATAAATAAGAGCGCAAACTGCTTCTCTTTTTTCTCAATTAAGGATTGGGTGTACGTTTGTGCGACATGTCGATTGGAAAGTGACGTCAGTTGATCGCAATGCGCCAACCGCAAAATCTCTTGTTCATGGTATTTTCGTTGCGTAATATTACGCAAAAGTAAAATATAATGCGTATTGTTCGTATTGCGTACAAAAGCAACTTTTTTCGATGCAACGGAAAATTCAAACCACAACGTCTTGCCTTGATGTTGCATGGAAAAGTCAATATTAGCCGGTTCACGGTGCTTATAGACGGCTTTTAACGCGGTAAGGATACAATACTGTGCGTTTTTGGGAAAAATCTCATTAATCCGCTTTCCAATCACATCGGATGAGAAAAGTGTATTGTCTCCGCTTTGGTCTA
The DNA here is from genome assembly GCA_002382085.1 of Sulfurospirillum sp. UBA4058. Taxonomy (GTDB): domain Bacteria; phylum Campylobacterota; class Campylobacteria; order Campylobacterales; family Sulfurospirillaceae; genus Sulfurospirillum. Next base: position 167,067 of record DFZK01000015.1, on the reverse strand, counting down.
AATAATCATAACAGACGCCGAAAATATCAAATTCAAACAAAATGTCAGGAATAGCATTTAACGTCGCATCCAGTTGGGAATAGGTTTGCAAAATTCGTGAAGCAATAATGATTAAAAAGCACATCAAAAATATAATGGTTAAACAAAGCACGTAAAATATAGACGTACGACTCTTGAGGTAGATATGATTGGAGGCTACTTTGTTCTCTTGAATATCCAAGAGGTTCAATGCGATTAAATCTTGAAATTTAGCCACCAGTGGATTAAGCGTTGCATAAAGCTCGTTTTGCGTTAAATCCTCCAGTAAGGATGCATGATGCGCATGACATGTTTGAATGATTTCAGACAGCAAAGCATCACTTGTTAGCATCATCTTTGTAACGTCATCGGCAACCAGTTGTTGTTCTTTTTCCAGATGCATTGCGCTATACGTGTGCCACGCTTCTTTGATGCTTTCTTGAGCATTTTGAACCGTAGCCGCGCACGTATCATACGAGCTTTGATGCGCATTGGTTTGATGGAGCGTGCCGATAATCTCAAAGGTATAATGGTCTAAAATTTTGCGTAACCTATCAACCGATACTTCTTGCTCTTTGTCTATACTTTCAAAAGTTTGATACACGTCTGACAACTTCACCAGACTGATATATCCGATTAAACACAATGCTATCAATGTCATCACTACCAAAAGAAATAACTTCAACCGTATAAAAACACTTTCCCCTCGTGACATACTATCCTTTCAAACGTTTGCGTAACACAAAAATACGTTCATACTCTGAACTGGGATAACAGTACATTAAGTTTTGCATTATTACCCGCCAAAAAAGAGATAGCCGAAGCAATCTCTTCAACGTTTCTGGCAATTTGCCCAAAAAGAGTATGAACCGTTTCCATCTCTTCTTTGACGCTCACGGCATCTTTTTTTTGTTCAACGGTTTGCTCAGCCAATACATTAGTCTGGGTATAAGTTCCATCAACCATGGTGTACACATAATTGATCTGAGCGTCTACGTGTTCGCTTGTTTGACCAAGTCGTTGCATGCATTCATTGCTTTGATGCATCTCCTCACTCACTTCGATAATGGCTTGAACAATCGTATTGATGGTTACATTGGTCTCTCCCAAACTTTTTTGAGTTCTCTCAGCCAGTTTTCTGACTTCGTCTGCCACAACCGCAAATCCTCGACCGTGTTCGCCGGCTCGCGCTGCTTCTATGGCGGCATTGAGTGCCAAAAGATTTGTCTGGTCTGCAATGTCTCCGATGACCCCTAAAACGTCTTTGATCTGCCCCGCTTCTAAACAGAGTTGCCCGAGCTTACGTGAAAGAGTTTCTTGCGTCACGGCATTGTTCAAGATGCTTTCGTTCATTTGAATAATGAGTGTTTTCGACTCTTCCAATCTCTCTTTTGCAAAAAGCGATTGATGCGCTAAATGGTCTGCTTTGGAAGAAAATTCTTGCGCCGTATTGGCAATTAATTCTATCCGGTGGTTGGTAGTCGTTACGGTTTGCACGGAAGATTCAAGATGCAATCTGACTTGTTGTGCCGTTGTTGAAATCTCTTCCGATGAAGCCGCATTTTCCGAAGCACCTTGTTTTGCCTGAAAAACTAGGGCTTGGGTTTTAGAGAGAAAGGCATTCAAAGCACCACACGTATGTGAAATTTCATCTTTCCCGTTTGCATCTAACCGTTTGGTGAGATCCCCCTCACCGCTCGCCAACTCATCTGCAAGATCATTGGTTTGTCGTAATGCCGTTAAAATAGATTTGGATATAAAATAAATCGCTATCAACCCAACAATAATGGACAAGAGACCTAAACTCATGATGGTGATTTTGGCGACATCATAATTGGTAGCACCTGCATCTGCTAAAACCGTGGCTTCCTTTAATTGCAAATCAATCAAGAGAGAAATGGCATCCGTCACAGGCTCAATAGAAGGATATAAAGGACCTTTGGCAAACAGTCGTAATGCCTCAGCGTCGTTCGCACCAATAATCGTTTCTAATTGAGCGATGGCTTGATTGGCTATCTCCATTTTCGATAAAGCGGTTTTTACCAACTCCTTCTCTTGGGAAGATAACGGAAGTGCTTCATAGGCTTCCCAATTTTGCTTAATCAACGCTTTAGCATCTGCGATCATTTTTTGACCATCCACATAAGTCATGGTCTTATAATTCATTTTATGCGTCGTATCGACAATATTAACAGCATACATATCACTGATCACTTTGAGCTGTTTAAGCGGAATGATGCGATGTTCATGCATGGAAACAAGAAAACGGTTGTTCGTCGAAAGATTAACAATACCTATCACTCCGATGCACAGCATCATAGCAGATAAAAAAAGTCCTAAAATAAGTAACCGAACCTGAATCGAAAAATGGCGTAACATCCGATGACCTTATGAAAGAATTTTATGATTTGATATCACAGATACCCTTTCAATTAAAACATAAAAAATGGATTTTAAAACTTAATATAATATTAAATAGATCAAAAACATTAAAATATTTATTAATTATGTCTGAATTAAAAATAATACTTTATGTAGGAATCATTAATGTCATATTCAAAGCTTTTTTTCCTATCGAATTCATGACTTTAGCATGACTTGGCGTCCTTAAAAAGAGCCATATTATCGTCTCAAATCTTTACATGTAAACACCAAGACTTTAGCGTATTTCATGCACCGCTTTTGGGTTAATTAATACAGAGCATGGTAAAATACAACCATACAAGAGTTATCAATCACAAAGGTTTGAAGAAGATGAGCGAGAGCAAAGATTTTTTACGCGTCAAAGTTGAAGAGGATTTGAAGGCGGGAAAATACCGCGCCATTACGACACGGTTTCCTCCCGAGCCCAACGGATTTCCACACATCGGACACGCGAAGTCTATCGGTATCAATTTTGGCATTGCGCGCGATTATCACGGGAAATGTAACCTTCGCATGGACGACACCAACCCGACCACCGAGGACATGCGCTACGTCGAAGCACTCAAAGATGCGGTCACATGGCTTGGGTTTTCATGGGCAGGCGAAGTGCGTTTTGCTTCAGATTATTTCCCCAAAATCTACGACTACGCCGTACAGCTGGTCAAAATGGGCAAAGCCTACGTCGATAGTTTAAACGAAGAAGAGATCCGCGAATACCGAGGAAGTGTTACGGAACCGGGTCGTCGAAGCGTGTATGCCAATCGCAGCATCGAGGAGAATTTAGACCTTTTGGAGCGTATGAGAAAAGGCGAATTTAAAGACGGAGAGCACGTCCTGCGCGCCAAGATCGACATGAGTGCGGCGAATATGAAAATGCGCGACCCACTTCTATACCGCATCCGCCATGCTCACCACTTTCGAACGGGCGATGAGTGGTGCATCTACCCGATGTACGACTTCGCGCACTGCTTATCAGACTATATCGAGGGAGTGACCCACTCCATCTGTACATTGGAGTTTGAAAACAACCGCGACATTTACGACTGGGTTTTAGACGCGCTCGATCTCACCCCACCTCGCCCCTACCAACACGAATTTGCGCGCCTTGGTATGAACTACACGGTCATGAGCAAACGCAAACTCTTGGAACTCGTCAATGGCAATTATGTCAACGGATGGGATGACCCTCGCCTTCCAACCATCGCAGGCTACAAACGAAGAGGCTATACGCCAGAAGCCATCAACAATTTTTGTGAGCAAATCGGTATTGCCAAGGCCAATTCAACGGTCGATGTGGCACAACTGGAGTTTTGCATCAGAGATGACCTTAACCCCAAAGTACCGCGCGTGATGTGTGTGCTAGACCCACTCAAAGTCGTCATCGAAAACTACGAGGGCGAAGAAGAGATCGATGCGTCGTACTACCCACACGATGTCCCCAAAGAGGGCTCACGCATGCTTCCTTTTTCGCGTGAAATTTACATCGAGCGTGACGATTTTTCTGAAAATCCAGTTGAGGGGTATTACCGTTTAACACCTCATCAACCCGTACGACTCAAACATGCCTACATTCTTACATGTAAAGAGATTCTCAAAGATAAAAACGGCAACATTGTCGAGATCAAAGCCGTGTACCATCCTGACTCCAAAAGCGGCACCGATATGAGTGGCATTAAAACCAAAAGTGCGATCCATTGGGTCAGTGCAAAACATGCCAAAAAAGCCGAAGTGAGACTGTATGAGCGTCTTTACAAAGTCGATGCGCCGGAAAACGTGGAAGACCTCAATCCCGATTCTTTACATGTCATCCAAAATGCCTTTATCGAACCTGCCGTTGTCACCGAAAAACCAGACGTGCGTTTTCAGTTTGAACGCCAAGGCTATTTTTACGCCGACCCAATCGATTATACCGACGAAAAACCTGTCTTCAATAAAATCGTAGGGCTCAAAGACTCGTGGGCAAAAAAGAGCGAAACCGCAAAATCTGCCCCCAAAACAGAGAGCAAAAAAGCACATGTTGAAGGTAATGTAGCCCCGATGAGTGAAGAGGAAAAAACCCGTTTTGAAGCGTACACGAAAAGCGGGCTCAACAGCGAAATCGCCAATACGTTAGCGCGCGATGAAGAGCTCTCTCGTTTTTACGAAGCAACACTGTTACATGTAAAGAGTCCAACCAGCATCGCCAACATCGTAGCCAACGACGTCGCACGCGAACTTAAACGCGAGGTCGCCCTTCCATTTGGCGCCAAAGAAGTCGCCGAACTGGTCGTGATGATGGATGAGGGTGTGATCTCTAGCAAGATCGCTAAACAAGTTTTTGAAACGATGGCACAAACGGGCGAAAATCCGACCCAAATCGTCGAAACACAAGGGCTCAAACAGATCAGTGATCCTGCTCTTTTAAAACCGTTGATTGAGGATGTGATGGCTAAAAACCCCGACAACGTCGCCAAATACAAAGCGGGCAATACCAATCTTTTTGGCTTTTTTGTAGGACAAGTGCTTAAAAACAGCGGCGGCAAAGCCAATCCAACCGTGGTCAACACCCTTGTGAGCGAGGCATTGAAATAATGCTTCGTTGCACGCTTTCTCCAACACGCGATTTAAATCTTAACGATCTTCGCATCGCACTTTTGAACTTTGCCTTTGCCAAGCACGCCAATGAACCTTTCATCGTGCGCATTGACGATGCCGATAAAACAAACATCATCGAAGACAAAGACCGCGATCTTTTAGACACGTTGGCACTCTTTGGCATTTCGTACACACAACTGTACTACCAAAGCCACAATTTCAAGTACCACCTCCAATTTGCCTCTACGCTCTTAGATAAGAAAAAAGCGTTTATCTGTTTTTGTGCTGAAGATAAAGCCTCACCTTACGATGGAGCCTGTGAAAACTTAAGCTCCGAAGAGGTACTGAACAATCCTCGCCCATTTGTCATTCGTATGAAACACCAAGCAGAGGGTGACGATTGTTGTGTCATCATGAAAACCGACAAATACCCCACGCCACTTTTTGCCCGCGCATGCGACGATATGCTTCAAGGCGTTACGACGATTCTTTGCGAAGAAGCGCACCGAAGTGACGCGTCCAAAGAGGAGTGGATACGCCAAAGTTTAGGCTACGATCAAGCGATGCACTACGTGTATGTTCCCTCATTTCAAGACGCCACATACCGCGTGCAACAGCTTTTGGATGAGGGCTTTATGCCTGAATCAATTGCGAATTGTCTGCTGATGCCAAGCCAAATCCTCACGCTTGAGGAGATGCTCACGTCGGTTGATCTGCACGCGAAGATGCCTACTTCGTTTGAGATGGAAACACTGCGCTTCATTAACCGTGAGCACCTCAAAAAACGAGACGATTCTCACCACGTCAAAAAATACCCGAAGGAGATTGTAAAATGATCGTATTATCCACTCTCGTAGAAGCCTTAGCTTCCTTATTGCATACCGTCATCAACATCTATATCTGGATCGTGATTATTTCGGCATTGCTTTCGTTTGTCAGACCCGATCCGTACAATCCGATCGTTCAAGTCTTATACCGCTTAACCAATCCCGTTTACGCATTGATTCGCCGCTTTGTCCCGACCTTGATCGGCGGTATCGATTTGGCACCGCTCATCGTCATTTTGGCGTTACAATTCATCGACTTATTTGCCGTAAAACTCTTATTTGCCCTTGCCAATGCTTTATAGATTCGTATTAAGCCTTTGCTTTTGCTTGCCGCTTTTGGCAAGCGATCCCGTTACGTTGGCCTTTTTTCAAGATAAGCCTCGAAGTCTCGCAAAAGATTTTTACATCTACGAATACCTGCAACGCCCCGAAACGACGCCGCAAGAAGCCAAAGCACTTTTTGGCATGGTGCATACGATGAACATGCGTTTTTTTCATCTCTTTGCCAAAAAGATGGATAATCCGGCGTATAAGAAAATCTCCAAATGCGTGGATTTGGACGTCAACGCACTTTTAAAAGAGGATAACGAATGCTTTAACATCGGCATCACGCTCAACAAAATCAGTGCCGTGCCTAAAACGCAATTGCCGATCATCGCTTCCAAACTCTCGGCAAAAAGCACCTTGATTCCTATCGTCAAACTGATGCAAAGCCCTGACGTTTATACCGAAGCACTCCAACATCCCGACCTTTTTTTGACGCTTTTCAACGGCAGTATTTCGGCGTATAAAGACGGTATTTTCGACCAAACGTCGCTAGACTCGGCGTATCTTAGCACGCTTTCGAACAATCCGAAATTTAACGCTTTTGCGATGAGCGTGGTGCAAAACGACAAACTCGAAACGCTCCAACAGTCGCTACTGCGTTTCAAACCTTCTTTACATGTAAAGTCTAAAACGCTCTTTTATTTAGGGCTCAACGCACTCAAATACGCTCACGTCGATCAAGCCATGCTCTTTTTTGAACAAAGTATCGAGAGTGCATCCAAACAAGAAGAAAAAGACAAAGCACTTTTTTGGCAATACCTTGCATCCAAAAACGCCAACGTATTGCAACGTCTTGCTCAAAGCCGCGACGTCAATATCTATTCGCTTTACGCGCGCGAAGCGTTGGAACTTCCCTTCCCCGAAATCGTCTCGCCCGTTTTTGAAGGTTCGCATCCGAGCTTTCAGATCAGCGATCCTTTTGCGTGGCCGCGCGTGATGAACCGCGTTTATAGCATGAAAAACGAAGAGGTGCAAACCCTAGCGCAAAGCTTTCGTTACGCCGATACCTTGCCGCATTACGTTTATTTGATGGAACGCGTGACGCATTACGCTAAAAATTACTATCCGATTCCCTATCCCGAGGAGATCGCAAACTATTCGACGCATCGCCAAGCGTTGATGTTAGCGATCGCCCGACAAGAGAGCCGTTTTATTCCCTCGGTGGTTTCAACTTCGTACGCACTTGGCATGATGCAGTTTATGCCTTTTGTCGCACGCGATATTGCCGCGAAAGAGAAGATAGACGATTTTGATATTAAGGCGATGTTTCATCCGCATATCGCCTATTGGTTCGGCAACATTCACCTCAATTTCTTGGAAAAGAGCCTTTACCATCCGCTTTTTGTCGCATATGCCTACAACGGCGGTATCGGTTTTACGAAACGTCATTTACTTGGCGGCGCGTTTAAAGAAGGGGCATATGAGCCTTTTTGGAGTTTGGAGACGATGCAAAACGAAGAGAGTCGCGAATACGGCAAAAAAGTGCTCGCGAACTATGTCGTTTACCGCGAGCTTTTAGGCGAGAGCGTTTCGATTAAAAATCTTTTTGAAACGTTGCTGATACCTTCTGTGACCGATCGTTTTCGAAACTAATCTCCATTTTGATCGTTTCGGTTTTTGGAGCTTCGACTAAGACGTACTTCGTCCACCCGTTGGACGAAGGTACGAGTTTTAACAAAAGATTGCCTTGCTCTATCGGCGTTACGGAAAGCGCATTTTGTCCGTTAATTTTAAAATTTTGAAGTTGAATCGGGGAACTCGGACCTTCTCCGGTCGCCAGATAGGTTCCGACGATAAATTTTTCGCTCTCTTGGCTCACGTCTTCGTGCGTCAGCGGGTTCAAATACGTCACCGTCACGAACGTCTTGGAGGTTGCGGAATTGACGATCTCCAACTTTTTCGAGTTGGTCATACTGTAATCGAGAACCTTTTCATTTTCCGCGTCCACAAGCTTGGACGCACAGCCGAACATCGAAAAACCGACTAAGGCGATGCCTATAAAACCGTAAACTCTGTGCTTCATCAATTTAGACTCAATTTTTATTTGATATAATAAAACGTTTTTTTAAAAAGTCATCATAACATAAAAAGCAGGAAAAAATGAAATCCTTAGCCGTGGCATTTACAGGACCCTCCGATAGCGGGAAAACAACGCTCATTTTAAAAGTGGCGGCACTTTTAAAACGCGACTACACGTTGGCCATCATTAAAAACGACCCCAGCGACAAAGCACATTTTGACGTCGAAGGCAAAGACAGTTGGAAATTTTCGCAAACGGGAGCCGAAGTCGTCGTCACTTCTCCGACGCGCACGACGTTTTTTTCAAAACGTCATAAAACCATAGACGACATTATCGCAATGCTCGGCAATTTTGATTTTTTACTCGTGGAAGGGCTGAAAACGCTTCCGCTTCCGCGCATTGCCGTTTTTAGAAACAAACTCGACGAAAGTTATTTCGACTGTTCCGACGCTATCGCCGTCGATCAAACCGTCAACCTCAACGATTATACGCTTCCCTCGACGATCGCGATATTGGATTTAAACAACCCCGAGCAAGTCGTTGCTTGGATTATGCAAAACGCTAAAAAGGTACGATAACATGACTGAAATTTACGAGGCGATTAAACGCTCCGCCGCACGCATCAAAGATGCCATCGCATTTGACGATACGGGATACTCCGAAAATATCAATTCAACGGGCGATACGCAGTTGAAACTGGACATTAAAAGCGACCTGATCATCGAAGAAGAGTTCGCAAAAGTCGCTTGCATCAAAGAGATCGTGAGCGAAGAGAAAGAGGGAAAAACCCCTTTACATGTAGAGGGCATTTACAGCATCGGATACGATCCGCTTGACGGTTCAAGCCTCATCGACGTCAATTTGAGCGTAGGCTCTATTTTCGGTATTTACGAAGGCGGTTTTGCGGGCGCAAACCTCAAAGCGGCGGTTTACGTCGTGTACGGACCGCGCGTCGAATTGGTCATTGCGCAAGAGAACGTTACGCTTTACCGTTTAAACCAAAAAGGCGAGTTCGTTTTTATTAAAGAGATCACGCTAGGCGTTAAAGGCAAACTCAACGCTCCGGGTGCGACCCAAATGGGATGGGAGCCCCGTCATAAAGCCATGATCGACGCTATTTTCGCGGACGGCTATCGCTTACGCTACTCCGGCGGTATGGTGCCCGACTTGCACCAAATCTTGCTCAAAGGCGGCGGATTGTTCTCCTATCCCGCTACCAGCGACGTGCCTAAAGGCAAACTTCGCATGATTTTCGAAGTATTTCCGTTCGCTTTCGTCTACGAGAAAGCCGGCGGTGCGGCAATCAACGGAAAAACGCGTCTGTTAGACCTCACGCCTTCGCATCCGCACGATACGACGCCGTGTTTCTTCGGCTCGCAAACGGAAATAGAACGCGTTAAGCAGTGCTATGCAAAGTGACGTGAGCGATATTTTCGAGCAAACGCTTCAAGAGAAAAAGAACGAACTTCAAACATGTCAAAAAGCCCAAAACGTTTTGACATGTAGCGACTGCGACAAAATGTTCGAATGCGAAACCCGTAAAGCCTACGTCAAGGCGGTTTATGAGAGTATGTCCAAAGGTCAAGGCGGCGGATTTGAATTTTAATCCCTATTACGTCTTGAAAGCAACGCTTTTAAGACGACGTTAACACGAGGCAATCCTGAACGGAATGCCCGCGCACCTTTGGTGTTCTAAGTTTTGCAAACTATTTTTTGTAAAATGCTAATTAATTTTTAACTAGGAAAAACGATGTCCCAAAAAGCCTACATTACCACCCCCATTTACTACGTTAACGACGTACCGCATATCGGACATGCATACACGACGATTATCGCCGATACGATGGCACGTTATTACCGTTTGAGAGGCTATGAAACGTTCTTTTTAACCGGAACCGACGAACACGGTCAAAAAATCGAAGAAGCCGCCAAGGCGCGAAACAAAACGCCTCAAGCCTATGCCGACGAAATCAGCGGAAAATTCCGAGCTTTATGGGATGAGTTTGAGATCAGCTACGACAAATTTATCCGCACGACCGACGCCGAGCACAAAGCGGGCGTTCAAAAAGCCTTTGAAGTCATGTTTGCAAACGGCGACATTTATAAAGGCGAATACGAAGGTCACTACTGCGTCAGTTGCGAAACGTTTTTTACCGATACGCAACTCGTGGACGAAGATAAATGTCCCGACTGCGGAAAACTGACGCGCCTCGTTAAAGAAGAGAGCTACTTTTTCAAACTCTCCAAATACCAAGAAGACCTCATCAAATGGTACAACAACGATGAGAAATGCGTCCTTCCCAAAGGTAAGAAAAACGAAGTTATTAGCTTCGTGAAACAAGGCTTACGCGATCTTTCCATCACGCGTACCAGTTTTGATTGGGGTATCAAACTCCCCTCTTCCATGAACGATTCTAAACACGTCATGTACGTCTGGCTCGACGCACTGCTAAACTACGTCACCGCCTTAGGATACGGCAACGACGAGAAGAATATGCATTTTTGGCCTGCAACCGTTCAGTTGGTCGGAAAAGATATTTTGCGCTTTCATGCGATCTATTGGCCGGCATTTTTAATGAGTTTAGGGCTTGCTTTACCCAAACATGTCGCGGCACACGGTTGGTGGACCAGAAACGGCGAAAAGATGAGCAAAAGCAAGGGTAACGTCGTCAATCCTAAAGAGGTCGCCGACGCATACGGATTGGAAAACTTTCGCTACTTCATGCTTCGCGAAGTGCCCTTCGGTCAAGACGGCGATTTTAGTCAAAAAGCTTTAATGGACCGTATCAATTCCGACCTCGGAAACGAACTGGGCAATCTCTTAAACCGTATTATCGGTATGAGCGGAAAATACAGCGAAGGCGTCATCACCTCTCAAAACGTCGAAACCTTTCATACGGCAGAGCTCAAAGCGGTTGACGAGATTTTAAACAACGTTGAAGCCTATTTGCAAGAGATGCAAACCAACCGCTACTTGGAAGAGCTTTGGAAAGCCCTTAGTATCGCGAACCAAGCCATTACGCTTCACGAACCGTGGGTTAAAATCAAAGAAGGAAAAATCGACCAAGCGTTGGCACTCGTTGCATTGGTATCCAACATTTTGGCGCGCGTGAGCATTTTATTGCATCCGATCATGCCGAAAACAACGACGACGATAGCTCGTGCGCTCGGTTTTGAGATTACGACGGCTTCATACGACCGTTTTGTTCTTCGCAAAGATCTTTTGGACACGTTTACCATTGAAAAAGTACCGCCTTTATTCCCGCGTATCGAAGAAGCGTTGATGCTTCAACCTACGCCGCCTGCCCTCGAAGCAACACCGACACCGGTAAAAAATGCTAAAAAAGAGCATCAAGCCGAATCCATTATCACGATCGATCAGTTTTTTGAAACCTCTCTCAAAATCGGTACAATCTTGGAAGCTAGCATTTTAGAAGGCAGCGATCGCCTCTTAAAACTCAAAGTCGACGTCGGAGAGAACGAACCGCGCCAAATCGTTGCGGGTATTCGAGAATATTATGCACCCGAATCGCTCATCGACACGCAAGTGTGCGTCGTTGCGAATCTCAAACCGGCAACGATCAAAGGCTTGCTCAGCCAAGGAATGCTTTTAGCAGCTAAAGACAAAGAGGGACTTTGCCTGATTCGCCCCGAAAAACCGCGCGCAAACGGCGCATCCGTTGGATGAAAATAGAAAATTTCGTCCGTATCATCGACGGTAGGCTTCATACCGAACCTCCCGTCGATGCTTTCGCTACGATTCAATTCGAGCTTTCACGCCTGATGTCGGGCGATCTTTTTATCGATACTCAAGCTTCCAGACAAACGCTTCACGCCGCTATCGATAAAGGTGCTTACGCGCTGGTTAGCACGCTTCCTTACGTTAACGAAGATACCGAATGCGCATGGATAGAAGTCGATAGTATCGAAACGACGCTGGTACGTTTGCTTCGCTACCTCATCAACGAAAAGCATCTGCGTCTGTTTCTGTTTTCACCGATCCAGGCCTCCTTGTTCGAGCACTTGCATACGCCAAAACAGTTAAAACGACTCAAAGGCGATCTCGTCTTCATCGCAAAGGCGATCTTGCAAGCCAAAGAGGACGACGCCTTTTATCTGAGCGACGATCTTCTCGCCTCTAAAATCGCACCCGACGTCCTACGTGTTCCAACCGCACTCTCGTCTTTAATGCCGATTCGTTCTAAAGGTATTTTTTTAAGCTCTTTTGAGTATCGCGAGCGCTATTTCAACGAGCAAAAAATACCCGAACATTACGTCGAAGAGTGTTTATCCTTGCTCTTTTTTTGCGATGAGAACTCTTTAGCGTACGCCTTGGAGCAACTCACGTTTTGCGACCATTTTTACCCGCAATTTATCACGTCCTCACTGATGAAAAAAGAGTTCGGTATGAGCGATCGCGCTTTGATTTTTGAGCCCGACGTATCGCTTTTACCTAAGCATCTTGCATACCTTGCCCATCGCGTCGATCCTTCGACGACCGTGCTCTGTCTGCCTGAAACAACTGATTTTATGCCGCCGACCGACACGTTTAAGACGCTACGTTTTGCCGCTTATGCCGAACTGAAAGAAGCATTCACCCGTATACGTTTTTCATACGCTTTGATTTTGGGCGACAAAGAAGCTTTTGAGCCGTTTTATACAACGTCGATTACCCAACAACCGACCCTCTTTTAAAGGATTTTTGATGTTAACGATCGATAACGACGAGGCAATTGCCCTCCCCGAAGCCTTATTGGAACGCATTTGTACCGAACATACCGACAAAGAGGTCGAGTTGGTCATTGTCGATGCTAAAAGGATGCATACGCTCAATCTCGAGCATCGCAACGTCGATAAAACCACCGACGTCTTAAGCTTTCCGATCGACGATTTTCCGCATGCGCCGCTTGGCTCTATCGTGATTAACCACGAGCTTGCCTTCCAAAAAGCTTCGGAGCTCGGGCACGGAAGGGAAGAAGAGATCGCGCTTTTGTTCATTCACGGCTTGTTGCATCTTTTGGGATTCGATCATGAAACGGATAACGGAGAGATGCGCAAAAAAGAGGAGGAATGGATTTTTCGTTATGAGCTTCCTAAAAGCTTGATCGTACGTACGCAAGAGGTTTAAATGCTTCAGATCGGTATCGTTATTTTTCCTCAGGTCGAAGAGCTTGATTTTGTTGCACCGTTTGAAGTGTTAAGCTATATCAATAAGATTCGCCAAAACAGTACACGCGTTTTGCTGATTGCTCCGAGCCTAGAGCCCATAGAGGCCTTTAACGGTCTCAAAATCATTCCTCACGAAAGCTACGAAACGGCACCCTTACTTGATATTTTAATTTTCCCCGGAGGAAAAGGTCGTATACGCTGGATGAAAGATGCACCGACGCTTGCGTTTTTACATCGACAATACCCCACCCTCTCCTACCTCGCTTCCGTGTGTACGGGTGCTTTTTTCCTTGCCGAAGCAAAAATGCTGCAAGGGAAAAAAGCGACAACCCATGCTAAAGCCTTTGACGAACTTGCCGCATACGGCGTTCACGTCGTCGCTTCCAAAATCGTGCGTGAGGAAAAGATTATCACCGCCGGCGGGGTCAGTTCCGGATTAGAGCTTGGATTTTATCTTTTAAAAGAACTTTTCGGCACGGAAGCGGCACGCGCGGTTGCGGAAAATATCGAATACCCCGTCGATATCGATGCGTTGTAACTATCCGGCTACTTTTTAGACTCTTTTGGCTTTTCCGGTAAGGTAATATACCCCATTTCGTAGAGTTTATCGTATATCTTAGAAGCGATCGGTCCGCCTTCGCTTCCGCCGTGTCCGCCGTGTTCAACCAAAACGGTTACGACGTATTGCGGATTTTCATACGGACCGTACGTCGTCAGCCATGCATGAGAACGTTGGTAATACTCCATATCCTCTTCGCGCATTCGTTTTTTTTCGGTTTGAGAAATACCTACGACTTGCGCCGTACCCGTTTTGGCGGCTATCTTAAACGGTGCGGTTAAGCGTAAATGGTTCAAGCCTGTTCCGCCTTGAACGTTCGCGACTTCAAACATACCTTCGCGCGTTACTTTTAAAAAGCGTTTTTCATTTTCGCTAACAATTGTAGGATCGACCGGAAAATCGATCGTCGTATCGTTCACTTTACGCAAAAAATGCGGCGTAACGCCGTTGCCCGTTGCCAGAAAAGCGGTATACTTGGCAATTTGTACGGGTGTCACCAAGAAGTATCCCTGCCCGATCGACGTAATCAACGTCTCGCCTTGCGACCAACCTTTTCCGTAACGCTCTTTTTTCCATTCGCGGCTCGGTACCGTCCCCATAAATTCTCGAGGGAGATCGATGCCCGTTTTAGCCGCAAAGCCGATTTTAGATAAAAAAGGCGCGATATTATCGATACCGACTTTGAGGCTTGTTTTGTAAAAATAGTCGTCGCAGCTTTGTCGAATCGCTTTGACGTACGAGATCATACCGTGTCCCTCTTTTTTCCAGTCGCGGAAAATACGACCGCCGAGCTCCATCGCTCCGGTCGATTCGATCATGGTCGAAGGCGTAATAATCCCCGTATTGAGCATCGCCATTCCTACCCCCATTTTCACGATAGAACCGGGAGGATAAAGACCGTTGACGAGCTTATTGGTAAAAGGGTGATTCAAATCGTTTGCCAGCAAAGACCACTCTTCTTGCGAAATACCGTTAACGAATTTATTGAGATCGTATTCGGGAAAACTTGCCGCCGCCAAAATCGCACCGTTTTGGGCGTTCATCACGACCACGGCACCGCTATCGTCACCGAAAAGCGTCGTAATATACTGTTGTAACTCCAAATCAAGGCTCAACACCAAATCGTTGCTGGTCGGCAAGGTTTTACTCACGACTTCAATCTCTTGGTTAAATGCCGTTACTTTGGTGCGTTTCTCGCCTTTCACTCCTTGCAATACGGCATTATAATATTTCTCGATACCCGTTTTTCCGGAAAATCCTACCAACTTTGCGGTCGCGTCTTCCGCCACGTCTTGAGTATTGGCTCGTCCGACGTAACCGATGACGTGTGAAGCCAAATTGCCGTAGGGATAATGACGCTTGGAAGCGATTTGAATTCTGAGATTTTCATGTTGGGCAATGCGTGCAAAATGCGGGATCAGCTTATCGTACGGAATAAACGGAATCACGTCGACGTAATCGTGGTTATACGCCGAGTCGGTTCGTAAATACTCTTTCGTCATCTCTTTAACGCTAAAATCGCCCAACAAAGAAGCCAAAAACGCTATCTCTTCATCTAAAACGCCACGCTGCGACTTCAGGCTCAATCGCGGCTTAATACCGATCGAAAACCCCAAACGATTCACGGAAAGAGGTTTGAGATTGCGATCTAAAATAACGCCTCGAAGCGGGGCTAACTCATCGACTTTAACGGCATTTTGTTTGGCGATCTCTTCATAATAGGCGTTAGATTTGATGCTAATGTAATAAACGCGTACCAGCAAAGCCGTCCAAACGATAAAAAAGAGTCCGATAACTATCTTAATTCTCACCGCGACACCCTAAAAAGCATAAAGCAGAGCAATGAATCAAGCGCAATCGAGTAAAAGTAGTAGTTGGAAAAATAAGGGAAGGTTTCGTTGTCCAAATACGCTAAAAAACCATTCAGCAAATAGTGCCCGATATAGGCAACGATCACGTAACTGGCTAAAATACAATTATCACATGTAATCAACGTTTGAATTTTTAAAAGCGCAAAACGATAGACTAAAATAAATAAAATCACGTACGAGAAGAGGTAAAAACCCTTGCTGGCGTCGTAAAAGCAGAGGTACACGAAGCCTAAGGCAATGTTGGCGGCTTTGATTTCACGGTGTTCAAATTCTAAGATCAGATACGCGAAAACGACGCCGACGAATGTCGGTATCCACGGATAAAGCGAAGACATAATTTGGCATAAAACCAAAATGCCCGCAAGTCCGAAAAAGGTTAAATATGTTTGATGAGTGCGATTTCGTCGCATATCGGAAAATGCTTGCATTTAATACAATCCGCCCATATTTTATGAGAGGGAAGCGCTTCTTTGGGGATTTCGCTAAATCCGAGCGTTTCAAAAAACCCTTTTTGGTAGGTTAACGTAAAGACTTTTTTGACGCCCAAGAATTCGCCTTCCGCTAATAAATTTTCAATAATACCTCGACCGATCCCTTTTCCTCGATAGCCCTCTTTAACGATAAGGCTACGAATCTCCGCCAGATCGGGCGCATGGAAATGAAGTGCTCCGAAACCGATGATTTCATCGTCCTCTTTGGCGAGAATGTACGAACGTATATTGGTCGACATCTCATCCGCGCTACGAAAGAGGATAATGCCTTTTTCGACTTCTAAGCGCACGACTTCTTGCATCAAAACGATATCGCTGAGTTTGGCTTTCGTGTAACGTATCATGATTGTGCTCCAAAAACCACGTTAAAAATCGCGTCTAAAAGTGGATCGATCCCTTTTTTACGACTGCTAGAAACCAATAAAGCATCCGGATAGTGCTTTTTAATGACGCTAATTTCGCTTTGTTTGAGCTTATCGGCTTTCGTAAAAATGCGCAAAATCGTTTGATCGGGACGAACGACGTCGTTTAAATAGTCGTGAACGGCTTTGTCGTTTTCCAAGAAAGGATGTCTTGCATCGACGAGATGAAGAAACAAGCGAATCGAAACACGTTTTTTTAAGTATTCCGTTAGATTTCTTTGCCACTCGTCTTTCATACTGTGCGATACTCTTGCATAACCGAAACCGGGTAAGTCGACCCATTGAAGCGTAAAAGGCTTTTCATCGTGTGTTAACGTGACGTGAAAAAAGTTAATCAGCCTTGTTTTTCCCGGAGTCGAAGAGCTTTTCGCTAAATCTTTGCGATTGCTAAGCGCATTAATCAAAGAACTTTTACCGACGTTACTCCGTCCGATAAACGCTACTTCGCTAATGCCCTCGGGAGTGCTCTCGTCCAGTTTGGAAGCCGACTTGACAAAGTAGGCTTCTTTAACGTGGATCACTGTTTTTTATCCTCAACCTTAAAGATGAACTTAACAGGCGCACTTCCTTTTCCGTCCACTTCGTAATGACCGCTAATCTGATCGACGCGAATGAATTCGCCGTAGACTTTTTTATCGGTATCGATTTCATGCAAAAACGCCTTTTTTTCTAAGGTATAAAGGCTTTTGTTAGGATCGTACGTCATCTTATCGGCTTCACCGTAATAGTGTTTTTCTTTCATCATCATATTGCCCTTCGCGTCACCCGTAGCAACGTAAAGGATCGGTTGTTTTTTTTCGTCGAAATGGATCGTAATCTTTTTAGCGGTCAGTTTATCGCCCTCTTTGATAACGGTCACGTTTCCTTCAAAAATACTGATTCGTTTGGCTTCGTCCGCAAAAAATTTATCGGCGGTTACCTGTACTTCTGCGGCAACAAGCATCGAACAAACGCATGTCGCTAGGATGATCAAAAATTTCATTTGCCTTTTCTCTCCACTTGTTGAATCACGGAATGAATACTATTCGCCGCAATTGTGCCCTCTTTCATCTGATAAACAAATGAAAGGCCGTGCGTACGGCTTCGTTCTTGAGAAAAAATAAAGGGTTTTTCGCTACGTAAAACTTCCGTATTTAGATCGTAAAAAATATCTTCGCCGTCCAAGGCAACACCGTCGCTGCGAGCGTAGTGCGAATTGCTCATGCAATGAATCACTTTATCGCGTACCAAAGCTTTATCGGTCGTTAAGACGCCTCGAAGTCCTTTATCGGTGCGATGTTCTGCCCTAACGGTTTGAAGTTCGTCAAAATCTTTAAATCGCATTACGCGCGTCGAGTTTACGATACTGTCGATACCGTTGTCTTTGATCTGGTAATTTTGAGCATGAATCAGTTCGATTTCGGGAATCTGATTGCCGTTTAGATCGACGATGCGTAAGGTGTAGGGCTCTTTGATAATTAAAAAAACGCTCATTCCTAAAAAGAGAAGCGCTCCATAGACGAATAATCTTACAACCAAGGGTTTACGAATGCCTCGCTCAAATTTTCCGATGCTACGACATAGTCGATCATCTCACGCACCGCACCGTGACCTCCGTTGCGGGATAAAACGACGTTGACTTCTTGTTTGACCGAAGCAAGCGCATCGTTGGGGGCAAACGAAAGAGCCACCGAACGCAATAGCGTCACGTCGTTAAGATCATCGCCGATAGCGGCAACATTTTCAAAAGAGAGATTTTCCGCACGCAGGATCTCTTCTAAAACCGCTTTTTTATTTTTCACGTTTTGATACAAATAACTGATACCGAGCTCTTTTGCGCGGCGTTCCACGACACGGGAACCGCGTCCGGTAATAATCGCGCTTTTTTTCCCGAGCTTCATCCACGCGACGATCCCAAATCCGTCTTTAACGTTAAAAACTTTAAACTCTTCCTGATCGCCGTTACCGTACATAATTCCGCCGTCCGTCAAACAACCGTCGACGTCAAATACTAAAAGTTCAATCACAAAACACCCTTTGTACTTGGAATTCCCGCCCGTTCGTTTTGAACCAAAGCACGCCTAAGTGCGACCGCGAATGCTTTAAAAGCCGCTTCCAAAAGATGGTGTTTGTTTCTACCGCGACGTGCGATAATGTGCGCGCTCAAAGCGGCATTTTGCACAACGGCTCTAAAAAATTCTTCGGCTAACTCGACGTCGAATTCGCCGACTTTACCTTCCGCTTCTACTTCATAGACCAAATAAGCACGGTTGCTCAAATCCAAATCGCATTCGACCGCCGCTTCGTCCATCACGACGACGGCATTTCCGTATCGTTCGACCTTTTCGATCGGATAAATCGCGGCTTTCAATGCTTGCCCTAAAACGATACCGACATCTTCGACGCTATGATGAAAATCGATATGCGTATCGCCTTTACATGTAAGGGTTAAATCGATTTGAGAATGCTTCGAAAATGCTTCCAACATATGATCGAAAAAGCCGATACCCGTTGAAATAGCGGATTTTCCGCTTCCCTCTAAATTGAGCTCGATGCG
Organism: Sulfurospirillum sp. UBA4058; assembly: GCA_002382085.1. Lineage (GTDB taxonomy): Bacteria > Campylobacterota > Campylobacteria > Campylobacterales > Sulfurospirillaceae > Sulfurospirillum. The sequence goes on along the minus strand of DFZK01000015.1, from coordinate 147,829 downwards.
AATATTCGTCTCTTTCGTTATGCGTTCTACGGTTTTTATCATCTTATTCCCTTACGATAAATGAGCCTTTAAATTGCCCTTTTGCACTAAAATCGGACGCTTCCGCTTCACTACCGAAACCTTTCAACCAGACGCGGTATATCGGCTGATTTTCAAATGTTCCTTCTTTAACGATCGCATTGTAGCGATTATTAACATTCATATTGCTTTGAGCAAACCGTGCGGCACCCTCTTTGCTTCTAAACGCACCGATTTGAATCAAATAATCGCTCTCTACGACGCTCTCTTTCGGTGCGCCCGCCGGTGCGACGACGCCTGCGAAACCGATGACTTCTAAGCCTACGGGTCCCGTACCGTTAGCGACGAGTTCTAACCTTGAAGCCGCCGTATAGGAGAGATCGATAATACGCGTTCCGACAAAAGGTCCTCGATCGTTAACGCGTACGACGATACTTTTATTGTTTTTGAGGTTGGTCACTTTGAGCATCGTATTCATCGGAAGGGTTTTATGTGCGGCGGTTAAATCGTACATGTTATACACTTCGCCGTTTGAGGTTTTTTTGCCGTGAAAATCTTTGCCGTACCAGCTTGCCACGCCGCTGAAATAATCCCCGACGCTAACCATCGTCGGATAATACGTTTTCCCGTCGATCGTATAGGGTCGCATCGTAGCACGATGCATCGCGGGAGAGTTATTGATCGAAGCGGCTTCTTCACTTGATCCGCTTGCTCCTCGAGGCGTATGAACATACGAACTACGCGAAGAGCATCCCGTCAAACACGAAATGCATACGAGAAAAAGAAAACTAAAGGCACTAACGTTTCGGAATAACAATACTCTCTCCCGCTTTCACCCAAGCTTCTTTTTTATGATTCGCCTTTAAAAGCGTATCGAGGGAAATATCGTATTTTTTAGAAATACTCTCCATTGAATCTCCCGCTTTAGCGATATAAACCGCTTCTTGCATTTGAGACGTAGAGGACTTAGGCGTTCCCATGGGAACGATCAGTTCGGTTTTCGGTTTGAGTGCGGCACTTTTTAAGCCGTTAAGCTCGATCAGCCTTTGTGAAGCCGTACCGTATTTTTGTGCGATTTTATCTAAAGAATCACCCTTTTTGGCAACGTAAACGGCATATTTTTGCGGTTCTTTCGTCGTATCGAAATTTTGCGTAAAAGCAATTTGACGATCTTGCGGAATGTAAACGTAGCTTTCGGTGTTCACGGGCGGCGTAAAAGCGTGCTTCAGGTGCGGATTGTAGGCTTTAAGTTCGCTCATCGATATACTCATGCTTTCGGCGATATCTTTAAGCGACGTACCGCCTTTCACGCTTACTTTAACAAACGTAGCGTTATTGGCACGATTTAGCAGGTACTCCGAACCGTTGTCGAGCATCACGTCGGTACTGTTCGAAATATAGCTCATCATCAAAATTTTACGAATATAGAGTCGGCTCTCTTTGGGCAAATATTTTTTTTGCTCGTCCAATAAAACGTTAATATCGTCCGTGCCCGCTTTTTCAATGGCTTTGGAAACCGTTCCTTCACCGCAATTGTACGCCAACGCGGCAAGATACCATTTCCCGAACATGACATGTAAGTTTTTGAGATAGGCGATGGCGGCTTCGGTCGACTTGACCGGATCGCGTCGATAGTCCACAAAACTATCGTCCGTTAAGCGGTAGCGTTTTGCCGTCGCGGGAATGAACTGCCAGATGCCCGAAGCTCTTGCCGATGAAGAAGAGTAAGGGTTGAAACTCGATTCCGTCATCGCAAGGTATAAAAACTCGGAAGGGACGCCGGCTTCTTGCATCATTTTTTGTAAAATCGGGATAAATTTATCGCCGTTTTCAAGTGTTTTGAGGAAGTGTTTGGTTTTGTACGTCTCGGCATCTTCTTTCATGGAGATGAAGATAGAATCTTTCAAAAAAGTGTTGGGAAGATCGAAATTTTTAAGAGCGGTGAGTTGTTGTTGGTAGTCGGTGTTATCGGTGCTTAAGAAAGCATGCAGGCTCTGAAAGATTAAAAAAAGGGCTACGATAACCTTGTACATGCCTCTCCTTTTCGTGTCGTTTTTGCTTGATGTTATCTTTAGATTGTATCAAACTTTATCTTTTCTAAAGCTTTAAAGAGAAAAAGAGCATTTTTTGTGGTCAAATCGTGTATATCCGTAACACTCATCTCTAAAACCTCCGCCATCTTCTCGGCAACGAATTGCGTGTAAAGAGGCTCATTTCGTTGCCCGCGAAAAGGTACCGGCGTTAGGTAAGGCGCATCGGTTTCGATCAAAAGCTTATCTTTTGGAATTAACGGTAAAACTTCAATAAGGCTTTTTGCGTTTTTAAACGTTACGACGCCGCCGATACCGAAATAAAACCCGTGATTCGCTAAATCAAGCAAGTGTTTAGAGGCATTGTAGCAATGTAAAACACCGCCGATAGCACCGGCGTCTTCTTCCAGTAAAATACGTTTACTATCGTCGTTTGCCTCGCGTATGTGTACGATGAGGGGTTTGCGAAGCTCTTTCGCCAAACGCACGTGGCATCGAAAGATCTCGTGTTGTCGCTCTTTCTCATACGCCATAGCTTCTGCCTCTTCGGGCAAGCGAAAATAATCCAATCCGCACTCGCCTATCGCAATGCACTTTTCATCTTCTAAAAAGCATCGCAAAAGGGTTTCGTCGTATTGGTCGTGATGGTAGGGATGGACGCCCGCCGCAAAGAAAATATGCTCGTAGCGATGGGCTAAAGCTTGAGCGCGCGAAAGATCATGTATCTCCGCACCCGGAATAACGATGCCTTTCACGCCGCCCTCACTCGCGCGTAAAACGACTTCTTCCAAATCATCCACAAATTGCGTGTCGTCCAAATGGCAATGGGTATCGATGATCATTAAGCGACTTCCACGCGGTTGCGCCCGTTTTGTTTGGCTTTGTAAAGTGCTTGATCGGCTAGATGCACGATCTCTTCGAGAGAGCCGACGTCGTTAAACGTCACGCCGATAGAGACGCTTACATGTAAAGCTTTCGCCTCCGGTATCGTAATGTCTAAACGCGACATAGCATCGGCAAACTTGACAAAATAGGCTAACGCTTTTTTAGGATCGCACTGTTTGAGTACGACGCAAAACTCATCGCCGCCGAAACGCGAAATAAAAGCATTATCGCAAAAATGATTTTTCAGCTGTTCGGCCAAAGCAACGATTACGGCATCGCCGATACGGTGTCCCAAAGTATCGTTGATTTGTTTAAACTGATCGATGTCGATCAAGCCCAAAGCAAAAGGCTCGCTTCGCTCTTTGGACTCTTTAAAATAGTGGTGCATTTCTTCGAAGAAAAAACGCCTGTTTGCCAAGCCGCTCAGAAAATCGCTTTGCGCCATGGCTTTAATCGTAGCAATATATTCCAGTGCGTCCAGCGAGTTGTCGATCCGACATGTAATCTCTTCTTGGCTAAAAGGTTTGTTAATAAAATCGTTCGCACCGATTTTCAAAAAATGCGCCGAAATCAATTCCGCGTTGCTAGCGGTCATCGCAATAATAGAGAGTTCGTTTTTCGAATAGCGTTTGCGTACCTCTTTCGTTAACTCTACGCCGTCGATAACGGGCATTAAATAGTCCGTTAAAATCAGTTTAATATCCGGATTGTCCTCTAAAAACGCTAACGCTTCTTCGCCGTGTGCCGCAACCAAGACTTTAAACATATGCCGTTGTAAAAAATCTTTAATTTGCGCACGAACAACGATCGAGTCGTCGACGACGAGCACTTTAACGTCGCGGTTTTTGTGCAGGCGTTCGATCAATGAAAAAATATAATTCACATCGTCGATATTGCCTTTATGAACGTAGTCGATTACCTCTTTTTTTAAGATTTTTTCGCGCGTTTCGTGATCCATCGAACCGGTCAGAACGATGGAAGGAATGTGATGGCTCAAGATCATATCGACCACTTCGCCCTCAGGCGCGTCGGGAAGATTTAAATCCAAAAGCGCTACGAAATAGTCTTTCTCTTTTTCGACCAAGGCTAACGCTTCTTCGTAACTATACGCGGCATCGATATCAAAATCAAGGCTGGATTGCATTTTTTTAACGATCAGTTTGGAGAGTGCTTTATTGTCTTCGACGATGAGTATTTTTTCACGCGACATTCAAAATCCTAATTGAGGGCATTAACGTTCGTTGGATTTTTGATTGTAACATAAAAGCATTGGGAGTTTTCTAAAAGAAGGCGACGGCGGAGAATTCCGCCGTTCGCAAAAGGCTAATTTACGGAATCATCCATGTCAAAATATACGCTTGCGCCATCGTCATGATGCCCATGACCACGACCAATACTAAGCTGTGTTTAACCGTAAAGCGGAAGAGATCGGACTCTTTTCCGACAATACCGGCAGAGGCACATGCGATAGAGATCGATTGCGGAGAAATCATCTTGCCGCACACGCCGCCGGTGGTATTTGCCGCAACCATCAAGGTCTCGTTTAAGCCCAATTGATGCGCGGTCGATTGTTGCAAGCCGCAGAAAAGCGCATTGGAAGAGGTATCCGAACCGGTAAGAAAAACGCCTAACCAACCTAAAATCGGAGAGAAGAACGGGAATAAGAAGCCCGTATTTGCCAAAACCAACGCCATCGTCGTCGACATACCCGAATAGTTCATCACAAACGCAAAACCTAAAACCATACCGATCGACAAGATCGCCCATTTTAACTCAAATAAGGTTTCGCCCATCGTTTTCACCGCCGTTTTCATATCAACGCGCAAGATAAACATGGAGATAATTGCGGCAAAGAAAATTGCCGTTCCGGTTGCCGAAATCGGGTTGAAGGTATAAATCACGGGAAATGCCGTCGGTTTGGCGACAATCGGTGCCATTTTAAAAATCGCGTTACTGATAGAACTAAATTCAAAGTTGAAAATCGTCCCCGCCATAATCGCGCCTTTCGCAAAATAGGCTTTAAACGCGTTGGTCGTCCAAATCGTCACCATTATCGAAAGAATGATAAACGGAGACCATGCTTTCAAGACTTCCGCACCCGTATGCGCTTTTTGCGTCTCTCGTTCCAATTCGGCGGATACGTGACCTTTTAAGATATTTTTAGGTTTCCAAAATTTTAGGAAAACGGTCGTAGCGATGATAGAAACGATCGCCGATGTAACGTCCGGTAACTCAGGTCCGATAAAGTTTGACGTCGCATATTGTGAAAAGGCAAAACTACCGCCCGCCACCAATGCCGCCGGCCATACCTCTTTAACACCCTTAAAACCGTCCATCATCGCGACGATCCATAGCGGAATAATGATCGAAAGAAACGGTAATTGACGTCCTGCCATAGCACCGACTAAAAACGGATCGATGCCGGTCACTTTACCCGCAACCAAAATGGGAATTCCCAATGCGCCAAAGGCTACCGGAGCGGTATTAGCGATCAAACAAAGACCGGCTGCGTAAAGCGGGGCAAAGCCTAAACCGACTAAAATTGCCGCCGTAATCGCGACGGGAGCACCAAAGCCTGCGGCACCTTCTAAGAAGGCTCCAAACGAAAAACCGATCAAGATGACTTGAATACGCTGGTCTTCCGTAATGGAAATAATGGAGTTACGTATGATGCCGAATTGTCCGCTTTTAACCGTCAATTTGTACAAGAAAACGGAAGCGACGATAATCCAAGCAATCGGCCACAATCCGAACAAAAACCCGTATGCGGCGGATGAAACCACCATACCCGTAGGCATACCGAACGCAACGACGGCAACGATCATCGAAAGTGCCAACGTAATCGTTGCGGCCAAATGCCCTTTCATTCGAAAAACGGCCAACGCCATAAAGAAAAACACAATCGGAATTAACGCCACGAGTGCCGATAATCCTAAACTCCCACCGATAGGTGCATAAACTTGTTGCCAAGTTTGCATACGTACCTCCTTTTAAATGTAAACTCTACACGCAGAGTAAAAGAACGGTATGATATTCGTATGATTTTAGAAGAATAAAAAAAGAAGCACTCAAAAAGTTGTTACGATTTTGCACTTTCAAGAAGGGTTTTCGCAAACTGTTTTGCCTCATCGGTAACATGTTCGCCGCTGACCATACGGGCAAGTTCTTCCATTCGCTCTTCACCTTTGAGCTCTTTGACCGAACTGATCGTTCCTTGCTTCGCAACCAAAAAGTGCTGATCGGCTCGTGAAGAGAGTTGCGGCTGATGCGAAATGGCAAAAATTTGGTACCGCGTACAGAGTTGTTTTAAAACATTGGCAACGCTCATAGACTCTTTGCCGCTTAAATTGGCGTCGATCTCATCTAAGATTAAGACACCGCCTCCGGAGAGTAAAAACGTATTTTGCACGGCTAAAAACGCTAGTCTTAAGCGGTTGTACTCCCCCGAACTGATTTTCTTCAAATCCACTTTTCCCAAAGCGATTTGAACAACGTCGCGACCGTATTCGCTTAACGCTCCCTCCTCTATTTTCACGCTAAGAGGCGGCATATAAAGCTGTGATAAATAGGCGTTTAACTGTTCTTGTAGCTCGTTTACATGTAAGCGTCTTTTTTGAGACAAAACCTGCGCCGAGGCTTCAATGTCACTCTCATATTTGGAAACGGCTTTTTCCAAACGGCTTTTTTCAAACGCGATATTTTCATAACGTGCCAACTCTTCTTGACGTTTTGTTCGGTGCTCCAACGCACCTTCGATTGAACCGTAACGCTTTTTGAGTTGGGAAACTTTTTCGATACGATCGAGGAGATTTTCGACGTCGATCTCTTCCAACGCTTCTAGGGTATCGCTTTGTTTTTCAAAAATCAAACGCAATTCGTTGATGCACGCATCGAAAAATGCGGCATCCGCTTCCATCAGGTGAAGCGCTTCGTAGACGCTGGATTCTAAAGTGAAGATTTCGGAGGCTTTTTGCATCGCCTGTTCGATTTTTTCTTTTTTAGACAACGACTTTTTAAACGAAATTAACTCTTCGTCTTCACCGACTTTGGGTGAGACTTCATCGATTTTGGCAATTTCAAAGCGTGCGAATTCTTTTAAATCTTCCATTTTTTTCTCTTCGGCTTCTACGCTTTCAAGCTCGTTTTTGACGGCCGTATACTCTTGAAAAAGCGTTTGAAAATGCATCACGCTTTGAAGATGCGTCGCTTCGTGTGAAGCGCAAACGCCGTCTAAAAGCTCGATTAAGCGTTTTGTTTCAAATTCGCTACTCTCTTTAACGCCTAAAGAGCTGAGAAACGTACGCGAAATATCAGACAAACCTTTTTTGGAAACGCTTTGCGCATTAATGAAATAGCGTGCACTTTTGGCTTTCAAAAACTTAAAAACGTTAGGGCTTTCTTCTTCAAAACCGAATGCTTCCAAACCGAGCTTTTGCGCGATCGTCGCTTCGATAACGTCGGCTTGCGCTTCGCCGTAACCGAAGACGCTCAGCAGTCCTTGCATTAAAACCGATTTACCCGCACCGCTGGGTCCCGTAAAGACGACTAAACCGTTTTTGAATTCAATATCGCATGCCTCAAACGAAAGATGGTTTTTTAATAACAATCGCTCTATCACATATGCCCCCAACGTAACTTCTTTTTCAAGACGTCAAAATAATCGTGTTCTAAACGGTGAATCAACCGTGCACCTTTTTTCGCGATCTTGACGCTGATACGATCAAGGTCGTTCATGCTATACGTTTCCTGTCCATCAATAACGATGACCGTATCGTCTTCGCTCTCTAACGAAATTTCAAAATCAACCGGTAAAACCAAAGGACGTTGCGTCAGCGAATGCGGACAAATCGGCGTTAAAATCAAAGCTTCGGTCAAGGGATAAAGTAGCGGACCTCCGGCGGAAAGGTTGTATGCGGTCGAACCCGTCGGCGTCGAAACGATAACGCCGTCGCCGTAGTAAGTATTGAACAAATGCCCGTCGACGTAAGCGCGTACGGTACTCATATGAGAGATTTTGGAGCGCGACAAGACGACGTCGTTAAAGGCAACCGCTTTTTGGATACCTCCTTTAGCGTGAAGGGTCACGGCCAGCATCATACGCGTGTCGATACGGTAATTTCCGGCAAAAAGCCCTTCGATAAAGGGACTAATCTCTTCGGTCTGAATGTCCGTCAAAAAGCCCAATTGTCCGGCGTAAATGCCTAAAACGGGCTTATGATACGCAAAACTGCGACGGCACAACGAAATCAACGTACCGTCTCCGCCGAGCGAAACGAGAAAATCGCTTCGAGCGCACATCGTATCAAACGGCGTTCCTTCCAATCCAAGCGTTTGCGCACTCGCTTCGTCGATCAGTAACGAAACGCCTCTTCGGTGCAATGCCGTACAAATTTCATCGACGAAAATGCGAAGCGACGCGTCATTGGGTTTACTTGTCAGTCCGACGCACCTAATAGTCGATAAAGGTTGATTTTGTTGTGTTATCTTCATGGTAACTCATTCTACCTTGTGTTTCATTAATCATCGATTATGTTATAATTCGCGCCAAATACTACTAGGAGAAACCATGAAAACCTTACTGTTTTTTATGAGTGCGATGCTCTTACTTTTGAGCGGCTGTACGTATAAAAATGAAGCCTTAAACCTTGAATCGTATAAAGCCGAGTACAAAGGGCCTCTGACCAAAGAGAAAAAAACCGTCTACGTCAGGCTCGTTAAAGACCTTCGTGCCGATAAAAAAGTCATCGGCTACGTCGAGCAAAAAGGCGATACGTTAACCCAATTTTATAGCAACGTCAACTTTGAAGATCGCTATAAAGAAGGTCTCGGTTATGCGTTAAACCTTGCGGGTTTCAATACCGACGCTTCCGCGCAAGCGGCATCTTTGGTCGCCGAAATCTATCTTAAAAATATCCAACTCGTCTATAACGACAAAAATTTCGATGCTAACTTATACGGCGAAATTGAGATCGAAGTGATCGTAAGACGCGGCGACGAAGTAATCACGCAAAACTTTAAACAAAAAGGGAGCAAATGGATCGCGCCTTCCTACAATTCTAAAGACTTAGAACCCTTTTTATACGGTCTCTTTTCCGATAGTATCGATCAAATCGTCACACGCTTAACACGTATGTAAAAAAAAGAGAGACTTTCCTACCAACTGCTAATAGAGACACGATTTCGCCCGTATTTTTTCGCTAAATAAAGGGCTTGATCGGTCTCTTCAAGCAACGCTTCTTTATCTAAGATGACATGACTCAAAGCACAAACGCCTAAACTAATCGTCGCTTGAACGACCTCTTGCGTCGTCTCAACGGTTGCCATCACGGTTTTTTCAACTTTATCGCGCAATCGCTCCGCTAAAAGCGATGCCTCTTTTTTATCGGTATTGGGCGTAATAATCACGATCTCTTCACCCCCGTAACGCGCTACGATGTCGCTGTCACGCACGGTTTCCATGATAATGTTCGATAGATTTTTCAATACTTCGTCCCCGACCGTATGTCCGTAAACGTCGTTGATTTTTTTAAAATAATCCACGTCGACGAGAATCAAGCTCAAGGGAAGTTTATAACGCTTGGAAAGAGCGACCTCTTCCGATAAACGTTGATCGAAATAGCGTCTATTTTTGAGTCTCGTCAAACCGTCGGTAATGCTTTCTTGTCGTAAAAGCGCTAAATGTTTCATATCGTTTGCGGTATGAAGTGCCAGTTGTCCGATCAAAAAAGCAAACGTGCCGCCCAAGAAAAGCACCAAAGCGATCATCAGCGAGATAAAAGAGGAAGTATCTTTGTGTACCCACAGATCATAGCCCAAAACTAAATAACCGATTAAAAACGAAAGAATCAAAATACTCAACGTTTTCCACTGACGAATCAGCTTTTGATCCGTCAAATCTAAAATTAATTGATTAATAGGTCGAAGGGATCGTATTAGAAAGAAAGCCCCTACGGCTAAAAGCGTTAGCTCTAGGCAAATCATTACATTGTTCATGCTACCCCGAATCCTCACAAATTAAAAACCATATGCTTGAGGATTGTACCACAAAAAAGAGTAATCGCCTCTAAAATAAACTAAAGACAAGTTACTTTTAGCTATACTAAGAGCTTTAAAAAACGACCTATGTTAGGAAGAAAAATTGAGAAGTCATTATTGTACGGATTTAGATGTCGCCAATATCGGCGAAATCGTAGAAGTTTGCGGATGGGCTAACAGTAATAGAGATCACGGAGGCGTTATATTTATCGACCTCCGCGATAAATCGGGATTGGTGCAATTGGTGTGCGACCCTGCCGATAGCGTTCGTGCGCACGACATCGCCGCGCGCGTCAGGGACGAATTTGTCCTCAAAGCCAAAGGCAAAGTGCGCGCCAGAGGCGAAGGACTTGAAAATCCGCGCCTTAAGACGGGCAAAATCGAAATCGTCGTCGATGAATTGATCATCGAAAACGTGAGCGAAACCGTTCCGTTTGTGATCGGCGATAACAACGTCGGAGAAGACGTACGTCTCAAATACCGTTACCTCGACTTGCGCAATCCTAAAGCGTATGAAATTTTCAAGCTCCGAAGCAAAGCAACCGTTGCGGTACGTAATTCGTTGGACGCTCAAGGCTTTTTGGAAGTCGAAACGCCGATTTTAACCAAATCGACGCCGGAAGGTGCACGCGATTATCTCGTACCGAGCCGCGTTCACAACGGCGAATTTTACGCACTTCCCCAATCGCCCCAACTTTTTAAACAATTGTTGATGTGCGCGGGATTTGATCGCTATTTTCAAGTCGCTAAATGTTTCCGCGACGAAGATTTACGTGCGGATCGTCAGCCCGAATTTACCCAAATCGACATTGAGATGAGCTTTTGTACGCAAGAAGACGTTATGCGCGTCACGGAGAACCTTCTCAAAGACGTTTTCCATGCCTGCGGATACGAAATTGCCATTCCGTTCAACCGCATTCGCTATAAAGAAGCAATGGAACGATACGGTTCGGACAAGCCGGATCTTCGTTACGACCTCTCCATGATCGACGTTATCGATATTTTTGCACGATGTAAAAATGAAATTTTTAGCTCGATTGCCAAAGATACGAAAAAAAATCGTATTAAAGCACTGAAAGTACCTAAGGGCGACACTATCTTCTCTAAACGCCAAATGCAAGGATTTGAAGAGTACGTCAAAAAGTTCGGCGCACAAGGCTTGGGTTATTTTCAGATGAAAGAAGACGGTCTCAAAGGCCCTTTAACGAAGTTTTTTGACGAAACGGATCTTCAAGCGATCGTCGATGCGGCGGACTTACATGTAGGCGATGCTATCTTCTTCGGTGCCGGCGATAAAAAAGTCGTGCTCGATTATATGGGTCGCTTTCGTATTTTCTTAGCCGAACAAATGGGGATTATCCCAAAAGATACGTTTGAGTTCGTTTGGGTCGTCGATTTTGAGATGTTCGAAGTCGAAAACGGTCAAGCCAAAGCCTTACACCACCCTTTTACGATGCCAAAAGATATCGACAATACGCCGATCGACGAGATGGAATCCATCGCGTACGACGTCGTACTAAACGGCGTGGAACTCGGAGGCGGAAGTATTAGGATTCACAAAAAAGAGATCCAACAAAAAGTCTTCAATCTTTTAGGCATCAGCGACGAAGAGGCGCACGAGAAATTTGAATTTTTACTCGATGCACTCAAATTCGGAGCACCGCCTCACGGCGGCTTGGCGATCGGTCTTGATCGTATGATGATGCTCATCACGCGTAGCGAAAGTATTCGCGACGTTATCGCTTTCCCTAAAACGCAAAAAGCTCAATGCCTTCTAACGCGTGCGCCCAGTACGGTCGAAAACGATCAATTACGCGACTTGGGTATTCGCCTTCGTGAAAAAATTAAATAAAGGAGAGTTGCAAGTGAAGAGACTGTTTTTAATTATCGGAGCTCCCGGAAGCGGTAAAACAACCGATGCAAGCCTTATCGCCGAAAAAAATAGCGAGCGTATTGCCCATTATTCGACAGGAGAGCTTCTTCGCGACGAAGTGGCAAAAGGAAGCGAGCTTGGAAGAACCATCGATGCTTTTGTCAGTGCGGGCAATCTTGTTCCGCTCGATATCGTCATTAACACTATCGTCGGCGCGATTAAAAATAGCCCCAAAGACGTCATCTTAATCGACGGCTTTCCACGTTCGGACGAACAAATGAAAGCACTTGACGCTATTTTGGCAAAAGAGACGACCGTAAAACTCGTCAACGTTATCGAAGTCGAAGTGAGCGAACAAGTCGCATGCGATCGCGTTTTAGGACGTGCACGCGGAGCGGACGACAACGTACAAGTCTTTCAAAACCGTATGAAAGTCTATACCGAACCTTTAGCCGGTATTCAAGCTTTTTACGGTGCTAAAAATCTTTTACATACGATCAACGGTGAACGCACGATCGAAGAGATCGTCAACGAAATGGAAAGTTTCGTTAAAAGCCGTATCTAACATGCCCCGTTTCTACTCTGTGATTATCGGTACCGAGTTACTGAATGCTCGCAGAGTAGATAAACACTTCGCCTTTATCAATCAAGAATTACGTAACCGAGGGCTTCTGCATTATGCCAACTTTGTGATTCGAGACGAAGAGTCGTTGATTCGCAGTTGCTTTGAAACAATTTTACGCGATCAAGAGAGCGTTCTTTTTTGTTTTGGAGGTATCGGTGCGACGCCTGATGATTTGACGCGTTCCATCGCCGCCGAAGTCTTTACGCAAGAGCCTTTATGTTTACATGTAAAAGCAAAAGAGTGCATCGAAAAACAGTTCAAAGAAGAGGCGTATCCGTATCGCATCGCTATGGCAATGCTTCCCAAGGGAGCCGAACTGCTACGCAACGTCGTCAATAACGTACCGGGATTTTCGCTCGCACGCCGTTTCTTTTTCACTCCGGGTTTTCCTTCGATGGCATGGCCTATGGTGCAAGAAGCGTTAAATGCCTATTTCCCGAATCAACCGCAACCCTACAGCGAAACGTTTATTGTCGAAGCCGCCGAAAATGATTTAATCGACATGATGCAAGCTCTGCCGCCGGAGTTGGATTTTTCTTCGTTACCGCGATTCGTCGGTGAAAAACGTATCGTAGAAATCTATCTTGCACACACAAATCGTGCCCTTGTGGAAGAGTGGTCGGACTCGTTTCGGCGTGAAGCCGAAAAACGAGGCAAAGTCGTCACGGGTTGTTCGCGTAATAACGATCAATCCCGTTGCTAATACCTTCTACTAAGTATTTTTGGTACTGAGGGTTAAACATGTTATCGCATTCGTCGGGATTACTAATATAGCCTAATTCTATCAGCACGGAAGGCATGGTTGCTCCGACCAAAACCCAAAACGGTGCTTCTCTGACTCCGCCGTCTTCAACACCGTATTTCTTTCTAACGCTTTTTAGCATTCCCGATTGCACATCAATTGCAACCTTGTTGGATAAAATAATCTTTTCGCGATTCAGAACGTTCAAAAACGTCTCTTTCGAATAAAAATCCATCTCTTCCATATCCGATTGGTTTTCCAAAGCGGCAACGTTTTTAGAACGTTCGGATCGATCGGGCGAGAGGAAAAACGTCTCCAAGCCTTTCATCGAGAGTTTTTTGGCCTCGTTCGGTGCGGCATTAGCATGGATAGAAATAAACAAATCGGCATTTTTATCGTTCGCGACTTTCGTACGATCTCGTAGGTTGATAAACTCGTCGCTTTGGCGCGTAAAATAGATTTTGTAGCCGCGGGATTTGAGTTCTTGCCCCAATTGAAGTGCCATATCTAAAACCAGATGTTTTTCCATGCGTTGTTTATAACCGATAGCACCGGCATCTTTGCCGCCGTGCCCCGCGTCGATCACGATCGTTTTATTGCGTTTGTTGGCTTTAGCCGTTGTTTTACTCGCCAAAGGTTCCGTAACCGTCGGTGTTTTTTGTGACGTTTCTTTTTCCTTCACGCTTGCGCTAGAACTTTTTTGCGAAGGTAAAGGCATCGTCTCGGTATTCTTGACTACCGGCGGCGGAGGCGTTATCTTCTTTTGCGTCAAAATCGGTTGTTTTCCGAGAGAGAGGATTAATTGATCGGAAAGCACGCTTACATAGGTTTCAAGCGATTGATCGACGTCTAAAACGATACGAATCGTGTCATCGTTAAACTGGCTAATTTTCAAACCTTGTAGCGTTGAAGGCGTTTTAATGGCGATCGGAGCATTTAAGACGACGCCTGGAACATCGATGATCTTTTTGTAAGTCGGCGGTGTTTTAAGCACAAACACTTTGATGTTTTTTTCCGCTACTTCCTCTCCAAAGTTCAGTACGATTTCATCGCTATCGCTGTTGACGTGTTGTAACACGTTTCTGCCGCGATACGTTTTGGGTAACGAAGAGACGTGCGTCGTTGATGCAAAAGAAGGCTTGCTCTCCGGCTCGCTTTTAAAAGAGCTCGTCGGTTTCGGCAATGATGAGGGAGCAGCTTGCGCTTTAGGCGACTCTCCGACTAAACTCTCTTCCGTCGCAGGAGGCGGAGGCGTCGGCTTGGAAGATTTTTGCGCCGTAGTAGCCGAAGAAGCGTTTTTCGTCTCTTTTCCCATCGTCGCCAGTTCGGATTCGTACTTTGACGCATCCAGTTTAAGAATTTTAGCCGTTTTAATCAAACGCTCTAACGTCTCTTGTTTCAATGCGTTATCTCCTGAGATAATCGCTTGAATGTAGACCGCTTTGAGCCCGTGAAAAACCCTTAAAAGTTCGTCGTTACCGGTTTGCGGATTAATCTTTGCATCATAACTTTCCAACTGCTGCATATAATTGGGTGCCGCATAAAGCGTCAAACACGTCAACAGAAAAAAGAAAAAAGCTTTAATGTGTTTCCCCATACACCAACTTTTCCATAAGTTCTTTCACGCTAATAATTTCATGCAGTTTATAGCCGTTTGCTCCCGTAAAGAAAAGTCCCGTCTCTTTTTTCCCCGCATAGGCATCGAACAAGCGATCGGCGATACAATACCCGACCGCTTTGGCTTCTTGACCGCGATGGCACGGACTCACGCAGTTACTCACGCAACGAATCGCCGGCCCTTCTTTTTTTTCGACCATTTGAATCAAGTTACTTCGGATACCGCGTGCGGGATAACCGACGGGGGATTTAAAGAGTTGAATATCTTCTTGGCGTGCTTCTACCAGCATCTCTTTGAAAACCAAGTCGGCATCGCACTCGTGCGTACCGATAAAGCGCGTCCCCATTTGAACGCCGCTTGCGCCTAAATCCATCATCTTTTGAATATCGTCATGATCCCAAATGCCGCCCGCGGCAATCAACGGAAAATCACCCCATGCTTTAATCTCTTCCAAAATAGGGGCAATGAGATTTTCCAATTGGTACTCTTCCATCGCACATTGTTCATACGTAAAACCTTGATGACCTCCGCTCAGCGGCCCTTCGACGATGATAGCATCGGGAAGACGATTGTAACGTTGGGTCCATCGTTTACAGATAATTTTAAGTGCTTTAGCCGAAGAGACGATAGGAATTAAAGCAACGTCGGGATAATCCGCGGTAAATTCCGGTAAATTGGTCGGAAGTCCGGCTCCCGTAATAATCATATTTGCTCCGGCTTCACAGGCGTCTTTGACCACGCGATCGTAATCGTTAATCGCATAAAGAATGTTAACCGCCAGTGCCTTATCGCCGCAAATTTTACGGGCATTGCGAATAATCGCGCTTAATCCCTCTTTGGAATAAAAATTTTCGGTATCAAACGGACGTGAATTGATCGTTTTTTTAGTGTATACCGTATTTTCATAATATCCCGTACCGATGGAGCTAATCACGCCTAAGCCCCCTTCGGCGCTCACGCTTCCGGCGAGCTTATCCCAGCTGATTCCCAGTCCCATACCGCCTTGAACGATAGGGTATTGTAAGGTATATTTACCGATTGTCAAAGGTTGAAATGCCATCACTGCACCTTTAATTTCACGAATTTACGCTTTCCTACCTGCACGACGTATTCACCGCTAGCGAGTTGAAGTTGTTCGTCTTCGAGACGAATTTGATCAAGTTTGATCGCCCCTTGTTTAATATCGCGTCTGGCTTGCGACGTCGAAGTTTCGAGTCCGCAATCGACAAGAGCTTTCGCAATCCATATCGGCGATTCGTTACATGTAAACGTTTCGATATCCTCGGGAATCTCGTGCTGTGCGTGAACGCGGTTAAACGACTCTAACGCCGCTTGCGCCGCATCGCTCCCGTGATAACGCGTAACGATCTCTTGCGCTAAAGCCTCTTTAGCGTGCTTTGGATGAACCGAGCCATCTAACACTCCCGCTTTGAGTTGCGCGATTTCTTCGAGCGTTTTCGTACTCAAAAGTTCGTAATAACGCCACATCAACGTGTCGCTAATGCTGAGCATTTTTCCGAACATATCCGAAGACTCGTCGGTAACGCCGATGTAATTGCCTAACGATTTACTCATTTTATTGACGCCGTCCAATCCCTCCAAAAGAGGCATCATAATCACGGCTTGCTCTTTTCCGATATTGTAGGCACGTTGCAAATGACGTCCCATCAAGAGATTGAATTTTTGATCCGTTCCGCCCATTTCGATGTCGCATTTCATGGCAACGCTATCATAACCTTGCAATAAAGGGTATAAAAATTCGCTGATTGAAATCGGTGCTTGCGATTTGTAACGTTTTTCAAAATCTTCGCGCTCTAACATACGTGCCACGTTAAAGGTCGTCGTCAGCTCCACAAGTCCTGCCGAACCTAACGCTTCGATCCATTCCGAGTTAAACATAACGTTCGTTTTTTCAGGATCTAAAATCTTGAAAACCTGTTCTTTATACGTTTGGGCATTGGCAAGAACGACTTCGCGCGTCAATTTTTTACGTGTTTCGTTTTTACCGGTCGGGTCGCCGATCATTCCCGTAAAATCACCGATTAAGAATTGAATCGTCGCGCCGAATTTTTGAAGCAATGCCATTTTTTGTAAAAGTACGGTGTGTCCTAAATGCAAATCCGGAGCCGTCGGATCAAAGCCGACTTTAACCAAGAATCGCTCGCCCTTTTCAAAATAATTTTTGACTAAGCTAACCACGCGTTCTTCATCAATGATCTCGCTGATTCCTCGTTTAATCTCGTTGAGCGCGTTTTCTACGTGATGGTTCATACTTTTCCTTCTTCTTTATTTATAAGCGTCGTTGACCGAAACAAATTCGATAACGCGATATTTTCCTCTTAAATTATCGCGTACGGTACCGACGTTTTTATCGGGCAGTTCCAAGATCATTTCAAAATAATCCGCATGCCCTTCATCTTCGCTTTTTCCAAGCTCGATAGTGACTAGGTTAATTTGCATTTTAGCCAAATAAGCTAAAAAGGCGGCTAAAGAGCCTTTTTTGTTTTCAAGGCTGACGATGAGTTTATAACGATCCGGTGCCTCACGCGTCCATTTGACAAAAACCATCGGTTCGTTGTCTTCCATCAAGCCGGCGGCACGCTCACACAACTTATGATGCACGAAAACGTCGTTTCCGCGTTTAAATCCTAAAATATCGTCTCCGCGTTTGGGATGGCAGCAGTAATCAAAATAGACGTTTGAGATATGATGATTGGAATAAATCACGATATTTTCAAATTTCTGTTTACGGATATGATAACGATCTTTTTTCAAAAGCGGAAACAGCAGCGTATCTTGTAACGCATAGAGTTTCAGCGTATTGGCGATGTCTTGGAGAAAAATCGAATCGGTCGCGATCTTAAAAATTTTCTTCGTTGCATGCTCTTGCTCGACCCATGCTTCAACCTTGTTTTCCGTAACGCCAAAGACGTTGGAGAGAATTTTAATCGCCGCTTTGTGGTTGATCTCTTTGATTTTTTGTCGGCAATTGGCTTGAATCGTACTCTTAGCTTTGCCCGTTTTAACACTGTTGATCCAACTACATCGGAATTTCGGTTCGCTCGAGGTCACGATACGAACGATATCCCCGTTTTTCAGTTCGGTTAAAAGAGGTACCTTTTGTTTGTTCACATAGGCTTCATCGGCATACGTTCCGACTTCCGTGTGAACTTCGTAAGCAAAATCTAAAACCGTAGCACCCCTCGGTAGCGTAAAGATATCGCCTTTAGGGGAAAAAACGGCAATATCTTCACTGTAAAGGTTGTCTTTGGCAATCGCATAAAAATCTTCGATATTATCGATCTCTTCGTTTTGATTGTTTAGCTCGTTCAACCAATCGAGTTTTGGATTGAGCCCGCCCGATTTGTATTTCCAATGCGCCGCAACGCCGTATTCGGCCGTTTTGTTCATATCGTACGTTCGAATTTGCGATTCGACGATCGATTTGTCGTCAAAGACGGTCGTATGAATCGTTTGATAACCGTTCTCTTTGGGAATAGCGATATAATCTTTAAAACGCGAAATCAACGGTTTAAAGTGTTGGTGAACGATACCTAAGGCACGGTAACAATCGATCGGCGTTCGCACGATAATACGAATCGCCAAAAGATCGAGTACCTCTTCGATCGTGACGCCTTTTCGTTGCATCTTTAGATAAATAGAGTAATAATGCTTGACACGTTTTTGAATCGTAAAGTCGCTTTCGATAAATCCTTCTTGAAGCATATGATTTTTAATTTTAGAAATAAAATGGTTCAAGCGGAGTTGAAGTTGTTGTCCGTGTTCTTTGATATAACCGTCGATTTTAGCGTATTCGTTGGGCATCACGTAATAAAAACTCAAATCTTCTAAAAGATTTTTAATCGATGAAATACCCAAACGGTGCGCGATCGGCGCATAAACGACCAAGGTCTCTTCGGCAATACGACGCTGTTTGAGAGGATCAAGCGCGCCGAGCGTTAACATGTTATGCAAACGGTCGCATAATTTAACGACCAAAACCCTCACGTCCCGGATCGAAGCAATCAGCATTTTGCGAAACGTTAGAGCCGATGCGATCATTTTTTCGTTAGAAGAAGAAGGAATCAACTCCACATCGCGAATTTCGACGATTTTCGTCAATCCGTCGACAAGATGGCGCACTTCTTCACCGAACATCGCTTTGACGTCTTCGGTCGAACACGAAGTATCTTCTACGACGTCGTGCAAAAGCCCTGCGACGATCATGGATTCGTCACCGCCGAGATACGCAACGAATACGCACACCAAAATAGGATGAATCACGTATTCTTCACCGCTTTTACGGTATTGACCTTTGTGTTTTTCGATCGTAAACGCAACGGCCTTTTCGATATCGGGCGTAGGCTTGATGTATTTGTACAACAGCTCTATTGCGGGATCGGCAGCCTTGCACTCTTTGACGATTTCAATTAACTCTTCCAAAAGAGACTTACCTCACTTACGATCAGTCGAGAATCGCATCTAATTTGACTTTACCCTCGGCAATTTCCATAAGGGCGATGTCCGTAAATTTTTGCTTATTTTTATCCGCTTTGATTAAAGGTTCGGCACCGTTTGCCAATTGATCGGCTCTTTTTGCCGTTAATAAAACCAATTTATAGCGATCTTGACCTACAAACTGTAAAGCTTTTGCCGTAATTTCTTCCATTCTTTGCATTTGATTTCCTTGTATCAATTTATTTTTGATTGTTTCGCACGATAGAACAATTGTCTAAATTGCCTTCGATGATTTTAAGTAAGTTGCCTTTTTCAAACATATTGCACACCACGATCGGCAAATGGTTGTCTTTAGCCAGTGCGATCGACGTATCGTCCATGACTTTAATGCTATCGTCCATAGCACGATCGTACGTTAATTCACGTAGTTTTTGGGCATCGAGAAATTTTTTGGGATCTTTATCGTATACGCCGTCAACTTTGGTCGCTTTAATAATCATATCCGCCCCGATTTCGATAGCGCGCAAAGTTGCCGCCGTATCGGTCGTGAAAAACGGATTGCCCGTACCTGCCGCAAAAATAACGATACGTTCTTTTTCAAAATGGCGTTGCGCACGTCTGACGATAAACGTTTCACAAATCGCTTCCATTTTGATTGCACTTTGAACGCGTACTTCCATGCCGACATGTTCTAACGCTTCTTGCATCGCAACGCTGTTAATCACGGTCGCAAGCATGCCCATATAATCGCCGCTGGTACGTTTAATGATGCCGTCTTTGGCGGCACTCACGCCGCGAATAATATTTCCGCCGCCGATCACGATACCGACTTCGATATTGTGTGTGACCAGTGATTTGATTTCATCGGCAATAAATTTTAAAATGGACGTATCGATTCCAAACCCGTTATCCCCGGAAAGTGCTTCTCCTGAAAACTTAACTAAAACCCTTTTTCTCTTCTGCATCGTGTGTAAACCTTTCTTTTCTAAGCATAGAAAATTTGTCAATTTTAGCAAAAAAGAGCTAGAAGCCTTCTTAAACGTTATTTGGCACCGATGAGTTCGAGCGGATCGATGTGGAAATTTTTCTGCGTAACTTCAAACGTTAAGTCGTTATCCACGCGACCGATAATATAGCCTTTTTTAATCTTTTGACCGACTTCGATCGTCGGAGCAATTTTCGATAAATGCGCATAAATGGTATGAATATCGTCACCGTTTTCGATGATGACGACCTTTTCCATAGAGGCAGTATCTTTTGCGAAAATCACTTTACCGTTTAAAACGCTTTTGACCGTCGCATCGGGCGTATTGGAGCTTAATACCACCGATTCGTTAAAGATTTTAATCTTATAAATCGGATCGACGTAATCGCCGAAACGTCGTTTGACGCTAAAACCGTCCAAAGGCGCGATCGTCTTTTCACCGACGTATTTTTTAACGTTACTATTTTGGTACGACGACCCGATTTGTTTAATGCCCGTATCGCCGACGGCGGCGGTTTGCGGTGCCTTATCACGTTTGGCGGCGGCATTTTTTTCGGCTAAGCGTTGATTCTCTTCTTGCACTTGAATAATTTTGAGTTTTTCCAACGTTGCACGCAATTCGTCACGCTCTTTTTGAATATCGTCTAGCTGTTTTTTATAATCTTCTTTCTTCGCATTCAAAGCGACGATAGAACTTTCACGTTTTTTTTCCAACGCGACCAGTTCGTCTTTTTTATTTTTGGCACTTTGAATTTCACCGTGAATCGTTTTAATTTCTTGACTTTGCGAATAAATTTGATCGTTGATAAGTTTGTAATCGCTCGCAAGTTTACTAAACTCTTTACGCATAATCGTATCCATTTTTTGGAGGACTTCATCGACCAATATACCGTCTTCGTTATCGAGGTAATCGCTATCGGAAACCAGATAAAACGAAAAATCTTCGGCAATGATTTTAATGATTTTTTGCTCCAAATCTTTTTTCAAAGAGGAGAGTTGTTGCGTATCTTTGGTCAATTTATCGAGGTATTCGTATTTGCGTTGAACCGCTTCTTGCGACTCGCTGATATTTTGGCTTAAATCGGTAATTTTGTCTTTAATCTTTTCAATATTCTTCTCTTCATTCATGATATCGTTGGCAATATCTTGAAGCTTTCCGTGCAGTTGCTTTTCCGTTTGCATCTTTTCTTCAAGCGTTTTTGACTTTTCCGTAATCTTTTGCGTCGTATTCGGTGCGCCGATGCACGCTAGAGGAATTAAAAGCGCAAAAACAAAAGGACAAAGCCTCATACGCGTCCTATCTTGCGTGCTACGATACTGACGGCAATAAACGCAAAAACAAAAGAGGCTCCTATTAAAACCGAGCCTTCGTATAGCCAATCAAACGACGGTAAAACAACGTCAAGCTCCGCGGCATAGGCTTGGGCAAGCGGAAGTCTGGGAACGATATCGTAAAACGCACAAACACCCAATGCGCTTATCAGCGTATCGACCAGCGTCATACGGTACAACATGGCACTTTTCATAAAAAAGGAAGCTCCAAAAAGTGCCATAATCGCCATACGCCTTTGATGCTCGTAAATCCAAATACGAATTTGTTTCAAAATTAATAAAACGGCGATACATGCAACAAAAAAGGTAAAAATATAGACCATCGCCTGAAGCAATAAAAACATCTTAAACATTTTTTCATGCGTTTTGGCAAAGGTCTCAACGCGTGAAATAGAGGTAATCGTCGAGAGCTTTTGCTTAATCGTCTCGATGCGTTTTTTATCGGGCAAACTCCCGAGTTTCAACGAATAAAATTTGGGAAGAGCGACTTGAAGTAAGGCTAGATTTTTGGATGACATCTCATTTTTTAGTCGATCTAAAATCTTCTTGCTACTAATTTCCGAAATCGACTCAATCTCCGGAATCTGTTTTTGTAACTCTTCTTCTTTCAATTCGGCAGACGAAACGACGACAATGGCGTAGTCGTTTACGATTTTAGAAGCATAATCGTTAACGATGCTTTTGATGACGTTCGTAAATTGAAACGAAAAAAGCAGAACAAAGCTTGAGATGAAGATGGAAAAGTGGCTGCTAATTGACTTCATGCAAAACGCCGCCTTCTAAAAAGTAGTGTTTATAGTCAATTCCCAACGTTGAAGGAATATTGTGCGTAACCACGACGACCGTCGTACCTAAATGTTCTTTGGCACCCTTTAATAAATTCCAAATGACTTCGCTAGAGTAGCTATCCAAATTTCCGGTCGGTTCGTCCGCTAAAATCAAAATCGGATTATGCGCTAGAGCACGCGCCATCGCAACGCGTTGTTGTTCTCCGCCGCTTAGCTCGTAAGGATATTTATTGATTTTATGCAATAATTTAACATGTTTGAGTAACTTATGCGCTTGTTTAATACAAACACCTTTAGAAAAGCCTCCGATAATGAGAGGAAGCATCACGTTTTGTTCTACCGTCCATTCGTCAATCAATTTATAGTCTTGAAATACGACGCCTAAATACCGTCTTAAAAGATTCAGTTTCGAACTGCCGATATTTCTAAAATCGACGCCGCAAACGTTCAGCTCTCCGTGGTTGGGCAAAAGTTCGCCGTAAAGCGATTTGATAATCGTCGATTTTCCGCTACCGCTTTTACCGGTAATAAAAACGAATTCTTGCGCTTTAATCGCCATATTGGCATCGGTAATAACGGGCTCATCACGCTCGTAACCGATGTTTAACCCGCTTGCTTTAATGACGTATTCCATGGAACCACTCTTCAATTAAGGTATGTGCGGCACGATTGCTTTTCGTATCCAAGACCCTGTCGGGTATATAACGTATCGACTGCTTGTCAATAAAAATATAGCACTTTTCGTTCCGCTCGTTTGCACCGAAAGAGAGACGTATTAACCCGCTGTGCTCGTCGATGGTAAATAGTTCTTCAAAATGGACGAAAAATCCATCTCCTCTCAGCAAAATTGCCTCGAAGGTCTCACGCACTTTGGCAAAATCGACATGAAAATCAAACGCCAATCTGCCGATACGCGCTTTCTCTGGGGAAGCTTGTTCGTTACGTAAAATCACGTCGTAAATGTCTTTATCCATTTTGCGCCAACGATCTTCGTACTTGCTCGTAATTTCCAATACCGCATTTTTTTTAACGTGAACATCCGCACGCGAAAGTCGCATCATCTGCTCAAATGCAAAGGAAAAATAAGCGTTGCTGTCCGTTCGAAGTTCTAACGTACCTTCTACATGTAAAACGCGAAGCGCTTCTTCGATAAACGCTGCGGAAAAAACGCGACGATGCGGTTTTTTATCCCACGGTACGGGGAAATGCACGAAAATACGTCCGACGCCGTTCGAAGATAAAAACTCCATAAACTGCCTTGCGTCGTAATCGATGACGAAAATATTCTCGATCGATTGCAATTCACATTGTTTTAAGACTTGTTCAATCGAAGGTTTGTGAATTTCCAATCCGATAAACTGTACCTGCGGATTTTTTTTGGCTTGGTGCAATAAATGCCTTCCGCTTCCAAATCCGATCTCAATCCAAATCTCTTTTTGCGTATCGAAAGCATCGGCAAAAAAATCGATCTCTTTCAAATATGCCGAACATCGCACATCCAAAAACTTTTTCGGTTCGATGTTCGAATGGCTTACCTGAGCTTCGCTCATATCTCGAAAATCGATCAATGCTTTTTGCAAAAAAGAGGCTTGCGTCGGACGCGTTACTTTATCGCCTTTGACTAAAAAACCGCCTGCTTCTTTCGGCAACACGCGAAGCATAAACGTTTCACCGCGGCATGTCGCCATCACCAAAACATTGCCCCTTCCTGAAGTTGCTTGCCAGTGAAACGTCGTATCTTGATAAGTGCACGGGTAGCACAAAGGCTTTAACGATCGGGTATGAAAATTCGGCATATCCTCGTTTAGTCCTTCGGTATCGTCACGACGACGGCATCGGACGGATTAGAAGCGATACCGTATTTGTCGATAGCGATAATATGATAAACGTATTCAACGCCGGAAGAGACTTCCATATCTTGATAATTCGATTCAAAGATACCCGTAAAGTTCTGTTTCTTTGTTTCTCCGCCTAATTTGTACTCTTTGATAATCGTATATTTGACCGTATTGCGATCTCCTACCCATGAAAGGCGAACGCTTCGTCCGTCATACTTAACCGCATTGGCGACCGGTGCGGCAAGAGAAGGCATCGTCATACCCGCAATCGGGCTTTCTTGCTGTTTGGACTCTAATCCGTCTTTATCGACGGCAACGACTTTATAGTAATAAATTTTGCCGTTTTCGTTGACGTAGTCTTCAAACTCCGTATTGGTTGTTTTACCGTAATAGCTATACAACAACGACGTTGTAGGAGAACGGTAAATTTTATAATGCGTAAAATCGCCGGTCGTCGAAGAATTCCATGTTAAAATAATTTTTTTCGGTAGGTCGCTCGTTGCGCGTAAACCCGTAATCATATCGGGAAGCGCTTTCGTTTGAGCCTCGACGACTTCACTGGGTCTGGATACGACGTCATCAAATGTTTTGACCCTTACGCGGTAGCGATAGACGTAATTATCGCGTAAGCCTTTATCCATGTATTCGGCATTCAAGCGACCTTTGACTTTACCGACCTCTTCCCAATCCGTCGATTTGAACTCGTTACGCTCGATAATATAAGACTCGACGTTTTCGGAAGCATGCGGCCTCCAAATAAGCTTCACGCGACTGGGAAGTGCCCCGATAGCTTTGACGTAAGAAACCGGCTCGATTCCGCCCATAGTCGGACTCTTAGCAACGGCTGCCGTCGTCGTTACCACGGCAATTGCACTCAGCTCCGATTCATGTTTGTCGGAAGAATAGGTGCTGATACGATAGGCATAGGTCGTATTGGGTGCTAACTTCGTATCGACGTAGTGGGAAACGTATTTGTCTTTAATCGTTGCGATTTTCTTCAAAGAGTTTCCTTCGACGCGGTATAAGTAGTACCCTTCTACCTGATCGTCGTACAGAGGCGTCCATTCAAATCCGACTTCCGTAGAACCCGGAAGCGTTCGCAAGGCGTCTACGCGTGCTAAAGAGGCATCGACGACCGGCTCTTTAGGTGTTTCAAGCGTTTTTTCGCATCCAGTGATCATGAGAGCTAAAGCAACTAACGATGCCGTCCAAAGTGATTTTTTCATTAATCTCGTCCTTCATGAAATGATCTGTTAAATATGCGTTCATATCGTCCCATAACGGTGCTTGAATCGACACGGGTTGTCCGCTACGAGGGTGTATGAGATAGACACAATACGCATGGAGCATAATTCTAGGGATTGTACCATTTTGGCTCTTAAAGCCGTATAAACTATCCCCTAAAATATGGCGAGAGAGTGCGCTTAAATGCACGCGAATTTGGTGTGTTCGTCCCGTAAAAAGCTTGGCGGCGATCAATTCGCATTTACCGTTTTTGGAAAGAGCAAGCTTGGCAAATGCGCTTTTAGCATAGCGTCCTTCTTTCAATACGCCCATTTTAAGACGATGGTTTACATGACGTCCGATCGGAAGTTCCACGATTGTATTTTCTTTGAGCGGAACGTCGATTAAAGCAACATAGTAACGGCCCATGCTTTTATCTTCTAACTGAGACGCAAGGGCTACGTGCGCTTCGTTATTTTTGGCAATCACCAAAGCACCGCTGGTTTCTTTATCGATACGATGCACGATACCGTGACGCTCTTCGCCGCTAATACTCGAGAGTGAAACGCCTTTATGTTTTAACCAATCGACCAACGTGGCTTCTTTAACGCTCGGTGCTCCGTGAACCGTTAAAAACGGCGGTTTGTTGACGACTAAAATGTCGTCGTCTTCATACAAAATCGGTACGTCGAAATCAACGGGATATTCAGGGTGCGTAGGCGTAGCTTCGATAAAATCATACTCGATCGTATCGCCTACATGTACTTTGAAACCGCTCTTAAAAACGCTTACGCCGTTGAGTGCTACACCGACAGTTTTAATAAGCTTTTCCACTTGATTTCGAGGCAGATTTAACGCTTCGCTCATCACGGCGTCCAAGCGCCCCTCATTTTGACATGTTTGTTTCATTATCGGCTACTTTCAACTATTTTTGCTATACTTTTAAAAACGTTCCAAAGGGATTGTGTGTTTCAAATCGATAGGCGCATCTTAACACATTTTGATTTTTTAATTCCTATTTTGGTTTTACCTATTATCGTTCTTTCATACTATCTCGTTTCCGAAGCCAACGACATGTTAGCCAATAAGCAGATCGTTTACTACGGTGTAGGATTCGCAACTTTTTTAGTTTTTTTTATCATTCCGATTAAAAAAATCGAGTGGGTTATCCCTTTTTTTTACTGGATTACGATTTTTCTTCTCTTAAGCGTCGACTTCTTCGGCGTCGCTAAGTTGGGGGCAAGACGATGGCTTGAAATTCCTTTTGTCCACTTTACGATTCAGCCGTCCGAAATTTTCAAACCCGCCTTTATTTTAATGCTTGCCTATCTCATCAAAAATAATCCGCCCGATGAAAAGGGCTACGGTTGGAAATCTTTTTTCAAACTCAGCTTTTATATTGTACTTCCGTTTCTTTTAATCGCGAAAGAGCCCGATTTGGGTACGGCGATGATTCTCCTCTTGCTCGGCTACGGGACACTGTTTGTCATCGGCGTTCACAAAAAAATCTGGATTACTCTAGCCGTCGTCGTAGGACTTAGCAGTCCCGTTTTATACAACCATCTTCACGATTACCAAAAGCAACGCATTTCGGATTTTCTCTCCGAACAACCGAGCTATCACGTCAAACAATCCATTATTGCCATCGGTTCGGGAGGATTGACGGGCAAAGAGCGTAGTGAAGCAACGCAAACGCATTACAAGTTTTTACCGATCGCAACAAGTGATTTTATCTTCGCGTATACGGTTGAGAGACTTGGATTTTGGGGAGCTTTCGGACTCATTTCGTGTTATGCGCTTTTAGTCTTTCATCTGACGACGCTCAATTTTATGTTAAAAGAAGACTACTTCGCACAAGTGATTACGAGCGGTATTGCTTTACTCATTTTCTTTTACATGAGCATTAATATCGCAATGACGATCGGGTTGGCGCCGGTGGTCGGCGTTCCGCTTCCGTTTTACAGTTACGGAGGCAGTAGTTTCATTACGTTTTTTGCGCTTTTCGGTATTTTAGAAAACCTTTTAGCCTTTCGTTTCGATCCGACGTATCGCTCCATTCGATACTCGCTCTAGTTCCCTATTTTAGGGTTATATCGAAGGGTTTTTAGCTTTATTTAACAATAAAAAGAGTAGAATCTCACTCTTTAATTTCGGGTCCTTAGCTCAGTTGGTTAGAGCATCCCGCTCATAACGGGATGGTCGAGTGTTCGAGCCACTCAGGACCCACCATATTCGGTCGAACATTCGGTTTTTAACCGATCCATAAAGGGCACATAATGAAAAAAATCGTATTAACGTTGGCAATTCTTTCCCAATTAACGCTTTTTGCGGGCTTTTTAGACGATCTCATCGGCAAAGATAAAGCTTTTCTGGAAGCAAACGGCTTTAAATGTACCGAATTTTCATGCGTCACGAAAGACCAAAACTACTTCAACATCAAACTTCTCGATAACGCGGTAGAATACGTCGAAGTTTACAGCAACGAGAAAGACGAAGTCTACAAAGTTGCATTCTACCTTTATCAAAACGATAAGCTGAAAAATAAAGAGCTTGACGATGCTTTCTTCAAAGCCTTACAAAAAATCAATGAAAAATCAAAATGGACGTATGAATTAAGTAAAATTAGCGATAAATTCGGTAACGAAGCTCTCATCACGATGACCGATACGAAACGTGCTAACGCTTTTATCGCCGCAATGCGTGATACGTATATGGAAAGTATGAAACAATTTAGTGACAAAAAGTAGTCTTTTCATTTGCAAAAGACTGCTTTTTTGAGCTTTTATCTTCTTGTTTTTTCCGTCAAAACAACTTCTCGTTTTTTTTACAAGAATGTGATACAATACATTTCTAACGACAAAGTATTGAGAGAATAGAAACGTATATGCAAGTAATCATCGCGGGAGCCGGAAGAGTCGGCTACAATATTGCTAAACATTTGATGCACAACAACAGCGTAACCGTTATCGATCAAAACGAATACGCCATTCACAATATCCAAGAAAATCTAGACGTCTTAGGCATTTGCGGAAATATCGAAAACCCGCATACGTACCTCGGAATCAACCCGCAAGTCGATCTTTTTATCGCCGTAACCGATTCGGACGAAGTGAACCTTCTCTCCTCTTTAATTATCGATAATATCGCGACGGTTAAACGTAAAATTATTCGCTTAAAAAATACCTTCTTCGCCAGCGACCAAGTCAAAGCTAAACTCAATATAAACGAAACGATCGTTCCCTCTTTCGAAGCGGCGCAACCCTTTAAATATTTGGTCGATTTTTCACATGCTCACAATGCCAAAGCGTTTAAAGAGACGAAAGCATTGTTAATTTCCATACGCCTCAAAGAAGATTTTACGCCGCGTATGATCTCAACGTTTATCGGCGAAATCAGCGGAGAAGTCGCCGTCGCAGGAATCGAGCGGCAAAAGAATTTCTTTGTCCCTAAACCCGTCGAAACGCTTCTTCCAAACGACTTAGTCTATTTTTTCGCTTTCCCCAACGCCATTCTTTCGATTCGAACCACCGTATGCGACTATAACGAAAATGCAACTCCTATTAAAAATTGCGTGATTTTCGGTGCCGACGCCTTAGGCGTGGAAATAGCCAAGGTACTGCTCAAAAAAGGTATCGACGTTCAAATTATGGATAAAAATATCGAACTGTGCCGCAAAGCCAATATCGAACTCAAAAACAAAGCGACCGTTTTGAAAACGACCTATGATGCCGACCATATTAATACGACGCGTTTTGATACCGACATGTTTATCGCCGCGACCAAAAACGATGAATACAATATCACGAAATGCATCGAGGCCAAACAAAGAGGTATTAAAAAAATTATCGGCATCAACAACGATATCGCCTACTCCTCACTCATGCGAAATCTGAATATCGAAGTCGTTCGCGGTGAAAAAATTAATGCGTATTACTCTATTTTGGAACGTATTCAAGCCAACGATGTTTTCAATCAGAAAAAATTCTGCGGAGGAGAAGGTGCGGTACTACTGCGAAAAATAGAAGCAACCTCTTCCTTGATTTCCGAAAAAGTACCGCTTCCCGATCGCGTAGACGATAAAGGACATTTTATTATTTTAAGGGAAAACGATATTTTTGAGTATCGTCTTGCCGGAGCTTTCCAAAAAGAGGATATCGTCGTAGCGTTTACCAAAGAGTGTGATTTTGAAGTCGTAGCCAAATGGTTCCAACAAAACCTCGCGTATTGAGTGTTTGATGAGCATTACAAGCGTTTTTAAATTTGTCTCTGCCGTCGGATTGGTCGTCTTTTTTCTTTTTCTGATTCCTCCCGTGATCGGTTTTTTCTATCGTGAAGACGTTTTTATTTATGCTCTTTCGATGTTTTCGCTCTTTATCATCAATCTTTCCGTTTTCTTAATCCTTAAAAACAATCCGATGCATTTAGGCATTAAAGAGAGTATCGTTTCGGTAAATTTTATCTGGATTTTACTCGGTATCGGCGGTGCTATTCCTTTGGTTCTGTACAGTAAAATCGATCCGGCCGGTGCTTTTTTTGAAGCTATCAGCGGTTTTACGACGACGGGTGCTAGTGTGTATACCGACGTGGAGATACTTCCCAAATCGATTCTTTTCCACCGTAGTTTGATGCATTGGATCGGCGGTATCGGAATTATCGTTATGGGTGTAGGACTTTTGCCGCTCATCAATCCAAGCGGATCTCTCTCGTTATTTAAAGCCGAGTCCACAGGCATTTCGATCGATAAGATCACGCCGAAAATCAAGGATACGGCGAAACGTATCTGGGGTGTTTACATTCTTTTTACCGCCGTCAATTTTGCCTTGCTGATGCTTTTCGGTATGAATTGGTTTGATGCGATTAATCATGCGTTTGCGACGATTTCTACGGGCGGCTTTTCGACTAAAAATAGTTCTATAGGCGCATTTAGCGACGGCGTTATTTGGACGACGACTTTTTTTATGGTTATCTCGGGCATTAACTTTTTAGCACATATCCGCTTTTTTAGCGGTGAAAAATTTGCGTTTAACACCGAAGAGGTTAAGTGGTATATCGCGTTGATTCTTCTTTTATCTTTTGTGATGGCTCTTGAACATACGCAACATTCGCAAGACTCGTTTTACTATTCCTTGATGCATGCGAGTTTTACCGTCTCGACATTGGCTTCCACGACGGGATTTGCATCTTTAGACTATGAAAAATGGGGACAATTTGCGATGATGATCGCCATCGTTTCCATGTTAATGAGTGCCAATGCCGGATCGACCGCCGGCGGTATCAAAATCATACGCTATATTCTCTTTTTTAAAAATATCGGATTAGAGATCAAACGTTCGATTCAGCCCGACGTGATTACTTCGATTTTTGTCGACGGCAAGCAAATTAAAAGCTCTATCATCAACTCGATTTTCGGATTTTTTGCCCTTTTTATATTTACGGCATTTTTAACGACGATGTATCTCTTTGCGCGAGGATTTGACTTTTTAACGGCATTTAGCACCTCTATTGCCATGCTCGGAAATATCGGTCCGGGGCTAAATCTCACGGGTCCTTCGCAAAATTACGCCTTTTTTTCATGGTACGATAAAATTGTTTTATCGCTCGTGATGATTATCGGAAGGCTTGAGTGCTACACCGTTTTTATGATGCTTGGGCGCAGTTTCTGGAAGAAATTTTAAGCACTTTATCTTTGTGTTAATGCAAATCGGAGTATAATTCGTCAAATTTTAGGTTTGGTTATACAATGCATTCTTGTCTTTTCTCATGTGAATTTCTCTCTTTGCGTTTCTTCCGACCGATTCGATTGAGTAACGCTATCAATGCTTTTAGGTAAAAATTCTTCATCATGCTTCCTTATACGTTTAAAAAACTTTCGATTCTGATTAAACGGACTTTCCACAAAAGCCGTATTTTACAAATAGCCCTCATTACGTTTTTATGGTTTATCGCGCAAGAGATATCGCTTTTAAGCCGTATGCCGATTCCCGGAGGCGTTATAGGATTGGTCTTAGTACTGGCATTACTCTATTTCAATCTCTTGAGTATTCGCTCTTTGGCTCTCGGGGCGGAATGGTTTTTAGCCGAAATGCTGCTTTTTTTTATTCCCGCGGTGCCTGCCGTCCTTAACCATCAAGAGTTCTTCGGCTGGACGGGATTAAAAATACTCGCGATTATTATCGTCGGAACGATGATCGTCATTATCGGCACGGCGATTATCGTCGATTTCAGTTTTTATCAATTGGAAAAACAGTCTAAACCCGAGAAGAAACAATGAATTTTGAGCTTTTTTTACATTACCGTCCTTGGCTAATGGCGGCAGAAGTAACACTCATATGGTCTTTTGTTACGATAGGATTGTATCTGCTCTCCAAGCGTTTTCATCGTCGTTACAAAAAGTGGTGGACGACGCCGATTATTATTACGCCGATTTTGCTCATCGTCATTACGCTTTTATCGCATACCAATTACAACGTTTATATTCGAGGAACCCACTGGCTAATGGCTCTTTTAGGACCGGCGACGGTTGCATTTGCGATACCGATCTATCGAAGAAGAAATATCATCGTTTTATATTGGAAAACGCTCAGTATCGGGGTCGTTTTCGGCTCAATTCTTTCGATCGCTTCGGCATGGTTTTTGGCTTCGGCGGTCGGCATTGACGAGACGTTACGCTTGAGCCTGCTTCCACGCTCTATCAGTACGCCTTTTGCGATGGTGATTTCGGGAGAAATCGGCGGCGTTCCGGAACTCACGGCTCTTTTTGTAATTTTAACGGGAATCTTCGGTGCGTCGTTCGGTCAACTGGCTCTTTATTGGTTGCCGCTTAAATCCAAACTCTCCATGGGAGCTTCGTTCGGTTTAGCCGCGCATGTTGCTGGTTCAAGCAAAGCTTACGAATTGGATAACGAGGTCGGAACCATCGCCGCATTGGTCATGGTTCTAACCGGTATTTTCAACGTTTTAATTGCACCGCTCCTTGAAGCTATTTTAAGCTAACGGACGGGCGCAATGCTTGAAGTGTTTTTTGAATCGCCGTTAAGAGAAAATCGATCTCTTTTTTCGTATGCGTAAAATGAATGGAGATGCGTAGCCAGCCCGGTTTTTCTTCAAAGCTTTGTCCATCTTTGAGATGAAGTAAGTCATGCCCGTAAGGTCCCGCACACGAGCATCCGGCTCGGGTTTGAATCCCGAAATGTTCGGAAAGGTAGTGTGAAATATCGTAAGGATTAATCCCTTCAAAATTCAGCGAAAAAATCGGTAACTTTTCTTGCGAATATTTGCAATACAGTTTAACGCCCTCAATCGCTCTCAGACGCGAGCCGAAATAGAATTTTAACTCTTCTTCGATCGCATGAATTTTTTCAAGGCCGATTTCATTACGCAAGTTGTACGCCAAAGAAGCTTTAATCAATTGTAAAATTGCCGGTGTTCCCGCATCTTCGATGACTTCGAGGTCGCTTAAAAAGTTATGTGAAACGCGAGAGACGTATGCAACCGTCCCTCCGCCTGCAAACGTCGGTTTCGTTTCGGTACAAAGCTCTTTTTTCATAACCAAAAGACCGCACGATCCTACGCCGCCCAAGAGTTTATGCGGAGAGAGAAAAAGTGCATCGTAATAATTGCAATCTATATTGATATAAGGCGAAGCTGCCGCCGCATCTAAACAAACGATACCTTTGTAGCGTTTGACGAGCGTATAAATCGTGCGATAATCGCTCATAATGCCCGTCACGTTGGAAGCAACCGAAAACGAAGCGATAATCTCACGTTTTTTGTAGCGTTCTAATTGCGCTTCGAGGTACTCGATATCAATCTTCTCGTCCGTATCGAGAGGAATGCGCACGACCTCGCACAAACCTTCTCGGAAACTAAGCTCGTTAGAGTGATGCTCATAAGGTCCGACGAACACGACGGGAAGATTTTTCGGCTTTGTTCCGTATCGTTTTAAGGTACGCGGAGGGATATACAAACCCATCAGCTCTTGAAATTTTTTGATCGCTCCGGTTGCACCCGTTCCACACGGGAAAAGGTAAAATCGTTCATCGATCGCCAACGCTTTTTTCA
The DNA here is from genome assembly GCA_002382085.1 of Sulfurospirillum sp. UBA4058. Classification (GTDB taxonomy): domain Bacteria; phylum Campylobacterota; class Campylobacteria; order Campylobacterales; family Sulfurospirillaceae; genus Sulfurospirillum. The sequence continues at coordinate 114,317 of DFZK01000015.1, read as the reverse complement.
AATCGCTTCTGGCTTTAGCATAATATTCTGCCGTTTTAAGCGCACTTGAAGAGACTTCCGAATGGGTATTGGCATAGGTTTTGAGGATTTCTTGCATCTGTTGTTCAATCGGTTTATAGGCTTGCCCCGATGCGGTGTAATCAAAATAGAGAATATGTTTATCGCAAATAATATTTTTACGTATCGCTTGCACGGCTTTTTCCAAAACTTTTTTGGGTATTATAGCGTTTAAAATCTCTATGCATCTTAATGGATCGGACGAATGATAGACGAAACCTTACTCAATAGCCTCAGCGCAAAAGAAAAAGAGCTCTTCAAACAAGGTTTGGAAGACCTCATTAACCAAACGTACGTTATCGAGGAGGAGTATAAAAAGCTCGGCGATTCTTACAATGCGTTGCAAGAGATGATCTTGCAAATCATCGAGGTGCAACCCAACGCCTTATGGGTTTTCGATCAAAACGGTACGCTCTTTTTACAAAACAGCGAAGCCAAAAACGTGGAGCATCTGTTAGAAAAATTTAACGATCTACATGTCAGCGAAGAGATCGAATCGGAAGGAAAAAATTACCTCATCAAAAGCGTGCGTCAAGGCGACAAAAAAATTATCACGGCAACGGATATTACGGAAGGTAAACGTCAAGAACGTTTGGTTTCCATGGGTCAAGTCGCCGCCCATCTTTCACATGAAATCCGAAACCCCATCGGTTCGGTCTCTTTGCTTGCCTCGACTTTGCTCAAAAAAGTCGATCCGAGCGTAAAACCGCTGGTCAGTGAAATCAAAAAAGCGATTTGGCGCGTCGAACGCATTATTAAGGCGACGCTTTTGTTTACCAAAGGGGTGCAAATCAACCCCAGCGCATTTTACCTCGATCGTTTCATTAAAGAGTGCGAACAGGCTATTTCACACTACTCCTACACGAAAGAGGTCACCTTTCATTACGCGCTGGCGCATGTCGAAATCAAAGCCGATTTCGAGCTTTTAAACTTGGTCGTCCAAAATTTTATCTTCAATGCGATCGATGCGATCGAAGAGAGCGATCAAGAAAACGGTAACGTGATGCTTTCGTTTAGGCAAGAAGAGGCGTTTAACGTCCTCGTCGTTCAAGACGACGGCAAAGCCGTTGAAAATAAAAATATTCTTTTCGAGCCTTTCAAAACGACGAAAACCAAAGGTAACGGCTTGGGACTTGCGCTTTCGTTGCAAATCGTGCAAGCCCACGGCGGCAAGATCGAATTGCTCGATCAGCCTAAACGATTTTTGATTAAGCTTCCTCGCTAAAAACTAACTGAGAACCCTTACATGTAACATCGAAGCGACTTTTTCATCCAAGCTATCGTCTACGCCGAACGTCGTTTCGATGTAAACGTCTTGGAGCTTTGAAGTAATCACCAGATGCAATGCCCTTCTTCCTCCGCTTTCTCGCACCGCTCGGTAGAGCTGTTCGAGAACCTCTTCGTCGTCGCATAAATCGACGGCGACGACTTTGGGCTCTAAAGGAATTTCGATAACTTTCGTTTCGACTTTCTCTTTTTTAGCCTCACTCAAATCCATAATCTTTAAAACGCGGGTCTTTACGCCTTGCTCGTCGTTGGATATTTCGACTTTGAAACACAAAGGAGCGTCTAAATCCATTTTATTTAAAATCTCAAGTTGTTTTTCAAAAACGGTCAATTCCATACTTCCGTGAAAATCCATCAACGAAACGATGCCGAATTTATTGCCTTTTTTGCTGATTTTTTCGGTAATACCCTCTACTTTTCCGATCAAAAGAGCTTTGCTGGCATTTTCGATCTGATCGATTTGGCTTGAAAGCGTGTAGTTCATCTCGTCGATCTGTGCACGAAAAGCATCGAGCGGATGCCCTGAAATGTAAAAACCGATGGTCTCTTTTTCCAAGTCCAACAACACTTTCGAATCAAATTCCGCAGAATTTTCAATATTCACTTGTACCGAAACCATCTCTTCGGCATCCCCGAATAAGGAGTATTCCGCCATTTTTTTCGCACGATTGCACTCCGCACTCGCATCGATAATAGCATCGATATTTTCTAAAAGTGCACGTCTTGAATAGCCGAAACTATCAAAACTTCCCGATTTGATAAACGATTCTAAAACTTTTTTATTGACTTTAGAGCTGTCGATACGCGAGATAAAATCGCTCATATCGGCAAACAACGATTGTTCTCTGGCTTCTAAAATTTTGCCGATGGCGGCATTACCCACGCCCTTAATCGCGCCTAAGCCGAATAAAATAGCCTCTTGCCCGTCGGTGTCGGTAATGGCGCTAAATTCAACCAAAGAGTGTTGAATAGACGGCGGTAGAAGTTTAAGCCCCAAACGTTTGACCTCATCGATATACTTGACGATCTTATCGGTGTTGTCCTGCTCTGAGGTCAAAAGTGCCGCCATAAACTCTTGCGGATAATAAAATTTTAAATATGCCGTCTGAAACGTTACAAGGGCGTACGCCGCCGAGTGCGATTTGTTAAAACCGTATCCGGCAAATTTTTCGATCAGTCCGAAAAGTTCGATCGCATGGTCGCGTCCTAAGCCTTGTCTGACGGCACCGTCGGCAAACTCTTCGGCTTTTTGTTTCATATAATCGATCTTTTTCTTACCCATCGCACGACGAATCAAGTCCGCTTCGCCGAGGCTAAATCCGCCGATGGCTTGAACGATCTGCATAACCTGTTCTTGATAGACGATAACGCCGTAGGTCGGTTCCAAAATCGGTTGCAACGGTTTGGTAAACTCGTCAAAAAAGTAGGTCACTTCTTTGCGTCCGTGCTTACGATCGATAAAGTCGTCCAACATGCCCGATTCCATCGGTCCCGGACGATACAATGCCAACACCGCGATTAGATCTTCAAAGGTGCTCGGTTTAAGACGGGCATTAAGCGATTGCATACCGTCCGATTCGATTTGGAAAAGTCCTACCGTTTCACCGCTTTGAATCAGATCGTACACGTTAGGATCATTAAGATCGATCGCGTTAAAGTTGATCTCTTGGTTATAACGCGCTTTGATCAGTTTCAGCGCATTGTCGATGACGGTCAGGGTCTTCAGACCCAAAAAGTCGAACTTGATAAGATCGACGTCCTCAAGGTAGTTGAGCGAATACTGCGTCACCAGATGGTCTTCGCCGGAGGGCTGATACAGGGGTGTTTTATGCCACAACTCTTCGTCGCTGATGACGACACCCGCCGCGTGCATGCCCGAGTTTCTATTTAAGCCTTCAAGGGCTAGCGCAAATTTCCATACCCGTTTCATTCTCGGATCGCGTTCAATCAACTCACGCAGTTTCGGCTCTTTTTGATACGCACCCGCTTTATAGCCCTCTTCGCCTTCCACGCCTTTGCCGTTTAAGGTAATACCCAATTCGTCGGGAATCAGTTTTGCCATCGCATCGGCTTCGGCGTAAGGAATCGCCAAAACTCTCGCAACGTCGCGAATAACGCCCTTGGCTAACAGTTTACCGAAGGTAATCACTTGCGCAACGTTATAGCGTCCGTATTTTTCAACGACGTAGTCGATGATCTCGCCGCGTCTGCTTTGGCAAAAATCCACGTCGATATCCGGCATGCTGATACGTTCCGGATTCAAAAATCGCTCAAAAAGCAAGTTGTAAGGCATCGGATCAAGGTCGGTGATAAACAAGCTAAACGCAACCAAACTTCCCGCCGCAGAACCCCGTCCGGGTCCTACCGGAACGCCTCGACTCTTGGCTTCACGGATAAAATCCCAAACGATGAGCATGTAGCCCGGAAATTTCATACCGCAAATAACGCCGATCTCTCGCTCTAAACGTGCGCGGTATGCCTCGTGTTTGCTCTCATCGACGTAGACGAGCCTTTTTTCAAGTCCTTCGCGACATTTGTAGGCAAAAAATTCATCGTCGGTTTCAAAATGCAATCCTTCGCGCGCCGCATACTCTTTGGTAAATTTAAATTTCGGCGGCGTGGGATTGCCCAGCTTAATCTCCAAATTGCATTTTTCGACGATCTCTTGCGTGTTTGCGATCGCTTCGGGAATATCTGCGAACAAATCACTCATTTGCGCGGGCGATTTGACGTAAAATTCATGCACGGAGTGGCGAAGACGATTCGGATCGTCAAATTCTTTGTTCATAGCAATACACATAAACGCTTCGTGCGCTTCGGCATCGTCTTGCTCCAGATAGTGCGTATCGTTGGTTGCAATGAGTTTAATGCCCGTCTCTTTAGCGATACGTAAAATAGCATCGTCGATAAAAAGCTGATCGGTAATACCGTGGCGCATGATCTCAAGGTAAAAATCGTCCCCGAAAATTTCCTTATATTCTAAGGCGATCTCTTTGGCTTTTTCGTAGCCTTTCGCACCGAATTGCACGTTGCGTTTGTTGTTTAAGTTAAGATGCCAGTTGACTTCACCCTGCAAACATGCGCCCGAGCAGACCAGTCCTTCGGAGTGCTCGCGTAAGAGCTGTTTGTTGATGCGCGGATAGTAGTAAAATCCTTTGATGTAGCTCATCGAGGAGAGGTACATCAAATTTTTATAGCCGACTTCGTTTTTGGCGTATAAACAGAGGTGAAAACGCTGTTTGGTGGATTTGTCGCCGATCTCTTCTTGGTTGTGAATATAGGCTTCCATTCCGATGATAGGTTTAATACCCTCTTTGCGCATCGTTTGGTAAAAATCGATCGCACCGAACATATTGCCGTGATCGGTAATCGCCGCCGAGGTAACGCCTTGGGATTTGAGTTTTTTGGCAAGTTTGCCTATTTTATTGGCACCGTCCAATAAAGAATATTCGGTGTGTAAATGGAGATGGGTATACGCTATTTCGCTCATGTCGTCTTCTGTTCAATGTGATTTCTTTGATTGTAACAAAAACGGACTTAAGAGGGTGTAAGAAGTGCCTTTAACGCTTTACATGTAAGCTTACATGTAAAGCGTTACCCCAAGCCAAAAAGGAGTTAGGCGGATGTTTTTGCAGCTTGTGCTTCCAAAGCTACCAGTTGCGCTTGATACGAGACGAGCATTGTTTGTTTGGTCTGTACCTCTTGAACGTTTTGGGCATCGTCACTCGATTTTTTTTCGGCTGCGGCGATCTCTTTTTCCAACGCGGCGATCTTTTCTTTTAACGCTTCAATTTGCTCTTGAATGCTATCGCTATTATTCGTCGAAGCACTACTCGCTCCGGAAGCGGCACTCAAGCCCCCGCTTTGGGTGCTACCGCCGGAACGGTCACTTTCAGACGAACCGGTCGAGCTATCGCTGGATGTCGTACTGCTTTCGCTCGTTGCGGCCAACGCTTTAGCTTCATCGGAAATCTCTACGGTATCGACCGGCATGCTAGACGTCGTATCGTTACTTGTCGTACTATTGCTTTTCGTAGCGGACGTACTCGTTTGACTTTGCGTCGTTACGAGCCCCGATGCATACGATGACGTGTCGATGGTGTTCATCTTCCATCTCCTTGCAAAAATTTGCCCCGTAAACTATATCGGAGAGATCGTTGAAACATTAACCCAACTGTCCCATAATTTTTAAGATATCGCCCGTTTTTTCTTCAATCTCTTCGACGTCATGCGTTAACGAACTCATCTCTTTGGCATTCGTACTCATTTTAGCCGAACTGTCGACGATACCGCCGACGATCACGTTGATGGTCGCTTGAATTTGAGAGAGCGAATGGTTGGTTTTATCGGCAAGTTCTCGAATATTATCGGCAACAACCGCGAATCCTCGTCCGTGTTCGCCTGCACGTGCCGCTTCAATGGCGGCATTAAGTGCCAATAAATTGGTTTGGTCTGCAATATCGCCGATCAGATTTAAAATATCGCTCGCCTCTTTGGCATTGTGCGTCAATGTCGTGAGCGTTTCCGCCAAATGCTGTTGAACGCTTCCCATTTGTTGCATCGACGCCGTCGTCTTTTTCACGATACGGTTCAAATCGCTCAACGGTTCGTTTTTAATCGTCGCAACCGAATCGGAAAGTTTTTGAGCATTGGCTTGAATTTTACCGCTTTGCTCTTCATTTTCGCGAATCATCTGCGCTAAAGCGTTTCCGAGTACATTAACGCCCTCGACCAACTCTTTAAGATCTCCGTCCGTCACGATAGAAATCGGTCGGCTAAAATCGCCGTTTTGGAAATTTTTTAACGATGCCAACGTCGCGTTCATCACTTCATTGACTTTAGCGATCATTGCGTCGATTTCATAAGAGAGACGGTTGGTGAGAAAGTTCGATGAAACGTACGAGGTTTTATTTTCCATAAAGCCGCTTGACATTTTGGAACAAATAATCAACACTTCGCCCACGACGCGTATGTCGTCCAATCGTAATTTTTCAAACTCTTTAAACGTCGTATCGATAACTTTGATCGTCGAACCGATCTCATCGTCCGTATCCTCTTCCAAACGATAGTCGATCATATTTTTCTTATTCGTCACGTAGAGGGCAAAATCTTCAACGTAGCGTTTAAGATTGCGCATACGCTTTCCGATCAGTTTTTCGCTAAAAAATCGCGTTAAAAAAGAGAAAAATACGACGATAGCAATCAGAATCAGGCTATTTTGCAAGACCATCGACTTAAGGGCTGCGTCTAAGACCTGTTTTTCTTTCGTAACGAGTAAATCGATATCGTCGGCATAAACACCGGTTCCGATAATCCATTGCCATGGGGCAAACAATTCGACGTAAGAAATCTTGGCTTGCGGTTTGTTAAAACCCGGTTTTTCCCACATGTAATGAACAACGCCTTTGCCCTCTTTTTTGGCTACTTCGACCATTTCGTTAAACAAAAATTTACCCGTAGGATCTTTTGACTGACTTAAATTACTTCCGTCTAACGCCGGTTTGATCGGATGCATGACCATCTTCGGCGTTAAATCGTTAATCCAAAAGTAACCGTCTTCCCCGAAACGCAACCGTTTAACCGCCTCTTTCGCTTTGGTTTGATACGCCGCAATAACGCTTGGATCGTCTTTATGCGTCTCGTTTTGAAGCTCTTGATAAACAATGGTAAGAACCTGATACGCAATCTTGGTTTTATCGCTAAGAGCCTCGACTTTGTCGCGCGTCATAATCGAACGGGTATTTTCAAGGCGAGTACCCTCTTCTTGGTACATCAAAAAAGCACTCACGCAGGTTGAAACGACGGCGGTAACGAGCAAAGCGGCGATGACCAGTAGTGTCACTTTAAACTGAATACTGAACTTTTTCATGCTCTTCGCTCCTGCTCTCGCATCTTTCGGTACAGTGCTTCGTATTTTTCAATTTCATCGGGAAAGGCTTTTTTACGTACGGAAAGATAATGCTCTCTTCCAAACGGAAAGATGGTTGCAAAAACCCAATAATGCTGTCCGTTTTTTGCACTGTTTTTCACAAAACCTTGCCATACGTTTCCCTGTTTGATCGTCTCCCAGAGCTCTTTAAATGCGGCTTTGGGCATATCGGGGTGGCGAATAATGTTGTGCGGCTGTCCGATCAGTTCTTCCAAAGAGTAACCCGAAACGCTTACAAACGCTTTATCGGCAAAGACGATATGCCCTTTCGCGTCCGTTTCGGAAACCAATAAGGTCGTATCGTCCAATACGATTTCATTTCCTTTCATCTGCATCGTGAAAAAATCCTTTCAATCCACATAATTCTCGTTGAGCATTGTAACATTTTCTTTTGCGAAGCAGATTAAAGTTTTCTGAGTATCTTCAATCCTCTCCTTTTTGAATCAATTTACGCTTCATTAACCGTCGCTACGCTACAATAAGAGACCATGTCATTTTTTGTATAACGCATAAGGACTTTGCATGACGTTTTTCGATTTGCCCCGACGGCTTTTTTTCGTTCTTTTTTGCCTCATCGCCTCGCTTGCCGCACAAGAGGCAAAAACACCCCCTTCCGCCGCATCGCCTTTGGTAGACGTATATCGTATTTTAAAACCTCAAGAAGAAGCGATTACGCTAGTCTATCCCGCCAAAACGATCAGCGCGCAAAGCGTGACGCTTAAAGCCAGAGCCAACGGAGTATTGCTTAAAAAGTTTTTTAACGAAGGCGATTTCGTTAAAGAGGGCGACGTCCTTTACAAAATCGAATCGGATACTTACGAAGCCGCGCTCAACCAAGCCAAAGCAAGCGTCGCGAACGCAAGCGTACAAGAACATAAAACACGCAAGGATTGGGAGCGTATTCAAGCCCTTTTTGAAACGGGTGCTTCAAGCGAACAAGAAAAAGACACCGCTTATTTTGCCTTTGAGAGTGCCAAAGCCGCTCTTAAAAGTGCCGAAGCCGTGCTTCAAAGTGCGGCGATCGCCTTTGATCGTACGACCATCAAAGCTCCTATCAGCGGTATGACGGGGCTTAAATTGATCGATGTAGGCTCTTTAGTAACGGATGGAACGCCGTTGATCGACATCACGCAAATTTCGCCTTTACATGTAGAGTTTTCCCTTCCCGATAGCGACCTTATGCGTCAAAAATACGCTATTAAAAACGGCTCGTGGGCAAAACCCGCCGACGGTAAAATCAAAGCCTCTCTGATCGTAGGAGAACACCCGTCAAAAGAGATTGGAACGGTCGATTTTTTCGACAACTCGCTCAATGCAAAAACCGGTTCGCTCAAAGCCAGAGCCACGTTTAAAAATGATCACAAAGAGCTCCTTCCCAACCAGTTTGTAAAGATTTCGCTGATCGGTTTGGTACGCACAAACGTGATTAAAGTACCGCAAAAAGCCGTTCTTCAAACACCTCTTGGGGCAAGCGTTTTTGTCGTACAAGAGGGCAAAGCGTCCACGCGCGCTATCACGATTGCGGAGAACAGCGGAAACGACGCTATCGTCGAAAGCGGACTCAAAGAAGGCGATCTCGTCGTCGTCAACAATTTTTTCCGTATTAAAAACGATATGCCCGTCAAAGTCGATCATATTATTAACGAGGCGGCACGCTAATGCGTTTCGTTCCTTTGAGTTTAACACTTCTTGGGATACTCTTTGGCGGTTGTTCGTTGGCTCCCGAGCTCAACGTTCCTTCGATCGAAGAGCCCCAAACCATACGCGAAGAGGAAGTGCATGTCGATCAGACATGGTGGAAAACGTTTAACGATGACGCCTTAAACGTACTCATTGATCGAGCCTTAACGCAAAGCGACGACTTAAAACTTTCGGCACTCAAAGTCCTTAAAGCACGTCAAACTTTCGGATTAAGCGAAGCAAACGAAATGCCGAGCCTCAATGCCAACGCAAGCGTTTCGCGCCAAAAAACGAGCGACGAAACCTACCAACACAACCGTGCACGCTACGACGAAAAAGCTTTCAACGGCACACTCTCTTACGAAATCGACCTATGGGGCAAGCTTTCCTTACAAAGCGAAGCAAACTGGTCGAGTTATTTGGCAAGCCAAGCCGCACGCGAAACCGTACGCAATACGCTGATCCATGACGTCTTTAGTGCCTACGTCACGCTTGTTTCGCTTCGTATGCGTTTAGACGTTTTAGCGCAAACCGTACAAACCTACCAAGCGGCATACGATCTTCGCGCCAAACAATCCCGAGCAGGTACGATCAGCGACGTACTCGCACAGCAAACCCTAGCGCAATTGCATAACGCCCAAGCCGCCTATGAAACCCTAACGCAAAGTTACGCTTTGCAACAAAACGCATTGGGTATTTTAATCGGTGCTTCGCCTAAAGCGATGCAAGAGCCTTATACCTTATCGCCCGCGCTTCCTAAAGCTCTCTCGATTCCAAAGGGTGTTCCGTCTTTGCTTTTGGAACATCGTCCCGATATTGCCGAAGCCTTGCAAACGCTTAAAAGTAAAAATGCCCTGATCGGCGTTGAAAAAAGTGCCTATTTCCCGAACTTTAGCCTTACCGGAAGCTACGGACAACAAAGCGAAAGCCTCGGCAACATTTTGCAATCTTCCGCAAACAAATGGAGTCTTGCCCCCGGACTTAGCGTTCCTATTTTTGATTTCGGTCGGATCGAACAACGCGTTTCGATCTCAAAAACCGATCTTCAAACCGCTCTCGTCGGATACGAACAAACCGTGAAAAAAGCCTATAAAGAGGTCTACGACGCCTTAGCGAAAATGCAAACGCTTCGTCGCCAATACGCTCTTCAAGAGGAAGAACTCAACGCCTATCGAAACGTTTTAGCTCTTACGCAAAAACGCTTCGATCGCGGCGTCGCCAATCCGCTGGAAGTGATCGACGCACGCAAAAACGTTTTGAGCGGATCGCTCACATTGATCGTGACCGAGCAAGCCCTTCTCATCGCACAATCCGAACTCTTTAAAGCATTGGGCGGCGGTTGGAGCACCGATGAACTTATCTCATCCAAGGAGTCGTTATGAGCCGATTATTGAGTCCGTATCGTTTAGCCGATCTGACGCTTAAAAACCGCGTCGTTATGCCGCCGATGTGCATGTACAAAGCCGACATCGACGCTTGCGTGAACGACTTTCACCTCGCCCATTACGCTGCGCGTGCCATCGGCGGCGTCGGTCTTATCGTCGTCGAAGCGACCGCGGTGGAACCCAGAGGTCGTATTAGCATGCGCGATTTGGGATTGTGGGACGACGCGCACATCGCGGGGCATGCGGCATTGGTCAAACAGTGTCATGCTTACGGTGCGAAAGCGGCGGTGCAACTTGCCCACGCCGGACGCAAAAGTACGTGCACCGTTTCGATTCCCGTCGCACCCTCCGCCCTTCCCTTTAGCTCCGACGCACCCTTTCAACGTCCGCATGCCCTGAGCCTCGAGGAAATTGCAGAGATCAAAGTCCGTTTCGTACACGCCGCTCTTCGTGCCGAAAAAGCCGGATACGACATCGTAGAACTTCATGCCGCGCACGGCTATTTGCTTTTTGAGTTTCTCTCTTTGCTGACGAACACTCGTACCGACGTTTACGGCGGAAGTTTTGAAAAACGATGCGCTCTGGTGTGCGAAATTTCGCAAGACATTCTTCAAGCAACGCGTTTGCCGCTCGTCGTACGTCTCTCCGCCGACGAGTGGATCGAGAACGGCTGGACGATTGCGGACAGCGAAGCATTGGCGTTGAAACTCAAATCCGTCGGCGTCTCGATGATCCACGTCTCCGCCGGAGGCAATCATGAAAGCCAACCTTTGATGCCCCCGCTCAAACCTTTGTATCAAGCCGCTTATGCGAAAGAGATTCGCACAAAAGCCTCCATTCCGACGATTGCGGTCGGATTGATTACGCGGGTTGAGGAAGGCGAAATGCTTTTGGAAGAAGAATTTTGCGATTTGGTCGCTTACGGAAGAGAACTCTTACGCAATCCTAACTTTCTCTTCTACGCCGCAAAAGCGCAAGGGAAAACGTCATTAATCGAACCGTCGTATTTACGAGCTTTTTAACATCATTTTATCCAAGGAGACGAAGATGATACGTATAGGCTTAATCGTATGTTTGCTGATAGTCGGTATGTCGGCAGGTATGTTACGCGATCATTCGGATTTAGAAGGCGAAGATGAAAGAGGAGCGCGCATCTCTTCACATGTCAAACGGATCTCCGACGTCGCTTACGGCAAACATCCTAAAGAACGCTTTGATGTTTATGCCCCGACGCATACGACGCCTTTAGCTTCTCTGCCCGTGATTTTTATGGTACACGGTGGAGCGTGGATGATCGGTGATAAAAGCTACCAAAACGTGATCGAAAATAAAGTTGCTTATTGGGTCGAACAAAAAGGATACCTCCTTGTTTCCGTTAACTATCCGATGCTTCCGGCGACTCCCGTGAACGATCAGCTCAAATCCGTCGCCAAAGCGTTAGGCTACTTTCAAGCCAATGCCGAGAAATACGGCGGCGACAAAAACAAAGTCGTCCTCATGGGACATTCTGCCGGAGCTCACCTCATCGCAATGCTTGCCTCAAGCGACGCGCTTTATAAAACCTATGCGATCACGCCGCCCAAAGCCGCCGTCTCGCTTGATAGTGCCGTTTTAGATACGCCGAGTTTAATGAACTCCAAACACTTGCGCCTTTACGATCGAGCGTTTGGCGATAACCCCGCGTATTGGCAAGCCCTCTCTCCCTACCATCAACTCTTGGCAAAACGAATGCCGTTTATGGCCGTTTGCTCGACCAAACGTGACGACTCTTGCCCGCAAGCCCAAGCCTTTTTAGACAAAGCCGCTTCGCTTGGAACCGTCGTAGCACTCGTGCAAGAGCCGATGAGCCACAAAGACATTAACGCGCTTTTGGGCAAAGAGTTGATCTATACCAAACGCGTCGACGATTTTATTGCGGCTTCGCTTGAACGCTAAGAAGTAACGCCCGATGCGAAACAAAGAGATTCGATACGAATTGCGTTACGGACGCATTCATCCCTTAACCCAACTCCCCGATCGTAGACGTTTTATCAATACGCTTGCTAACTCGACCGCCAATAAGCTTGCCCTTTTAAACGTCAACGGTTTTTGGAATTTCAACCACTCGTTCGGCTATACCGTCGGCGATCAGATACTTAAAACGATCTCGCAAAGAATTCAAAAACGTTTTGCGCATGCCGGCGTTTTTCATCTCGGCGGCGACGAATTTGCGATTTTAGCGGGAAAAGAGATCGACAAAGAACACTTTATCCAAACCGTTGAATCGTGTTTATGGTATTTCGGTTATTCGCCGATCAACGTTGAAAACGAAAAAATTTACGCACCGCTGCGTATCGGCGTGGCTATCGGCTATACCGATCTTTTTTTGCATGCCGAATTTGCCATCAAGCAAGCCAAACGCATCGGAAAAGATTTGATGGTCTACGACGCCGCCTCTCCCACGCTTTGCAACCCGCAATCCACGGCTCGTAGCGAAATAGCATGGGAAAAAACGATCCGCGACGCATTGAAAAAAGATCGCTTCGAAGTCTTTGCCCAAAGCATCGTCGGCGGTAAAATGCCCAAAGTCGAGTGTTTGGTACGGCTTAAGCTTCCCAATGCGGAAATCATTTCGCCGTTTTTATTTTTGCACCATGCCAAACGCGCTAATCTCTACGGTGCTATCACGAAAATCGTCATTCAAAAGGCGTTTGCCTTTTTTGCCGATAAACCGACGGAATTTTCGATCAATCTTACGCTGGACGATATCTTAGATCAAGAAAGGGTTGATTTTTTACTGGAAAAGATGTACGAATTCGGCGTCACCGATCGATTGATCGTCGAAATTACCGAGGGCGAAGGCATTGAAAACCATGCCGAAGTTCTTTCGTTTTTGAGTCTTCTCAAAAGTCAAGGCGTCAAAATCGCCATCGACGACTTCGGAACGGGCTATTCCAATTTCGAATACCTCGTCAAGCTCAAAGCCGACTTTATTAAAATCGACGGTTCGCTGATTAAGAACATTCACAAAGACGCTACGCATAAAGCCGTCGTCGAAGCGATGATCGCTTTTGCGCAAAAAGTCGGTATGAAAACCGTCGCCGAATTCGTCGCCAGCGAAGAGATTTATCTTACATGTAAAGAGTTGGGCATCGACTACTTTCAAGGCTACTTTTTCGACGAACCTACGCCGCTTGGAAAATAATTCGCCTTAATATTTTTGGCTTAACACAAAATCTACATGTCACTTAAATAGGAAGGAACGCAATATGCAAAAGCGAGCTAAAAAGGCGAAAAAATGACCGAAGAAGTTCGCGATCGGTATGTCAGTTTTCACAACATCGACTGTTACGAAAATGCGGTTTTTGTTTTAGATGCGATGTATGAGCTTTTTGCTTTGCATCCCGAAGCTAAAAACGAGTTATGGGTGCGTTTTGAAACGTTGATTCCCAAAGACTATAAGGCGGTATTTGCCAAAAAAGACTCTAAAGATATTTTGTACCATATTTGCTCCCACGTCTTTTACCTTTCGGCATTGTTTGAAGAGTACGATTTTGAAAAAGGGATCGTCTTGATGGAGCAAGCCGAGTTGGAGTGCTGTTAAGTTTCTTAATATAAAATAAAAAATAGATATTATTTACTATATGTTAGAGATAGCGTGTTATACTTTCGCCAAAACTTACGAAAGGACAACGTATGGAATATTACAGTTGGATTTTAACGTTTCACGTTATGTCGTTTATGTCATGGATGGCGATGTTGTTTTATCTACCGCGCCTTTTTGTCTATCACGTCGAGCATTCGCACAAAAAAGAGTTCGTCGAAGTCGTCAAAATTCAAGAGTATAAAGTCTACAAGTACATCGGTCTTCCGGCATTTTGGGCAACGATTTTCAGTGGAGCGGCGATGCTGATCGTCAATCCCGTTTTATTAGAATCGGGAGCATGGATTTATGCCAAAATCGTCGTCGCCCTTATCTTAAGCGCGTATTCGTTTTCGCTTGAATACTACCGCGTCGCGCTTGAAAAAGAGACATGTCGACGTAGCGGTAAGTTCTTCCGCGCCTATAACGAAGTCCCGACGATGCTTTCGATCCTCATCGTCGCTTACGTCGTCGTCAAAACGTTTTCCTTGCTGTTTACGGTTATAACGATTGCGTTGTTTGCGTTTATTATCTATATGATTATGAAGCAACCCGAACATAAGGATTGATCGTTCTTCTCCTGCCCCTTGATCGTAATGAAACGGTAATACTCTTTTTTTAGGATTATCGGTAAATATCATTCGATTACGTAAAGGGGCATTTCTATGATTCGCTACAGTCACTACGCATTACTCTCATTAACGCTTTCCATCAATGTGATGGCGGCCGTTACCGCGAACAGTTTTTCCATCGACGACGCCAACGTTACTTCCGCAAAAACGCTCACCGACGCGCAAACGGGGACATTGACGTCAACGGGTATTTTAAGTGTTTCGGGTTCGAGCGTCGCCGTGACGATTATAGGCGATGCGACGATTACCAACAACGGGTTGATCGCACAAACGGGAACGGGAAGAGCAATTTACGATAACACCGCCGGTGCTATTTTAACGATCGATAACTACGGTACGATTAGCGCGGTTGGCGATGACGTTATGAAAGTCGGTAAAGGCACGGCCGGTATTCTTCTTAACAATCAAGGCACGATTTGGCAAAAGGGAACGAGTGCGGGCATCGGACAAGCCTTGGATTTAACGTCCATTACCGCAAGCGGCAGTAGCGTTATCAACGGCTCTTCTACCAACACTTCCGCACTGATTCGAGCCGACGGAGACGATGCCCTTCGCCCCGGCGACAACATGAGCATTATCAACTACGGAACGATTATCTCAACGGGAACGGTCAACACCAAATGTACCGGTACATGTACCAATGAAGCCAAAGCGCAAGACGGTATCGACGTGCAAGACAGCACGGGCGTTTCGATTGAGAATTACGGAACCATTAGCGGTCCAAGACACGGCATTACCGCCGATACGGAAGTCAGCGTTACCAACTATGAGGGCGGCACGATCATCGGCAATAACGGCTCAGGTGTCGGAAGCGACGGTACGGGCACGGTCATTAACTACGGAACGATTACGGGAGCTTACGCGGGAGCGGGCAATGCGTACGATCACTCGGCGAGTAACGGCGGAACGTCAACGGCGGATAACGGCGACGGCGACGGGGTCGATATCGACGGAATAGCGACGATCGTCAATTACGGAACGATTCAAGGGTTGGGTGCCGGCGGCGTAGATTCAAGCGGAAATCCTAACGGTGCGGAAGGAATTGCCGCAGGCGGCGGTACGATTACCAATCATGCGGGGGCTACGATTTACGGAGAGTCGGTCGGTATTCTCATCGACGACGGTGCAAACGGTACGGTAATGGGCAGAGGAACGTCAACCGCAACGGGAGGAGTCGCGACGATTACCAATAGCGGTACGATTCAAGGCGCGACCAAAGCGGCGATCGGATTGGTCGGAAATTACGACGACGTAATCGTCAATAACGCTACGGGCGTGATTATCGGCGGGAGCAGTGCCGTTTTGGTCGACGAGCTTTCAAGCACTACCGCGGGTGCGGCGATTCAAACGGGTGCCGGTAACGATAGCCTTACCAATTACGGGACGATTACGGGACAAAACGGTTTGGCCGTCGATATGGGAAGCGGCGACGATACGCTTTCGCTCTTGGGCGGAAGCATTAACGGAACGATCGTAGGCGGAAGCGGAAACGATACGATCGTCTTAGGAAACGCCCAAACGCTCAGTGTACGTAGCACTATCAGCGGATTTGAAAACCTTACGACGCAAAGCGGTGCGATCCTTGAAACCCGACTGAGCGGAACGAGTGCCGAGACGTTAAGATATTCCGGAACCGTTACGTTAGCCGACGGTACGATTATCAAGCCCGTCATCGTCAACAGCGTCGCCAACGGGTTAGAATCAACGATCGTTTCGGCAGGAACGCTCACGACCGACGTTTCGAAGTTAAGCATTCTCGATACCTCCGCGCTGGTCAATTTTTCACTCAGCCAAACGGGTAACGATCTCATTTTAACCTCAAGCTACGACGCTACGCTCGTCGGAACGATGAGCACAAACGACAAAGCGTTACTGAACGCTCTAGACACGCAAAGTTCTTCATCTCTTGTGACAAGCCTTTATGCACTCTCTTCGTCCGAAGAGATTCAAGGAGCGATCAAACAGCTGAGCCCCGCAACGAACAATAGCCTTTTACAAACGGTTAACGTCGCGCAAAATACGATTTTCGGAGCATTTACGCACCGTATGAACGGAACTTCGTCGCCGACGCAAAGCGGACTTTCCGCGGGTGACGATACCGAGGGAACGTACTGGATGGAACTTTTAGGCAATACCGCCAAACAAAAAAGCTATAAAGGCGCCGACGGATACCGCATCGATGCGGCGGGTGTTGCCCTCGGTTACGAACGTGAACTCTCTTCCAACGAACTGTTGGGCTTTTCGGGAGGGTATACGGGAGCGAAAAACTACGGAAGAGACGATGCTCAAGGCGACAATACGACCGTCAACTCATTTCACGTAGGCGTATACTACAATCAAAACCAAACCGCTTACACGTTAAACAGCGCGTTGATCGGAACGTTTAACCGCTATAACGCTAAGCGCGTCGTCTCGTACTCCGGATTTGACGAAAGCGAAAAGAGCTCCTACAACGGTTATGCTTTAGGTGCATTAGCCGAAATCGGCTTTCCGTTACAAGGCGGGTTTAAGCCTCTAATCGGAGCGCAATATACCTACAATCAAACGCAAAGCTACGATGAAAAAGGAGGCACCGGAGCTTTACATGTAGCCTCCGGCGATGCCTCCTCGATCAAAAGTATCGTCGGTACCGAATACGCATACCGCGACGCTCAAAACGCAAGCTACCTTGTCGGGCTTCGCTACTTGCATGAATTTGCCGACGAAGCAACCACGACGGCGGGCTTTCTCAATAGCGCGTCAACGTTTAATCTCACCAATGCGGAAGCTCCCAAAGACGCGATACAACTCGATCTTGCATACGAATTTTTACGCGATAAAGAAAATACGATGCGCATCGGTTATACGCTTGAGGTTAAAGAGGATTACCTCGCGCATCAATTGAGTTTAAAAATGACGTTCTAATCTCCGCAAGATTCAGAGGCAGACGCATCGTATGGTCTGCCTCGACTTCGATAATACGCACATAGGAAGGATTTTCGTACGACGCCGTAAAATCGCGGATTAAAAAAGGCGGAACGACCGTATCGTTTTTTCCCATGACATAGATTTGCGGGATCAAAGAGAGTTTGGCTCGCTCGTTTTGAGGATCGAGCGACTGCACAAGCGGCGAAACGCGATGATAAGAACTCCACGCGTGAACGTCTAAAGGCGATGCAACGCCGATCAACAGGCTAACGTCGCTTCGTCTTGCGGCGATCAACGCCGCCATCGTTCCGCCGCCTGAATACCCTACGAGAATGATTTCACGATCGCCGCCGCGCGTTTTAAACACATCGATCGCATCATTCATCGCCTCGACCCATTGGGAAGCAAACCTTCCCGCCGTCCAATCTTCGAGCCGGCATGCCTTGCGTTCTTCATCGTCTAAATACTGACACGGACGTGCCAAATAAAGAACGTTTTTAGCATCGATTTGCGTCGCGATTTTCCAGCCGACGGGATCGTGCGGCGTAGGATTTGAGGAGGGAGTCGATGCATTTTTCCATGCATGTCCGTCGCCTTCTATGACCACCCAAAGAGGCTCTTGCGAAGCAACGTCGTCGTGACGGTAGAGTGCTTTCATCGGCACAAGACTCGAAACAAACGTCTCCGGTCGAAACGAGGGAGTTTGAAGCGTGCTTATCAACGTCGGTTGGGTCGCACAACCGCATCCCCAAGCGATGAGTCCTAAAGATACGAGAAAACCGCTTATGCGCATGGTACCTCTTTTTACGGCTTTATCAAACGATATTCGATCGTTTTTTCATTTGGTACATTTTCGTATCCGCCTCAACCATCAACGCATCAAGCGTACTTTCCTTATCCCCGATCGCCATACCGATGGAGACGCCTAACATCTTCGCCTCTTTTTTGAAAACAAAAGGCTCTTTTAACGCTTCGATGCATTTTTGCGCAACAAAATTTGCCGCATCGCTTGCCGTGCTTACGTCGCGATCGAGATCGCACAGTAAAATGACGAATTCGTCGCCGCCGATGCGCGCTAGCGTGTCGTTACGACGTAGCAATGCGGAAAAACGCTTTGCGACTTCCACCAACGCCTGATCGCCCGCATCGTGTCCCAAGGTATCGTTAATCTCTTTAAAACCGTCCAAATCCATAAACAGTAACGCCAGACGCGTATCGTTTCGTGCGCACCTCGCAAGTGCTCCCTCCAGTCGCTCAAGCATTAAAAAGCGATTAGGAAGTTTGGTCAGATAGTCGTAATGAGCAATCTCTTTGAGCTCTTTTTGACTGGCTAAAAGCATCGCCATCAATCGATTGAACGCCGCCGTCAAAGACCCGACTTCATCCATGCGCGCAATCGGCAAAGGCGTCAGAGGCACTACGCCTAAGGACATTTTATCGGCAAGTAATGCGGACGTTCGTAAAGGCTTAAAAAAGAAAAACAAAAAAGCGAATAAGATAAGAGGAACGACGATCAGGCTAACGGTTTGGGCTCGGATAAGGGTCTTTTGAATGTTTTCTTCCATAGCAAACGCCTCTTTCGTCTGAATACGAGAGACGACAAACCAGTCCGTATTCGGGATCGACGCGACGGCGGATAACTCCTCCACGCCGTTCGTATTGAGCGTGATACCGCTTCCTCTAAATCCCTCTATCGCTTTGTCGTGCAAGCTATTTTTACCCTTTGGAGGCGTGGGTTTGAGAATCAGCTCTTTTTGCGTTGCCGCGATAAAAACGCGGCGTTTTGCATCAATCAGTAAAAAATTGCCCGTTTGCCCGATGTGACCGTTTAAAACGCGATCGAAAAAATCAGAACCCTCATAATAGGTAAGCCCCGTTATAACGGCACGGATTTTGCCCGTCTCGTCTTTCATCGCTAAAGAGATCGGGAAAATCAACTTTTTGGAAAGCGGGCTTATAAAAGGCATTTCGATCAGCTTTCCCTCTTCGAGAACGCTCTTAAAAAAAACCTCTTGGGCATAAGCGTGTTCGTCCGTTTGATATTCCGTGCCGCTTTTGGCGATCAATGTTCCCGAAGGATCGATGATCAGTAAAGCGGCCGAAAAAAGCGGATTGAAGGTATGCATGTCGTGAAGCCGTTTTTCCAGATTCTTCGGATCGTCAAGCAACGCTAACGAAAGCGAAGAGAGCGCTTTTTCGAGAAACTGCTTTCGAACGTCCAAATCATGCACGATCTCTTTTGCGGCTTCCTTCGCAAGGGCTTCTTGGTGGATCGAAACGATATTAAACAGGTTAGAATGAATCAGATGGTAGGAAAAATAGTAGCGCACGCATCCGCCGATGACGATCATAACGCAAATAAAGAGGATCACTCGGGTTAAAATACTGTTTTTGATTTTACGGAAACGATTGTCGTTATGTATCACGAAGAGGCCTCTTTTCACACCGTCGATGAACGCAAAATAGACTACTTTTACGGCTGTTATTGTACTTTTCGGAGCTTAAGGTAAGAAGAAAAAAAGAAGCTACTTTGAGCAAACGACTTTGATGCCTCTTTAAAGAACGTTTCATCGTCGCACTACTTCAAACTTTGCCCCGCAAGATACCCGCTAGCCCACGCAAAATGAAGGTTAAACCCTCCGCAATCGCCGTCGATATCCAATACTTCGCCGCAAAAATAGAGGTTTTCGATCGTTTTCGACCGTAACGTTTTAGCATCGATTTCTCTGACGTCCACGCCGCCGGCACACACTTCCGCACTTTCAAATCCTTTGGTTGCTTTGACATGTAAACGCAGTGCCTTCAAAGCGAAGACGATCTTTTTGATCTCCTTCGTCCCCAAAGACGAAGCTTCTTTGAGATGCGTTATTTTCGTATAGTCGATGATAAAATGGGCTAATTTTTTAGGGATCAATCCCTCCAGCCACAATGCAAGCGATTTGTCTTTGGCAACGCTCAGCCTTTTTTGAAGCAAGGAGCTTAGAGCTTCGCGTGAAAGATCGGGCAAAAGATCGAGCATGACATGCACGGATTGATGATGAACCGACGCATGAGAAGCGTTGCGGCTTAGATCTAAAATCGTCGAACCCGAGAGTCCGTAGGCGGTAAAGAGCAGATCGCCCTGCACGCTTTGGCATTTTTGATGCTCGACGTACAGCTCAACGTTCGCGTCCATTTTCACGCCGCTCACCTCTCTCAGATGCGGCTCGTCGCACACAAACTGCACCAACGAAGGATACGGCGCAATGACGCTATGCCCCAAGCTTTGAGCAAAACGGTACCCGCTATCGGAGCTGCCGAGATTTGGCATCGCAACGCTTCCCGTCGCGATCACGCAAGCATCGAAAACATACGTTTGCGCATTGACATGTAAAACAAATGCGGCATCTTTTGTCTCGATTTTGGTGACTTCGGAGTCCAGTAAAACGTTGACATGTAACGATCGCACTTCATGCAACAGCATATCCACCACGCTGGAGGCTTGATGGCTCATCGGGTAGAGCCTGCCCTCTTCGCCTTCGCGTATTTCCAACCCTAAGGAGCGAAAAAAAGCTTTACATGTAAGCGTGTCAAAACGTCGTAACGCCTCTTTGGCAAAGTTCACAGATTCGCCGTGGTAACGCTCAAGGCTGATCTTTTCATTGGAAATATTACACTTACCGTTGCCCGTCGCTAAAATTTTGCGTCCGACTTTAGCGTTTTTCTCAAAGAGCGTAACATGTAAACCTTTTCGCGCCGCTTCGATCGCGCACACCAGTCCCGATGCTCCCGCTCCGATAATAGCGACACGGCTCATAAAAGACGCATCCCTTTCTCGTTGACTTCAAGTTTGTGCGCCTCAATCAGTTTCGTGAGCGCTCGTTTATAGGCTTTGCGGCTGAGTCCAAAGCGTTGCGAAATCTCCTCGGGCGCGCTTTTATAATTCATCTCGCACGCTCCGCCGATCGCACGTAACATTTCCACGATTTTAGCCGCGGCGACTTCGTCGCTTTTATCGCCGATGGGGCGCAATACAATGTCGAGTTTACCGTCTTTGCGCAGGGTTTTAACGTAACCCGTTTTTTCATCGCCCACGTCGATCGTCTCAAAAATCTCGTTGTGAAAGATGAGTCCGTCGTAAAGGTTGTCGACAATCACTTTAAAGCCAAGAGGCGTTCGTTCGCGTACCAAAAGCTTCACTTCTTGGTTGAGTTTGAGCGCACTTAAATCTTTTTTCAAAAAATCGTTGTACTTTTGCGTTGCGATGATGCGTCCCGTTTCATCGTCTAAACTGACCTGCACGATGACTTTCATACCGACGTAAAACGGAAATTTCTGCAACGCCTTGGGAATCAACAAATCTTTAGGCAATCCCCAGTCTAAAAATGCGCCGAAAGGCGTTACGTCTACGACTTCGAAACAACCGAACTGATCGAGCATCGCTTTGGGAAACACCGTTGACGCTACGATGCGGTCTTCGGAGTCAAAATAGACAAAAACATCGATCTCGTCGCCCTCTTTCATCGCGTAAGAGACGTATTGGTTGGGAAGCAAAACTTCGTCTTGGTCTTCACAGATCAGATAAACGCCGTTGTCGGTGTAGCGGTTAATTTTGAGACGATTTTTTTCGCCGACGAGGAGGTAGCGATTCATGCTTGCTCGCTTGATCGGCAACGGCTTCGCATATCGCTGAGTTCCATATTCAGTGCTTTGGTCGAAATCATCACTTCCCAAAGCGAGATAAACAGCGAAATACACATTGAAATCAGGCTCAAGCCAAAGATTTTTTTCCCTAACTCCAAAATGCCCAAGAAAAGATCAAACATCGAAAAAGTACACAACAAGATGGAAAGCACGCCGAAAAATTGCATCCATTTGGTCAACTCCAAACGGTGTTTGAGACTTTGAATCTGTTTGTACTCTTCACAGTTTTCCCGCTCGGAAGATTGTCGATGCAACATCCTTACCAGTTGCGCAACGGCTAAAAAACGGTTGGTATACGCCAGCAAAAGAAGCGAAACGGCGGGAAATAAAAGTGCGGGGGTTGAAATTTCAATCTCCATCAATGATCCTTTACGAAATGTCCTTTTATTGTACCTTAAAACGCCTTGCGACAAACCAAACTTTATGCTTTCCTGCGCTATAATCTAGCCATTCTAAAGAGACGGAAACGATACGAATGCTTGAAAATATTGCACAATTACTTTGCTCCAAAGAGAAGTTACTGACCGAAATTTATTTTGATCTTCAACTCTTTTTTGAGGAAAAATACGGCAAAAATACGATTGTTTTTATGGAAATCGGCTCTTTTTTCGAAACTTACGAAGTGAACAACGAAACCCACCAAATCGGCAAAGCCAAAGAAGTGAGCGAACTTCTCAATATCCAGCTGACGCGCAAAAACAAATCTATTTTAGAAAATTCCGTCCAAAATCCCCTGCTTGCGGGCATTCCCGCCGTTTCGCTCGATCGCTATTTGAGCCGTTTGGTGCAAGCCAAAAAATACACGATCGTGTTGGTCCGCCAAAAAGGAGAGCCGCCGCACGTCAAACGCTACATCTCCAATATCATCAGCCCCGGAACCAATTTTGATTACGTGATGGAATCGAGCGAAAACTATCTCGTCTCCTTGCTGATCGACTGCAACCACCAGATTTATTCCGTCGGCTACAGCGCGATCGACGTCAGTACGGGCAAAACCGTTATCAACGAAGTGCACGGTACGAGAGAAGACAAAACCTATGCGCTCGATGAAATCTTTAACCTGCTTCAAACCTACAAAACGTCTGAAATCGTTCTCACGTTCAATACCGAAAGCATCGATAAAGAGTGGGTCAAAAACTACCTTGAAATCACCTCCGGCGTCTCTCACAGCTTCAATAACCAACGCCTGAAAGTCGCCTATCAAAACGAACTTTTCGGACGCATTTATGCGATTCGTTCTTTGCTCTCGCCCATCGAGTACCTCGACATCGAACGCTATCCTTACGCCAGCGAATCGTTGGCAATTTTATGCGACTTTATTATCGAACATGACGCCGGCATTATCGAAAAGATGAGCCGACCGCTCCTGCTTGGAAACAGCCGCTACCTTTACATCGGCAATAATGCGCTGGAGCAACTGGGGATCATTTCGCGCAATCCCTCCGAAATGACGTTGCTGAGCTTAATCGATCAAACCTCCACCGCCATCGGTAAACGGCTTTTAAAAGAGCGTCTTTTAAATCCTATCTGCGATCTTAAAACGCTTCAAGAGCGTTTTGATTTGAGCGCGCAACTGATGAACGATTATAAAAAATTTGAAATCGCATTGAAACAAGTGTACGATTTGGAGCGCATTTTAAGACGCATCGCGCTCAAAAAACTACACCCTTTGGAGCTTGCCTATCTTGCCACTTCCTTAGAGTCGCTTTTAAGCATTTTACAAGAAGCCGAACTCAAAAAAATGGCCATTCCGAAAAACCTTTTTGACGAAAGCGAAGCCCTGCTTTGCATGCTTCAAAAAACTTTCGTGCTGGACGTGTGCGCGAAATTTCGCAAAGACCAGATCAATGAAAACCTTTTTCAAAACGGTGTTTTTCCGCAAATCGACAAAATCGAACAAACCAAATGCGAGCGCATGCAAGCACTCGAACGTATCGCCGAACATATCGAAAGTTTCTTCGACGAAAGCCAACGAACGACCTTAAGCATCGAATGGTTGGAGAGCGAGGGGCATTATATTTCGATCAGTAAAAACCGTTTTGCCCTCATCGAAGACAAACTGATGCAAAGTTTTATCACGATAGGCGAGCAACACTACTTTTTCAAAGATTTTACGTTTCGCCGACTGAAAAACAGCGTCAAGATCTCCGCCTCTTTGATCGAAGAAATCTCCCACGAAATCACGCTAAACAATGTTCAAATGATCGCCTTGGTTAAACAACGCTATGATGAAATACTCGAAAAGATCGAGACCCATTACGCCTTAAGTTTGGAGCATCTCATCTCTTTTGTCGGAACCCTCGACGTCGCGCTCAGTAACGCCAAATGCGCCGTTTTATACAACTACGTGCGTCCCGAAGTATTACCGATGCAAGAGAAAAACCGCTTTATCGAAGTCGTGGGGCTTCGCCATCCTTTGATCGAATCGCGCGAAGAAAACGGCATCTTCATTCCCAACGATCTTTTTTTAGGCTCGATCACCCCTTCGATCATGCACGATCACGTCACCATCGAAGCATGTTCGAGCGATGCGGTACAGGGCATTTTGCTTTACGGGATCAATTCTAGCGGTAAATCATCCTTGATGAAAAGTTTAGGCATTGCCGTCATTATGGCGCAATCGGGCTTTTTCGTTCCTTGCGCTTCGATGCGTTTTAACGTTTTTGATAAGATTTTTACGCGCATCATGAGCCACGACAATCTCTATAAAGGGCTTTCGACGTTTACGGTGGAGATGTTGGAGCTCAAAAATATTTTCAATCGCGCCACGCCCTACTCGCTCGTTTTGGGTGATGAAATCAGTCACGGAACCGAAACCGAATCGGCCCTCGCCATCGTGGCAAGCAGCATTCAAAAAATGCACGTTCTAGGCTCCGCGTTCGTATTTGCCACGCATTTGCATCAACTCACCCGACTGACGATCATCGGTGCGCTTAAAAACGTGATCGCCCTGCATTTAGGCGTGAGCTACGATGAAGAGCACGATACGCTTCTGTACAACCGCAAGTTGGAAATCGGTAGCGGCAGCTCGCTCTACGGTTTGGAATTTGCCAAATCGCTTCATATGGACGCCGATTTTATTAAAACCGCTTACGAAATTCGCAACCGATTGGCAAACGAATTGGGCGAAGTCGAACTGTTAAAACAGAAAAAACGTAGCAAATACAATAAAAACCTCTATCTGGCAAAATGCGCACTCTGCGACGAGTACGTCGAAGAGGTCCACCACATCAAAGCCCAAGAGAGTGCGGATGAGCATGGCAACATCGAGCATTTTCACCAAAATCACCGCTACAACCTCATCCCGCTCTGCGCCAAACATCATAAAATGGTGCATGAGGGCAAAATCGTTATCGAAGGTTTCGTGATGAGCAGCGAGGGATTAAAACTCCACTACAAAGAGAAGACGTAAGAAGCGGCAAGCACTTCTTACATGTAAAAGCTTACGCGGTTTTAAACTCGGCAAGCATGGCACTGAGATTGTCGGATAAGCGCGCTAAATGCTCCGCGGCAGAGGCGATTTCTTCGACACTTCTGGCATTGGAACTTGAAAGAGCGTTAATGGTTTCGATTTTTTGGATAATCACGCTTTGAATACGCTCGACGTTTTGTTTGGACTTCACGACCACGCGATCGGTCGCTTCCACGCTTTGCCCCAAAAGCGATACCGCGTCTACCGTTTGCGCGCTGACGTTGTTGGAGTAGGTACTGAGCGTTCCGATGCGCTCGGCATTATGGTTCATCTGACCGCTAATGTCGCCGATTGCTTGAACGATGACGTTAATCGTCGCATTGGTTTCGATCAAACTTTTTTGCGTACGTTCGGCCAGTTTTCGAACCTCATCAGCCACGACGGCAAAACCGCGTCCGTGCTCACCCGCACGTGCGGCTTCGATCGCGGCATTGAGGGCTAGAAGGTTGGTTTGATCGGCAATATCGCCGATGACGTCCAAGACGCTTTTGACTTGTCCGGCGTCTTGAGAGAGTTGATTGAGTCGATCGTTGATCTGCATTTCGGCCTGAACCGTTTGCTCTAAATGACCTAACGTTTCTTGCAATACGGACTGTGCTTTCAAAAGACTGTTTTGTGCCGTCGTCGTTACGTTTTTCACGGTCTGGACGTCGTCGTTGGTTTCGACGATTTCCCTTGCCACTTTTTGCGCTTCAAAAACCGCCTCTTTAAGAGCACTCGCCTCTTCTTCCGCACGTTTACCGATCTGCAAACTCGTGCTGGAAAGTTCCTCGGCAACCGAAGCGTTTTCAAGAGCGTTCGTTTTCGCGTTGTTAATCGCGGCGTTAATATCCGAAAGAAGTTCGTTTTGCATCTGCGCAATATCGTTCATCTCATCTTGATTGCCGCTATCGATGCGCGAAACGAGCGATTTGTTCGTACGAATAAACCCGATCCCCTCTTTGGTTTTTTCGATCGATTGGTTGATCGAGCGGATAATAAAAAAACAAAGTCCCAACGCAAAGAGCGAAACGGCAACCAAAGTGGCTTCCGAGAAAATTTTCGTACTGTCCAAACGTTCAAAATTGGCTTTGAGAACCCCCTCTTCCAGACTGTTCGCATCTTTACTAATACCTTCAAATAAAACGGCAGACTCTTTGGTTAAGCGCGTTAGCAGTGTATACTCTTCAGCGTGTTCTTGGCTAAAGCGAGGATCGTTGACTTGCGTACCGTATTTTTTAAGGATTTCCAAACGCGGGGTATTTAACGTATACCATTTTTGAATATCCGCTTCAAGTTTAACCAACGCTTCTTGATTATGAATAGAGAGCAAAATCGTTTTTAAATGAGCAAGACTTTCTAAAAGATCTTTGTAATTAAGTTCTAAATTCTTCAGTTGTTGTTGCTTTCCCAAAAGTTGAAACCCGCGTAATTCCATCATACAGGTAGCAAGAGACGTTTCAACGTCACCCAGCATAGAAAGACGTGTTGCCGTCATTTTTCCGTCGTTATTAGACTTAATAATTTGATAACCTAAAATAATAAATCCTACAGTCAGAACAACCAGTAAGACTACCAATTTGCTTCGAATCGTCGCAAACATCTTAACTCCTTAGCCCGATAAAATGAGCAATCTTATAATCCTAATCCTTAAACTATGCTTGTTAAAGGCTCTATACTATGGGGATTTTGCTAATTTGATGCGTTCTATTTTGAAAGAAATAAACAACAACGAGATACGCAAAAAATGCAATCTCGTTGCCTTGAAAGATATGCTATGCGAGCAATAACGCTTCGCGAAGTTCGTCTACGACTCTTTTTGAGCAGAGTTTTTCTACCAGCGTAAGCGCAAAATCCATAGCGGTAGAGGGACCTTGAGAAGTCGTAACGTTCATACTCTGAACAACTTTTTCCGTCGCATCGTACCCTTTTTGAGGAATGCGGGAGTGAAAATCGGGATAACATGTAAAGCGTTCTTTTAAAACGCCGGCGGTATAAAGGGCATACGGAGCGGCGCATATGGCGGCAATCTCTTTACCTTGCGCGTCAAACGTTTGAAGCCAATGCTGAACGGTTGCGTCGGCAGCTAAATTGGTAGCTCCCGGAAGGCCACCTGGTAAAACGATCATATCGAAATATTCGGGATTTTGTTCGCTTAAAAAAGCATCCGCAACCACGCTAATTGCGTGCGCACCTTTGACATGTAAGCTTGTATGCAATGAGACCGTTACGACGTTAACGTCGGCTCTACGTAAAATATCGACGAGGGTAACGGCTTCTATTTCTTCGAAACCTTCAGCTAAGGGAATTAAAACATTTTTGTGCATCTTTTTCTCCTAATGGTCTTGGGAAAAATTATAGCACGAAAAGAGGAGGCATAACGCCGATGACGCTATGCCGATGGAGAAGTTATTTGACTTTTTCTAAGTATTCGCCGCGTACGGTGTCGACTTTGATGACGTCACCCTCGACGACGTGGAAAGGTACTTGAACGACCGCGCCGCTCTCAAGCGTTGCCGGTTTTTTACCGCCTTGCGTATCGCCTTTAAAGTTCGGCGGCGTCTCTACGATTTTGAGTTCAACGAATTGCGGAGCTTCCACGCTGATGGGTTTGCCGTTGTGGTACAACATATCCACGTTCATTCCGTCGATAATCCAATCCGCCGCATCGCCGACTTGGTCATGCGTTAACGCGATTTGCTCGTAACTGACGCTGTCCATAAACTGTAAAAATTCGCCGTCGTCGTATAAAAACTGCATAATTTTATCTTCCAAGTGAGGCGTTTCGCATTTATCGCCCGCATGAAACGTTTTTTCAATCACTTTGCCGTCTAAAAACGATTTAATTTTACAACGAACGAACGCCGCGCCTTTACCCGGCTTGACGTGTTGGTACTCCACGATTTTGTAAGGAACACCGTTAAGTTCGATCTTCAATCCTTTTTTTAAGTCGCCCATAGAGATAGAGGCCATACATTCTCCTAATTTTTAGTTTTTGCCATTATAGCGAAAAAAAGCACGACTACAAAATCGTTATTTTTTATACATTATATTGTATATATATTTCTTTTTTATGTATTTTTTATTTGTTTTAAAGAATTAAATATCTATTATTTTGATTAAATAATAAATTAAATAGTATGTTTTATATATTTTAATGAATATTTAATACGTTAATTTGTATTATAATAAGATGAAAACAAGCGATATCATCAATCTTTTGCACAATGCCGTCGAAGCCGAAAATATGGGGAAGAAAATTTCTCAGAAAAAAATGGCGGAAACGTGCGGCATTTCCATGCGCACCTATCAGGAGTGGAGACTCGGAAGTAGCGCGCCTCTTGGGATTCCCGTCGTATTTAATATGCTCGGGATGCTAAAGGATGAAGATATTATTAGACTGGTTCGGAAAATTAACGACGGGCAAAAAGGAACGGTATGACAAACTTGACGGTCAGTGAGAAAGTGGCTCTTGAAGAAGTATTTGAATGTTTACGCGATACGCGTTGCCGTAAAATCGGACTCATGAATAAACGACTGTTCGTCTATCGCCTTTTACGCCTGATTGCTTCGACACGAAAAAGAGTCTTACATGTAAAACGCTAAAAACCGTTTTACATGTAAGGATTAAAGAGAGTGTGTATTATCCAACAAAACGGGAACGACGATCAACGAAGCGACGACCGCCGCAATCGTTCCAAAAATCAAAGCAACGCCCAATCCTCCGAAAATCGGATCCGCCGCCAGCAACGTACTCGCCAAAATAATCGCCGCCGCCGTGAGCATGATCGGTTTAGCACGCGTAGCACTTGCATGGGCGATTGCCTCTTTTTTCGCCATACCGTGCGCGATCATCGCTTTCGAAAAATCGATCAACAGCAATGCGTTACGCGAACTAATCCCCATCAGCGAGATGAAACCTATCAACGACGTCGCCGTTAAAAAGAACGTACCGTGCGAGAATAGATCCATAATCCAATGCCCGACGATCACGCCGATAATAGAGAGAAAACTCCCCAATAGCACGATTCCGGAGAGTACAAAGCTTTTATAATAAACGACCATCAGTAAAAAGATCAGAACCAACGCCGCGATAAAAGCACCGCCTAAATCGCGAAACGTATCCATCGTCACTTTCATCTCCCCGTCCCACACCAGATCGTACACTTCGCCGTTTTGCTTGTCTTTGAGCCGCAAATCGAACAGATGCGTACCGCTGACGTCGTAACGCGCTTGAAAGTGCTCTTTCATCGCGCTTCGCGCTTCCAAAAGCGGATAGACCTGCGATACCAAATCCGCTTCGGCTACGATGCTAACCATTTTTTGGAGATTTTTCGACAAAACCGTCGGCGTCGAGAGCACTTCTTCGACGCGAACGACTTCGCTCAAAGGTACGCTCAAGCCTTCATCGTTGGTCAGTACCAACGATGCGAGTTTGGCACTTAACGCCTCTTTGCTCATCTGCGCCAAGTTCTTAGACACGTCGCTAAAGACAAGAAAAAGCGGAATTTGCGTCGGTGAATCGGCACGGTTTTTATACGTCACGTTCATACCCTCAAAGCCCAAGTAAAGCAACCGATGAATCCGCTCGATGCTCAGTTTCGCGCGTGCGGCTTTGTCGTGGTCGATTCGAAGCGAAAGCTTAGGGTAAATATCGTCATGCATAATATCCACGTCTTTGAGATCGCTCGTCTTCGCCAAAACCGTCTTAATCTCCTCGGCAAGCATACTTAAACGCTCGGTATTTTCGCCGTAAAGCTCAACGACGATCGCCGCTTGCGTCGGAGGCCCTGCGGGTTGTTCGACCATCTTAATCGACGTTTGCGCGACCAAAGGCTCACATGTATGCTGAATAATCCCTCGTAAACGATGCACCATCATGTAAGACTTTTCTTCTCTTTGATGCGTATCGGTCAAATTGACGACGATTTCGCTCACATGTTCACCGTTTTTAAAGCTCGAGCCTTTCACGAGTCCCGCATAATCCAACGGCGAACCCATGCCGTTAAACACTTCGATATCCGTAATCTCTTTTTCCTTTTGTAAAATCGAAACGATGCATTGATTGACGTTTTGCGTCTGTGCGTACGAACTTCCGTTGGGTAAATCGACGTAGATCGAAAAGGTATTGGTACTCTTTCCGGGCAACATTTTTGCCAAAACGATTTTACTCGGAAACATCAACACCGAGAGGATAAACGCCAAAAGCGTCAACAAAAGCACCAGACGTTTTTTTCGAGGTACTAACAAGATACCGTAAACAAACTGCTCAAAGCGTCGCATCATGGCTTTTCCCTTCGGTTACGTCTTTTTTCTTCAAAAATCTACGCGCCAAAAAGGGCGTAAAGATATAAGCGATCAAGAGCGAAGCACTCATGGCAACCGGAACGTTCAGCGGTATGGGCTTCATAAATTCGCCCATCATCTGCCCGACAAACGCCATCGGAACCATCGTCAAGATAATCGCGATCGTCGCTAAATTGGTCGGTGCACCGATTTCATCGGTTGCTTCCACCAAAAGATCGTCCATCGGTTTGTCTTTCGCCGATTGAGCGTGCAAATGACGATGAATGTTTTCGATGACGACGATCACGTCATCGACCAAAAGTCCAAGACTCAATAAAAAGGCAAAAAGCGTAATACGATTGATCGTTTGACCGCTGACGTAGGCGATAAAAATCGTAATCGACAAAATCGCCGGAACCGTCAAAATGACGATCAGCCCTTCCCTCCAACCTAAAATAAAAATCAACAAAAAAGCGATAATCACGATAGAGATAAACAAGTGAAAGACCAACTCGTTAACCGCATCGTTAGCACGTTCGCCGTAATTGCGCGTCACGGTATAACCGATACCCTCTTTCTCGAGCATAGGTTGTTGCGCTTCCAGACGCGCTAAAACGTCTTGGGCGATCAAAACGGCGTTAGAGCCTTTGAGCTTGGAAACACTTAAGGTCACTTGTTCGTGTAACGGACTCAAAGTTCCGTCGCTTTGCCGAACGCTAATCAAGGCACTCTTTTTATTTTGAACGTCATATCCTAAGTTTACCGTTGCAACGTCTTTGAGGTAAATCGCCGAAGCTCCGTAGTGTGCAACGATGAGATTTTGAATATCCTCGACGTTCTCTAAGACGTTTTTAACACCGAAAACGACAAGCTTGCCCTCTGTCGTATGGTTCGTCACTTCCGGCAAGCGCATGCTAAGCCCGTTAAGCGCACCGACGATTTGTTCCATACTCAAACGATAGCCCGCTAATTTACGTAAATCGACTTCGATGTTAAATTGCTCTTTATGCTCGCCTTTAATCTCTGTTTTTGCCACGTTGGGAACATCCCCTAAACCGTTGCGAATCGCTTCGACTTTTTGATACAAACGTACGGGATCGATTGTTTGTCCCGCTTTGGCATAAAACGCAACCGATAAAATCGGAATATCGATGTCGATATCCAACGGTCTTACTAACGGAGAAGATGCCCCGCTTGGTAGCTGATCGAGGTTTTGCATCACTTTGTCGTAGAGTTTGAGATTGGAAGCTTCGCGGTTCTCCCCGATATAGTACATAACGTTAACGATGCCCACGTTGTCGCTGGCAATACCGTAAATATGCTCCACGCCTTTGATCTCTTTAATGCGTCGTTCCAAAGGGCGCACGACGACTTGTTCGACTTCCGCGGCACTGGCACCCGGAAGCGTCACGATCACGACGCCCCCGCTAATCGCTATTTGAGGGTCTTCTTCTCTGGGCATCATCAAAAGGGCGATAATGCCCAAAACGATCAGTGTTACGCCCAAAATCATCGTTAAGGGATTGTGCAAAAAAAGGCGTGCCAAAAAACCGGCAAGGTATTTTTCTTTGTACGTACGCATTAGCGCTCACCGACGGTAATCGTCGCGTACATCCCCGGATAAGCGCGAGCTTCATGACATGTAAACGACGTTTTGAGTTTAAACGCGTGCGTCATAGGATTGGAACTCGGTACGATCGCCTCGATTTTTCCTTCGCTCTTGCATCCGATAGACGGAATTTCCACGCGAACGTTTTGCCCGATTTGAATCGTACTCAAATAACTTTCGGCGATCTCCGCAACGATTTTTAAATGCGTAATATCCGAAAGAACCAAGGCGGGAACACCCGCTAACGCCATCTCTCCGGCTTCGATATGCTTAGCGATCACGACGCCGTCGTTGGGTGCTTTAATATCGAGATAACGGTACTGATTGTAGACTTCTTGGCGTTTTTGTTTGGCTTGTGCGATCTGCTTTTGGGCGATTTCGCTCATGACTTTGAGGTTGGAAGCGGAAAGCTCCAAGTTTTCCACTTCCGCTTTGGAAACCATATCTTTGGCTAAAAGACGTTGATGACGCTCGACGTTCAGCTTGGCGTTGGTATATTGGCTTTGATACATCTGATACGACAGTTCCGCTTGAGCGATCGCTAAATCGCTTTGCGCCAATGCCGTGTCGATCTCTTTGGAATCGATACTGTAGAGTAAATCGCCTCTTTTGACCACGTCGCCCTCTTTGGCACGTACTTCTTTCACGTATCCCATATAGCGACTGGTAATACTTTTTTCGTTATCCGATACCACGCTTGCGCTCAACGTTAAATCCGCACTCGACGCGCTCGTCGTCAATACTACCAAAGGGAATACCCAATATCCTAACCGTATCGTTTTCACTGAAGTTCCTTTGCGGCAATTTTTTCCAATTCGAAGATAACGTCGTTCCGTGCGTTTTGCGCTTCTTGAAGCTTCATAACCGCGCGTAACGCATCGGATTGTTTCACCATCACGTCGCTCATCGAAGAAAGCTTTTGTTCATACCTTCCGGTGTAATTTTCATAAACCGTTTGGGAAAGCTCAACCTCTTTTTTAAGACTTGCGATTTCGTATTCGTACATGTGCAATTGTGTTTGCAACCGTCGAATATGCCACACGATCGTCTCTTTCGCCAAGCGTGCTTCGCTAGCCGCTTTCATAGTACCCACGCGTGCTTTTTCGAGTCCGGCTTTATCCGCACCGCCGTTAAAAAGGTTCCATTTCATCTGTACGCCGACGGTATAGGCATCGTGGCTCGAAAAATCGTTCATCAAGCGATCGTCGCTACTGCCGTATTGCACAAAAGCTCCGATTTGAGGCAAGAAGCTACTCTCCTGTAACGATACGTTCATTTTAGAAACCGCCTCGTTTTGTTCGGCCTTCTTAATCGTACGGTTTTCATTGAGTATGGTCTCTAAAGGTGTCTCAAGATGCAATTCGGCTTCGTAATTTCCGGCAATCGATTCGACATTTTCGTTGAGAAGAAACGAAAGGTAATGGTACAAAAGGGTTTCATTTGCCTTGGTTTGTTCGATCAAACGCTCAACATCGGCACGTTTGGTTTGGACTTCCAAAATATCCACTTTTTTCGCATACCCCTCTTCGTGCATCGCCGCTGCTCTTTGTTCGAGTTTTTCGATGTTTTGAGCGATTAGTCCTAAACGATAGAGATGATTTTTCAACAAACTCAGCGCATAAAAACTTTTTTTGACTTCCGCAATCTTTTGAACCGTCAACTCTTCACGGGAAAGTGTGCTTAATGCCTTCAAAGCTTGCGCCATTTTGCGATACTGCTCGATTTTACCGCCCGTATACAACGGAATCGTATACGTCACGTTAGTCGAAAAAAGATTGCGGTCTTTGGGATTGTTTAAATCATCTGAGCGTATATCCACGACGTTAGGGTCGCTTTGATTTTTAATAAAATCTTTAAATCCGAAATCCGCAAACGAAGCTTCTCTCGATTGGAGTTTATAGCCGAAAACATTCAAAGCGTCGTTACTGCGTAGAGCGTATTGATTAAAATCCAAAGAGCCGTAACGCGCCGAAGAAGCGATTTGGTATTCAAGTTCCTTGATCTGTTCGTCCATTTTCGCCGCATCGATTTCAAGGTTGTTGTGTTTTACTTTTTCGATAGCCGCATCCAAACTTAAAGCAGAAGCAGCGAAGGCATACGCCGCGAAGATGCATAGGGTCACGATAATTTTCATATAAGTTTCTCCCTCAACCGATCTGTAGACGATAGCGTGGATAGTATCACATTTTATTTGCCTCTTTATTTATCGAAAAAAATTAAGCAAACTATTTTAGAAACAAATAATAATCAAGTAGGAAATTGCGTATAGTATGCCTTGCACACTATACGCTTAAGAGAGGTTGTTTAAGAAAAAAATTTCTTTTTAAGTTTGAAAAAATAGACGATTGTTTTCATTTGGACAAAAACGAACGGCATCATCACGATAAAATAAACTACGGAGTTTTGTTCGACGACGCTATTGGCGACCAAACCGGTATGCAAAAAAAACATCCCGAACACCATAAACGCAACGCCCGGACAAATGA
Organism: Sulfurospirillum sp. UBA4058; assembly: GCA_002382085.1. Classification (GTDB taxonomy): domain Bacteria; phylum Campylobacterota; class Campylobacteria; order Campylobacterales; family Sulfurospirillaceae; genus Sulfurospirillum. Next base: position 79,303 of record DFZK01000015.1, on the reverse strand, counting down.
GTGCAAAACTACTCGGAGAGAGCGTATTAGACGCGATATACGTTTCAAAATAGCCGATACTTTTCATCACTTTATAGCCGATCAGCCCAAAAATAATTTGCAACGATACGACAAAACTCGTAAACGTAAACATCGAAGCATTGGCAATTTTTTGGTCGAAATGGTGATCGAGTCCAAAACTGATACGCACAAACGTAATCCCCAAAAGCGTCAAAATCGGGATCATAATCCACAAAGACGGACTTGCTTCGGCGGAGACCCCCTTTTCAAACATCGTTTGAAAGCCGAAAACGATTTTAATCAGAAGCAATAAAAGCGCAATCGCACTAAAAAAAATTGAACAAAAAATACCGATTGCGTTAATCGTCAGATGATGGCTCATTGCACCGGGTGCCGCAAAACCGACGGCAACCATCGCAAATGCAAAAATAGAGATCATCTGTGACAGACTATTGTTTTGCGTAAAATCAAAGTCGCCTTTGATGATAAGACGCGTAAAATAGTCGATAAAAAATTTCAACGCAAAATAACCCGATACCGCAAAGCCTAAAAGCGCAAAGGGAAAAAGATACTCGACGACACTCCATAAACCGGGAACAAAAAGCGCGCCTAAAACGAAACAAACGTTAATAGACATCGTAAACGTCAAAGGAAGCGTCATCAAGGTCACTTCCGCATTAGAGCCGATTAACGCGTGATACCGCTCGCTTTGTTTAAAGAGTCGATACTGTTTGATGTTCCAAACCAGAAGTTTAAAATGGAGTCCCGCAAAAAACAGGATACCGAAAGCGGCGACTCCCGCTACGAACGAGAGCCAGTCGCCTTTGATCAACGCCGGATAAAAAAATTCAAAGGTCGTCATCGCAACGCCTTTGTGCGGGATCATAAACATCAAGTAAATAAAAAACGAAACGGAAAGTCCGCCGGCACCTAAAGCGGATAAAAAGCAAATCGGCGTAAATTTTTCTCGTAATACCATTGTTCTATCCCTTAAGGTGTTATAAAACCGCGTACTCAACCCACACGCATGTCGTCAGATTGTTCAGCTCGGCAATAATTTTTTTATCGATATCGGTATCGACCAAGATCGCAGCCATCGCAAATTGGTTAGCACCGCGTCCGAGTCTAAAGTCGGCGATATTGATTTTTTCTTGCGCCAAAATAGCCGTAATTTCGGCAATAACGCCGGGTACGTCGTGATTTTTGAAAATAATCATTTTCCCTTTCGGTTTAAAATCGAATTTGAAGCCGTTGATACCGGTAATGCGTTGTTCGTCGTCTCCAAAAACCGTTCCGTCGATGCGAATCGAATCTTTTTCGGTCGTTAAAATCAATGAAACTCTGTTTTTGTAACCGCTCGTATTGCCGACGGCTTCAAAGGTGCTTTCGATGCCTTTTTCTTTCGCAACGAATTCCGCATTAACGTAATTGACCGTCGTTTCATTCGTCTCTTTGAGTGCTCCGACGACGCCGAACGTTAAAAGAGACTTGCCGTATGTGGCAATATCGCCTTCGACTTCCAAACGAATCGTTTTAATCGCCGAACGATTGAGTTGCGCCGCAAAAAATCCCATTTTTTGAACGAGTTCTAAGTAAGGCTCTAACGCGGAAGGAATATCTTCGGCTTTGATCGGAAGATTTAACGCATTAGGATAACTGATGCCGCGTGCCGCACTAATAGCATTTTCAGCTGCTTGTATCGCGATTTTTTCTTGAGATTCAAGCGTATTGGCACCCAAATGCGGTGTAACGCAAATATGTTCCAAATCCAACAACGCATGATTGGTTGCCGGTTCTTTAGAGAAAACGTCGATGCCCGCAAAAGCGATCTTGCCGCTTTTAATATTATCGTAAAGAGCCTGCTCGTTATAGAGTCCGCCGCGTGCGCAATTGACTAAACGTACGCCGTCTTTCATTTTTGCGATCTCTTCGTAAGAGATCATATTGACGGTTTCTTTATTTTTCGGCGTATGAATCGTGATAAAATCACACGCTAAAATGTCGTCGAAATTGGTCGTATACGTCATGCCCAAATCGGTAACTTTGGCGGAAGAGATGTATGGATCGTAAGCGACGATGTTCATCCCGAACGCTTTAGCACGAATCGCTACGCGACTACCGATATTACCGAAACCGATCACACCCAGTTTTTTCTCGCATAACTCTATACCGTACCATTTTTCGCGATTCCATACGCGCTCAACTTTAAGGTGATTATTGGCATTGGTAAAACTTCGTGCGCAACTTAAAAGATGTGCCATCGTCAATTCGACGGCGGCAATCGTATTAGCGGTCGGAACGTTCATCGCGATAATACCGCGTCTACTACAGCCTTCTTGATCGACGTTATCGACGCCTACGCCTGCACGTACGACGGCTTTGAGTTGGCTTGCGGCATTTAAAAACTTTTCATCGACGTCGGTAGAACTTCGCGTGATCGCAACATCGCAATCGCCTAAAATTTTCAACAATTCATCTTTGGGTAACGCAACGGCATCGACGACATCGATATCTTTTTCGGCGTAGAGGATGTCGAAACCCTTTTCATGGATAGCATCGCATACAATAATTTTTTTCTTTTTCATAACCAAACCTCAACAATTTTTGATTTAATATCGTATTTTTCAAGCGCGTAAACAACATTTTCCAACTGTTTTTCGCTCTTGTCTTCCAAATAAATAGTAGGGATTTTGCCCTCTTTGATCACCATATAAGGAAGGTGTAAAGAGTTCAATGTCTGAATAATACAAAAAAGCGAGTATCGATCCGCGCGATCGATGACCAATCGAAACGATTTTGCTTTTTTACCTTTAGCGTCTTTTAATCCGAATTGATCAATTTGCATAAAAAGTTCGTTTACGGGATAAACAAACTCCCTAGCATCTTTTTGCGCCAACTCTTTAACCCAAACGCGTTCCGTAGATTCGGGCGTTACTACGGGTTTTTTGACGGACTCGTACGAAGCGGCATCCTCTTTCACGTCGATTTTAGGAGTGACGAGCGTATAGAAGAACGCTCCCAATCCTAAAAAAAGAAGTAAAAAGATACCGCCGAGTACTCGTTTTTGCATCGCTTATTTCAATTGATCTTTTAAGATATCTCCAAGCGTCATTTTTTCTTCTTTATTGATCTCTTTCAACGCTTCTCTCTCTTTGAGTTTTGAAAGGCGTCGAACGGAGAGACGAATACGGTTTTTCTTATCGTCAATAAAGGTAATTGCCGCTTCAATTTCGTCGCCGACTTTTAAGTCCGCTTCGCTCACTTGTCCTAAATCTTCTTTACGAATCAACGCATCAACGTTTTCTTCAAGCTCGACGAAAATACCGAAATCTTTAATATCTCGGATTTTGCCGTGAACGATATCGCCGTTTTCGTGCGATTTAGCATAGCGTTGGATCGGAGAATCTTCCAACTCTTTTTTGCTTAACGAGACTTTTTCGTTTTCTTCGTCGATTTTAACGATTTTGACTTCTACGACGTCGCCGACGTTGAGAAGTTCTTTGCATTTGTTGTTACGATCCCAAGAAGCGTCTTCATTATGTAAAAGACCTTCGATTCCGCCGATTTTAACGAACGCACCGAAATTGGTAATCGTCGTAATCTCGCCTTTAACGATATCGCCGACTTTAAATTTTTTCATAAATTCGTTAAAAGGTTTCGGAAGGACGTTTTTCAAAGAAACGCGTAAACGTCTCTCTTTTGCATCGATCTCGATCACTTCGACGTCGACCACTTGTCCCTCTTCGATATAATCGCGCGGATGTTTGATGTTTTTATCCCATGAAATTTCGGAGATGTGCAAAAAGCCTTCAATATCGTTTCCAAGATCGACGAATGCGCCGTATGGTTCGATATTGCTGATCGTGACTTGAATCGAATCGCCGATTTCAAGCTCGTCTTTGATCTCATCCCAAGGATCGGGCATTGCCGCTTTCACGGAGAGGGAAAGATGACGTTTATCTTTATCGTATTTGATCGCTTTAACGGGAATGACTTCGCCTTCTTTGTAAAGCGTTCCGGGATTGACGGGACCCTTATAACTGATTTCGCTATAATGAACCAAACCGTCGATTCCGCCGACATCGACGAACATACCGTAAGTCGTGATTTTTTTAATCGTTCCGTCGACGACTTCGTCGCGATCGATTAATTCTTGAACGATCTCTTTACGTTTTTTACGTTCATCGTCTAAGAATTTTTTACGCGAAATAATAATCGATTCGGTTTCGTTGTCGATTTTGATGACTTTGACTTTAAGGCTTTTTCCGACAAGCGTGTTGAGGTCTTTGACCGCCGCTTGGGAACGAGGGAGGAAAAACTCGATGCCTTCTTTATTTTCGGCGATAAATCCGCCTTTGTTTTTTCCCGTGATTTTAACGTCCACGACGACATCGTCTTCTTCTTTGAAATCTGCGATAAACGACTTGATCTTATCTTTACGAAGGGCCTTTTTGTGCGAAACAACCGGTCTTTCGTTTCTGAATCCCGTAACGACGACGGGAATTACGTCACCTACTTTGCATGTTATGTTACCGTTTTCATCGGTTACTTCGGCTGCGTTAAGACGACCTTCGGACTTCTTACCCACATCCACTAAGATGACGTCTTCTTTAATCGCCACCACAACACCATTGATCAGTGCGTCTTTCTCAGAATCCTTAAAAGACTCTTCCAACATCGCCGCAAAATCCATCTCCTCATGCTCGTCTACGGCGTTAGTATGAACGGATTTGTTCGCCTCATTTACCATTTGCTACCCTTTTTTGGTTGATTTTTGACTCATATAGTTACATATCGACATGTAAAAGTTGCCTATTATACTTTAATTTCGCTGATTTTTCCAACTATTTTTTCGATAATCCAATCCGGCGTCGAAGCGCCTGCGGTGACGCCGCAAAGTTGTTTTTGGTTAAACCACGAAGGATCGAGGTCTTTTTCGCTTTCGACGAGAAAACTATCGGCACAATACTCTTTACAGATACTATGAAGTTGTTTCGTGTTGGAGGAATTTTTCCCGCCGATCACGATGACGACGTCCGCTTCTTTTGCCAATTCTCGCGCGGCGTCTTGGTTTTCAAAGGTTGCGTTACAGATTGTATTGAAGACGCGAACCTCTTTATAACGCATTTGAAGGTATCCGGTGATGTCTAAAAATTCGCTGATTTTACGTGTCGTTTGGGAAACGACGGCGACTTTGTAGCCTTTAAATTTGATTTTTTCCAATTCTGAGACGCTTTGAACTACGTAAGCCCCATTGATCGCATAACTCTCTACGCCTCTGACTTCAGGATGATCTGCGTCGCCGAAAATAACGATTTCGTACCCTTCTTGACTCATTTTTTCGCAAATTTCCTGCGGCTTGGTCACGTAAGGGCATGTCGCGTTAATGACTTCGACCTTGCTTTGTTTTAAGGTTTCCAAATCTTTTTTAGGAATGCCGTGCGTTCGAATAATCGCGCGTTCAATACCTTGTGCTTCGGAAATATCGTGCAGGGTTTTTACATTAAAATTTTCGCGTAAACGATTAATCTCTTCGTTATTGTGGATCAAAGGGCCGATCGTTGAGGCATTTTGCGTATTTTCCGCAATCTTGATCGCCCGCTTGACACCGAAACAAAACCCGTAACTTGCGGCAAGTTTTATTCGCATATTTTGACATGTCCTATGTTGGAAAGTAATTCGATGAAGTTGGGGAAAGAGGTATTAATGCATTCGGTATCTTCGATTTCCATACCGACTTTAGTCCCCGCAATCGCAAAGCTCATAGCGATTCTATGATCGCCGAAACTGTTGATGGTCGCTTTGTGCATCTTACCGCCGATCACTTCGTAACCGTCTTCAAACTCTTCGACTTCGATACCGCATAAACGTAGATTTTTGACGACGCTTGCGATGCGATCGCTCTCTTTAACACGAAGCTCTTGCGCATTTTTGACGGTACTTTTTCCTTTGGCATGGGCAAAAGCGATCGAAAGGGCGGGCAATTCGTCGATCAACCATGAGATATTTTCGCTCACTTCTACGCCGTGTAAGGCTTTGCCGGTCACGATAATATCGCCCACGCTTTCGTAAAGATCCTCTTTTTCGATCAGTTCGACGCTAGCACCCATACGTTCTAAAACTTTATAGGCTTCGATGCGCGTCGGATTTAAAAGCATGTTGCGTAACACAACGCGCGATCCCTCGCTAATCGCCGCCGCAACTGCAAAAAAGAAACCGCTGGAAGGATCGCTAGGCACCCGTAAATTAAGCGGTTTAAGGGGCTTTGTTTGAGGGTAAATCGTGACATGTAAGCCTTCGCTTTCAATGCGTGCACCCATGCCGCGAAGCATACGTTCGCTGTGGTCGCGGCTGAGTTCCGGCTCACTAAAAATACACACGTCTTCACTTTGAAGCGCCGCTAAAATCAGCGCGCTTTTCACCTGAGCCGAAGCGATTTTACTTTCGTAACGAAAGGCTTTCAGTTTTTCGCCGCGAATCCCCAGCGGTGCATAATTTCCATGGCTTCGACCGTCGATTTTCGCGCCGATAGAACGAAGCGGATCCGCTACGCGACGCATCGGGCGCGAACACAAGTATTGATCGCCGTAAAGAACGAAAAAGCCTTCTTGAGACGCCAAATAGCCCATCAGAAGGCGAATGGCCGTTCCGGAATTGCCGCAATCTAAAATTTGGGCAGGCTCATTGATACGCGCGGGCGGCGTAATCGTCAACGTTCCGTCTTCCGCCGTTTCGACATGCGCACCCAAAGCCTGCACGATGGCAAGCGTACACAAGGTATCTTCCGCCCGCAAATAGTTTCGCACGACGGAAGCTTGATCGCTTAATAAAGAAAAAATCGCGCAACGATGCGAAATAGACTTGTCGCTGGCGATCTGCTCGGTTGTAAACTCAAAAAGGTTTTTAGGGTTTACATGTAAGGTTTTCATCGAATCGTAATTCCGAATTCTTCGTTCAAACGTCGAAGCAAATCTTCGATCATTCCGGCAATTTCACTCTCTTCAAACGTCTTTTCCATCGACTGGAAGTAAAGGCTCAACGTTAAGCTGACTTTATCGCCTAAACTCTCGTGAACGTAACGATCAATCACGCTAAATTTGACTAAAGCCTGAGGCGCAACGGAGCGAATAAACGCTTCTAAGACGTGATAAGGCATCGATTGATCCACCAAAAGGCTTAAATCGCGCGTCGAACTTGGTAGCTTCGAATAGGCTTTGGCACATTTTCGCGTATACGGCAATGCCGAGAAATCAAGCTCGCACACGTACGTACGTGCTAAGTCAAGCTCTTTTTCCACTTGAACGTTCGCACGCGCCATATAACCGACGACAACTCCGTCGATCACAACGTTTGCGGCTTCGTACGGACTGCACAAACCGTTGGGTGACGGAAGCGGTAAGAGGCTAAAATGTCCTAAAACGTTCTGTATTTTTGCGGCGAACGCAAAAAAATCGATCTCGCTCGGTTTTCCGTGGTTAGAAATATCGGGAAGTCCGTTTTCTCCGCTGAAGACGAATGCGATTTTTTTACTCTCGTTGCGCTTGGCATCGAAAACGCTACCGATTTCAAAAAGAGCAACGCGTTTTTTACCGATTTTGACGTTGTTGGAAAGAGCATCGAGCATCGTCACTAGAAGCGACGAACGTAAGGTATTTAATTCTCCGGTAATCGGATTGGCGACGTCCAAGGCATCTTCTACAACCGGTAAACCTAATTTCTGAAGTTTACTTTTATCGTCAAAGACAAAATGCAAAGTTTCGAAAAATCCCGCCGCTACGGCGCGATAACGAATTTCTTGACGCTTTTTAAAATTAAGGTACGGCTGGTTAATACGCGATTTTTCCGCCGTAACGTACGGCTTCGCCGTAATATTGTCGATACCCACGATTCGTACGATCTCTTCGCAAATATCTTGTACGTTTAAAACGTCCGGTCGAAATTGGGGAACTTTAACGTTAATAACCTCTTGCTCAAACGCAAAATGTACTCCAAATCCCAATTTTTTGAGGATTTTGATAACGATATTTTTGGCAATCTCTTCACCGATCATCGACGTTAAATCGTTTTGGTTAATATTGATGATCTTCTCTTCAAAATCGTGAACGATCTGCTGCGTATCCGCGTAAGGCATAATTTTGGACTGCTTGGAAATCATTTTCATAAAATAATCCAAACCGAACAGCAATTGCGGCTCGCTTCCTCTGGAAGAGCGATAGAGGTGTTTGTCCGCACCGAGCTTTTTATTAGCACTCAAGGAAGCGATAATTTCGGGATGCGTGTAATTGGCTTCGACGATAATGCGCTCGTCAAGGGCGTTGGCTTTGCACTTGTCCGCTTGCGCAATGCCCGTTAAGGCGACTTGCTCGGAATTGTTTCCGAAAATCGCGTCCAAGCCGTTCTCGTCTTTTGCGATCGTGATCTTGGCTTTGTTCTCGTGGGTCACGAAACACTGAGGGTTGTAGGCTCTCAAAAGTACGCCCGTAACATACGTCGCGTACTCTAAAAATTTCATCAAAGAGCAGGTCTCCTCAATTTGGGCAAACCCCAAACGAAGCTCGATCAGAAGCGGAACGCGAATCTCTTGATTGTCGAACACTTTGTACATGTAAGAACCGTTTAACGCTTCGGTCGCGTGGATTTGAAGAACGCGTCCGACGCCCGGTTGGTTCTCTTCGTCTTCTTTGTGCGGCATTTTTGCCACTTCAAGGTCAAAATAGACGCTTAAATCGCGTGCAACGCCGTAAACGCTTTGGCAATCCCCGCGATTAGGCGTCAGTCCGATTTCGATAATATCGTCGTTCAATAACGCATATTCGCGCAGTTCTTTACCGAGATGAAGCTCGCCGATACTGGCATCAAGTACCATAATGCCGTCGTTGATTTTAGGAAGTCCTAATTCCGTAGACGAACAGATCATTCCGCACGATTCGACGTCTCGGAGTTTGGCTTTTTTGATTTTAATACCGTTTGGCAACTCCGCACCGATCAACGATACCGCAACAAACTGTCCCGCTTCGACGTTTTTTGCGCCGCAAACGATTTGTTGGACGCTCTCGCCGACGTCGACTTGGCAAACGTTCAGCTTATCGGCATTGGGATGTTTTTCGCGCGATAAAACTTTCCCGACGACCACTCTTTCCGGAATGCGTATTTTGTGAATTCCTTCGACTTCCAAACCGATGGCGTTCAAAGCGAGTGAAATTTTATCGGCATCGACGTTGTGTAGGTCGATCCACTCGTTTAATCCTTCTCGTGTAACTATCATTTAAATTGCTCCAATAATCTCAAATCGCCCTCAAACAATGACCGAAGATCGGGAATGTCATGTAAAAGCATCGCAAAACGTTCAACGCCCAACCCGAAAGCATAACCGCTGACGTCTTTGTATCCTACGGCTTTAAAAACGTTAGAATCGACAACGCCGCATCCCAAAACTTCAAGCCAACCGGTATGCGAACAAACACGGCATCCTTTGCCGTGACAGAACGTACAGCTAATGTCGACCTCTGCACTTGGCTCCGTGAACGGGAAAAAACTCGGACGGAAACGTACTTTCACGTCACCGAACATATGTTTTAAAAAGTCTTCCAAAATGAATTTTAAATTGGCAAACGAAACTTTGCCCGCCTTATCGACGACGAGCCCTTCGACTTGATGAAACATCGGCGTATGCGTGATGTCAAAATCTCTACGAAAAACGCCGCCAGGGCAAATCATGCGAATTGGCGGTTGCTGAGAAAGCATCGTACGAATCTGAACCGGCGAGGTATGCGTTCGAAGCAACATGGAATCTTTAAAATAAAATGTGTCTTGCATATCGCGTGCGGGATGGTATTTTGGGAGATTCAAGGCTTCAAAATTGTGAAAATCGTCTTCGACCAGCGGACCTTCTTCAATTGAAAAGTTCATACTTACAAAATATTCGATAATTTTATCCATCGTATCCATCACCGGATGCAAAGCACCTGCAAGGCTCTCTTGATTGAAGAGCGTTACGTCAACGCTGCTTTTTTTCATCTCGGATTCGATCATTAAGGCTTCAAGCTCTGTTTTTTTACGGCTCAAACACTCCAAAAAATGCTCTTTATTACGGTTTAATGTTTGGGCAAACTCTTTTTTGGCATCGCCCTCAAGTGTTTTCAGCTCTTCAAATTGCGCGGCAAAATACCCTTTTTTACCAAAAAGCGACACTCTTACTTTTTCTAGTTCGTTCAGCGACCCACAAGAATCAATCGCATTTTCCATCTCTTTCAAAGGACACCTTTCATCAAAGTCTATAAGAAAGCTTATTTTAGTGAAACTTTAATTATAAAAGGTTAAAATCCCCTAAAAAAGGAGCAAACACGATGAGTATCTTCAGCAAAATCGTTAGCGGAGAAATCCCTTGCAATAAAGTCTTGGAAAACAACGACTTCCTCGCGTTTCACGACATCAATCCTAAGGCACCGATTCATATTTTGATTATTCCGAAAAAAGAGTATACGTGTTTTCAAGAAGTCGACCCCGAAATCATGGGCGAAATGACGAAATTTATTCAAAGCGTCGCCAAACTTTTAGGGCTAGACGAAAGAGGATACCGTTTGATCACCAACAACGGACAAGATGGAGGACAGGAAATTTTTCATCTGCATTTCCACCTTTTAGGCGGCGCAAAATTGCCGTGGAACCACTTAAGCGATAGCGAACCTCACAAATCGCTTTAAAAACCCTTCAAACCATACGTGCTTAAAAGAGGGAAAACCCTCCTCTTTTAAGCTTTGCGCGCATTGATCCACGCTTCAAAAATTTCAATTTGGCGTTGCGTCGACGCAACGGAAGTACCGCCTTGAGACGTTCGCGCATTCATCGAATGTTCGAGCGAAAGATACGCACAAACGTCCTCGCCGATGCGTGCATCCACGCTTTGAAGCTCGCGTACGCTCAAAACGCTTAAGTCTTTGCCCAAACTCTCAGCATGTGCCACTGCGCGTCCCGTGATAAAATGCGCTTCGCGGAACGGAATATTGCATTTTTGCACCAAGTAATCCGCCAAATCGGTCGCACTCAAATGCCCGACCTCACACGCTTTTCGCATACGATCCGTATTAATCGTCATCGTACGTACGGCTTCCCTTAAGATATTGAGCGAAATCAATGCCGTCTCCACGCTATCGAAAACGCCTTCTTTGTCCTCTTGCATGTCTTTGTTGTAGGCTAAGGGTAAACCTTTAAGTACCGTTAAAAGCGCAATCAAATTACCGTTGACGCGACCCGTTTTACCGCGTAACAGCTCCGGAACGTCGGGATTTTTCTTTTGCGGCATAATCGAACTGCCCGTAGAATAGGCATCGCTTAGCGTAATAAACTTAAACTCGTAACTCGACCACAAAATGAGCTCTTCGGCAAAACGCGAAACGTGCATCATCAGCGTTGCGACGTTAAATAAGATTTCCAACGCAAAATCGCGGTCGCTGACCGTATCGAGGCAATTCACGCTGACGCTGTCGAACCCCAAAAGTTTGGCGACGTATTCGCGATCGATGGGGTGCGGTGTTCCCGCAAGTGCGGCACAACCGAGCGGTAAGACGTTATTGCGCGTATACGAGCTTTCTAAACGTTCGATATCACGTTTAAACATCGATACATAAGCGAGTAAATGAAACGCAAGATTAATCGGCTGTGCATGTTGCAAATGCGTCATGCCCGGAAGCAGCGTCGTCGTATGTTCTTTAGCGATTTGCATCAGCACGTCGATCACGCTCTCTAGAACATGAACGATCACCAGTGTTTGCTTTTGAACGTATTGACGAAAATCGACCGCCACTTGGTCGTTTCGGCTACGTGCGGTATGCAACCGCTTTCCGGCTTCGCCGATCAGATCGATGAGGCGCGTTTCGACTGACATGTGAATGTCTTCGTGCGCGATATTAAATTCGAATTTACCCTCGTCGATTTCTTGTTTAATTTGCATTAAACCCTTTGCGATTTGATCGGCTTCTTCCCCGCTTAAAATGCCTTGTTTCGCTAACATCGTCGCATGCGCGATCGAACCTCGAATATCTTCTTCGTACAATTTTTTATCGAACGGTAACGAAGCGTTAAATTCATCTAAAAGTTGCGTACCGCTTTGGGCAAATCTACCCGACCAGAGTTTTGACATAAAAACGTCTCCTTGAAAAAAACGCAAGGAGCTTGTGAAAGCTCCTTGACATGTAGTTGTGTGATGCGATGTGACGAAGGTCTGTTAGAGTTTTGGACCCGCACTTGAAAAATCGGAATCGGCGGTAATATACTTTTTAAAATTTTCGATGAACATTTGCGCCAATTCGTCGCGCGTAGCGTCGTACAAGCTTTTATTTTCCCACGTACTGCGAGGATTTAAAACTTCGGTCGGAACACCTTCAAGCACTTTAGGCACTTGAACGTTAAAGACGGGAATCGTTTCAAATTCGCACTCGTTGATGCTACCGTCTAAGATCGCGTTGATGCATGCGCGCGTCGCTTTGATGCTCATACGCTTTCCTACGCCGTAGCTCCCACCGCTCCAACCGGTATTGACCAAATAAACGTCGACATTGTATTTTGCTATTTTTTCACCTAAAAGTTGCGCATAAACCGTCGGATGTAGCGGTAAAAACGCCTCGCCGAAACATGCGCTAAACGTTGCTACCGGCTCGGTAATACCGCGTTCGGTTCCGGCGACTTTTGCCGTATATCCGCTCAGAAAATAGTACATCGCCTGTTCTTTGGTAAGTTTTGATACCGGAGGTAAAACGCCGAAGGCATCGGCACTTAAGAAAATAATCTTTTTAGGATGACCCGCTTTTAAAGAGGCTTCATGGTTTTCAATATGATAGATAGGGTAGGAAACGCGCGTATTTTCGGTTTTGGAGGCATCGGCGTAATCGACGACGCCCGCATCGTTGATAACCACGTTTTCCAAAAGAGCGTCTTGCTTGATCGCGCCGTAGATTTCAGGCTCGCTGTTCGGATCGAGATTGATGCATTTGGCATAGCATCCGCCTTCGAAATTGAAAACGCCCTCATCGTCCCAGCCGTGTTCGTCGTCACCGATGAGTTTGCGTTTCGGATCGGTCGAAAGTGTGGTCTTACCCGTACCCGAAAGTCCGAAGAAAAGTGCCGTATCGCCTTTTTCGCCGACGTTTGCCGAGCAGTGCATGGAGAGTTTTTTCTCAAGCGGCAACCAGTAATTCATCATCGAAAAAATACCTTTTTTAATCTCGCCGCCGTACCACGTTCCGCCGATAATCGCAATGTTTTTTTCGACGTTGAAAACAACGAATACGTCCGAATGAAGCCCGTGTTTTTTATAATCTTCGTTGACGACTTTGCATGCGTTGTAAAGCGTAAAATCGGGTTTAAACGTTGAGAGCTCTTCTTCGCTCGGGCGAATAAACATATTTTTAACAAAATGTGCCTGCCATGCGATCTCGGTGACCACGCGAATGCTTTTACGACTCGCCAAGCTACCGCCGCAATACGCGTCTTGAATATAGATGTCTTTACCGGAAAGTTGTTGTTTTACTTTGTCGAAGAGTTCGTTAAAAATCGCTTCGCTCACTTTATGGTTCATTTTGCCCCAAGAGATATACCGGTTGGAAGGCTCTTGGTCGACAAAGTATTTATCTTTAGGGCTACGTCCCGTAAAAATGCCCGTATCGACGCTAAACGTCCCGTTACATGTTAAGCGTCCTTCATGGTTTCGCTTTTCATGCGCTAAGAGCTCTTCATACCCGAGGTTATAATAAATCTTACCGATATTATTTAACCCTAACTTCTCAACTTCGTTAATCTTTGACATCGTCTCTTTATCCTCAAACAATTGAATTAAACTAAATGAATACGTTCGAACCGTACCGTTTTAAAGTACGACCAGCAGTTGACCGTTGACCACCGTATCGCCTTGTTTTACCTTGACCGCACTGACAACGCCCTCTTGCGGCGATGTAACCTCAATTTCCATTTTCATCGCTTCGATGATAATAACGGCTTGCCCTTTTGCAACCGTGTCTCCCTCTTTAACCAACACTTTAAAAATCGAACCGGGAAGTCCCGCTTTGATAGCAGCACCGTTTACGCCGGCATCGTTACATGTTGACGAACCTTCACCGCCTTCTTGAATGTCGATATCGTAGATTTCGCCGTTTACCAAAAGCGTACCGCTGCTAAGATCGGATTTGACTTGGTATTTTTGCCCGTTGACGGTTACGGTAAATTCGTTTGTAACCGCAGGAACGACCTCTTCTTTTTTCGGAGATACTTTGCGGACGTTGACTTTGGCTTCGCCTTTAAGATACGCGATGCCTTTTTCTTTACATGCCGCCGCGATTAACACGTTTTCATCGGTAATTTCAAGCTTTTCTTGCGTCAATATTTCTCTAACGTGCGTTAAGGATTTCGTCTCGTCGCAATCGGCGATTTCCAATGCTTTGCGTGTCGTCGGAGGCAATTTGAGCTGTTCGCTTGCCAAAGAAACGACTTCTTGATCGGGAGTCGCAGGCGTTTTTCCGAAGTAACCTAAAACCATTTTGCCGTAACCGTCGGCAATCTTTTTCCACGGTCCAAACATCACGTTGTTGAAAGCTTGTTGAAAATAAAATTGGGAAACCGGCGTAACACTCGTACCGTAACCGCCTTTTTCAACTACTTCGCGCATCGCTTTAATCACTTCGGGAAATTTATGGAGAATGTTGTTGTCGCGAAGCATCTGCGTATTTGCAGTCAAAGCACCGCCCGGCATCGGAGAAAACGGAATCAGCGGAGAGACTTGCGTCGCTTCGGGAGGCATAAAATAGTCTTTAAGGCACGCTTGTAAGACCTCTTCGTATTTCAAGATTTTTTCGAGTTCCAAGCCGCCAAGATCGTACTCTTTACCTTTCAGGGCATGCAACATCGTTAAAATATCGGGTTGACTCGTACCGCCGCTCACCGGAGATGCCGCAAGGTCGATGCCGTCGACACCCGCTTCCAAAGCGGCCAAATAACACGCAACGCTTACGCCTGCGGTTTCGTGGGTATGAAGCCTTAAATGCATTCCCTCGGGAACGAGTTTGCGCGCCATTTTGATCGTTTCGTACACTTTTTGCGGGCTTGAAGTACCGCTCGCATCTTTAAAACAGATGCTATGGTAGGGGATTCCCGATTCTAAAATTTCACGTAGGGTTTTCTCGTAAAATGCTACGTCGTGTGCACCGACGCATCCGGGAGGCAAATCCATCATCGTCACGACGATTTCGTGTTTTAAACCGTGGTGAACGATACGTTCGCCGCTGTATTTAAGGTTTTCGACGTCGTTAAGCGCGTCAAAGTTACGAATCGTCGTCGTACCATGTTTTTTAAACATTTTCGCATGTAAATCCAAAAGTTCGCTGCTACCGGTATCAAGCATAACGGTATTGACGCCGCGTGCCAAGGTTTGAAGATTGGCATCGGGTCCTACGATTTCACGGAATTTATCCATCATTTGGAAGGCATCTTCGTTCAAATAAAAATAGAGGCTTTGAAAACGTGCTCCTCCGCCAAACTCAAAATGGCTGATACCTGCTTCACGCGCCGCCGCAACTGCCGGAAAAAAATCTTCCATCAGTACGCGCCCGCCGAAAACCGATTGAAAACCATCTCTAAACGTCGTATCCATAACATCGATGTACTTTTTAGCCATTGACCTTACCCTTTTTTAGTGTGTTTCTTGTGTCTAAAACGAAGCGGCACCGCCGCAATCAACGATACGTTATCGTTTTGTGATCATCCTTGGCTAAGATTTCTGCCGGACTCTTTTCGAGGAAAAACCCTCTTCATACGTTTGGCATACGTATTCCATAACGAATATACAAACACCCAAACTGTGAAAATCATGATGCGCCTTAGCATCAGACTTTACCTCGTAACCTTGACCTTTTTGTTTAATTTTAACTAAAAAATATAGCGCAAATTTTTGTATTTTATCATTTCTTTTATTAAATCAAACTCAGAGGCGAAGAAGAAAAAAGGGGGGAAAGAAGGGGAAACGTCGCTTTTTTCAAGAGACGTTTCCGTAGTGAAAGCGTGTGGCGTCAAATTAGGCGATACAACGCTCAATCAGGTAAAAGACCGATCGATAATCCAAGCCGCTGTGTTCGCTTAGACCGATTTCGCAAGGTTTGCCGGTCGAAAAAGCAAGCGTGGTATCGCTCGGTATCGCGGCTTTTAAATGGCGTAATGCCGAGCGGTTCAGTTCGGGATAGGTAAATCCGCGATCGCCCGCAAAACCGCAACATGTCACTTCACTCGGGATCGTTACTTTTTTACTGCACAAGCGCGCAATCTTTTCAAACTTCTCCGCCAATCCCATTTTGCGCGTGCTACAAATCGTGTGAATGACGATAGGATCGTCAATTTGACGAATCGTAAGGCGGCTTAACAGAAAATCGTGGATAAATTCGATCGGATCGTACACTTTGAGTCCGGTCGTAAAATACTCCATCATCGTTTTCGTACACGAACTCATATCGCATAAAATCGGATACGTTCCGTTTAAACTCGCTTGCGTTAAAGCCGCTTCCAACTCGCTTGATTTTTGTTTGCCTTCGCTTTTATAGCCTTTACTCGAAAAAGGCATACCGCAACATAATCCGTCGATAGCTTCGGGAAAGAGCACTTCGTAACCCGCTTTTTCAAGGATACCGATGATAACCGCATCCAGCGATCGCTCACCGCTTTTTTCTTTCGGATTTGCCATCGTACGGTTGATGCACGAAGAGAAGTACACCACTTTATCTTTAGCACCGCTTCGTTTTACGCTCGGTTTAAAAGAAGCACCCGAAGGTAAGCTAGCACTCCAAAGCGGAAGCGTATTGCCGCTTAGCGTACGCAATCCTTGGCTCATGCCGCGCATCACGCTATCGGGGATAATCGCGTTCACGCCTTTGACGACGCTCAAAGCGATACGTCCCGTCTGTAATACGCCCTCGTAATGATCGGCGATAAAACCGGCGACGCCGTGCCCGAGCGTGCCGATTTGATGTGCGCGAAGCTTCTTAGTCAAGGCTCCCGTATCGATGCCTACGGGACAGGAGAGCGAACAAAGCGAACAGGTGGCACAGGTCTCGATACCGTCGTATTGGTACTGTTTTTGAAACGCTTCCAACGCTTCGGTCTCATGATTGAGTGCCAACGTCTGCATGCGTCGATTGGCAACGATACGCTGCCTTGGCGTCAACGTCAAGAAATTCGACGGGCAAACCGGCTCGCAAAAACCGCACTCGATGCATTTATCGATCAAAGGATCGGTAATCGGCATCGCTTTAAAATTTTTAAGATGCGCTTTCGGATCGGCGTTGATAATAACGCCCGGATTGATCAAGCCTTTCGGATCGAAAATTGTTTTAATCTCTTTCATCAGAACATACGCGTCTTCGCCCCATTCTAGCTCGACAAACGGAGCCATATTGCGTCCCGTTCCGTGTTCGGCTTTTAAACTACCTTGGTATTTGGTCGCGACTTGCTCGGCGACTTCTTGCATAAACGACTCGTAACGCGTGATCTCTTTTGGATCGTCAAAGGCTTGATTGAAAACAAAGTGCAAGTTACCGTCTAGGGCGTGACCGAAGATAATCGCTTCCGTGTAGCCGTATTTCTCGAAAAGCGCTTGCAACTCCAACGTACCGTCCGCCAACGAAGTGATCGGATACGCCACGTCTTCGATGATACACGTCGTTCCGCTTTCGCGCGCCGCACCTACCGCGGTAAAAAGTCCTTTGCGAATCTTCCAGTATTTGGTATATTCTGCGACGTCTTTGGTAAAATGAAGCGGCATTTCGGGTGTGATCGACGCCAATTTTTCAAGAATCGCGGCAATGTTTTCATTTAAAACGGTATCGTCCGGAGCGCGCGTCTCGACCAAAACCGCCGTTGCGGTGGGGCTGAGCGTCTTTAAAAAAGAGGGCATCCCCTCTTTGTCTTCCACGCTTCGAAGGGCGGCTCTATCCATGATTTCCGCGGCATCGACTTGTGCGTTTGCCGTACGCGTACGGCATTGGGTTCGCAGTATCGTAATCGCGTCGCAAGCGTCTTTGACGTTTTTAAAAATCATCAATGCGCTGGCTTTATCTTTGTATTCGGGAACCGTTTTATAGGTAATTTCTTTAATAAAACCGAGCGTTCCCTCGCTTCCGATCATCAAGTGTGCCAAAATGTCGATCGGGTCTTCAAAGTCGATTAAAGCGTTGAGCCCGTAACCGCATGTGTTTTTGATTTTAAATTTACGCTCTATTTTGTCGTGAAGAGCTTGATTTTCACGTACGCGCTTTGCCAGAGCCTCGATACGCGCAATCATCTCGCCGTGCGTTTGACGAAAAGCGTTTTGGCTTGCCGCATCGGCGGTATCGAGTTCGCTTCCGTCGTGGAAAATAATTTTCATCGATTGAAGCGTTTTATAAGAGTTGTCGGTCGTCCCGCAACACATGCCGCTGGCGTTATTGGCGGCGATTCCGCCGATCATCGCCGAATTGATACTCGCCGGATCGGGGCCTATTTTTTTGCCGTGAGGTAGTAAATAGGCATTCGCATCCGCGCCTACGACGGAAGGTTGAAGCGTAATCAAACTGACGTCGTGATTGACGCTCATTTTTTTCCAATCGCGCGAGGTTACCAGCAAGATCGAATCGGTAATCGCCTGCCCCGAAAGGCTCGTTCCTGCGGCTCGAAAAACGACCGGAAGCGAAAGCGTGTCGCTGAGTTTTAAAATCCGACTGACTTCATCGGCATTATCGACCCACACGACGATTTTCGGGATCAATCGATAAAACGACGCGTCCGTTCCGTAAGCAATCGTATGCAAAGGATCGGTAAAGATACGGGACTTTGGGATAAAAGAGACGATTTCTTGATAAAAATCGTGATACTTTCCGCTTAATGTCATCGGCTATCCTTCATGGTTAGAATTTTAATCGAGTGTAACACGTCGGTATAAAATCGGTATGACATTTTGAGAGAATAGCGGTAAAAAAAACGAAAGCGGAAAAAAGGTTACATGTGATTGACATGTAACCTTGAGAGTCCTTATTTAAGCATGATGTCGATGCCGTAAAGTTCAGGCCAAAGCGTGAAAAGGATCATGACGAGAATTTGTAATACAATAAACGGTACGACGCCTTTGTAGATGTCCATCGTCGTCACGCACGAAGGTGCTACGCCGCGCAAAAAGAAAAGACTGAAACCAAAAGGCGGCGTTAAAAACGACGTCTGTAAATTTAAAGCGATCAATAAGGCGTACCAAACGGGATTAAGCCCGATAGCAGCGGCAATCGGTGCTAAAATCGGAACGATAATATAGGATATTTCGACAAAATCGATAAAAAAGCCTAATGCCATAATCGCGAGCATCGAAACCACGATAAAGCCCCATTTGTCGCCCGGTAAGCTTCGCATCGCCGCTTCGACGATCTCGTCGCCTCCGGTATACGAAAAGACCATCGAGAAAGCCGTCGCTCCGATCAAAATCGCAAAGACCATTGCCGTAGCGCGTACCGTTTCCAAAGAGGCTTCTTGAACCATTTGAAACGAAAACGATCGGTACATCCATGCTAAAACCATCGCACCGATACATCCTACCGCCGACGATTCGGTGGGTGTCGCGATTCCTTCAAAAATGGAACCTAATACCAAAACGATTAAAATTAAGGGCGGTAAAATCGCTTTAAACGCACTCAAAATTTGACGACTTTTGCTCTCTTTAATCTCGTGTCGCGGAATCGCCGGAGCCGCGTCTTGGTTAAAAAAAGCGATCACCGCGATATACGCGACGTAAACGCCTACCAACGTCAAGCCAGGTCCCAACGCCCCTTCAAAAAGATCGCCGACGGGTTGTTGAAAAACGTCTCCCAAAATAATCAATACCACCGAAGGCGGAATAATCTGCCCTAGCGTTCCCGAAGCGCAAATCGTGCCGCATGCCAACGATTTTGAATAGTTGTATTTGAGCATGACCGGTAATGAAATGACACCCATCGCCACAACGCTCGCTCCGACGACGCCGGTCGAAGCGGCCAAAAGCGCACCGACCAAAACGGTACTAATCGCTACGCCGCCTCGAACTTCGCCGAATAAAAAGCCCATGGCTTCCAACAAACGTTCGGCTAAACGCGATTTTTGCAGGATAATACCCATTAAAATAAACATCGGAACGGAGATCAAAATCGCATTTTCCATAATCGACCAAATACGATGCGGCATAAACGCGAACAGATGCGCGCCGATTTGCAGCCCTTCTATGAGACCTCCACCGTCTCCCAACGACTCGACGATACCGGCGATCAAACCGAATACGACCGAAATCGCTCCGAACGTAAACGCTACGGGGAATCCTAAAAGAAGCATCGACATACCGACGAAAAACATAATAATCCCGATCATAACGTCTCCTTCGGCTGTGCATTTGCGTGGCGAAGTCCCTTATAAACCGCGATATTTTTAACGATAAACCCGATTTCCATCAGCAATAAAACGGCAAAAGAAAACGGAATAAACGCTTTTAAAATCCACCGCTGCGTTAAACCTCCCGGAGCACTGCTCACTTCATGCGAAACGTACGCTTCGCTCACGAAACCGAGCGAGCTAAACATCACTAAAAGAGCGATCGGCGTTATAAACAAAACGGCACCGATAATATTGACCGCGGCTTGACGACGTTCGCTCCATTTGGCATAGAGCACGTCGACGCGTACATGTGCGTCTTCCATCAGCGCGTAAGACATACCGAGCAGGAAAATGACCGAAAAAAGATGCCATTCCAACTCCTGTAGCGCGATCGAACCGCTTTTAAACGCATAGCGCATGCACACGTCGTAGAAAATATTGAGCATCATCACGATCATTAAAAAAGCGCACACATACCCGATCATGCGGCTCAACGCATCAAACCATTTTTCAATTCTTAAAAGCATAACCCTACCATCCTCTTTTCTTCTTTGGATTTTTTCATAGAGTTCTTGCAGAACTCTTGACACGGCTTTAAAGCAAAGCTCTAAAGACTACGTTAACACTGCCTTTTCTTCGGCGCAAAGCCCACGCACCTTGGGTGCTTTGACTCAAAGCAATTCTATAACGGCTATTGATTGTCGCGAATATACGCGTACTCGCCGATCAACGTCCACGCTCTTGCTTTTTGCATGTAAGCGCGTTGCGACTCGACGATTTTTTTGAACTCCTGATTTTTGGAAGACTCTTCGGCAATCAATTCGGCATTGGCTTGACGCATCGCATCCATCACGGGTTTGGGAAACGTCTTAATTTTAATATTCGGATACTCCGTTTTCATTCGATCCCATGCCGCGGCGTTCATATCGGCATTTTGGATTAACATGTCATACGCCGACAAGCGCATCGCCGCTTTTAAAATCGCCTTATTTTTCGGCGAAAGCGCGTCGAATTTGGCTTTATTGACGATAAATTGAAGTTCCGTTGCGGGTTCGTGCCAACCGGTATAATAATACGGAGCGATTTTATGAAATCCCATGCTCATATCCATCGAAGGTCCCACCCATTCCAATGCATCAATCGTTCCGCGCTCCAAGGAAGTGTACAATTCGCTCGGAGCGATATTGGTCACCGCACAGCCCAATTTGGCGAAAATCTCTCCCGCAAAACCGGGAATACGCATCTTAAGCCCTTTCAAATCTTCCAAACTGCGAATCTCTTTTCGAAACCAACCGCCCATCTGCATGCCCGTATTGCCGCCCGGAAAAGAGTAAACACCGTGCTTAGCGTAGGCTTTTTGCATCCACTCCATACCTTCACCGCGGTAAAACCATGCGTATTGCTCGAGGGCATTCATACCAAAAGGCATCGTCGTAAAAAGCAACAACACCGGATCACGCCCTTTCCAATAATACGACGCGGAATGCGCCATATCGTACTGACCGAGCTTCACCGCATCCAAGACGCCAAACGCCGCTTTATGTTTGGACACGTCGTCGATTTTAATCTTGAACTCTCCGCCACTCATCTGCTCGACCATCGTTACCATATTTTCAACGGTATCGGTAAAAGGAGGAAACACCTTGCTCCACGACGTTGCCAACTTCCACGTCACCGTATCGCTAGACGCATGCGCGCCCAATGCGAAAAGAAGGGAAAAAAGACTACATGTAAGAATCGATCGTATCGTTTGCGTGAACATTATTTACCTTTTCAAGTCTAATAGCGTAAAATATACCCGACGTCTACCACGGTCTCGATGCATTCAAACGGGAGTTTTTTACGTACGCGGCGCATTAAAGAGCGAATCGAATCTAAACTCGTAAAATTGCCCTCCCATACCATCGCTTGAATTTTATCGAACGTTACGACTTTGCCTTTTTCGCTAATCAACAAATTAAGCAGCAATTTTTCTTTACGCGATAAATGCTCTTCGTGTTCGCCGATACGAAGCAAACTCGACTTAAAATCAAAACAGCACGCTTCGCCTAAATTGACGATGTCGTGGCGAATATTGCAAAATTTTTCGATTTTAATTTCTAACTCGTCGATAAAAAACGGCTTTTTCAAAAAATCGTTGCATCCGAAATTGTACGCGTCTTTAATCACTTCCAGTTCGATGCTAGAGCTGATGATAATGACCGGCGTTTCACGGTAAAAGTCGCGAATTTTTTTCAAAAGCTCAATGCCGTCGAGGTTGGGAACGTTAATATCCAAAATAAAGCACATATAACCGCTGTCTAAGGCTTCGTAAGCTTTTTTACCGTCCATAAACGCATCGACGCGATAGCCCTTGGCTTCTAAACGTTTGACGATCGTCGCGTTTAAGCGCGCATTGTCTTCCAACAATAAAATTTTCACGTTTCCTCCTTTATGCAACGCTATTGGGAACGCTTAACGTAAATTCGACGCCTTGAGTGCCGAGATTGTGAACACGAATACTGCCGCCCATTTTATCTTCGATAATCATCTTTGCCATATACAACCCAAGTCCCGTACCGTTTTTGCTCGTCGTAAAATAAGGATCGAAAATAAAACCGATAATTTTTTCGGGAATCGACCCGCCGTCATCGCTCACGATCAGTTTCGTCGAAGAAGCGTCTTGATCTAACGCGATTTGAATACGTTCCCCTTTTCGCGTTTTCAACAGTTTATTTTTTGCATTGTTGATAATGTTTAAAAGCACTTGTTTAAATTCGTTTTCATATCCGTAGACGGGATAACTTTTGGTATCTTTACGATACTCGACTTTAAGTTCGATATGTGCGTAAAAAATTTGGCGTCCGATAATCTCCAAAACTTCCAAAAGTGCCTTTTTGGCACAAAAAAGCGTTTTTTTTGTCGAAGGTTTTAAAAAGTTGCGAAAATCTTTCAATGTCTGCGACATGTACTGAATTTGAACGATCGAATCATGCACGAACGCTTTCATTTTAGGCTGATCCATTTCGCCTTGATTGAAACAAAACTCCATATCCTGCATGATCGCCGAAAGCTCAACCAAAGGTTCGTTCCACTGATGCGCCACGCCTGCGATCATTTCTCCCATCTCGGTTAATTTGGATTGCTGAATCAAAAACTGCTGGTGTTGCGTGCGCTCGGTAATATCGTCCATCACGCATACGATACCGCCGACGCTTCCGTCGATATTGGAATAAACCGCCTTATTTAATACAAAAACTCTAGGCCGTTTTTTAGGAAAATGCAGCGTCAACTCAAATGTCTCGGCACCTTTATTCGCTAAAAGATCGAGATCGTTTTTACGGCGCTCGGTTGCCCAATCGTGCGGGAAAAAATCGAAAACGGTTTTTCCTAAAATTTCCTCTTTACTTTGATCGTATAAAGTGGCAAACGATTGGTTGGTACCGATATACTCGCCTTTGACGTTGGTATAATAAATAGGATTGGGGATCGTATCCAAAAGAACGCGGATAAATTCGAGCTGGTTTTTAAGGGCAAGTTCGCTTTGGCGACGCATACGAACGTTTTGCGTTAAAAAAAGCACGACCATGCTAATCGCGCTTAAGAGTGCCGCAAAGAGCCAAATGTAGTGTTTATACTCCTCGTAAAACGAAAACGGTTTATTGATCATCTCATAATATTTGATTTCCGGAGCGATTTTTAAACGATGTTCCAACAACTCTTTATAGTCAAAAATATAGCGGTTCGGACTGGTCTCGATAACGGGAATTTGATTGGGGTTTTTCCCCGCCAAAATTTGCTTAACGATCTTTGATGCGGCTTGGGCTTGGGCGGTGGCACTGGTCAAAAAGCCGCCGACGATCCCGTCGTCCAAATAAAAATCCCATAAGCCGTAAATCGGAATGTTCGTAATTTTTCGAATCTGTTGCAGGTTTTCTTTGTAGGTAAAAAACTTTCCCGTTTTATCTTTATAAAGCAAAACCCATAAAATAGCACTGTTGGGAGAGAGTTCACGCGTCTTTTGCTCGATCTCTTCCATATCCATACTATCGATATATTCTATCGTTGTTTTACCTTCATACCGCGGTAAAATAGCATCGATTTGATGCTTGATCGCCTCTCCGGTCGTCGTGCGCTCGTTAATAATTAAAATTTTATCCAAACGCGGTTGATTGGCTAAAATCAAATCGATATTTTTTTCGATATCGACGTTTTCAACGACGCCGCTGACCAAATCGATATTATGAATCAAAGAAGGTTCAAAATTGTTAATTCCTAAAAAGACGACCGGAATAGCTTCAAAAAGCTCGTGATAATGTTCTCTGACAAAATCCAACGCCGCATTATCCGCAACAATCACGACATCAAATTTATAGTGTTTAAACCGCTCTTTGTAATAAGCGTAGAACGTTTGAAGGTACGAAGACGTATCGTTTCGCTTCGTATCCATATAAACCGTCGAGAGAAAAATATTCTCTTTTTCCGAAAAATTTTGTTCGATAACGCTTGAAATCGCATCGCTCCACTTATACCCTTTATGGTACGACTGAATCAGTAAAATATCTTTAGGCGGCGAAGGATTAGCAAAAACAAATGTGGCGAATAAACAGAGAAAAAAAAGAATTTTTTTCATACGCACTAACGATCGTTAAAGAATGAAAAAATTGTGAGGGGTCTTTAAAATGGCACTGTGCTCGGCAATAGCCTCTTCCGCCATATTGTAACGTTCATTAAAAATGGGGTGGTGAAATTGTACTTCATCATTCAGAATTTCAAAAACCATCGTCTCGTAAACGACTTTTTGGGCATCTCCTTCGAAAAACGAATGCCTGACGTTCATACTGATCGTCGAAACCAAAAACTCTCTATCGTCGAGTTTCAAAATATTTTTTAACGCAACTTCTTGCATAGAATCATCCTTACATGCATTAAACATATCGTTTGCAAAAGAGTAACATAACTAAACATTGGATTTACTAAAAAGAGAAAGTTAGATCAAAAGAAGATGGTGCGGACGGGGGGATTTGAACCCCCACACACGTAGTGCGCTACCACCTCAAGGTAGTGTGTCTACCGTTCCACCACGTCCGCAAAGAAGAAACGAAGAGAAAAAATTCTCTTCGTTAAAAAGCACGGCTATTAACCGATAAAGTTTGTTTTTCCAAGAATAATAAAAGCGATAACAAGTGCGTAAATAACTTGTGCTTCGATCATCGCAAGCGCAATAAACATCGTCGTAGAAAGTTTGCTTCCAAGACCTGGATTTCTTGCAGTACCTGAAATTGCCGCCGCTGCAGTATTTCCCATACCGATAGCACCGCCGAGCGCTGCCAAACCGACCAAGAAGCCGACACCTAAAACCGCATAAGATGCAACAACGTCGCTTAATGCTTTTGCATCATCCGCAGCAAATGCAAAAGAAGCAAATGCTACCATTAAAAAAAGAATCTTTTTCATAAGATTTCTCCTGATTGTATTTCAAAGTCGGTTCGGATATACCCCTACTTTCCACTTTGTGAGCGAGATTATAGCCGCCTAATTGTTAAAAACCCATTAAAAGCTATCGGATAAGCTCTAATTCTATTTTATTTCCCGTCTGTTTCAAAATCTTAACGCGTACTTTTTGCTCAAGCGCAAGATAATCGCTGACTTTTTCGACGCGATGATCGGCTATTTTTGAGACATGTAACAATCCGTCAATGCCGCCGGGCAGTTCCACAAAAGCACCGAAGTCTACGATGCGTTTTACCGTACCGTCTACGATTTCGTCTTGGACAAACGTCGGAACCGGTTTTTCTTCTCTTGGAGCACCGTGACGATCGTTGCGATCTCGGCCGTGCCCGCCGCCGCGTCCGCCGAAGGAAGGTTTATTGGTAATTTTAATAATATGCTCTTTTGCGGCATCTACGTTTGTTTTATTTTCGCCCGCAATTTTAACTTCGCCTTTTTCACGATCCAAATCGATTGAAACCTCAAATTTTTCGATAATTTCTTTGATAGTTTTACCTGCTTGCCCGATAATATCGACAATCTTCGAAGGATCAACGCTAAAAAGTTCTAATTTCGGCAAGATCGCGTTATTGACGACGATTTCACGACTGGCTGCTTCCATAAGCCCTAAAATATGAGCTCGACCTTCTTTAGCTTGAAATAACGCTTCTTTCAGAACATCGCGAGAAATACCGCCTAATTTAATGTCCATCTGAAGTGCCGTAATACCGTCTCTCGTACCCGCAACTTTAAAATCCATATCGCCGTCATGATCTTCCAATCCCATAATATCGCTTAAAACGGCATGTTTATCGCCCTCAAACACGAGTCCCATCGCAATACCGGCGACTAATTTTTCAATTTCGACGCCGGCAGCTTTCAATGCCAATGCTCCACCGCAAACCGTTGCCATAGAAGAAGAACCGTTGGATTCTAGAATTTCGGAAACCAAACGAATCGTTTGTAAGCGATTGATGGAGACAACCGGTTCAAGTGCGCGACGTGCCAAATTACCGTGTCCTAATTCCCTTCGTCCCGGTGCACGAAGCGGTGAAGCTTCACCGACGGAAAAACCCGGAAAATTATAATTGACCATAAACGTATCGCTCACACTGCTCTTTTCCGTTAAAAGGTCGTACATTTGAGCGTCTTTATCGTTACCGAGCGTTGCGATAACTAAGGCTTGCGTTTGTCCACGCGTAAAAAGGCATGAACCGTGGGCTAAAGGTAAGAGGTTCGTTTCAATGCTAATCGGTCTAATTTCATTTAATTTTCTACCGTCCGCTCGCACACGTTTTTCGACGATCATTTCACGTACGACTCTTTTTTTATAGGCACCTAAAACGCTTTCGACCAACTCTTTACTCCAGTTCTCAAGTGCCGCCGTATCGTCTTTTAAGATTTTATCGACAATTTTACCGAGTTCGCTGGCACGTTCACTTTTTGCCATTTGTAAAATCGCATGGGAGACTTCTTCTTTATAAAATTCATCAATATAAGCAAAGATAGAATCGCTTTCCAAATCTGCTTTATAATCCAAAAGCGCATCTTCCTTCTTAAGCGGCGTAAAAACGTTTTCATAGATCGTCGTCGCTTCGGTAATAGCACTTTGTGCTTTATCGATCGCCGCTAAAATGGCTTCTTCGTCAAACTCGTTCACGGATTGTTTGGCAATCACGCTTTGTGCAAGCGTAGGGTCTAACATCGGGTCGATTGCCATAACCGGAAGCGTCGTCGTTTCCACAGAAGCGATCGCACGCATTTCGATCATTAAAAGCTCTTCTTTCGTTCCGGCGACGTAAAGATCCAAACGACTGTTTTTTAAAGCAGAATTTGCGGGATTGACAACATACTGACCGTCGATGTAACCGATTCTAACGCCTGCAACCGCTTTATTAACGGGAATATCCGAAAGGTACAACGCAGCACTTGCGGCATTAAGCGCGGCAACTTGTAAATCAACTTCAGGATCGCAACTCAATACGAATACGACGATTTGCGTCGGATAAGCATAGCCTTTGGGGAAAAGCGGGCGTAAACTTCGATCGATAATACGAGACGTCAACGTTTCAAAATCACCGGGTTTGGTCTCTCTCTTAACGTAACCTCCGGGAATTTTACCGACGGCATATGTTTTTTCGACGTATTGAACGGTAAGAGGAACAAAATTTTCTGCAACTTGCGTATCGTCTCTTGCAACGGTTGCTAAAATAACCGTATTTTTAATACGTAATAACGCCGCACCGGCTGCTTGTTTCGCAACTTTACCGATGTCGTACGTTTCTTCTTGATTGTTCACTTTAAATGTATATTCCACGCTTTTGCTCCTTAATTGTGTTCCTGTTAATTTTGAATGCTCTACTGTTTTTGTTCCGATTCCGTTTTAAAATCATAACTAAAACTTCCCATCGGATATAAGTTAAACATCAACATCACGCCTCGTTTGTTAACCGAGTCGATACCGTTGGTGCTCGTTGTCTGTTTTGGAGTATTGGAATCGCGATACACCAAAGAGTAATCCCAACATTTTTTCACTTTTTTAAATCCTAAACTCCATGACTTGAACAAATCGTCTTCAACGTCGTAGTTAATCGCGCTAAAGAGCGTAAAATGATCCCAATAAGCCGTTTCGGCATACAGCGTCACGTAACTATAATCTTTTCCTTCCGTATTGTTTTCATAGGTAGTATCGATATACGTGTGGCGTAATGAAACTTTATAAATCGGCTCTTGATAATTTAAAGAAATTTGATTACGTGACAATTGATCGTAGCGATGTGAATAATGAACGGTATCGCCGATGTAAAAATGTTCGTTAAGATAATATTTGACATCATTTTCTAAATCACCGTAGTGGTACTCTTTATCATAGTAATAAGCTTGTTTGAGCGAATGACTGAGTTTTTTCTCACCGTCCATATCATAAAAAAACTGCTTAAATTGGAATGCCGTATTTTTTTCTTCCAAATCAAGAGGAATCATATCTTCACTAGTAACTGCATTTTTGAATGTATTATTGTATTGCGTTCCTTCCGTTTTACTGTAGCTTGGAACCGTATGCTCAAGACCTATGTACATCGTATGAAAAAAAGTATCGTAACTTTTTGCAAGATCGGTAAAAAGATTAAAACGATGATAGTTGCTATAATGTTTAAGATAACTGCCGTCTGTTTCTTCGCCGTAAGAGACATACGTCATGTAAATATTTTCCGACGCACTTGCATGTACGTAATCGTCAAAAAAAGAGGTATAAAACGTTACGGGAGTATTGATTTCATTTTGCAAGGCAGTAATACCTTCTTCTCGCGTATAATTTTTTGCTTGATAATCAACCGAATAAAGAAGATTGTCCCATAAAATCGGAGAAGTAAACCGATGATATTGAAGCGTCGGAAGTTCTTGTAATGTATCTTTATTTGAACTTTTCGAGGTATCGATATAATATTTCGTATAAAATCCAAAATAGTCTTGTTCTTGTTTAATATAATAGTTAAGACGCGAAACGGCCAATTTATCATAGGTCGTATCTTCGTTATCTTTCGTATTGTAGTAGTCGATATCGTTTAAATAATGAATGTCTACCCACAAACCGTCTTCTTGAATTTGCGAGTATTGCGTACTTAAAAGAGCACTGCGATCGTATTGGAGATGAAAGCCGTAATGGGCGTCGTTTTTGAGGTTTTCTTCATCGACATAGTGGCTTTGCTCTTTAAAATAACCCGTTGTTATTTCGCCTTTTGAGTATGCCGTATCAACGAAGCGGTACGTTGCATGAAGCCCTTCTCCGCGATTTGTTCGAATTTGAGGTCTTAATTCCAAATCCCAATCGACGGCGGGCGCAAAATAAATCGGCTGCATATAATACAACCCTTCCGAGTCGCTCATACCGAAATCCGGACGTAAAAGACCCGTACGGCGCGTACGATCGGTCGAAAAAGCAAAATAAGGCAAATAAAATACGGGTACGTCTCCGGCATAAAAGACGGGATTGTACAAGTGCATCCATTTGCTCTCTTTATTAAACTCACCGGTCGTAAAAACAATTTTCCAATCGGGATCTTGCGTATTGCAACTGGATACAATCGATTTTTGTGTGATATACGTTTCCGCATCTAAGACGGCATTTTCACATTTAAGCCATACGCTTGAACTTTCGTCAAAGAAAAAAAGCGGATCGGAAGTTCCTTTTTTAGTTTTCAAGTTCAATTTCGAATGTCCGCTGCGTGAGGCATAATTAACGCCTTCTAACATCGTAATATTGCCGAAGAGCTCCAAATCCCCCGTAACGTAATTGTAATAGGCTTCATCGGCGGTAATTAAATATTGCGGGCTGTAAACGACGACGTTACCGATCGCGTGTGCTACGTCTCCGTCCTTCGTGACGGTTTTTGCCAACATCTCGACGTCTTGCTCTTTGGGTTTGTCTGCCGCCTGTAATAGAGCGCAAGAAAGGGTTAGGAAAATAAAAAATTTAGCGAGCATCGACAACCAACGTCGTAGCGATTTTATCGTGCCAAGTTTCGCGTTTCGGATTTAAAAAAGCCCATACGAATCCTAAATAAAAAAGCGATTCGCTGACGATACGAAACGATGCGCGACTCAATGCCGTAAAAAACGTCGGATTTTCCAGATCCAACGTTGAAATGACGCGTATTTTCATAGCGATACGCCCCAAAGTCGCTCCGTACATCCATACAAAAAAGGTTTGATACAAAATTTTGATTAAAACGATATAACCGAACAGTCCGTTAACGATGCCGATAAACTCTTCGGTCGTAACGGTTTCGGGAATCTGATCGAAGTAAATTAACGAAAACAATACGGAAATCAAAATCTCGTCGATAGCATAGGCCAAACCTCTTTTTTGCAAGGAGGCTAGCGTAATATTTTCACTTTCAAACTTTTCGATTAACTCTTCGTTGGTCATTGTCGTAATGCCTGATATGCAATATCGTTTCTAAATTGTTTTCCCGCAAAATGCACTTGCCCGCACAATAAATAGGCTCGATCGCGCGCTTCTTTGATACTTTCACCGACACCCACGCATAAAAGTACGCGTCCGCCGGTTGCATATAATTTCCCGTCTTCTTCACTGACGCCCGCATACGAAATGTGCGTGTGTTCAAGTTCGGGATGTGCATTTTGATCGATGAGAATTTCCGAAGGTTTTGAACTGCTATAAGGATAGTTTTCGCTTGCCATAACGACGGCAACGGCAAAACGATCCAAAAATTCAATCGTCAGATTTTTAAGATCACCCGTAGCGGCTTTGTAAAAAAGCTCGCTCGCCGGCGTTTTTAAAAGCGGCATAAGGATTTCACACTCCGGATCGCCGAAGCGGACATTATACTCTAAGACGATCGGCTCATTCTTAACGATCATCAAACCGATAAATAAAACCCCTTCAAACGGAGTATTTTCCTGTTGCATGCCGAGTAAGGTCGGCTTAACGACACGCTCTTCAACTTTTTTGTAAAGCGTCGCATCGATTAAAGGCGTCGGAGCGTAAGCACCCATTCCACCGGTATTTGGACCTTCGTCGTTATCTAAAAGACGTTTATGATCTTGTGCCGCCGGTAAAATTTTATAATCTTTTCCGTCGCATACGACAAAAACGGAGAGCTCGTAACCGTCGAGAAACTCTTCGACGACAACACCGCGTCCGGCATCACCGAAACTTTTTCCGCTTAACATGTCGCTAACGGCTTCTTTTGCTTCGGCATGGCTTTTAGCGATGATAACGCCCTTCCCCGCGCACAAACCGTCGGCTTTAACGACAATCGGCAATGCAAGCGTATCGATAAAATCGTTGGCTTGTTTAACGTCGCTCGTTTCAATATACCGTGCCGTAGGGATCGCATAACGCGAAAGAAAATTTTTCATAAAGATTTTTGAACCCTCAAGGCGTGCGGCCGCCTTTGACGCGCCGAAAATCACTAAACCGTGAGCTCGAAAACAATCGACAATCCCCTCGACCAAAGCCGTCTCCGGTCCGACGACGGTAAGTTCTATGCCGTTTTTTTTCGCATACGCGGCAAGTTCTTCATAATTGCGATACGAGACGTTACGCCCCAGCTGCGAAGTTGCACCGTTACCCGGTGCAAAAAAAAGTTCCGTAACGTTAGGGTCTTTTTTTAGCGCTAAACCTATCGAATACTCTCTACCGCCGCTACCGACGACCATTACCTTCATTCATTTTCTCCACGACAGACATTAGACTTTTTTCACAATTTTTCCGATCAAAACGATTGTGAAAAAAGTCTGTTAAAACCCAAGTGAGCGTTCCGTGATTGAAGCGGCCCTAATAAGCCAACTTCTGGGAATTGACCTTTTCTTTAGGCTGCAATTTCTCGCTTTTTCAAGCTCAGGCGATACCGCAGACACACCAAAAACGTACAGATTCCGCTTTTACTAATTGTTGGACCCTCATGAAAACGGTTGTCGCTTCACCCAGGCACTAAAACATTGTCTCATTATAAAAGAAGTTTGCTTCTAAATAGCTTTTGCTAAGTCTATACACGAGGCAATTGAGGGCTTTTGTGCGATAAAAACGCGAAACGACGGAGGAAATGCGGCAGCGGTCTTTGTGCCGATTGCAACGGCTTTATAACTCTCATCCCATTCAAAGTTTTTCAAAAAACAGCGTACGGTAGAAGGCGACGTGAAAATGAGATGCGCATTCTTCGGCGGAGCGTCATGCGGTTCATAGGAACGACAAAGTGTTTCATAAACGATGCGCTCGTCAATTAAAACCCCTTGTTCACGTAAAATAGTAAAAAGCGATGAGGAGACCTCTTTAGCGCGCGGAAACAAAACGGTTTTACCCGCTAAGTCGGAGGCGATATTTTGGGCAAAGCGATCACCGTAAGAATCTTTACATGTAAAGACGAGCTTTCCGCCTAAACGCTCGATCCATACCGCCGTGCCCTCGCCGATAGCGTAAGACTCTTTTTGCGTCCACGAAGGGGCAAGAGAGCCTAATGCTTTAACGGCATTTTTCGAAGTAAAAACCAGCGCGTCATAGGGGGCAATATCGATCGGCGTCGTATCAAAACGAATTTCAAAAAGCGGTAGATGCTCTACCCCTTCATGCGCTTGGTCGCTTAAGAGGTAGATCATCGTTTTATTCCCATTCGATCGTGGCGGGAGGTTTAGAAGAAATATCGTACACGACGCGGTTAATCCCGTTAACTTCGTTGATAATGCGTCGACTGATATTTTCCAAAATCGTATGCGGAATATGCGCAAACGTCGCCGTCATACCGTCGGTAGCATCGACGATTCGCACGCATACGGTATTGTCGTAAGTACGATTGTCGCCCATAACGCCGACGCTTTTCACGTTTAAAAGTACCGTAAACGCTTGCCACGTTTTGTCGTAATAGCCCGTTGCACGAAGCTCTTCTAGCATAATCACGTCGGCGGCGCGTAAAAGCGTTAAATCTTCTTTCGTTACCGCACCCATAATGCGAATCGCAAGACCGGGTCCCGGAAAAGGATGACGCGAAAGCATCTCTTTAGGCAATCCTAATTCCGCACCCAAAGCACGAACCTCGTCTTTAAAAATTTCACGAAGCGGCTCAATAAGTTCAAAACGCATCCAATCGGGGAGTCCTCCGACGTTATGATGCGATTTAATCGTTTTGGAAGGCCCTTTCACGGAGACCGATTCGATCACGTCCGTATACAGCGTACCTTGTGCCAAAAACTCGATTCCATCGTGTTTTTTCGCCTCTTCGTCAAAGACTTCGATGAACGTTTCGCCGATAATTTTACGCTTTTTCTCCGGATCGCTGACCCCCTCAAGTCGACTCAAAAACTTTTCGCCGGCATCGACCGTAATCAACGGCACGCCCCTACTTTTAAACATTGCCTCGACTTGTTCGCGCTCTTTGGCGCGTAACAGCCCGTTGTCGACAAAAACGGAGACCAATTGATCGCCGATCGCTTCGGCTAGAAGCGTCGCAACCACCGAACTGTCTACGCCGCCGCTTACGCCGCAAAGCACTTTTTTAGAGCCTACTTTTTCGCGAATTTTAGCAATTTGCTCTTTCGCAAAGGAGCCCATATTCCACGTACTTTCGCATCCGCAAATATATTTAGCAAAATTTTTGAGCAGTTTTGTGCCTTGTTCGGAGTGATAAACTTCCGGATGAAACTGAAACGCGTACATGTTGCGTTTTTCGTCGGCAATCGCCGCATAAGGAGAGTTTGCGCTAAAACCGATTTTTTCAAACCCTTCCGGTAAGGTTTCGACACGATCGCCGTGACTCATCCAAACGATTTGACCGCACGTCGTATCTTTAAAAATTTTATGATCGCTTTCAAAACGCAGTTCTGCTTTACCGTACTCCTGATGCGTTGCGGGAATCACGCTTCCGCCGAAATACTGCGTTAAAAGCTGCATACCGTAGCAAATACCTAAAATCGGCAATCCTAACGTATAAACTTCTTCATCGGGGTGATAAGAGTCCTTCGCATAAACCGAAGCGGGACCGCCGCTTAAAATAATACCCTTAGGGTTCCGTGCTTTGATATCTTCGATTTTCTCGTTATACGGAACAATTTCGCAGTATACACCACTTTCACGAAGTTTTCGAGCGATCAGTTGCGTATATTGCGAACCGAAATCTAAGACTAATAGAGGGACTTCTTTCATCTGTTTCCTTTTTTTAATATAAACCCATAACTTCAAATTGAACATACCATATCGCTAACGATACGATATATCCTACTAACACGGTCCAAGCATATTTCATGTGAGACCCGAAGGTATAAATGCCCCTAAGTTTCCCCATAACCCCTACGCCTGCGGCAGAGCCGAAACTAATCAAACTTCCACCGATTCCGGCGGTCATCGTGACCAACAACCATTGATCGTCGCTCATTGCAGGATTGGCTTTCAATACGGCACTCATCACCGGAACGTTATCGATAATCGCCGACAAAAACCCGACGCCGATATTAACCGTCGTTGCACCGGCATAATCATACAGTTTTGCGGCTAAATCTAAGAAGCCTAAAAAATGAAGTCCCCCGACCGCCGCTAAAATACCGAAGAAAAAGAGTAAAGTGTCAAATTCAATTTTTCCGATAGATTTAAAGATACTGATCGTTTCATTGCTACGACGCTTGAGTTGATAGGTGTAGAGCTTTAAAAGCGAAAGCCCGAAGACCATACCCCACATCGGCGGCATATGAAACAGTTGCTGGCATAACACGGCCGATACGATCGTCAAAAGTCCTAAGAACATGACGACTTTGCCGCCTTTTAAAATCACGACTCTCTTTTCCACGCTCGCGTCAAAATGCGGCTTAGAGGAAGGGACGGAGAAAGAAAGCAACCACGCCGTCAAAAGCCATCCTAAAAACGATGCCGGGAAAAGCCCGAAGAATTCGACGAAGGTCGCTTTTTCAGCCATCCACGTCATCAACGTCGTAATATCGCCAAACGGGCTCCAAGCACCGCCGGCATTCGCACCGACGACGATATTAATCGCACCGGGTACTAAAAAAGTTTTTTCTTCTTTTTCAATCGTAATTAAAACCGTCGATAAGATGAGTGCCGTCGTCAAATTATCGGCAACGGGGCTGATAAAAAAAGCCAATGTTCCGGTCAACCAAAAAAGTTTTTTATACGAATAACCTTTCGAAACCAACTTATATTTCAACGTATCAAAAACGCGTCGCTCGATCATCACTTCGATAAACGTCATTGCGACCATCAAAAAGAAAAAGATCTCCGCGATTTCCAAAATCAACGCATCGACTTCATGCGTCAAAGGAGCCGTATCCATGCCGTTAAGCGCAAAATAGACACCGATTAGAATAAAGATAAACGTTCCCATAAAAAGCGCCGGTTTTGCTTTATTGATATGATAGTTCTCTTCCGCCGCTACAAAATAATATCCTACGACGAAAATAATCAACGAAACGATGCCGACCCACGAGGTACTTAAATCCTGACCGCCTGAAGCCCACGTACAACTCAAAAGCGTTAATAACAATCCGATGATTCGCATATGCGTTAGTTCCTTACGACCATAGTATGTGCGCCCAGCGAGGTTTTACGCCGACGCGCGCTTAAAATAATTTCTTTGGATACGGCTAATCTTAATCTTAAAAATTTGCCTATCGGCAACGCCAGCATCGCTTCGACACGTTCTTGCGCTTTTACCAACCCTTCTTCATCGCGTAAAATACCGGCATAACGCCACATTAGACGACGCAATTCGTTTTTGAGGTCTTTATCGCCGCTCTTGATTAAACAGGCTTCCTCTTCGCTAAAATGTTTTTCTTTTCGAGCAGAAAAATCGCTTTGCATGATCTCATGTGCGACGCGACGGGCAAAAACCAAACCTTCGAGTAAAGAATTACTGGCAAGGCGGTTGGCACCGTGCACGCCCGTATTAGCACATTCGCCGACTGCAAAAAGATCTTCGACGTTTGCGATACGTCCTCTTAAATCGGTATGTATGCCGCCCATAGCATAGTGAAATGCCGGAGAAATCGGTATTTTTTGTTCAGGAACGTCATAACCGATCGTACGCATGTTATAGTAAATACTTGGGAAACGCTCTTTGAAATGATCGTGCGAAAATGCACTCAAATCTAAGTAAACCTCACGCCCTGTTTTTTGTTTATGCAAAAAAATAGCCCGACTCACCACGTCTCGAGGAGCCAATTCTCCGCGTGGATCGTACGCAAACGTAAAGCGTTCCGCATGATCGTCGACGATCATCGCACCCTCGCCGCGAAGCGATTCACTCAAAAGCTGCTTGCGTACCGCATTGCCCAAAACAAATGCGGTAGGATGAAACTGCATCATCTCCATATCCGCCAAAGCGATTCCGTGATCCAAGCAAATTCCCTGCATATCGGCACTGATCGTTCTGGCATTGGTGTGGTATTCGTATAAAGAACCTACGCCGCCGCTTGCGATAACGATTTTCTTGGCATACACGTTAAAAATCTTACCGGCATGGAAAACGCGTACGCCGTAACATCTCCCCTCGTCGATGAGCAAGTCCGTAACATGCGTATTGTACAAAACCGGAAACGGCAATTGCTCCATTAAAAAAAGGTGTAAGTAACGTCCGGTTGCGTCGCCGCCCGCATGTAAAATGCGTTGCGTAGTGTGTGCGGCTTCTTTGGTATACAGTAACTGACCCGAGGCATCGTGATCAAACGAAAATCCTCGTTCGATTAACTCATGAATAGCGGCAGGTCCTTCGGAGCATAAAACATCGACCGCCGCTCCGTTACAGTGTCCCGCACCCGCATCAAGCGTATCGCGACGATGCACCGCGACGTCTTGCGCATCCTTGGCAACCGCAACGCCGCCTTGCGCATAGAACGTATTGCATTCCCATGCATAATCTTTCGAGATTAACAAAACATCGAGACTTTTAGGGAGCCCGAGTGCCGTATTTAAGCCGGCGATTCCCGTACCGACGATTAAAACGTCGTAAGATGTTTTCATAAAAAGTGCGTTTTCTTCGCAGGAGTCGTCGTATTGGCGTCTTTGTAGACGGGATCGCCCTTATAGCCGCATCCAAAAAGGCTCAAGCCTAAACATGCTATAATGAGCACATGAAAGATTCTAAAAGTATAATTTCCCATCTCGTCCGACAACCTTCTATGAAAAAATACACGCAGATGCGTTGTTACGAAAACTGGCTTGCGCTCTTGCCCCAAAGCTTTACCTCGATGGTGCGCTTTGTGTACACGAAGAACGACACGCTCTTTTTCGTACTGAATCATCCCTGCGCGAAAATGGAATTCAATTATAAACGCAATTTAATAAAGAGTCTATTAAAAGAGTTCAACGCTCGTTACCCCGAATGCACCTGTTTATGTGTTAAAGAAGTTCAAGCATTTGTTAGTAACCAACCCGCGGAAGAGGAAAAAAAGCCTACACCCTCGGCTATTTTTTATACCGAACAGGCTACGGGTAACTTCGAAGCACATTGCGACGATCCCCGGCTAGAAGCCCTCTTCGAAGCTATCAGACAAACGATTCTTACGCGTACATGTTAAGCCAAAAACTTAAAAATGCTCCGGAATTTGCGGGCATTTATCAATTTTTTAATGCATCCGGCATGCTTCTTTACGTCGGAAAAGCCAAAAATATAAAAAACCGCGTCAAAAGCTACTTTCGCTTTTCGGGAACCTTGTCTCCTTCACCTACGCTTTCGTTGCGCATTACGAAAATGATTTTAGAAGTAACCGATGTCGAATTTATCGTCGTTCAAAGCGAACACGACGCTTTAATTTTAGAAAATTCGCTGATTAAACAACTTAAGCCAAAATACAATATTTTACTCAGAGACGATAAAACCTATCCCTATATTGCCGTCAACCTTGCAGAAACATTTCCGCGTTTTGAGATAACGCGCAAAATCGTCAACGATAAAAACATCCGCTACTTCGGCCCGCTTTCAGGTTCAGCCAAAGCTCTTTTAGAAGCCCTCTATTTGGTCTTTCCCCTTGTCCAAAAAAAAGGGTGTCTTAAAGGCAAAAAAGCGTGTCTTTTTTTTCAAATCGGACGTTGTTTAGCCCCTTGTGAAGGACGTATCACCGCACAAAACTATCGAGAAATCGTTGAAAAAGCACTGCTAGCTTTGAGCGATCATCGCAAACTTCTGAGCCTTTTGGAAGAACGTATGCAAGAGGCCTCTTTCAAACTCAATTTCGAAGAAGCCGCCCATTTACGAGACACGATAACTGCCATTCGAAATGCTTTACATGTAACGCATGTGGAGCTTAAAAAGCTCGATGATTACGATGTCTTTGCAATTGAGACAACCGAGAAAATAGCCGTCGTAATGCGCTTATTTATCCGCCGCGGCAAAATCGTTTCGACGTCGCACTCTTTGCTCCACACTCTTTACGGGTTTGAAAAAGACGAACTTTATCAGCGTGCTCTTTTTGAATTTTACTATCCGATGAACCAAAGCTTTGCCACGCATGTACTCACGGCGGAAGCTTTTAGCGAACAAGCCGAAATGGAACGTTTTTTAAGCGAAAAATTTCAGCAAAAAATAGAAATTTCCGTACCCCAAAAAGGCGAAAAACACGCACTAACCACCATGGCACGGCACAATGCTCAAGAAATTTTACTGCAAAGTCTTTCCAAAAACCAATCCAGTTTCGCTGAACAATTGCAAAATCTTTTTGATCTTTCGACGCCTCCGCGACGCATCGAAATTTTCGACAATTCGCACCACGGCGGTAGTGCTCCCGTGGGAGCAATGGTCGTTTGGGAAGAAGGATTCGCAAAAAATGCTTATCGCCGATACGCGTTATCTCATAGCGACGAGTATGCTCAAATGCACGAAATGCTAACGCGCCGTATCGAAGATTTCGCCCATGAACCTGCACCGGATTTATGGCTACTCGACGGAGGCGAAACGCTACTGAAATTGGCACGATCACTCTTAGAAAAGCGTCGTATTTCCGTCGACCTTTTGGCCATTGCCAAAGAAAAAAGAGACGCTAAAGCCTATCGCGCCAAAGGAAACGCCCACGATACGATTTATAATCTCAAACAAGCGTTCGCATTACCCTCACACGACAAACGCTTGCAGTTTATCCAGCGTTTGCGCGATGAAGCGCACCGCTTCGCCATTACGTATCACCGCAGTAAAAAACGGAAAAACGATCTGAGCTTGGAGCTTCAAAATATCGAAGGAATCGGTAAAGCAACGATCCAAAAGCTTTTGAATTATTTCGGATCTTTCGAAGCACTTTATGCGGCAACGCAAGAAGAACTTGAGGTCACGGTTGGTAAAAAAAACGCAACCAATATCATTAATTTCTTAAAAAAATAGCTTAATTTTAAGTATAAGTGAGCTAAAATGGACTTTTTAACGTTTATTAAAGGATCTACATTTGATACTTTACGATAAGAATGGTCTTTTTTTGGGAATGGGTAACCAAGAGTTGTACTTGCTAGGCTATGAAGACATCGAAGAGTTTCGTAATTATCACAATGACTTTGCGGATCTTTTTATAAACAAGCCCGGCTTTATCTTCAAATTCAAAAATTTTTCTTGGATTGATTATGCGTTGCACAGCGGTACGCCCAATAAACGCGTCTTAATCAAAGCCAAAAACGGAAAAGAACTTGATACTTCACTGAATATCAACGAAATTTTTCTTTCCAAAGAGATCAACGGCTGTGCGACTTTCTTTAGCGTCGAATTGACCAATGCACCGCTTTATACCGAAGCTCCGGCATCGCTCTCGCACCTCTCTTCCACGACGATGCCCCGCCCGCTAGACTCTACAGAATCGATACAAGACGTTCCTAACGAAACCTCGTTTACGTCTTCCTCGTTTCTTTACGATTATACGCCGACGCCCCCTTCCTTAGATACGCAAAGCCTTACGGTTCCTTTTCTATCGGACAGCGCATTGGAAGAGTCCGTTTCTACAGACGATTCAAGCATGGAACATGCCTATCCCGCAAAAGAAGAAGTTCAAGAATCGTTCGATTTTAAACTCAAATTCGACCATACCGTTTTGGATGCGCCTGCCGAGATTTCGTCCCCGACACAAAACGACTTAGCGGTAGAAGAGTATCATTCGATCGATCAAATTGCACAAGAAGATTTTCATTTTACCGAAACATTGCAACCGTCAACCGAAGTGCTTACCTCTCAAAGCGTTGAAGATCTTTCAAGTTTCAATCCTGTAGAGCCTATCTCCGAAGCGATACCGTTCGATCTTTGCGATTGCGCGGAAGAACTCGGTCTTGACATTAGCACTTTGGCACAAATTATTGAAGAATATATCGGAAATTTGGATACGGCGATGCCGATTTTATACCGAGCCGTTCATGATAACAACCGCATCGTAGCGAAAGATGAAAGTCTTAAACTCAAAAGCGTTGCACTTCATTTACATATCATACCTCTTTATCAGGCATTTGAACATTTTGAAACCGGTTTGGATTTTGATACCAAAGAAGAGTTACTCCAAACACTTCAAACGCTCCAAAATACTATTGAAAATTTTAAGGAAACCGTTTTATGAAAAGAATAGTGTTCTGTTTTATACTGAGTTGTACGGCTTTAATAGCCGATCATTTCCGAGACGGTATGCTGGCTTATAAAGCAGGTGACTTTGTACATGCAAAAGAGCTCTTTGAAGCAGCGATTAAAAAAGAAAATTCCGTACAAGGCTATTTTTATATCGGTAAAATTTATCTTTACGGTGAAGGCGTTGAGTCAAATGCTTCTCTTGCTATTCCGTATTTAGAACAAGCCGTTATGAAAGGTAACATCAAAGCGAAATGTTACTTAGCCGAAGCCTATCTTAAAAGTCGAATTAAGCACGAAGAGGCTACGGTACTATTGCAACAAGGCGCACAAGAGAGTCAAACATGCCTAGAAATCGCTACGGCATACAATATCGTCATTAAACGCTAGGAAAGGACGCGAATCATGAAACTAACCACGCAACATACCTTAAAATTAATCAGCCAATACCCGCTGATTATTCTTTTTATCTTTTCAAGCTACTTTCTCTACTTATCGTATACCCAATTTGATACGACGCTTACACTGAAAAATAAAATCGAGAGTACCCGTGTTTTAAGTACATTATCGATTGAGCTTGCCAAAGAAAGGGGATTGAGTGCATCATACCTTTCAAGCCAAGGAAGCATTGCCGCAGAATCCTTAAAAGAGCAACGTATCGTCGTTACAAAAGCGATGAAAGATTTTTACGACTATTACAACGCGCATCACAGTGAAATGTCGCCGCACATTAAAGCGGTTATGGCGCATCTTACGAAAATTCTCGAAATGCATAAAGCCGTCGATACTTTTTCCGTCGATTTTAACAAAATGTTCTTTGATTACTATAGCCAAATCAATACGCTACTTTTAAAAGAACTTGAATCTATCGGTACTATTAACACTAACTCCAATATTTCAAACCTTACGGCATCTTTAGTTTCCGTTTATAAAAATATTGAATATTTAGGACAAGAACGCGGTTTCGTCTCAAAAATTCTCAGCCAATACGTTCCGTTTAGTCCTAAAGATTTGGAAACATGGATTACGATTTTTAGCGTCTCAAATATTTTTGACTATACGACCATCAACGATACATCCGCCCGTAGTCAAATCGAAAACCTTTACAAACTTCCTGAAAACCAAAAAATAGAAACCGAAATCACGCAAGCTAAAAGCGAACTTATTACCGCGGCACAAAGCGGCGAGTACCTTATCGATCCGACGCTTTGGTTCGGTTTGTTAACCAAAAAAATCGACATCCTCGACAAATCCGCTCAAATTATTAAAAACTCGTTGAATGCCGAAGAAAAAAGTTACGATAACCAAAATATCGGACAACTTATCGGCGCAGGATTGACATGGATCATTTCCATTGTACTGATGTTCTTAGGTTTCGGTCTTGCCAATCAGTTTAGGAAGAACGTTCAAGGACTCGAAAATATCTTTAGTCGCGTCGAAGAACTTGCCGAGACCAAAGAAAAAGTCGACTTTAATACCACGGAAGGTATGAATACGGCATATGCCATTATCGATAAAGCCATCGAAAATATTGCAAAAGAGAAGCAAAATGCCGAAGAGGCAAGTGCCGCAAAAAGTATTTTCCTTGCCAATATGTCGCATGAAATTCGTACGCCTTTGAACGGGATTATCG
Organism: Sulfurospirillum sp. UBA4058; assembly: GCA_002382085.1. Classification (GTDB taxonomy): domain Bacteria; phylum Campylobacterota; class Campylobacteria; order Campylobacterales; family Sulfurospirillaceae; genus Sulfurospirillum. The sequence continues at coordinate 36,763 of DFZK01000015.1, read as the reverse complement.
GGTTTACCGAATTGCTTAAAAATTCCGACCTCGATGAAGAAAAACGTGAATTTGTCGACGTGATCGAGAAAAGTTCGGAAAACCTCCTCGCAATTATTAACAACATTTTGGATCTTTCCAAAGTTGAAAGCAATAAAATCGAAATCGATGAGGGATTGTTCTCGCCGATCGACGAATTTGAAAATGCCGTCGAAGTCTATGGACCTAAAGCGGCCGAAAAAAATATTCAGCTTTCTCTTTATATCGATCCGAGCCTTCACAATTATCTCAAAGGCGACGCCGTTAAGATCAAAGAGGTACTTATCAACCTTATGAGTAATGCCGTTAAATTCACACCGAATAACGGGCAAATTACCGTTGAAATTAAACGTCTTAACGATGCTCCGCTGGATCGGGCTCGCGTTTTATTTAGCGTTCAAGATTCCGGTATCGGTATTCATAAAGACAAAATCGACGGCATTTTCGATGCTTTCAATCAAGCCGATTCTACGATTACGCGTAAATTCGGCGGAACGGGCTTAGGTCTAACCATCTCTTCCAAATACATTGCGCTTATGGGCGGACGTCTTGAAGTTGAAAGCGAAGAAGGGCAAGGGAGCCGTTTCTTTTTTGCTTTGGATCTTGTTGAGACGACTTCGAGCGGTACCGACTATAGAAACCACTTTAGCGATTTTAACTGTGCCCTTTACTCTCCGCTCAACGGAGCTAAAGCCCATACGGAGTTTATGTACGATTATCTGAGCTATTTCGGTGCTCAAACCAAATACTATACAGACTTTCCTTCGTTAAAAAACATGATTTTTAAATCCGGAAGCAACATTATTATTGCCGATTATAACAACTTAACGAAAGAAGAACTCGAAGAGTACAAAAAAATCAAGTTACCCATACTCTTGATTTTTAAACCTTCTCAACAAGCACGTTTTAACGAATTTAACACTAAGTACATTACGCCGATTTACGAACCGATTAACGTTTCTAAACTCGTTAAAGCTTTAGAATCCAAACGCGAATTCTTACCGGTTAAAGAAAACAAAACAGAGCAAGAAAAACCGGTTCAACGAACAACGTTAGGTACAAAATTCAAGGCGGATGTCTTAGTTGCCGAAGACAACGAAATCAACCAAAAATTAATTCGCCGAACATTAGAAGATTTAGGCCTCACTATTACGATCGTACCGAACGGTTTGCAAGCTCTCGAAAAACGCCGTACGGATACCTTCGATATGATTTTTATGGATATTGCGATGCCGGTTATGGACGGTATTGAAGCAACACATAAAATCTTAGAATACGAAGAAAAAAATCATCTATCCCATATTCCTATTGTAGCAATCACTGCCAATGCACTTAAAGGCGATCGTGAACGTTTTATGAAGGAAGGGTTAGACGAATACATCACAAAACCCATTAAAAAAGACAATATTATTACGATTTTAAATCTTTTTATCCCGAATAAAATCGATGATACCTATGAAATGCCGGTAAGCCAACCGCAACATAAACAAAAAGAAGCAATCAATGCTCACAAAGAGAACGAAACTAATGCAATGCCGTCATCACCTACTTTAACTCAAGATGAGATACACCCTACGGTCTCGATTGTGCTTGAAAACGAGGAAGAACATGTAGAGACTTCTCCTATGTTAATGCAAGATGAACCGTTAACGTTGCCCACGAGAGATGTGCTTGTATTAAAGAAAAGTTCTATTGAAACAAAAATTTTTACCAGTGTCTTAAACAAAATGTGTGATAAAGTCGACCCGGCTTCTTCCTTTAACGATTTAAAAGCCAAATTGGAACAAAGTAGTTATAAAATCGTTCTTTTTGATAAAGAGATGCTCCTAGACGATCCAAAAAGCTTTTTAAACTGGATTGTCGAGAATGCAAAAAAACATCGTGTTGCACATATCTATACCGTAATGTTTATTGATCCTAAAGAGAAAAATCTTGATAATGCCGATCTATTTGATAGCGTACTACCAAATCAAATTAGCAAAAAAGATCTTGAAACGCTGATTCAAAAGTTTATTTAAAAGGCTAAATGATGGAAAAACAGTTAAAAATTCTAGCGGTCGACGATGATTTTATCAATCTAAAGCTTATAAGCTCTATGTTACGCAAGAATCCCAACGTCGGTATTATTATCGAAGCGACCAATGGACTAGATGCCATCAACCTTTTAAAAACTCAAGGAGATATTGACCTTGTTTTATTAGATATTAAAATGCCGGTTATGGATGGTATAGAATTTTTAGCGAATGTACAATCGATGGTAGAGTTTAAAAAATTACCTATTATCGTTCTAACGACGGATGAAACGCGTAAAAATGAAGCATTTAATCACGGGGCATTCGATTTTCTCGTTAAACCGATTAGAGAACATGAACTGAGCGGTAAAATCGCAAAAGTGGCCGATCTTTTTTAAAAGATCGGCTCTTTTTTTACTTAACGTTGAATCACTGCATTAATTTGATCGTACAGTGACGTAATTTCTCTTTTTTTGGCAATAAAACTGTTTTTGTTGGCTATCAAATAAGCAGATGATTCTAAAATCGTTTCAACGACTTTAAGTCCGTTTTGCTTCATCGTACTTCCCGTTTCTACAATATCGACAATCACATCCGACAAACCAACAAGCGGTGCTAGCTCGATCGAACCGTACAGTTTAATAATATCAACGGCCATCGCTTTTTTTGAGAAATATTTTTGAGCGATATGCGTCATTTTTGTCGCAACTTTTAACTCGGGTGCACTGTAATCGATCTCTTTTCCTTCTTGAATACCTACGCAGACTTTACATTTACCGATACCAAGATCGAGTAAACGTAATAAATCTTCGTCTTTTTCTTCTAAGACGTCTAACCCTACGACTCCGATATCGGCCGCTTGATGCAATACGTATGCCGGAACATCTTGATTGCGAACCAGTAAAAAACGAAAGGTATCTACTTCTAAAATCAATTTTCTATCGTCAAAACGAAATGCTTTTCCAAAAATTTTTTCAAAAATATCAAGCGTTTCATCTGCAATTCTACCTTTAGGTAGGGCTACCGTTAACATGTCTATCCTTTTATGCTAAATGTGCTTCTTTAATCGTCTTTAACATTCCTCTAAAAATTAAAGAGCGATCAAAAATAGCATTGGAAAAAAATTTGGAGAAAAATTTACCGTCTCCCCCCGTAAAATAAATCCTCTTATCTTTACATGTCACTTCCAACAATAAAATAATCGAGCGAATAACGCCATAAGATAAAGCATCGCTCGTTTTTTGAGGTAAGGCATCTAAAGAGACATTGGGATTTAAAGACATTTCCAGTCGAGGAGAGATCGAAGCAAAAGCTCGCTCATACGCACTAATTCCCGGTAAAATAAAACCGCCTAAATGCATACCGCCTGACATGATATCAACGGTAACGGCACTACCCGCATCAACGATCATACCATCCTTAACCGTCGAGCATGCCGCGATACGATCGATTCCCAATCCCTGATAAATCGTGTCGAACTCAAAATAAGGTTCTAAATCGATATAGTTTTCTTTCGCTTGTAAAAATTGCGTAAGAGACGGATTGACGCTAATATAAAAAATTTTTTCTAGTGTACGAAATTCTTTAAACTGCTTATGCGGCATATTCCACATTTTACCGTCTTGATAAAAATCGACGTTAGAATTACCGATATCACATAATATCATGATAAATTTTCCACCCTTCAGCATTCAGTAATACTTGGGCTTTAGAACATAAAGGTGCATGAAAAATGATATGTTTGTAAAAATACCGATGCCCTTTAACGGTTTCAAGTGTTTGTTCTAAAGCCAGTATTTCATGGGCATGCCGTAAAAGAAAACGACTCTTTTGTTCTATACGAAATACGACATGATAGTAAGATTTCAAATCGACACCGCTAAAAATAGACAATTTTTTGCGCGTGCCAAGAACGGCAGGAAGAATCGTCTCCAGAGATGAAAAAACGATTCGTTTACCGCAAATACGTTCAATCATCTCTTTCATAATGCTAAAACCTATGGCACCTATTGTTTTCGATTTAATTTAAAAAAGCGATCTTTATAGTAGAAGGTATCGCCGTTGGTATAAATATGGGTTTCGATTTGATCCGGCATCTGGTAAACGTTCGTCGAAACCAACTCTAAATCGCTTGCGATCATATAACCGCTTTTTTCAATCATATAAATATAGTCGCCGTAAATCGTGCCCGAGAAAATCGCAAACGGGAATTTACGCTCTTTTAACACTTTCAAATCGGCATCGGTTAAGAGTACCTGTCCGTCTTTGGTAAACACAAAAATACGATTGGACAATACGATAACGTCTTTAACCTCTTTTTCTAAAAAACTAATCGATTTTGGACTAATCGAAACGACTTTACTTTTTGTCGCCGCGACCAGTCTATCGCCTAAAACTTGTAAGTAGATAATATTGCCGAAAAATTTATCGTTACTGACGACAATATCGCGAATCGGTTTTTTGCTTTGCTCGTCAACGATCACGAGTTTACCGTCAAGCGTCGGAAACACGATAAGATCGCCCAAAAAATACGGTGCCGCAATGCGTGAATCTAAAACATACACGTTGTCTTGCTTAATGTGCATTGTCTCTTTGCCGTCGTTAATATCGATCAAAACGAGTTCATTCGAACCTAAAACCAACGCGAGAGTATTGCCTTTAAGTGCTGCGGAAGCTACAGCGATTTGGCACTCTTTGGAGTACAACTCTTTTTGATTAGCGTCGATAATTTTTAAAGCTCCACATTTTGACGTGGCAACGTAACGGCCTTGATTATCCGCTAAATACGAAAATCCTTGCGGTAACTTCACGTTTAAAAGGCCCTCTTTGGTAATCACTTGTCCGTTTTCCAACGTGGCACCCGCTCTCAAAGCATCGTGAATAGGTGCGGGGAGAGAACCGTCGTAACTGATTTTTCCTGAAAGCACTTCAGGTTCAAAATATTGTCGTTTCGTTCCGCAACCGCTTATGAGCAACAATAAAGCCAAGAGTGTAAAAACAATTTTTGCCTGTCTCATCATTTTAAACCTTGATAATGTTCTAGATTTTTTGCAATCTGTTTTAAAGGCGAAGTAACATCTATTTGTGAAAGTTTCAAACGTGCTTCTTCAATTTTATTTTCATTGAGCAACCGATAGCCTTCTTGCAGTAATGTCATATCGTGAAACAATTCGCTTGATGCGGGTTGCGTGTTTTCGAGTTGTGCAAGTTGATAACGGGCAATATCTGCTAAAATAGCGTCCTCTTTAGACTCGGCAACGGTTTTAAGAGCCTCTTTATCTCCCGTTTGCAATGCTTTTTCAAAAAGAAACATCGTATAAAGTTTAGGATTTTGCTGTTTAAGCGTCTCAAGGGCTTGCGCATTGGAAGAATCTTTTAAAAGCGTATGGTACGTCACGTTAGAAGTGTGAAGTTTGCGCTCTTTCATCCAATCGTTCAACGCATAGGCCGCTGCACCCAAAGCGACACATACGACCAACGCAATAATATATTTTTTATTACGATTAAAAAATCTTTCGCCTTTAATCATACCCTCTAAAAACTGTTCTTCGGTACTGATCTCTTCTTGGACCGCCTTAATATTTTCCTTGAGTCCCAAATACGAATCCTTATTAAGCAATTTTTGAAAAATAGTGTCATAGTTTATCACAACAAATCTAAAAACCCACTAATATCGTTTCAGTATTACCACAAAGAGTTTGTGTTATAATCAATTTTTAAAAAACGTGATCTTAAGGATACCTTTTAGTATGAAAATCGACGATGTATTATTATCAAAACTGGAAAAACTTTCTTCTTTGCACATCAGCGAAGAAAAACGCGAAGGCGTCATCCAACAACTAAGCGAAATCGTCGCTTTTGTCGAAAATTTGAACGAATTAAACCTTGAAGGGGAAGAAGCCTCATTTACAACGCTTCAAGGCGGGACGCCGTTTCGTGAAGACGTTCCGCAAAGCGATCCTACCGTCGTCAAAACCATTTTAACCCATGCTCCTCAAAGCGAGGACGGTTTTTTTGTCGTTCCGAAAATTATCGAATAACGCCTCAGCTGCGTTTTTCAATACGAGCTTAACTCTGTAAGGATACCCCGTTATGAGCGCCCTCAATATTAAAGCTTTACTCAAAAACGTCGTTGCTTATAAAGCCTCCGATTTGCATTTAATCAGTCGTAGCGAACCTCAAATTCGTATCGACGGCAAGCTGGTACCGCTTGATATGGAAACGCTCAACGGAACCGCTATCGAAGAGATGTGCTATACGCTCATTACCGATAAACAAAAAAAGAAACTGGAAGAAGAAAAAGAGCTTGATTTTGCCATTATGTTCCCGGATATCGGACGTTTTCGTGCCAATTATTACTATACGATCAACGGCGATCTTGCGGCGGCATTCAGGATTATTCCGATTAGCATTCCCTCTTTAGACGAATTAAATACTCCGATCGTTTTTAAAGAACTCGTCAAACGCGAAAAAGGACTTATCCTTGTCACCGGTCCCACCGGTAGCGGTAAATCAACGACGCTTGCGGCATTATTGAACGAAATCAACCTCTACGAACATCGTCATATTATTACGATTGAAGACCCCGTCGAATTTATTCATACCAATAAAAAAGCCCTTTTTTCGCACCGTAACGTCGGAGACGATACGAAAAGTTTTGCACGTGCTCTCAAATTTTCCCTCCGTCAAGATCCGGACATCATCCTCGTCGGCGAGATGCGGGATCAAGAAACGATTAGTACCGCCATTACCGCCGCAGAAACGGGACACTTAGTCATGGGAACCTTGCATACCAACTCTGCCGTTCAAACGATTAACCGCATCGTCGATAGCTTTGAAGGTGCCGAACAAGTGCAAGTGCGTAATATGCTGGCAACCTCACTTTATGCGATTATTTCACAAAGCCTTTTGCCTAAAACAGGGGGTGGACGAGTGGCTATTCACGAAATTATGATTAATAATTCCGCTATCGCTAACCTTATACGCGAAAATAAGATTCATCAAATTTACTCTCAAATGCAATTAAACCAGCAAAAAACCGGTATGTTGACGCAAACACAAGCTATGATGAAAGCTTTACGCGCTAATTTCATTACGAAAGAAGACGCTATTCGCTACTCGACGCAGCCGCAAGAGCTGTTGAATAATATGGGTCTTTAGCGATTAGCCGTGACGTTTTACAAAGATTACAGCTTTTTCACGTTATACTCAACGTTAAAATCGGATAAAGGTATTTAAAGTATGAATAACGGCAATCATATCTCAGAAATCGTTCTTAACATCGGCGATGCCACCTTTACAAAACTCAAACAACTCAATATTCCGCCCTATCCCAAATATTACCACGATACCTTCGTCGAATTGATGCAAAAAGAGAGCAACGAAGAGCTTTTGGAAATCAGCAAAAAACACTCGTACCTTTTTTCCAACGCTCAACAAGATGCACAAGTTAGTGAAACATGCTTCGGATTGGTCAAAAAAGGTCTTGAAGAGTTTGTTAAAACCAGCGACAACCTGAGATTTATTTCCGATGAAACGGCGATTAACATTGACGCCATTAAGAAAGATTATTCGAGCATCGATACGAATCAGGTCATTCAAGCATTTGATCATTTTCAAAGCAAAATTTTAGAAGAGCTCCACGTCGCCGACGACACGATCGCAAAGCTCAAACTTGAAGTAGAACGCCTTGAAAGAGAGTCCAATATCGACCCGCTTACCAAAGCGCATAATCGACGCGTTCTCATTAAAGATCTCGAGGAAGTCCTTCATTTCGGTAAAGAAAAAGACATCGACATGCACCTTGTTATGTTCGATGCCGACGACTTTAAAAAAATCAACGACTCGTTCGGGCATATCGCCGGAGATAAAACTTTAATCTTTTTAACAAAACTCATTCAGAATTCCTTACGCCGCGGAACCCGCATTTACCGTTACGGAGGAGAAGAATTTGTCGTCATTTTGAACCGTATGTCACACGAAGAAGCACAAAAAGTCGTTGAACGCATTATTAAAGAGACATGTGAGAGCAAATTGCTTTACAAAAATCACGATATTCATCTAACCTTAAGTGCCGGACTTTGTTCACATCGCCGCAATATGAGTTCCGAAGAGCTCTTAGACAAAGCCGATAAAGCTCTCTATGAAGCCAAAAATAGCGGGAAAAATTGTTTTAGGAGTGCCCAATAATATGTCGCAAATCGTCTTGTTCGATATCATCAGCCTTGCGCTTGTTCTCATTTTAGGCATTAAAGGCATTATTAACGGCTTTATTAAAGAATTTTTCGGTCTTTTAGGCATTATCGGCGGTATCTACTTTGCATCGCGTTACGCACAAGAAGCGGGTGCGGCGATTAATACGCATGTTTATACGTTCGGGAACCAAGCATCGCTGTATCTTTTCGGCTTTATTAGCGTCTTGATCGTTTTTTGGACGGCATGTATTTTTTTAGGTTATTTAATTGCGCATGCATTGAGTTTGAGCGGATTAGGTATGTTAGACCGTTTGGCGGGATTTGCCATCGGTTGTGCTAAAATTTTTCTCGTTTTTTCCGTTTTGTCGATTACGCTCAACTCTATCGAATTTATTAAAACAAAAATCGAGCCTTACGTAGGAAACAGTACGATGTTCCCGCTTTTCCTAGAAACCGGACGGGCTATCGTTAAATTGGATACAAAAGAGATGTTAAATTCCATACCGTTAGACAAACAACCTAACCCTTAAAGAGGTCAACCATGAATTGTACATGTGAAAATTTAGAATACTCTTCTTTACTTACTTCCTTTAAAGAACTATTGAGACAAAACGGGCTAAAGTTTACCAAACAACGCGAAGTCGTTCTTAAAACGTTGTATGAGAAAAACGAACATTTTACGCCGGAAGATCTTTATATTTTTCTCAAAAACAGTTATCCGGAACTCAATATCGGCATCGCTACGGTTTATCGAACACTCAATCTTCTAGAAGAATCCAATATGGTAACGTCTCTTTCATTCGGCGTCGCCGGAAAGAAATTTGAACTTGCCAATAAGCCCCATCACGACCATATGATCTGCAAACGTTGCGGACTCATTATCGAATTTGAAAACGACAAAATAGAACAATTACAACTAGAAATCGCGCGAACGCATCATTTTAGGCTGACAAGCCATTTGATGCAATTACAAGGCATTTGCGAAAAATGCGTTCAAGAGATGAAGTAGAAAGAGGAAAAGATTTGATATTTCAAGACCAATACCAACAACAACGTATCGAAAAAGGTAAAACGCTTTTCGCTTTAGGGCACAATCCCTATCGCCACAACGTCGTCAAAGATACCGGAACCAAAGAGTTTTTAGAGTGCTACGAATATGTGCTTGAGAGCGAACTCAAACGCGACGAGCATAAGAACAATACCGTCGTAGGGCGCATCAAATTTTTACGTCATATGGGAAAAGCCGCGTTTGCGAAAATTGAAGATGAAGACGGCGTTTTACAAATCTATTTTAGCCGCGAATCCATCGGCGAAGCATGGTTCGACGAAGCCAAAAAGCTGATCGAAGTCGGCGATATTATCAGCGTTACGGGCTTTCCGTTCGTGACCAAAACGGGCGAACTCTCTTTACATGTAAAGCATTTAGAAATCGCAACGAAATCCATTGTACCCTTACCGGAAAAATTTCACGGACTGCAAGACAAAGAGTTGCGTTACCGCAAACGCTACCTTGATATGATTATGAACGCCGACGTTCGAAAAACGTTTAAACTTCGTAGTCGTATCGTCAGCGAAATACGCCACTTTTTCGAAGAACGCGACTTTTTAGAAGTCGAAACGCCGATGATGCACCCGATCGCCGGCGGTGCGAATGCCAAACCTTTTATTACCTATCATAACGCACTCAACGTCAATCGTTATTTACGTATCGCACCCGAACTTTACCTCAAACGCTTGGTTGTCGGCGGTTTCGAAGCGGTTTTTGAGATCAACCGTAACTTTCGAAACGAGGGCATGGACCAAACGCACAATCCCGAATTTACGATGATCGAGTTTTATTGGGCGTACCATAATTACCACGATTTGATGCGTTTAACCGAAGAGATGTTCGACGTCTTGCTGAAAAAATTGAAACTCCCGAAAAAATTACCTTACGGAGAGATCGAAATCGACTTTTCAAAACCGTTCCGTAAAATCGCTTTTAGAGAAGCCCTTGTCGAAATCGGCGGCGTAAGCGATGCGATTTTAGATGATAAAAATGCGATTATCGCGTATATCGAAAGCCAAGGCTTCAGTGTCGAGAAAAATTTGAGTTTGGGTAAGCTTTATGAAGAGTTGTTCGATCTTTTTGTCGAAGAAAAACTGGTCGACCCGACGTTTATTATCGACTATCCGATCGAAATTAGCCCGCTTGCCCGTCGCAGCGAAACCAATCCGAACATCGCGGAGCGTTTTGAACTCTTTATCGCAGGACGAGAAATCGCCAACGGATTTAACGAACTCAACGATCCTTTGGATCAGTATGAACGATTTGCCAAACAATTACAAGCTAAAAATGCCGGTGACGACGAAGCACACGAAATGGACGAAGACTACGTTTATGCTTTAGGCTACGGCTTGCCGCCGACTGCCGGTCAAGGAATGGGTATCGATCGTTTGACGATGCTTTTAACCAACGAACAGTCGATTAAAGACGTCATCTTATTTCCGGCGATGAAACCGCTCGGCGATACGGATGAGACGATGACCACCGAAAAAAAAGAGGAAGAAAAATGAGTATTTTAAAAAGCGTCGATCCCGTTATTTACGATCTTAGCGTTAAAGAGTTACACCGTCAATGCGACCATCTCGAAATGATTGCCAGCGAAAACTTTACCTATCCCGCCGTCATGGAAGCGATGGGAAGCGTTTTTACCAACAAATACGCCGAAGGTTATCCGCATAAACGCTATTACGGCGGTTGCGAATTTGCCGATGCGGTCGAGGAAATTGCCATCGAGCGCGTGTGTAAACTCTTTGGTTGTACGTATGCAAACGTTCAACCCAATTCCGGTAGCCAAGCTAACCAAGGCGTCTATCAAGCACTTCTTAATCCGTTTGATAAAATTTTAGGTATGGACCTTAGCCACGGCGGTCACTTAACGCACGGCGCAAAAGTTAGCAGTTCGGGCAAAACGTATTCAAGCTTTTTCTACGGCGTCGAACTTGACGGTCGTATCAATTACGAAAAAGTACGTGAAATCGCCCACATCGTTAAACCCAAAATGATCGTTTGCGGTGCAAGTGCCTATCCGCGAGAGCTTGATTTTGCGAAATTTAGAGAAATCGCCGACGAAGTAGGTGCTTATTTATTTGCGGACATCGCACATATCGCGGGTCTTGTCGCCGGCGGCGAGCATCCAAGCCCGTTTCCTCATTGTCATGTCGTAACGTCGACGACGCATAAAACGCTTCGAGGACCTCGAGGCGGTATCATTTTAACCAACGACGAAGAGATTGCTAAAAAAATCAACAGTGCTATCTTCCCCGGTATTCAAGGCGGACCCTTGGTACACGTCATCGCGGCGAAAGCGGTCGGTTTTGCGGAAAATTTGAAACCGGAGTGGACGACGTACGCGAAACAAGTCCGTGCCAATGCCAAAGTCTTGGCGGACGTTCTGATTCAACGAGGTTACGACATCGTGAGCGGCGGTACGGATAACCATTTGGTACTCGTTTCGTTCTTAAACAAAGAATTTAGCGGAAAAGAGGCAGATTTAGCTCTCGGTCGAGCCGGTATCACGGTCAATAAAAATACCGTTCCGGGCGAAACGCGAAGTCCGTTTGTTACCAGCGGCGTTCGTATAGGCTCTCCCGCACTAACGGCACGCGGTATGAAAGAAAAAGAGTTTGAAATCATTGCTAACAAAATTGCCGACGTCCTCGATCATATCAACGACGAAGCCTTACATGTCAAGATTAAAGACGAGATGAAGGCATTAGCGAGCAATTTTATCATTTACGACAGACCAACGTATTAAGGAATCGCATGTACACGATAGACGTCTCCCTCATCAAAATGATTACCGATCATTATTGGATAAAACGCGATGCGATCGTCCAAAAGATCGATTTTGGGGGAAAAGTCTTTTTCGACAAATACGAACGCATCGATCAGCCTTTGAGCAACGCCGTCATTAAAGATCATCTTGACGGAAAGATGACGGTTGCCCATTCGCTGATCAACCGTTTCGATAAAGTAGAAAATATTGTTTTCGATTATAACGGTCGCAACACCGAACGTTTTTGGCATAGGGCACAACTTTTGCTTAGAGAAGAGGGATTTATCAATTTTACGGCCTATAAAAGTAAAACGGAAGGTCATTTACATCTCTACGTACACAAAGGACACACAACCTTACAGGAGGGGTATCAGATCGCTAAAATGCTCTCGGCAAAGCTTTCTCAGAAACTTCCGCGTGAGTGGAGAATGTTCCCGAACCAAGAGTTGCCCAAAGAGTTCAATATTTTGGCATTGCCTTACGATTTGTACCAAAAAGAGCGTGGAGCTTCGTGGTCGAAACATATGTAAAGAGGATCTACAAAGACCTCTTTCATAACCTTTATCGCGCCAAAGCGTTGAAAGTTTGTGAAAGAAGTCTATTATTCTAAGGAGAAACGATGGAAAATAGAAATGAACTGAGTGATATCGTCCTTGAAAAGGGTGATACGAAAACTCTTAAAATGAAACGTATTTTAATTTTAGTCGCTTTTTTGATTTTGGTTTTTTTAATAGCCCTTGCCAGTATGAAGCTAATGAATAAAGATCAAAGCAAAGATACGTCAAAGTTGATTTTACCTCCGGAACCGAGCCAAGAAAACCAAATTCCTAAAGACGATCAGCTTTTTAAGCAAGTACCGATTATCGAAGAAAACACGGCTAAAAAAGAGAGTTTTGAAGATATGATCAAAACGCTTAAAGAAAAAGAGGCACAAAAACAAGAAGAGTCAAAAACAGCCGACGGACAAAAAGAAGCGACGACCGTAACGCCGCCAAACGTTCAAGAGAGTAAATTACCGGCGACGGCGAGTGCTAAAGCCAAAGAAGAACCGAAAAAAGAGCTCCAAAAACCTGCCGCCGCAAGCAAACCCGCAACGACGGCACCCAGCACTCCGGCTGCCTCCTCAAGTAGCGGCGGAGCGAATGCTCAAGCGGGTATTTACGTCCAAGTCGGAGCCGTTGCCACGGCACCGGAACAACGTGTTTTAAACGACATCAAATCCAAAGGCTTTGAGTATCGCGTTTATCCGACCGTCGTTAACGGAAACCACGTCACGAAAATTTTGATCGGACCGTACGCCAACTCTGCCGATGCCGAAAATGCTTTGGTACTGATTCGTTCCAGCATCAATAAAAACGCATTTATTTACAGGGTCAAATAAGGTGTTAACGTCTCGAAAGATTTTATTCGATCAGCTTACGCCGATCACGATTTTTGCTAAATTACAACGCTATTTCGAAGGGGAACTCTGTTTCTTATTTGAAAGTGCCATCAACAATAACGACGGCAACTTTAGCTTTTTATTTATCGGGGCAAGGGAACGCGTGATCCATCAAAAAGGACAGAGCGTTCATATCGATGAAAACGGGGCAGTGCATCCTTTGGGAAACGAGCCGTTTAGCTTTTTAAAACAACGCTATGCCAGTATCGATAAAGCGCGCTATCAAACATATACCAAAGAGCTAGGCGTAGGGTTTATCGACGGGTTTATCGGCTATATCGGATACGACGCCGTCAAACTCTTCGAGCCCAAACTCGCCGCTTCCATGGATGCGCTTCGCGACGATTTGCATATTCCCGAAGTCGATTTAATGCGCCCGAAACTCGTTTGTACCTTTTCGCATAAGTCCAATACGCTGATTCTTACGACATTTTTACCTGAAATTGCCGCACAATTAGGCACGATTGAGGCAACGCTGAAAGAGCCGCATTATCACATCCCGATTCAAACGGTTCATGTCGATAAGCAAAAAGGAAGTTTTGCGTTTAGCAAAGAGCAATTTTTTGACATGGTCGAACAATCCAAAGAGATGATTCGTAGCGGAGACGTCTTTCAAATCTTGATGTCCAACCGTTTTACGCACTATACGCATGTCGATCGACTTAGCTTTTACCGTATCTTGCGCCAAAAAAATCCCTCTCCTTACATGTTTTACCTTTCATACCCTCACTTTGCGATTATCGGAAGTTCGCCCGAAGTGATGGTCGGACTTAAAGATTCGCGTATTATGCTTCGTCCGATTGCGGGAACGCGAAAACGAGGGGCGACCTACGAGAAAGATATCGCATACGAAAAAGAGATGCTCAGCGACGAAAAAGAGCGTGCGGAACATTTGATGCTGATCGATCTGGGTCGTAACGATCTGGGACGCGTCGCCAAAGTCGGTAGCGTCACCGTCAAAGAGATGATGCGCGTGGAACGTTATTCTCACGTGATGCATATGGTTAGCGACATTGAGGCGACTTTGGACGAGAAATACGATATGTTCGATCTCTTTGCCGCAACGTTTACCGCCGGGACAATGACCGGAACGCCTAAAATCCGTGCAATGGAGTTGATTAGCGCGTTTGAAGGAATCAAACGTAGCTTTTACAGCGGTGCGGCCGGATATTTCGGATTTGATGGCAATATGGATAGCTGCATTATGATTCGTACGGCGTATTTGGACGATGAAAAGATTATTTTCCAAGCGGGTGCCGGTATCGTTGCCGACAGTAAGCCCGAACTTGAATACCTTGAAGTTACCAATAAATTAGGTGCGATGACCAGCTCGCTCGACGAGCTCAAAGAGTAGCCATGCTCCTTTTGACGCTTTTGGGCAATCCCGTTGCCCATTCTATCTCTCCAAGATTGCATAACAGTGTCTTTAAAGCCCTCAAAATAGATGCTTGCTATGTCCGAAAAGCCGTTGAAGACTCCGAAGCGTTACTCAAAACGTTTTGGGAGATGAACCTCTCGGGTGCGAACGTAACCGTTCCGCATAAAGAGGCGGCTTACGCGCAATGCGACGAAGTACGCGGTTTAGCCAAACAGATCGGCGCGGTCAACACGTTGGTAAGAGAAGGTACGCGCGTCATCGGTTACAATACCGATGCGGAAGGTTTTTACATGTCGATCCAAGCCTTTGAACCGCTGAACAATGTTTTGATTTTAGGAGCGGGAGGAACCGCCAAAGCCCTTGCCGTTATCCTCAAAGAACGCGGACTCAATGTGACGATCCTCAATCGATCGCATGCGCGTTTGGAATTTTTCAAAACGCAAGGGTTTAACGTCCAGACATGGGAGACGTTTTCACCCCAAGCGTACGACCTCATCGTCAATACGACCTCCGCGGGACTCAAAGACGAAGCCTTACCCTGCCCTTTAGCCTTCTTAGAAGCGATCTTCCCTCAAGCACGTTTTGCCTACGACGTCATCTACAATAAACCGACGCCGTTTCTTGCTTTAGCCGAACAAAACCATCTTACATGTAAAGACGGTAAAGAGATGTTACTCTACCAAGCCGTTCTTGCGTTCGATCTCTTTTTTGCACAACGCTACGATCGTGAAAACGTCGAGGCACTCATGCGTCCGGTGTTTGATCTCTAAAATCATTTTAGGAGAACCCCTTGCAACTCGAAACAACATTGAACAACCCTTATGCCCATCATTATCAACTTTTAATTAAAAATATTCTCAATGCACCCATTTATTATAATCCCGAACAAGAGATCGTTTATCGTACGGAAACACGTTTAAGCTATGCACAGTTTAAAGAGCGCGTTCACCGATTAGCGAACATGCTCAGTGATTTAGGCATCAAAGCCGGAGATACGGTAGCGGTAATGGACTACGATTCGCATCGCTATTTGGAGTGTTATTTTGCGATTCCGATGATCGGCGCGATTTTGCATATGGTCAATATTCGCCTCTCGCCGGAGCAAATTCTCTATACGATCGACCATGCCGAAGACGTCATTATTTTAACGCATACCGATTTTCTACCCGTTTTAGAGCAAATCAAAGGTCGAATCGACGTTAAAGGCTTTATTCTTTTATCCGACGAGAAAGAGCTTCCGCAAACGTCGCTCAACATTCAAGGCGACTATGAAACGTTATTGGCAAACAGCGCACCGCATTTTGATTTTCCCGATTTTGACGAAAATATGCGCGCGACGACGTTCTATACCACCGGAACGACCGGACTTCCCAAAGGCGTCTACTTTACGCACCGACAACTCGTTCTTCATACGCTGGGAACCTTAGCAACGCTCGGAAGTGCTCCCCAACAAGGAAATTTCCGCCAAAACGACGTCTATATGCCTATTACGCCGATGTTTCACGTTCATGCGTGGGGATTGCCTTACGTTGCGACGATGCTCGGACTCAAGCAAGTTTACCCCGGACGCTACATCCCCGATTTGCTTTTAGAATTGATCGAGAAAGAACATGTGACGTTCTCACATTGCGTTCCGACGATTATGCATATGCTCTTTAATTCACCGAAGATCAAAACAATGAATTTAAAAGGCTGGAAAGTGATGATCGGAGGGGCGAGCCTTCCCAAAGCGATGTGTCAAGAAGCCCTACGTCTGGGAATCGATATGTTTACGGGGTACGGTATGAGTGAAACCTGTCCGATCTTAACCGTTTCACAACTGACGCCGGAAATGCTTGAGCAAGATGCAGACGCACAAAGCGACATTCGCATTAAAACGGGACGTCCGATGGGTCTTGTCGAGGTCAATGTCGTCGATGAGCAGATGCGCCCTCTTCCAAGGGACGGTCACAGTACGGGAGAGATCGTCGTACGCTCGCCGTGGCTGACGCAGGGTTATTTTAAAGACCAAAAAAATTCGGAATTACTCTGGAGCGGCGGCTACTTGCATACGGGGGATATGGCGCATATCGATCCGTGCGGTTACGTTAAAATCACCGATCGCGTCAAAGATATTATCAAAGTCGGCGGAGAGTGGATCTCCTCTTTGGAACTCGAAGACATCATCCATCGTCATCCAAGCGTCAAAGAAGTTGCCGTCATCGGAATCGCCGATGAAAAATGGGGCGAACGTCCTTTAGCGTTGGTCGTTGTCGATCCGAGTAAAAACATGGAAGAAAAAGAGTTACTCTTCCATGCCAAAGAGTTTATTAAAAAAGGTATTATGGCACGAGAAAGTATGCTTTTAAAGATCAAATTCGTCGAGAGCATCGATAAAACGAGCGTCGGAAAAATCAATAAACGCGAGTTGCGAAAAAAATACGCGCTTTTGCTAGAGCATTAAATCTTCGTACGCGCTTCCAAGGCTTTGGATAAAGAGAGCATATCGACGTTTTCAAGGTGCACGCCGGTGGGAACGCCTTGTGCGATTTTCGTAAAATGAAGCGCGTACGCTTTGAGCTTATCTTCGATAAATAAGATGAGTGCATCGCTTGCCAATGAAGGGGTAAGTGCAAAGATAACTTCTTTAACGCCCTCTTGGACGATCGACTCCAATTTAAAAAGCGTCTCCTCTTCCATATCGCATAAAACGAAATAGTGCCCGTCGAAAAGCTTGTGTTCTTCCAAGACGAAAATATCTTTGGCACTCTCGACGATGCAGAGCGTTTGAATATCCCGACGTTCGTCCAAACAGATATCGCAAATTTCATGCTCGCTTAAAGCACCGCATCGCTCGCACTTACGAATGGATTTGACGGCACTTTCGATTGCATTGGAAAGCTTCATTGCGGCAAAAGCGTCGTTTAAAACCAGATGATACGCAAAACGAAGCGCGGATTTTTTTCCGACGGTCGGTAAAGATTCGAACGCCTCGACGAGTTTATTGAACTTTTCCAAACCCCGCATCATCCCCGCACTCCTTTGGAAAAATCGATGCTAAACTGATGCAAACCCTCTTCATACGTATATGCCGCCTCAAGTCCGTGCTGGCGAAGAATATTTTGCACGATGTAAAGCCCCAATCCTAAACTGCTTCCGCAAGCTTTTGAACCGGAAACAAAAGGTTGAAAATACTCGTTAATTCCCATTTTCAAGGCTTCGCCTTTATTCGCAACGATCAAGGTTTGCTTTTGGGAGCGTAAAAAGAGCGTATGATCCAAACTGTGTTTGAGCGCATTGTCCATCAAGTTTTTAATCGCCAATGCCATTAAATCAAAATCGACCGTTACGAGAAAGTCAAACTCTCCTTCGATTTTGATCTGCTCTTCGCGTTTTTTAGCGTCCAACATCAATAAATCCAATGCCTGATCGACGACGTTGGAGAGTACGACGTCTTGAAGATGAAGTTCACAACGCTCCGAGGCGATTTGTTCGATCTTCGAAAATTCCGCGATCAACAAATCCAAGCGTTCAAACACGCCGACCAAACGTTTTTTTGCCGTTTCGTCTTCGAGCATCTCGGTGATAATCCGTCCTTTGCCGATCGGCGTTTTAAGTTCGTGCATAATCGTGCGTAAAAAAAGCTGTCGCGCCCCGATCAGATCGCGGATTTTTTTTGCCGCACGATCAAATTCGTTGGCGACTTCGCCGATTTCGTCATGCGAATTGCTTTTGCATTCGATCTGTAAATCGCCGCTCGCAAATCGTCTGATTTGAGAACTTAACGTTTTTAAAGGAGCGATACTTCGGAAAATCGAAATGTACATGTAAAGTAAAATCAGCAAAGCAATCGCAAAAACAAACCATAAACTTTCGTTAAAATTTTTGTAATCTTGACTCTCTAAAAGCACGCTTGACTCGAAATTGTCGATAAAGAGATAATAACGGTCGTTGTACACGATGGACGAAAAACGGCTAATCGGAGAGAGTTTCTGAAAGATGACGACGCCGCGCTCCAAAACCGAAGTACGAAGGTGCTTGCTCGTTACTTTTTTGAGCCCGAAGTTGTTAAAATATTCTTCGATGTCGCCGGGCTGAACGTTATTGCGATACATCACCAACAGGTAATTGACCGATTGAATTTGGCGTTGTTTCATATTTTCGAGGTTGCGTTCGCTTTGATGGTCCAAAAGCACGCTAAAAAACATGACCAATAAAAACAGGGAAAGAAAGAAGATCGTACTGATCTTCACTAAAATCGAGTTTTTGATCATCCTACCAGCTTATAGCCGATGCCTCGCACCGAGTGAATGTGTTCGGGATTTTTAGAGTCGTCGTTAATTTTGGTACGAAGCCGCCCGATAATCACGTCCAAACTTTTCGAACCTTTGTCTTTCAGGGATTTGCAGTTATACACCAACTGTTCTCGGGAAATCGAAAAACCGTTTTGTTTAATCATATAGGAGAGAATTTCGTATTCTGCGGGCGTCAAACTCAAAACTTCGCCCTTAAACGAGATTTCGTGGCGTTTCTCGTCGACGGCGAAAACGCTACTGTTCGCTTGTTCCTCTTGCGTCGTGCTCTTTTTATAACGGCGAATCAAACTTTGAATGCGCGCGTACATCTCTTTGGGATCGTAAGGCTTCGGAAGGTAATCGTCCGCACCGATTTGAAGACCGATCACTTTATCGCTGATATCGCTACGCGCCGAAGAGATAATAATAGGAATGTCATACTTCGCAACGACCTCTTTACACACCTCAAGTCCGTCCATTCCCGGAAGCGTCAAATCCAAAATGAGCAAATCGTACTTTTTGATTCCCGCACTGAGTCCCAAATAGGGATCGGCATAATTGGTAATTTTAATATTGTACTTTGCCAAATACTCGCCGAGCAACTCCGCAAATTCTTCGTCGTCTTCGATCATTAAGACATTAATCATTCGTGTCCTTAATTTTGCTTTTTAGAATTATACAGAATTTTTGAAGAAGAAGGCTTTTAAAAAGCCTTCCGAAAAGAGAGTCGTTAAATGCTTATTTTTGCGGGGCTTCGGGAGCTTTGGGCATCATCGGACGTTGCGGTCGTTCGCTCATAATTTTTTTAAGCTCGACGCGTTGTTCTTTCGTCAAAACGGTGAAAGCTTTTTCCAAGAAGTCGGCTTCAAGCGTTACGCGTTTATCGTGCATTTCGTTACGTACTTTGATAAACGCTTTTTTATCGAACGTATCCGCACTCATGAGATCTTGCATCTTTTGCATGCTTTTAGGATCATGAAGTTTTGCCATTTCCAGTTTCATTTCGCTGCGCAATACATTCAACTTATAGCGTTGATCGTCGCTTAAATCTAAGCGATCAAACATCATTCCCGCCATCATGCCTCTCTCTTCGCCGCCGTGCATCATCATGCCGCCTTGCATCATCGCAGGCATCATCCCCCCTTGCATACCGCCTTGGCATTGGCTACTGCCAAATGCAAACGCTCCGGTCGTTCCTAAAGCAACCAACGTTGCTAGGGCTAAAATCGTTCTTTTCATCGTGTCTCCTTTAAAAGTTTGGATATTGAAATAGTAATACGTCGCTTTTAACCGTCCTTTAATCGTTTGTTAACCAACCTTAACAACCAAAATTTAATTTACTTTTTGGTACACTTTTGATCTTCTAAAAAACTTACATGTAAAGAGAATAGACGTGGAATTAGATTATTACGAAGTGTTGGAAATTACCCGAAGTGCCGATTCGGGCGAGATTAAAAAGGCGTATCGCAAACTAGCCCTTCAATACCATCCCGATCGCAATCAAGGCGACAAAGCGGCGGAAGAAAAATTTAAAGCCATCAATGAAGCCTATCAAGTTTTAAGCGACGAGCAAAAACGCGCAACTTACGATCGTTACGGTAAAGCAGGACTGGACAGTCAAGGTTTTAGCCACTTCTCCGATATGCGTTACGAAGATATTATGGGAGATTTGGGCTCTATTTTCGAATCGGTTTTCGGCGGAGGATTCGGCGGCGGTTTTGGCGGCGGCGGAAATAAGCAAAGTAGAAAATACAACCTCGATTTGGAAGCCGAAGTAACGTTAGCCTTTAACGAAGCGATTTTCGGAACGAAAAAAGAGGTCGGCTTCTCCTATAAAAAACCCTGCGACACCTGCGAAGGCACGGGAAGCAAAGATAAATCTAAAGCGACATGTAAAGAGTGTAAAGGCAAAGGTCAAGTCTTTTACCGCCAAGGGTTTATGACGTTTTCGCAAACCTGCCCCGCATGCAACGGTAAAGGAACGGTCGTCACCAATCCGTGCCCCGATTGTCGCGGCAAAGGCTTTAGCCAAGTCGACGACAAAGTCACCATCGACATTCCCGAAGGTATCGACAATAACAACCGCATTCGCGTCGCCGGACGCGGTAACGTGGACGAAAGAGGAACGCGAGGAGATTTGTATATCTTAGTGCGCGTCAAAGAAGACGAACATTTTGTACGCCACAACGACGACATTTACATCGAAGTACCCGTTTTCTTTACGCAAGTCGCACTCGGAGAGACGATCAAGATCCCGACGATTCGCGGCGAAACGGAGCTGGAACTGCCCATAGGCGCTAAAGACAAACAACAGTTTATCTTTAAAAACGAAGGCGTCAAAAATGTCCATACCCGACAATTCGGCAGTATGATCGCTCAGATTTCGATTCGTTATCCTAAGAAAATCACGAAAGAACAACGCGAATTGCTAGAACAACTTCAAGCGGAATTCGGTATCGAGACCAAACAAAAAGATGAAAAATTCGAGAGCGTCTTTGACAAAATCAAAAGTTGGTTTGACTAAAACGATCGAGTACGAGGGTCGCGTACTCTCCTACTCTCTTTTCGTTAACCGACGACTGAAACATCTTTATATTACGATCGATCCTAACCAAGGGGTGATCGTCAAATCTCCTTTTAGCGCCATCGATAAGATTGAAAACCTTCTGCTTCAAAAAGCCTCTTGGATTTTCGCCAAACTACACGCGGCACGCGAACGTACCGACATCGCTCGTTTAGTGGAAACGGAGGGGAAAGTTCTCTACTTGGGCGAGCCGATTCTTTTGAGCTCTCTTCAAACGCCCGAACGCTTTTACAAAGAAAAAACCCCGCCACTAGTGAACCGTCTGGTGGAAGAGTGGAGCTTTCTGATGAGCGTCAAACCCGCGAAAGTGAGCTTTCGTCAAGCTAAAAAACGGTGGGGAAGCTGTAGCCACCGCAATGAGCTGAGTTTCAACCTTAGCCTTGCCCAACTGCCCTTAGAGTGCATCGCGTACATCGTCGTTCACGAACTTGCCCATATCACGCACAAACACCATCAAAAAGCTTTTTGGGACTGCGTCGCCTCTTTTATGCCTGATTACAAGAACCAAGAAATTACGCTCAAAAAATTTTCGCCCTCTTTGATCTAAAATTACAAAATAAAAACTTTTTAATTTAATAATGTAATAATATTATTTGCTCTACAATTTTATTCACATTTTTATTTCAGGGGGCATTATGAAAAAGTCTTTGGTTGCGGCATCGTTGTTACTCGCGGCATCTGCCGTTTTGGCAGACTCAAACGCGTGGTTTATCGGTGCCGAATTTGGGGGTATGAGTATTCACGGAAAAACTTCCGCATCGGAAAGTTCATCTTTTTCCGGTTATTCTTTTTGGGAAGGAAGTTCATCGGAATCCATCGATGCGACGTATGAGGCATTAAAAGTCGGTAAATATTTTGAGTACGGCAGAGTCTACGGAAGCTTTGCGTATCAAAACAAAAAAGAAGATATTAGCTCCTTCACGTACGGACTTGCCTACGACTATCTTTTCAGAAATTCTTCTGCGGTAACGCCGTTTTTGGGTCTTACCGCTTCATACAGTACGTCAAAAAGCGACAATGATCGTGCACAACTGCTCTCAATCGATAAACCCAAAGGGTTCAACTACGGCGTCGAAGCCGGTTTGATGTATGCGCTCGGCACGCATACGGAGCTCGAAATCGGCGCACGTTATCTTTTAAGCGATGTGGACGATACGTTTAATTACGACGACGGTACGACCAATATTCACGTCAAAAGCGAAAATGAACACTTCATTCAATACTATCTGGGCTTAAACTACAAATTCTAACCAAGCGTGAGAGATCCTAAGCGATCTCTCTCATGCCGTTACGATGCGCACTCCGATAGCTATCAAAACGACGCCTCCTAAGAGTTCAGCTTTACTCTCAAGCCAACTTCCCGTAAGTTTTCCGACAAAAACACCTAAAAAGCTCATGCCAAACGTCGTCAGACCGATCAAACCGCACGCTAAAAACGGATTCATATCCAACAGCATTAAGCTAAATCCCGCCGCCATCGCATCGATACTCGTCGCAATCGCAAGGGTTAGCATCAATTTATTCGTGATTTTTTGAATTTCCTCTTCGAGGCTCTCTTGCATACTTTCATAGACCATTTTTGCGCCGATGAGCACTAAAAGCGCAAAAGCGACGTATCGCGTATAATGATCGATAAAGCCTAACAAACCTTTTCCTCCGATATACCCGATAAGCGGCATCAGTGCTTGAAAAATACCGAAAAAAAGTCCCGCTTTCCATGCCAATGCACCGTGTCCCGTCGCTTGTTTCGTTCCCAAGCCGATCGAAACCGCAAAGGCGTCCATGCTGAGTGCCAAGGCTAACGCAATAACTTCCGTCATTTCAATACTCCCCAATTCGTACCGATCGCGATCGAAACCTTTAAGGGAACGCGTAACGCGTAAATCTCTTCCATCACGCGTTGTGCTTCCGCGGCAAACGATTCCGCGCGCGCTTCTTTGACTTCAAAGATGAGTTCGTCATGGATTTGCAAGAGCAATTTTGCCTCATCGTCGACTAACGTCGCCATAATTCGATTCATCGCAAGCTTAATCAAATCCGCGGCACTGCCTTGAAATACCGTATTGACCGCCTCACGAAGGTATCCGGCGTATTGCATCGCATTGGCATGTTCAAAATCAAAAAAGCGTTTTCGCCCCAAAAGCGTCTGAACGAAACCCTCTTTTTTCGCTTGTTCTTCAATGGAAGAAAGGTACTGCTTAATCGTCGGGAAGGTCGCAAAATAGCCGTCGATGTAGCTTTTGGCTTCTTTCGTCGTAATGCCGATCGTTTCGGAAAGACGTTTGGGTCCCATACCGTAAAGCAAGCCGAAATTGATACTTTTGGCGATACCTCTTTTGGCGTCCGCTTCCGCTTCGCCGAACAGTTTGAGTGCGGTTTCTTTGTGAATGTCTTTGCCTTCTTGAAACGCCCGCACCATCGCTTCGTCCCCGCTAAAATGCGCCAACAAGCGAAGTTCGATCTGCGAATAATCGATCCCGACGAGTACATATCCTTCTTTGGCAACGAAACCGCCGCGTACTTCACGACCCAGAGCCGTCTTCACGGGAATATTCTGCAAATTCGGATCTTTGGAGCTTAGCCTTCCGGTGGACGTTCCCGTTTGGATAAACGACGTATGTACCCGACTGCGCGGTGATACTTTGGAGAGCTTCAACAGCGGTTCGATATAGGTTGAGCGAAGTTTATACAACTCCCGATACTCCAAAATTTTAGCGATGCTCGGATGCTTGTCGAAAAGCTCGTTTAAAACGTTTTCGTCGGTACTGTACCCCGTTTTGGTCTTTTTGACGCTCGGAAGTCCTAACTGATCAAACAGTACCGCACCCAATTGTTGCGTCGAATTAAGGTTAAACGTCGCATTGCATAAGGTAAAAATTTCCGTTTTCAAAGCCTCTATCGCATCATCGGTACGTTTCAACAGTGCTTCAAAATAAGCACCGTCGACTTGAATTCCCTCTTTTTCCATACGCATCAACGTTTGAATAAACGGAAATTCTACGGTTTTTGCAAGATCCAACAACGAAGGGTCTAACATCTCACGAAGCTTCTCAAAAAGTTTGAAGGTCATCCATGCGTCTTCGCTTGCGTATTCACACGCTTTTTCCAAAGGCACGCCGCTAAAGTTTTCGCCTTTGGCGACGACGTCTTTAAATTTGATCATCTCGTGATTGAAAAAACGTTTGGAGAGCGTATCGAGTCCTACGTTGGTCTCCGGATTTAAAAGCCATGCCAAAATCATCGTGTCGGCATAAACGTTCACGTTTTGAAGTCCGAAATTACGTTCAACGACCGCAAGGTCAAACTTCAGATTTTGTCCGACGATTTTCCGGGAAAGCAGATGCGTCAATGCCTCTTTTGCCTCTTCGTGCGTTATTTGGTTGCCTACGCCCAAATAATGGTGAGCAATCGGAACGTAATAAGCCTCTTTCGTATTGACGCAAAATGAAAATCCGACGATACGGGCGTTGTACGCATCCAACGCGTCGGTTTCGGTATCAAACGCGACCGTTTCGTCTTCTTCGATACCTTCAACGACGCGTAAAAGCAATTTCGCATCGTCCAATAAAATCGGTTTAAACCCTTGCTCCGTCGGTGTTTCTTGTTTTACATGTAAGCCTTCCGATTTCACGCGCGCAAGGATTTGGCGAAGCTCGTATTTTTCCAACTCTTCCACAATGTACGAGAGCGGTTGGGCCTCTGGATAATGAAACGATTCGAACTTATCGGCAATACTCAGCGTATCGTCTAAACAGACCAAACGGCGGCTCAAATACGCACTCTCTCTTCCCTCTTCCAACATTGTTTTGATGCGCGGATTGACTATTTTATCAAGATGGGCGTATACGCCCTCCATCGTTTCGAAATCATCAAGCAGTTTTTTCGCACCTTTAGGTCCGATGCCTTTTACGCCGGGAATATTATCGGCGGTGTCGCCGACCAACGAGAGATACTCGCCGATTTGATGCGGATAGACGCCGAACTTCTCAAAACATTTTTCGGTCGTGATTTCACTCTTTTTCATCGGATCGTAAATCACGACGCGCCCGTCGTCGATGAGTTGGTAAAGATCCTTATCGTGCGTGACGATTCGCACTTTAATATCGTGGTGTTTGGCAAATTTAACCGCCGAAGCAATGATGTCGTCGGCTTCAAACCCCTCTTCACCGTAACTTTTAAATCCCATTTTTTCAATCCACGAAATAGCGACGGGAAGCTGTTTTTTAAAATCTTCCGGTGCTTCGGGGCGATTGGCTTTATAGTTAGGATCGATGTCGTGACGAAAATTTTTCCCCTTGCTATCCAGCGCGAAAAGAACGTAATCGGTATCGTGCTCTTTTTTAAGAGCCGCGATAAAATGGGCAAACCCCGTTAAAAGTCCCGTCGGAAAACCTTGAGAATTACGCAATGCGGGAAGTGCGTAGTAGTTACGAAAAAAGAAACCGAACGTATCGATAATAGTGAGTGTTTTCACGAAAGAGCCTTTACATGTAGCATTTAAAATGAAGCTTTGATGGACTCGACCGCCTCCAAAAACGGTGCGGAATCTAAACCCTCTTTAGCAAGAAACGTGAGTGCCAGATTGATATTGCGTTCGCTCAAAGGCGCATTAATCGCAACGGCGGTTTTGACGACTTTTAAAGCGACGCTAAGAACGCGAATCGCCGCCGGTGCATCGTGCGACTTTTCGGTAAACCGAATGGCTTCGATCATGCGTTTATCAAATTTCCAATGCTCGAAAATCAACGCCGAGACTTCGCTACTCGTGACGCCTACGAACATTTTCTCAACGTCCGCGACGTTTAACGCGTTTTCAAGTTCGGCTTTAAACGCATACGTTTCGTCGTTTTTTGCGATCTCGTCGGCAATGAGAATTTTGCCGCTCTCTTGCAGCAACGCACATAAAAAGAGAAAATCGACGCTTGCGGCATCAACGTTTTTGTACCACTTAGAGATCAACATACTTTGCATGTGCGAAAGTTGCGCAAACTCTTCGGGCGAAATCGCATAGGGTACAAGATCGACGTTTAAGAGTTTTTTGATCGACATGTCAAGCACCAACGAGCGCGTCGTCGACATACCGAAGAGCCCGACCGCTTGTAAAACGCTTTTGATTTCACGACGAAAGCCGTACAAAGGAGAGTTGGCGACTTTGAGAAGGTTGGCGATAAGCATCGGGTCTTCTTCGATCACTTTTGCCAAATCGGCGATACTCGCTTGTTCGTCGCGAAACAGTGCATTAATCTGCGTAAACGTTTTGGGTAAAGGAGGTAACGCGCGAATTCGCTCCGCTATTTCTTTTAACATGCCGTCTCTTTAGAAGGATTTAAATAGATTATAGCGCGCTTTTCTTGAAATCCCGATGAGGCTAAGCCCATCGAGATAAAAGGAGCGCATCAACCCGGAATTGCGTCTTCTACGGATTCGGGGTGATCGAGCGCATAACGAAATTTGTCCATATCGATCTGTTTATCCCATGCACCGACGACGACCGCGGCAACCGCGTTACCGCATAGATTGCCGACCGCACGCATTTCGCTCATAAATTTATCCACGCCTAAAAGAACCGCTACGGTTGCCACGGGAATCACGTCTCCCATCGCCGAAAGCGTACCCGCAAGCACGATAAAGCCGGAACCCGTCACGCCGACCGCACCTTTTGAAGCAACCATCAAAATAAAGATGATGCTGAGTTCGTGCGAAAGCGTGAGCGGAATACCGAATGCTTGCGCTAAGAAAATAATCGAAAGCGAAAGGTAAATATTCGTACAATCCAAGTTAAACGAATAGCCCGTCGGAATTACCAATCCCGTCGTTCCGCGACTGACTCCCGCGGCTTCCAAACGCCTCATCAACGGAGCCAACGCCGATTCGCTTGAAGAGGTTGCAAAGACGATCAACACTTCTTTGGCGATAAAGCGCATAAATTTAAAAACGTTAATGTGATAAAACCAGAGAATGAGACCTAAAACGCCGAATAAAAATGCCAAGACGGAGATCAACATCACCCCCAGCAAGCTTGCCATACCGATCAGGGAAGCGATACCGAATTTTCCGATCAAAAATGCCATCGCGCTAAAGCTTGCGATCGGGCTTAGCCACATCAAAATCGTTAAGATTTTAAAGAAGAAATTTTGAACTTTTTCTAGAGGAGCGAGAATCGCCTCTTTGTATTTTTCTCCGAACGCGGCAATACCGATTGCGATCACTAACGCCATCACCAATACCTGCAACGTGTTGCCGTGAAGAAACGGCGTAATCGGATCGGTCGGAATCGCACTTTTTAAAATACCCCAAACCGAGCCCGTTTGCGAAGAAGCGTTAGCCGTAAAGCTCGAAACCGCGGAAACATCCAAAGACTCGACGTTCAGGTGCATTCCGTGTCCCGGTTTCAAAAGATTACCGAATAAAATACCGATCGCCAAAGCAAACGTGCTGACGACTTCAAAATAGATAAACGCTTTCAAACCGATAGACCCGACTTCTTTCAAGCTCTCTAAACCGACGATACCCGAAATAATCGTTAAAAAGATAATCGGACCGACCAACCATTTTAAAACTTGAATAAACCAGTCGATTCCGGGTTTGGCCTGAACCGCCAAGCTCGGATTGAGCATACCCAGCGTAATTCCGGCAACAATGCCGACCACAACCCAAAACGCCAAACTCTTAATCGTATAACGTTTCCAATCTTTTAACGATGTTTTTTCCAACACAAACCCTTTAATGATAAACTGGTTTGATTATGGCATATCAAAAGAGATTTAAATGAGATTTTTTAAACCCAAGAGGCGAAAAAGCGGTAAAAAAAGAGGTGTTCGTGAGGAGAACGGTAACATCCCCTCACGAGCATTTTAAAGGCATAAACGTATCAACCCGGAATTGCGTCTTCTACGGATTCAGGGTGATCGAGCGCATAACGGAATTTGTCCATATCGATCTGTTTATCCCACGCACCGACGACGACCGCGGCAACCGCGTTACCGCATAGATTGCCTACCGCACGCATTTCGCTCATAAATTTATCCACGCCTAAAAGTGCCGCTACGGTCACGACCGGAATTGCACCGCCCATTGCCGAAAGCGTACCCGCAAGGACGATAAAGCCAGAACCCGTCACGCCGACCGCACCTTTAGAGGTAACCATCAAGATCAAAATAATACTCAACTCTTCACCGAGCGTTAAAGGAATACCGAACGCTTGAGACAAAAAGATAATCGAAAGCGAAAGGTAAATGTTCGTACAATCCAAGTTAAACGAATAGCCCGTCGGAATTACCAATCCCGTCGTTCCGCGGCTCACGCCTGCACTTTCCAAACGTTTCATCAACGGAGCCAACGCCGATTCGCTTGAAGAGGTTGCAAAGACGATCAAGACTTCTTTGGCGATAAAACGCATAAACTTAAAGACGTTAATTTTGAAAAACCATAGGATAATGCCTAAAATTCCAAAGATAAACGCTAAAACGGAGATCAACATAACCCCGAGCAAACTTGCCATACCGATCAGGGAAGCAATACCGAATTTGCCGATCAAAAACGCCATCGCGCTAAAGCTTGCGACCGGACTTAACCACATCAAAATCGTTAAAATTTTAAAGAAAAAGCCTTGTGCGATCTCTAAAGGTTTGACGATAGAAGGTTTGTATTTGCCCCCGAACGCCGAAATTAAAATCGCTAAGACCAATGCCATCACCAACACTTGTAAAGTATTTCCGTGTAAAAAAGGCGTGATAGGATCGCTTGGAATTGCATTTTTTAAAATCGACAAAAACGAACCGACGTCTTGGGTTGAGTGCGTGTATTTGTCGACGCTCTTGGCATCTAAGGAGTTGACGTCGAAATTCATTCCGTGACCCGGGCCGAAGAAATTCCCGAATAAAACGCCGATTGCTAAAGCGAACGTGCTCACGACTTCAAAATAGATAAACGCTTTTAAACCGATAGAACCGACTTCTTTAAGACTTTCTAAGCCGATAATACCCGAAATAATCGTTAAAAAGATAATCGGTCCGACCAACCATTTTAACGCTTGAATAAACCAATCGATTCCGGGTTTGGCTTGAACCGCTAATTTAGGGTCGGCCATACCGAATAAAATACCCGCAATAATTGCAACGATAACCCAAAATGCTAAACTCTTAATCGTATAGCTTTTCCAATCTTTTTTCTTTGTCTCTTCCAAGGAGCCTATGCTACTCGTCATAGATGCTGTTGCTTCCAAGAAATGTCCTTTCATTAAGTTTCGATCAAGAGCGATTATAATGAACAGTTATGTCGATCTTATGTAGAGGACATTTCTTTGACTTTTAGAGCTTTTAATTTTCAAAATAGTGTTTCAAAAAGAAACGTTTAAGCATTTTCGTTTGAAAGACCCATCTCCATTCCTAAAAATTTTCCCGTATAGCTCCCCGAATTTTTAGCATTGCTTGCAACCTCAAATGGCGTTCCCATAGCGATTATACGCCCTCCGTAGCTTCCGCCTTCGGGTCCCATATCGATCAAATAATCGGCATTTTTGATCACGTCCATGTTGTGTTCGATGACCAAAACACTGTTACCCATATCTGTTAAATGATGTAACACTTTGACCAAACGATCGACGTCGGCGAAGTGCAATCCGGTCGTCGGCTCGTCCAAAACATACAAAGTATTGCCCGTATCTTTTTTGCTAAGTTCCTTCGCAAGTTTAATGCGTTGTGCCTCGCCGCCGCTTAGCGTTACGGCATTTTGTCCAAGCGTGATGTACCCCAAGCCGACATCGACCAAGGTTTGAATCTTTTGGTTAATTTTCGGAATGGCTTTGAAAAATTCATGCGCTTCATCCACGCTCATGTCCAAAACGTCGGCGATGGATTTACCTTTGTACTTGATCTCTAACGTTTGGGCATTGTAACGGTGTCCTTTACAACCGTCGCACTTAACCATGATATCGGGTAAAAAGTGCATTTCGATCTTGATTTCACCGTCTCCTTGACACTTTTCGCACCTTCCGCCTTTCACGTTAAACGAAAAACGTCCGACGCCGTACCCGCGGATTTGCGCTTCTTTGGTTTTCGCGAACAATGCGCGGATTTCGTCCATCACGCCCGTATAGGTTGCGGGATTGGAACGCGGGGTTCTGCCGATCGGACTTTGATCGAGGTAGATGACTTTATCGAGTTGATCGAGTCCCGTACATTCGACGCCGGCGACTTTGTTGATCTTCTTGGCGCGATTAAGATACTCTTTGGCAACCGGAAGTAAGGTCTGAAGGATCAACGAACTCTTACCGCTACCGCTGACGCCGGTAATTGCCACAAGATTGCCCAGCGGAATTTTAACGTCTAGGTCGTGAATGTTGTTGATGCTGACGTGGTTCAACTCGATCCAACGCTCTTGCGCCCTGTTTTGGCGATAATCGATCGTTTTCGTTCCGTTGATATACTGTGCGGTCAAACTATTGCTGGTTAAAAGGGCTTCGTTCGTTCCCGCAAAAACAATTTCACCGCCGAATTTTCCCGCCCCCGGACCGATGTCCACCACAAAATCCGCCGTTTTAATCGTCTCTTTGTCGTGCTCGACGACGATAACGGAGTTGCCTTTTTTCTGCAAATTGCGTAGGGTTCGGATAAGTTTGAGGGTGTCTCGTTCGTGAAGCCCGATACTCGGCTCATCCAAAACGTACATCACGCCCGTTAATCCGCTGCCGATTTGCGATGCGATGCGGATACGTTGCGCTTCGCCGCCGCTAATGGTTCGCGCATCGCGCCCGAGGCTGATGTAGCCTAATCCGACGTCGAACAAGAAAAAGAGACGCTCTTTGATCTCCTTTAAAATCGGCGCGGCAATCATCGTTTGTTGTGCCGACATGTACGAAAAATTCTCGTCGTTTTTAAAGAAGGCTAAGCATTGATCGATCGGTAATTCCAAGATGTCTGAGATGCGTTTTCCTGCCACGCGTACCGCAAGGCTCTCTTTACGCAAACGATGCCCGCCGCACGTGTCGCACACTTTTTCGCTCATGTATTCGCCGAGCTCTTTTTCGTCTTTCAACATCTCGTAGGCGATTTTAATAACGCCTTCCCATTTTCGTACGAGTTTATGTTTTTTCCAAAAGAAAGTCGCTTCTTCGACGCCGCCGTGTAAAATAGCACGTTTTTGATGCTCTTCGAGCTCTTCGTAAGGGATACGCGTATTAATACCCGCCGCTTGGCAATACGCTTCTAAAAACTTGGCGTAAAAACTTTTGTTAAAGCCGTAAAAAATACGAATCGCCCCTTCGTCGATACTCACGTTTTCGTTGATGATTTTCTTCAAATCCAGCGTATAGCGAATCCCCAAACCGTCACATGTAGGACATGCGCCTTTGGGAGAGTTAAACGAAAACGAAAGCGGCTCCAAGGGCTCGAAGCTAATTTTACAGTCAAAACACGCCAGATGTTCGCTGTAATGAATGTGAGAAGTAGCAAGCCCGACTTCTTCGGCATTGGCGATGTCAAGCTCGACTTCGCCGTAACTCTCCAAAAGTGCCTTTTCAATATCGGTCGCAATACGATCTTTGTTCTCATCGCGAATGACCACACGGTCGATAATCACTTTGATCGTATGTTTTTTAGTTTTAAGCAGTTCGATCTCTTCGTCCAAACGTACCATGACGCCGTCGATCAACGCGCGCACGTAGCCTTTATGGCGCAACGATTCGATCATATCGGCGAAACTGCCCTTTTTCTCCCGTACCAACGGTGCTAAGATCGAGAGCTTCGTCTCTGCGGGCAATTTTAAAACCTGCTCGATAATATCCGCCACCGACATTTGCGAGATTTCCTGACCGCAGATGTGACAATGTTGCTTACCGACGCGCGCATACAGCAGACGCAAATAGTCGTAAATCTCGGTAATCGTTCCGACGGTTGAACGCGGATTTTTACTCGTCGTTTTTTGATCGATCGCAATCGCGGGCGTCAAACCCTCGATCTTTTCGACGTCGGGTTTACCCACGCGATCCAAAAACTGTCTGGCGTACGAAGAGAGCGACTCGATGTAACGTCGTTGACCTTCGGCATAGAGCGTATCGAACGCCAAGGTACTTTTACCGCTTCCGCTGAGTCCCGTAAAAACGACCAGTTTATTTTTGGGAATCTCTAACGTGATATTTTTAAGATTGTTCTCTTTTGCACCGTATATTTTGATCATAAAACATTCATCTCGCTTAAAATTTTATTGAGCGTCAGCAAAAACATCACCGTATAGAGTAGCAACAAGGCGCGTTTTTGCTCTTTTTTCGCTATTTTATGGGAAAGCGCGACGCCGAAATAGACGCCGACAATCGAACCGACGCTGATTAAAGCACCGACTTCATAATCCACGTAACCGTGCATCGCCAAACTGAAAAACCCCGAAATTGAGCCGAATATGACAAAAAAAAGCGTCGTCGCAACGGCTTTTTTAATATCCCAATGTAAAAATCCCGTCAGAACGGGCGTGAGAAAAATGGCACCGCTCGTACCCGTGCTGATCGATACGGCACCCAAAACAACGCCCAAAAAGGCAAGGAGGATAGGAGACTCGTAAGGAGGTTTTGAACTCTCTAATGCCGTCGTAAACATTTTGTACATCGAAAGTGCTAAAACCGCCTCAAAGAGAAACAGCAACGTCGTATGCGATAACGTATCGACGATGAGTCCGCTAAAAGAAGCCCCCACCAATGCGCCGCATCCTAACACTAAACCGCTTTTAAGCGTTAAAATTCCGGCTTTATAGTTTTGATACGAGCCCAACATCGAACTAAAGATCATCTGCATAACCGAAATACCGATGGCGGTTTTGATATCGTAGCCCATGTAGAGAAAAATAGGCACTAAAAGCGTGCCGCCCCCGATGCCGAAAAAACCGGAAGCAAACCCTACAAAAACGCCTAAAAGTCCAAATCCTATTTCCATCTATCCCGCTTTTTAAGAAGTGATCTATTTTACTCGAACCCCTCTTAATAAACGATTTAAAAACAAACGTGATCCTTTTCAAAAAGAAACGCTCACGTCAAAGATAAAACCTAAACCCTCACCTTACGCGTCGTTTAAGTTCCCTTACGTATAATCAACTTCTTTTAACTGTTAACCGTTGTCTGCGGGGGTGCTAGCTTTTTAAAGCGGCTGAGATAATACCCTAAGAGGTTATTAATGTAACCTCGCGAACCTGATCCGGGTAATGCCGGCGTAGGAAAAAGGAGAAAAAATCCATGAGTAAAGTTCTCGACAATCTTGAAAAAATAGATTCGTCTTACATTCAAAACTTCCCAAGTTCTAAGAAAATTTACATCCAAGGCTCACGTTCTGATATTCAAGTGCCGATGCGTGAAATCACGCTTAGCCCCACCGTAAAAAGTGACGGCACCGTCGAAGAAAATCCACCTTTACATGTATACGACACTTCGGGCGTTTACACCGACCCAAACGTCAAAATCGACCTACATCAAGGGCTTAAACCGCTTCGTGCCAAGTGGATCGAAGAGCGTGCCGATACGGAGCAACTGAAAGATTTTAGCTCTATCTATTTTCACAAACGCCACGATGACCAAGAGCTCAATGCCCTTCGCTTCCCTAACCTCAAAAAACCACGCCGTGCAATGAAGGGCAAAAACATCACCCAAATGCACTACGCAAGAAAAGGCATCATCACACCTGAGATGGAGTATGTCGCCATTCGTGAGAACTGCAACCTTGAAGTGGCTCGCCAAAATAAACTCTTAGGCGCTCAACACAAGGGTGAGCATTTTGGGGCAAACTTGCCTGAGGTTTACACCCCTGAATTTGTCCGCCAAGAGATCGCCGCAGGACGTGCCGTTCTGCCGCTCAACGTGAACCATCCCGAAGCCGAGCCGATGATCATCGGACGCAATTTCATGGTCAAAATCAACGCCAACATCGGCAACTCCGCGACCACTTCCTCCATCGAAGAAGAGGTCGAAAAGATGCTCTGGTCAACAAGATGGGGTGGCGATACCGTGATGGATTTATCCACAGGTAAAAATATCCACGAAACCAGAGAGTGGATACTTCGCAACTCCGCCGTGCCTATCGGTACCGTGCCCATTTACCAAGCGTTAGAGAAAGTCAACGGCATCGCCGAAGACCTCACATGGGAAGTATTCCGTGACACTTTAATCGAGCAAGCGGAGCAAGGTGTGGACTACTTCACCATTCACGCAGGTGTTCGTTTAGCATACGTACCTATGACCGCTAAACGTCTCACAGGCATTGTTTCTCGTGGCGGGTCTATTATGGCAAAATGGTGTCTGCACCATCACAAAGAAAACTTCCTCTACACTCATTTTGAGGAAATCTGTGACATCATGAAAGCCTATGACGTGGCGTTTTCACTAGGAGACGGCTTACGCCCCGGCTCACTGTATGATGCCAACGATGAAGCGCAATTTGCAGAGCTTGAAACCTTGGGAGAACTCACCAAAATTGCATGGAAACACGACGTCCAAGTGATGATCGAAGGACCGGGTCACGTTCCAATGCAAAAAATCAAAGAGAACATGACCAAAGAGCTTGAGGACTGTTTTGAAGCGCCTTTCTACACCCTTGGACCGCTCGTGACCGATGTTGCACCGGGGTACGACCACATCACCTCAGCCATTGGCGCGGCGCAAATCGGCTGGTACGGCACAGCGATGCTCTGCTACGTTACCCCAAAAGAGCATTTAGGCTTACCAAACCGTGAAGATGTCAAAGAAGGCATCATCGCCTACAAAATCGCCGCCCACGCCGCCGACCTTGCCAAAGGCTTCCCCGGTGCGCAAATCCGTGATAACGCCATGAGTAAAGCCCGCTTTGAGTTTCGCTGGTACGACCAGTTCAACATCGGCTTCGACCCTGACCGGGCGCGTGAATACCACGACAAAACCTTGCCAGTAGAGAGTGCCAAAGTCGCACACTTCTGCTCGATGTGTGGACCCAAATTTTGCTCCATGAAAATCTCGCAAGATGTCAGAGATTACGCTGAGAAAATCGGTGCAGAAGATGTGAATGTCGCGCTAGAAAAAGGGTTGGAAGAGCAAGCTGAGCACTTTAAAGAGAGTGGTGGACAGATTTACCAATAGACTTGATTAGCCCTTGAAAAAGGGCTAAAATGCTTCCTATAAAGGAAATCATAATGGCTTTTCATAATAAAATAACTTTACGTATTGCAAATCAAGAAGAATTACCACAGTTTAAAAAAGATCTACAAAAATCGTTTTCTGTTGCAGTGATTGAAACCTTTGGTTCTATTCTAGATGAACCCATTCCTTCAGATAAAGAAATTGAAGAATCTTTCCATGAATCTGGTGCTGTTATTTATCATATTCTTTCAAACGGTGAAACCGTAGGTGGTGCCGTTGTCACAATCAATGAGGCGACACAGCATAATGTATTATCTTTATTTTTTATCAATACAACAGCACTTGGTCAGGGCATTGGGTCTCAAGCTTGGAAATTAATCGAACAAACTTACCCGCAAACACAAGTTTGGGAAACGCATACACCTTATTTTGAAAAACGCAATATCCATTTTTATGTGAACAAATGTGGCTTTCATATTGTGGAATATCTCAATGCTTATCATAAAAGTACGCATCAACAAGATCATGAACATTCATTAGGTGATGAGGATTTATTTCGATTTGAAAAAATTATGAAAAATAAAAACTAAAGCTACGCTTCCACCTTTGTTGTGTTCTCTCCATGATATAAATTATTATCACTTCTTGGAATTAGTGTATTCATATTTTCACTGCCATAAAATAAGATTTGATAAACTCAAATGTTGCTCTGCTAAAAAAAATAGAGTTTTAGGGGTCTGAGCTAAACTTTTAACTTTTCACCCTATTCCCTTTTACATGTAAACCTAAAACCCTCACACTTCTAGCTTAATATCGCCCTTCACATAGTTATGCACCAACGCTTGAATGAGGTTTTGGTACCCGATGCCGAGCTCTTTGGATTTTGCTTTGAGGACGGCTAGGTCGCTGACGGAAAAGCGAAAAGGAAAATAGGGGTCAGTTACCACCTTAAAAC
>DFZK01000012.1 GCA_002382085.1 Sulfurospirillum sp. UBA4058 | reverse complement strand
ATGGTGAATTAAGCCTATTTCGCTAAAATGCTAAATAGATTTAATTCACGATTCTGGTGGCTATAGAGAAGAGGAAACGCCCTGTCCCATTTCGAACCAGGAAGCTAAGCTCTTCATCGCCGATAATACTTTCCCTTACTGGGATGGAAACGTAGGTCGCTGCCAGTTCCGTGATTTTATTCTTCTTTTACTCTTTCATTTCGTCTTATACAGAGGCAGTCTTTTTTGGAAAAAAATCAATCAAAAGCTTATCTGTTTGCTATTTCTGCTGTTTTACTTTGGTCAACCGTTGCGAGTGCTTTCAAACTGACATTAGCCCATTTTGATGCGTTACAACTTCTACTTTATGCTTCATTTTTTTCATTATGCGTCTTTTTTATTGCTATGGTGTATCAAAAAAAGTTTTATACGCTTTCGACCTATTCAAAAAAAACCTATCTCTACCTTGCTTTGTTGGGCTTAATCAATCCATTTATTTACTATTTAATCCTTTTTCGTGCGTATGAGCTGTTACCTGCCCAAGAGGCACAGCCTATTAATTATACGTGGGCTTTGACATTGACCTATCTGTCTGTTTTTATTTTAAAGCAAAAATTGAGTCTTTATGATTTTCTAGCAGGGCTTATGTGTTATTGCGGCGTTTTAGTCATCTCGACACATGGTGATCTTTGGAATTTCTCTTTCTCAAGCCTCACAGGTGTCTTTCTAGCGCTTTTTTCGACCGTTCTATGGTCGCTTTATTGGATTTACAATACTAAATTACATGTAGACCCATTGGTTGGTCTTTTTATCAATTTTCTCTTTGGTGTTCCTGCTATTTTACTCTATGCGCTTTTAACGTCGCATCCTCTTACCTTCAACCTCTATGGTTTTTTAGGGTCACTGTATATAGGGGTTTTTGAGATGGGTATTACCTTTATTTTATGGCTACAAGCGATGAAACTAAGCACAAACACTGCAAAAATTGCAAATCTTATTTTTATTTCTCCTTTTTTGTCTTTGTTCTTTATCGCTTTTTTTGTAGGAGAAACCATTCTTTTTTCTACTTTTATTGGGTTGATTTTTATTATAATGGGCTTATTGATTCAACAAAAAAAGAAAGTGACTCGTCAATGAAAAAATGGTTTCAAATCGCAATGATGGTTATGCTAAGTGCACTCTGTTTAAAAGCTGATTTTTTAGAAATAGAGCGTCAAAAAGCGTTGAGGGAAAATAAACTCATTCTTTTAAGTATTGAAAAAGAGGGGTGTCCGTATTGTATTATGATGCAAAAAGATATTTTTGATGTACCAAAATTTAATCAGCATATTGCTAAAAATTATTTACATGTAAGCATTAATGGAGAAGACCCAACATTGCCACAAGCGTTACATGTAAAGTATTTTCCTACTAATTTAATTTTATCACCCCGTGATCTTAGCATTATAGATGAATTTGCAGGCTATATGACACCCAAGAGTTTTTTGGAACTTTTAGACGAAGTGTCTATGCAATCTAAGCACGGCGGTAGTATTTCGCGATAAGGGTTGCCATAAGCGTTGCGAAGACAAGCCTCATCCCCACGATCAACCACGGATTGGCTCCGAAGATGACAAATAACAGCGTGTCTTCAATCATCGCATGGGCAATCATTAAATAAGTTCCGATAAAAAGAACTTCACGCTTTTTTAAAATACCTTTTTCGTATTCTGCAATTAAAATACCGGCACCGTAGGTAATGCCCAAAATGACGCCGACTAAAATCGAAAATCCGCTATTGACGTTTTGAGAGTGTTTTTGCATCCACGGATGCGCCTTAATCACATCCAATACAAAAATAAGAAGTGAAACGAGCGCAATGATTTTAATGCTGAGCGATAAAGCTTCATAAGATGCATTAAGGATCAAGGCTTTGAGTGAGTCGTAATGCACGGGTGTTAACGTTTCGGAGCTTGTCGTAACAGAGGAAGAAAACCATTCGTTTGGCATCAGTGTAACCAAAAAGCCTACGCAAAGACCTACCGATAAACGCAAAATAATTGAGTAAAGGCGCGAAATACCGAGTCGTTTCATAATTTCGGTTTCGACTAAAAGAGCATGTGCAATCCCTAGAAATACGGCTAAAATAGTCCACTCTTTAGCACCGAGTCCTAAAGGAGCGGCAAATGCGATGGCCGCATAAAGATTGAGGAAAAGACCGCTTACGATGGAAAGGGCGGCTTCTTGTGGGAGGCCCAAAAAGACGGCAAACGGTTTAAAAATAAAAGTAATATGCCTTAAAAGATCATAGTAAAACAGTATATCCGCTAGAATATAAATCGGCACGATGAGTTTTAAAATGACCCACGAACTTCGTAATGCCGTTTTAAAAGATTTTTTGAAACTAAATGACATTTTGACTCTTTGTTTAATACTGAATTTATATTAGCTAAGCTATAATACCGACCTCAAAGAGAAATGTGCGCTCGTAGCTCAGCTGGATAGAGCATCGGTTTGCGGTACCGGAGGTCAGGGATTCGAATTCCTTCGGGCGCACCACTTTGTTTTTACCTCTCGAGACAACCCCTTTTATTACCCCAGATTTTTTTCAATGCTTAGAACGTCTCTTCAAAGACTCTGTATTTTGTTTTTTGCAATCCGAGCTCTTCGTACGCTTTTTGCGTAGCTTTGTCGTCTTTATGGACATAGAGTCGAATTCCGCAGACGTCGTAGTGCTCTTTCGCCAAACTTTTAGCTTTTTCTAAAAGCGCATCGTGAATCTCTTTTTCATGCTCATGATCGGTTACGAAAATACTTTGAATGCAATAATATGCTCCGTTGTTCCAATCGCTCCATTCCCTTGTGATCATCGTCAATCCGACAATGGTTTGATTGACTTCCGCCATCAGGTAAAATCCGTTGTGAAATTTGGCGAAAACCTGATGAACGCCCTCGGTAGTCAATGCGAGCGAAACGTTTTTATTGACGGTTTCTTTGGCAAACAAGACGTTAAAAGCGGCGATTTCTTTAGCATCGTCGCGCGTTGCGATACGAACGATTAAGTTTTCTAACATGTTGACTCCTTGGGTTGATTTTGCAGTATTGTATCGACAATAGCTTTAGCTCCGCCTTCATGAATCAGTGCGGCAAGTTTTTGCGATAAAGAGGCAAGGTCGCATGCCAAAATCGTTTCAAATAAGGTTTGAGGATCGACGTGTGCTTGTTCTATTATCAGTGCGGCACCTTGATCGACTAACGTTTTAGCATTGTAATATTGATGGTTCGCGGCGGCATGCGGATACGGAATAAAACAAGCGGGTACAGAAGCGGCGCAGAGTTCCCAAAGCGTGCTCGCACCCGATCGACAGATCGCAAAATCGGCACGAGAGAGCTTTTCTGCTACCTCTTTGGAAAAATCGAATACGTCGGCGGGAATAGAAGCTTCGTCATAAAAACGTCGTACGCGTTCGAACTCTTTAGCTCCCGTTTGATGGATAATCGCAATTCCTTTTGCGTGAAAAAGCGGAGCAAGCGTACATGCGAGTTCGTTAATAAACGTTGCTCCTTGGCTTCCGCCTAAGAAAATGACGGTTTTGAGTGCTTGGCGTTGTCTACGTATGGCAAAAAATGCATCGCCGACGGGATAATCGGTCATGGTCGCATCGTGTCGATACGAGCTAAAGAACGCTTTGGCAAACGGTTTGAGCAGTCGGTTGAGTTTTCCTTCTACGGCATTTTGTTCATGAATATACAGCGGTAAGCCTGCTAGCAATGCGCCAAAGGCTGCAGGTGCCGCTGAATATCCGCCGACGGAAAAGACGGCATTGACGCCGTGTTGTTTAAAAAGACGTTTACATGTAAAGGCTAAACGCAGCGTCGTGAAAAGCGACAGTAGCTTTCGTAGCCCTTTTTTATTAACGACGCCTTTGCTTTCCAAAAAATAGGTTTGTATAAACGCTTCGTCGCCTTCAAACCATGCACGGTCTTGTCCTGCGGTTGAGCCGATATAAAGCGGTTTATGACCTCGTTTGAGTAACTCTTCTTGAATCGCGCGTGCGATGACCAAATGTCCGCCCGTGCCGCCTCCGGTAATTGCAATCATAATTTCGCCTTTTTACTGATCATTAATACCATTCCGATACCGACCGAGAGTGCTAAAATGGAGCTACCTCCGTAACTGATGAACGGAACCGAAATACCTTTAATCGGCGTGATCGAGGTAATGCCGTAGGCATTCATTAAAAATGAAAAAACGATCAAAAGACCGATGCCCAAAGAAAAAAGATAATAGACTTTACTATGACTTCTGGACGCAATTTTAAAAATACGGTAAATAATCGTCATAATCACGAGCGTCAAAAGCGTGACGCCTAAAGCTCCGACCTCTTCGGCGATGCCCGCAAGGGCAAAGTCGGTGTGGACTTCGCTGAGATAGCCGAGTTTAAAAAGTCCGTTTCCGATGCCTTCGCCGAAAATACCGCCGTGTTTGATGGCATTGAGCGAGTGGGAGATTTGGTAGGGTTCGGGAGCATCTTCGACGCGTAGAACGGACGCGATGCTTTCGGGGAACATCGAAAGAACCATATTTTGAATCGTCGCCCACCATGTTTTGATCCTTAAAATACGGTGCGTCGAGCTAAAAATAGCCACTAAAAAGACGAAAATAGAACCTAAAATCGCAAGCATAAAAAGTTGCGCACTCGTTCCGGCAAAAAATGCCATGACGGCAAACGTCAACGCAAGGACGACGACTTGACCTAAGTCGTTTTGCATCACGGCGATCAGATAAATAACCAAAATAAACATGGCGATATACGGCAAAATGAGTAGCATCTCTTCTTTGAGGCTTTTTTTATCGTTGTTCAATTTACGCGCAAAACTCCACGCTAGAAAATAGACGAATCCGATTTTGAAAAACTCAACCGGAGCTAGCGAAAATCCCGGAAGACGAATCCACCGTTTTGCACCGCCCGCAGAGGTTACAAGCGATTCGGGAAGGTAGTGCATAACCCCCATCAACAAGAGGCAACTTAAAAAAATCGTAAAGCCGATATGCATTAAGAATTTATCGGGATCGAGTTGCGAAAGCGACCACATGATAAAAATACACAACATGCCTACGGCAAATTGGCGAACGAAAAAATGGTACTCGGAGTAGTCGAAAAAAAGTGTCGTAAACACCGGCAGAGAGAGCGAAAAGACCATCCCTACAAAGAGTGCAAAAGCACAGAGTGAAAAAAGAATTTTATCGGTTTGCATGCTTTCTTTGTGTATAATTAGATTTTGATCTATTCTACACAAAATAGATTAAAGCTTGGTTGAAGCATATTTTGGAATAAAAATTGCTTTCATAAAACAAGATTCACGAAAGGGTAACAGATGGGATTTGAGATCAGTAAATCAAACGCTTTGATGGTTGAGGGCTTAAACGCAAGAGCTTTACGCCAAGATTTGATTTCAAGCAATATCGCGAATATCGATACCCCTTTTTACAAATCGAGAGACGTTGATTTTGAAACGGCATTGATCGCAAAAACCAAAGAGATTTACGGTGAGAGCGGTGCGGGTAATTCCACATTGGAAATGGCGCAAACCGACACGTCGCATTTAAGCGGCGATAAAAGTTTTGACGCTTCCAAGGCGACGATTTACCTCAGAGACGGACATACGGCGCGCAACGACGGTAATACCGTCGATTTAGACGTCGAGACTTCCGAGCTCGGTAAAAATGCAATGATGTTTAATGCGCTCACGTCGGCGTTGCAAAAAAACGGTGCTATTTTTAAAAGCGTCATCGACTATTCGTCTAAACTATAAGGATTAAGCTATGGCATACTTGAGCAGTTTCGATATTAGCAGCTACGGACTTTCCGCGCAACGCTTCCGTATGGAAGTGATTAGCTCCAATATCGCCAACGCCAATACGACGCGTACAAGCGAAGGCGGTCCTTACCAACGTCGCGACGTCGTCTTTAAAGCGACGGATTTCAATAAAACGCTCAATGACAAACTTGCTAGCCAAAATAACCTTTTAAGCTATGAAAATCCTTTGGACGATCCCTTCTTGCAAGAGAATGCCGATCCTGCTATAATGAGTGTTGCCGTGGATAAGGTGGTGCGCGACGAGAGCGAATTCCGCTACAAGTACGACCCGACGCATCCGGACGCCAACGAAGAGGGATACGTGGCGTATCCGAATATCAATCCCGTGATCGAGATGTCCAATCTCATCGAAGCGACCCGTGCGTATCAAGCGAACGTTTCGGCGTTTCAAAGTGCTAAATCCATCGCGCAAAACGCGATAGATCTTTTAAAAGGATAAGCTAAATGCCTAGTAGCATTGATAAACTTTCATCACTCAATACCTTGCTTTCCACCGGCGAAAAAAGTGATGTTAAAAGCGGCGATGATTTTTCAAAGATTTTAGAACAATCTATTGCCGAAATTAACGACTCGCAAGTCAAAGGCGATCGCGCTATGGCAGATATCGCAACCGGCGAAGTCAAAGATTTGCATCAAGCCGCTATTGCGATCAATAAAGCCGAAACAAGTATGAAACTAATGCTAGAGATTCGTAATAAAGCCCTTAGTGCTTATAAAGAGATCTCTAAAACTCAAATTTAACTTTTTGCCTTTGCATGGAACCCTCAGATACCAAAAAAATTAAAATTCTCTTCTTATTCGTCGTCGTTCTTTTAGGATTTATGATCTTTTTGGGAACCCTCTTTTATTGGGCTACGATTGAGCGACGCTTGCCTCGTTTGGAGCACAGCGAAGTCAATCATGCGTTGCGCGGTAACATCATCAGCGCGGACGGTTTTAAAATCGCGACGAGCCAACAACTTTACAAAGCCATCGTCGACACGCGCAATATCGATCCTAAAAAATTAGACCTTTTCGTACGTTTGTACTCGCTTTACAGCGGAGACGACCCAAAAGCGGTGACCGCGGCACTAAGCTCCAATTCGGGCAGTACGGTATTGTCGTATCGCATCGACTCTAAAACGGCCAAATATTTACAAGAGCTTTCCCGAAAACTTTACAAACTCGGTGTTTTTAAAAGCTACGAAGATCCTAAAACGGGCGTGGCGTTTTTACACGGACTGAGCGTGATCGAAAGCGGCGAGGATAGGTTGTATCCCGCGGTAGATTCGTTAACGCCGATCGTCGGTTACGTCCGCAAAGTCGAGCAAAAAAACATCACGAAAACGACCGGCGTCAAAGGCATCGAGCGTTATTACGAAGACAAGCTCTCTTCGGTGCAAGACTCGTTAGTCTACGGTTATCGCGACATCGCCAATACGGTTATTTTAGACGGCAATAGCGTCTCTTCGCGTCGCTTTGACGGTTACGACGTGCATTTGACGATTTCGTTAAAAATGCAAAAAATTATCGAAAGCGTTTTGGATCAATATCAAAAAAACTTAGAAGCCAAAGAGATTATCGTCGGTATCTTAAACAGTGATACGGCCGAATTTGTCGCCTTAGCGTCGAGTAATCGTTTTAATCCCGATTTGATCGAGAAAAAAGATTACGGTTCGTTAAACGTATCGGCGATCGAGTATATTTACGAGCCCGGTTCGGTTATGAAACCGATCACCTTAGCGCTATTGCTTCGCGCCAATAAAGTGAACCCTTATGACATTGTGAATGTTTACGGTGGTTCGTACAAACTGGGTACCAAAGTGATTAAGGATGACCATAAGGCGGATAAGTTTAGTGTTGAAGATATTATCGTTTTTTCAAGCAATATCGGAATAGCGCAGATTGCGCAAAAACTTGATGCTGTCGAGTTTTATCAAGGCTTGAAAGATTTTGGTATTTCGGTTAGGAGCGGTGTTGATTTGCCGTTTGAAAACCCCGGCATAATTCCCCCCATGAATCGTTTTAATTCTCCGATTTACAAGGCAACCGTTGGGTATG
Organism: Sulfurospirillum sp. UBA4058; assembly: GCA_002382085.1. Taxonomy (GTDB): domain Bacteria; phylum Campylobacterota; class Campylobacteria; order Campylobacterales; family Sulfurospirillaceae; genus Sulfurospirillum. The sequence goes on along the minus strand of DFZK01000012.1, from coordinate 359,612 downwards.
GATACGGTATGAATGCAACGTTCATACAACTTCTTAAAGCTTACAACGTCTTTAATAACAATGGGCGTATTTTAACCCCAAAACTCGTTAAAAAATTGGTTTCACCCTCAGGTCAAGAATTATTTCCTGAAAAAGTACCTGATCCTCAAATTATCACGCCGGCTATTGCGAAACGTATTCAAAAAATTTTGATTAAAGTTGTTCAACAAGGAACCGCAATAAAAGCTAAAATTGAAGGTCTTGAAATCGGCGGTAAAACCGGTACCGCGCATATTGCCGAAGACGGAGAATACGTTCGAAGTTATAACGGCTCGTTTTTCGGCTTTGCCAACGACAAAAAAAACCGCTACACGATAGGGGTCGTTGTGCGTGAAGCGAAGAAAAAACAAGCGTATTTCGCGGCGCAAAGTGCGGTTCCCGTTTTTAAAGAAGTGGTCGAAAAGCTTGTCGAAAACGGCTATCTTACTCCTTCAAGCGATCTGGTACCCAACTACTGATTGCTTCGACAAACGCGTCATCGTCGTTGGGGCATTGTGCGACAAGGTAGCGCTCAAATCCCAACTCGTGCGCAAGATGCGCGTACTCCATACTTAGTTCAAACTCCGTCTCCGAATTGTCGATCGTAAAGGAGATCGGCACGATGAGCGCGTTTTTGTTTTCCAGTGTTTTAAGTTTTTCCTCCAAGGAAGGCTCTAGCCATTTAACGGGTCCTAGTTTAGACTGATAGGCGAGATGAACGGCGTTAAAATGAAGATTTTCTGCTTCCAAAAGTTTTTCCATCGCTTTGACATGTAAGATGACCTCTTTTTCATACGGATCGCCGTTTGCGACGATTTTTTGCGGCAAAGAGTGCGCCGAGAAGATCAACTCCATGCGGCTTGGATCGTTATGCGCGAGTGCTTCTTTGATCTTTTTGAGCAAAAGACGGTTGTAGCTTTCATTGGTATAAAAGCGATCAATGACGCGTATTTTGGCATCCAACCCCAACGTTTTTGCCGTTTTCATAAAATCTTCCACCGAAGACTTGGTCGTCGTGGTCGAGTAGTGTGGATACAGCGGCAACAAGATGACTTCCGTAGTTCCTTGTGCTTGAAGCTCGCGGATCGCTTCGTCGCAAAAAGGCGGCGTATAGCGCATCGCAAAGGTTACATGTAAAGAAGGAAGCGCGTTTTGCAGTTTTGAAACGAGTTGTTTGGTGTATCCGACCAAAGGCGATTTCCCACCCAGTTTAGCGTAGTTGGCTTGTGCCGTTTTGGTGCGTGAGGTTGTAATCATAAATGCGATCAAACGACGCAAAAGAGCACTTTTCACGGTGATAATGTTGGCATCGTTGAACATGTTGGATAAAAAGAGTTTCACTTCATCGAGATTGTTCGGACCTCCCATATTCAGAAGTACCAGTGCTTGTTTCATCGTAAACCTTTTGACGTAAAATAAGATCTATTGTACTTTAGCGTTGCTAAAGAGTGCTTTACATGTAAAAGTCAAAGCACGGGTGTGTTATGGTTTTACATGTAAAAAGGAGCATACATGCAAATCGTCATTATTACCGGCAGTGATTTTGCGGTGGACGGCGGCGTGAGCAAAAAGATGGTTTATCCATGAAACGGTTTTTGCTCACCGCAATGATCGCACTAAACGCTTTGGCAGCCTGTTCGTTTAACACACCGAATCTAATCGCCAAGGACGCAGAAGTGCGCGATACGAAAACGGGGTTGATCTGGAGGCGTTGTGCCCTCGGGCAAACGTGGCAGAAAATCAAAGGTTGCGTGGGTGAAATTGCGCTGATGAGACGTGCGGAAGTCGATGAAAACGTGCGTTTGCTTGGAGGAGGGTGGCGTTTGCCGACGGTCGATGAACTGCTCACACTGGTCGATGCTCGCTGTCAAGAACCGGTCATCAACACAAAGATTTTCGGTAAGGTGCGCGATACGACGGGCGAGGGGGCGAACTACCTCACGGCTTCGGTCTACCTTGAAGGCGATGCGCTCATACCGGCACTCTTTTACACGATCGATCTGTTAAACGGCGGCGTTGATGCGCACACCAAGGGCTTTGTGGGTGCCGTGCGGTTGGTGCGTTAGAGCTTTTTAAGAGGTAGCCCATGGCACAAATGCTTTTCATCTTTGGCTACGCGGGCGCATTTTTCGCAGATAAATTTGGGTTTTGAGACGATCTTGACGATCTTTTTGGCGTACGCTTTCACGTCGTCTTTTTTCAGAGAACAGAGTTTTTTGATTTTCATGCTACGCCTTTATTTTACATGTAAAAGTGTAGCATGAAATAAGACGAAGCGACTTAAACCGCGCCCATGATTTTTTTGGAACTTTCACCTTTGTGGCTGAGTACCTCTTCAAAACTCATCGCCGAAGCAGTGCAATCAGAGCTTAAAAGAGCTTCGTAAAGTGCTTCGATCTTCTCGGCGTTGTCCATTTTTTTGAGTTCGTTTTTTTCCAAATTCGAGAGGTCTAAAAGTTCGTTCCAAACCGAACTCTCCGCCAACGAATAGGCGTTGAAAGTGATGCCTTCATAGGTAAACGTTCCGTTTTTATCGAGGTCGGTCACAAAAAGCACGACCAAGGTTTCAGGCGTAAAAAACGCTTTGTATTTTTCAAAAAAGGGCTCAAAATGCAAAATACTCTCGAGTTCGCATGCAAAAAATTTGATGTTCGCATCGTCGGCTACGACCAAAACTTGTTTGGCTTGGATTTTGGGAGGCAAAATTCTATCGGCGGAGAGTTGCTTTCCTGCTTCGATAATTAAAGCACCTCGATATCCGACAAGACCTTGTCCGAGTTCGCCGCTAAAAGAGGGCTGCCACGCGAGATCGTTTTCTTTGATATACGCTACTATCGACATGATATTTCCTTTTTGTGTGATCAAAAGGCTTATACAAGAACTATTCCGTGAGGTTTTAAGCGGAACAAGTAGGGGTTTTGAAAACGTTAGCCGTGGAAATTTTGATCACATAAAACATTCTGCTTTGCTTCGGTTTTTCCGACTAAAATAACTCAAAATCGTCGCTTGGCGTAGGCTCGTCGGATATATTGAGTTGGAGTTGCAAAATACTGCTGAAAATCGAGCTGTCGAGGTAATGGATGTCGATCGCGACTTTGGTTTCAAAAATATTAATGCGCCATTGGATGAGGTCTTCTAAGAGGTTGCTAAAAAGAGACTCTATTTTTGCGGCATTGTTTTGGATGTCATCTTCACTCAGTCCGGTAATATAGTCTTGCAAAGAACAAACGGCGTTGCCTAAGTCCACAAATTCAATCAACGACTTGATGATTTTCCCGTGCGTTTCAAAGAGTTGTGCTACTTTGAGTGCCGCTTCTTGCGTCGGTTCATACGAGAAAAATTCTATTTCCGAATGAAGTTCTGCGGTTATGGCCATGAGTTCGGAAACATCGTCGTACGAAGATTCGTCTAAATTGGCAATATACTCTTCGGCACTGATTTTAAAAGAAGTGCTTTTTCTGAGGATTCGGAGTTCTTGCATATTCAGCATTTGATCGAGACTATTGTTTTGAAAAACGGCTTGAACCGTTTTCGTGATGGACTGAGAACTCTCTTTAAATACACGCCTAGCCAAGAGTTCTTCGATAAGGTTTTTATAATTTTCAACCTTGTTATTTTGATAGGACATCATTTTGATTTGCATTAAATGCGGTGCGATGTCTTGTAAAAAAATAATGGAATATACTTGAGCGTTTACAATAGAAGTGAGCGTCACTTTCGTCGCAACAAATACTTTTTTTAACGATGCATCGGCATAGTAATAATGAATGTCTAAACTTTTACCTTGTTTTAGAGCCGAAAAACGGTGCTGATCCGTCATCTTTTCAAAAAGGGATTCTATATCGTTCAAAGTAATGCCGTCGGTTATATCGATTTTTTTAGCGATAAAAAGTGAATATAAATTGGCACTGGCAAAAAGAATCGTATCGTTTTGAAAGGCAAAGATAGGAAAGGGGATCTTCTCGATAATTTGCATGGCGGAGAGGGTTTCCAAATCATGCTTTTTGTGGTGTCCGTTGATCTTAAATAACTCTTTTTCCTCTTTTTTTCGGTGTAATTGAACGATCATATCGTCAATAACGTACTGAAGTTTTGAGGGCGTAATCGGTTTAATTAAACATTGACTGATACCGATAGACATGAGCGTCGTTAAACATTCCGGATCATTAAGCATCGGTACCAGAGCAATGTCGCAGGCGTTTTGGCGTAACCGCTGAACAAGATGCAACCAGTTGAGCCCTTCTACGTCCGTGTCGACAAAAACAAGATCAATCTCATTTTTTTCAAAAAGAGATAAAGCGTCTTCACTGTCGGAGGCTATATAGATCGGACTAAAGTAGTGTGTCAGATTCGGCAATAATTGATCGATATGATCGGAAACAATCAGCAAAGAAAAATTTGAGTGGTGTGCCGTAGGATGAGGTTGCGAAAGTATCATTTATGGAATCCGGTTTGTAATTTTAACGCAAATTATTATAGCAAAATTATTATTGTATTCTACGACACGATGAGCGATACAGAGAGTGCTTTTGCGGTAAAGTATGCCCTATAAACGGTACGGTTAAATGAGGACTTTTTAGTTTACATGTAAGAGATTTATCGCAATACTTTCCACGCTAAAAGAGCGATGATACTAAGAACTATCCAATGCGCACTCAAAAGCATGCCAGCAAAGACGATTGCTAAAAAAAGAGCTGTGTAGCGAATCGTTTTGGTTGTTGCGAGTTTAAAAGCGGCTAAAAGGGCGATCGTTGCATTGGCGATAAAAAAGCCATCTGCCAAGGCGACTAAGTCTTGGGTTGTAAAAATGTTTAACGTAACTAAGCATAAAACAGTTGCATTAATGGAACACAAAAAAACGGTTGCCCCTAGAGGTGCACCATTTTTAAGTCGCCTGTTTAAAAGACCCAGTATGCCCGTCGTCTCAGCAGTTAATCCACAGATGAGTCTTGAAACACCACCTACAAAAAGTAGAACCGTGCTCAAACAAAGAAGCATCGCTAAAACACCTATGACATAGGCACTGGCTGTGCCAAACAGAGGGTAGAGAAGTGCCGTAATAGTGTTTGTGCGATCAAGGGAAGCCCATTGGATAGCGCAGACGACTAAAAGGTAGATAACTGAGATAATAACAGCACTGATTTTCACCGCCTTGGGGATCGTTCGTTTAGGATCATGTACTTCATTGGAGTAGTTACCCACCACTTCCCAGCCCACAATCGCCCAAAAAGCAAGCAAGAGTGCTCGTGAAATCAGCGTCATATCAAACGGTGTGTCTAGAGAAAAGCTGGTTTCGTCTCCTACTAAAATAGCAATGCTCCCCAGACTTAAAATAATACCAATAACGGTCGTGACGATCAAAGAGAGTGTTCCTAAAAAATGAACAGGACGCAGAAGGGCAAAAAGTGTAAACAGCAACATCAAAAATGCAAGCGTATTAACTTCTCCTCCTAAAAGAGGTTGAAGAAAAAGTGCACCTATGAGATAAACAGGAACAGGACCAAAAAAAACGGCACTGATGAGATAGTATGACGTCAAAAATTTGAGCTTAGTGTTAAAGGCTTCTTGCACGGCATTTGTTACTCCCTCATCGCCTGGAAATTTGATGCTTAAGTTCCCAAGAACAAGCGCAAAAGCAAATCCAAGACTTAAAATGACGAACCAGACAAGAATGGAGAGATTGCCCGTGAGATCATACACAATGGGCGGTAGAAGAATGATACCAGAGCCTAAAATAGGACCTATCATTAATCCTGTGAGGGTTAATGTCGTGAGCTTTTTTTTCATGGGATTCGCTTTGTGTAAATTGAGCGATAATTGTAGCAGAAGCTGGATATAAAACTAGATTATAGAAGCAGTAAAGAGGCAATTATTTCTACATGTAATAAAGAAAAACTCGTCAAAAAACAGGGTTCAATTTTAACTTTTTACAAGTTTAGGATTACTGAACATCTTGACATGTAAGTTTTTTGAAACTTTTGAAGCCTTACCTGTCAAAACAAAACCGCTCTACAAGCTTTCGTCAAACCGTCTTAATGTTTATTTTTTTCTTTACATGTAAACCCTTAAACCCAATTTCTGTATAATCGCGCCATTTTAGTAGGGAGTATTGTTTTATGAAGCATACGCTTAAAATCACGCTGTTTTATTTGGTGATGTTTGTCAGTCTCGGGCTTTTTTGGTTTTGGGCGGCAAAGCCTTCCGATTCTCTTGTGACGCTTCCCGAGGATGTCAAGCTCCAATGCCTCTCTTACGCGCCTTTCGGAAAAGACGATTCTCCGTTTGATATTCCAAACGGGTTTAAGCCTTCGATCGAGCAGATGGACAAAGATTTGGCGCATTTGGCGACGATAACGGGATGCATTCGAACGTATTCAAGCGTCGGGCTGGAAGCGTTACCGGAGATCGCGCGTCAGCACGGGCTGAAACTTTGGTTGGGTGCGTGGGTGAGCAGCGATGCGGCATTGACGAAAAAAGAGATCGAAACCGTGATCGCGCTTGCACAGGAAAATAAAGACATCGTGGAGACCGTCGTCGTCGGTAACGAAGCTCTTTTGCGCCGCGACGTAAGCGCATCTCAGTTGGTCGCGTACATTCAAAGCGTCAAAGAGGCGTTACCCGATATGACGATCACGTATGCCGACGTATGGGAGTTTTGGAACAAGCATCCCGAAGTTGCACCCGCGGTCGATCGCGTGACGATTCACATCTTGCCGTACTGGGAAGACAAGCCCATCAGCGTCGATAAAGCACTCTTACATGTCAAAGCGATTCGCGAAGAGATGATGAAAAAAATCCCCGACAAAGAGATCGTCATCGGTGAGACGGGCTGGCCGAGTTTCGGGCGTATGCGTGAAGGTGCTTACCCGAGTGCGGAAAATCAAGCGATTTTTACGCGCGGTTTTGTCAAAATGGCACAAGAGGGCGGTTGGAAATACAATTTTATCGAAGCGTTCGATCAGCCTTGGAAACGGGTGAGTGAGGGTGCGGTCGGCGGATATTGGGGGCTTTTTGACGCCGATCGCGCGGATAAACATATCTTGCACGGATTCGTGAGCAATTATCCCTACGCCCAATGGATGTTTGCGGGAAGCTTTGCTTTAAGCTTGCTCGGGTTGATTTGGCTTGTGCGAATCAAGGCGTGCGCATGCAAAAAAGCGGCGTATTGGTTTGTAAGTTTGTGGGGCGGGTCGGTGGCACTCGTGTGGCAAGCGTATCAGTATTGGATGGTTTCGAGAAATACTCTTGAGATCGTTTGGGCGATTCTGTGTTTGGGGCTTGCGTTGACGTTATGGCTCAAAATCGTACGTTACGTGATGACCGAAGAGATGCATTTTCCGGCGCGTATGAGCCGTTTAATGTCGGTCGTGACGCTTAACGAACCGCTTCAAAAAAGCTTTTTCGCGTACGATCTGCTTCATACGCTTAGCATCAGCGTTGCGCTCGTGATGGCACTTTCGATGGCGTTTGACGGACGTTACCTCAATTTTGAGATCGGAACGCTCGGTATCATTACGGCATTTTACGCGATCGCCTATATGGCGACCGAGCGCAAAGCGTTGAACGGACTTTTGGAAAAAGTGACGGGTTTGGCTCTGTTTATCGCTGCTTTAGCAGTCCTTTTACACGAAAGCGCACGCAACGATTTTGCCTTGAATTGGGTCGTGATGATGGTCGTTTTAGGCTCGACGTTATGGCTTTCTTTGTCGAAACTATGCGGCATCGCCCGAACGTTTTTCGTTTTGGTCGTTGCGGCATTAGCGATTTTTGCACTCAAAGAGGGCATTTACGTGAACGAAAAATGGATAGACGTCTGTGCGGCCGATCCTTCTTTGTCGATATGCCGATTAAAGGTTCTTTTGGGCAAGATCATTTACCTCAATTACGTCGGACTTTCCGGTAGCGTCGTTGCCCTATTTGCCGTGCTTTCGGGCAGTTATCTTTTAGGGATTCTCGCGATGGTTATGGGTCTGTTTTGTTTGCTAACGTTTAACGGATTTTTAGGGGCGATTCTTCTAGTTTTAGGTTGGTGGGTCGTCGGATACCGTTTGGGCGAGAGGTGTTCGTTATCGTGCTAAAAGCACCCTCAAAGAAGTATTTTAGGGCATTTAATAATAGCCTTTAGGTTTTTTCGTTAAAATAGATCAATTTTGAATCATGAAATAGGGAAAAAAGTATGGATGTAAGAGCCGAGTTTCTAAAGTTTTTCGAGCAAAAAGGGCATCAGATCGTCGAGAGTTCGCCTCTCGTTCCCGATGATGCGACGCTACTGTTTACCAATGCCGGTATGGTTCCTTTTAAGAGTATTTTTACGGGCGAAGTCCCTCGTCCCAATCCGCCGCGCGCAACGAGTTGTCAGACGTGTATTCGAGCCGGAGGTAAACATAACGACCTTGATAACGTCGGTTACACCGCACGCCATCATACTTTTTTCGAGATGCTCGGAAACTTTTCGTTCGGCGATTATTTTAAAGAAGACGCCATCGCGCATGCGTGGGAGTTTGTGACCGAAGTGTTGAAACTGCCCAAAGAAAAACTTTGGGTAACGGTGCATGAAAGCGACGACGAAGCCGAAGCAATTTGGAAAAAACACATCGACGGAAGTCGCATTATGCGTTTTGGCGATAAAGACAATTTCTGGCAAATGGGCGATACGGGTCCGTGCGGTCCTTGTAGCGAAATTTTCATCGATCAAGGCGCGGAGCATTTTAATACGCCGGAAGACTATATGGGCGGCGACGGCGATCGCTTTTTAGAGATTTGGAATTTGGTCTTTATGCAGTACGAGCGCGACAAAGCGGGCGTCTTGCACAAACTTCCCAAACCTTCCATCGATACCGGTATGGGGTTAGAGCGCGTCACGGCGGTCAAAGAGGGCGTGTTTAGCAACTACGATTCATCGCTCTTTATGCCGCTTTTAAACCACGTCGCCGAGCTTTGCGGTAAACCTTACGCCTATGCTAGCGGAGCAAGCTACCGCGTTATCGCCGATCATATTCGTGCGGTCTCCTTTTTACTCGCGCAAGGAACGACGTTCGGACGCGTAGGTCGCGGATACGTTTTACGCCGAATTTTACGCCGCGCGGTTCGCCACGGATACCTTTTAGGACTTCGTGAACCGTTTATGTACCGCCTGCTCGATACCTTATGTGTTTTAATGGAGCAACAGTATCCGTATTTGGCGGCGAAAAAAGAGACGATCGCCGAGCAGATTAAAAACGAAGAAGAGAGCTTCTTTACGACGATCGCTTCGGGACTTGAATTGTTTGAAAAAGAACTTCCCAACACCCAAGAGACGTTTAGCGGCGAAGTGGCGTTTAAGCTGTACGATACCTACGGATTTCCTTTAGACTTGACGGCGGATATGCTCAGAGAAAAGGGACTTAGCGTCAACGAAGCAGAGTTTGAAAGCCTGATGGCGGAGCAAAAAGCCCGTTCAAAAGCCTCATGGAAAGGCAGCGGCGACAAAGCGACGCAAGGCGATTTTAAACCGTTATTGGAAAAATTCGGACACAATACGTTTGTCGGTTACGAGCAAAAAAAGGCGAACGCGAAAGTGCTTGCTCTTTTAGACGAAAATTTTAAAGAGGTGCAACGCTTAGAAGAGAACGGTTGGGTCATGTTCGATCAAACTCCGTTTTACGCGATGAGCGGCGGACAAAGCGGCGATGAAGGCGTCGTAGAAGGCTACGGAAAAGTGCTTGATACGAAGAAATTTTTCGACCTGAACCTTTCCTTGGTAGAACTTGAAAAACCTTTACATGTAAACGATAACGTGAGCTTAGTCGTCGATACTTCACGCTTGGAAATCGAGAAACACCACAGTGCGACGCACCTGCTTCACAGCGCGCTTCGCAAGGTCTTGGGCGAACATGTCAGCCAAGCGGGCAGTTTGGTCGAAAAAGATCGTCTTCGTTTCGACTTTTCACACCCCAAAGCGGTAAGCGTTGAGGAACTGGCTTGCATCGAAAGCTTCGTCAACACGACGATCGCAAGCGGTATCGAGGGCGTAACCCGTTTGATGAACGTCGATGAAGCGAAAAAAAGCGGTGCGATGGCGTTGTTCGGCGAAAAATACGGCAATGAAGTGCGCGTGGTGAGTTTCGGCGATTCCAGCGTCGAGCTTTGCGGCGGAACGCACGTACGCAACACGGCAAACATCGGAAGTTTTTTCATCTTAAAAGAGAGCGGCGTCAGTGCCGGCGTGCGACGTATCGAAGCCGTCTGCGGCAGTGCGGCGTTGGCGTATGCGCAAAACTTACGAAGCGAGCTTGAAGCGATTAAAGAGAGCATTAAACACAAAGAGCCTTTGATCGGCATTAACCGTTTAAAAGAAGAGGTAAAAGCGTTAAAATCCGAAGTCGAATCGCTGAACGCACAGGCGGGAAAAGCCGTCGAATCCTTGCAGATTAACGGCGTTGAAGTGATCGTGGACGTTTTAAACGCGGGTGACATTAAAGCTCGCATCGACGATTTGAAAAATGAAAGAGATGCGGTTGCGGTTTTATTGCTTCAAGCAAAAGACGATAAAGTGATGATCGCCGCGGGCGTTAAAAATGCACCGATTAAAGCGGGTGCGTGGATCAAAGAGATTGCCCCGATCGTCGGCGGCGGCGGCGGTGGACGCGATGACTTTGCGCAAGCGGGCGGAAAAGACGCTTCTAAGATCGAAGAGGCAAAACAAGCCGCCCTTGCATATGCCAAGGCGGGACTTCAAGGATAAGCGATGCGGGATCTGATTACGGAAATCTTCAGCGATTTTAGTCGAATCATCGTTTTTTTACACATCATCAGTGCCGCTATTTTGATCGGCAGTATGTTTGTGATGCGCTTTGTGATTCAACCGGTCGAAGTGGACATTCCCGACGTAAAGATTAAATTTACCAGTTGCATCAATATGATGCGTCGGTATATCTTTTTTCTTGTTCCCGTGATGTTGATTATCGCGGGGACGTCCGTCTTTATGCACATCGGTTTAGGGTTTAAAAACGGCCATCCGATGAGCAACATTATGGTACATACGAAAGAGGCGTTGTGGACGTTTATCACCTTTAATTTTATCTACATGTACTTCAAATACCTCAAAGCCAAAAAAGGTTTTGATGAAGAAAATTACATCGAGACGGAAGAAAACGTTATCTTAATGGTACGTTATTTGATCCCGCTCAATCTTTTATTGGCATTGATTTCGGTCTATTTCGGCGTGATTTTGAGGGGTTATTAAGATGCAAACCATCGTTCTGGGCTCTTCTTCGATCACCCGAGCGGAACTGTTGACTCGATTCGGCGTCCCTTTCGTGCAAAGGGATACGGGATTTGACGAAGAGCAATTAAGAATCGACGATCCGTCGCATTTCGTGTATCATGCCACGAAAGGAAAGATGCAAAGCTATCTTGAAACGTACGAGCTGGATATGCCTGTTTTATGCGCCGATACGGTTGTGACGGCAAGCCGCCAAATATTACGAAAAGCCAAAGATAAAGCCGATGCTAGACGCATTTTAGAGCTTCAAAGCGGCAACACGGTCAGCATTATTACCTGTATGATTTACAAATCCAAAACCTGCGAATTGATCGATCTTGCATCGACGAATTATCGATTTGCACCGTTTGACAAGGCAGATTTGAAAGCTTATCTCAATAGCGACGTTTGGGTCGGAAAAGCGGGTGCGTGTATGGTCGAAGGCTTTTGTAAACCCTACATTCAAGAAGTCACGGGGCTGGAAAGCACCGCAATGGGCTTAAGCGTCGAAAGACTGCTGCCGTTTTTATCCTAACGATGTATCAACACGAACTTCAAGCCATCCGCAAAGCCAATCGATACCGAACCAAAACGGTATATGACGAGAGTATTCGCGATTTTAGTTCCAACGACTATTTGGGACTTGCCGAAAACAAAACGCTTTTTGAGCGTGCGGTCGCGCAAGTGTCGATGTACAAAACGCATGCGCCCAAAGCGTCGATTTTGGTTAACGGCTACCACCCGATTCATGAAGAGTTTGAAACCTTGGTTGCGCGCCAAAACGGATTTGAAGCGGCGTTGGTATGCGGAAGCGGTTTTCTAGCCAATTTTTCGTTAATCGAAGCCTTACCGCGCAAACGAGATCTATTGATTTTGGACGAAGAGTATCATGCCAGCGGAATGGTCGCTTCAAAAACGGTGGATGCGGAAGTGTTGACGTTTCGACACAACGACGCCGATCATTTGGAAAGCCTCATTACCTCTCGTTCTCATAATCGCGTGATTATCGCGGTCGAGGGCATTTACTCCATGAGCGGAGACCTCCTTAATCGTGAAATTTTTGAGATTGCCGATCGCTACAACGCGTTATTGATCGTCGATGAAGCACACAGCGTAGGCGTCGTAGGGGAACATCTTCGCGGCGTTTTCGACGTGTTCGGTATTTCGCCTCAAGCCAACCACATCAAAATGGGTACGCTCGGGAAAGCGTTAGGCAGTTACGGAGCGTATATCTTATGCAGCGCGCATATCGCCGAGTTTTTAAATAACCGTGCCAAGGCGATTATTTATACGACCGCTCCTTCGCTTTTTGACATTGCACTAGGATACCAAGGCTTTTTATACGTGATGAAACACGCACACGCTTTAAAAGAGGCGATCGGTGCACGTCAAACGCTAATGCACAAGCGACTCGGTATTACGATGCCCGGATTGATCGGAGCATACGCGATGAACGATAACGAACATGCCTTAAGGGTGCAAAAGAGCCTTCTAGAAGAAGGCTTTACGGTCGGTGCCATTCGACCGCCTACCGTATCTTCGCCTATTTTACGAATTATTCCGCGATTGGCGGAGTCTTTGGAAGATTTGGAAACGCTTTGTTCTTTGATCGAAAAGGCTCGTGCTTGAGCTTTACATGTAAACGCTTAACGATCCGCCATCACGAACACGTTCTTGTCGACGCGGCGTTTTCGTTTGAACGCTCGTTGGCTCTGATCGGACAAAGCGGCAGCGGAAAAAGTTTGACGCTCAAAGCACTGTTGGGGATGTTGCCTCAAACTTTGGAGTCGGCGTTGGAGTATCATGCTTCGTACGAACTCGTTCGCGGTCGTACGATCGCATTCGTTCCTCAAAACCCGTTTACGGCACTCTCTCCCTTAACCAAAATAGGGCGGCAGTTTCTTTTGGACGAAGCAAAAACAAAGGCTTATTTAGAGATGGTCGAGCTGGATCCTACTTTGGCAAACCGCTTTCCTTCCGAATTGAGCGGCGGACAATTGCAACGTATTTGCATTGCCATGGCACTTTCGTTAGAGCCGAAATTACTACTTTTAGACGAGCCGACGACGGCACTGGACGAAGAGAGCAAAGAGACGGTGTTGCGCCTGATACGGCGGTTGCAAAACGTTTACGGTTTTGATATGCTTTTTGTGACGCACGATATCGAAACGATTCGAGGCGTATGCGAAGAAGTCGGTATCTTACAAAACGGACGCTTGATCGAAAAAGGGTACAGTCCCGATATTTTTGCTTCACCCCAAGAGGCCTATACGCAAGCCTTGTTTGCTTCCGGATTTAAACAAAGGAGTTTTAGAACGTGAAATTTATTTTAACGACGATTTTTATGATTATGTTTGCCGGTATTTTAGCCGTACTTTTTCTTTACGCGCAAATTCGTTTCGATGCCGATAAAATTATTCATTACAGTCCAAAACTTACCACGCAAATTTACGACCGTAACGGCGAATTGATCGCTAATTTATTTGATGAAGAAAACCGTTTGTTCGTCGAGTACAAAGAGATACCGCCTCGGGTCATCGAAGCTTTGGTCGCAACCGAAGATACGTCGTTTTTCGAGCACAGCGGCATTAATCTCGAAGCGATTTTCAGGGCACTCGTCAAAGACCTTCAAGCGATGAAAATGGTCGAAGGCGCAAGTACGGTGACGCAACAGTTGATTAAAAACACCGTTTTAACGCGTCAAAAAACGCTTTCGCGTAAACTGAACGAAGCAGTTTTGGCATACATCGTCGAAGCGGAATTGAGTAAAGAAGAGATTTTAGAACGTTATTTTAACCATGTTTATTTCGGACACGGCTATTACGGTATCAAAACCGCGGCACTCGGATACTTTAAGAAAAATCTTGACGCTTTGAGCATTAAAGAGATCGCTATTTTAGTCGGGCTTCCCAAAGCTCCGAGTTCGTACGATCCGACACGCCATATGGATCTCTCTTTAAGCCGTGCCAACCAAGTCGTCAATCGTATGTACACGCTCGGTTGGATCAGTGAAGCGGAATATACCAAAGCTACCTTAGAACACCCCGTCGTCTATGATGAAACCTTAACGCGAAATCGCGCCCCTTACGTCGTCGATGAGGTGATTAAAGCGGTCGGAAGCGAATACGACGATTTGAAAAAAGGCGGTTATCAGATTTATACGACCGTTGATTTGAAGCTTCAGCATTTGGCACAAGAAGCGTTAAAAGTCGGTTATAACGGTATGGCATCGCGCGCAAAAGATATGAATCTCTCCGAACTAAACGGTGCGATGGTCGTAATGGAAAACGGCTCGGGTAACGTGCTGGCACTCGTCGGCGGTATCGATTATGCTAAAAGCAGTTTTAACCGTGCGACGCAAAGCAAACGCCAACCCGGTTCGAGCTTTAAACCGTTTATTTATCAAAAAGCACTCGATTGGGGCTATTCGCCGCTCTCTGAAATTCCCGATATTTCACGTACCTTCGTTAATAGCGAAACGGACGAAGAGTGGAAGCCTAGAAATTACGAAAACGATTTTGAAGGATTAATTACGCTGAAAGAAGCCTTGGTGCATTCGCGCAATCTTGCGACGATCAATCTACTCTCGATCTTAGGACTCGATAGCGTCTATAAAGAGTTGAAAAAAGACGGGTTTAAAAGCCTTTCGATGGATTTAACCTTAGCACTCGGTAGTTTCGGTATTTCGCCTTTGGAATTCAGTAGTTTTTATTCGATGTTCCCCAATTACGGAGTCAAAACGGAACCGCTTTTAGTGAAAAAAGTGATCAACCGAGACGGCGTCGAGAAGGTTTATGAAACGAAATCCACGACGGTGACGACTCCGGAGCAAAGCTTTTTAATGATCGATATGATGCGTGAAGTCGTGAAACGCGGTACCGGAAGAAACGCACAAGTTCCAGGCATCGAAATTGCCGGTAAAACGGGTACGACGAACAGTAACGTAGATACCTGGTTTTGCGGTTTTTCTCCGGACATCGAAATCATTACATGGTTCGGAAACGACAACAATACGCCGTTGAAAAAAGGCGAAACGGGCGGTCGTGCGGCGGCTCCTGCGTTTAAATATTTTATGAGTAAATACCTTGAAATGTATCCTGAAACGACACGGGAATTCAAAATGCCCGAGGGCGTAGGCTCACGTAAAATAAACGGGGTGATCGAATACTTTACCGAGAAATCGCCCTTCCCGAAAGTTACGATTAAACAACAACAAGATGAAGGCGGTTTGATGTTTTAATATCGGTGGGAGACGTAAGATTCAATGTCTTCCACAATCGTGTCGCGTCGATTTTTGATGAGAAGCAAAAGGGTTAAGATAAAAAAAGGGGAGTGTACTCTTTAAGAGTACCTCCCCTTTATGCGTTATACGTTGAATACTAGCATGAAAATACGGTTTTAAATTCAAACGCGGTAGGTCTTGCCTCATCAGGCCAAACTTGTGTTTCAAATTTGTAGTGTTGGTACGTATCCAAAAACTCCGGAGTCATAACCGGTTTAAGATACTCGTTGTCGCGAATCAATGCTTCAAGTGAACCTCGGAGCGTATGAGGCATTTGGTTGATACCTTTTTCTCTGATTTCATCGAGTGATAGTTCAAACAAGTCTTCATCCATCGGTCCGACAGGCTCAGCTTTTGTTTTGATACCGTCAATTCCTGCAAGAAGCATCGAAGCAAAGGCAAGGTATGGGCATGAAGTTGAATCCGGGAAACGCATTTCAACACGAACCGATTTCTCGCCCGCACCGTAAGGGATACGGCAGCTAGCTGATCTGTTTTGCATAGAGTACGTAAGGATGGATGGTGCTTCAAATCCTGGGATCAAACGTTTGTAAGAGTTGGTTGACGGGTTGGTAAACGCCGCAACACTGCGTGCGTGTTTCAAGATACCGCCGATATACCAGCGTGCCATGTCGCTAAGGTTTGCATATTCGCCTGCTTTAAAGAACATGTTTTTACCGTTTTTCCAGATAGATTGGTGAACGTGCATACCGTTACCGTTGTCGCCGTAAAGAGGTTTTGGCATAAACGTAGCCGTTTTACCGTTGAGGTGTGCGACCATTTTAACGACGTATTTGTATTTTTGAACGTTATCGGCTGCTTCAACCAGTGTTCCGAATTTAACGCCGATTTCACCTTGTGCTTGTGCGACTTCGTGGTGAAGTACGAAAACTTCAAGACCGATTTGTTTGAGCGTTTGAACCATTTCGGCACGGAGGTCTACCATCGTATCGATCGGTTGAACCGGAAAGTAACCGCCTTTAGTGCCGGGGCGATGACCCGTGTTATAACCGTCCGTATAACTTTTTGCGCTATTCCACGTACCTTCTTCGGAGTCTACTTCGTAGTATGAGCAGTTAATGTCATCTCTAATTTTAACATCGTCGAAAACAAAAAATTCGTTTTCCGGTCCGAAGTAAGCAACATCGCCCAAACCTGTTTCTTCAAGGTATTTCAATGTTTTTTTCGCGATACTTCGTGGGCATTTTTCGTACAATTCACCTTTGTAAATATCAAAAACGTCGCAGAAAACGACAACGGTTGAATCGGCCGTAAAAGGATCTAAAAATGCCGTCTCGGCTTCCGGTTTCAATAACATGTCGGATTTATTAATCGGTTGCCATGCTTCGATAGAAGAACCGTCAAAAGGGATACCGTTTGCGAAAGAATCCGGGCTGATGGCTTCCATCGTATACGTAAGGTGATGCCATGTTCCTTTCATGTCCGTGAAACGAAAATCGACGAATTCAACTTCATTGTCAGCACAGTATTTGAAAAATTCTTCAACACTGTTAACGAATTTACCCATGGTGTAACTCCTAGAATTTAAATTTCAGTAATTTTATCAGAATGAGCTGAAAATAAACCCCAAAAGTGTGCTTAAAAATTAACCATTTCCCGTTCTCTCTTCTCAAACATTGCACATTTTTTATACCCGTACCGCTTGGCGACCTGACGAATTTCCTCTTGGCAAAAACCGATCTGATCGATCGCGTGCGCATCGGAGCCGAACGTAATCGGAATATCGTTTTGTGCCAGTAATTCCATCAGTATGTCGCTTGGATATTGTTCTTTGACGGGCTTGCGCAATCCGGCGGCATTGATTTCGACGACCATATCGGCTTTCTTGATCGCTTTGATCGCATTTTGGGCAATGCTTCGAATATCTTTTTTAGGCAGATAATTGAAAATTTTGATAAGATCAAGATGCCCTACGATATCGAATAAGCGGCTTTTGGCTAACTCTTCGATCGCATCGAAATAGCGTTGCCAAATCGTATCGATATCGTGATGCGTGTACTCTCCGATAAATTCAGGGTTGTCAAATCCCCATTTGCCTAAAAAATGTACCGAACCGATACGATAATCGACGTCGCGTTTTAAAACGCTTTCATCGATATAACCGTCTAAAAAATCGATTTCGTACGCTAAGAGAATTTTAATAGCGTCGCGATGGTTTTCACGCAAGAAAAGCACTTCTTTTTCATAGTCCTCCATCTCATGAAATCCCATACGATAAGCTTCATCAAAGCGCATCGGGGCATGATCCGAAAATCCGAAAACGTCGATTTTTTGGGCAATCGCTTGTTCGATAAAGGATTGCATACTTCCTTTTGCGTGGTTGCATAAAGGCGTGTGGTTGTGTAGATCGATGATCATCGTGCGTTCTCCGCTCTTTTAGTGTCTTAAATAAAATTATATAAAAAGTTCACTATAATAGACCATAATTTGTCACTTTAGGAGAAAGCTTATGACGCAAGAAGAACTGGATGCTTTAATGGCGGGTGATTTAGACGATGCCGATGAAACGTTGCCTTCCACCGCCGCCCTCGAAGAAGAATCGGACGAAGACGTGAATGTCCAAGACGATCAAGACTCCGATTTGCAAAGCGATGAAGAGTTGGCGCATCATAAATTGATGCATGAATATCGACCGTCTTCCACGATGGCATGGCCACCTCCTCCTCCGACGGACGATCATAAGATGGTGCATCAGCTCGACGACGTGACGAAAGACTCCGAAATCAAAGCGACGCAAGTTTTCGATAAGCTCGAAACCGTCAATAACTTTATGATGAGTGCCGAAGAAAATGCCAAAGAAGTCATTAAATTGATCGAGAGCAATATCGCTCTTTTTGAAACTTTGGTGACGAAATTTCCTAAAATCGAACAATTTCAAAGTGCCCTAGACGACAATAAGATGATGAAAGTGCGCGTTGAAGATATGCTGATGAATGCGCAGATGGCGGAAGACGAGATCATGATGACGATGGATATTATGCAGTATCAAGATATTCATCGCCAAAAAATCGAGCGCGTTATTAACGTTATGCGAGCACTTTCGAAGTATATGAGCGCGCTTTTCGAAGGTGCAAAAGACGATACCAAACGGGTGAGCTCCGCGGTACATATTCACGGCGATGAAACGACCGAAGACGTCGTTAGCAATGAAGATATTGAAGCGTTGATCGCTAGCTTAGGAAAAAAATAGGTGTCAAACGTCGAACTGCTTTCTCCTGCCGGAAATTTTGAAAAGTTAAAAATCGCGCTTTCTTACGGCGCGGATGCCGTTTACGCCGGAGTGAGTCACTTCTCTTTGCGTATCAGATCGGGTAAAGAGTTTACGTACGAGAGTTTCGAAGAGGCAATCGCGTATACGCATGCACGGAAAAAACATTTGCATGCAACGATTAACGGGTTTCCGTTTAATGCGCAGATTCCTCTTTTGGAAAAACATATCGAACGCGTCGGTGCGATGAATCCCGATGCCTTTATCGTCGCAGCTCCGGGCGTCATTAAGCTTGCGCAAAAGATTGCTCCGCATATTCCCGTACATCTTTCGACGCAAGCTAACGTTTTAAGTTATTTGGATGCGGAAGTGTATGCGGATATGGGCGTGAAGCGTATTATCGCCGCGCGTGAAGTGAGTCTCAAAGATTTAGAGCAGATCAAAAAACGTTTGCCGCATATCGAACTGGAAGTTTTCGTACACGGCTCTATGTGTTTTGCGTATAGCGGGCGTTGTTTGATTAGCTCGGTTCAAAGCGGTCGCGTTTCCAACCGCGGAAGTTGTGCGAATGACTGTCGTTTTCCGTACACGCTTTATGCGCACAACGAAGAGAGCGGAACCCTTTTTCGACTTGAAGAGAACGAAGAGGGAACGCACATTATGAATGCGAAAGACCTCAATTTAAGCGCACACGTCAAAGAGATTCTAGATTCGGGAGTGATTGATTCGCTGAAAATAGAAGGACGCACGAAGAGTGCTTATTACGTAGGCATTACGACCAAGACGTATCGTCAAGCGATCGACGATTATGCACGAGGCGTTTTTGATGCGGAAAAATACGCCCAAGAGCTTGCCACGACAAAAAACAGAGGTTTTAGCGACGGCTATTTGGTCAACCGCCCTTACGAAAAAAACGATACGCAAAATTTGGCACATTCGATTAGCGAAGGGACGCATCAAGTGGCGGCACAAGTCGACGAATCGGGACAAACGTGCTTGTGCAAAGATGTTTTGGCGTTACATGTAGCTTATGAAATCATCACGCCTTTATCGGCGCACGTCGAAGCGATCGACAATGACGTCGGAACGATTTTTCACGAAAACGGTTTGTGGAAGATACGCTTTAAAAAGCTTCAAACGCCTTCAGGCAAACAGTTTGAGGAGATTCATAGCGGTAACGTTAATGCGATCGTTTTACCGGCTCCTTTAGCGGGATTTACGTTTTTTAGAATACAAAAATAAGGATAACATGTGAGATTCGTTTCTATATTAATGGGAAGTAAAAGCGATTATGGCGTGATGGAAGAGTGTGCAAAAACTTTGGAAAAATTCGGCGTCATGTACGAAATCATCGTTTCTTCGGCACACCGAAGTCCGGACCGTACCCATGCGTACGTTAAAAATGCGGAAGCTAAGGGCGCAAAAGTGTTTATTTGCGCGGCAGGCATGGCGGCACATTTAGCGGGAGTCGTCGCTTCATTAACGACGAAACCCGTGATCGGCGTTCCGATGAAAGGCGGCGTCATGGAAGGTATGGATGCACTTTTAAGCACCGTTCAAATGCCCGGAGGTATGCCCGTAGGTACGGTGGCGATCGGTTCGGCGGGTGCTATGAACAGTGCCTATTTGGCGATGCAAATTTTAGCGATCGACGATGAAGAGTTGGCGGCCAAATTGAAAGAAGATCGCATTCTAAAGGCAAAAAAAGTCGAAACCGACTCTTCAGGGATTGAAGTTATTTTATCGTAAGGAGACGCATCGTGAACAGTTGGTTAGAAATTGAGGCGTTTAGCCGTTTGGTCAACTTAGACATACCCGCTGTTCGTTTATTGATAGACGAAGGAAAGCTTGCGTCCAAAGAAGAAGAGGGACAGTGTTTCGTCGAAATCAGTCGAAGTGCGCAAGCGTTGATTCCGGCAACGCAAGGCGTCGTCGTTGAAGACGGTTTTACGAATACCGGAAACCTGACGATGAGTTCGGAGTTCGTCGAAAAAACCGTCGGGGCCATTTTAAGTTTGCACGAAAAGGTTTTGGACGCTAAAGAAGAGACGTTAGACGCACTCAAAAGCGAAAACCGTTTTTTGAAAGAGGCACTCTTCTCGATGCAAGAACTGTACGACGAAGATCGCAAAACCGTTGAGACGCTAACCAAGCAGATCGAATTTTTAAAAGACGAACTCGATTTTACCAAACGAAAATATAAAATGATGTGGAATAAAGCGGTGGAGGGTTATACCCCGCCTACGAAATAATCTTTACATGTAAGAAAAAAAAGGATCTATGCGTGCTTACTTTTAGTCAAATGCTTTTAAATCTCCAGACCTATTGGCAGCAAGAGGGATGTACGATCGTGCAACCCTACGATATGCCCGCCGGTGCGGGAACGTTTCACAACGCGACGTTTTTACGAAGTCTCAGTTCCAAACCGTGGGCAACGGCGTACGTCGCTCCGAGCCGCAGACCTACCGACGGACGATACGGTGAAAATCCCAATCGCTTGGGAAGCTATTACCAGTTTCAAGTGCTGATTAAACCGAGCCCCGACAATATTCAAGAGCTTTACCTTAAAAGCCTTGAAATGTTAGGTCTCGATATTAAAAAACACGATATTCGTTTCGTCGAAGACAACTGGGAATCACCCACACTCGGCGCATGGGGCTTAGGCTGGGAAGTGTGGTTGGACGGAATGGAAGTGACGCAATTTACGTACTTTCAACAAGTCGGCGGTATCGCATGCAATCCCGTGTCGGTTGAAATTACGTACGGCGTCGAGCGTTTGGCGATGTACCTTCAAGAAAAAGAGTCCGTTTTCGATCTCGTGTGGAACGAAAATGCTTTCGGCGTAACGACGTACGGTGACGTGCATAAACAAAGCGAGTACGAGTTTAGCCGTTATAATTTTGAAGTTGCCGACGTAGCGATGTTGTTTGAACATTTTGAAAACGCTCAAAAAGAGTGCAAACGCTGTTTGGACGAAAATTTGCCGTTGCCCGCTTACGATTATTGTTTGGCGGCATCGCATACGTTTAACGTTTTAGATGCCAGAAAAGCGATTTCGGTCACGCAACGCCAAAATTACATTTTAAAAATTCGCGAGCTTGCCAAAGGGTGTGCTCTCAAATACAAAGAAGTAGTCGGATAATGCGCTTAGGCGAGATTTACGACTATCTAGACGCCTTAAGTCCCTTTGCGACGCAAGCTTCTTGGGACAATAGCGGTTTACTGATCGGAACGCGATCCGATCCGATCGAGCGTATTTACTTAAGCCTCGACGTCGATCGCGCTTTGGTCGAAGCGACGGAAGGACACTCGTTAATCATTACGCATCATCCGTTGATTTTTGGCGGTTTGAAACAGCTCGATTTTGCGCGTTATCCGTCAAATCTGATTCAAAAAATCGTACAGAAAAATATTTCTTTGATTGCGATGCATACCCATTTCGATCTTTCGCATCTCAATGCATACGTCGCCGGAAAATTGGGTTTTGAGATCGCGTCGACGAAAGATTTCGTCGCATATTGCGACGTTGATGAAAGTTTTGAAGCCTTGACATGTAAGATTAAAAAGGTTTTAGGAATGAAACATTTACGCGTCGTTCAGACGTGCAAACATATCAAGCGTTGTGCTCTAACGACGGGTGCCGGCGGAGATTTAATCCGCTCAATCGAGGCCGATTGTTTTTTAACGGGTGATTTAAAATACCATCAAGCCTTAGAAGCGAAAGAAAACGGACTCAGTTTAATCGACATCGGACACTTCGAGAGTGAAGCGTATTTTGGGGCGTGTTTAAGCGAGCATTTGAAAAATTTGCCATTAAAAGCTATAATATCAAATTCTAAAAACCCCTTCCAACACATATAGAGGACACAGAGCATATGAATAAGTACTTAGAGCAGTTAATTGAGCTTTCCAATTTAGACAAAGAGATTGACGATTTTGCGCCGCGCATCGCTAAAGTGGAGAAGACGTTAAAACTCTCTTTAGATAAAGAAAAAGAGCTAAAATCACAAACCGAGGTTTTTCAAGCCGACATCGCCGACGCTAAACTTAAAAAAGCAAAAAACGAAGCACATTTGGCAGAACTTTCCGCTAAGTTAAAAGATTTTACGAAAAAAAGTGCGCTGGTCAAAACGGCAAAAGAGATTAAAGCCTTACAACTTGAAGAAGAGATCGCCAAAGAACAATGCGATTTTGCCAACGAAGAGATCGCTCGTTTGGAAAAAATTATCGATCTAAAACAAAACAGCATCAGTGCCCTTCAAGAGAAAATCGCGCAAGCCGCAGAAGAAGCCGAAAAGATAAAAGAGACGATCGATTCGCAAATTCAAACGATTGAAGAAGAGCGTAAAAACGTTTACAAAGCCAAAGACGAGTTGGTTTCCGATATGAGCCATAAAATTTTGACGTTTTACCAAAAAATTCGTAAATGGGCGGGCAATTCTACGGTCGTTCCGGTTAAAAAACAAGCATGCTACGGTTGTTTTATGCGTATTAACGATAAAACGTATGCCAGCGTTTTAAAACAAGACGACATCGTGACATGTCCTCATTGCGGTCGTATTTTGTACAAAGAGATCGAGGAAGAGAAGGCGTAAGCATTGCGCTTTGTCTATTACGGTGCGGCGGTGTTGCTCTACGTAGCGGCACTGCCTTTTTTAGTTTACCTTTGCTTTAAATCCAAATATACTTTTTCGATTCCCGCACGCTTTTTTCTGAAAAATAACGCCCCTTTCGAACCGAATGCCCGTATGTGGTTTCACGCGTGTTCTTTAGGCGAGGTGCGATCTTTAAAACCTTTGGTGGAGACTTTTGCGCCAAGCGACGTTCGCATTAGCGTGATGACGCAGACCGGTTTTTGCGAAGCTTCTTCGCTTCATACGGCGGTGCGTTATTTGCCGTTTGAAATTTTTTTACCGTTTTGGATACGATCTCAAGACGTTTTAGTCGTGATGGAAGCCGAACTTTGGCCGCTTTTATTTATCAGCGCAAAAGCCAAAGGAATACGAACGGTGTTGCTCAATGCAAGAATTTCGGATCATTCTTATGCTTCGTATGCAAAATTTGCATGGTTTTACCGTTGGATTTTTCGCTACGTCGACGCGGTATTGGCACAAAGCGAAGAGGATAAAGAGCGTTTGGCTTTTTTAGGCGCTAAACGTATCAGCGTCGTCGGCAATATCAAACAGTACCAACGCTATAGCATTACGAAAGCTTACGATAAGCCAAAAGGCAAGCGATTGATCGTGGTCGCAAGTACGCATGAAAAAGAAGAGGCGTTGATTTTAGAGCATATTGCGATCAAAGAAAACGATACGGTCGTCGTTGTACCCAGACATCCGGAACGTTTTGAAAAAATTGAGCGTTGGTTGGCATCGTATGCGACAGAACATCGACGCTCATTCGACTGCCTTTCGCGAAACGAAAACTTAGATGCCGATCTGATTTTATGCGATCAGATGGGACGGTTGATCGATCTTTACGCCGTTGCCGACGTGGTTATTTTGGGCGGTTCTTTTGTGGAAGGCGTCGGCGGACACAATCCGTTAGAGCCTGCATTTTTCGGCGTTAAATTGATTAGCGGAGCATCGATCTTCAATCAAAAAGTGCTCTTTGAAGCGGTAGAAAATGCCAAAATCGTTGCGATCGACGCACTTTACGATGTTTTTGAACACATTGACGAAGTCCGTCCGTCGTCTATTACTCCCAAAGACGCGATAGAACCGCTTTTGGAAAAAATCAGAGGAACAGACCATGATAGATAAAGCCTATAAACTTTTAGCCCTTCAAGAAAAAATTTCCAATCGTGCCGCAAAAGAGTTGATCGATCGAGGCGTCGTTTACGCGGCAGGAAAAAAAGTGAGCGTTGCACGCGGAGAATTAGACGGTTCGACGAAGTTTAAAGTCGAAAAAATCGCGCCGATTCGCGTTTTATTTGAAGACGCATTTCTTATGGCGGTCGATAAGCCGGCATTTATGACTTCCGAAGAGGTTGCCGAAGCGAAAAAATTACCGTTATTGCATCGTTTGGATCGCGAGACGAGCGGCGTTTTACTCTTGACGAAAGATGACGATTTTCGTAAAAAAGCGGTCAGTGCATTTAAAAAACGTGATGTTCAAAAAGAGTATATCGCGATCGTTGAAGGTAAAGTCGTCGAAGCTATGGAGATTAACGCTCCGATTTTAACGATTAAAAAAGGCAATACCGCTTACAGCAAAATTAGCGATGACGGCAAAGAAGCGATCAGTCGTATCGAGCCTTTAATGATCGAAGGAAAACGCTCTAAGATTCGCGTGAAGATTGAAACGGGACGAACGCATCAAATTCGCGTGCATTTAAAAAGCATCGGTGCTTCCATTTTGGGAGATACCGAATACGGCGGACGACCGTACAAACGCTTAATGCTCCATGCCTCAAAAATTGCACTTTTAGGGTATCAATTTGAGAGCAAAGAACCTGAAGATTTCATTAAATTCGCAGCAGTCTAATCCAAGAGTTAGACGATCAAAAATACCGTAAAATCGTTATTTATAAACAATACGGCTCTTTTTAATATACGCAAAAATTAAGGTTTAATTTAGTTTAAAGTATTGGTTCGATACAATACAAACTCTTTTTCAAATGAAGATGTTTGAATAGCATAAGAAGGATAATGCGTGTTTGAGGTTTTAACCGATTCATTTCGTACGGCCGTTAATAAAATTCGTTTCAGCGACGATGAAAAGTCGCTCAAAAATGCGCTTGAAAATTTAAAAAAAGCCTTACTCAAAGCCGATGTGCATCATAAAATCGTTCGTGATTTGCTACGACAAGTCGAGATTGAGACCAAAGCGAAGGGCATCGGACAAGTTAATTTTTTACGTGCCCTCAAAACCAATTTAACGCAGATTTTGACGGTCTCGGGTCGCCAAGGATTCGTTTATGCGTCAAAACCGCCGACTAAAGTTTTGATGGTCGGTCTTCAAGGTTGCGGTAAGACGACGACGACCGTTAAATTGGCAAACTATTTAAAGTTAAAGCAGAAAAAAGTCTTGGTCGTCGCTTGCGATTTACAGCGTTTAGCCGCCGTAGAGCAGTTAAAACAGTTGTGTAGTGCCAACGAAATCGATCTTTATTTTGAAGAAAACGGCAATCCCGTAACGATTGCTAAAAATGCGCTCAAAAAAGCCAACGAAGGGTTATACGACGTCGTTTTGGTCGATACGGCAGGTCGATTGGCGATTGATGCGGAGTTAATGGATCAGCTCGAAGCGATTAAAAAAGAGACCGCGCCGGATGAAATTTTTTACGTTGCCGATTCGATGACGGGTCAAGATGCGGTTCGAAGTGCGGTCAGTTTTCATGAAAAAATTACCTTAAGCGGCGTCATTCTCAGTAAATTCGACGGCGACGGTAAAGGCGGCGTAGCGTTAGGAATTGCCGAACAAACCGGCGTTCCGCTTCGTTTTGTGGGTGTGGGCGAAAAAGTAGCCGATTTGGAACATTTTATTCCCGATCGTATCGTCAATCGTTTAATGGGCGAGGGCGATCTTGAAACTTTAGCCGAGAAGACAGGTTCGATTATTAACGAACAGCAAGCCAAAGCGATTACGAAAAAGATCAAAAAAGGCGAGTTTAACTTTAACGACTTTTTGGAACAGATGGAGCAGATGAAAAAGCTCGGAAGCATGAAATCGCTGATCGGAATGATTCCGGGACTTTCATCGGTTGCCGGAAAACTTCAAGACGTCGATATGGAAAATTCCGTTGAAATGAAGCGAATTCGTGCAATGATAGGCTCCATGACCAAAAAAGAACGCGAAGATCCGGAGCTTTTAAATAACAGTCGAAAACGCCGTATCGCCGAAGGTTCAGGACTTTCTCAAGTTGAAGTGAACCGCTTTTTAAAGCAGTTTGCCAACGCCGCGAAAATGGCAAAGAAATTTTCGGGCAAAAAGGGAATGCAAGATTTGCAAAATATGCTATCCCAAAATAAACACGCACATCTTCGTTAAGATGTGACGGTTTATCTTTACATGTAAGCTTTACATGTAAAGATAAGTTGTAACAAACGAAACATAAACACAGGAGACCATAAAATGGCAACAGTAGTAAGATTAACGAGAATGGGTAGAAACAAAACTCCGTTTTACAGAATCGTCGTAACGGACAGCAGAAAAAAACGTGACGGCGGTTGGATCGAGTCTATCGGTTATTACAATCCTCTTAGCAATCCCGAAAGCATTAAATTCGATGCGGAGAGACTTGCTTATTGGAAAAGCGTCGGCGCAAAGCTTAGCGACAGGGTTGCAAAAATTACCGGTAAATAATGATGATTGATAAATTCCTCGAAGAGTTTGCAAAACTTTTGGTAGACAATCCTAAAGGCGTAAGAGTCGAACGAAGCGATGTCGACGGCAGTTTTTGCGAAGTGGTCATTTATGCGGATAAAATCGATACGGGTAAATTGATCGGCAAAGACGGTAAAATGATTAATTCGCTCAAAACGCTTATCTCCGGTTGTAAAGCCAAAGACGGTAAGTCTTATCGCGTTACCGTTAAAGCCAACGATGAATAATCAATCTTCTCTCATCGAAGTCGCCGTTCTCGGGCGACTCGTGGGACTTAAGGGAGAACTCAAGCTTCACTTGGAGTGCGATTTTCCGGAACAATTTAAAAAAGGTAAAACGTTTACGACCCAAAAGGGCGAAACGCTTGAAGTCTTTTCGTATCACCAAGCGCGTTCGCTGATCTCTTTTGTGGGTTATTGCGATAGAGAATCTGCCGCAAAGCTTGTCAATACTCAGTTGTTTACGTCGAAAGAAAATTCCCGTAAAGAGTGCGCGCTTCAAAAGGACGAATTTTTTTGGTTTGAACTGATCGATGCTCGCGTGATCGACGAAGACGGAACACGCTTAGGTACCGTCGATGAGATCGAGCGTATCGTAACGACGGATTATTTAGTGGTTCGTACCGATGCGGAGTTGGTTCAAAAAGGGCATGTTAAATCTTTTTACCTTCCCTATATTGAGCGCTATATTGTGTCGTTTGATAAAGACGCAAAAGAGGTGCGTAGTAAAGATGCTTTAGGAATTTTGGAGAATTCGTGATGCGATTTTCCTATGTGACGCTTTTTGAGGGATTGATCGCCTCGTATTTCGAGGATTCGATTTTAAAACGGGCGATTGCTAAAGGACTCTTAAGCGTCGATTTTTTCAATCCTCGCGATTTTACCGACAACAAACACGGTAAAGTCGACGATTATCAAGCCAGCGGAGGAGCGGGGTTAGTGTTGTTCCCTCAACCGCTTTTTGACCTATTACGCAAGATCAAAGAGTCTTCGCCCGAGGCTTATATGATTTTCCCGACACCCGCCGGAAAACTTTTTACGCAAAACGACGCAAAGCGTTTGGCGCAAAAAGAGCATATCGTTTTTGTCAGCGGACGGTATGAGGGAATTGACGAACGTGTCATAGAGACCTTCGCCGACGAGCTTTTTTGCATCGGGGATTATGTCCTAACCGGAGGAGAACTTCCGAGTCTTGTGCTCAGCGATGCCATTAGTCGTAACATCAAAGGTGTTTTAGGTAACAGTGATTCGTTAAACGTGGAGAGCTTTGAAGAGCCTCTTTTAGAGGCTCCGTGTTTTTCAAAGCCGGCTATTTATGAAAATAAATCCGTGCCCTCAGAGTTTTTAAAGGGAAACCACGCTAAAATCACAAGCTTAAAAAATAAAATGTCTGAATCAAAGACGAAATATTTCAGACCGGATCTGTTTTCTCGCTTTAGCGTGAAGCATTAGAAATGACATAAAGGATAATACAATGAGAAATAAATATATTGAAGCTTTTGAAGCAGGACAGATTTCTGCGAAGAATATTCCTGATTTTAGAGCAGGTGATACGCTTAAAGTTGCCGTTAAAATTATCGAAGGCGACAAACAACGTGTCCAAAATTTTGAAGGTATCTGTATCGCACGACGCGGAACCGGTACGGGTGAGACGTTCATCGTTCGTAAAATCGGTGCTAACGGCGTAGGCGTTGAGAGAATTTTCCCGATTTTTTCCGACAGTATCGAAGAGATCGTTGTCTTAAGACGCGGTATCGTTAGACGCTCCAAACTCTTCTATCTTCGTGATAGACGCGGTAAAGCTGCAAAAATTAAAGAACTTAGAAAATAATTTTTTTTTGAAGCGGTGGATGTCTTGGTTTCACCGCTTCCGCTTCTTTTTTCTTCGCGTATCTTCTTTGAAAGTGATTCATGTATCTTGACCAACGCTGCTTAACGTGTATTTACGATCAAAGTAAACGCGTAGGTACGCTTTTAAATCTAACGTCGGAACACAAAAACGCTATTGATTCTTTGGCACGCCGATTGATTGAGGGATTTGACTCCGATCAAACGCCGCCTCACAATGCCGCACCCCTGTATGAAGCGATTGCACGCTTATTGGGTGTTCGGGATTTGTACGGCGATTTTAAAAAAGCTTCGTCTCTCAAAGCGAAAGCCTTTCTTCCTTTATGCCAAATGCATATCGAGCAAAGCACAACCCCTCTTTTAAGTGCTCTTAAAACCGCCGTGGCGGGTAATGTGATCGATTTGGCGGCGGTCATGCTGTACGATCTCTCCGAAGAGCTGGAAAAAATTTATCACACTCCTTTTTCAATCGACGATTTTTTGCCATTGGAAGCAACGCTTCAAAAAACGCGAACCTTAGTTTACCTTGCGGACAATGCGGGAGAAGAGATTTTTGATAAACTCTGCATTCAGACGATTCGAAAGCTTTATCCGACGATCGACGTCTATTATTTCGTACGCGGTAAGCCGATTATTAACGATTTGACGTATGAAGATGCGTTGGCTTCGGGGATGGACGAGGTCGCGACTCTTGTGGACAGCGGCGTTCCGACGCCCGGACTTGCGTTTGAGCTGATGTCACCGTCGGCTCGAGAGCTTTTTGAAAAAGCCGATTGTATTCTTTCCAAAGGGATGGGCAATTTTGAATGTTTAAACGAACGAAGCGATTATCCGATCTTTTTTCTGTTTAAAGTCAAATGTCACGTTGTCGCCGAAGCCGTAGGGGCAACCCTCGGCGACATCGTGTGTAAAAAATCT
The DNA here is from genome assembly GCA_002382085.1 of Sulfurospirillum sp. UBA4058. Taxonomy (GTDB): domain Bacteria; phylum Campylobacterota; class Campylobacteria; order Campylobacterales; family Sulfurospirillaceae; genus Sulfurospirillum. The sequence goes on along the minus strand of DFZK01000012.1, from coordinate 329,748 downwards.
TAAAGCTCGCTATAGGCTTGTTGCAGTTTTTTGACGCCTTCATCAATTTGCTCTAAGCTCGAGTTGGTATAGTTGAGTCTTCCGTAACCGCTTTCATGCTTGTCGGCAAAGAAAACCGATCCGGGAACAAATGCAACCCCTTTTTGGATGGCAAGGTCGAAGAGTTTCATACTATCGTTGCATTTTTTAAAATGAACCCAAATAAACATACCACCTTCCGGTACGACAAAATCGATACTTTCTCCAAAATAACGTTTGAGTGCCGATACCATCGCATCGCGTTTCGGACGGTAATAATCGACGAGGCTTTTGACATGGGCTTGCAATTCGCCGCTTTGCATCATGCGCGCACAGACGAGTTGAAAAAATTTGGAATTTTGAAGGTCCGTACTCTCTTTGGAAAGGGTTAGCGCGCTGATAATCTCTTTGGGTGCTCTGATCCAGCCGATACGAAAATCCGGAGCCAAAGTTTTTGAAAACGTTCCCAACGCAACGGTCCATTCAGGTAGAAGATCGGCAAACGAAGTCGTCGATACGCCTTCATAACGAAGTGCTTCATACGGGCTGTCTTCCAAGAGAATCACACGGTATTCTTTTGCCAAACGTACCACTTCAAGACGGGTTTTCATGTCGTACGAATAGCCCGTAGGATTTTGAAAAATCGGTATCGTATAAAAAAATTTAGGACGATAGGTTTTAAAAAGCACTTCCAACGCTTCGGTATCGACCCCGGAGGGCGTTAAAGGTGCCGCTTTGATCGTGACGTCGTACATACGAAAAAGCCCCAATGCCGCAAGATAGCTTGGATCTTCGACGATAATGCAATCGTTCGGGTCTAAAAATGTTTTGCACATCAGATCAAGCCCTTGTTGAGAGCCGTTTGTCAACATAATCTCGTCTGCATGCGTGTCGCGGTAATGTTTAGCGATCTGCTCTTTGAGCGCGGGAACGCCTGATGCATTGCTGTATTGGAAAAGACGATTGTCTTTTTCGGCAAAAAGTGCTTTGGAGTGTTTTTCGATAGCCTCCGCCGGAAATAATGCCGCATCGGGAAGTCCGCCGGCAAAAGAGATAATCGTATTTTGTGCCGTCAAATCTAAAATCGTTCGCGTGAACGAACGGGAAGCACCCGTAATGCGTTTGGCTAATTTGGTTTGCATAAGAAGAGCCTTTTTGAAAATATAAAGTGTTATTATAGAAAAGATACGATGAAAGCACCACCGATAAACACCGATTTCCTTTGTCCGTTTGTGCTATAATGTCCTCTATGAAGCACAAAAGAACGACTCAAAACGATCATATCGAGCGTATCAACGAAACATTGTACGCTATTCATGCCGACTTGTCACAAAATTTAAGCGTAGAGACTTTGGCGGGTAACGTTGCGATGTCGGTTTTTCATTTTAACCGTATTTTTAAAGAAGTCGTCGGCGAGAGCGTTCATGCGTATGCGAAGCGCGTTAAACTTGAGCATGCGGCGAATGTATTGCTTTTCACGCCGGAAGCGACGATTACGCACATTATGCATGAAGTCGGATTTCACTCCAATGCTTCGTTTACGCAGGCTTTTAAAGAAAATTTTGGAGTCACGCCCAGTAAATGGCGCGAAGTCGATCAAATCAATGCCCATCGCGATTTGAGTTTTTCCGGAAAACCTTTACATGTAAAAATTGCGGCAATGCCTTCGTTCGAGGTTGCCTACGTTCGGCATAAAGGTTACGATAAGAGTATTCAAACCGCGTGGTTGAAGCTTCAATCGTGGGCATTGCAAGAGGGTATCGCATTTAACGAACAAGCCATGATAGCCCTGCACCATAGCAATCCTCGTTTTGTCGAGGCCTCCAAATGCCATTACGTCGCATGTTTGGAACTTCCCAAAATACGCAAATTTTACCGAAGCGGCGAAATCGGCGTGATGAAGATACCGCAAACGTTTTGCGCGATTTTTTCGTTGCAAGGCGTCTACGGTGATTTGAAAAAGTATATGGACGTCATATACCATGAATGGTTTCCCAAAAGCGATTACGAAAAAGTCTCTTTACCGTCATTTGCGATCTATCGGCAAAATCACTTCATCGATCCGTGCGAACGGTTTGACCTCGATTTTTGCGTTCCCGTGAAGTTTAAATAAATGCATACTATTCAAGTTACCTCTAAAAGTGTTGATAAATGCCGATAGAATATAAAGTATTGAGTATTATGGTTATACTTTCTGTATTTATAGTATTTACGAATCGTATCAATTTTTATTCTTTATTTTTACTACGCAGTAAGACTTCAAAAAATGATAGAGAAGATCAAAACAAGAAGCCACAAGAAACAGTAAAACAAGTAGGTATCAATTTTCAGCGTATTCGGGAAAGGAGCATGTTTTGTTTTTTCTCGCGAATAGGTGTTAAAATCAGCTTGGTAGTGATCATTACATGCTCATTTTTGTATTTTACGTTGAAAAATGATTCTGTGGAATCTTTTGAGTCGTTAAAGCGCTATGAAGGCATTGTAAACGGATATACTCCTCCTTCTCGACGACATGGAAGAGGAAGGTTAGTGATTATACTCAATAAAGGGGAAGGCATCAAAAATATTGCTTGTTATTTGCCCAAAGATCATCCTGAACATATTTTAGGACGGAAAATTACTATTTTTACGACAACCATTAATGCTATGCATTTCCCGTGGAATATGATAGAAGCGGCTTATTGGGTTCAATGGGACGGTGAATCAATAGGTATTGATGATTTCGAAAAATTTAAAGAGAGTAAAAGGCAACTTATTCAAACACTACAACTTTGGCTTGGAATTGCTATCTTCTTTTTTCTCGCTTTGATCTATCCATCGTGTTAAACATAGGGATAAAAAAACGATTGTTCTTTGTGTTTTTTAAGAGTATAATTTTGTCAAAAAAAGAAGCTTCAAGATGAACTATCCTCCTTTATTTATTAGTGCGACCAATACCGATATCGGTAAAACCTATACGACGATTAGGTTACTTGAAACATTGAGTGCGCAAGGTTTGAAAGTCGGCGTGATGAAACCTATCGAGACGGGCGTCGCACCGGTTCCTTTGGACGGGACGCTTTTATTTGAGACGGCCAAGACGTACAATAAGGCGTTAGAAGCGTTGACGATCAACGACATCGTTCCGTACCGCTTTGAATTGCCCGCCGCACCGTACGTTGCCAAAGGGCGTAAAAAAATCGATCCGGACGTTTTACGCCATGCGTACGAAAAAATCGAAGCGTTAAGCGACATCGTTTTGATTGAGGGGGCGGGCGGTTTGCTCGTGCCGATCGAAGAAGATTTTTACATGTACGATCTGATGCGCCTTTTTAACGCCCGAACGCTTTTGGTTGCGCACGATAGATTAGGGTGCATCAACGATTTACTGCTTAATTTGCATTTGTTGGATTCCTTAGGCGTCGATAATTACGAATGGTGCGTCAATTCGAAATGTGCCGAAGATCGTGCGGCGTTTGAGAAGATTTCCCTGCCGTTTCTCAAAAAACTTTTCGGCAGGGTGTTAAGCGTACAAGACGATATGAGCGCAATCGCGCGCAGTTTAGTAACTTACCGTGACGTTAATGCGAATATAGTCTAAAGGACGATCGGAGTATTTGACGATCGGCTGGTTTTTATAATAGGCGGTGTTGCGAAAAAGCGGTGCACCGTCGTTTCGCTCTTCGTAACGCGTCGTACAACGTCTTTGCGTTTTATACGACGGTCCGGAATTGTTTTCCGCAACGTTTTTCCCGACCATCGTACCCACTACCGCTCCGCCGATCGTTGCCGCCGTTTTACCCGTTCCTCCGCCGACTTGATGTCCTAAAACGCCGCCGGCGACGCCGCCGATAATCGCACCCACGGTTCCCTCGTTTCCGGAGGAAGAAGAGGGTACTTCGACTTGCTCGTCCCAACACTCTTGATACGGAACGCTGGTGGTCGATCCGTGGTATTCGCGTTGGCTATTAGAGACGCGAACGTCTTCTTGAAACGTAAAACTTTCGGCATAAAGCGCGGAAGCAAAAAGGCATACGCATGAGAGATAAAGGTGTTTTTTCATAGAAGTTTTTCTCCTTTTTTTCGGAATTGTAGCACATCTTGAACAATAAAACGTTAATCAAACTTACAGTCATGCTTTGTTACAATTTTGGCAGATTTTGCAAGGAGTAACGCGTGAAACACTTGATCAATACGCGAGATTTTTCGTTGGAAGAAGTCGAACATATCTTGGCGCGCGCCGATGAATTTTTAGACGAAAAACCAAGAGATATTTTGAACAATAAAACGGTCATTACGATTTTTTTCGAAAATTCGACGCGAACGCGCAGTAGTTTTGAAATTGCCGCAAAACGGCTCGGTGCGATGGTCGTGAGTTTGGACGTTTCACGTAGTTCTTCAAGCAAAGGCGAGACGCTTTTCGACACGGCGGCCAATCTAGACGCTATGGGACCCGATGCAATCGTCGTACGCCATAAAAGCTCCGGCGTTCCGCATATTTTAGCCAATTACGTCAATTGTCCTATCGTCAACGGCGGAGACGGTTCGCATGCGCATCCGACGCAAGCGTTGTTGGATCTTTTCACGATGCGCCGCCATTTCGGCGACGTGCGCGGGAAAAAGGTCGCGATCGTCGGCGATATTAAAAATTCTCGCGTCGCCAACAGCAATATCGAGCTTTTAGGTCGCATGGGCGTCGAGGTCATTTTGGTCGCTCCGCCTCATTTTTTACCGCAAACGCATTTGCGCACTTCTCATCGCATCGAAGAGGTCATCGACGAAGTTAACGTCATCATGAGCCTTCGTACGCAAACCGAACGCCATACCAACCAAATATACGCTTCGTTGAAAGATTATGCGACCGATTTTTGCATTACGTCAAAACTGATGAAAGATCGCGATATTATCGTTTTGCATCCGGGTCCCGTGCATCGTAACGTGGACGTGGACGATTTTATGATGAAAGACCCTCGGTCTAAGATTTTGGAGCAGGTTAAAAACGGCGTTGCCGTTCGAATGGCGGTTTTGGAGAAGCTGATTGAGCATTGAGTTTGTTCAAACGCTCAATCGCTTCGGCCAACAACGTACGCCTTTTTTCTTCGTCGTCGATTATCACATCAAACAGTTTTACGCCGAACCGCTTTTAACGCTCGATTCCGATATTATGTATGCGTTTGACGCCGAGCCGCCCTCAATCAAGCAGACGTTTACGTTTGAAAAATCGTTTCCGGATTTACAACAGTACCTTCGCAAAATTGAAGCGGTTCAAGAAGAGATACGCGCCGGCAATACCTACCTTCTTAATTTGACCGCGCCGACCTTGTTGCACGGCGATTTAGACCTTCGCGCTATTTTTCACGCGGCGAACGCACCGTTTAAACTCTGTTTTAAAGACCGTTTCGTCTGTTTTTCGCCCGAGCGTTTCGTTAAAATCGAAAACGATTGCATTATGACGTTTCCGATGAAAGGAACGATCGATGCAAGTATCGACGGTGCCGAAGAACGTATTTTAAACGACGAAAAAGAGACGGCGGAACATGTGATGGTCGTCGATCTTTTGCGAAACGATCTTGCCCGCGTCGCTCAAAACGTACACGTCAAGCGATTTCGGTACGTCGAAACGATTCAAGCGGGCGAAAAAGAGCTTTTACATGTCAGCTCGCATATTAACGCGAACTTAGAGCCGACGTGGCATGATCGTATCGGCGAGATGATTGCTACCTTACTGCCCGCAGGATCGATCAGCGGAACGCCGAAACGAAAAAGCGTCGAGTTGATCGAACAAATCGAAGGTTACGAACGCGGCTTTTTTACCGGAATTTTCGGCGTATACGACGCAAAAGGGCTAGACAGTGCGGTGATGATCCGTTTTATCGAAAAGAGCGATGAAGGATTTGTGTACAAAAGCGGCGGAGGAATCACGCTTTTAAGCGATCCGCTTCAAGAATACGAAGAGGTGTGCCATAAAGTCTATATCCCCGTGCTTTGAAACGATCAAAGCCTCTGATGGCACGTTAGCGCATTTGGAATACCATCAAGCCCGTTTTGATCAAACGAGACGAGAGATTTTTACATGTAAAGAACCGATCGTGCTGGCAGAGGCGATTATTCCGCCTTGTCAGGGCATTTTTCGGGTGCGCGTCGAGTACCGAGAGACGATTACGCGCATCGACTATCGCGTGTACGAACCTACGCCGATACGAACGATTGCTTTGGTCGAAAGCAAGCTTGAGTACGGCTACAAATATTGCGATCGCGAAGCGTTGAATCTTCTGAAACGCGACGATGCCGATGAGGTGTTGATCGTGCATGAGGGCGAATTGAAAGATACGACGATCGCCAATATCGCTTTATGGATTGAGGGCGAATGGAAAACGCCTTTACGCCCGCTTTTACAAGGAACGACACGGGCAAGATTGTTGGCGCAAGGGAAGATTAAAGCCGAAAAATTATCCGTAGACGACATTCAAAAAGCCCGAAAATTTGCTATAATGAATGCTCTTAGAGGATTTGAAATTCTTGAAAACGTATGTGTGAAGGACTAAGTATTGAATTGGGATTTATCCGCTTTATACAAGCACGAATCTGACTTAGAAGCAGATTTAAACGAGGCGCGAAGCCGTGCGATCGGTTTTGAAAATGTCTGCAAAGGCAAACTGAAAGAGTTGAACGGACACGAATTTTTAGAGTCGATTCGCGAATACGAAGCGATTAACGAGATTTTGGGTCGCATTATGACGTATGCTTTTTTAAACTTTGCGACCGATAGCGACAAAGGCGGTTTTTTCGCCCGTTACCAGCAAGAACAAAGTCGTATCGGCGAGCACTTGCTTTTTTTTGAACTCGAGTTTAACAAACTGGCAAAAGCCAAACAAGAAGAGCTCATCGCCTTAAGCCCTCATTATGCTTTTTATTTGGAATCGCTTATCGAAGAAAAACCGTACCAGCTTTCTCAAAAAGAAGAACGTATCTTATTGAAAAAAGAGATGACGTCCGCTTCGGCATTTAGCCGTTTGTTCGATGAACACTTTAGCCGATTGACGTTTAGTTTTGAGGGCAAAAAGCTCTCGGAAGAGGAGATACTCAGTAAGCTTCAAGACCCTTCCCGCGAGGTGCGAAAAAAGGCCGCCGACGCTTTCACGAAAGGCTTAAAACCCCATCAGCCTTTGTTGGCGTATATTTTTAACATGATCAAAACCGATTTGGCAAGCGAATGTGAACTTCGCGGCTATAAAAATGCCGAACAACCGCGTCATCTAGACAACAAAATTACCCAAAAAAGCGTCGATGCACTCGTCGCCGCCGCTGAAAATAGTTTTCATCTCGTGCACGAATATTATGGACTCAAAGCCAAGCTTTTAGGTTTAGAAACGTTATACGAGTACGACCGTTACGCACCTTTAGACGAGAGCAAGGCATGCTATGATTTTGAGAGTTCGCGACAGATCGTCTTAGACGCATTTGCCAAATTTAATCCCAAATTTTACGAGATCGCTTCTATCGCGTTTACGCAGGGTTGGATCGACGTTTTTCCTCAAAATAAAAAACGCGGCGGTGCATTTTCGCATCCGGCGACGCCCGGTACGCACCCTTACGTTTTGCTCAACCACACCGACACGAGACGCGATCTGTTTACCTTGGCGCATGAGCTTGGACACGCGATTCATCAGTACCTCTCCCGCGACGTCGGTTATTTAGGAAGCGATACGCCGTTGACGACTTCCGAAACCGCTTCGGTCTTTGCCGAAATGCTTGTGTTTGATGCCATTAAAGAGGGATTGAGTTTAGACGAAAAACGCTCTTTGTATGCCAGTAAAATTGAAGATATTTTTTCAACGCTTTACCGTCAGATCAATTTTACGACGTTTGAGCGCAAAGTGCATGCCCATGAGGGCGAATTGGATACGGCAACGTTCAATCGATATTGGATGGAAGAGAGCCAAAAGATGTTCGGCTCGAGCATTACGCTGAGTTCCAATTACCATTTGTGGTGGAGCTATATTCCGCATTTTATTCATTCTCCGTTTTATTGCTACGCTTACAGTTACGGGCAATTGTTGGTACTTGCGTTGTACGGGCTGTATAAAAAAAGCGATAAAGCGACGTTTGTACAACACTATACGAGTTTTTTGAGTGCCGGAGGAAGTCAAAGTCCTAAAACGTTGATTCAAAAATTCGGATTTGACATCGACGACGAGCGGTTTTGGCTTTTAGGTATCGGCGAAATCGAAAATCTACTTCAAGAGTTCAAAGGAATGTGCGATGCTTGACGCTTTATTGGGTGACGAAGAGTTTTGTCAATTGATGAAGAAGCACGGTAAAGAGGTGGTGGAGTTGCTTTTAAAGCGAGGCGTCCATTTTTCCGTTTTGACCAATATTGCCGACGTGACGTTTGAACCGGAGCTTCCGCCTGAAATTCGCCAAAATTTTAAACCCATTACGATGTTTTATTTGGCGGGGTATACGTTTGAAAGTACGCAGGTCTATAATGGCATGATTAGCTTTGAAGCGGGATTCGGAAGCCATAATTTCGGCTCTTTGGTGACGTTCCCGATGGAGTCGATTTTACAAATTATCGTTGAGGAAGTGCCTATTTTTATCAACCTCGGTACGGCTTCAAGCAAAAAAGCACCTAAAGAAGACAAGTCTAACGGCTTACAACGCTCGATGAGCGCATTTCTTTCCAATCCTCACAATCAAAAATTGATTAAAAAATAACGAGGCGCAGAAGAAGGCGGGTTGTATGCGACACAACCCGTTTTAATCTTTACATGTAAGCATCAAACCTTAATGTTTGAGCTCTTGTTTGCTCATAATATAATTGATAACGTTATCGATCAAAGCATCGTGTTTGCGGTCTTTGATATGGCAAAGATAGAGCATTCGCGTCAACTTAAGCCCCTTCATTTTCGTCGTAAAGAGCAAGCCTTGTTCGACCTCTTCGCTAATAATATGTTTCGAGAGAATCGATACGGTCGGTTTTTCTTCGATATTGGCTTTCATCAGCGTATTTTTGACGGCCGTCGAGCTTGTGACGATACTCTTGACGTTAAAGCTTTTGCAGTCGATGTCCATCTTCTCGAACGTTTCATGAATGATTTTACGCGTGTTGGACTCTTCTTCGCGGCAAATCCAATTGTAGGAGAGCAAATCTTCTTTGCGAACGACTTTGGGAAGCGGTGAGCGGCTGGTGATGACCAACTCGTCTTCGAGCCATTCGCGATAGATAATGCCTTCTTGGAAAATCGGTGCTTCAATCAATGCTAAATCGATTTTTTTATCGAGCAATTTTTCGGTAATGCCCGCGGCATCTTCGACTTTGAGCATCACGTTGTTTTTAATCGCTTCTTGGATGTCGTTGAGGAAGTTGGGTAGAATATAATTTCCGATCACGGGAGACGCTCCCAAGACGAAAATAACCTCTTTATTGACGAGTCGTAACATCTCGCGTTCCGCTGCTAAAATCTGTTTTTCGAGTTTAATCGCAACTTTGAAAAGTTCTTCTCCTGCCGTCGTTAGTTTAATACCGTTTTTTTTACGATCGACGATTTGCGTATCCAGATACTCTTCTAAAAGCTTGATTTGTTGCGTTACGGCGGGTTGACTGATGCCGAGTTTTTTAGAAGCTTTTGAAAAGCTTTTTTCACGAACGACCGTCAAAAAGGTTTCTATTTTGGAGAAATCTTTTAACATAAAAATCCTTGTAATTTCGTAGTGTATAACCGTGCTTCGTTTAAGCATTTTATTATAACCAAAAATAATAGTAAAAACAATGATGACCTTTCTTACGCGCTCTTTAGAGGTTTGCTTAAACTTTTTTTGCTATAATAAAAATAAAAAGTAGACCGAACGATGCAAGATGCAGCCACACTGAACGAATCGCAACAAAAAGCCGTTGAATGTATCGACGGTCCTATTTTGATTTTAGCGGGAGCCGGTAGCGGTAAAACGAAAACGATCACCGCTCGCTTGGCGTACCTTTTAGCGCAAGGCATTCCTCCGTCCAATACGTTAACCTTAACGTTTACCAACAAGGCCGCAAGCGAAATGCGTGAACGTGCGATGGCATTGCTCGGGGATCATCAGTCGTATCCTCCGTTATTGTGTACGTTTCATAAATTCGGGTTGCTTTTTCTGAAGTTTCACATCGAAAAAATCGGACGAAAAAACAGCTTTGTCGTGATCGACACCGATGATAAAAAACGTATTTTAAAAACGCTCAATACCTCGACGGAGCTACCGACCGGTATGCTTTCAAGCGAGATTTCACGCTATAAAACTTCTCTGCTCGATCCTCAAACGGCATGGGAAAAAGCCGAACAAAAACATTATCAAACGATCGCTAAGATCTACGAACGTTACGAAACGTATCTGCAAGAGAACAATTTGGTCGATTTTGACGACTTGCTGGTTTTGCCTTATCTCATTTTAGAAAAAGACGAAGCCTTGTGCGAAGAGATGAGCCGACGTTATCAGTACATCATGGTCGACGAGTATCAAGATACGAACGAATTGCAGTATAAACTGCTTCGAAAGCTTTGTTGCACGCACGACAACCTCTGCGTGGTCGGCGACGACGATCAAAGCATTTACGGTTGGCGCGGCGCAAATATCAAAAATATTTTAGAATTTCACGAGTCGTTTGAAGACGTGACGACTATTAAGCTTGAAAAAAATTACCGCTCAACCGCACAGATTCTCAAAGCCGCCAACGATTTGATCGATCATAACCGCGGACGCATCGGAAAAGTTTTGGAGAGCACCAAAGGCGAAGGAAAAGAGATCGAAGTGATCGAATCAAGCGACGAGAATCAAGAAGCATCCACGATCGCTAAACGCATTAAAAAACTGATCGAAAGCGGCGTTAACCCTAAAGACATCGCCGTTTTATACCGCATTAACGCCTTAAGCCGTTCGCTGGAAGAGGGTCTCAATAAAGCGCAAATTCCTTACAACATGGTCGGCGGCGTCAAATTTTACGAGCGTGCGGAAGTCAAAGACGTGATTAGTTATTTACGTATGATCGCCAATCCGCATGACGATTTCTCCATCAAGCGCATCATCAACCGTCCCAAACGCGGACTCGGAAAAGTAACGATGGAACGTATTTTTAAAGCCGCGTACGATGAGCGTTTATCGGTGTACGAATACATCGGTAAACACGAAGAGATCATCGAAAAAGAAGCAACGAAAAAAGCGGCCGTCGCCCTCAAAGCGTTTGTGCAAAATATCGACCGTATGCGCGAGATTCAACACAATTCTACTTACGATATGATCGATGCGATCGAAGAGGCGTTTGCGATCAAGTCCTATTACGACAACCAACCCGATTCGGTGGAAAGACTGTCAAATATCGACGAATTTTACGGACTTTTCCGAGATTACGTGAAACAAAATCCGCAGATGAACGTGGACGATTTCCTCAACGAACTTGCGCTTCAAAGCGACCAAGATCAAATCGACAGTGAAAATATCTCGATTATGAGCATTCACGCCAGCAAAGGGTTGGAGTTTGAGTACCTTTTCGTCATCGGCTTGGAAGAGGGCTTCTTCCCGTTAATCGGAGACGGAAGCGATATCGAAGAAGAAAGACGCTTAGGATACGTTGCGATTACGCGCGCGAAAAAAGAGTTGACGCTGAGCTATTCGAGCAGTCGTTTTTACAAAGGACGCCGAGCCGAACTCAGTAAAAGCCGTTTTTTAAAAGAGGCGGGCGTGTGCGAAGGAAGCTTGATTTTTGAAAAAACGACGTCGTTTAAAAAAGGCGATTTGGTCAAACATAAGATTTTCGGCATCGGTCGCGTGAGCGAAGTCAGTAAAGTCGGTAGAGAATTTAAACTTCAGATCAATTTTAGCGGAACGAAACGCGATATCTTAGCTTCGTTCGTGGAGAAAATCTAGTGTCCAACCGCCTTTTTGTCGCTTACAAACCCGAAGGCACGGTGTGCAATCATTTTTTAAGCCGCATCAAACGATGTTACGGCATTAAAAAAGCGGGCTTTTCGGGGACGCTCGATCCTTTTGCCAAAGGCGTGCTGATCGTCGCTTTCGGAAGCTATACCAAGCTCTTTCGTTTTTTGAAAAAAGCTCCCAAACGCTATCGTGCGACGCTGTGGATCGGGGCGCATAGTCCGAGTTTAGACATCGAGAAAATTGATCGCGTCGAGCAGATGATGCCGTTTCATCCGGATTCGATCGCCATCGTTTTAAAGAGTATGGTCGGGAAAATAAGCTACGTACCGCCTAAATATTCGGCAAAAAAGGTCGAAGGCGAGCGCGCTTACGACTTGGCACGCGCCGATAAGGCATTTGAGCTCAAACACATTACCAGCGAAGTTTTTGCTTGTACGGCGGTACATTACGCGCATCCGTTTTTAACGTTTGATATCACGATCTCGGAGGGCGGTTACGTACGTAGTATCGGCGAAATGATCGCACGAAAATTGGGATTTGACGGGGCGTTAAGTGCTTTAGAACGTTTGAATGAAGGCGATTTCCGTTACGATAACGAACGTGCTTTAAACCCTTTGGATTACTTGGATTTACCGATGAATACGTATTTAGGCGATCCGAGCGATATCGCGTTAGGGCGAAAATTGGATGCTGAAAAGTTTGAATGCCGCGAAAAAGGAACTTATGCCCTCGTCATCGATGAGGTTTTAAGCATTGTGCAAATCAGTGCAAATGGAGTAGAATATCTTCTCAATTCACTATCGCTAAAAGGCGTTACATGTTAATACTGACACGAAAAACCGGCGAGGGCATCGTTTTAAACGATAACGTGACGATACGCGTCGTTGAAATTTCCAAAGGCGTCGTTAAACTCGGTTTCGATGCGCCCAAAGAGACGTTAATTTTGCGTGAGGAGTTAGCACGCGCCATCAAAGAAAGCAATATCGAAGCCAGCCGACATGTCGAAACGGAACTGCTTTTAAGTCTTAGTCAAAAGCTCAAATAATGCACTATTTTGCTCACGCTAAAGTCAATATTTTTCTCAAAATCGTCGGTACGCGCGGGAATTATCACGAGCTTTATTCTCGGTTTATGCGCGTTCGCGATCTCTTCGATACGCTCTCTTTCGTTCCGAAACAAACGACGCAAGCGTTTGAGTTGGTCGGTGATTTTCAGTGTGCGCTTGAACACAATACGCTTTATAAAATCTATCGCGCTTTACACGATCAAGGATTTTCCAAAGAGATCGAGCGCGTGATGCAATCGTATGCTTTACATGTAAAGAAAAAAATCCCCACAGGAGCAGGTCTTGGCGGCGGAAGCAGCGATGCGGCAACCTTTTTACGGATGCTCAACGACACGGCGGAGCTTTCCTTATCGAACGAAGAGATGATGCATATCGGCGCACGCGTGGGAGCCGACGTCGCATTCTTTGTTTCGGGGTATGAAAGTGCCAACGTCAGCGGTATCGGCGAAATCGTGGAATCCTATGATGAAGAGGCGTTGGAGCTTGAGGTTTTTACGCCGGATCTTGCCTGCGACACGGCGCGCGTTTATGCGACCTTTCGGGAGTTCTTTTTAGCATCGATTACGCCGCAAATCGCTTTTCGTATGTTTTCGTGCACCAGTGCGGAGCTTTTAGCATCGTATGAACCTAAAATGCTCAACGATCTGTACGCCGCGTGTTTAAAAGCCTATCCGGAGCTTTCGACGATGGCAAAAGAGGGATGGTTTTTTAGCGGTAGCGGTAGCAGTTTTTTTAGAATCAAAGAAAAATAGAAGAGGTTTTTAAATGGGTGAGCCCGTTGCACGTAATAAAAAAGCGTATCACGATTATGAAATTTTAGAAAAATTAGAAGCGGGAATCGTCTTGCAAGGCAGTGAAGTGAAAGCGATTCGCCAAGGCAAAATCAATCTCAAAGATTCGTTCGTACGATTGATTAAAGGCGAAGCGTTTTTGCTCAATGCCCATATTTCGCATCTTAGTACCGCCAATTTACATTTTGCACCGAACGAGCGTAGCGATCGCAAATTATTGCTTCATCTTAAAGAACTTCGAAAATGGGATGCCAAAGTCGCAAAAGAAGGGCTGACGATCGTCCCTTTGTCGGTTTATTTTAACGCTAAAAATATCGTTAAAGTCGAAATCGCATTGGTACGCGGTAAAAACCTGCACGATAAGCGCGAGGATTTGAAGCGCAAAGATGCGGAACGAGAGGCTAAAACGGCTATCAAAAATCATCTTTATAAAGAGTAATTTACATATTATTTATATAAAGCATGTAGAATTTTGAAAAAATGAGGATGATCTTATGAAACATTTCTTACGACTTTTTTTGACAATAATGTCACTAACGTTTTTTATCGGTTGCGACTCTTCGACTCCTAAAGCTTCGCCAAGCATCGTTGAGCCGTTTAAAGACGGCGATAAAGTGGAACTCAAAAGCGTTTCGGGCGCGAAAATAACGCTTTTACGAAAAAACGGCGGGTTTGTCATTGAAGACGATGAAGAGAAGATTCTTATGTTTGATATCTTCGGTACGTTTTGTGCACCTTGTCAAGAGGAAGCCCCTTCATTGATGGACTTTCAGTTGCAAAATAGCGATAACGTCATGCTCATCGGGCTGAACTTTTTTGAAGAGGTAAGCGATGAGTACGTGGTCGAAAATTTTGCCGCGAAATACAACGCCTATTATTTTATCAGTAATGCGGCAAGCAATAAGCGTTTGGTCGAGACGATTTTACGCGATATTCAGTATAAAGCGACGCTCCAAGTACCGTTTAAGGTCGTTTTGAAAAAAGGCGTTTATCAAAACGTTCGGGATATTTACACCAATCTTCCCGACAATAAATTTTACATCGGTAAAGTCGGTTTGGACGTGATTCAACGCGACATCGACCGTATCGTGGAAAAGTAGGGAACTATGCATTCAAAGGCGCAAGGGGAAGTTCAAAACGACACCGCTGAGGCGATCAGAGTTCAAGAGCCTAAACTCTATAAAGTTTTGCTCTTAAACGACGATTACAGCAGTATGGATTTTGTGATTAAAGTCTTGATGCAAGTCTTTAATCATCGTTTTGAAAAAGCCGCCGAAATTATGTTAAACGTGCATGAACAAGGCAAAGGATTGTGCGGCGTTTACGTTTACGAAATTGCCGAAACCAAAGTGGCACGCGTACGTAAAATGGCAAAGGAGGAGAAATTTCCCCTTCGCGCCGTCATGGAAGAAGATTGAAAGGATAAAAAATGGTTAGCCAAGAACTCAACTTCGTTTTCAACGATGCGATGACGTTCGTTCGCAAACATCGCTACGAATATATCACGATCGATCATCTCTTTTACGCACTTTTAAGCAATGAAAATATCGTCGATCTTTTGATCAATTGCGGTTTAAGCATTACGTTTTTGCAACGTTCTATGGAAAAATATTTTGCCGCACATCCCCAAATCGTACCCAACGAAGAGAATTACGAGCCCGTCGAAACGGTTGCGTTAACGCGCGTCATCGAAACCATGATGCTCCATGTTAAAAGTGCGGGTAAAAGCGAAGCGAACGTCTACGACCTTTTAATCGCGATGATGGACGAGCCCAACGCTTTTTGCGTTTCACTTTTAGTGCAACAAGGCGCAGACAAGCTTTTAATTACCGAAGAGGTCACCGCCCTGAGCGCACCGGAACAGAAAAAGAGCGACAACGACGAGGAAGCGGGCGAAAGTGCTTTGGCAAAGTATACGCTCGATCTCATCGCTTTAGCCAAATCCCATCAAATCGATCCGCTCATTGGACGAAGCGAAGAAGTTTCCCGCGTGATGCAAGTGTTGTGTCGCAGAAAGAAAAACAATCCGATCTTGGTCGGAGAACCCGGCGTCGGTAAAACGGCGATTGTCGAAGGGTTAGCAAAAAAAATTAGCGAAAACGTCGTCCCCGAGATTTTAAAAAACACGCCCGTTTATGCCCTCGATATGGGCTCTTTGCTCTCCGGAACCAAGTATCGAGGCGATTTTGAAAAACGTCTCAAGGAAATTTTAAACGAATTGGAGCAAAAAAAAGGGGCGATCTTATTTATCGACGAAATTCATACGATCGTAGGAGCGGGTGCCACCGGAAGCGGTTCGATGGACCTTTCCAATTTGTTAAAACCCTCTTTAGCCTCGGGAAAAATTCGTTGTATCGGCGCGACGACGTACGGAGAATTTCGCAATTTCTTCGATAAAGACAAAGCTCTCAGTCGTCGCTTTGCCAAAATCGATGTGTTGGAACCGAGCCTCGAAGATTCGTTTTTGATCTTGAAAGGCTTGAAAAGTAGCTACGAAAAACACCACGGCGTCAAGTACCCGAATGAAGTGATTCGCGCATCGGTGGAACTTGCGAAAAAATATATCAGCGATAAATTTTTACCCGATTCGGCGATCGATCTGATTGACGAAGTGGGTGCGTCGTTTCATTTGGCGAAAAAACGTAAAAAAGTCGTCGAACTCAGCGACATTGAAGCCGTACTCTCACGGGTAGCGCATATTCCGAGTCCGAACGTCGGCAAAGACGAGGGCGAGATGATGCAGCACTTGGAGTCGCATCTCAAAGCGAAAATTTTTGGACAAGACGCGGCAATCGAAGCCTTGGCAAAAGCGATCAAACGTAGCCGTGCAGGACTGGGAAATCCGACCTCACCGATCGGAGCGTTTTTATTTGCCGGTCCTACGGGCGTGGGGAAAACCGAAGTTGCTAAACAGCTGGCGTATGAACTGGGTGTTCATTTCGAGCGTTACGATATGAGCGAATACATGGAAAAACATACCGTCAGTCGCTTGATCGGCGCACCTCCGGGATACGTCGGTTACGATGAGGGCGGACAGCTCAGCGAAGCGATCAAAAAGCATCCGTACAGCGTGTTACTTTTAGACGAAATCGAAAAAGCGCATCCCGATATGCTGAACATTTTACTGCAGATTTTCGACAGTGCGACGTTGACGGATAACAACGGAACGAAGATCGATTTTCGCAACGTTATCATCATCATGACGTCCAATCTCGGAACCAAAGAAGCGCCGACGATGGGCTTTACGAAGAGTGAGAGTTCGCGAAGCGATCAGGCCATTAAAAACTTCTTCTCTCCGGAGTTTCGAAACCGCTTGGATGAAGTGATTCATTTTGCACCTTTAAGCGAATCCGTGATGATCCATGTCGTGGAGAAGATGTTAAACGAACTGAGCGATCAACTTAAAAACAAACATGTCGAAATTCAAGCCACGCCAGCGGCAAAGAAATACCTCGCCGCAGAGGGCTATAGCAAAGAGATGGGTGCGCGCGTTATGCGTCGCGTGATTGCCGAACAGATTAAAACAACCCTTTCCGAAGAGGTTCTTTTCGGTCGGTTAAAAAACGGCGGCGTTTGCCGTATCGATTGTAAAGCCGATAAACTGGTTTTCACGTACAGCGGTGGCAACTAAAATTCTTATTCCCAAACTTCACCCGCGCGAGCATACGTTTCCCGACCCTCGTCATGCGAGTGAAGAGGGACTTCTCGCGTGGGGCGGAGATTTGAGTTCGTCTCGTTTGTTGCGTGCTTACGAGCAAGGTATCTTTCCGTGGTTTAACGAGGGCGATCCGTTGTTGTGGTGGTCTCCCGATCCACGGCTCATTCTTTACCCAAGCGCCGTCAAAATTTCCAAAAGTTTAGCCAAAAGCCTCAAACATTTTGAGATACGCTATGACACGTGTTTTGAAACGGTGATGCGGCAATGTTGGCAAACACGCTTGCAAAAGGGGCAAAACAGTTGGATCAGCGAAGCGTTAATCGAAGCGTTTTGCGACTTACATGTCAAAGGCTTTGCCCATTCGGTCGAAACCTTTTTGGATGGAGCTTTGGTCGGCGGCTTATACGGGTTGCATTTAGGCGGTATGTTTTGCGGCGAATCGATGTTCTCAACGCAGCGTGACGCTTCTAAGGTTGCCTTGGTGGCACTTTGCCGAAAAATCGACGCCTTAGGAGGCGATTTTATCGATTGCCAATTGCCGACCGATCATCTCAAATCGTTGGGCGCGGTCGAAATACGTCGGGAGATCTTTTTGGGTTTCGTACGTGAAACGTTGAAAAAAAAGACGACGCAAGCATGGAACAATCCTGCCTCATCGGAGTCTTTAGAAGCGTTGAAGCTTTAAGCGGTCGTTGAAGCGTCTAAGATTACTTTATACAAAAAAGAGTATGATGCATTCACGGTTTTAGCGGCGGCGGGCTTTTTAAAGCCTTGGTTCAAACTTTTACTTTTATTTTATGTTTCTCTTTTCGTGAAACCATAAATGGAAAACAAAAGGATGGAAAACAAGTTTTCGGGCACGGCAAAAAGTTTTTTTTGCGAACAGGGTCTGAAAATAGGAAAACAAAGAAATGGAAAACAAACATGGAACACACTCAACAACACTACCTTTTTACCTCAGAAGTCGTTAGTCCCGGACATCCGGATAAATGTGCGGATATTATCGCCGACAGTATCGTCGATACGCTTTTAATGAACGATAGCAATTCACGCGTCGCCAGCGAAGTCTTTGTCGCAGGCAAGCATGTCGTCATCGGCGGCGAAGTCAATACCAAAACGATCCTCTCGTTTGACGATTACGAAAAAATCGTTAAAGACGCGCTGATTAAGATCGGCTATAACGGAAAATCGGCATTTACGAAAGCCCAATGCCTCCATCCGGACGATATTAAAGTGCAAGTATTACTCAATCAACAAAGCAGCGACATCAACCAAGGCGTCGATCAAGAAAGCGGCGAGATCGGCGCGGGAGATCAAGGCATTATGTTCGGATTCGCTTCGTGCGAAACGGCGGACTTGATGCCCTCAGCCATTACGTATGCGCGTATGTTGTGCGATAAAGTCTATAACTATGCGTTGGTTCACAATCATAAACTCGGAGTTGACATTAAAACGCAAGTGACCGTTGATTACGGCACGAAGAAAAACTTTGAAGAGTGCAAGCCTCAGCGTATTCATACGATCGTCGTTTCGGCCCCTTCCAACGAAAATATGTCGATCGAAGAAGTTCGTGCGTTGATTAAAGGACTTATCGACGATACGGGGCTTCCGACGGAACTTTACGACCCGAACAATACGATTATTCACATCAACCCTACCGGACGTTACGTGAACCATAGTTCGCTTCACGATTCGGGATTGACCGGACGCAAGCTGATCGTCGATAGTTTCGGCGGCTACTCTCCTATCGGAGGCGGTGCGCAATCGAGTAAAGATTATACGAAAGTAGATCGTAGCGGTCTTTATGCCGGACGTTGGATTGCGAAAAATATCGTTGCGGCGGGACTGGCGAAAAAATGTTCCGTTCAACTCTCATACGCGATCGGCGTGGCAAAGCCCGTTTCCGTTTCGGTCGATACTTTTGGAACGTTTACGAGTATCGGTGACGACGAGCTTTCACGGTTTGTTTACGAAACGTTTAGCTTAACGCCTCGTTGGATTACGCGTAAGTTCGGATTGGATAAACCGGGTCCCGATACGTTTTTATATGCCGACGTCGCGGCACGCGGACAAGTCGGTCAGAGCGACTATCCGTGGGAACAACTTGACGCCGTCGAATTATTTAAAACCCTCAAAAAATAAAAATACGCAAGATCGCGCGTGCGAATCTCGCGTTAATCAAGCTTACATGTAAAGACGCCGCGGCGTCTTTACGGTAAGATCATACCGCTGATACCGCCGTTGGCGGCGTGATAGATTACCGTTTGGTGTTGTGTCGCGTAATAACGAAGTAACAGATGTTGCAGGGTTTGTTCGATCGACGGTTCGAACCACGCATTGTTGCTTATCGCGATCATATAACGCGGATTCCCTTCAAACAGTTCGTCTCTAGAGGCTTCAAAACAAATAGCGTTTCTAAAGGGGATTCCTTGAATGACGAAATCTTGCGGCGTTTTTGCTTTTTGATAATCTTGTGCACCGTCGAAAAAGAGTCGGTTGACGATTTTGACGATCCATTCGGGCAAAGGCACCTCTTCGCCGAAAGGCACTAAAATGATTTTATGAGCGATTTGCATCTTGCCGTCGGCGAAAAAATACGACGAGTTGTAATAACCGACGTTCTCTTCATAGGTCAATGCTCCCGCAACAACGGCAATTTTTTGAGAGTAGGATTTGAGCTTTTCGATCACGGGTAACGCACGATTTAAATACATCGGAAAGGCACTCTCCGGCAAGACGATCAGATCGTCGCCGTTTTGAATCGCCGCTTCGATAAGCCGAAAATTTTCGTCCAATGCGGCTTCCTGATACGCTCTATCCCAACGTTGCGACTGAGGAACGTGTGTCGTAGGCAGTGCAACCTTAAGCGGCGGAATCGTTACATGTAAAGATTTTGGGTGATAATTGAGGGACGCAAGCAATGGAACGATGGCGACTATTTTAAGAATTTTGGAAGGCATTTTTAAGAGCGAAAGAGCCAAAAGAAAAAGCCCGAGTGCCCACCACGTCGGCTTCATATAACTGTCGAGGAACAAAAGATCGAGTTTAAACCAATTAAACTCAAAAGGCGCGATAAAAATCGTAGCGACGAGAAGCACGCTTTGTACGAGAGGGCGTGCGCTGATGCGTGCGATCAGCCAAAAAAGAAAGGCGTATGCCGATGCGACGCTTAGGATAATCACGGGAATCAAAAACGCCAAATCGTAGTAGACAAAGCTAAAACTAATCCAGTAAAACCATAAAATACCGATGAAAAAACCGCTCCAAAAATAGACGATACGATTTTCGCCCAACAAAAGGTAGAATCCGATGCCGGCTAGAAGAGAATTCATCATAGGGATTGTAAGGTTTGCATAGGCGAAATAGATGAAGGCTGAGAGGCATAAAGCGATAAGAAAGGCTTTTATTAGATAAATGCGTGTAAAATAGGACATTACAATTTTTTTCATAAAGGATTTCCATGCAAGGTTCTGCAAGTTTACTTTCTTCATTACTTCCACTCGTCGTGCTTTTCGCGATTTTTTATTTTCTTGTGATTCGTCCACAACAAAAGCAAGTGAAAAAGCATAAAGAGATGCTCGATGCACTGAAAAAAGGCGATAAAATTATTACCAACGGCGGTTTAATATGCGAAGTCGTGAAACCTGAGGAAGATTCTATCAAAGTTAAGCTTAATGATGAAGGGATGATCGTAAAGGTTTCCAGAGACTTTATTTCAAAGAAAATCGATGAATAGCACCGGAAAATTTAACTATCGTCTCGTTATTTTTTTAATCGCTATCATTTTCGGCGTGGTGATGTCCATGCCGACGTTTCTCCAAACGCAAAAAGGAGCGAAAGTCTCGTTAGGCCTTGATCTTCAAGGCGGTTTGCATATGGTTTTAGGCGTTAAAACGGAGGAAGCGATCAAATCCAAAGTGAAGTCCATCGCTTCAAGCGTTAAATTTTTTGCACAAAGCAATGATGTTATCATTGATGATTTACGCGCTATCGAAGAGACGATTTCGTTTAGTCTGCTTGACAAAGACGAAGAGAAAAAAATCGACGAGATGCTTAAAACGATTAGCGGTTTGCAGGTCAATAAAGAAGCGTTAAAATATACGCTAACGTTGAGCGATAAAGAAAAAGATTTGATCAAAGAGTACGCGCTTTCCCAAGCGGTTGAGACGATTCGTAACCGTTTGGATCAATTCGGTTTGTCCGAGCCTAACGTTGCCAAACAAGGAAGCGATAAAATTTTGGTCGAGCTTCCGGGCGTTAAAAATGCCGAAGACGAACAACGTGCGCGTGAATTAATCGCCAAAGCCGCGCATCTTCAATTGATGGCGGTCGACGAGAAAAAACAAGATCGCTCCGCGACGATGAGTCCGACCGAAGCAGAGCAATACGGCGACGTTATTTTAAGCGATGCGAAGAGCGATCATATTCGCTATATTTTAAAAGAGATTCCCATCTTAGACGGCAGTATGTTGACCGATGCGAAAGTCGGCTTTGATCAAATGCAACAACCCGTTATCAACTTTACGTTGAATTCGGAAGGTGCTAAAATTTTCGGTGATTTTACGGCCGGAAACGTCGGCAATCGCTTGGCAATCGTTTTGGACAATAAAGTCTATTCCGCACCCAATATTCGCGAACGAATCGGCGGCGGAAGCGGACAAATCAGCGGCGGTTTTAGCGTCAAAGAAGCACACGACGTAGCTATTGCGCTTCGTAGCGGTGCACTTTTGGCTCCGGTCACGATGCTTGAAAAACGCAGTATAGGTCCTTCGTTAGGTGCCGATAGTATTCATGCCAGTTTAATGGCGTTGGTTTCGGGCTTTGTGCTGGTCTCGGCTTTCATGCTTTTTTACTACCGCATGGCAGGCGTCGTTGCAAATATTGCGTTGATTGCCAATCTCTTTTTACTGATTGCGATTATGGCTCTTTTTGGAGCGACGTTGACGTTACCGGGTATGGCGGGTATCGTTTTAACCATCGGTATGGCGGTCGATGCCAACGTTATCATCAATGAACGGATTCGTGAACTTTTACGGCAAGGTATGCCGATAACGCAAGCCATTGAGCACGGTTACGAGAATGCCATGAGTGCCATTTTAGACAGTAACATTACGTCCATTTTAACCTCTGTTTTACTGTACGTTTACGGAACGGGACCGATTAAAGGGTTTGCGATCAGTACGGCAATCGGTATCAGCGTTTCGATGCTCACGGCAATTTTGGGAACACACGGTATTTACGATTTATTGAGATCTCGCATTGAAAAAAGCAATCACAACCCCATTATGTGGTTTGGCATTAAGAGGAGTCACTAATGGAGTTTTTCCCACATCATAAAGTGTATGATTTTATGAAAGTCAGTCGTTTCTTTATCGTAACGACGCTTTCACTTGCTTTTGTCTCTATCGTTCTTTTTTTTACGCACGGATTGAGTTACGGAATCGATTTTGCAGGCGGTACGGTGGTTCAACTCAAATACGAACAAGCCGCGCCTATGGATAAAATCCGTGAAGCACTCGCGAAAGATAAACTTTTCTCAGGGGCAATCGTGACGGAATTCGGTTCTCCCGAAGAGGTACAAATCCGTTTTGCTTCCACCACCGACGGCGTAACGCACGATGTCGGCGATATTATCCGCTCAACGCTGAAAGACTCGGGAACGTTTGATGTTCGAAAGGTCGACATCGTTGGTCCAAAAGTCGGCGGCGAGCTTCGTCAAAAAGGTATTACGGCAGCCGTTTTGAGCATGCTCGGCATTATGATTTATGTCGGATTTCGTTTTGAATGGACCTTTGCGGTCGCTTCGATTATTACCTTGCTACACGACGTCGCTATTACGACGGGTGCGCTTATTCTTTTTAAAGTTGAGATGAGTTTGGACGTCTTAGCGGCAATTTTGACGTTGATCGGTTATTCGATTAACGATACGATTATTATTTACGATCGTATTCGTGAAGAGCTCAAAAGTACGAAAGATATGGATTTGATGCACGTCATTAATACCTCCGTTTCCAAAACCCTTTCGCGAACGATTTTAACGGTTTTAACCGTATTCTTTGTCGTTTTTACCTTGTATGTTTTCGGCGGCGAGATTATTCACGGATTTAGCTTTACCATGTTGATAGGTCTGATTATCGGTAGCTACAGCTCTATTTTTATTTCGGCACCGTTTTTAAAAGTGCTCGGTTTTAGTGTTGAAGGCTACAAAAATAAAATGGCACTTAAAGAGAAAAATAGACTTGAAAAAGCTAAAATGCGCTCACAGTATGAAAAAGGCACGGTATAGGAATTAAGATGCAGTACAATCCTTTAGAAATTGAAAAAAAATGGCAAGATCGTTGGCATGCGACGAATGCATTTGAACCCCATAGCGATTTTGCTCAAAAGAAAAAATATATTTTAAGCATGTTCCCTTATCCGAGCGGTCGGATTCATATGGGGCACGTGCGCAATTATACGATCGGCGATGCGATTGCAAGACATTATCGAAAAAACGGCTTTAACGTTTTACACCCGATCGGCTGGGATAGTTTTGGAATGCCGGCCGAAAATGCGGCGATCAAACATAAAGTGCATCCTAAAAAATGGACGTACGAAAATATCGACTATATGCGCAAAGAACTCTCCTCTTTAGGGCTTTCGTTTTCCGCCAAACGCGAATTTGCCGCAAGCGATCCTTTGTACACGAAGCATGAACAGCGTATTTTTATCGAAATGTTCACGAAAGGTCTGGTCTATCAAAAAAATGCCGTGTTAAATTGGTGCAATACATGTCAAACCGTTTTAGCCAACGAACAAGTCGAAGAGGGATGTTGCTGGCGTTGCGACAATCCGGTCGAGCAACGCCTGCTTCCGGGTTATTACCTTAAAATTACGCAATACGCACAAGAACTGTTGGACGATTGCGAGCAGTTACGCGCGGGTTGGCCGAATCAAGTTTTAACGATGCAGGAAAATTGGATCGGTCGAAGCGAAGGTTTAGAATTTACCTTTGCCTTAACGCCCGAATCCAAAGCAAAATTGGGCGGAACGTTTGAAGCGTATAACGTTTTTACGACCCGTCCCGATACCATTTACGGCGTGAGTTACTCTGCCTTGGCTCCGGAACATCCGATCGTCAATTACCTGATCGAACAAGGGCTTCTCAGCAAAGAAAAAACGGCACACATTAAGGCAATGCAGCGCGTAGGAGCACGTGAGCGTGCTCAATCGGACAAAGAGGGCGTGAGCTTGGAAATCGACGTGATTCATCCTTTGACGGGTAAAAACGTTCCGGTTTGGGTTGCAAACTTTGTTTTGATCGAGTACGGCGGCGGTGCGGTCATGGCGGTTCCCGCTCATGATGAACGCGACTTTGAATTTGCGAAAAAATACGATTTGCCGATCATTCAAAGCATTGAAACCTCTTCGCCTTTTGACGGAAGTGCCGCGACATGTGAATACGGAACGCTGGTGAATTCGGGAGAATTTAGCGGGCTTGATTCTAAAAGCGCGCAAAAACGCATTATTGCCTATTTTGAAGAAAAAGGCATCGGTACGAAAGTCGTTAATTATAAATTGCGTGATTGGGGCATTAGCCGTCAGCGTTATTGGGGTGCACCGATTCCGATGGTACATTGCCCCAAATGCGGGCTCGTTCCCGAAAAATTTGAAAATCTTCCGGTTGCGCTTCCCGACGACGTCGAGATTTCGGGAGAGGGCAATCCTTTAGATAAACACCCGACGTGGAAACACACGAAATGTCCCGTATGCGGACATGACGCAACGCGCGAAACCGATACGATGGATACCTTCTTTCAATCCAGTTGGTATTTTTTACGCTACACCTCCGATCCCGCGTTTTGGAGCGACGTACCTTTTGATAAACAAAGCGTTAATTACTGGATGAACGTCGATCAATACATCGGCGGTATCGAACATGCGATTTTGCACCTTTTGTATTCGCGTTTTTTTACGAAAGTGCTTCGCGATTTGGGCTACGTGAATTGCGATGAGCCTTTTGCCAATCTTTTAACCCAAGGTATGGTGCTTAAAGACGGTTCAAAAATGAGCAAAAGCAAAGGCAATACGGTTGATCCCGATTCGATTATTAAAACTTACGGCGCGGATACGGCACGTCTGTTTATTCTCTTTGCGGCACCGCCTCAAAAAGAGCTTGAATGGAACGATAGTGCGGTTGAAGGGGCGTTTCGCTTTATCAAACGTTTTGTGCAAAAAAGCGAAAATGTTCGTTCGTGTAACGCTTTGCCGACCATCGATCATGCAAGCCTTTCCAAAGAGTCTCAGTATGCACGTAAAAAAGTGTACGAAGCCCTTAAAAAATCGAACGAAGTATTTGAGGGCAGTTACACGTTCAATACTTTAATTGCCGCATGTATGGAAGCGCTTAACGCGCTTAGCGAACAAAACGATTCAGACGTTTGGACGGAGGGCTATTTTATCCTGCTCAATCTTTTAGAACCGGTGATCCCGCATACGTGTTGGGAACTTAGCGAAACTCTTTTTACATGTAAGAATTTTACGACGATTGCATTGAAAGAAGAGGTCTTTGTGAGCGATAGTATGATCTTGGCCGTTACGATCAACGGTAAAAAACGCGCCGAAATCGAAGTACCAACGAATATTTCTCAAGAAGAAGCCTTGAAATGCGGTAAAGAGAGTGCGGCAAAATGGCTGGAAGGCATGACGCTTCTCAAAGAAATTTACGTTCCCAATAAATTGATCAATCTGGTGGTAAAGTAGTATGAAACAACTTTTTCTTGGACTTGTCCTTCTCCTATGGCTCGGCGGATGCGGGTATAAACCCTCTTCGTATTATGCAAAAGAGGCCTTAGGCGATACGATTTATGCGGAAGTGAGTATTTCGAGGCAAGACCCAAGAAATAGCGTTTTAATTAACGATGCGATTAACGAAGCGATCGTCAGTCGCTTCGGTGCGAAGCTCTCTACGAAAGAGCGTGCGGACACGATCTTAAAAGTGCGTATCGACAGTCTTTCGTTTTCGCCGACGATTTACGATAAATACGGTTACGTCAATGCCTATAAAACTTCGGTCGTGCTCTCGTTTACGTATGAGGCGAAAGATAAAAAAGTGGAAAAACTAACCGCTTCGGGAGAATACGACTTTTTTATCGCAACCAACAGTATTATTTCCGACACGAATCGTTATGAGGCGATTAAGGCGGCATCAAGCGAAGCTTTGGACGAGTTTATTTCGAAAATTGCGATCAAAGGACTACGCAATGGCAACCACCATCAATGAAATCATTAAAGAGTCTTTAGAGTCCATTAAAGCCGAACATCTTAGCTTAACGCCCGATAATTACGCGAAAGTTTTTTGTAAAGTCGCGAAACAAAAAGGCGTTATCGTCGAAGATTGTCAAAAAGTCGAAAAGTACGTCAAAAAACTCGATACGACGATTATCGCCGATATGAAACGCTTTAACATCGGCTCGGTAGACGAATTGCTCGCGTTTCTCGTCGCCAAACTCAATCGCGCCAATGAAGGCGATGCGCTTAAAATGGTCAGTGCGTTAGCATTATTGACCAAACGCGTGTTACAGGCGATTACCTTGTTGCATGACGCTAAAGCGACGAACCTTGCCAATGCCTCTTTGGAGCGTCTGGATTTTCACCAAAACCTACAATCCATTGAGTTGGTCAAAGAAAAATGGTTCGATTTTATCTCTAACTACGACGATAGTTACCTTAAAAAACTCGATGCCTTCGGGCATATCGCCAAAGACGATTTGGAGATGATGGTTCGAGACGTTTTGCGTTTGTTAAACAAAGACGACAGTTTGGAAATCTACAAAGGATTGGTTCCGCTGATCGTTGCTTCCTTATCACCCTCCATCGCTTCGGGCATGAACGATGAACTTGCCAATATCGGACACGAACTGCGAGCTTCTCCCGAAGCCTTGGGTACGCCTGCGTTTCAACAAGAGATTAAGCAGTTGATCTCGAAACGTATTACGCTCGATAAAGAAGAGGTTAAAAAGAAAGTTGCCGCGCTGGATAAGATATTGGACGAAATCAACAAAAAAATCGTCGATTTGATTCAAAGCAGCAATCTGAGTCATCAACAAGTCAAAATTATTCGTGCCGATTTGCAAAAAATCGATTTTTCGCAAGACGGTTTTGAAAGCGTGCATTCGAAACTCTTGCATATCGCCTCTTCGTTGGAAAACGAAACACGTTCCTTAAGCGAAAAAATGATGAGCAATCAAGAAACGATCACGAAATTGCAAAGTCGTATCACGAAGCTTGAGTCGGCACTGTTGGTCGCTAAGCAAGAAGTCAAAGAAGATTATCTCACGCATGTTGCGACGCGTAGGGCGTTATCGAGCGAATTGGAACGCGTTGAAGACGCTTTTATGCGGTATAAAGTCGATTATACGCTGTGTTTTATCGATATCGATCACTTTAAAAACGTAAACGACAGTTACGGGCATGAGGCGGGCGACGTGATTCTCTCGACGGTCGGTAAGATTTTACGCAAATACATTCGTCAGGTCGACTTTGCGGGACGTTACGGCGGTGAAGAGTTTTTGGTCATTTTGCCGAGTACCGATTTGGCGCAAGGGATTCATTTTGCGGAAAAAATTCGAAACGTCATCGAACAGTTTAAATTTTTATACAAAAACGAACGCATCAACGTCACGATCAGTTGCGGCGTTGCGCAACGTTCGCAATATGCTTCTAAAGAAGAAGTCTTAAATGCCGCCGATACGCTTTTGTATAAGGCAAAAGAGTGCGGGCGCAATCAAGTGATGCCTATTTTGTAAATGACGCTTTTTTCTTTTTTAGAACCTAAACCGCTTTCTTACGATGAGATCGATTACGAACGTATGCCAAGAACGTATCGTCGTATCGCATCGCACTTCAAACTTCCGTGCATCGTTCATATCGTCGGCACAAACGGCAAAGGCACTACGGGACGTTTTTTAGCGCAGATGTTGCGCCGCAACGGTTTGCGCGTCGGACATTATACGTCGCCGCACATTCTTCGTTTTAACGAGCGAATTTGGATCGACGGATGTGACGTTGGCGATGAGATTTTAGAAACATACCATCAAAAACTGCTTTCATGGCTCGGAGAAAAAGAAGCGCAAGCTCTTTCGTATTTTGAGTATACGACGCTTTTGGCGATGGCAATTTTTTGCGATTTTTGCGATGAGGTTGTTTTGGAAGCGGGGCTTGGCGGCGAATTTGACGCAACCAACGTTTTCCCCAAACAACTCTCGATCGTAACGCCTATCGGGTACGATCATCAAGATTTTTTAGGCGATACGATCGAAGCGATTGCTACGACGAAGCTCAACAGCATCGCTAACGATTTCGTCTTGGCCGCCCAGTACGAAGAAGGCGTTGAAGTTTTGGCGCGCCAAAAAGCCGAGAGTTTACATGTAAGAATGATTCAGCCGATTTTTGACGAAAAAACGTCACAAAAAATCGAACGATACATCACATCGTATACCGACGCCCCCTTTTTAATCGAAAATTTTAAGACGGCATTTTGTGCGTTAACCTTTCTTGGGTATGATATAGCGTTTGAAAGTTTTTCCGTAACGATGTTACAAGGACGTCATCAAAAGATTCTTCCCAACGTTACCTTAGACGTCGGGCATAACGTTATGGCGGCTTTCGCGTTGGCAAAAACTTTTGAGGGGAAAAAAGTCGGGCTTATCTATAATTGCTATAAAGATAAAGATTACGGAGCGATTTTAAAATGCTTAGCTCCCATTATCGAAGAAGTTTACGTGATTGCGATTCACAGTCCGCGTGCGGTAGATGAATCACTCTTGTATGAGACGGCAAAAGCATACGGTTTAAAAATCTCTTCGTTTCAAACGATCGATCCTCAAAAAGAGTATGTCGTTTTCGGCTCTTTTAGCGTTGCCGAGGCATTTTTAAAAGGGATAAAGTGAAAGATAAATTTACGGTTACGATCTCCGACGTTCACGGTTCGCGCCACTTTTTACTGCATCAAGTCATTAAAAAATTTCTTTTGTATTTTACGCTTTTTGTCGCTTTGGTGATTCTTGTCGGTAGCTTTGTCATTCTTTTTTTGATGAAAGAGGTGTCTGCTTTAGAAGCGAAAAAAGAGAGTGCGATTAACGAACGCAATATTTTATTAGCGCAAAACGAGTCTTTGCAGGAAGAAATTTCGGAAAAATCCAAAGAGTACGAAGCGATTCGCGATAAAATCAGTAACGTCGAAGAGTTAATCGGTCTAAGAGCCAACGACGAAGACGCTCTTGATACGCGTCTTGAAGAGATCGACGTAACCGTCTTACAACAAAAAACCTTTTTTGATAATATTCCCAGCGGCGACGTGATGGCGTACAGTGAATTTTCTTCGCGTTTCGGATGGCGGGAAAATCCTATTTTGAAGCGTAAAGAGTTTCATGCGGGAACCGATTTGCGCGCTCCGATCGGAACGCCTGTCTTAGCACCGGCGGACGGCGTCGTTAAATTTGTTCAGTACAATCAAAACAGCGGTTACGGAAACGTCGTCTCTCTCAGCCATAATTACGGTTTTGAGAGTTATTATGCGCATTTGATGAATAAACCGATCGTCAAAGAGGGGCAATTTGTGAAAAAAGGCGATGTTATTGCCTATTCGGGCAATAGCGGTATGTCCACGGGGCCTCATTTGCATTATGAAATTAAGTTTATAGGGCGTCTTTTAGACCCTGAAACCTTTTTACGTTGGAAAGGGTCTAATTTTACGGAAATCTTTCAAAAGGAGAAGAGAGTCACATGGGAATCTTTGATAAAACTAATCAATGCGCAGTACCCGCTTCCGAAACAACCATCGTAGCAAGCGGCGCAAAAGTCGAGGGTATTTTTCATTGCGAAACACGTTTACATGTCGACGGAGAAATTATCGGTAAAATTCTTTCCGAAAGTATCGTGACGATCGGTAAACAAGGCAAAGTCAGCGGCGAAATCCGCGCAAGTCGGTTGATTATCAACGGGCTTTTTGAAGGCAATGCCGATTGCGATAACGTCGAAGTTTTAGAAGGCGGCAAGCTTTTGGGTAAAGTGGTTTCTAAAGAACTGATTATTGAAGCAAAAGCGATTTTTGAGGGTGAAAGTAAGATTAAAACCGCAAGTGAAGAAGCCCCCAAACTCTCCTACGAAGGATAAAGGAATTTTTTGTTACAGGCCTCGTGTTATGAATTTTTAAAATCCAAACCGGATACCCAACTCATCGGCGTCAAAGGCGATAAAGAGGCATTCTTAGCCTCTGAAGTCGCACTTTACGTCGGGTATAAAGCATACGTACTTCCCGATCTTCGGGCCAATTGCGGCGATGATTTACTCTCGTTTCACGACGAGATGTTTGTTTTACTCCGAACGTTGCAGGCGTTTTACCAAGACGCTTCGTCGAAGAAATTGCTGATTGTGCCGATTCGGACGCTTTTAACGCCGCTTCCCAAACCCGAAATTTTTCAAACCTTACATGTAGAGTTCGGTTCCCGCCTTTCGCTCGAAGCATTTCGAGAGACGATGTTTTATTGGGGATACCGTTTTGTCGACGTGGTTCAAGGTAAAGGCGAAATTTCCGTACGCGGCGATATTATCGATCTTTTTCCTCCCGATCAAGACAATGCCGTGCGTATTTGCCTCTTTGACGACGAAATCGAAAGCCTTCGGTTTTTTGATTGCGAGACGCAAAAAAGCGATAAAGAGGAGCTGGAGAGCTTAACGATTATTCCGGCTCTGTTTGCGCTCGATCGAACGCGGTACGAAACGATGGAAAAGCGTATCGAGCATCTTAAAAGCGATAGTTTTACCAAAGATATGCATTCGTTAGGCTTATGGGTATTGGGCGAATATGCCCAGAGTTATGTAACGCGTTTTCGTATCTGTCTCGCAGGCGACACCGACGACGAACTTGAAGAGATCGCTTTGTTTAACGAAGAGGGTGCACAAACGTTACGCGTATTGCCGAAAATGCCTGAAGCGACGCGTTTTAGAGATATTGATATCGCTTCGAGCAATCTTAAAACGTTTCTAGAGCTTCATCGCGCTAAAAAAATTACGCTTCTTGCCAAAAATGAGCTTCTCTTACGAATGGCGGAACTCGATTCGTTGCAGACGAAATTTACCGAGAGCGAACGCATCGTTACGATTATGAGTCAAGACGAGATTATCCTTTCGCTGAATAAACCCGTCGTCAAAGCCAAACGAAGGCGCGCAAATTTTGTACTCGATGAACTTAAAATCGGCGATTACGTCGTACACGAACACTACGGTATCGGCATTTTTAGAGGGTTGACGCCCGTTAGCGTTTTAGGGGCGACGAAAGATTTCGTGCTCATCGAATACCTCGGCGACGATAAATTGTTATTGCCAGTCGAAAATTTGCATGTCATCGATCGTTACATCGGCGAAAGCGGCGGTTTAATCAGCGTCGATCGTTTGGGCAAAGGCAGTTTCCAAAAGCTGAAAGCAAAAACCCAAGAGCGTTTGATGGAGATCGCAAGCGAAATTATCGCGATTGCCGCAAAACGCGAGATGATCGAGGCATTGGATATTGAAAGCTCCGCTGAAGCGTTGGCGGCGTTTCAAGAGGATGCCGGATTTGTCTATACCGAAGATCAAAAGCGCACGATTAGCGAGATTTTAAACGATCTGCACAGCGGTAAAATGATGGATCGACTCTTAAGCGGCGATGTAGGATTCGGAAAAACCGAAGTGGCGATGAATGCGATCTTCGCAACGGTTCAAAAAGGATACCAAGCCTTGTTGATTGCGCCGACGACGCTTTTATGTTCGCAACATTTCAAAAGTCTTTCCGCACGTTTTTCAAAATACGGTATTCGCGTTGCGCAACTTGATCGCTTTACCACAGCGGCGCAAAAACAAAATATTATGAAAGGGCTGAAAGACGGAAGCTTACATGTCTGCGTCGGGACGCATGCTCTTTTTGACGTGGAATTGCACAATCCGGCACTGATCGTCGTGGACGAAGAACACAAATTCGGTGTTAAGCAAAAAGAAAAACTCAAAAATTTCCGTGAAAACGTGCATATTCTCTCGATGAGCGCAACGCCGATTCCGCGAAGCCTCAATATGGCACTGAGCTCCATCAAACAGTATTCGCAACTGCTTACGCCTCCGAACGATCGCGAAGACGTGCGTACGTTTGTCAAAGAGTATGACGAAAAAGTCATTAAAGAGGCGATTTTAAGGGAGTTAAGACGCGGCGGGCAGGTTTTTTTCGTTCACAATCGCATTGCGACGATCGAAGACAAACGCAAAGCTTTACAACGTATGATGCCGCATCTGCGCATTTTAACCTTGCATTCGGAGATCAGCGCGAGCGTGACCGAAAAAGAGATGCTCCGTTTTGAGGAAAAAGCGTACGACGTGTTGCTATCGACGTCGATTATCGAGTCGGGAATTCATATTCCCAACGTCAATACGATTATGATCGATTCCGCCGATCATTTCGGTATGGCGGATCTGCATCAACTGCGCGGACGCGTCGGGCGAGGTAAACGGCAAGGCTTTTGTTACTTTTTGGTCAAAAATAAAGAAGAGCTTTCCGAAGCCGCTAAAAAACGTTTAATCGCGCTAGAATCCAATTCATACCTCGGAAGCGGCTCGATTTTGGCGTATCACGACCTTGAAATTAGAGGCGGAGGCAATCTCGTCGGCGAAGCGCAAAGCGGACACATCAAACATATCGGCTACGCGCTCTATCTGAAAATGCTCGAAGACGCCATCAACGCCTTGCTCGGGAAAGCACCGATCGCTCATAAAGAAGTCGATATCAAGCTTTCCATTAACGCCTTTATCAGCGAAGAGTATATTTTTGAGGAGCGCGTAAGGCTGGAGCTTTACCGAAGGTTGAGTCGATGCCAAAACGTTCAAGAACTCTTGTTCATTGAAGAGGAGATGTTGGATCGTTTCGGCAAGCTCGACGTTACGACGCGGCAGTTTTTACAGCTGATTGAAATTAAAATTTTAGCGGCACAAAAAGGGATTAGTTTGATTTCCAATTACCACCAACTGATTACGATCAAATATGAAACCGAGCAAAAGATCACGCTTCAATCGCGAAGTCGCGACGATGACGACGTGATAGCGTGTGTTTTAACGTATTTAAAGCAAACGGCAACGGCATGACGGTAGGGTTTATCGGCGATATCGTCGGACGTCCCGGACGCGCGATGATCGAAGCACATCTGAAAAAAATTCGTCACGAGTTTGCGCTTGATTGCGTGATCGCCAATGCCGAAAACGCGAGTCACGGTTTCGGGCTTAACGCACAGCATGCCAACGAGCTTTTCTCTTACGGCGTTAATCTTATTACGGGCGGAAATCATACGTGGGATAAGAAAGAGATTATTCCGCTTTTGGAAACGTTGCCGATTTTAAGACCGCATAATTATCCCAAAGGCGTTGCGGGGTCGGGCGTTAAAATCTTACATGTCAATACCGAACCGATTGCCGTACTCAACATTATGGGACATTACGGTATGCCCACCGTCAATAACGCTTTTTTATGCGCGCAAGAGGCGATCGATGCACTCCAATGTGAGGGAATTAAAACGATAATCGTCGATTTTCACGCCGAAGCGACGTCTGAAAAATACGCGATGTTTCATCTGCTCAAAGGCAAGGCAAGTGCCGTTTTCGGAACGCATACGCATGTCGGAACGGACGATTTACAGATCGACGAAGGCACATGTTTTGTAAGCGACGTAGGACTCAGCGGTGCACGCGACGGCGTCATCGGTATGGACAAGACCGCACCGCTCAAACGTTTTTTAACGGGACTTCCCTGTGCATTGGAACTTCCTAAGAAATGCAAGAAAATTTTTCAGATGGTCATCGTAAAGATCGAAGAGGGAAAATGCATCGATGCATTTAAAATACGTGTTTTCGACGACCAAGAGCGTCAATTGACAAAGGCGATATATGAACGATAGTTTTGAGCTTTTATGTGCATTAAAAAAGGCAGGGTATCCTAAATCAACGCGCGATCCTTTTTGGTGGCCGCGATCGGGAACGTTTTGGGTCGTCGTCGGTGCGATTTTAACCCAGCAGGCTAAATGGGAAAAAGTCGAAAAGAGTATTGAAAATCTGGAAAAATGCGGTGTCGACAGTCTCGATGTTCTCGTTCAATCGGAACTTGAGACTTTAGCGGAATGCATCAAACCGAGCGGTTTTTACAATACCAAAGCTAAAAATCTTCGTACGTTGTCCAAAGCGATTCTTGAAACGTTCAATGATTTTCCAACGTTTCAAACACAGGTTACGCGCGAATGGCTATTGGAACAAAAAGGGATCGGAGAAGAGAGTGCGGATTCGATTTTATGTTATGCCTGTTATCAAGAAGCATTGGTCGTCGATGCCTATACGGCAAGGCTTCTCAATGCATTCGGGTACGATTTTGAAAGCTACGAAGCCCTTCAATCGTGGATGCTAGAGGGATTGGATAAGACTACGGCGATACGGAAACTTTACGGTAAAGAAATCTCCGTACACGAACTCTATGCGCGCTTTCACGGTAAAATCGTAGAATATTGTAAAGAAAACAGTCGAGGAAAGGTCGTCGAAGTAGGACGTTTGGGCATTTAAGCCCAAACGGGTTGATTAAAGGTTATGCTCTTTTTTGTACGCAAGAATCATAGCGTACGCTTCATCTTTAAGTTTAAGTTTTTCTTTTTTAAGTGCGTCAAGCTCGGCATCGCCGATATGTTCTCTACCCGCATCGGCATCGGTGATTTTTTGGTCGAGTTCATTATGTCGTTCAAAAATTTTTGCGAAGTGGGCGTTGTCCAATTTTAATTTTGAGATAATATCTCGGTACTCGTGTAGCATGGCTTCTCCTTTTATATTTGTTTTATTTTACCTAAAAGTACTTAATCTTAGGGCTAAGTTCTATAATCCGCATTGATTTCGACGTATCGGTGTCCTAAATCGCACCCGTAGGCGGTAAAAGAGCCGTCTGCGATTCCCAGTTCGCAACGGATACGAAACGACGCTTTTTTCATTACTTCCGCCGCTTTTGTTTCCGTTTGCTCGTCAAGCGAGCGTTGCTCTTTCGAATAAATCAAAACGTCGTCGTAGTGAATGACTAAGCTCTCTTCGTTACATGTAATACCGCTTGCTCCGATCGTCGAAGCGATACGTCCCCAATTGGGATCTTCGCCGAAAAGTGCGGTTTTCACTAAAAGCGAGTTGCTAAGTGCTTTTGCCGCACGCTCGGCTTCTTCGTTATTTTTTGCACCGCTCACTTCGAAAGCAACCACTTTGGTTGAGCCTTCTCCGTCTCGAACCAACATCAAACTTAACTCCTGCGTGATACGTTTAAGGGCTTCGTTAAAGGCTTCTTTATCGTAAACACCGCTTTTACGAGAACTTAAAAGTAAAACCGTATCGTTCGTCGAAGTATCTCCGTCTACGCTGACGGCGTTGAACGATGCTTGGACGGCAGGTAATAACAAAGCATCCATATCGGTTTTCGGAATTGCCGCATCGGTCAAAATAAAACAAAGCATCGTTGCCATTGCGGGATTAATCATCCCCGCACCTTTACAAATGGCGGCGATATGAAAGAAGCTTCCGTCTTCCAGAATGACTTTAAAGCAGAGCTCTTTTTTAAAAGAGTCGGTGGTCATAATCGCCGATGCCGTCGAATGCGAATCTTTGGCGTTAAAGTCGAATTTTTCAAATGCAAGAGCCAACTTATCGACGTTGAGACGATAGCCGATGACGCCCGTCGAACTCATGATAGGATGTTGCACGTTCGGGAAAATCGCTTGAAGCTTGGTAAACAAAGTATCGATATCTTCGATTCCTTTTTCTCCCGTCATCGCATTAGCGTTTTTGGCGTTCATTAAAATAAAGTTGGTTTGAAAGCCTTTGGGATAGCGTAAGAAGTGTTTAATAGGCGCGGCTTGAAAAACATTACTCGTGAAAACGCCGCTAACGTCGCACGGCTCGTCGGTGCGAATAAACGCAACGTCCTCTTTACGGTTGGGTTTAAAGCCCGCGTGAACGCCTTGGCAAAAGAAGCCCTCAATGTTATCCAATCCGTTTTGAACAGGAAGCAGTGTAAACATCGGTAAATCCTTTTGGATTTTTATTAAAGTGTAGTCAATAGAGAAAGTGACGGAAAAATAAGCGTAAAATTTCCCCGTGAACGGAGAAATTTTAGCCGTTTTTCTTCATGGTGCGAAGTGTCGAAGCAGCAATTCTAATTTTCTTAGTCGTTCCGTCTTCAAGCGTCACGCGGACGGTTCTTAAGTTAGGAAGGAATCTTCTTTTAGTTTTGTTGTTCGCATGGCTTACGTTGTTACCAACCATAGGGCCTTTACCCGTAATAGCGCATTTTCTTGCCATATCGATATCCTTAGAAATTTTTTGTCGTGAATTTTACACTAAAAAAGCAAAAGAACTACTTAATTTAGTGAGCCGAAGATTATAGCAAAAATTTTATAAATTTAGATACAATTTTAATTTAAAAGTTTCGACGAACGTGTGTGCGCTTTGCGAGTAACGCGTTGAGGGCTACGTGAATACCGATACCATCCTCAATCGACGCCCGTTCGCCTTTGTGCTTTGATTTTTTTCATAAAGGTTTTGATAATGTTAGTGGCTCCGAGTATCCTTTCTGCTGATTTTGGAAAGTTAAACGATGAGATCAAGGCAATTTGTACGGCAGGATGCGATTTGGTACATGTCGATGTTATGGACGGGCATTTCGTACCGAACTTAACGATAGGCCCCGTCGTCGTCAATGCCGTAGCCAAGGCGGCGACCAAGCCTTTGGATATTCATTTGATGGTCGAAAACAATCCTTTTTTTGTCGATCTATTCGCTTCTTTAAAACCACGGTATCTTTCGTTTCATATTGAAGAAGAAAAACATCCGCACCGATTGATTCAAAAAATACGCGATTACGGTATTTCTCCGGCAATCGTGCTCAATCCGCATACGCCGCCGTCTCTGATCGAATATTTACTCGAAGATTTGGATATGGTGCTTTTAATGAGCGTCAATCCCGGATTCGGCGGACAAAAATTTATTCCGAGCGTTCTGGAAAAAGCTTTAATCTTAAAAGAGATGATTGTCAAACGCAATGCCAAAACGTTGATCGAAGTCGACGGCGGCGTTAACGATACGAACGTTAAAGCTTTAGCCGATGCGGGTGTCGACATCGTCGTTGCGGGCAATTACGTTTTCGGTTCCGACGATTATCAAAACGCAATCAATTCTTTAAAAGTTTAAGAATGTGGGTCAAAATTTGCGGTATTACCAATCTTGAAGACGCACGGTGTGCGATCGATGCACAAGCCGATGCGCTAGGATTTGTTTTTTATCCGAAATCTCCGCGTTATATTCGTCCCGAAGAAGCGAAAGCGATTGCGGACAAACTGCCTTTACATGTCAAAAAAATCGGCCTTTTTGTCGATGTCTCTGCCGAAGAAATCAACCTGATATGCCAACAAGCGCGAATGGATACGGCACAGATTCATTTTGACGCGGACGATGCGTTTTTAAGTGCTTTACATGTACCGTACGTACGGGTCGTTCGCGCGCAAAATCCTACGGACGTTGCACGTTACGAAGGCTCGATTCGATTGGTGGACGCCTATGTGGAAAGTTACGGCGGAGAGGGAAAGCGAATCGATCTTTCGTGGTTTGAAAACGCCGATAGGGAAAATATTATTCTAGCCGGCGGCTTAAATCCTGAAAATATCGAGCGCGTTAAAGCCTTAGGCTTTTACGGCGCGGATGTGAGCAGCGGCGTCGAAAAGAGCAAAGGCTTAAAAGATCATGCCAAAATTCGCGCATTCCTTCACAAGGCAAAAGCGTGAGACCTTTGGATACGTATATTACGAAAATGGTGCAAAAGCCGGTTTTTCATAAAGAATTTTTCGCCAAAATGCGTACGTTTAAAGAGCTAGAGCATATCGACGTCGAAGACGTGAACATGTTAAAGCTTTTAGGGCTTCCTTTGATGAAGTATTCCAATTATGCGTTTAGTTTAGAGACGGTTGATACGAGCATTTCCAAAGGCAAATTTTGCGTCGTCGACATCGAAGCCAACGGAAGCAAGCCGAGTCTTCATCAAATTATCGAAATCGGGGCGGTTATGATCGAAAACGGTGTCGTGATCGACGAGTTTTCTTCTCTTGCCAAAGCGGACGTATTGCCGGAGAGCATCGAGCAATTAACGGGTATTACGCTTGAAGAACTTCAAAAAGCTCCGCCGCTCCGTCACGTGCTCGAGTCGTTTCGGCTTTTTTTGAAAGATGCGGTTTTTGTTGCCCACAACGTTAATTTTGACTACTATTTTATTTCGTACGCGCTCGAACAGGCCGGATTTGGACCGTTACTCAATCGAAAGCTTGATACGATAGAGCTTTCGCGTAAATGTATCGAAGCACCGAAATACGGATTGGGTGCTTTGACGGAGTATTTGGGAATCGGTTTTGAGCATCACCATCGCGCACTGTGTGATGCCAAAGCGACGGCGGAAGTATTTTTTAAAGCGTTGGAAAAACTGCCCGAATCGGTTCAAACCGTTGAAGAACTCATCGCTTTTACGAAACCGCAACACCTCAAAAAGCGTAAAAAAGAGAAAGACGCGTCGTTTAAATCGAGTACAACGCTTTAAAACGAACGTAATTTTCTGCCGATCGAATGAGTGAGTCGATTTCGTGTTCGTTTAATTCACGCACGAATTTTGCGGGATTTCCCATAATGAGCGAACGCGGAGGAAAGACTTTGTTTTTCGTGACGAGCGATCCGGCTCCGACGATCGACGATTCGCCGATGATCGCACCGTCAAGAATCGTCGCACTCATACCGATCAGACAGTTGTTTTCGATCGTACAGCCGTGTAGCATAACCCGATGAGCGATCGTGACGTTATCGCCGATCACGGTTTCAAATCCATCCCGTCTGTCTTCGCGCGTGTAATGCGTCACGTGAACCATACTTAAATCTTGAATGTTCGTATTGCGTCCGATACGAATGCGATTGACGTCGCCTCGAATGACGCACCCAAACCATACGGAGCTATTTTCTCCGATACAAACGTCGCCGATGACGTCTGCACTCGGGGCAAGGAAGACGCTTTCGTGAATGCGAGGCGTCACTCCTTGAAATGCGATGACCACGCTTAACTCTCTTTAAAAAGACGTTTGACCAACTTTTCGGCTCTGTGCGTACTGTCTTTCTTTTGCGCTTTGTAGATTTTGTTCATATAATCTTCCAAAATCGTATGGTTATTAATCGATTTTTCATCGCCGCTGACGGCTTCAACGTAGTCTCCGTTGCTTCCTAGATTCCAACTAAGCGCATTGTCGTTGAGCTGCAATTGTAAAATTTCAAAGAGCTTTTGCTGCAAGGCTTTGTCGAAAATCGGCGTCATCAGCTCCAAACGTCGCTCTAAGTTTCGAGGCATCCAATCCGCACTCGAAATAAACGTCGTGGTCGGCTCGGCATTTTTAAAATAAAAAATACGCGCATGTTCTAAATATTTGCCGACGATCGATTTAACGCGAATCGTTTCGCTGATACCCGCAACGCCGGGACGCAAACAACAAATACCTCGAGCGATAATATCGATTTGAACGCCTGCCATCGAAGCTTCATACAAAGCTTGAATGACGTCGGGATCGACCAAAGAGTTCATTTTGACGATAATACGACCCTCCGCGCCGAATTTGGCTTCGTTATGAATCAAACTGACGACTTTAGGCTTGATTTGCGTCGGAGACATCGAAAGCGTTTGAAGTTTTTTATACTTAGAAAAACCGGAGAGAATATGAAAAAACGTCGTTCCGTCTTTGGCAAAATCCTCTTTACATGTAAAGAAACTGGTGTCGGTATAGACCTTGGCGGTCGCTCCGTTGTAGTTGCCGGTGCTTAGATGCATGTAAAATTTGAGCTTACCGTCTTCTTCTTGACGAATGACTTGCGCGATTTTTGCATGAACTTTAAAACCCGTAATGCCGTAAACGACATGTGCTCCGGCTTGCTCTAACGCTTTAGCCCAATGCAAGTTGTTTTCTTCGTCAAAACGCGCTTTGAGTTCCACGACGGCGGTGACCTGTTTCCCCTCGTTTGCCGCATCGATCAACGCTTGGACGATTTGAGAGTTCTTCTCTACGCGATAGAGCGTCATACGAATCGAAATGACTTTGGGGTCTTTGGATGCTTCTTTGATGAGTTTTAAAACCGGATCGAAGCTCTCGTAAGGGTGAAACAACAATACGTCGCCTTTATCGATGACTTTGAAAACCGATTCGTTGCTATCAAAAGGCGGTAAGACTTTCGGGTTGTACGGCGGTAGGGTTAAGTGCGAAAAGTCTTTATTGCCGACGATTTGCCATAACGCTCCTAAATTGAGCGGAATTTTGTAAGTGTAAATGTCTTTGAAGAAAATTTGCATGTGCGAATTCAAAAACTCTAAAATATCGGGATCCGCTCCCTCTTCGATATTGAGGCGAACAAACGCACCTTTACGTCTGAGTTTGAGCCCTTGCTCCATAATCATCATAAAGTCGTCGGCTTCCTCTTCTTCAATGACCATATCGGCGTTGCGCGTTACGCGAAATGCGGCGGAAGCGACGAGTCTATAGCCTGGAAAAATCTCTTCGACGTGTTTTTTGACGATCGATTCGATCGGAACGTACGTGTTTTCGCCTGCTTGGAAAAAGCGCGGCAAAACACGCGGAATGCGTATCATTCCGTATTTGTAATTGCCTTCTTCTTCGCTCTCGCCGTCTTGGAGTTTGACCGCTAAGGAAAAGCTTAGATTGTTGAGGTGCGGAAACGGATGGGTCGCATTAACGGCGATAGGAACGATCACGGGCAGGATGTTGGAAAAGAAATAGTCGTTTGCCTGACGCGCCAATACCGGACCTAACTCATGGTAGTTCTTGATGTAAAGATTCTCTTTTTCCAAATCGGCGACGATCTCTTCGTAGCTGCTTTGAATCACCTCTTTTTCGCTTGCGAGGTAGGCTCTGATTTCACGTAACTGATCGAGGGGTGTTTTTTGATCGGCTCCCGTTTCGATGACGCCGGCACTAAAAAGCTGTTTCAGTCCCGCCACGCGAATCATGTAAAATTCGTCGAGATTGGTAGCGTAAATCGCTAAAAATTTGAGTCGTTCAAACAGAGGTAACTCTTTTTTCATCGATTGGGCGAGGACTCTGGTGTTAAATTTGAGCCATGAAAGCTCGCGATTGAGATATAAGCTAGAGTCGTTTAAATCAGGCACGTCTTATCCTTTATAAAAAGTGGGGATATTTTATCGAAAAAAGGTTATAAAAAGGTAACGAGCGGATGTTTAAATATTATGCTTTTTTGAGTTTCTCAATTTGGTCGCGCAGTTTGGCGGCTTTTTCAAACTCTAAAATTTTTGCCGCTTCCATCATCGATTTGGTCAGTTCGGCGATGATTTTTTTCTTTTCCGAAGGCGGAATTTTATCCGTTTTGGAATAAACGTTGTAGAGTTCGGCTTGCTCTTCAAGTTTAAGATTTTCGTCCATCTTGCGGGTTGTGCTGTGCGGGGTAATGCCGTGTTCTTGGTTGAACGCTTCTTGAAGTGCGCGCCTTCGCATCGTCGTTTCAATCGCTTTTTGCATCGAATCGGTAATCTTTTCCGCGAACATCAGTACCCGACCGTTCACGTTGCGCGCGGCGCGTCCCATCGTTTGGATGAGGCTGGTTTCGGAGCGTAAAAACCCCTCTTTATCGGCGTCCAAAATGGCGACTAAAGAGACTTCGGGTAGATCTAGCCCCTCCCGTAAAAGGTTGATGCCCACCAAGACGTCGAATTCCCCGTTACGCAGTGCGCGAATGATTTGATTGCGTTCGATCGCGTCGATTTCCGAGTGCATATACTTGATCTTGATGCCAAGATCGGCGTAGTAGCGCGTGAGCTCTTCCGCCATTTTTTTCGTAAGCACGGTTACGAGCACTTTTTCGTCTTTACATGTAACTTTTTTGATCTCGTCGTAGAGCGTTTCGACTTGATGTTTACTGCTTAAGATTTCCACTTCGGGATCGAGTAATCCCGTCGGACGGATGATCTGTTCGGCGGTATTTTCGCCGCTGAGTTCCAACTCCAACTCTTTGGGCGTGGCACTGACGAACAAATAACGCGGTGCTTTACGGATAAACTCGTCGAACATTAACGGACGGTTGTCCAACGCACTCGGAAGCCTAAAACCGTACTCTACCAAGACCTCTTTGCGACTGCGATCGCCCGCAAACATACCGCGAAATTGCGGTAGACTGACATGGGATTCGTCGACGATGACGAGGTACTCTTCGTTCATGGCTTCAAAGTAATCGAAAAGCGAGTAGGGTGTGCCGCCCGCTTCGATGCCGGTGAGATAGCGCGCATAGTTTTCGATGCCTTTGCACATGCCCGTACTTTGGAGCATTTCAAGATCAAATTCGACGCGTTGTTTGAGGCGTTGGTATTCGACCAGTTTGTCCTCTTGTTTCAAAAACGCCAAACGCTCTTCGAGCTCTGTTTCGATCTGTTTGATGGCAAGTTGAAGGCGTTCGTGTCCGACGATAAATTGATTGGCGGCGTAGATAACGACTTTGGTGAGGGAGTGTCTTTTTTGATTGAGCAAAACGTCAAAATAGTAGATGCTCTCAACTTCGTCGCCGAAAAATTCAACCCGTATCGCCTCTTCTTCGTTGTAGGCGGGATAGATATCGACGATGTCGCCGTTGACCCTGAAACAGCCCCGATCGAAATAGACGTCGTTGCGTTTATACCCCATATCGACCAAACGTAAAAGCAGGGTTTTTTGGT
Organism: Sulfurospirillum sp. UBA4058; assembly: GCA_002382085.1. Taxonomy (GTDB): domain Bacteria; phylum Campylobacterota; class Campylobacteria; order Campylobacterales; family Sulfurospirillaceae; genus Sulfurospirillum. The sequence goes on along the minus strand of DFZK01000012.1, from coordinate 286,501 downwards.
TGATCGAAACCCCTTTTTCGATGATTTGTACCATTTTTTTGTATTCGTGCGGATTGCCCAATCCGTAGTTGGCGGAGACCGAGGCGACGCAAATGACGTCGCGATACGAAAGCAACGAAGCGGTGGCACTGAGACGCAACCTCTCAAGTTCTTCGTTGATCGAACTGTCTTTCTCGATGAAAAGATCGCTTCGCGGAATATAGGCTTCGGGCTGATAATAGTCGTAGTAACTGATAAAATATTCCACGTGGTTTTGAGGAAAAAAACCTTTAAATTCACTGTAAAGTTGGGCGGCAAGGGTTTTGTTGTGCGTCATAATCAACGTGGGCATTTGAAGCGTTTGAATGATCTGCGCCATCGTGTACGTTTTGCCGCTTCCGGTCACGCCGATGAGCGTTTGGTAGCGATTGCCTTTTTGGATGGATGCGCTGAGCTTAGCGATTGCTTCGGGTTGATCGCCGGAGGGTTGATAAGGACTTTGAATGTGAAAAGGGTTCATATAGACACTTTGGGAATAATTTTGTTACAATTATAGCAAACAGTCCACCATGGAGCCTTAAATGCAAGAGCAAACCATCAACGTTTTAACGCAAAAAATCGGCGAATTGATCGAAAAGTATCAAGAACTGCAAACGCAAAACGAGTTTTTACGTCAAGAACTCGTCAAAGAAAAGGCTCAAAGCGAAGCCAAAAGCGTACAGATCGCCAAACTGGAAAACGATCTTATCAGTAAAGACGTCAATGCCGACGACCTTCTCAGCAAAATCGAAGCCGTACTGAAAAAATGAATAAAATTACGATCAGCCTCGGCGGCAAAGATTACGATATTAAGTTGGAGGGCGATTTTGCCGTTCAATTTGAAAAAGACTTTAAAGAGCGTTTTAAAAATAGAAGCACCATCGATCCTAAAGAGTTGCTGTTTGCGTATGTCGGTAAATGCTACGACGCTTTTATGTTGGAAAACGAAATCGCTCAATTGGTACGAAAGCTAGACGAGCTTTAAGTTAGGCTTTACGTTCATTTCATTATAATCCTAACAATGTCAATAAGTGTATTGGCAAACACCATAACAAGGAGTTTTCATGAGAAAAGGTTTTACGATGATCGAATTGATCTTCGTCATTGTTATTTTAGGTATCTTGGCGGCGGTGGCATTGCCGAGAATGGTCGGTGTTCAAGAGCAAGCACGTTTGGCAAAAGCGGGTGAATTGGTAGCACAACTCAATAGCGTTGTTGTACCGAATATTTGGGCAAAAGCACAAGTGGCTTATGATGGAAATGTAAGCGTTGCATTAAATGCACTAGCAACAGGGGATGCGAAAAAGACGTTAGAATATTATATTGAAATCCCAAATAATTTTAGTGTAGTAAATACAGATTTAGGAACGGCTCTTGGGAATTGTCTTGCTACAACGAAAACAGCAGCGGTAAACTGTCAAGTTTTAGCAGACTCAACAAATTCAATTTATATTTATGGTCGTGACGGTAACTCAACGGAAGCACCGCGTTTTTGGTATAGTAATAAGAATACCGGTTTTAAAGATGGCGACTTTAATACTTCTAAATCTTCATTTTAGTTTGAAACACGTTAAGAGCGATATTCCGCTCTTAACGTAAAAAGGTATCAGTGATGAAATCCGCATTTACCATGATCGAACTTGTTTTTATTATCGTTGTTTTGGGCATTTTAAGTGCCGTGGCTTTTCCGAAAATGGCACCGTTTTTGGAAGATGCCAAAATTGCACGAGGGCAGAGCAACGTCTCTGCGATTCGTTCCGCTATCGCGAATGAACGCGCTAAAAATATGCTCAACGGTACGGTCGCTTATCCCCAAATTCTCGATGATGAGGCTGCCAATACGGAAAATGTATCTTTGTTTGACGGAAATGCAACGATTAATATCCTTCAATACCCGCTTTATGCTAAAGCAACCGGCGGTAACTGGATGAAACGAACTGCCAACGGTGCGACTACGACTTATCGCTATTATATCAGCAACGCGCGTTTTGTCGATTTTAATTATACGAGAGCAACGGGTAGTTTTGATTGCATACACAATGCGGCGAATGATAACGATTGTGCGTTGTTAACCAAATAAATACGTGTGTTTTACTACCAAATCTCCCTTCTCAAATCTCCGCTTTCGCCTTTAACTTATGCATGTGAGGAAGAGCTTCGCATAGGCGAAGCGGTCGAAGTGCCTCTTTCGCGCAAAACGGTGCGCGGCGTCGTTTTGGAAAGCGTCGAAAAACCCTCCTTTACATGTGAGCGTATTGCGCTGACGTGTCGGCTTTTTTATCCTTCTAAAATCATCGAGCTTGCTCGTTTTATTGCGGAGTATTACGTCTGTTCCATAGGCGAAGCCTTAGCGTTGTTCATTCCTCACGCGCATACGTCTTTCGAGCTTAAGGCGCCAACGAAAACGTCGATTGTGCTTTCTTCGGAACAGCAAAAAGCGTTGGATTTTACTCAGGCACACTCTTCCTCCCTTCTTTTCGGAGATACGGGAAGCGGTAAAACCGAAATCTATATGAAACTTTTCGAACAATGCATCGATGAGGGCAAACAAGCGATCTTTTTACTTCCGGAGATCGGCTTGACGCCGCAGATGAAAGAACGTTTGAGGAAGCATTTCGGTTCACATGTCGCGATTTGGCACTCCAAAATCAGCGCAAAGAAAAAAGAGCAGATTTTAAGCGATCTTCAAGAGGGGAAAATCGCTATCGTGGCGGGAACGCGTTCGGCACTTTTTTTACCGTTTTCGCATTTAGGACTTATCGTCGTAGACGAAGAACACGACGAGAGCTACAAATCGGGCTCACGACCTCGCTATAACGCCAAAGACTTGGCTCTTTTGTTCGGGCAAAAACTGGGTATTCGCGTGCTTTTGGGTTCGGCGACGCCAAGCCTTGGAAGCTTTCACAAACTGCCGACGTTTCGTCTGAAAGGGACGTTTTTCCCTTCGCAAAACAGAATTTTTTACGACGAAGGCGAACACGGCATTTCATACGTCATGACGCAAGCGATTCACAATGCGCTTCAGGCACGCCGCCAAGTCGTCGTCTTTTTGCCGACGCGTGCCAACTTCAAATACGTGACATGTAAAAAGTGCGGCGCGCATATCGAATGTCCGTTTTGCAGCGTCGCGATGAGTTTGCACCATGCCTCAAACGCGTTGAAGTGTCATTATTGTAATTACGCCGAAACGATTCCGAGCGTTTGCCCGACGTGCGGTCACGACGAGATCATCGCCGAGCGTTTGGGAACGGCGGAAGTCGCTCAAAAGCTACAAGCACATTTTGAAGGGTTTGTCGTTCAGCAATTTGATCGTGACGTCGTGCGTACCGAAAAGCATTTAAGCGAGATTTTAACGCGCTTTAACGAGCATCAAATCGATATGATGGTCGGAACGCAAATGCTCTCCAAAGGGCACGATTATCACGACGTCGGACTGGCCGTTATTTTAGGCATCGACGCGCTCTTGGGGATGAGCGATTTTCGGGCGCGAGAAAAAACGTTGGCGTTGGTCAAACAAATCGCGGGAAGAAGCGGACGAAAAGGTTACGGTGAGGTGTTGATTCAAACCAAAAACGCCGATTTTTTCAAGCGTTATTTAGACGATTTTGAAGCGTTTTTGCACGAAGAAGCCCACAATCGAAAAGGACTTTATCCGCCGTTTAAAAAGATGCTTCGATTGATGAGTTCCCATACGAAGGAAGAAAAAGCCCAAGCGATTATCGAGCAAACGGCACGCGTTGCCGTACAATTTCCCAACGTCGAAGTCGTAGGATTCGGTAAAGCAACGATTGCAAAAATCGCGGGTAAATACCGTTACGAGCTTTTGGCAAGAAGCGATTCGTCCAAAGCTTTGCTCGAATTTGCCCATGCGCTTCGATCCTTACATGTCGAAGCCGATATGGATCCACTGTCTTTTTCTTAAAAACAAAAAGTGTATAATCTTTTCTATTCTCAAACCCTCTGTAACAACGGCGTATGAAACACGATCTCCAAGGGAACGTATAGTTTCTACCGTAGAGAGTCGTTTTGAGAAATGAATGTTACAGATACGATAAAGTTGGATCAATCATGATAAAACGCTACCCTACCAAACAAATTTTTGTCGGCAACGTACCCATCGGCGGCGATGCCAAAATACCCGTCCAATCGATGACGTTCTCCAAAACGCACGACGTGGATGCGACGGTTGAGCAAATACGCCGATTGCATTTTGCCGGATGCGACATCGTTCGCGTCGCCGTTCCCAACGAAGAAGACGCGCGTGCTCTTAAAAGCATCAAAGCGCAAAGTTCACTCCCTCTGGTTGCGGATATTCATTTTAACTACCGTTTGGCACTCATTGCCGCAGAAGTCGTGGACTGTATTCGCATCAATCCGGGGAATATCGGCAATAAAGAGCGCGTGAAAGAGGTCGTTAAGGCGTGCAACGAAAGAGGCATTCCGATTCGTATCGGCGTCAACAGCGGCAGTTTGGAAAAAGAGTTCGACGAAAAGTACGGCCCGACCTCCAAAGGGATGGTCGAATCGGCACTCTATAATATCAAATACCTTGAAGACTTAGGCTTTACCAATATGAAAGTTTCCCTCAAAGCCAGCGACGTCGAACGTACCGTCGAAGCATACCGTATGCTTCGACCTTTGGTCGATTACCCGTTTCATTTAGGCGTCACCGAAGCGGGCACGCTCTTTCATTCGACCGTCAAATCTTCCATTGCGTTAGGAACGCTTTTACTAGAAGGTATCGGCGATACCTTACGCGTGTCGATTACGGGAGAGTTGGAAGAAGAGATCAAAGTAGGGCGGGCTATTTTAAAAGACAGCGGCGTGCAAGCCGAAGGTCTCAACATCATTTCATGCCCGACGTGCGGACGTTTGGAAGCCAACCTCGTCAATGCCGTCGCCGAAGTGGAACGTCGTACGAAGCACATTAAAGCACCGCTCAACATTTCGGTCATGGGATGCGTGGTCAATGCCATCGGCGAAGCCAAACACGCCGACGTCGCCATTGCTTTTGGAAAAGGACAAGGACTCGTGATGGTCAAAGGCGAAGTCGTCGCCAAGCTCAAGGAAGAAAATTTGGTCGATATTTTTTTAGAAGCTGTCGAATGTGCCGCCAAGGAGTATAAAGCGTGAATAATCTCCACAATATCAACATCGAGCGTTCCGTTTTAAGCTCTATTTTGTTTAATCCCGCAACATTTGAAGATGTTGCGGCAAACCTGAGCGCAAAAGATTTTTACCTACCGAGCCATCGCTATATTTACGAAGCGATGGAAGCATGCGAGCGGGAAGATTTACCGATCGATGAAGAGTTCATCAAAAAAAAGCTGAATCAACAAGGACGATTCGACGAAGACGCGATGCTTGAAATCCTCTCGACCAATCCGCTTCCGGCAACCAAAGCGTACGTTGAGGAGATTAAAGAAAAAGCAATTAAGCGGGAATTGGTGCAACTAACCAGCGACATCAAAGAAATCGCGGTTGAAAAAGACCTTCCCTCCAGCGACGTCGTAGACTTGGTTCAGCAAAAACTTTACCAAATTACGCAAGAGAACAGCTCTCGAGAATTTCGTGAATCGCCTGAGATGACGCATGCAACCATTGCGCACATTCATGAGATGAAAAAACGCGGTAATTCGGGTGTTGTCGGCGTCGATACGGGCTTCGCCGAGATCAATAAGCTGACCACCGGTTTCGGCGAAGGCGATCTCATCATCGTCGCGGCACGTCCGGCGATGGGCAAAACCGCATTTTGTCTCAACTTGGCTCAAAATGCTCTAAACGAAGGGCGCGGCGTGGCGATCTTTTCATTGGAAATGCCCGCTGAACAGTTGATGCTAAGGATGCTCAGCGCCAAAACGTCGATTCCACTTCAAAAGCTCAAAGTCGGCGATATGAACGACGAGCAGTGGGGACACTTGACGCGCGCGGCGGACGAGATGAGCAAGCGTAAATTTTTCGTCGACGATAACGGCTCGGTGGACATTCACCAAGTGCGTGCAAAACTGCGAAAGCTCAAATCCCAACACCCTGAAATTTCGTTGGCGATTATCGATTATTTGCAGTTGATGACCTCCGGCGGCAATCGTGATCGGCATTTGGAAGTCAGCGACATTAGCCGCGGGTTAAAGCTTTTGGCACGTGAGCTAAGCATTCCGATCATTGCACTTTCTCAGCTCAACCGCGGTTTGGAAGCACGAAGCGATAAACGACCGATGCTCAGCGATCTTCGTGAATCTGGAGCCATCGAACAAGATGCCGATATGATCTTATTCGTCTATCGCGACGATGTGTATAAAATTCGCGAAGAGAAAGAAAAAGAGCAAAAAGCACGAACCGAAGGCAAAGAGTATAAAAGCAACTTTTTTGAAAAACCCGAAGAAGACGCCGAAGTGATCGTCGGTAAAAACAGAAACGGTCCCGTGGGCGTGGCAAATCTCGTCTTTCAAAAAGCATGCACCCGTTTCGTGGACCGTAAAATGGGTATTCCGATTGAAGTAGTGCAGTATAACGCTTCGATCAATCCTCCCGAAGCCAAAATCGACTTACCGCCGTTGTAATGCGCGACCTACCGCTCTTTGCGAACAAAAAAGAGTTTTTTGTTTTTATAGGAGCGGTTGTTTGCATTGCTTTTATCTCCTTATCTTTTGAGTTTTACCGCTATCAAACGCTCGTCAAAGAATCTTTACATGTAGGAAAAGCTACCGTTTTAAATCATTACCGAAAGACCAACGAAAAAGGCAAAACGTACGACGTTTTAAAACTCAAATTAGACGCTAACGGCGCGGAAGTTTACACGACCTCGTGGCGTGCAATGAACGTCGGTTTTCAAAGCAGGGTCAAAGTCACGTTGAAAGTCGATAAGGTGAGCTTTTACGATTACGTGAAAGGTTTTTACGCACCCAATCTTTCGGTATACGAAATCTATGAAGACGATCCGCCGTGGAATGCGAAAGCGTTCTACCGTTTTATTGCCGAGCAACACGAAAACGAAAAAATTGCCGAGCTTTATCAAACGCTCTTTTTTGCCACGCCGATTTCCAAAGAGTTGCGCGATGAAGTCCAAAAATGGGGTATTTCACATTTGATTGCGATCAGCGGCTATAACGTCGGCGTGATTAGCTTTTTACTTTTTTTCTTTCTTCGTCCGATCTATCGCTTTTTTCAAAGCCGCTATTTTCCGTATCGTAACGCGACGTTTGATTTGAGTTGTATTGTTTTTAGCGTTTTGTTCGGGTATATGGTCGTGCTTGATTTTATGCCTTCGTTTTTAAGGGCTTTTGCGATGAGCCTCTTTGGCTTTTTCCTCTTTTCCCGCGGTATTAAACTCCTTTCCTTCGGAACGCTCGGGCTGACATCGTTGTTTTTACTCGCACTTTTTCCTTCTCTTTGGTTTTCGCTTTCGTTTTGGTTTTCCGTTGCAGGCGTGTTTTATCTTTTTTTATTCTTACATCATTTCGGGGCACTTCCGAAAAGTATGTTGGTGTTTTTCATCGATTTAGGCGTTTTTTTCTTGATGCTTCCGCTTGTACATACGTTTTTTCCCGTTTTTACGTTTTTACAATTGACGACGCCGATCACGAGCTTGGTATTCGTAGCGTTTTATCCTGTGGGAGTTTTGTTGCATATCTTGGGGTACGGAGCGATTCTCGATGACGTGCTTTTAGCGTTTTTAAGCGTACCCTCAACGCATTACGTTCTCAACTTTCCCGTATGGTTTTTAGTGCTTTTTATTCTTTTATCGTTGGGTGCGATTCGTTTTAAAAGCCTTGTGTTCGTCTGTTTAGGCTTGAGCGGAGCGAGTCTCTTTTTGATTCAGTAAAAAACATAGTTTTAAGCCGTAAAGGTAGATCAACCACGAGAGGTAAATCCAGATGAAGAAAAAAAGTAAAATACTAAAAGAGCCGTAGATGCTAAGGTAAGTTTTGTTGTACGTGACGTAAAAGACGAAGACGATTTTGGAGCAATACCAACACAATGAAGCGATAAACGAAGCGATTAGCACGCTTTTAAGATAAATCTTGATTTTGGCGGAGATACTGTAAAGCGTAAAAAAGAGTAGCCAGATGACGGCATATGCCATCAGATTGATGACCAAAGGCGAGTCGCTCGTCACAAACGATTGAACGTAAAAAAAGACGATAAGCCCCAAGGGCATTAACGTTACCGTCGTCCAATAGGTTGAAAGGGCTTCCCAAAAACTGCGCGTCGGAATTTCAAAGATTTTGCTGACGATTTTTTCGTAATCCAAAAAGAACATAACCGAGATATAGACCACGAAAATAAGTCCTACGACGCCCATATTGCCGGTGTTTTCCATAAAATCGCGCAAGTAGCGTATCATAACGTCTTGTTGGGTCGGAATCAACGAACTAAAGATAAATCCTTGAAGTTTTTCGTAGTAGACTTCAAACAGAGGCATTTTGGTAAAAATGCTAAAGGTTACGAGTAAAATAGGAATTAACGAAAGAATCGTATGAAAGCTTAACGAAGAGGCGTAGTGCGCAAGCTCTACGTCTCTTAACGTTTTGAAAAAGTCTTTACACTCTTTCGCGTTTAACACTAAAGCCCCATTTTGGACGGGTTGAGAATATTGTTCGGATCAAACGCTTTTTTGATCGAGCGGAAAAGTTCCATCTCCGCATCGCTGAACGCCAAATGCATAAAAGGTGCTTTGCTGAGTCCGATACCGTGTTCGCCGCTGAGCGTTCCGCCTAAAGCAACGGTAGCTTTGAAAATCTCTTCGATGGCATGATGTCCGATTTCGAGTTGTCTCGGATCGCTTCCGTCGACCATAACGTTGGTATGGACGTTGCCGTCCCCCGTGTGTCCGAAACACGGAACCGTGACGTTGTATTTTTGTGCAATTTCGTCGATCGCTTTGAGAAGAGCGGGAAGCTTGCTTCGCGGAACGGTGATGTCTTCGTTGAGTTTTTTACTGCCGTAAATCGTGATGGACTGACTGGCATTGCGTCTGGCGAACCACAAATCTTTGGATTCTTGTTCGTTTTGTGCGCGTTTAAAGTGAGAACAACCGTTTTCATGGAAGGCTTTTTCGATAATGTCGAGTTGTTGGGTCAATTCATCTTGGCTATTTCCGTCCACGTCGGTAATCAAAATAGCACCCGCATCGATCGGTAGACCTTTGTGGAACTTTTGCTCGACCGCACGAATCGAATAATTATCTAAAAACTCCATGGCAACGGGCGTTACGCCCAATGCCATCGTTTTATAAACCGCGTTCATCGCATCGTCTACGCTTGGAAAAACCCCCATGGCGGTTTGTGCCGTTTTCGGTTTGGCGATGAGTTTGAGCGTGATTTCGGTAATCACGGCGAGCGTTCCTTCGCTGGCGATTAAAATACCTGCGATATTGTAACCCGCAACGTCCTTAATGGTACGTTTGCCCGCACGGATAACTTCACCGCTCGGAAGTACCGCACGAAGTGCCATCACGTAGTCTTTGGTAATGCCGTATTTGGCCGCGCGCATCCCGCCCGCATTTTCGCTGACGTTTCCTCCCAGCGTCGAGTACTCTTCACTTGCCGGATCAGGCGGATAAAAAAGACCCAGCTCTTCGACCGCTTTTTGAAGGTGCATGTTAATAACGCCCGGTTGTACGACTGCAACCATATTTTCCATGTCGATTTCAAGGATTTTGTTCATATGTTTTTCAAACGCTAAAACGATACCGCCGTCTGCCGGCAATGCACCGCCGGTAAATCCGCTTCCCGCGCCGCGAGGCGTGATGATAATGCGGTGTTCGTTACAATACTTCAAGATCGCCGCGACGTCTTCTTCATGGCGCGGAAATAAAACCGCATCGGGCAGGTAACGCGTGCGCGTCGCGTCGTAACAATAAGCCAGAAGATGGGCTTTATCGTCGTAGACGTTTTCTTCGCCTAAGAGGCGTTTAAAATGGCTAATATAATTTACTCTTTCCATACGCTGTCTTTTCTGTCTACGATAGTGAACGGTAATTTGACGATAATGCCGTCAACGCCGCTTCCGATTAATTTATCCGCTTGTCCGAGAAGGTATTCGTAGTAATTATTATAGTCGTGGATGGTCGAGCTGTCCCAACTGAACCATGAAGATTCAATGTTGGTCACACGCGTGTAAAACGGTAAGACAATCTCTGAATTATTTTGGATCGGGATCGTTTTGATCGTATTGAAATTATGACAATCGACAAAATAACCTTTATCTTTGATTCCGAAAAAAATCAATGAAGCGGAGTTCTGATAACATGCTTGTTGAAAGATTTTTTTATCGGGGTTCGGGCGGTAGAGTTTCGTCAAGTAAGCGGCAACCATGTCGGGATGAATCCACGTAACCGTGTCGTACTGTTTTGTGATATTTCTATAAACTTCGTAGTTCGGTACGACGATTAAAGCTCTGTCGTAAAGATAATTCATGACGACTTCATCGCCTACGATCGGTTTGATACCCGTATCCGGAAAAGCACTTTGCGCTAGCATCTCAAATTTAGAGACTTTCAGCAATGCTTTTGTTCCATCTTTTTTAACTAAATCAACACGCGCAATAATGGCCGTCGTCTTAGGATCGAACGTATGACGTACGATGCCGCTCGCACCGAAGACTAGGTCGGGAGAATCTGGGATGGTTACGTATCCGTCCGCCGCTTCCAAAACAGTTGTTTTATACTCTTTAAAGAGTGTTTCCGCCTCTGCAAACGTACTTATAATCAAGAGAGATAGAACTAAAAACAGTTTACTCAAACGAAGCTCCTTGAAGGGTTAACTAGCCCTTTTATTTTAATAGGGAAGATTATACTATAGAGTTCTTTCATAACGCTTTATGAAAGGGGTGTCCGTAGCGGTACGAAGCACCCATCGGAGAAAATTTTAGGAGCTTCTTAGGGCTTCCTTAGGCGTTTTGTAAGATTTGTTCCGCTAAAATCCACCCAGACGAGGAGGGACAATGACTAAATTAATCATCGCGTGGTTGCTACTGCTATCCTTCTCCGCCGCCGCTTACTTAGAAGAGCTGAAATGGCCCAAAGGCGAGACATTCTTAACGTTTTTGGAACACAATCAACTTCCTTCGTCGATTTACTACAGTTTGGATAAAGAAGAGCAAGAATTAGCGGCCGAAATCATTGCGGGCATCAAATACCAAGTCCTTCGCAATAGCGATACCAGTGCTTTAGAACAAGTCTTGATTCCGATCGGCGAAGAGCTTCAGATGCATATCAAACAAAAAAACGATCAGTTTATTATGGAGATAGAGCCGATTGCCGTACAGTTGGAAGAACATGCTTTGGTTCTGGATATTCAAAATTCTCCTTTTGTGGATATCGTTAATGCGACGAAAAACAATCTTTTAGCCAACGAATTCGCGCAATCGTTTCGCGACAGCGGCGTCAATCTTCGCAATTTGAAAAAAGACGATCAATTGGTATTGCTCTATCGTCAAAAGCGAAGGCTCGGAAAACAGTTCGGCTCTATTAAAATCGATGTTTCGATGATTGAAACCAAAAATAAGCAAAATTACATTTTTTACTATAAAGAGAGCTATTACGATGCTAAAGGACAAGAGCTTGAAAATTTCTTGCTCAGTACGCCCGTCAATTATACGCGCATCTCTTCGCCGTTCACGCTAATGCGTTGGCATCCTATTTTGCAAAAATACCGTGCGCATTTAGGTATCGACTATGCCGCAAGCGTGGGAACGCCCGTCAAATCGGCGGGTAACGGGCGCGTGAATTTCGTCGGCGAAAAGGGCGGTTACGGCAATACGATCGAAGTGAATCACGACGGCAGCTATAAAACGCTTTACGGACATCTCAACGGCTTTGCCAAAGGACTTCGTAGCGGACAAGTCGTCAAACAAGGACAAGTCATCGGATATGTCGGCAATACGGGACTCAGTAGCGGACCGCACCTGCATTTCGGACTTTACCGCAACAATGTTGCCATCAATCCCGCCAGTGTCGTTAAAATCGCCAAAAGTGCTTTAAGCGGTAACGATCTTCGCGGATTTTTAGAGTATACTAAAGCACTGAAAAATAAAGTTGAAACGGCTTTAAAAGACCATGTTCCTCCCGTACAGGAAGAAAATTTCGAATCCGTTTGTCCTCTCGATAAAAAAAGCGACATGTAAGCAAACGATAACCGTTTTGCGATAGAATTTAAAAAAAAGAGAAGAAGAGTCCATGATACGATGTTTCTTTAAAAACAGCAATAAGCTAGAAGTCATTACGGATTTAAGCGAATTTGACGATAACGAGGACAAGAAAAGCAAAGTCGTTTGGCTTGACATGTTACTTCCGACAAGCGAAGAGATCGCTTTTGTAGAACAAACCTTCGGGATCGATTTTCCGACCAAACAAGAGTCCGAAGAGATCGAGATTTCGTCTCGTTACTGGGAAGAAGACAAAAAGATCGAAATCAACAGTTTCTTTTTGATTGCCACGGAAGAGAGTGCACACAACGAAACGGTTTCGTTTATTTTACAGGGCAATCTTCTCATCTCCATTCGCTATAAAGAGCTTAAAACCTTTGAAGAATTTAGCAAACGTTTTTACTATGCTCCGCGTGAATTTAAAAACGGTTACTATATCTTTTCGCAACTTTTAGACATCAGAATCGACGCAGATGCCGACATCATCGAAAAACTTTCCAAAGACATCACGCGTTTGCGTAAGCACGTTTTTACCGACTATACGAACGACGATGAAGAGATGTTGGAGAAAATCTCCTCGTTTGAAGATCTCAACATGAATATCCGCGAAAACTTGATGGATAAACAACGTATCTTAACCTCTTTTTTAAAGTCGAACAAATACGACGATAGTTCGCTTCGAGGCGACATCGTTATCATGCTTAAGGATATTAAGTCTTTGATCGACTATACCGAATTTAACTTTGAAAGACTTGACTACTTGCAAAACATCTTCGTGGGTGTTTTGAATATTGAGCAAAATAAAGTCATTAAAATTTTTACGATTATGAACGTTATCTTTTTACCGCCGACGTTGATTGCGAGCATTTACGGAATGAACTTCAAAGTTTTGCCCGAACTTGATTGGCAGTACGGATACGCCTTTTCACTCTTTTTAATGGTACTTTCGGCGATTACGCCTATTTTATTTTTTAAGAAAAAAGGCTGGATTTAAGCAATGGACCATACGATTGAGGTGCTCAAAATCGAGGAGTGTATCGATTCGTGTTATATTAAACCTAAAAGCATGTACTACATGCACAACAATGTCGAAAAACGTTGGGATATCGTCGATACGCATAATAGCGTTGCCATTTTACTTTACCATAAAGCCTTAGACTCTTTCGTATTCGTCAAACAGTTTCGCCCTTCCATTTATCTTAAAAATCATGACGGATTTACGTACGAATTGTGCGCGGGCATCGTCGATAAAGACAAAAGTCTGATCGAAATCGCACAAGAAGAGATTTTAGAAGAGACGGGTTATGACGTACCTTTGAATCAAATCGAAAAAATTTCGTCGTTTTACACGGCGGTGGGCTTCGCGGGAGGTCGTCAGACGCTTTATTACGTCGTTTTGGACGAGAGTATGAAAGTCAACGAAGGCGGCGGAATCGACAATGAAAATATTGAAGTGATTTATTTGAAACGGGAAGAAACGATCGAGTTTATGTTTGACGAGAGTATCGCGACCACATCAGGGCTAATGTTTGCGCTGATGTGGTACTTTAAAACGTATGAGCCTACAAAAACGCTTGTTAATTAACGCCGACTAAAATATTGGAAGCTTTGATGATGGCGTAAACGCTGTCGCCTTTAGCTAAAGAGAGCTCTTGTTTTGCATCTTCGGTAACGATGGCGGTCACGACGATGCCCGCAGGCGTCGCGATGACGACTTCACAATTGACCGCTCCGTTTTTAATCTCCGTGACGGTTCCTTTGATTTTATTGCGTGCGCTGACGGCGAGTGCGATGTCCGCTTTTGCCAATAAAACGCTTTGCGCTTTGAAAATACAAACGACCTCTTTTCCCGCTTTCAAGTCAAGCGTTTCAACCGCATCGTTGGTAATAACGGAAACAATTTTTTCGCCGCTTGCGGGAGTCACGATGACTTCGCTGTTTACGGGGCCTTTTTTAACTTCTACGATTTTTCCTAAAATTTGATTTCGTGCACTAATCTTCATGTCTAACTCCTTTGAGTGTGTTGATCAAGCCAAAACTTAATACTTGTCGGAATTATGTCACGGACGGATATGTAATGTCAATTGCTAACGAAACCACAAAAAGACGTCGTTATTTTTTCTTTCCGGCTTGCGCGATTTTGTCAAACGAAATATACGAAGCAAAGCATTTATACGTCAGATAATACACCGTACCGATGAGCGTTGCAATGCCCAATGTGACGATAAAACTTGAAAAAACGGCGGACAAAAAGATAGAGTAAACTTCACTCATCGTACTACTCCTTAGGGTGATGAAACGTATTGTATCGTAATATAATTTAAAATATAACGATAATATGAAAGTGAATGCTTTACAAAATGTAGAGATGCCGATATTAAGGCTTGTACCCCATTTCTAAACCTTGACCAATAGCAAACTCTATGCGAAATCGAAAAAAACGGTTTTAAAATCGAAATTGGTTTATTCTTTTTTCGGGAAAAGTTCTTTAAATTCTTGGGACGATATGACGATATCTGAAGCAATATAACTCCAATGCGTATCGTCCCCATAATAGAGATCTTTGATTGGCATTTCTCTATCTAAAATTTTTTTTGTATCTATTAAGGCATATTCTCTAGATTGGCTGTTTAAGATTGAGAAAAAATTATCTTTTGGCAAATTATTATTGATAATATAAGGTTCATAAATGATGTATTTTGAAGCGACGGGCATAAAAGCAAGTATGATATTTTCTTTTTTTAAAATTCTGGATAGTTGATTTAGGTTAGCATTGATTTTTTGTACATTATTGACATCTTGAATATCTTTCATATAAATATCTCTTTGAAAATTGAGAAGTTTTTTATCCATGTGAGTGCTAAATAATGATTGATTTAAATCTTTAATAACGACATTCGTGAGAGGACTTGAATCTGAAAAAAGATAAATAATTTTATTGATAGCAAATTTGAAATTTCCATTATTGATGAAAGTGATTTTATTATGTTTGATGGCAGCGTTGTCGTCACTATTATTTTGAAGATTAGATATGGGCATATGAGAATTATTATAGTCTAAAAGTTTTTGATTAATGCCGTATATTTTTATAATAGATTCCAGTGATTCGTTTTTATCAAAATTTATCAGTACGGCGAATCTTCGTGCTAACTGCCTTTGTGTTGATTCTATAATAACGATTTTTGTTCCTATAGCTTTAAAAAAACCGCTGTTAGCTAAAAGCGCAACGGTTTCTATATAGTTAGAGGTTGATGGCAATTCACCGATATTAAGTACAGTTTTATTATATTGGCTTGCTATGTAGTCCGTAAAACTCGGATTTTTTCCACCGGCTACACCACTTGCAAAAGAATCGCCAATAACTACGATTTCAGCTTTCTCGTCTAAGTTGAAATTTGTTGTTTCTTTATGCGTTATGGGGAGATCGACCAAAGTTTTCCTCGGATGGGCAGCATCTGGCATATATCCTAATCGACTCAAATCACCGACATGAACGGATGAAGATGTAAACCATTGTTGTGTATAAAAATGCCACACAAACGCATTGTAGAGCAAAATTATAAGTAACATACCAAGAGCTATGAAAGTATATTTTCTATATCCCAAATAATGATCCTAAAAATTAAAGTACAAAAATTCGCTTACGGTAGAAAGATTAAAAATCGAATAAATAAGAATAGATAGCATAAAAAATAAATTGATTTTGCTTGGTCGAAAGCAATTTGTTTTTTCATTAGAATTTTGAAGCATTAAAACCACAATAAAACCGAGCAGAAGATAAATAATCGTATTACTTTCTACAGCACTCACGGCAAATAATTTTGGATGATCGATAACAAATGAGCGCAGAAATGAAAATTTCACAAAATATTTTTCGCTTAAAACGATACCGTTGAATCCAAACATTCCACTGATAATATCTGTAGCTTTCGTTAAATCTTTTGCTCTGAAAAATATCCAAGTTAAATTAATAAAATTAAATGTGATAAACCATGCTACGATATTTGTATATTGACCGAAAAGATCATCTTTTGATTTTCCGATAATCGTTTTAAAAAAAGGTTTTAAATTATCATTCCAATATCTATGAATAACAATAGCCGCACCGTGCATACTTCCCCATATGATAAACATCCAGCTTGCACCATGCCAAAATCCGCCAATTAAAAATACAGTAAATAAATTGATATACGTACGGAGCTTACCGTTACGGTTGCCTCCAAGTGCTATATAGATATAATCTCTTAGAAATCGACTAAGCGTTATATGCCATCGACGCCAAAAGTCTTGAATATTTAATGCTTTATACGGTGAGTTAAAATTGACGGGGAGTTGAATATTAAACATCAATGCTACTCCAAGTGCCATATCCGTATAACCGCTAAAATCGAAATAGAGCTGGAAAGTATAGCTTAGGCTTGTCGTCCATGCTTCAAAAAAAGAGAGCATTTCCGTATTCTCAAATCCAATATTTGCCCATTCGGCAAAGCGATCGGCAATACCTACTTTTTTAAATAGACCTATTGAAAACAAAAAAAGCCCTGTTGATAAGTTTTTATAATTTAGGAGTTTGCTTTTTTTATTATTAAATTGAGGGATCATTTCTTTATGATGTAAAATGGGGCCGGCTAATAAGTGAGGGAAAAAAGTTACAAAAAGAGTATAGTTTAGATAATCCATTTCTTTAACTTCGCCTTTATACGTATCGACCAAATAAGCAATTTGCGTAAATGTAAAAAAGCTAATGCCAAGGGGCAGAATAATTTGAGGTATTAATATATTTGCATTAAAAAGTGAATTAATATTGGAAATGAAGAAATTGGTATATTTGAAATAGCCTAAAAGAGCTAAATTTGTAACGATACCAAATACTAAAATAGATTTTTTACAAGATTTACACGTAGTATTTTTTATGGTCTTATGTGAAAAGGCTGATCCGATAGTAAAATTAAAAAGAATCGATCCTAAAATGAGAGGTAAGTAAACAATATCCCACCAGCTATAAAAGAATAAAGAAGTAAATACTAGCCAAGCTTTAGAAGCCAATAAAAATTTAATTTTCGATAGAAAAAAATATAATATTAGTGTTACGGGAAGAAATAAAAATATAAATTCATAAGAATTAAAAAGCATGCATTCAACTATACCCAAATTATGACGATGATTGTTTTTGATTCTATCATAACGCTATATCTTTGTCAATATGATTCAAACCTTTTTTAGTATGATAAAAATTAAATATGTTAAACTCTAAAAAACTCAAATGTTTTTTAGAGTTTTGTTTTCGATATGATCATTTTTTAGATTTATTTCAAAAAATCTACATGTAAAAAGGTTTAGTCGATAAATCGCTTCGTCAAATCCCCGTAAGTTTCGATGCGGCGGTCTCGTAGAAACGGCCAGATGCGTCTGACGTGTTCGCCTCTTTGTAGGTCTATATCGACGATGAGCACTTCTTCTTGGTCGTGGCTGGCTCTCACGATGATTTCGCCTTGGGGGCCTGCTACAAAGGAGTTGCCCCAGAAGCGGATGCCATCAAGTACACCGTGGTTGTCTGCTTCTTTACCGATACGATTGACGCTGATGACCGGTAAACCATTTGCGATGGCGTGACCTCTCTGGATCGTCTCCCATGCGTCGCATTGTCTTCGTTTTTCATCTTCCATATCTTCGTCAAACCAACCGATGGCGGTGGGGTAGATGAGCATTTCTGCACCTTTTAACGCCATTAAGCGTGCGGCTTCGGGGTACCATTGATCCCAACAGACAAGAAGTCCTAGTTTGCCGACACTGGTTTGGATGGGGTTGTAGCCCATGTCACCTGGGGTGAAGTAGAATTTCTCGTAAAATCCAGGGTCGTCGGGGATGTGCATTTTGCGGTATTTGCCAGCGATGGTGCCATCTTTTTCAAAGACGACGGCGGTGTTGTGGTAAAGTCCAGCGGAGCGTTTTTCAAAAAGAGATGTGACTAAAACGACGTTGTTTTCTTTGGCGATGCCTGACCAAAAAGCGATGTCTGCTTCCCAGTTGTTTGCAAGATCAAAACACGCGACATCTTCGTTGACGCAAAAGTAGCGGTCTTGGTGAAGCTCTTGCAAAACGATCAGCTGTGCGCCCTCACGAGCGGCTTTTTCGATGAGTGAAACGGTTTTGGCTATGGTTTTTTCTGACGTGCTTTCAATGGCGTGTTGGATGAGTCCGACTTTCATAAAAGATCCTCTTGTGCGCTTAGGTTATAGGGTTTAATTATACATTAATGAGCTTTTAATCGGTTTTAATTTAGAATTTTGATGAGTATTATCAAGAAGGAACATTATGAAAGCACTCTCGGATCTTAATGCCGGAGAAAAAGGCAAGGTCAAAACAATCGATGCCGAGGGAGAACTCAAGCAGCGGCTTTTTTCGTTAGGGCTTCGAAAAGGAAGCCTCTTGGAAGTCAAAGCCATGAGTATGGCAAAAAGCACGATGGAGATCGAAGTCGGAACGACGCTTTTAGCCTTGCGCTTTGAAGAGGCCAAGCGCATCGGAATCGAGACGCTATGAGCGAATTGATTATCGCCCTTGTGGGGCAACCGAATGTCGGTAAAAGTATGCTCATCAACTCGATCGCCGACGCGAGGCTTAAAGTCGGAAATTTTTCGGGCGTTACGGTTGAAAAAGCCGAGGTCTCTTTTACGGCACAAGGGCATGCCATTAAAATCGTCGATTTGCCCGGTACGTATTCGCTAAACGACTATACGCAAGACGAGCGCGTCACCAAAGAATTTTTACAACATGAACATTACGACTTGATTATTAACGTCGTGGACGCAACCAATTTAGAACGCAATTTGTATTTGACGACGCAACTTTTAGAGCTCGGCAAAAAAATGATCGTTGCGCTCAATATGATGGACGAAGCGCACAAAGAAGGTCAATGCATCGATCATGAACAACTCAGTTCGATTTTGGGCGTGCCGTGCGTCAAAGTCTCCGCCGCAACCAAAAAAGGTATCGGGAAACTCCTCAATCGCGCCATCGACGTTTCGCTTTTCCCGCTTGAAAAATCCAAACTGATTTACAGTGACGTCGTTGAAGAAGAGATCGGCAATCTTGCCTCGTTTTTAGACCGTAAGCACTATCCTTCGCCTCTTTCTTCGCGTGAAATAGCCCTGAGACTTCTGCAAGAAGACCCCTCAACCTATCGTAAGATGCATGAAGAACCCATTTGGGTCGAGCTTTCTTCGTACTTAAAGGAGGCGTTAGAGCATCTTTACGTTCACTACGAAACCAAAGACGTCGCCGAAATTTTTGCCGAAGAACGCGCCGCGTTTGCCAAAGGTGCGGTCGTGGAGACTTTAAGCTGTAAAAAATGCACTTCGCAAACCGTGACGCAAAAAATCGACACGGTGTTGATTCATCCCGTTTACGGCATTCCGATCTTTTTCTTTTTGATGTGGGGATTGTTTCAAGTGACGTTTACGTTAGGCTCGATTCCGATGGATTGGATTGACGCATTTTTCGTCGCCTTGGGCAACTATGCCAAAACGATTTTCGGGGAGGGCGAACTAGGCTCTATCATCGCCGACGGTGCTATTTCAGGCGTGGGTGCGGTCGTGATGTTCTTACCCAATATCGT
Source organism: Sulfurospirillum sp. UBA4058 (assembly GCA_002382085.1). Lineage (GTDB taxonomy): Bacteria > Campylobacterota > Campylobacteria > Campylobacterales > Sulfurospirillaceae > Sulfurospirillum. The sequence goes on along the minus strand of DFZK01000012.1, from coordinate 266,718 downwards.
CATCTTATTTTTGGGAATCGCTTTGCTGGAGACGACCGGATATATGGCGCGCGTCGCGTTTTTACTGGACGGATTTTTCCACCGTTTCGGACTTCACGGTAAGAGTTTTATTCCCTTGGTGACGGGATTTGGCTGTTCGGTTCCCGCCTATATGAGCGCACGTACGCTCAAAAACGATAAAGATCGACTGATTACGCTTTTTATCATCGGCTTTATGAGTTGCGGGGCGAAACTTCCGGTTTACGTGTTGTTCGCCGGAGCGTTTTTCGGGCAAGAACATGCGGGGAACGCTTTGTTCGTGATTTATCTTGCCGGAGCGTTTATCGGGCTTTTAGCGGCAAAGTTTTTGAAGCTTTTCGTTTTTAAAGGCGCGGACGAGCCTTTTGTGATGGAAATGCCCAAATACCGCTTGCCTTCGTTGAAGCTCATTTGGCATACGGTCGTGAGCAAGGCGATTATGTACCTTCAAAAGGCGGGAACGTTTATCTTGGCGGCGTCTTTGTTGATCTGGTTTGCGAGCAATTATCCCAAATATCCCGACGTTGCAGCTTCCTTCGATCAAAAGATCGAGCAAGCAAGCGACGAGGCTTTAAAAGTCGAGTATGAAAACGAAAAGTCCAAAGTTCTCTTGGAAAAAAGTTTCTTAGGCAAAATCGGGAAATCGACCGATTGGTTGTTTGCTCCTTTGGGATTTGACTGGAAAATGACGGTAGCTTTGGAATCCGGATTGGCGGCTAAAGAGGTCGTCGTTTCGACGTTAGGGGTTTTGTATGCGCTAGGCTCGGACGTGGACGAGGGCAACGAAAGCCTTATCGCGGAGCTTCAAAAGCAAATACCGCTGGCATCGGCGGTCTCTTTTATGATCTTTGTGATGTTTTATTTGCCCTGCCTTGCCGCTTCCATCGTTTTTACGAAAGAGAGCGGCGGTTATAAATATTTGGCGTATCTGTTTGTTTTTACGACGATCATCGCGTGGATTTTAGCTTTTATCGGATACCGTATAACCTTGGCGTTAAGCTAAAACGGGATCGGTTACATATCCTCGTCGATCTTGAACGACGCGATACGATCGTTCATTTCCGAATCGTCGTAAGGATCGAGGTGTGCGGTGATGACCCATTCGTCGTTGGGGATCAGTTCTTTGATCTTCTCTTCGATGCGATCTCCCGCATGGTGCGCACGCAAGAGCGATATACCGGGGCTAAAGACCAAATGAACGTCGACAAAATTGGTATTGCCCGATTTACGTGTTTTGAGGTAGTGAAAATCGCTGATCTCTTTTTCCGCGATGATGATGTTGCGGATGTTTTCTACGATCTCTTCGTCCAAAGAAGCGTCTAGCAGAATATAGACGCCGTCTTTAATAAGCTCGTACGCCGAATGGATAATATAAATCGAAATGACCACGCCCATAATCGAGTCGATCAACTCAAAATGTGTTATCTGGATAAGAACGAGCGAAATTAAAATCGCACCGTTGCTTAAGACGTCCGTTTGATAGTGTAGCGCATCGGATTTGACGACCATACTGCGTGTTTTTTTCGCGACGTAGTTGAGAAATGCAACCAAGGCGATCGTCAAAACCAAAGAGATCGTCATCACGAGGATGGAACTTCCCAAATACTCCAAAGGCTCATGTACGATTGCTTTTTTAATCGACGTATAGAAAATAAAAAGCCCCGAAACGCTAATGACCGTACCTTCGATCACGGCGGCTAGGGCTTCGATTTTGCCTTTGCCGTAATTGAACGTTTTGTTGGCGGGTTGTTCGGATTTTAAAATCGCAAAATAATTAAAAGCGGAGACGATGAGGTCTAAAACCGAGTCGATCGCCGAAGCCAAAACGGCAACGGAGCCGCTCATCAAGCCGATAAACAGTTTGACGATGATTAAAACGCTCGCCGTCGCACTGGAAACGACGGTTGCTTTTTTTTGGAGAGTCACGAGAGGTTATCCTTCTTTTTATAGACGTTCATCGAAGCGCAATGCAAACTACCGTGTTCGCGAATCAATACCGAAGCATCGATACCGACGATTTCACGATCGGGGAAATAGCGCGCAAACGTTTTTAACGCTTTCGTATCGTAGGCGTCGTTGTAAAGCGGAACTAAAACCGCGTTGTTGATTAAAATAAAATTGAGATAGGTTGCCGGAAGACGGTGGTTGTTGAAAAACTTCGCCGAAGGTAAGGGCAGGGGAACAAGGTCAAAAGAGGTTTTTTTCAACTCCTTTTCCATTTTTTTCAGCTCGTCGTAGTGGTCGTCTTCTTTGTCGTAGCATTTCACGTAGGCGATCGTGTTTTTGTTTAGAAAACGAGCCAACGTATCGATGTGCGAATCGGTATCGTCGCCCATCAGCGCACCGTGTTTTAAAACAATCAACTCTTTGAGTCCGAAATGTTTAATCAAGGTTTTCTTGATCTCTTTTTTGGAAAGATGCGCGTTGCGGTTTTCTTCGAAAAGACAATACGCGGTCGAAAGCATAACGCCGTGACCGTTGCTATCGATACTGCCGCCCTCCAGTACGAAGTCAAAGCTTTTGAGTTTACCTTTTAAATAGCCCTCGTCAAAAAGACGTTTGGTGATCGTGTTATCGATGCTTGCGTCAAATTTATTGCCCCATGCGTTAAACACGAAGTCGTAGGTACGGCGTTGGTGGTTTTTGTAAACGTTAATGCCTCCGAAATCGCGTATCCACGTATCGTTCGTGAGCATTTCGACCAGCGTGATATTTTGAAGATTGGGCAGAAGGTTGGCTAGATGCGTTTTATCTTCGCAAACGACGATGCAGTGCTGAAAGCGTGCAACGGTTGAAATGAACGTGAGATAGGTTTGATGAATTTCTTCGATAGAGTGCGCCCAATCACTCTTTTTGGGAGGGAAAACGACGATAAGTGCCTCTTGTTCTTCCCATTCGGCGGGTATTCTTAGTTTCATTTTTCACTCCGTACGGCTTTAATTTGGGATAAATTATACCAAAATAGGTTTGAGCGAGGCTTTTATAAGGTAAAATAGGGACGAAATTGTTTTTCAAAGGCTCTTACATGTTATGGCAAGATAAAACCAATAAAAGCATTCGCCAAATCAATTTTATGGCACTGTTATTTGCCGGATTGTTTGTTTTTATTTTTGCGTGTTTGATTATCGCGAACGAATATTTTGCCTATCAAAAAGAGATCGAACGCATCGAAGCATCGTACCCGTCGACCTTGTTAACGCTTGGAAACAGCGTGGAAGCGGCACGTTCGCTTGAGATCGTTTTGGAACACAAACACAAAGAGTACAAAGATAAAATCATCGACTTTATGGTCAAAATCTATGCGTTGGCACTCGTGATGTATATGATCAGTACGATCGAGTATCGCTACGTCAACGAACTGATGGCGCGCGAAGTGCGCTTGATCGTCGCGTCGTTTAAAGAAGCGGCGCAGAGTTACCGTTTTATCGACACGGAAAAGATGCGTTTTCGTGAATTTCGCGAGATTGCCAACCACGCTAACGCGATGATCGAGGAGATTCACGGTAAAAACGACGATCTTGCGAAACTCAATACCAATTTAGAGGCGATCATCGAGCAAAAGACCGAAGAGCTCAAACGTTCCGTCGCCTATACGCAAGCGTTGTTGGAAACGCAAGACCGTTTCGTGAAAAATGCGATACACGAGATCAATACGCCGCTTTCGATTATTTTGATGAACATCGATCTGTACAATCTCAAATTTGAGAAAAATCCTTACCTCGTCAAAATCGAAGCGGCGGTCAAAGTGCTGGATAATATTTACGAAGATTTGGCGTACGTCGCCAAAAAAGATCATGTCGTCTACGCCAAATCGATGGTCGATTTTTCATCGTTTTTACAAGAGAGAGTGCAGTATTTCGAAGACGTTGCCGAAGGAAACAAACTGACGCTTCACACCGACATAGCACCCGATCTTTTCATTGTTTTTAACGAGATCGAGTTACAGCGGATTTGCGACAATAACATCTCCAACGCGATTAAATACAGTTACGAAAAACAAACCGTACATGTAAAGCTTTACGCGCAAGAGGAGCATATCGTTTTTGAGGTGGAAAACGTCGGCGATACGATTCACTCCATTGAGAACCTCTTTAGCCGATACTACCGTGAAAACGACGTGCGCGGCGGTTTTGGTTTGGGACTCAATATCGTCAAAGAGATTTGCGACCGTAACGGCGTCGAAGTGAACGTCGCTTCGGACGCGTCGACGCGTTTTACCTACCGTTTTACGAAAGGATAGCGATGAAAATTTTATTATTGGAAGACGAATGGATGCTCCGTAGCTCGATTGAGGAGTATTTGGAAGCCTTGGGACACAAGGTCGTAAGCTTCGGCAAAGGCGACGAAGCGTACGCCGCGATACGCCAAGAGTCGTTTGATCTTTTGATCTTAGATATTAACATTCCGAAAATGACGGGTTTGGAACTTTTAAAGTCGTTGAACGAGATCGAACAGAACTATCCGAGCATTTTTATCAGTGCCAACGTCGATATCGACGACATCACCCAAGCGTTTGAACTGGGGGCGTCGGACTATCTTAAAAAGCCGTTTCATCTCAAAGAACTCGGGCTTCGCATCGATAAGATCAAAAAAGAGTATGAGATCAAACGGATGCAACACATCATCTTAAGTCCCAAATACGTCTTCTCCAAACAAGAACAAATGTTGTTTTACAACAACAACGTTCAAGTGCTTACGAAGAAGCAGTTACAAATAGTAACGCTATTGTGCGAGAATATCGGCATCGTGGTGGACTTCGAAAAATTTCGCAGTTACGCATGGAACGACGAACCGGTAGACAATGCCACAATTAGGGCTGAAATAAGCCGTTTTCGCAAGCTTCTTAAGGAAGATTTTATTGTCAATTTGAAAGGGGTCGGCTACAAAATTGAACGTTACTTGCCGGAACAAAAGCGTTAAAAGTTACCAAAATACACATTTATTTTAAATATCCTCACGGTTTTTCTGCGATTTTCAAAATGCTACGATAATGCTATGTTACTTATTTACAATTTCTTCGTGATTCACACATTTTCTATGAAGGAGCATTTATGAGCCAACATGTCTACGACAGAGTCAAAGCAAATCCAAAGTTTGCCGAACTCGTACAAAAAAGAAGCCGCTTTGCATGGCAACTTTCGATTGTGATGCTTGTGGTGTATTACGCGTTTATTCTCGTAATTGCTTTTTCTCCCGCAACCTTTGCGCAAAAGATCGGAGAGGGCGTTACGACGGTCGGAATTCCCGTCGGGTTGTCGGTCATCGTAATAGCGTTTGTTCTAACGGGTATTTACACCCAAAGAGCCAACGGAGAATTTGACGATATGACGAATCAAATCAAAGAAGAAGTAAGGAGCGGCGAATGAAATGGGGCTTACTCCTTTTAAGCTTAAGTAGCTTTGTTTTTGCGGCGGACGCACAATTTAGCGGTAAACGAGACTTGAATATTTCAGCGATCGTTATGTTTCTTCTTTTTGTCGTTGCGACGCTCGGCATTACCTACTGGGCGGCAAAACGAACCAAAACGGCGAAAGATTTTTACACCGCCGGCGGAGGCATTACGGGCTTTCAAAATGGGCTTGCGATTGCGGGCGATTATATGTCGGCGGCATCGTTTTTGGGAATTTCAGGCTTGGTTTACCTCAAAGGGTTTGACGGATTGATCTACTCCATCGGTTTTTTGGTCGGTTGGCCGATCATCCTTTTCTTGGTGGCGGAACAGCTTCGTAACCTTGGAAAATACACCTTCTCGGACGTAGCATCGTACCGTTTACGCCAAACGCCGATCCGTACCCTTGCGGCATTTGGTTCCTTGGCAACGGTGGCACTGTATTTGATCGCGCAGATGGTCGGTGCAGGGCAGTTGATCCAGATCTTGTTCGGACTCGATTATGAGTACGCGGTTATTATGGTCGGTATCTTGATGATCTTGTATGTTACATTTGGTGGCATGTTGGCAACAACGTGGGTTCAGATCATCAAAGCGGTTTTATTGCTCTCCGGTGCATCGTTCATGGCGATTATGATCATGTACAAAGTAGGCTTTAGCTTTGAGTCACTCTTCTCCCAAGCGGTTGCGGCAAAGAAAAGCGCATCGATCATGGCACCGGGCGGTTTGGTTAGCGATCCGATTTCGGCGATCAGCTTAGGTATGGCGTTGATGTTTGGAACGGCCGGTTTGCCTCACATCTTGATGCGTTTCTTTACCGTCAGCGATGCCAAAGAGGCACGAAAATCGGTCTTTGTCGCGACTGGATTTATCGGTTATTTTTATATTTTAACATTCATCATAGGTTTTGGTGCTATCGTTTTGTTAACGAATGATCCGACCTATCTTGATCCAATCAAAGGCGGCATCATTGGTGGGGGTAACATGTCGGCGATTCATACCGCTCATGCGATCGGAGGAAACCTTTTCTTAGGGTTTATCTCGGCGGTTGCGTTTGCGACGATCTTAGCGGTCGTCTCTGGCTTAACGCTTGCCGGTGCGAGTGCGGTCAGCCACGATCTTTACGCGAACGTTTTTGCCAGAGGTCGCGTCGATGAGATGATGGAGATGAAAGTGTCCAAATACTCGACGATCGCTTTAGGGATTGTTGCGATTTTCTTGGGCATTGCGTTTGAGAAACAGAACATCGCGTTCATGGTAGGTCTTGCGTTTGCGATTGCGGCAAGTGCGAACTTCCCTATCTTGTTCTTATCGATGTTTTGGAAAAAGTTGACGACTAAAGGTGCCGTTTGGGGCGGATCGTTGGGACTTTTAACGGCGATTGTTTTGGTTATCTTGAGTAAAGCGGTTTGGGTCGACGTTTTAGGCTATAAAACCGCGATCTACGCTTACGGTAACCCGGCGATTTTCTCGATGGCGGTTGCTTTTATCGGTATTTGGCTCTTCTCTTTAATGGATCAAAGCGAAGATGCTCAAAAAGAGATCGAGGCATACGAACACCAATTTATCCGAAGTCAAACGGGCATCGGTGCGGAAGGTGCAAGCTCACATTAAAGGGCTTTGCCTTTACATGTAAAAGAATTCTGCTTCGTAAGAAGCAAGCTTTAGTAGGTGTTTAGGCAAAACCTAAACACCGTGTAAAAATGAACTTTGAAGGATTAGAACAATGTCACACGTTTTTGAACCTAACAGAACACTCAGCAAAGAGGCAAGAATTAAAAATATGTGCGAATACAAAGAGCTTTGTATTCAAGCCGATGAAAATTTTGAAGGCTATTGGGATAAGCTTGCTCGCGAAAAAATCGAGTGGTTTAAACCTTACGATCGCGTATTAAACGAAGACAACGCTCCGTTTTACAAATGGTTTGAAGGAGGAAAGCTCAACGTTACGCACCAATGTTTAGGCAGGCATTTAAACAGTCGTAAAAACAAAGCGGCGATTATTTGGGAAGGCGAAGACGGTAAACGCCGTATTATTACCTATCTTCAATTGTTTTACCGCGTCAATCGTTTAGCGAATTTGATGCGAAACCGTTTCGGTATTCAAAAAGGCGATCGCGTCGTTTTGTATATGCCGATGATTCCCGAAGCGGCGTTTGCGATGTTGGCGTGCGCTAAGATCGGAGCGATTCATTCGGTCGTATTCGGCGGCTTTTCGGCGGATGCGTTAAGAGATCGTATTCAAGATGCGCAGGCAAAACTCGTTATCACGGCGGATGGTGCGTTTCGACGCGGCAAGCCTTACATGTTAAAACCCGTCGTCGACGAAGCGTTGAAAGAAGGGTGTGAATGTTGCGACAAAGTGTTGATCGTACAACGCAACTTTGAAGATATCGAGTACGTTCCCGGACGCGATTACGTTTACAACGAAATTATCATGAACGAATCGCAATACTGCGAGCCGGAGTGGATGGATGCGGAAGATCCGCTTTTCTTACTCTACACCTCAGGCAGTACGGGCAAACCTAAAGGCGTGCAACACAGTAGTGCCGGTTATATCCTTTGGGCGCAGTATACGATGGAGCACGTTTTCGACGTCAAAGAGAACGATACGTTTTGGTGTACGGCGGACGTGGGTTGGATTACGGGGCATACGTACATCGTTTACGGACCTTTGGCGATGGGCGCAACGACCATTATGTACGAAGGCGTTCCGACGTTTCCCGATGTGGGTCGATGGTGGAGTATGATCGAAGAGCATCGCGTCAATCAATTTTACACCGCACCGACGGCGATTCGATTATTGCATAAAGAGGGGGCGGATGCGCCTAAACGTTACGATTTGAGTTCGCTTAAAGTCTTAGGAACGGTCGGTGAACCGATCAATCCCGATGCGTGGATGTGGTACTATGAGGAGATCGGCGGCGGACGTTGTCCGATCGTGGATACATGGTGGCAAACTGAAACGGGCGGTCATATGATTACGCCGCTTCCGGGTGCGACACCGATTAAACCGGGTTCGGCGACGTTTCCGCTTCCGGGCATTAAAGCAGAGATTTTAGATGAGCATGGACAACGCGTGAGCACACCGCATGAAAAAGGCTTTTTATGCATTACGCGCCCGTGGCCGTCCATGATTCGCAATATCTGGGGTGATAGCGATCGCTTTGTGAAGTCGTACTTCGGCGATCATAAAAAAGACGGCGTACCCGTGTACTTTTCGGGTGACGGTGCGATGTACGACGAAGACGGTTATATTATCATTACCGGACGTACGGACGACGTTATTAACGTTTCGGGTCACCGTATCGGAACGGCAGAGATCGAAGCCGTTCTCGGACATCACGAAAACGTCGCCGAAGTCGCGGTCGTCGGACGTCCCGATCCGATCAAAGGCGAGGGAATTTTTGCCTATATCGTGATTAAAGGCGACGATACGATCGGCGAAGAAGTTTATATGATCCAAGAGCTCAATAAACTCATCGTAAAAGAGATCGGCAATATCGCCAAACTCGATGCGATTCGTTTCGTTCCGGGATTACCGAAGACCAGAAGCGGCAAGATCATGCGAAGAATTTTACGTTCGATCGCAAAGAAAGAGCCGATCACTCAAGATATCTCAACGTTGGAAGATCCAAGCATCGTTGAGAAGATCCAAAATCTCGTCCAGTTCTAATCTTTTAAGGCGGCTACACCGTGACAGTGTAGCCGCCGCTTCGTCTCTTTCTACAGTAAAAATTGCACCTTAAAATGCTATGATACGGTTTATTTTACTATCCATAGAGGAACATTCATCATGGCATTACATATCATCAACCAACCGAACGATCAAACCAAAGCCGTTAACGACGCGCTGAGTTATCCCAATTTAGAAAAGATGATCAGCACACCACTGGGCATCGGCGAATTTTACGAGGCATGCAAGGATTATCCGATTTTGTTTACCAAGAATCAAGAGGGCGATTGGTTGGCGATTGCGCTATTTGGCTTTAACGATAAAAACGTCTCTTTGGATGAAAACAAACGTTTTAAACGAGGTAAATACGTTCCCGCATTTTTGAGACGTTATCCGTTTGCGTTGGTTCAAAACGAAGGAAAAGAGGGCTTTTCGTTGGCGATCGAAGAGGAGGGCTTGGAAGAGCTTAACGCGTCCAATCAAGCACGCGCCTTGTTTAAAGAGGATCAAACGCCGAGTGATTTAACCAAAAATATTTTGGATTTTTTAGTGCGTTTTCAAGGCGAACTTCAATCGTGCAGTGCGTTCATCAAAGAGCTTTATAAATCGGAATTATTGGTACAAAAAAGTGCGAACGTCATAGACGAAGAGGGCAAAACCCATACGATCAACGGCTTTTTCACGGTCGATGAAGAGAAATTTAACCGTTTGAACGATAAAAAGAAACTCGACATCTGTAAAAAAGGGGCAACGCCTTTAATCACGGCGCACTTGATCTCACTCAGCAATATTCGACGTTTAGGCTTATAAAAACATTTACATGTAAGCTCAAATGCTTACATGTAAAGATATCTTACCCGTTAATGAGGTTCCCTTGCGCCGTGAAAATCGGTTGAACTTCCCTCGCGTGCAAAACGTGCTCCCATATCGTAGGCTTTTTTGCAGTCTTGCGGAAAAAACTCTTGGCGTCTTTTGGCTTTAAGCGGTTCACTAAATGCGGTGATGTCGTATTGGGAGTAGTCTTTAAACTGGTACGTGTCGGTCACGTAAAGTCCTTCTGAAGAGCCAAAAATGCTTCCTAGTCTGTTTTGAAGACCATTCAGCGCTTCGACGTAGCCCCATTCTTTCATGCGTTTTTCATCTAAATTCATTGTGTAGATAAACCCGATAGGAATTTTGCGAGGAAAGAGTGAAGAGTAGTGTGTGTCGTACACGGTGTATTGAAACGCAAAACGTTCGATAAACGAGCGCATCATGCCCGTGATATTGCCAAAATAAATCGGTGAACCTAAGAGAATGGCATCGGCGTTGTGGAGTTTTTCGAGGAGCGGTTTAAGTTCGTCCTTATGCGCGCATCTGCCGTGTGATCTTCCGTTGGGAAGTTTGCACGCAAAGCAGCTGACACAGCCTTGGTAAGAAAGATCGTACAGGTGGATCAGCTCTGTTTGAGCGCCGTTTTGGCGCGCTCCATCTAGCGCTTTTTTAAGCAACGTGGCGGTGTTGGCATTTTTTCTAGGACTTCCGTTGATGGCGATAATGTTCATAGTGTTTCCTTTGAGGTTGTGATAAGCGGCATTATAGGACAATATGCAACTTAAGTATAGAATGAACTTTTTAGTTATATACTAACCAAAAAGGAAGTAAAGGAGCTATCAATGGAAAATTTCAGCGATAAATACGAAAAATGCCCGATGTATTATGCGATGTCGATTTTGGAGGGAAAGTGGAAGTGGATCATTTTGTGGAAGATTCATGAAGCCAAAGTGATGCGCTACAATCAGCTCAAGACGATCTTACAGCCCATCGCGCACAAAACGCTAACCCAACAGCTCAAAGAGCTGGAAAGCCACAATATTATTCACAGAGAACAGTACAACCAAGTGCCGCCCAAAGTTGAGTATTCGCTCACCGCCGAGGGCGAAACGCTCATACCCATTTTAAGCTTGATGTACCAATGGGGAAAAGAGCATATGAATCCTGAAAAAAGAGGCGATGACGCAGGGTGTTCAAACGGATAATATACGTTTACATGTAAGGTTAAAAACCTTACATGTAAAGAGGCTTTCATCGCTTTTGATACCTTGACGTGAAATCACGAAAATAGAGACATTAAAAGTTTGCTTTAAGAAACCTTTTCATAAAATTTAACCGTAAATATAATTAAAAAGTAAAACAATGTGCAACTTACGAAAACCGATACGATGGTTTTTAATCAGCGTTCTGTTTTTATCCGCGTTGGCGTATGCGCAAGAGACGATCCTACCTTCACCCCAAATTTCCGTCGTTCACATCGGTGTTTTAGCGTATCGTCCCAAACCACAAGTGTTAGAAGCGTATCGACCGCTTGAAGCCTATTTAAACGACAAAATTCCATCTTATCGTTTTCATATTGATGTGCTTGATTATGAAGATATTGATGATTACGTAAAGCAGAAAAGAGGTGATTTTTTACTAACCAATTCAGGGAATTACATTTTGCTGAAAGAGCGTTACGGACTCTCTTCTCCGCTATGCACGCTCGCCGTTTTGGAGCAGGGACAAAAAGTAACGCATTTCGGAGGTGTCATCTTTACGCGTGCGAACTCGGCGATCACGACGCTTAAAGAGATCAAATCTACCAAGGTTGCTTTGCCCGATACGGACTCTTTGGGCGGTTATCAAATGCAGGCGTTTGAATTATTGGCGCAAGGCATCGACGCGATGAAAGACATCACGATGATCCAGACGGGAATGCCGCATGATAAGGTCGTTCGGGCAGTTTTAGACAAGCAAGCCGATGTAGGATTTATACGAACGGGCGTGTTAGAAAAGATGGTGCATGAGGGTAAGCTCGATCTTTCACACATTCGTATTCTTCACGAACAAAGTTACGTTCCTTCTTTTCCTGTACACGTCTCGACAAAACTCTATCCGGAATGGCCGTTAGTCGCTTTGCCTCATGTCGATGAAACGCTTTCTCGAACATTGCTTGCTACGCTGTTCTTGCTACCGCAGGGGAGTGACGTCACACGTGCTATGAACATTTACGGATTTAACATTCCTCAAGATTATACCACGGTCGAACATGTATTGCGGGCTTTACGCTTCCCGCCTTTTGACGATTTACCGCGTTTTAATCTCAAAGATATCTGGTTGAAATACACCGTTGAGTTGACCGTCGTTTTCATTATTTTTGTCGGTATTGCCGTGTTTATCATTTTGCATTTGATATATCTCAATCGTACGATCCAGCGTAATTATCAAAAAGAAAAGGCACTTTCCAATCGCTTAATGCAGTTTGCTCAGATTATCGAACAAGCACCGATCTCGATCGTAGTTACCGATTTGGAAAGCGTGATGACGTACGTTAATCAACGTTTTACACAGATTACGGGCTATTCAAAAAGTGAATGTATCGGCAAGCGACCGAGTATTTTAAAATCGGGTAAAATGACGCCGGACGTGTACCGTTCGCTATGGCAACGCTTGAAAGAGGGCGAAATATGGGAAGGGGAGCTGATCAATACGGCTAAAGATCGGCGTGAATACGTCGAATGGGAAACGATTACTCCTTTGCGCGATGACGACGGCGTCATCACGAATTACGTCGCGATGAAAGAAGATATTACCGAGCGTAAAAAAGATCAGGAAATCATCCGAAAATTGGCGTTTTTTGATCAATTGACATCCTTACCCAATCGTCAAAAATTGAATATCGACTTTAAAAACAACCCTCCTAATGCCGTTATGATCGTCAATATTGATGCTTTTAAAGAGATTAACGACTTTTTCGGATTAGAAGCCGGTGATGCGATTTTAAAACAGGTCGCGAAATGGCTGGAAGAACAAGGTTTTCATACGTATCGAACGGGAGGAGACGAATTTACGATTTTACTGTACGATACGACGTTGAACGCCAAATCATTAGAACATCGTATGCTCTTATTGCATGCTTCTTTAGAAGAAAAAGTGTTTCAGCTCGGCATGGAAGACGTCTCCCTTCGCATGAGCGTCGGTGCCGCACTCGGCAAGGAAAACCTCATGACCCATGCCGATATTGCTTTGCATCGCGCCAAAGAGAAAAAACTGAATTCATATCTTTACAAAGAAACGGAAAATCTCGAAGAACATTACCATCACAATATCAACATCGCGGCACAAATTCGTAAAGCCATTTTGCAAGGGCGTATCTTGTGCTATTATCAACCGATTGTTGAGGTAAAGACGGGAAAAACGATCAAATACGAAGCTTTGGTGCGTATGATCGATGAAGAGGGAAACCTCGTTCTTCCGGGTGAATTTTTATCGATTGCTCAAAAAATGAAACTTTATTCTCGCATTACGCACGAGGTGGTGTATCAATCGTGTCTTTTATTTCAAAAAAGTCATATGGAGTTTTCGATCAATCTCTCCGTACACGATATTGAAAATACGCATTTAGTAGATTCGATGATACGGATGATGATGCAAACGAAAACGGCACATCGTATCGTCTTTGAAATTCTGGAAAGCGAAGGGATTGAAAATTACGATAACGTTCAAAAATTCATCGATAAAGTCAAAACGTTAGGGGCTAAAATCGCAATTGACGATTTTGGATCGGGGTATTCGAATTTTGCGCATATTTTACAAATGAATATCGATTATTTGAAGATCGACGGCTCCTTGATACAAGGTCTTTCGGAAAATAGGCGTAATGAAACGTTAGTGGAAGCAATCGTTACGTTTGCCCATCGAATGGGCATTAAAACGATTGCCGAATACGTCAGTGATGCGACCATTCTGGAAAAAGTGAAAGAACTCGGTGTTGATTACGTGCAAGGATTTTATGTGGGAAAACCCGGAGTCCTCAGTGATTTAGATTAAAAAGCTCACATTAGGAGGGTGTTACGCCTTTACATGTAAGCTTTTTCTTTTAGGAGACTAACGCTGCGTGAATGACGGTTTCGTCTTTTTCAAAATGAATCGTGCAGTTACTTTTTTGGGCAATCTCTTCGATGCTTTTTTCATAACTTTTATCGCGATTTTCACCTTTGATCGAGATCGCGAAAATGGGGTATTTTTTGGTATTGAAACGAATGTATTCGCCCGTAATGAGGGCTAAACGCGTCGTAATCGTTGCCGAAGAGGTATGGGATTGATAGACTTTCGTGAGCAGTTTCATAAAGTCTTCGACTTTAAGGCGAACGTCGGGAAAGGTCGGGTCAAACTCTTTACGGAATTTAATATCGGTGTTGGTCGAAGAAGCACTGATGCACAGATCTAAAAGCGCGTAAATATTGACGCTTTCTCCATACTCTTCCACGTTGGCAAATTTTTTAGTGGCACTTTTATAGAGCTTGATGCCGATAGACGTCTCATCGTCGTAGCCGACCGTAATCGCGTAAAATTTGTACGATCCAAAGGCGATGTCCACAATGGTCGTCTTAAAACCGTAGGTCATACTGGCATACGTTTGCGCGATATCGAAGATTTTTTTATGGTTGACCTCACCAAGAAGGTACTGTGCTTCTTGGTTGAGGGAGAGAATTTTACCGTTGGTATCGAATACGATGAAAGGATTGTAGTCGTGCTCAATCCACGCTTCAGCAAACGTCATGCTTAGCTCTCGATATAGTTTTTAAGTTTACGTCCCACTTTCGGGTGTTTAAGCTTTTTAATCGCCGAACTCTCGATCTGGCGGACGCGTTCACGCGTGACGTTCAGCTCTTTTCCGATCTCTTCGAGCGTTCGATCGCTTTCGTCGTGCATTAACCCAAATCGCATACGAATCACCGCTTTTTCACGATCGTTGAGTTGATCTAAGACTTCATCGATCTGATCTTTAAGATCGGATTTTAAGATATGATCGATCGGTGCGATAGAGTTTTTATCTTCCACGAAATCGCCGAATTTACCGTCGTCTTCGTTACCGATCGGTGCTTCGAGCGAGATAGGCTCTTTCGTGATTTTAATGACGTTTTTGACTTTATCGGCACTCAAACCCACTTCTTGAGCGATGGTTTCGATGTCAGGTTCTTTTCCCTCTTCTTGAAGGTGTTTACGAATAATTTTATTAATACGGTTGATCGTCTCGATCATGTGGATCGGAATACGAATCGTACGCGCTTGATCGGCAATGGCGCGAGAGATGGCTTGTCTGATCCACCATGTCGCGTAGGTCGAAAATTTGTAGCCTTTTTTATACTCAAATTTATCGACCGCTTTCATCAAACCGATGTTGCCTTCTTGAATTAAGTCCAAAAACGGCAAACCGCGATTGGTGTAACGTTTCGCGATGGAGACGACCAGACGCAAGTTACTTTTTGCCATGCGCGTTTTTGATTCGTCGGCGATGCGTTTACCGCGCTTGATTTGCTCTAAAATCTCTTTAAGGGTCTCCGGTTCCAAATCAAAGCCTTGTTTGCTAGCTTCTTTGGTTTGGAAGAGTTTTTTGATCTCCATGTAGGTCGATACCATCGTGGCTTCGGGTACCATCGTCGTAATGTCTTCTTTGTTCAAATCGACGATGTTTTGAAGCAGTTTCATATGGTTTTCTTTGAGCGCATCGTTAAAAAGCGGCAAACGGTATTCAAGGCGTTTAAGCTCTTTGTCGAATTCAAAATCACTTTTAAGTGCGGTCTCCATCGATTTGACCAGTTCGTTAATCAGTTTACTGGTCGGTCCCAAATCCATCAAGGCTTCTTTAAGCAATTTTTTCTTATACGCAAGCCCTAAATCGTAATTCATGCGCTCTTCGGCATCCAACTCCTCTTCTGGGGGCTTGGAAAAGCTTTTAAGCCAATCTTTTTTAGCTTTTTCCAAGGCTTTAAAGCTTTCGATGACTTTTTCGGTACGCGTATTGTCTTTTTTCGAAAACGTACGTTTCTCCTCGCCGTCTTCGTCGTACTCTTCGCCTTCATCATCGCTGTCGTCGTCGCTATCGTCGTCGTCTTCAAAGGTTTTAAAGAGCTCTTTGACACGGCGTTCGCGGTTAATGAGGGCTTCTTTATAGTCTAAGATAAAGTCGATGAGGTAAGGAACGGAACAAAACGCGTCGATGATAATATCTTCGCCGAATTCGATTTTTTTGCTGATTTCAATCTCTTCGTCTTTGGTCAAAAGTGAAATTTGTCCCATCTCTCGAAGGTACATTCTTACGGGACTATCGCTGCGTGACCATTCCAAAAGCTCTTTTTCGCTGGCAAGATCAAACTCTTCTTCAAGGGCTTCGTCTTGGAGTTTTTGACGCTCTTCTTCACGTTTTTTGGCTTCTTCTTTGTTACGAAGTTTGGCGATTTCCGCGGACGAAATAAGCGAAACTTTGTATTTTTCAAGCAGTACCATTAATTTTTTTACGTTTGCCGGAGTCGGGGGTTTGGTAAACAATTCCATGACGTTTTCATACGTGACGTATGATTTTTCATGTTCGACAAAAAGTTCTTCCAACTCGGTGTAAAGTTCTTTTGAAGCCATAGGGTAACTCTCCTTAAGAGTGTAGGGTGTTAGGAGTTTGATTTTTTCTTTAAAATTCTCATAAAAAGATGTGGATTATACCGAGTTTTTTTTTAAACGGCGTTAAAAAATGATCACGGTAAAGATGGAACGGGAGTTGCTTTACTCAACTAACGAATGAAAAAAGCGAGACATAAAGTATGCAAAACGGCTATTACAGCGTTACCGGAGCGATGGTTACCCAGTTTAACAAACTGGACGTCATCTCCAATAATCTTGCCAATCTGAATACGCCTGCTTTTAAAAGAGACGATGTCGTTATCGGCGATTTTAAACGTATTTTTCAAGAATTTCAAGAAGAGATGCCTTTAAAAGACAATACGAAAGAGGCGAGTAAATTTATGAACGCCACGATCGATCGCGTGCCTCAAATCGTTGAAGGATACGTCAAGTACGAACAAGGCGGCATTAAAAATACCGGCAATACGTTTGATCTTGCGCTCAAGCGCAACGATATTTTTTTTATGGTCGAAACGCCGCAGGGCATTCGATTGACCCAAGACGGTGCGTTTACGCTCAATAACGAAGGAACGTTGGTGACCAAAGAGGGTTTTCCCGTACTGCCTTCAACCTATTTTCAAAATCGTCAATACGTTACGCTTCCTGATGACGGTGAACTTCGCGTCGATAAAAGCGGCAATTTGTACAATAGGGAAGATGAGATCGGTCGTCTTTATATCGTCCAAAGCGACGACGTGAAATCGCTTTTAAAAGAGGGTGCGAATCTCTTTAAATTTAAAAGTACCGACGAGTTAACCGAGCTTGATACGGGCGAGCTTGTGGCACAAGGCTTTTTGGAAACCAGCAACATTAATCCCGTCTATGAAATGACGAATTTGATCGAAGCCAATCGTATGGTTGAGATGTATCAAAAAGTCATGAAATCGCATATGAACGACCTAAATTCCGAAGCTATTAGTAAACTTGCTTCGACAAAAGCTTAATTTTAAAGGATAGCCTATGATGCGCTCTTTATATACCGCTGCAACCGGTATGATCGCACAACAAACACAAATCGACACGACGTCCAACAACATTTCAAACGTCAATACGATCGGATATAAAAAACAACGTGCCGAGTTTGCGGATTTGATGTATCAAACGATGACCTATGCGGGTACGTCTACCAGCGGAACATCCGTTTCACCTACCGGTATCGAAGTGGGTTTGGGAACGCGACCGACGGCGATTGCCAAACAGTTTACGCAAGGCAATTTCAAAGAAACCGGCGGTTCTTTGGACTTGGCGATTACGGGTAACGGTTTTTTCCAAATTTTACTTCCAGACGGTACAACGGGCTATACGCGTAACGGTTCGTTTAAACTCGATGCCGACGGTAACGTGATCAATAGCGATGGGTATCAACTTATTCCTCAATTGGTCATACCGGCAGATGCCACTCAAATTACGATCGGCGTAGACGGTATGGTTTCGGTTTTACAAGCGGGACAAACCGCGACGCAACAAATCGGGCAGCTTGAGTTGGCAAACTTCATCAATCCGGCGGGTCTTCATTCCTTAGGAGACAACAACTATATCAATACTACCGCTTCGGGCGATCCGATCGTAAGCACGCCCGGACTGAACGGTTTGGGGCAAACGAGACAACAATTCGTTGAAATGAGTAACGTACAATTGGTTGACGAGATGACCGATTTGATTACGGGACAACGTGCGTATGAAGCCAATTCTAAAGCGATTACGACGAGTGACCAAATGCTTAAAATCGTTAATGATTTGAAAGCGTAACACGTTAAAATGATCTTTTTGCTTCCGATCGTCGTCATAATCGCTTTGATCGTGACGGTGGATTATCTCTATTTTAGCGATGTTAAACCTCATAACGTACCTCCGTCTAAAGAGGTACGTCAAATGCACGGAGACACCAACGTTTCCCAAAACTATTTAGACCGCTACATTCAAAAATAATGTTTACATGTAAAGAGTAAAAGATGTCTTTTTTACAGATCGTTAAATTAACGATTCCCGTCATGATGGGATATATTCCGCTTGGAATGGCGTTTGGATTGTTGCTTTCCAAATTGCTGATTCCGTGGTATTACGCTTTTTTTATGAGCGTTTTTATTTTCGCGGGTTCGGGGCAATTTTTGGCTTTAACCTTGTTTGCCTCGCAAGCGACGATCTTGGAAATCGGCATCGCCACGTTTTTACTCAATCTTCGCCACACGTTTTACGGTCTTTCGATGATTTCGGCGTTTAAAGATTTTTCATGGAAAAAGCACTATCTCATTTTCGGGTTGACCGATGAGACGTTTGCGCTTTTGAAGACGACGGAGATAGCCGAAGCAAACCGTGAAAGAGTCTACGTATGGATCACCTTTCTCAATCAATGTTATTGGGTGATCGGAAGTGTCGTCGGTGCGATGCTCGGCAATATTTTACCGTTTAATTACCAAGGTATCGAGTTTTCCTTAACCGCGCTTTTTGTGGTACTCTCCATTGAATTGTACAAGAAAAACCGCTTGCACAAGCCTTTTTTTGTCGCATTGATCATCGGTCTTTTCGGTATGGTGTTGTTTCCGCCGCAAAAAATGCTCATTTTATCGCTCTGCTTAGCGGCGTTTGTGTTGATTGTTTTTAAGAGGAGTATGGAAAATGGAAAGTAGCTACATCATCGGAAGTATCATCGTTGCGATGCTTGCAACGTATGCGACGCGTATTATTCCTTTTTTGCTGTTTCGAAACCGTGAACCTTCCGCGCTTATCAAGTATATCGAACTCAATATGCCCGTGATGATTATGGTTATTTTGGTCTTTTACGCCTTAAAAGACGTGAAGTGGGAGAGTTATCCTTACGGCATGGCGGAGATCATCGGCGTGGGCGTTGCGATTTTCTTACATGTAAGATTTCAAAACGCTCTTTTGAGCATTTTTGTCGCAACGCTTGCGTATATGGTTTTAGTTCAAAACGTGTTTTAAGCTTTTTTAACAAACTCGGATTTTAATCCCATCGCGCCGATACCGTCGATTTTACAGTCGATGTTATGGTCGCTTTCAAAATTCAAACGAATGTTTTTGACTTTCGTTCCGCCTTTGATGACGGTTGAAGAGCCTTTGAGTTTGAGATCTTTTATGACCACGACGGTATCTCCGTCTTGGAGAATCGCTCCGTGAGCGTCTTGAATAACGTTGCTCGATTCTTCGTTTGATACGGCATTTTGAGACCACTCGTAGGCACATTCGGGACAAATGAGCATCTCTCCGTCTTCATAGGTATATTCACAGTTGCATTTTGGACACGAAGGCAGTTGACTCATTCCAAGACCCCTTTTTCTTTTTAGTATGGCATAGCTTCGCTTAGAGATCTTTAAGCGGCGGAACCCTTCGGTCGCGATCGTAGCGTTTCATCTTGTCTTCGTAAGCGTTAATGGCATCAACCATATCGTGCGCGAATTTCGTATCGATAATAAACTCTTTTTGATTGACATGTAAAGGTTGCATACCTTTTTGCTCCGCGGCATACATCAACGCATCTTTGATCGTTTCGGCATGGTTGTCCGTGAGGCGTCTTATGTCGTGTCCCAGTCCCGTAACCCACAAATCCATAAATAAAACGCGAAACGGCAACAATTTTCCGGAACTGTTTTCGATCAACTTACCGTTTTCTTGCGTATAGGTGTAAAACAAAATGGCATCTTTTTTCGTATCGTAAACGCTAATTTCACGCTCTTGCAACAGATTAACGGAAGTATTAAACGATGCGGGATTGACCTCTTTGGAAGCACAGCCGCTTAACAAAAATGCCAATGTCGTAAAACATAAAAGTAAAAGACGACGCATGGAAACTCCTTACATGTAAAGAAAGTGTCAAGAAAAAGTCAATACGAAATTGACACCGTTATTTTAACATTTCAATATAAAAACCAAGGAGTCGTGATGAAAAAAATATTTTTGACGCTATCGTGTAGTGCGGTCGTACTACTCGCCCAAGAGTTTAATGCGCCGATGCAAGCGTATATGAATGAGCTTGCAAAGGAAGCTAAAACGCAAAATGCTTCGTTTGAGAGATTTGACGCCAAAAGGGGCGAGCGTATTTTTACGAGCAAACACGTCGGAAAAAAAGGACAAGAGATGGCGTGTACGAGTTGCCATACCGTTAACCTTAAACAAAGCGGCAGTAACCTCAACACGAATAAAACCATCGCGCCTTTAGCCCCCTCTGCCAACAAGGCACGACTCACCGACGTTGCGGAAGTCCAAAAATGGTTGCGCCGTAATTTTAACGACGTCTATCATCGTGAGGGAAGTGCGCTTGAAAAAGGCGACGTTTTAACCTATCTTATCAATCAATAAGGAGAAAACATGAGACGTATCATTTTAGGATGTGTTATTTTGGTATCGATGACGTGGGCAAAAAGTGTCCCCGTAGCCAACGATGCGTTGTACCAAAAAGAGTGCGCGAGTTGTCATTTCGGGTATCAACCCGCGCTTTTAAACGCGAGCGGTTGGCAAAAAGTGATGGGAAATTTGCAAGACCACTTTGGAACCGATGCGTCGCTTTCCCAAAAAGAGCACGATGCTATTTTGACGTACGTGACGCAAAACGCGGGAAATAGTAAACTAACGCAAGGCAATACGACGATGCGCATTTCGCAATCACCGTATTTTATCAAGGAACATCGACGTATTCCGGAACGTCTTATCGACCAACCGGAGGTCAAATCGCTCAGTCAATGTGCGGCGTGCCACACCAAAGCCGAGCAGGGCGATTATAGTGAGCGCAATATCGTGATACCCAACTACGGGAGATGGGAATGAAAAAAATACTCGTTTGGAGCATCTACACCAGAGTGTTTCATCTTTTGGCGATGGTGTTGATGCTGGGCGTATACCTCAGTCGCGACGAAGATCGGTGGCTATCCATTCACGCCTCTTTAGGCTATGCCATCGGCGTGCTCTTTTTGGGGCGCGTCGTATGGGGATTTTTAGACATTCCCTATTCAACGTTTAAAGATTTCAGTTTCAACATCGTCGATTTGAAAGCGTATATGTTGGCAATTTTCGGTGCGAAAAAAAGCTATATCGGTCACAATCCGGCATCCAGTTACGCGATCATCGGAATGATGGTGCTTTTGTTCTTGAGCATCGTTACCGGCGCATTGGCGTACGGCGCGCAAGAGGGGATGGGCATTGCCTCGTTTCTAAACCATACATGGTTTGCGAAGATGAAGCTCTTTAAAGAAGTGCACGAATTTTTCGCCAATGCGTTGATGTTTCTCATTTTTGCGCATATCGCCGGAGCCTTATTGGATAGAGTATTGCATTCCAAACTGATTTTACGCTCTATGGTGGACGGCTATAAAGAGGGAGATGGGAAAAGCGTTCGTCTCAGTATTTTTCAAAAATTCTTCGGATTTTTCTGGCTGGGAGCGGCCGTGGCTGCACTGATTTATCTTTTAGCCTCACCCAATTCTTTGCTCTTAGCCGACAACAACCCAAGGGTGGACTATGCCAAAGTCCACCCCGCTTTTGCGAAAGAGTGCGGAAGCTGCCATATGCTTTATCCGCCGTTTTTATTGCCTAAAGCTTCATGGGACGAGATGATGGGTTCTTTGGAAAATCATTTCGGCGACGACGCATCGCTTGATTCTCAAACGGCGCAGTCGATTAAAGCTTTTTTAGAGGACAACGGTGCCGAAAATTCTACCAAAGAAGCCGCCGTGTATATGTTATCACACCTCAAAAATGATACAATGCCCCACAGTATTACGCAAACGTCATTTTGGAAAAAACGCCATCACGGAATCGAAAAAGTAGCGTTGAATGACCCGAAAATCGGTAAAATTTCCAACTGTAAAGCGTGTCATCCGATGATAGAACAAGGCTCGATTAACGACAGAGATATTAAAGGTTAAAACGATGAAACGGATCGTAGTGTTTTTAATGGTCATGGTCACTTTAAGCGTTGCCGACGGACATGAAAAACATCATTTGAGTAAAGATTTGTCTTCTTTAGAACTGAGTCTTGAACAGCAAAACGACGTTAAAGAGATCGTTAAAACGTATCGACACGAGCTTAAAGCCTTTCGTGACGAAAAAGAGAGTGTTGAAAAACATAAAGAGAGATTGTTTCGCGAAAAACAGCTCGACGAGCGTGCCTTGGTTGCATTGCAATCGTCTTTAGCCCAAAAAGCATCACAGATAGAAACACGTTTTTTACGTCAAATGCACGCTATCTTAACGCCCTCGCAACGTGAAAAATTCGCACGCAATTTAGACGAGTGGGAAGTAGAATGAGCGAGAAAATCTTACTCATCGAAGATGATTTGGAGATGCAATCTCTCATCAAAGAATACCTAGCCAATTACGATTTTGAAGTTGTCGCTTACGATAAACCCAAAGAAGCACTTGCCTACGTCAAAGCACATTCTCAAGAGATTCAATTGATCGTACTGGATTTGATGCTTCCTCAAATGGACGGTTTTGACGTGTGCAAAGCGTTACGGGCATTGAATGAAGAAGTTTATATCATCATCTCTTCCGCGCGCAATGAACTGAGCGATAAAATCCTCGGATACGGACTCGGTGCGGACGATTATCTTGCAAAGCCGTATGAGCCTAGAGAACTGGTGTTAAAAATTAATTCCGTCCTTCGTAGAGCCGTCAAAAGTAAAAAGAAAATCGGCGATTTTGAAATCGATGAAGAGAAAATGCAAATCGCGTTAGAGGGCTATGCTTTGGATTTGACCAAAATCGAGTTTGATCTATTGCACCTGCTTTTGTCTCACCCCGGAAAAGTTTTTTCACGCGAAACGCTTTTTCATGCGATTAACGGTATCGGATATAGTACCAAAGATCGAACGGTCGATATGCACGTGAGTAATCTTCGTGCGAAACTCGGCGATGATTCTAAAAACCCCAAGTACATCAAATCGGTGTGGGGCGTTGGCTATCAATTGGTACATTGATGTCGATTTTTACGAAACTTTTACTGCTTTTTCTTGCCAGCCTCGGCGTGATGTTTTTTGTCGGTAAAGAGACGCATTCTTTAGCCAAAACCAATATAGAAGCGTTTTTGAGGGAAAAATATCTTCAAGCGAGCAATGATCTTTTTAAGGATTTGGCCAACAACGATATGGTCGCTTTTCAAAAAAAACTCGATGCATGGGGTTTTGAAAGCGTACCGTACGATAGCTACGAAAAAAAAGCGCGTCAGATATATGAAGAACAGAGCAGTTTTGGCGAAATGAAAATTTATGAAGACGCCCAAGGGTCTTATACGCTTTTATTGCGTTATTTGGACGAACCTTCACTCGTACGCGTTAAAAACCAAGAAGAGTATTTTGACCAACAATTGCGCTTAAGTTATCTTATCGATGCGGACGTGGTGCTGTTGGTCGTCATCTTCCTTCTCCTCGCGAAGCTTTTATTGCCGTTAAAAACAATGACGCAAACCCTGAAGCGTTTTGGCGAAGGAGACTTACATGTAAGAATGTCGCCGCAAGGCTCAAACGAACTTGGACGGCTGGTAGAGAGTTTTAACGCAATGGCGTCTAACATCGAAAATTTGCTCGGCTCACGCGAGCGATTGCTTCGCGACATCGGGCACGAGCTAAGAACGCCCTTAGCAAAATCAAAATTGGCGTTAGAAATGATGCCTTCTAATGCGCATCAAAAAATCCTCCAAAAAGCGATTCTTCAAATCGATAGACTCACGAACGAGCTTCTGCAAATCGAGCGTTTGGGTGCGAATATGGCGGAATTTAAACAGGAGCATTTTGAGGTTGAGACGCTTCTTTCCGAAGCACTGTCCAAACTGATGATCGAGGATGAATCGCTTTTGGAGATTCGTATCGTGGACTCTTTTACGATCGAGGGTGATTTGAACTATCTTTCGATTGCCTTAAAAAACCTTATCGATAATGCCCTTAAATACGCCACGCATCTGCCCGTCGAGATCGATGTTCAAAACCGTACGATTGCCGTGAAAAACCAAGGTGAAGCTTTGAGTCGTCCTCTAGAGTCTTATTGCGAGCCGTTTGTCAGAGGTAATGATGCAAGAGACGGTACTGGATTTGGGCTTGGGCTCAGCATCGTTCACAAAATTATTCACAAACACGGCTTTTCATTACGGCAGGATTACCGTGAAGGTTGCTACACGTACGCGATAGTGTTTTCTCATTAAGCGATTTTAATTTCGTTTTTACCGCTTTTTTTAACCGTGTACATGGCAATATCCGCATCTTTCAGAATATCGTTGATCGTTTTGGAGTTATCCCAAAAGAGCGTTCCTCCGATACTTGCGGAACATGCGTAGTCGTAATCGATCAGTGAAAAAGGTTTGGAAAATTCTTTGAGAATTTTTTGCGCGATACGGTGCAGTTGCGTTTTGGATTTGACTTCTTCCGATCCGAGTTTTGTGATCAGTACGACAAATTCGTCTCCGCCGAAACGTGCGACCGTATCGCAATGCCGTAAGGTTTTTTGAAGACGCTTGGCGACGTGTTGGAGTAAAACGTCGCCGTATTCGTGTCCTAAAGTATCGTTCAGATGTTTAAAATTATCCAAATCGATAAAGAGCAAACCGCAGTATTCCTTAGCACGTGCGCACATCGCCACGGTATAATTCAAACGATCGAGAAGCAATTTACGGTTGGGAAGTTCGGTTAACGAGTCGTAATAGGCAAGGTGCTCGATCGTCTCTTTAGCTTTTTTTTCTTCGGTGATGTTGCGAAAAATCATGACCGATCCCACGCTACGATTTTCCTGAATGAAAGGCGTCAAATTGACGTGAACGAAAATATGCTCACCTTTGGCGGTGCGGAAAAGTTCTTCTCCGACATAAGCGTGCTGATGTGCGATGCTCTCTAAAATGGGGCAAGGTACTTGCTCTAACGATTGGGGATGAACGTGGATCAGACGGTGAGCGTTTGCACCTAACATGTCGGCTTCTTGATAGCCTAATATGCTTAATGTCGCGGCATTGACGAAGCTGATAGAACCGTCGTTTGTAAGAAGAATGACGCCGTTTACGGTAGAGGTAACGATGGTCTCAAATTGAATTTTTTCAAGGACGATGCGTTTGCGTTGTATCAAAAAAAGGTAAAGCCCGAACGTTAAAATCGCAAGCGTTACAAAGCCTAAAAGGTAAATCGTGAGGTATTTGGTTTCAATGTCGACCAACTCCGGCGCACAATCGTACGTCGTTACGTAGCCGCCGAGGCGATCGTCGATCGTAAAAATAGGGTAAAAGTTAATGCTGTATCCTTGTTGACCTAAAAGGAGAGGAACCGAAAACGCTTTATGCAACGACAAAAGCTTTTGTACGCGCGGGTTGTCTCGAAGTAGCGTATTGATTTGCATGATTAGAGGTGATTTTAAGGTATGATCGCTTAAAGGCGAAATGGAAGGATTTTCGATCATAAAATGCTCGGAAATCGTAGACGGTACGAAGTAGTCTTGATGTTTTTCAAACACGACGTCGGTCGTCGTCTCTTTGTTAAGAAGTAACAAATAGTGCTGTGCATTGAGGAGTTTAGAAAGCTCGGTAACGATGCGCTCGTATGAGAGTGAAAGCTCGACGGTTCCTAAAAACGTCTCTTGATCGACGATTGGATAAACGTAACGAAACCCTGGATAAATGCGACCGCCTTCGAAGCCGGAGACGAAGGTTCGCTCTTCGTTGGCTTTTTTGATGGTTGCCCTAATGTCGATCAACGCATCGCCGTTTTCGTTCGGTTGGTGAAAGCGTAAAAAACTATCGCCTTTTTCGGTATGAAAGTGAAGTTGTCGGATACCTTGGCCAACGAGTTCTTGTTGATAGATCGGATACAAATAGCGGTACAGTTTTCCGCGTAAAAGGGCTTTTTCTTCTGCGGAAGCATGTACCGATCGGCGTAAAATTTCGACGACGTTAGGCTGCATAATCACGTATTTAAAATAATTTTCGATGGAAATACGGTACATCTGCGTGACCGCTTTATACGAAGACTCCAGACTTTGATTTTTTCCGTCTAGAATGATCTGAATTTCCCGCTCTTTTACGGCATAACTGTTTAAAAAAAAGAGAAGGTATAAAACGCCTAAAAGAGCAAGGGAAGGTAAAATCTGTTTCATCAAAAATTTCCTTCTTGCGGGATGTTCTCAACTTCGGGAAAAAATTGCATCGAGCGATACGTATCGGCATGCACGGCTTGAACGCCGAAAGAGATCTCTTTGCCCCATGAAGCGTACTCTTTAAAGGGTGCATTTAAAAGACGTGCGCGAATCGTTTCGATTTGTTCTTGTGAGAGCGTTTGGGTATTGACGACGAGCGTAAACCCCGGAACGACGGGTGAATAAGCAATGATTTCTAAGCCGAGCGAGCGGTACGACTCGGCGATACTCTCTTTCATGCCGCCTAAGTGAAATTCGCCGCGAAGAACGCTCAGTGCCGCTTCGTCGTGCGTATGTACGTAGCGATAATGCATCGAAGAAAGCGGTGCTTCGGTGAAGGTTTGAATCAACGGGGCGGTTGAAAAATAGCCGCACGTCGAGAGTGGCTCGGTGAGGGCGACTTTGAGCGTTTGAGGATGCTCCATCGGCAAGACGTCGGGTGCGAACTTAACCAAAACGCAACGGTAGCCGTTTTTTCCGTCGGCGTCGTTAAAGGTTACGATGGGGTGGGCGGAGGCATCTTGTTTCATTAAAGCAAGCGTCGGCAAGGGACCCATATACGCCATATCGATCTTATCGTCGATAAAATCCGCAATCAATTTCCGGTAAGAGGGTTCAAATCGAAAATTGACGGACTGATTGAGGTCGCTTTCAAGATAGCGAAGCATCGGGGCAAAATCTTCTACGATACCGGCATTGTTTTTATAGGGTAGTGAAGCAAAAATAAGTTCTCTTCCCTCCAACGGAAGGAGAAGTATGACGATCAAGCCGACGTAAGAAATCCATCGCATGGATTCACCTTTTTCTAAAATCTCGACATACATCATACATAAGGAAGAATAAATAAAATCTTAATAATTAGTAAAGAAATCTAATTAATGATACTTCTTAGGTAGATAAAACGGCTAAACGTAACTTTCAATAAAACTTAGCTACAATTAAAGATTATCTCATTATAAAAAGGAAACAGATGGTCTTTGAAAAACTCGGTTTACTTTCCGTCATTCAAAAAGCGATCGACGAACTAGGCTATCTTAAACCGACTCCCGTTCAAGCAAAAGCTATCCCCGTCGTATTGGAAGGCAAAGACGTTATGGTCACCGCTCAAACGGGTACGGGAAAAACGGCGGCATATGCCTTACCTCTTTTAGAAATTCTCACCAAAAAAAGCCAAAAAGCGACGCTTCCCAAAAGTACGCGTTCGTTGATTTTAGTTCCGACGCGAGAATTGGCATCGCAAGTCGGACAGAGCGTCCAAGCGTACGGCAAATACACGCTTTTAAGCGTTTGCACGGTGTATGGAGGCGTTAAGTTTACGCCCCAAACCAAGAAATTGGAAAAAGGGACGGACATTTTGATCGCGACGCCGGGACGCTTGTTGGAGCATGTCAAACTCGGTAATATCGATCTTTCGCGTGTCGAAGTTCTGGTATTCGATGAAGCCGATCGTATCTTGGATATGGGATTTTGGGATGAGGTCGAATTGCTTTTATCGTTGATGGGCAAAAAGCGACAAACGCTTTTGTTTTCGGTCGGTATGACCAAATCGCTTAAACGTTTGAGCGAGATCAGTCTGAAAAAACCTCAAAAAATCGCGATCAACAATCAAGGCGATTTTGCCAAAAAAGTCGAACAGACCGTTTATTTAGTCGATCAAGAACGAAAAAGCGAGCTTCTTTCGTACATGATCGGTTCTAAAAATTGGCATCAAGTTTTGGTCTTTACCAAAACAAAACAGAGTGCCGACGACGTAGGACAATACTTGGAAGAGAGCGGTCTAAAAACGCTGGTACTTCACGGCGATAAAGCCCATGCAAAGCGTTCGCAAGCGATTAAAGCCTTTAAAGAAAACGCGATTCGCGTGCTCGTTGCCACCGACATTGCTTCTCGCGGACTCGATATTGAAGATTTAGAACACGTGATTAACTATGAACTGCCCGGAGATGCGGAAGATTACGTGCATCGAGCCGGACGTACGGGACGCGCCGGAAAAGAGGGGTGCGCCATTTCGTTCGTCTCTAAAGAAGATAAGTCAAAACTCAAAGAGATCGAAAAAATTTTGAAGTATGCCATCAAAACTGAATTTTACCCCGGATTTGAAACCAAAAAGCAGTTGGAAAAAGAGGCAAAAAAAGGGACGGTTCAAGCAAAAATCGAGTATGAAAGAGCCAACAAACGCTCCGTTTCCATTCAGAAAAAACGTGAAGCATACCATAAAACAAAAACGAAAAAACAAGCGCAAGGCGGAAGGGATAAAGGAACGAAAAAATGACGGTTGAAATGCAAAAATTGCACCATTTTAAAGAGTTTATCGAGCAAGAAGAAAATCCACTCGGGAAAAACCTTTACGTGATGGTTTTGGCGGTGGAAGCGTACTATGAATTTGTGGCAGAAGTGCTGATCCCCGGAACGTCTCGTAGTATGACACAATTTAAACTCCTTGAGGAACTAAGAGCGTTAAAGACGATCAGCGAGCAAGAGTTTGTCATCATGAATGAGACGCGAAAGCTGAAAAACGAGTTGACGCACCGTTTGGACTATCAGATTGATCTGACCTACCTTTACGATTTTTGCAACAATTGCGGTGTGAAAGATAAGATCGTTCCCGAAAACAAAGACGACCAAAACGAACTGGATACCGCACTGCTGGATGGCTTACTCAAAAGCTATAAAGCGGTCGATCTTAAACTCTACTCCAAAGTGCGCAAAGAGCTTGAAAAGGTGCATGGAGCAGTAAAGTGACGTTTAAAGTAACGGGCAAACAACACATCTCTAAAAACTGTTTGGTGTGCGGCGTTCAAAATCCCTTCGGTCTCAAAACCAAGTTTTACGAGTTGGAAACTAAAGAAGTCGTGGCGTACTTTACGCCGCATACCTACCTTCAAAGCTACCCCGGAATCTTGCACGGCGGTATTTCAGCGACGATTTTAGACGAGACGATCGGCAGGGCGATTATGGCGCATTACGGTCAAGAGAGCTTTGGCGTGACGATAGAACTGAACCTCAAATACAAAAAACCCGTGCCTTTGGATGTGGAACTCAAAGTCATCGGGCGCATCGTGAGCGATAAAGGGCGCATTTTTGAAGGTACGGGAGAGCTGATACTGCCGGATGGCGAAGTAGCGGTCAGCGCAACGGGGCGTTACATGAAGCGCAATGTCTCACAGATCGTAGAAGATGATTTTATCGAAGACGAGTGGTTTGCAAGCGACGGCAAAGATCGAGACGAGATAGAACTTTAAGTGACTGAGCCGTACCGCATTCTTCAAAGCGTCTTTGGACACCGTACTTTTCGAGCGTATCAAGAAGAGGCGGTTGATGCTATTTTAGCGCACAAAGACATTATGATGATTTTACCCACGGGGGCTGGAAAATCATTGTGTTATCAGCTTCCCTCCTTAGTGATGGAAGGCATGAGCGTGGTTATTTCACCGCTTTTAGCCTTAATGCATGACCAAATCACCGCACTCTCCACCTTTGGTATCAAGGCTTCGATGATCTCTTCGATGCAATCTCCCCAAGAGATTCAAGAGACGATGCACGCGTGCCGAAAAGGTGAGATTAAACTGTTATACGTTGCACCCGAACGCTTAAAAGGTGAGTCTTTTTTGCACTTCTTGCAAACCCTTCCGATTAACTTTTTTGTGATTGATGAAGCGCACTGTGTGAGTGAGTGGGGGCATGAATTTAGAGAAGATTACCGACAACTTTTTCGTCTTAAACTCTATTTTCCTCAAACACCCATTGCCGCGTTTACCGCAACGGCGACGAAAATCGTCGAACACGATATTTTGCATCAGTTAAGCCTCTCAAATCCTCTTATCATTCGTGCCAAAGTGGAACGCGATAATCTCACGATCAACGCGGACTATCGCAACGCCAGCGGGCGTGAGCAACTCCTCTCTTTTTTGAGTGCGTTTGAAAACGAAAGCGGCATCATTTACACCTTAAGTCGCAAAGAGACGGAAAGTTTGGCACAGTTTTTAAGCACGCGCAATATCCTTGCTCGCGCTTACCATGCGGGACTGTCTACCGAAGAGAAAAATGAGACGTTTCGCGCTTTTTTAAACGATGAAATTCAAGTCGTCGTGGCGACCATCGCTTTTGGAATGGGTATCGATAAGAGCAATATTCGCTTTGTCGCACACATGTCATTGCCTAAAACCATTGAAAACTACTACCAAGAGATCGGGCGCGCGGGGCGTGATGGCTTGCCGTCTTCCACCTTGCTGCTTTTTTCCAACTCCGACATCGTGGAGCACAAGCGTCGCATCGGTGAACAGCCCGCTTCTGAATATCAAAAAGTGGCGTATGAAAAGCTTGAAGCGATGGCAAAATTTGCCTCGTCGCAGGTGTGTCGCCATCAGCAAATCGCACGTTATTTTGACGATGCGATTCTTACATGTAAAACGCGTTGCGATAACTGCATCGATGGTGAGAAGCAGAGCGTGGACATTTCGCATGAAGCGTTAAAACTTCTCTCCAGCGTCTACCGAACGGGACAGCGTTTTGGACTGCAATACGTGGTCGATGTCTTAATGGGTTCTACCAATGAGAAAATCGTGCAAAACGCTCATCAAAGCCTCTCCGTTTTTGGCATCGGCAACGATAAAACCAAAGCGCAGTGGCTCAGTATCGGCGATCGATTGATGGAGCTAGGAGCACTCAATGTGGGTGAATACCGCGCGGTAAGCCTCAGCGAATACGGTGCAAAAATTCTCAAAGAGCGTTTACATGTAAGCATTCATGCCAAACGTTTGGAAGAGCGAAAGAAGGCGTCTAGAAAAGAGGAAAAAACACTCAGCAGTGCGTTTGAGACCTCTGTGTTTGAGCAGTTGCGCGCTTTACGTTTGGAGATCGCTAAAGAGAACAGCATTCCGCCGTATGTCGTTTTTAGCGATAAAACCCTCAAAGAGATGGCGGAAAAATTGCCGCTTGATAAAGAGGCGATGTTAGAGATCAGTGGGGTCGGTGAAGTGAAGTTTGAACGCTACGGTGAAGCGTTTTTGGAGTTGTGCGAAAAGCTCTCATAGATTTTACATGTAAAGAAGAAATGCGCAATAGTGTACAATACACTTTTACATGTAAAGGATAAAAATGAGTGCAGGACAGATTCGCAGTAACATCAAAAAAGGGGTGCGCGTCATGATCGTACTCAAAGAGGACCAACGAAGCGGCAAACTCACCGAGGGCGTGGTCAAAGACATTCTCACCAACTCCGCCAATCATCCTCACGGCATCAAAGTGCGACTCGAAAGCGGCGAAGTAGGGCGGGTCAAAGAGATCGTTCTCTAAGCTTACATGTCAAAGCGTTTTACTCCAAATGCAGTAAACGGTCGTACAAAAATAGCGGTTTTTCTTCAAATCCGGCGATACCGCTTTGCGTGTTTGATGAGGAGGCGTGAAACGCTAAGAGAAGTGTTTTCAGTTTTGCCGCAAGTGCCGGGTCTAAATGCTCCGAGGCGATCATCGCATCGTAGGGAATCTCTTCGGAAGTGCTCAAAATACGAATTTTATCTTGCGTTTCTTTGGGCAATGCGCGGTAAATTCCGTCATACACCGCTCCCGCGTCAATCGACTTTTCCAAGAGTGCATCGATGATCTTGGAGTGCTTCTTTAACATGTAGATTTTGCCCAGTTCTTTGCTCGGATCAAGACCGTTTTGGCGCATCGTAAAGCGCGGGTAAAGGTAGCCTGAGGTGGAATCGACATCGGTAAAGCCGAAACTTTTGCCTTTAAGGTCGGCGATCTCTTTGATGTTACTCTCTTTTTGCGTCAGAATTAAACTACGGTACGTGCTTCGTTTGAGCATTTGCGTGTCTGCAAACTGAATGGTAGCGAGATAATCGGCCTTGAGCTCTTTTTGGCGTAACATCGCAAACAATTTGGGTGAAATAGACGCAATGTCCACATTGCCTTGTTCGATCAACGTGATAAGCTGATTGTAATCTTTGGAAACGACCAAAACGATCTCTTTATCGAGTGCTTTTTCAAGGTACGCGATCAACTCGGCGTGAATGGCTTGAAGTTCAGGCGTTGTTTTGTAAGGGTTGACGCCTAAGACGAGTTGTTCTTTGGCGCAAAGAGAGGTACAGCATAACAACAGCATGATGCCGAGGAGTTTTTTAATCTTCATGTTCTACCTTATCCCTTCCGTTATTTTTAGCGCGGTACAGTGCGGTATCCGCACGCTTTAAGATCGTATTGGGCGTATCGCTTAAGCGGTAGGTCGCAACCCCTAAACTCACGGTAACGGTATGGTCGTAGTCCTCAAAGCGGTGCTCTTTGACGTTGGTGCGAATGTGTTCGGCGATCACGCAAGCACCGCTCAAATCGGTTTGCGGTAAGATCAGTAAAAACTCTTCGCCGCCCCAACGCCCGAGCATATCGCCGGTACGAATAGACTGACGCATCAGCCGTGCGGTGATCTCTAAAACATGATCGCCCACCTCGTGCCCGCACGTATCGTTGATGGTTTTAAAACGGTCAATATCGATCATGAGCACGGAAAAAAAGCTTCCTCTTTCGCTCTCTTTGAGCTTTTGTTCCAAAAATTCTTCCAGCTTACGTCGGTTCCAAAGCGCGGTGAGTTGGTCGGTAGAGCTTAAATGCTCTAACGCGTCTTGTGTTTCGGCGACCTTTCGGCTCATGTTAAACAGTGCTTCGGCGATCTTTTTCACTTCAGGCGTACTGCGCTCATTCATGGTTTGTTTGATCGTCGTGCCGACTTCTTTGATGTCCAAGCGGTCTTCGTAAAAATCGATCAGCACTTGGGAGAGCGATTGGTACTCTCTTAAGTGTCGAAGAAGGGTAAAATGCAGTGCAAATACAAATAAGATTAATGCAATGCCGATGCTTACAAAAAAATTGGTGCGGGCTTCTTTGAGTGCTTGAAGCTCTTCATCCGAAGCCAACCCGATGGTAAAACTTGCTTCTTTGACACTGCCCGCTTGAAGCATGACATGCAGGGACGATGCGTCGATAAGTGCTTCGTGGTTTGTGGCGGAGAGGGTTTGGTTTTCGGAGTGATACGCGATGTTCATGGTCGTGCCTTGCACCAAGGAAGCGAGCAAATCATCATCGATAATCAGTGCGACGCTGATAAGACCGATGGGCTTTTCGCCGTATTGCTTAATGCGTTTAGCAAAGATCAGACACTCTTTGTTGTCAACGTTATCGATCCCTAAAAAGGTGTCGTTTTTCAGTGCTTGTTGTACGTAAAAGCGTTTGGAGACGTCGTCTCCGAAACGAAACTCCGACTCGCCTCGGCTGATGATCGTTCCGTCCAAATCGATGAAATGAATTTTGTGCGTCGAAGCGGAGAGGAAAAGTTTGCTCCAGTTGTAAAGCATATCGGTGTCGTTGCTGATGATGCCCGTGACGACTTCTTGCGAGGCGGTGAGAATTTGTGCCGTTTTTTGAAGCTGTTCCAATTTTTCTTCAAAACGCTTTTGAATCATCTCCGATTGGATCAGGTTTTTTTGGTTAAATGCCATCTTTTGCGTGACGTAAAGCGACTGGATTTGATAGATGCCGAAACTAACGATGGCACCCAGTTGCACGAGGGTGAGAAAGAGAATTTTATGGTACAGTTTCATAGATACGTGCTTTGAGAATACGTTTGAAGGGTTCGTAAAAGCGTTCGTCTTTGCGGACAAATCCCGCACTTTCCCAGCCTAAAAATTCTTCAAAGGCCTTATTGGACGCGGCGTCTTGGGGAATGCGTTCAAGCAGCTCAGCGATGCGTTCGCTCTCTTCTTTGGAGACGTTTTGCGACGCGACAATCGCATCCAGAGGGATCGGCTCTGAGGCGGCTAGGATAGTGAATTGATCGCCGTATTTTGCGACCGCATTGTAGAACGTTCCATCGGACATTGCGCCCACATCGATGGAACGGTTAATGAGTGCTTCGACGATTTTGTCATGTTTTTTTAAAAAAAAGACTTTTTGAAAAAAGACGTACGGGTTGATGTGACGTTCTTCTAACATCAGCATCGGGTACGCATAACCTGAGGTCGAGTCTTTGTCGGTAAAGGCAAAATGCTTGCCTTTTGCCTCTTCGAGTGCGTTTACATGTAAACTTTTCAGAGTGACGATAAAGGACTGATAATAGGGCGTAATCTGCCCGTTTTTGGAGTGTTCTAAATAGGTCGCAAGGTAGCGTAACGAGGGGATTTTCTCTTTGAGTTGGACAAAACTTTTGGTATTGACCCACGCAAAATCGATACTCTTTTCTTCGATGCGTAAAAAGAGCTCATCGTAATCTTTGGTCACGACGAGTTTAAACGTGTCGTTCGTGTCGGCACTTAAATACTCCATCAAAGGAGCAAAAGCGCGCATAATTTTTTCAGGGTTGTTCGACGGATAGGTCGCAAAAACATACTCCTTGGCATGTAAAAAGGGGCACAAAAGAAGAGCGATAATCATCCATTTAAAAAGCATTTATTCCTGCCGTCGTGACGAAAAAATTTTATTTTAAGAAGTGATTATTTTATCATAATAATCGGGGATAAAAATTAAACGAATGGTGCATTGTAACTTTTCTGAAATAGACCTAAAAGTGAAGTTTTAAGGTAAAGCGTCTCAGTCAAAAATGACCTTAAACGCTTTACATGTAAATACCGTTTACTCCTCGTCGCGATAATTTTGAAAATACGCGTCGTCTTGATGCGGGTCTAAAAAGAAAAAATTCTCGCCGACGTAATACAAGGCTAAACAGATGCCGATCCCCCCAAACGCAACTGCCCATTCCGTCATCGTCGGCATATACTCTATCCAAGAAGGTGCAAGCTGATACTCTTTAATTTTCATCGTTTGCATCGGATAGACAAGCGTGTCGTGTACGAGATCGTAGCGCATAAAAAAGATGCCTATCATGCCCGAAATCGATGCGTAGATCATCGCTTTGAGGGCTTTTGCTTTGCTGTACAAAATGATGACGAAGGGAATCGCCATGCCTAAAAGCACTTCGCCGACCCAGAAGTTAAACGAGCCCAAGATATGTAACGCCGTTTCGGCACGTTCGGGGAAATTGCCGTAAATCGCCGTTAAAAAACGCCAAAATTCGAAGAAAACGAGAATGGCGATGAGCAATCCCAAAAGCCGTCCCAAGTGCATCAAAAACTTTTGCATCTCATCGTTAAAAACCATTTTGTACTTATATCCGTACATGAGAAACAGAAGATAACACCCCGTAATCATCGCCGATAAAATAAAATAAACGGGATAAAAAACGCCGTTAGCCATCGGTCTTCCGATCAAAAATCCAAATACCGCACCCAAATTAGAGTGTGCCGCGATACCGACTAGCAAACCGCCGAGACCGAAAATGCGTGACCATTTGTGATCGTCGCGCGAAAGAAAGATAAACTCTAAAATAATCAAAAAGAGATACACGGAGTACAAGACGCCCATACCCCAAATCGCGGAAGAAAAGCCGGGCGAGAGGGTATTGTAGATGACCATACGCACGGGATGACCGATCTCTAAGCCGATGACCGCAAAGCCTGAAACAATCGTAATGATCGCCCCGAAAATGGCACGTTTGCCGATAAACTCAAAGCTTTTGATATGAAAAACGTGTCCTAAAGAAGAGATGATGCAAAGACCCGTCGACGAAACGACGAAAAAGATATACATCGCGATCAGCAATCCCCAAGGATGCTCTCTCGTAACGCCGTAAGCATGGTGTCCGTGCATCAGATAATGCACAAAGCCTGCCGCAAACGCCGCTAAAAGAAGCAGGGTCGTGAGTGCCATAAAGAGATTAAACGGGGTTTTCTCAAAATCGAAAACGGATCGTAACGTAATCGTTTTATGCGGAATTAAATGATTGAGCATGCGTGTTCCTTATTTAATGTAAAAGAGTCTCGGTTCCGTACCGATACCGGCTTTGAGCGTAAAGTGCTCTTTGGTGCGAAGAATGTGCGAAACTTCGCTGTTGGGATCGTCCATATCGCCGAAGAGGCGTACTTTGGTCGGACAGGTCGCTTGGCAGGCGGTGGTTTTAAGTCCGCGCGCCAGACGCGTATCGCTGCAAAAATTGCATTTATCGACGCTCATCGTGCGCGTATCGACGTAGCGTGCGTCATACGGACATGCGACCATACAGTAACTGCATAAAATGCACTTTTGGGCATCGATTTGAACGACGCCGTTTTTGTCGTAGTAGGTCGCATGCGTCGGGCAAACCTCTTCACACGGCGCATTGGCGCAATGTTGGCATTGGCTTGGATAAAACGTGCTGGAAGGAATGCTCAAAAGCGGGTATTTTCCTTCAATGTCATACGTACCGACCCAAATACGATGCGCTTTCGCACCCAGTTCGATTCCGTTTTCTTCTTTACATGCGACTTCGCACGCCTTACAGTTGATACAGTTTTTATAGTTTAAGATCATTGCGTACTTTGCCATGATTACACCTTTTTAATTTCGACGTTGGTTTCGTGCATGATCGAAGAGCCGTAAACCGGTTCGATAATATCTTCAATCACGGCGTTATCGTTGCCGCCTTGTCGATAAGCAAGCGTCAAGCCGGAGCTTTCGCTACCGAATCCGTGCACGAAAAAGACGACGTCGTGTCCGATTTTTTCCGTCGGATAGGCTTTGAGATGCGTTTTCCCGACTTTGCCGGAGACTTCGACCGTGTCGCCGAAACGAATTTTCATCTTTTGGGCAACGCTTGCATTGATCCAAAGATAGTTTTCGTCCATCAAGTCCCGTAACATAGCGTTATTGGCGGTTCCGCTTTGCGTAAATTGGGCATGGCGTCCGGTTATGAGTCTAAATTTTCCCTCCGGCACGCTAAACGTAAAGGCTTCGTGCCACGTCGGCATCGCATCTACGCCTTGTTCCGCCATCGTCGTCAGTTTGCATTCGATCTTTCCCGAAGCGGTTTTCGGTTTGCCGTTTTGAACGCTGTAGGCTTTTTCGTTTTCGGGATAGTATTGAAATTCGTTGGCGTTGATCGGCTTGAAGCGGCGTTCCATTTCGGGATAAAAAACCCCTTTCGTACACAAGTATTCATACGCGCCCGCGTATTTCGCAACCGCCGCTTTATTGGCTTCTTCTTGCGAATGCTCAAAGGCTTTGGAGATGTCGAAATCCGCATAAACCGCTTCTTCGGAACTCTCTTCGATAGCGGCTTGAACGTCTTCGTCGTATTTTTTCGTAACGTCGAAAAGCGGTTTGCTGATAGTTTGGCTCAGATCGTTCAAAATTTCACGGATCGGTTTGCTCTCAAACATCGGGTCGACGACTTTATTGCGTTGCGCGATCGAAGGCTCTGCGCCCGCGAAAGAGACCACCGGATCGGTACGTTCCAAATAGGTACACTCGGGTAAAATAACGTCGGCATACATCGCCGTATCGCTGGGCATCGTGTCGATGACGACGACCAAATCCATTTTTTGAAGCATTTCGATGCTTTTGGCACTGTTGGGCATATTTAAAACGGGATTGTGTTTGTAGATAAAAGCACCTCTGACCGGATAGGGCATTTTGCCTTCCAAAAAGCGGTTTCGCCACCCGATCCACGATCCGCCTCCGGAGATAATCGCGCAATCTTCATAGCCGCTTTCGCCTTTTTTAACGTTCTTTTTACGCGCGATCGCACGCGATTTTGCTTGAGCGTAAATCGGGCTTGAAACTTCGTGCTCGGCTAAAGGGAGGTTTTTCCCGAAAATCAGCCCGCCTTTCGTGTCGATGCCGCCGCTTAGAGCCTGAAACAGAGCCATAGCGCGTCTGAGTTGAAAATCGCTTTGCGAAAACGTACTACGCCTTCCGGGATAATAGATAGCCTTGGGCGCATAGAGCATAAATTCGCGTGCGATCTCCCGAATCTGTTTGGCACTGATGCCCGTGATGTTTTCCGCCCACTCGGGAGTATACTCACGGCTCAAAATATGTTCCTTATATGCCTCAAAGTCCGCAAAATAGGTCTCGACGTATGCGAGGTTGTACATTTTTTCCTGAATGACGACATAGGTCAATGCCAAAACGAATGCCAAATCGGTTCCGGGCTTGATGGGTAACCACACGTCGGCTTTCGCGGCGGTATTGGTAAAACGAGGGTCGATATAGACGAGCTTCGCACCGCGACCTTGCGT
The DNA here is from genome assembly GCA_002382085.1 of Sulfurospirillum sp. UBA4058. GTDB lineage: Bacteria > Campylobacterota > Campylobacteria > Campylobacterales > Sulfurospirillaceae > Sulfurospirillum. Next base: position 227,939 of record DFZK01000012.1, on the reverse strand, counting down.
TTTTTTAAAAAGCTCCGCCGAATCGGGCGTGACGATCGCCTCTGCGCGGTTTGCACCCGCCATAATGACGTATTGAGCGTTTTGTAAATCGGCAAACGGATAAGCCCCTAAGGTTACGCCGTAAGCCGAAACAACGGTTTGGAGGCATAAGGAAGCATGGTTGAGCCAGTTGGAAGAGCCGAAAAGCTGGTAGAAGGTTTTAAACGTATGTTCCGCCATACCTTCGCCGGCACAAAATAAAAAAGAAGAGCGATTATCTTGCTCTTCGTCTAAAATCGTAACAATCTTTTCTTTGAGATAAGCATTGACTTCATCCCATGTCGCGCGTCTAAATTGACCTGAGCCTTTTTCTCCGTTACGAATCAAAGGATATTTGAGCCTATCCGGATCATACAGGGCTTGAATTCCGGCATTGCCGCGCGGACAAAGCATATTTTTCGATTTGGGAAACAGCGGGTTGGGGTCGAGCTTGGTTACGATACCTTTTTCGACACGTGCGAGCAGGGCGCATTTATTGACGCATATTTCGCATAAGGTCGGTATTTCGACGCCGCCGGTAGAGGTTTTGGTAATGCCGTAAGCGTTGGCGGGCATATGCGAGCTTTCCTTCGGTTTTGTACCGCCAAAAGTGCTACTTGCCGCAACAATGCTCAATGCAACACTTCCGTGCAAAAACCGTCTACGAGATATTTCTACTTCCAATGGGACTCCTTCAAAGATTTATGTTACGATTTGAATCGATTGTAAGGCCATAATTATTATTTTATAAAATAACTTTCATTAATTTATAAAATGATGAAGCATAGTAACAGCTTGACTCAAAAAAATCCTTAACATAAGTCAATTAAAATTAAATTATTATAATAAGTAATTTTTTAGGGAGTACATTTCAAGAGAAATGAAGCTATCAAAGAAGAAAGTCTACATGTCTTTTGGCTCAAAAGAAGTCTTGAAAAATAATAATATTATAAGATTGGTGTGATAAACTTTCGTTATTATTTTTATATTGCTTCTTGTGCCTTCTTTTAAAATTTATCAAACCATTGATTGACAAAGCGCATGGATCGCTTTTAAGGAATAAAATGTTTTTTTTATGGAAAAGTGAATTTTTGACATGTAAACCTATGTTAAGTCAAAAAGTTAAAAGTTTAGCCCTGACCCCTATTTTTCTTACCAATACTCCTATTAGTGATTATATTCTCAATGGAATTACTAAATGACACAGATAAAAGATCCATTTTCATATTCAGTTGGACATGGTTTTGCTGGTATAAGTTGCCAGTTATGCAATCATTATGCTTTTGTCAAAAAAGAATTGTATAGCAAGTGTACATATAATAATTTTATATTAAATATATTAAGAGATAAAAATGGCTATGCTCGTGGTGAATGGTTTTGTAAAAATTTTGAAAGTAACAATACTTTTACCTATGCAGTAGAAGAATTTTCCACCATCAAAGATGAATTAGAAGATAATGTTTTATATGAAGCTTGTAACAAAGAATATTTGCGTGCAATACCTTTTGATGAGTTACCATGAGCAGGTAATTAAAGGGGAAAGGTGGAAACTGTCCCCATTTAGCGCTAATACCGTAGGTGCTGGTAATGTAAAAAACAGTGTTACAACTAAAATTTGTAACGGAAAAATATGTGGAGAATAACGGAATAAAGGGGACAGGCTACTTTAATGAAATTGGAAAATAAATCTTTTACATGTAAAGAAAAAATTTAAAAAGTAGCCCGTCTCCATTTATGTTATCTCACCTTTAATCCAAGATGTTAGGAGGTTAAACTTTTAACTTATTGCTTAAGTCACATTTCATTTGTTTTAGCACAGTAAGCAAATCACCAATATTGTTCTTACAAATACCAAATATCACTTCTGCGTCCAAATCAAAATAATGGTGCGATATGAAATCTCGAATGCCTTTTATCTTTTTCCACTCAATTTCTGGGTAAGACTCCAAAAGCTTTTTATCGGTAATTTTGTCGATGTTTTTTAAGCTCTCACCGATAGCGATGAGCTTCATACAGATGCTATCGAGCTTTTCTTGACCTTCTTTGGTGTCCATAAAATCATTTTGACACTTTGCAAACGTGCATCGCTCTTGTACGATGACTATTGCTTCGATAATCTGCTCTAAAATATCGAGTACAAGCTCTTTATCATACATAGATGCCCTCTCGTAAAATTCTCTTTTTTAAAGTAGGATTCATTTTCTCTCTGAGTCTGACAATATCTACTTTTGCATCAAATGCTTTCTCTAAGCTCTCTTTAAAATCATAAAGCAAAAAATAATCACTCAGTTTTGTATCGATAGCAATATCAATATCGCTGTCCTCACGGTTTTCATTGCGTGCAAATGATCCAAAGAGTGCAAGGTTTGAAATGTGATATTTTTGTGCAAATTCATCTTTGTGATTTTTTAGGTATGTCAATATCGCATCTTTGTTCATAGCTTACCTCCTTCGTTACCCATTTACTCTAGAATATTTCATTCTTCTTGAACAAGTATATCAAAAAATGGAATGGCTTATCTTTTGGAAAAAATTTTTCTGTTTGAGTTTTTCTACGGAAAAAGGAAAAAAACGGAGGCGAGGCTACTTTTCTTTACATGTAAAGTGAAAGTAGCCTCGTCCCCTTGAATCCCTTGTTCTTGAACATCAAGTGATTAAAGCCCTAAAATAGGGCTTTAATTTATGTTCTGAATTTATTGAGGATGGCGTTGAGTTGGGTGGTGAGTTCATTGAGGTGCTCACTCGCCCCTGCGATTTCTTCCACACTTCTGGTATTTTGCGTTGCTAACGTATTGATTTCTTCGATTTTGGAAACGATGGTATCGATTTTTTCACCTGTTTGAATATAGTCGTTAACCGTTTTTTCATTGAGTTTGGTTGCAACATTCATCATAGAAACAGTGTTATCCAGTTTGCTTTCCACATCCCCCGCGAGCGCGTTTAATTCTTGGATTTGTGCTGAATTAACATTCATTCTCTCTGAGCTGTCCGTGATAGCTTGAACAATGACATTAATGGTTGCGTTGATTTCAACCAAACTTTTTTGGGTGCGCTCCGCTAAGGTACGTACTTCATCGGCAACGACTGCAAAGCCACGTCCGTGCTCTCCCGCACGTGCCGCTTCGATGGCGGCATTGAGTGCTAGAAGGTTTGTTTGATCGGCAATATCGCTGATGACGGTAAGAACATTTTTAACTTGGTCGGCATCAGAGCTCAGTTGTTGGATTTTTTGTGCAAGTTCTTGCTCTGTTTGCGCACTCTCTTGAACACGTTGTCCCAATTTTTGAAGGAACTTACGAGCACTTTGGAGTTCATTATTTGCCTTAACAATCTCTTCTTTTGAAGCTTTTGCTTCATTGACGGAAGAAACAATTTCTTGTTTGGTCTCGCTTGACATGTGTGTGGCTTGAGAAATGATGACTGAAGAGTCTTCCACGCGTTTGCCCACTTGCAGGGTTGTCGCTGAAAGCTCATGCGCAATCGATGCATTTTCAGAACTGGTGTCTTTTGCTAATTTGATGGTTGAGTGAACTTTATCGATAAATTGGTTAATCTCATGGGACGCATCACCAATTTCATCGTGATATTTAATGGCTAATTTTTTGGTTAAATCACCGTCCCCCGTTGCCAAATCATGGGCAGTTTCTTTAAGGCTTAAAAGAGGTTTGGCAATAATACTGGTGATAAGAAAATAGATGGCAATAATAGCCACTAAAGCAACGATAATACCAACGACAACTTGTAACGAAGCATTATCGTAAAGTCGATCGGTCATATCTTTATCCAGCACCAAAGCTTTGGCTAAGATAATTTCTCGCGGTACTTGAATCAGAACCGCCCAAGGTTTACCCGTCGCTCCAAGTTGGATGGGAGCAACCGCTTCTATCATGCCGCTATCTTCGTTGATACGAACTAACGCTTTACCTGCTTGAATCGCTTCATAAATCTTTTCCCAACCTTTAGGCATCACTTGTTTAAAATGACCCCCGATCATATTAGGATTCTCGCTTTGGGCTACCAACAAACCGTTGTCGGCAATGATAGACACCTGTCCATGCGCTTCAAACAATCCTGAATCAACTTTTTTGGCAATTTGCTGAACAAAATCTAAGTTATAATCCGCCCCTGCAACGCCGTAAAATTTACCGTTGACAGTAATTGGCACGGACATGGTTGCTAAGAATACTTGCTTCCCTTGTACGATATACGGCAAAGGTCCTAGCACACTCTCTTTATTCTGCTCACGAGGGGTAATATACCAGCCACCTTTTAGAACACCGTTAGGATGTTTATCGTAAGTGTCGTACTCGACTAAAGGTTGAACGGCAATGTTGCCTTTATCATCACGCGTCCAATAGGGAGTAAAGCGTCCGGTAGTCGGATTGTTACCGTCTTTGTTGACACGGAAGTTCTCATCAGCCCCGTCGATTGCATTTGGCTCCCAACAGGAGTAGGTACCGTTAAAACTCTTATTGCTTTTCAATACATTGAGAAGCACCGCATTGAGCTGATCGCGGCCAATGTTCAGAGCTTCTTTACCGTCTTTATGTTTTTGCTTACTGACTTCAAACGTGTTAGCCATCGTACGCGCAGCATTCAACGCCAACTCCAATTCAGCCTGAATGGTACCGCTTTGTTCGCCGGCTAAATTTTGCAGTCTCTCCATGTTGAGCTCCGTCAATAAAGAAGAAACTTCCTTAGAAACGACATCTTGTGTGCTTTTAGATGAATACAACCCATACCCCACCAATAGGACAATGGCTGAAATCAGGCAAAGCCCGGCTATCACAACAATCTTCGTTTGAATCGACTTAAATATCATCGCACACCCCCTGTATTGTTAATTGTACATAACTATATACAATTTGTTAAACGATCTATTCTAGATAAAAATTGATTCAAAGTCAATGATCGTATTTGCCCATAATATAGGGCATTGTGGATTATTTTCTAGGATAAAATATGAAAGGGTAGAATGGAAACGAGGGCTAAACTTTTAACGTTTTGTTGCGCATGCCCTCAATAAGCGCAATTTCGCGAAAAATAGCTTTACATGTAAAGAAAAAGTTGAAAATTCAGCTCTCCTTTCTCGTGTTCTTTGGTGTCGGGATCAGGTTATAAAACGAAATAGGGACTTTTATTTTTTTACTTCTTTATTTCTAAAAGTAACATTAATAATTCAAATTATTTTAAATATAAGGCGTTATTTTCGTCTGATCGGAGATGAAGCATCAAAACTTTATCTCCGTTTTTTACAATCCCAAAAGCATCCATGCTAAGGAGAGCATGATAATGCCGATGAGAATTTCTAAGATTTTCCAAGAGAGCGGCTTTTGAAAAACGGGTGTTAAAATTCTAGCACCGTAGCCTAACGAGAAGAAAAAGACAAACGACGCGCTTATGGCACCCAAGCCAAAGAGCGGGGCGAGTGAATCGAATTTGGTCGAGACGGAGCCTAGTAAAATGACCGTATCGAGATAGACGTGCGGATTGAGCCATGTAAAGGCAAGCACCGTTAAAACGGTTTTAAAAAGCGAAGTTGTGGGCTGATCGAGAGGATTTAGTTCATGCGTCATGCTCCACGCCGCATAAAAACTTTTGAGTCCGTAAGCAAATAAAAAAACAAATCCTCCGTATTTCGCCGCCGTTTGTAAAGACGGGAATTGCTCTATCAAATACCCAAAACCGGATACGCCCGCAAAAATCAAAACGGCGTCAGAAAGTGCGCAAACCAAGCAAATGACAAACACATGCTCTTTTTTAATGCCTTGTTTGAGCACAAAAGCGTTTTGCGCTCCGATAGCCAAGATAAGCGAAAAACCGAGACTAAAACCGGAAATAAATGCGTTCATAGAAGGCTCTTTTACGTAGAAATTGACTGATTATAACAAAAGCTCTCTAAATTTTTCATCCCTGATGATGATATATTTCCTCATTTTTCTTTTATATTTACGTATAATTTACGCAGTTTTGCTATGCTACTTTAGAATAAATTTGAAAGGGTGTTATGTTTTTATCTACCATTAACAACAAGCTCGTCTTTTTACTGGCGATTATTTTCTTAGGCTTTAGTGCCCTCGGGTATGAGATTCTAAAGGAGGCAAACGATGCCAAAATGGCGGCGATTCGCTTAACGACGATTGCCGAGATCGAAAATGCGACATTGGAATTACGCATTCAACAACGCGATTATCAGATCTATTTTAAGCCGGTCAATGTTGAAAACTACGAAAAAACGTATCAAAAGTTACTGGTCGATTTGGATGCGCTTAAAACGATTTTGATGAGTCCGTCTAACCACAAACGTATCGAAACGCTCAAGAACTTGCTTGTCGAGTGGCATGAGATCAACGTACCGCGTATGAAACTCTTTGGTACGTACGGCGTGAAAATCTATGATGAAGCGTTTGCGCAAAACTTTCCCGAAGATGCTAAAAAGCTGGATGAATACTACCAAAAAAGCAGCAAAATGTTTCGCGTACTCGTCGAAAAACTGGACGATTTGGCTCAGTCTGTTAAAACCAATAACTTCGAGCGATTGGATACCAATAAACTGACGTCGCAACTCTCTTTAGGGTTCATTTCGATTTTCGTAGTGAGCATTTTCTTTCTCGTCACGCGCTCCATCAAACAATCCGTTTTGCATGCAAAGAACGCTTGTGAACAGATGCGAATCCGTAAAGATTTAAGCGTACGAATCGATACGGGAAGCAAAGACGAGATCAACGACATCATCAATGCCATCAACGTGCTGATCGCCGATGTCGCCCAAGTGCTCAACCTTGCCAAAAGCAATGCCGTCGAAAACGCTTCCGTTGCCGAAGAGCTCTCCAGTACCAGTCTTCAAATCGGCAAGCGTGCGGAAGAAGAAGCTCAAGTCGTTTTTGAGACGACTAACGATGCTCAAGTCGTTGCTAAAGCGATTGCCGATGCCAGCGAGCGTTCAAACGGCGTCCAAGAGGTCACGTTGGATGCGCACAAAAGTTTGTTGAGTGCGCAAACGCTCTTAGACGAGACATTGACGCAACTGAGTCAAACCGCCCAAGCGGAAGCTATGATCAACGATCGCCTCAACCATCTCGCAAACGAAGCCGAGCAAGTCAGATCGGTGTTAGACGTTATCGGAGATATTGCCGATCAGACCAACCTTTTAGCGCTGAATGCCGCCATTGAAGCCGCACGCGCCGGAGATCACGGACGCGGGTTTGCCGTTGTTGCCGATGAAGTACGTAAACTTGCCGAACGCACGCAAAAAAGCCTTGTCGAGACCAATGCCACGGTCAACGTTATCGTCCAGTCCATCGGCGACATTAGCGGCGAAATGAACCAAAACGCCAAACGCATTCACGAACTTAGCGAATTTTCCAACCAAGTGACGACGCAAACCAACGATGCGGTGGGAATGCTCGAACAAAGCACGCACGCAACGCACGAAGTCGTTCAAAGCGCTCAGAGCAATGTCCGACTGATCGAAACGGCGGTGATCGATAAAATCGGCACGATTCATACGCTCTCAAGCTCCAATGCCAGAAGCGTCGAAGAGATCGCAAGTGCGGCGGAACATCTCTCCAAACTCTCTTCCAATCTTAGTGAAACCCTCGCGCAATTCAAAACCGCCTAAACTTTTTCCCTCGTTAACGCCGAAGCGATCGTCGCGGCGTTAACGGTTGCAGGTCTATTTTCAAAACGCTTTAAGAAGAGCCGTCGTAGAGAAATTCAGCGATGGCTTTCAGACTCTCTTGGTCGACGCCTATGGTCGGCATAAGCTCAAATTTTTTCACCGCGTCTTGTAAAATCGCGCTCTTTGCCTCAGGTGCGTTTAGCCATCGTACCGCAAACGATACGAAGGCTTCTTTGGTATGAAAGACGCTTTTGTAACGTGCTTGTATCTCTTTGATGGAAGGTGCGGAAAGGGTTTTCGTATGGTCGTGGCATGTCACGCAGTTACCTTGAAACAAGGTCTCGCCGCTTGGAGCGGCGTACAAAGATACGCTGAAAAGAACGATTAAAGGTACAACCTGTATACGCATACGACTCCTTCTTTTTGAAAGAATTGTAACCAAAAAAGCGTGTGCGTGTCGTTGCGTTACGTCAAGAAAAACGTACATGTCATGTGTGTTGAAAGGTACGCTTGGAGAAGTTATTCTTACATGTAAAGGATTCACTGACGATAAAAAGCGTCAAAAGTGATTTGAAGAAGTTTTATTTAACACACTTTTAACACTAGGACTTTAAGATTAATGTACCATTTTAAGGGAGAATATATGAAAAGAATTATCGGAGTATCTTTGGCGGTCTCGACGATTTTAATTGCAGAGACGATAGATCTTGGAGCGATTAGCGTCGAGGGAGAACGTTTTTCAACGGAAATTAAAAATATTAGCGGTGAAGAGCTCAAATCGGCGGATTTGGCGGAGGCACTCTCTCGCAACAGCGCGTCTGTTACGATGCTACGAGGAAGCGGCGTTGCCAACGATATTATCTTACGCGGGCAAAAGAGAGATAATATCAATGTTTTGATCGATGACGCCAAGCTTTACGGCGGATGCCCCAATCGTATGGACCCCGCGATCACGCATATTAACGCCGACAACATTGAAAACGTCAAAATCGTCGAAGGTCCTTACGACGTTGAAAATTTCGGAACGCTAAGCGGTGTGGTCGTCGCAGAGACTAAAACGCCGACCAAAGAGCCAAACGGCGACGTGAATTTAGGTATCGGCAGTTACGGCTATCGTAAAGCTTCGGCGAGTGCGGGCGGCGGAAACGAATATATTCGAGCTTTGTTGAGCGTATCGACCGAACGTAGCGATCAGTACAAAGACGGAAACGGCGATACGTTTTACGACCAGCTCAACAATGCCGTCGCCCAAGGAATGGGGATGAACGCCAATCGTTACAGTACGAGCGATTTACGATCGTACGAAAAGAAAACGTTTATGGGTAAAGTCTTTATCAATCCCTCCGACAATCAAGAAATCCGTTTAGGCTATACGCTCAATCGTAGCGACAACGTGCTTTATCCTTCACGTATGATGGACGCGGATCGCGACGATAGCGATATTTACACTTTCGGTTATAGTCTTTACGATTTGGGTACGTTTTCCAAAGAGCTTGCTTTGGAGACCTATTACTCTAAAGTCGAACACCCGATGTCGAACAAATACCGTATACGTCCTTCCCCCGCTACGTACAATACGACCGATATGGACTCTTCGATAGAGGGTGCCAAGCTTAAAAATAGTATGGATTTAGGCGGCGGAGAGCTCGTTTACGGTATCGATACGAGCAAACGTAATTGGGACGGTCAAAGCTACGTCACCAATGTTGCAACGGGAGTCGTCTCAAACGTTATGAATTTATCGACGATACCCGATGTGGATACGACCAATAAAGCACTCTTTGCGCACTACGAAAAAACGATCGATCGCGTGAACGTTCAAGCGGGTGCTCGTTACGACGATACGGACGTTAAAGCCCATCGAAGAGGGCAAACCTACGTCCAACGCTATGAGAACGATTACGAAGCTCTTTCGGCGAATGCGATTGTCACCTATAAAGCAACCGATAACGTGGACTACTTTATCGGTTTTGGAAAAGCGTCGCGCGTACCGGATGCACGAGAGTTGTACCATGCCGCTCGTTCAACGGGTATTTTAGATCAAGTGAGCAATTACGAAACCGATCTTGGTTTTAAAGCCCACTACGATAATGCCGGCGTTAAAGGAAAGATTTTTTACTCAGACTTAAAAGACTATATCTACTATAACGCCGATGCGACGAAATACGTGAACGTCGATGCGACGATTTACGGTGCTTCCTTGGATGCGTATTACGATTTTTCAAAAGCTTGGACGCTCAATTACGGTATGAGTTACCTTAAAGGCGAAAAAGACAAACCGCTTGCAGGACAAACCGACAAAGACTTAGCCGATATCGTGCCGCTTCGCGCCGTAACGTCGCTGAGCTATCATGAAGCGAACCATACGTTAAAAACGGAAGTGGTCGCCGCCAAACGTTGGGATAACGTCGATAGCGATAACGGAGAGCAAATCCTCGGTGGATACGCCGTTTTAAACCTCAAATACAACTATAAAATCAGTAAAAACTTCGACGTTACGGTCGGCATCGACAATCTCTTCGACAAGACCTATGCCGTCTCCAACACGTATAAAGATTTAATACTTATCAATTATGCCGGAAGCGACGATTCTGTGATGCTCATTAACGAACCGGGGCGTTACGGTTATATCAATTTACACTACGCGTTCTAAATCCTAGTGCCGCTTTGCGATCGCAAAGCGGCACTTATTCCAAACTCTTTCGCCCAGTAGCACGATACCGATCGCAATCATGCCGTACTCAAACGCTCCGGCGACCTTTTGCGCCCAAAAACTATGAAGTAATGCCAAAATGAGCGCGACGTAAACGGCTTTATGGTAGCGCGAAAAACGTGCAAAACGTTTTTTGGTAGAGCTAAACGCCATCAATAAAAGAATCAAAAAGGCGATAACACCGACGTAGATAAAGGGTTTTTTGAGGCTTTTTGCAAAGAGCGTCACGAAATCCAATTCGCTGTCTAAAACGATAAAAACGCTTACATGTAAAAGAGCGTAGACAAACGCCAAGAGTCCGAGCGTTTTGCGAAAACGAAGCAGATTGAGGGCGCAAAATCTTTGACATGTAGAAGGTGCTAAGGAAAGTAACAGAAGCAACAAGGCTCCCACGCCTGTCGTAGTGTAGAGCATTTTGATGGGGTCGATGGCACTTTCAAGCGCGTAGTACGTATAGCCTAGCGGTAAAAGGGCTAAAACAACGATGAGTGTTTTCAATACTGCTTCCTCAAATCCATACCGGCGTATAAATGCGAAACCTCTTTTTCGTAGCCGTTAAACATCAGCGTCTCTTGCTTGGTGAGTTTACCTAAAAGCCTTTCTTTGGCTTGGCTCCACCTTGGATGATCGACGTGAGGGTTGACATTGGCGTAAAAGCCGTACTCTTCCGGTGCCATCGCCTGCCATGTGTTGAGGGGTTGTTCTTCCACGCATTCGATGAGATCAAGCGATTTGATGGATTTAAAGCCGTATTTCCACGGAACGACAAGACGAATGGGCGCGCCGTTTTGTTTGGGCAAAGGCTTGCCGTACATACCGACCGCTAAAAAGGTAAGCGGATGCCTTGCTTCGTCCATACGAAGTCCTTCCACGTAGGGGTGTTTGATGGAGGCAAAAAGACCTTTGGCTTGGTCTGGGAAGATGTCCGGTTCGTGACGCGTGGTAAATTTGACGTATTTGGCTTTGGAGTTTGGTTGTAAATAATCAAGCAGCTTATAAAGCGGAAATCCGATCCACGGTACGACCATCGACCAACCTTCGACGCAACGAAAACGGTAAATCCGCTCTTCCAGCCCGAATTTCGCGATAAGATCGTCTACTTCGACCATCTCTTCGCGTGCAATTTCGCCGAAAAATCCTAAACTCCACGGTTTCAGTTTTATTACTTGCGCCATTTTCACGGGGGCGGTTTTATCGGTGGAAAACTCGTAGAAATTGACGTAGTTGCTGACTTGCTCGAACGTATTGGGTGTCAGTTTTAACGGGTTGGGGTCTTTCGTGAAAGAGAGTTGTATCTCTTCTGGCATAGAAGCTAAAAGTTGCGAGAGCGCGGTGGAGCTTACCAGTGCGCCCGCTCCGAGTTTGAGAAAATGACGGCGTGCCTCAAAGAGGATTTCCGGCGTGATAGAAGGTGTCGGCATGTTTATTCCTTTGTCCTGCGCTTATACGAGGAGATCAAAATGGTTTTTAATATAATCGGCGATACGAAAGGCGTTTGCATAAATCGTCCATGTGTAAGGAACACTGCCTCCTGTGGGCATAAAACTCCCGTCTGTTACGAAAAGATTGGGAATATCGTGGCTTTGGCAATAGCGATTGAGCACGTGTTTTTTAGGATCGTCACCAAAACGGCAGCCTCCCGCTTGGAGATTTTGAGACGGTAAAGGAGAAATTTCGTACGCTATATTTTTTGCTCCCATGTGTTGGAGTAATTGAGTCGCTTTGGTGGCTAAAAATTCTCCTACCCTTACATCTTCGGGATGCGCCCCTATGCGAATGTTTGCAACAGGAATGCCGTATTTATCTTTGTATTTTTCATCAACGGAGACGAAACAGTTATCATTGGGCATCCAATCGTTAAAGATTTCAAAATTAAGCACTCTGATTGTTGTAAATGTTTGAAAGATTTTATCTTGAAGCTTTTGCCCAAAGATGAGTTTGTCGTCTTCTCGTTTCAAAGCGTTGGCACGTCGAATCGGATTGGCATGCTCAAATAAAAAGTCAATCAATCCACCTTTAAACTTTGGTGTAAAATACCAATCTTTCAAGGCACGATTTACAAAAAGCCCCGGTTGCAAAAGAACTTCTTGACTAAAATGGCTTACATCAAACTCACCTGAACCCATACCCCCACCTGAAAAGAGAAGATTTTTTCCAACGGCTCCTGAAGAATTGGCTAACCCGTTCGGAAATGCCTCATTTTTGGAATTTAACAATAAACGTGAACTCTCAACTGCTTGCGCTGCAAGGATAAAAAGTTTCGCTTTTACCTGTTTTTGAGTGCCTTCTTTTGTAAGATAGCGTGCTTTTTGAACCTTGTGCGTACCATCGGTTTCCAATTTGACTACAAAAGCGTTTGCTATGATATGTAAATTACCGGTTGCTAAAGCAGGTTGAATTAAAGCAGCTCTTGAGCTTCCTTTTGCTCCGCTTGAACATGCGTAAGAACCGCAATAATGAGAATAGTAACACGGGTTTCGGTTCCCTTTAGGTTCGGAAAGAATGGCTCTTGGTGTCATGAAAGAGGTGAAGTTTAACTCTTTACATGCCGCATCAAATTTTTCAACAATGGGGTGTTCTGCTAAAGGGGGATACGGGTATGCGTTAGTGCTTCTTGGTTCTTGATGCGCATGTTCGCTAACACGTCCTGAAACACCAACGATTTTTTCAACCATATCATAGTAAGGCTCAAGCTCTTCATAGCATATCGGCCAATCTTCAATATTGGCTCCCTCATACGCGCCGTAAACAGATTTTAGCTTAAAATCATTTGGTTTAAGGCGATGAAAAAAGCCGCTCATGAAATTGGAAGAGCCTCCCAGAAGACTTCCGTTCCAAAAATTCCAATGATTTTCATAGGTAGGCGTTTTGATCCATTTTCCCTCTTCCAAGGTTTCAATCGTATGGTACTCATCGCTTAGTTTAGGCGTAAAAACAGGGCGTTTGGTATAAGCGATTTCATCTTTGGAAAAATCTTGTTCACTGTAAATATCGCCTTTTTCGAGGATAACGACCTTTTTCCCAGCATGTGAAAGCTCATAAGCAAGCGGTCCTGCTCCCGCACCGCTACCGATAATGCAAACATCGTACTTCATGCTTTTCTTCCGTATTTTTGCATAGGGCGAGGATTTCCATTGACATGTAAGGTTGCGTTCCACCCTCGTTCATGGGTATTTCCACCGTAAATAGGATCGCTAAACATAGCTTCAAGCGTATAATAGATAAGTCTTGAAAGCCATTTTTCTAAGTCATCATCTTTTGTTGCAATCTCTAAGATTTTGTTTTTGGATACAGTATCTTGCTCCCAAAAATCCGGAAATTTTTGATGAAAAACAAAAGCTCCTTTGATAAGCAACTCTAAATCATTTGCATCAAAATATTCGGATGAACTGTTCGATACCAAATAAAAAAGTGCATTTACCTCCTGTGCTGATGGCATGTGTTGGGTTTTGGGAAATAAAACGTCTTGCACACTTGCTATGGTTTCCCATACGTCTTTAGGAATTTCTCGAGCGTGCGTATCCATTCTCAAAAACAAAGGTGATGTAGCACCGAGTGCTATAAAGGTTCGTCTCTTCATGGTAGCTATTTTAGCACACCGCATGTAAAGGATTTGTGTAATAAAACTACATAATGACTACACGTAAAATCATTATACTGCCACTATCCAAACCCCAAAAAAGGAGATTTTATGCAAGTTAAAGTTAAACCTCTTGTAGCGTTAGGTATGGCTGCAATGTTCGTAAGCGGTGCAATGGCGGCCGAGGGTAAATGCGGCGGAGAGATGAACGCTACCAAAGATACCAAAGAGATGAAAAAGCCTGCCGATGCAAAATGCGGCGGCGATAAAATGTCTCAGGATACCAAAAAACCCGCCGATGCAAAGTGCGGAGCGGAAAAGAAATAAGTAAGGCTCACAGTCATACCGTAGCCTTCGCAAAGGCTATGGTATAATGGATGAAAAAGGGAACGCTCGATGAAGATTTTAGTGTTGGAGGACGATCCTATTTTGTCCGACATTTTACTCTGTCATCTCAACGGACATAGGCATCAAACCGTGCATTTTTGCGATGGACAATCAGCTTTTGATGCACTGAACGATCAAAAATTTGACCTTTTAATTCTTGACATCAATGTCCCCAAATTAAGCGGTATCGACCTTCTTAAAGAAATTCGTACGTATCAAAACAATACTCCTACCATTATTATAACCGCCTTTCAAGATACGGCTCATTTAAAAAAAGGCTTTGAGAACGGCTGTGACGATTACATTAAAAAACCTTTTGATCTGGAAGAGCTGGATTTAAGAATTAAAAATATTCAAAAACGCTTTCACATCGTCAATGAAGAAGCCTTAAAATTAGACGACGATGTTTCGTTAATCGTTTCAAAAAATCGTTTGCTTGTCAATGGAATATCCTACACGCTTACTCGCAAAGAGTGTAAAATTTTACTGTATCTGTGCAATCAAAAAGGGAAAGTCGTTTCTTCGGAAGAGCTTATTCAAAATTTATGGGATTATCATGAAATGCCCAGTGAAGCGACGATTAGAGTTTATATTAAAAATTTACGCACTATTTTAGGAAAAGATAAAATTCAAACCGTTAGAGGAAATGGATACCTTTTTGAATAAAGAAGAACTTAAAACATTATGGGGATTTTTAATCGTCTATGTTGCCTCCGCTTTGATCCTTATGGTGATCATTGCTATTTTGTATTACCGCAACGAGACATATAAAATTAACGAAAAACGCTTAATGGAAATTAAAACCGTCATCATGGGTTATGAAAAAGAGCTGATGAGGGCGGAAATGGATAAAGTACCTTATGCGTTTCATCCACCGAAAGAGTTTTTTAGCGTGGCATTGTTAAACAGGGAAAAACAACCTCTTTTTTCGAACTTCAAAAATCAGATTGTTGATGTGAATGCAACACGTTACGCCGTTCGCGAATTAGCAACGCCTATCAATGAAGTCGCCTATATTGTTGTCGATGAAGCCAAGAGCGAACAAGAGATATTCACGTTAAAATTCATTATTTTCTTGAGTATTTTTATATCCGCTATTTTTGTCGGTATTGAAGGTTATTTTTTAAGTCGGTTTTTACTCAAGCCCGTTCATTCGCGCATTGAAAAACTCAATAAATTTATTAAAGACAGTTCGCATGAACTCAATACGCCCGTAGCGGCTTTGATGATGAGCGTTTCAAGCCTGAAACAAAGCTCTTTTAGCGATAGACGCATTATTAACCATATCTCTATTAGTACCAAACTCATTTCACAGATTTACAATAGCTTAAGCTACATCGCTTTTAACGATATCGATGAAGTCTTTGAAGAGACCTTTGATCTTGCTCTTTTAATCCAAGAGAGTGTTAGCTATTTCAATGAAATCGCCGCGACGAAAGAAAATACGATTACCGCGCAACTTCAAACAACCTTTATTCATATGGATAAGTCCCGTATTCAAAAAGTGATTCACAATCTTTTATCCAATGCCATCAAATACAGTTATCCCAAAACAACGATTTCCGTGAAACTTTCCGAGTACCTTTTGACGGTTACCGACAAGGGTATCGGTATTAGCGAAGAAAATAAAAAAACTATTTTTAAGCGATTTGAACGTAGAAGCACCACAGTCGGTGGTTTTGGCATAGGACTGGATATTGTGAATTCTGTTTGCAAAATGTACCGTATTAAAGTTTGGGTTGAGTCCGTAGCCATGAAGGAAACCACGTTTTACTTACAATTTCCTCCGCTTCGAAATGTTACAACCCTATCGGTTTGAAAAAGAGTTCAAACGCGATTTAGTGTTTTTGTAGCCACGTTTGGATCATTTGATAAGCGATACTTGTGGAATAGGGCAGGTCGGGAAGCGTCTCTTTGGTAAACCATTTGGCGTCTTCGAGCTCCTCTTCTTGAATGATGATTTCTCCGCTTTTGTATCGGGCGAAAAAGCCGATCATAAACGAATGGGGAAACGGCCACGGTTGCGTACCGAAATACTCCAAGCCTTCGATTTCGAGTCCGACTTCTTCTTTGACTTCCCGAACCACACACGCTTCGGCACTCTCTCCGGCTTCGACGAATCCGGCGATCAGGCTGTACATGCTATTGGCATAATGGTACGAACGCGCTAAGAGTATCTCATCGCCGCGCGTAATCAGGACGATGCATGCGGGGGAGAGTTTTGGAAACGAAAGTTGTCCGCAAGCGGTACATTTGAGCGATGACATGGTTGCAAAGTAGCTAAAAGGCGCACCGCATCTGCCGCAAAAACGGTTGTCTTGAAGCCAGTGGACGAGTTGTTTTGCGCGAATTAAAGGCTCCAAAAGATCATCGCCGACCAAAGGAAGGATGCTTCGAAGTTGTCTTTTTTCAAAAGGTGCATTCACTTCCAAAGCCGCGTCCCAAAGGTAGAGACTAAAGGTTTGTCGATCGTTTTTGGCGATGTCGAATCGGTGTGTCGGTTCTTGAAAGAGGGCTAAATCTTCTTCCGAGGGAAAGGTAAGATCGGGAAGCAGTAAGACTAAATCATCCGAAAATGCTAAAATAAATCGGTTTGGTTCGTGTTGCGTCGGTTTAAAAAACGGAACAATAGGGTTCGCCATCGCAAAATCCTCTTTTTTTGATCGAAGCATCATAGCACAAACCCCCTAAAGAGCCTTAAAAATGCATTTTTGAGGCAAAAAATAAAAAAAATAAAAAAATTCGTTATGTTTTTAAATATATTACGCTATACTATGCTTCTGATTTGAGAGTCAAGGCTTCATGCGCTTCCCCATGTTTGAAGCCTTGGTTTTTTATGCCTCTGAAAGGAAGTGACGATGGAATCGTTAAACGCAATCTTTTTTTCGTTATGTGAGATCAGTTGTATTTTGACACTTTTTGCTTTAATGATAGCCGGTATTTACCGGTTAACCTTTAAATGTTTTTCCCTCTTTTTAACGTTTGAAAAAACCGTTCATTCTTCTCAAAAAGACCTTCACTCTTAAAGACTTAGCAAAACGATCAAAAGAATCGGCGGTGTGACGATCAGTCCAAATTTGGAGTAGTCCCAAAAGCTGATTTTCACCCCTTTTTTTGCCATCGCGTGTAACCATAAAAGCGTGGCGAGCGAGCCAAACGGGGTCATCTTTGGTCCTAAATTACAGCCGATGATATTGGCGTAGGCGAGGGCGGAGTTGGGAATGTCGTGCAAAGCGATGTCCATGATCATGACGCTGGGAAGGTTGTTCATGAGAGCACTCAAAACGGCGGCGATAAAGCCCGTTCCGACCACCGCGACGGTGTTGCCTTGGGCATTGAGGGCGTTTAAGAGGTGCGTCAAGTATGTGGTCAGTCCCGCATTTTTCAGTCCGTAGACAACGATGTAAAGCCCGATGCTAAACCATACGACCTGCCACGGAGCGGTTTTGACGGTAAGCCACGGCTTAGCGGCTTTAAAATAGCTTGCCACCGCAAGAAACGCCAGTGCCCCACCTAACGCGATAAAGCTGATCGGCACGTGGTAAAGCTCGCCTACAAAATAGCTGCCCAAAAGCGCTGCGATAAAAAACCAACTGAGGTAAAACAGCGGTTTACTTTTTAAAACGTCATCGGGATTTTTGAGCAGTTCCACGTTTACATGTAAAGGGATGTCTTTGCGCAAAAAGAGCCACAAAACAGCGACGGAGACGAATGTGCTGATGACGTAAGGCGTGAACATGACGCTTAAGTATTGGGCAAAGCCGATGTGAAAATAGTTCGCCGTGACGATGTTGGTGAGATTGGAGAAGATAAACGGAAGCGACGCGGAGTCTGAGATAAACCCGCCAGCGAGCAAAAACGCCACAATTGTTTTAGCTTCCAGCTTTAAAACACGCATTTTTGCGAGTAAAATCGGCGTTAAGATCAGCACCGCGCCGTCATTGGCAAAGAAAGCGGAGATGAGAGAGCCCAGCAAAAGCGAGTAGACAAACATCCAATGCCCGTTACCTTTGGAAAACTTCGCCATCTTGATCGCACACCACTCAAAAAAGCCGATCTCATCAAGAACAAGCGAGAGAATAATGATGCCGATAAACGCCAACGTCGCGTCCCAAACGATGCTTGTTACGACTAAAACATCGGCAAAACTCACGACACCTAAGAGCAGGGCAATGCACGCGCCAAGGATCGCTGAGGTGCCGATTTGAAGACCGCGAGGCTGAAGGATAACCAAAAGCAAGGTTGCAAGAAAAATCACAAAGGCTAAGATCATTTTTCGTCTTTACATGTAACGTCGCACCGCGGTACGGGAAGCTCCAAATAGCCGATCTCTTCTAAGCAGGCGAGTCTAAAACGATCCAAAGGGGATCGAATGGTATAGTACGCCCATTTTCCACGGCGATCGACCCTTAAAAACCCCGCATCTTTGAGGATTTTAAGATGGCGTGAGACACGCGACTGAATCAAGCAAAACGCCGATTCGATCTCACAGACGCAGACTTCGCCGTTTTGGTGAATGAAGTTGAGGATTTGCAAGCGCGTTTCGTCATTGAGCGCGCCGACGGTTTTTAAAAAAATATCCATCGTTTTCTCTTTATTTGATTTGGCGTAGTATAGCATTAAGATGGTTTCATATCAAGATATATTGATCTATGAATTGCGGTATAATGCTTCAAAAAAGGATAGATATGGAATTTCACACATGGCTTTTGTATGCGATGGTTGCCCTTATCGCCATTATCAGTCCGGGGCCTGCGGTACTTTTAGCGATCAATAACTCTATCATCTATGATCTCAAAGCGGTTGTTTTTTCGTCGCTTGGCAATATCGTTGGACTGTTTGTTCTCTCCAGTGCCGCGATGCTAGGACTCGGCGTGATGTTGAAAACCTCCGCAATGCTTTTTTTGACGTTTAAAATTTTAGGAGCATGTTACCTGATTTACATTGGAATCAAGCAGTTTCGTACGTTTGGAAACGTTTTTAAACACGTGGATCTGGAGCATCACAAACTGAGGGCGCATTATGGAAAGATTTTTCAAAAAGCTTTTTTGATTTGCATTATCAATCCCAAGCCGATCATCTTTTTTACGGCACTTTTCCCGCAATTTCTCAATCCCGAAGCACCGCTTTTGGAGCAGTTTGTGATTTTAACGTTGACTTTTATGGCGTTTTCGTTTGGCACGCTGATGAGCTATGCCTATTTTACAAAACGTCTTAAACTATGGTTTTCAACGTCTAAACGTGCTTTGTGGTTTAACCGTACCGTCGGAGCGATTTTCATCGCTCTTGGCTTTGGACTTTTAGGACTTGAACGTAAGTGAAATTTTTTCTTTGATCTTCATCATCCCATAAAAAAATAGCGGCGTAAAAAAAACGCCGATTAACGTTAACGTGAGCATTCCGCCTACGACGGTCGTGCCGATGATGTGGCGACTGTTGGCACCCGCACCCGAACTTAACGCCAAAGGTATCGTTCCGGCGATAAACGCCAAGGAGGTCATAATGATGGGGCGAAAACGGATTTTTGCGCCCTCGATCGTTGCATCGATCAGGCTGAGTCCTTCTTCCATCTTTTGCAACGCAAACTCGACCATTAAGATCGCATTTTTCGCCGAAAGCCCGACTAAGGTAATCAATCCGATTTGAAAATAGATGTCGTTTTGGAGTCCGCGAAGCCAAACACCCGCATAAGCACCCAAAAGCGCAAACGGAACGGCAAGGACGATCGCCCAAGGGATCAGCCAACTCTCATACAGTGCTACGAGAATCAAAAAGATAAACAAGACCGCGAAGACAAACGAGAGATTGCCTTTGCCTAAGAGCATTTTTTCTTGGAGCGACGCTCCGCCCCATGCAATCGCGTAGTTCTCGGGCAAGACGTCTTGAGCGATCTCTTCCATGATGCGCAAGGCATCGCCTGAAGAGTAGCCCATCGCCGTTTCGCCTAAAATTTGTGCCGAAGGGAACATATTAAAACGTTTGGTAATGCTCGGATTGAGCGTGCGTTGAAGCGTGATAAGTTCGCTCAGCGGAATAAACGCACCGCTTGAGGATTTGACGTAAACGTCGCCGTAATTTTGGATATCTTCACGAAATTCGTCTTTGGCTTGGACGTTGACTTTGTAGTTGCGCCCGAAGAGATTGACGTCGTTGACGTAAACGCTTCCGAACATCGCTTGAATCGTCGTATAGACGTCGGCGATAGTGACGCCGTAAGCTTTGACTTTGGCTTCGTCGACGTCTATGCGGTATTGGGGCGTGCCGGCACTGAGCGTGGAGCGAACCGCTTGCAGTTCTTCGCGTTTGGAAGCTCTTTGGACGATCTCTTTGGCATAGGTTTCCAATGCGGCGTAATTGCCGCCCGTCTTATCTTGAATATACATCTCAAAGCCGCCCGAAACGCCAAGTCCGATGATGGAAGAGGGTGCAACGGCGATAATACGTGCCTCTTTGTTCTTTGAAAACTCTTTGAGCATGGCTTTGGAAAGTGCTTCCACGCTTTGGTTGGCGTCCGTGCGTCGATCCCAGTCGTTGAGCCTGACGTAGCTGTAGCCCGCATCGGTCGTGTAGGCTTTGGAGCTAAAGTCCGATCCCGAAAAACCGCCGACTTTGGCAACATCCGAAAAACGCATCGCTACGTCGCCTACGAAGCGATTGACTTCATGCGTACGGCTGAGCGATGCGCCGGAAGGAAGCGTGCTGACCGCGAAAAAGACGCCTTTGTCCTCTTTGGGAACCAAACCGGTAGGAAGATGATGCGATAGTTGATAAATTCCGAAAATCATCGCGCCAAACAAACAAAGATTTAAAGCTCCGTAGCGAATCGTTTTCGTGACGATTTGCCCGAAGCGTTGCGTTAAACGATCGAATAAGGCGTTAAATTTTCGAATCAACCATAAAGGCTCATCTTCTTCTCGCTTCAAAATCAATGCGCACAATGCGGGCGTAAGCGTTAAAGCGACTAACCCCGAAATCGTAACGGAGATGACGATCGTAACGGCAAATTGGCGGGACATCGTACCGCTTAACCCGCCCATAAACGCCGCAGGGATAAACACCGCGCTTAAGACTAAAACGATGGCTAAAACGGGTGCCGTGATCTCTTGCATCGCTTTGATCGTCGCTTCTTTGACGCTTAA
The DNA here is from genome assembly GCA_002382085.1 of Sulfurospirillum sp. UBA4058. GTDB lineage: Bacteria > Campylobacterota > Campylobacteria > Campylobacterales > Sulfurospirillaceae > Sulfurospirillum. The sequence goes on along the minus strand of DFZK01000012.1, from coordinate 206,481 downwards.
TGCCTCTTTGCGTAAGATGCGTTCAATATTTTCAATGACGATAATCGCGTCGTCGACGACCAGTCCGATGGCAAGCGTTAATCCGAAGAGCGTTAAAAGGTTGATCGAAAAGCCGCTTGCGTAAAACCCCGCAAATGTTCCGACGATTGAAACGGGAATCGCCAAAACGGGAATCAACGTTGCGCGAAGATTGCCCAAAAAAAGATACACGACGCCGATCACCAACACGATCGCCTCTAAAAGCGTGACGATCACTTCATGGATAGAAGCTCGTACGAACGTCGTCGGATCGTAGGTTGCGTCGATGCGTAAGCCTTTGGGAAAGTGCTTCGAGAGCTCTTCGATCTTTTGATCCAGCAAGTCCGAAACCTCTAAAGCGTTCGCCGAAGAGGTTAAATAGACGCGAATCGCCGCCATAGGTTGGTTATTAAAAAGCCCTTTGAAAAAATATTTTTCCGCTCCAAGCTCCACCGAAGCGACGTTTTTAAGAAAAAGGGAAGAACCGTCGCTTTGGGTTTTAATTAAAATATCGCCGAACGCTTCGGGCGTTTTTAAGCGACCTTTGGACGTCACGGTATAGGTATAAGCAAGCGGCTTTTCCATCGGTTCTTGTCCGAGCTGACCGACGGGAAACTGGTCGTTTTGCGCTTGAATCGCCGCCACGACTTCGGCGGGCGTTACTTCGTAGAAAGCGAGTTTTTGAGGATCGAGCCAAACGCGAATCGAATACTCTTGATTGCCTACGACGCTGGCTTCGGAGACGCCGGGAATGCGCTTGAACTCTTCGAGCATGTTGTTGATCGCGTAGTTTGCCATGTAGGTCGTGTCGTAGCGGTTATCCTCGGAGGTTAACGCCAAAACGCGTAGAACGTCCGCGGATTTGTCGGCAACTTCCATGCCTTGACGCTTGACCGCATCGGGCAGTTTACTCTCGGCGATACGAATGCGGTTATTGACGTCGAGTTTGGCTTGCGCGATGTCGGTATCGACTTCAAAGTAGAGATTCATCGTCAACAGTCCGCTAGGCGAAGTCGTCGACATCATATAGAGCATATGTTCCACGCCGTTGAGTTGTTGCTCCAACACCGAAGCGACGCTCTCTTCCAAAGTTTTGGCATCCGCACCCGAATAGGTCGTCGAAACGACGATTTGCGGCGGCACGACGTCGGGGTACTCTTGCACGGGGAGCGTACGAATCGCGACGATTCCCGCGATCACGATGAGCAACGAAACGACGATGGCAAAATTGGGACGGTTGATAAAAAATTTAGAAAACATCAAAAGCCACCTAAGGCACAAAATTTGGTAATGAAAGGATTGATGCTATGGTAGTGTAACTTGGTATAAAAAACTCTTTAAGTGTAATAAAATCATCCATATGCTGGATGATTTTATTTCGTCAATTTCTTGTGGATATGTTTTCAATATAAGCTAGAAAATCTTTTTCACTATGTGTTAAGTTAATTTATTCTTGAATGACTCTCCATTTAAAATTTTTATAAAAGTCTTATTTCTTGTATCCGCATCATAAGCTATTGAGCTATAGTCCAAGAAATTAATAATTATATTTGTTCTATTATTAAATTTATAATATATAGGGTATTGACTTTGAGTCGGTATTTGATTATATTCATCAAGGCGTAAATCTCTTTCAGTAAACTCATTAAATTTTAAAAAAGCATAAGCCCAAATTCTTATTTTGTTTTCTTGTCGAGATTTATTAATATAATCCGCATAGCTTCTTAGTTCCCTTTGCGCTTCTGCAGGTGTGATTTTATCACTTGGTCTTTTTAATTCTATGAGTACAATATCAGTTATTCTATCACTATCAAATGTATTTGAAACAATACTAAGAATATCAGGTCTATCTATGTTATTTACAAGGTCAGGAAATATCTCTTTTAATTGAGCTTCACTAAAAACCTTATCATATGTCATGAATCTATCATCAAATAGCCAAAGATTATTACTTTTGTAATTTTTATTCTCATCTTTAGTGTATCTTTCCATAAAAAGATTATGAATTTCTTTTTCTAGAGCATCATCACTTGTTAGTTTTTTTAATAAGTCTATTTTTTTCTGTCTATCAAAGATATATTCAGCCAATTCTGCTTGTGTTACAATTCCAAGTATTTGGTCATAATCATTTTTAATTTTTATATCATTTTCTCTTAATGCTTCTTTGTCGTTTTCTAATCTTTTTTGCGCTTTACTAATTAAGTCTTCATCACTTAAGCCATATTCATTGTCTTGTAAATAATAACTTAAAAATGGTGCTGTTTGTCTTGCTTTAGCTAAATTTTCTTGTGAAATTTTTTCAATATCAATTTGATGCTCTCGTGCAATTTCTTTAATTTGATTAGCGAGTTCACTATGAATTTCTTTCCAAGATAAATTATGAAGCAAATCTTCATTTTTGCGAATAGGCATTATTGTAAAATCATCTCGTGTTTTATTAACTGAATTATCTAAATATTGAGATGATATAAGGTATAAAATATTTATATCTTTAAAAGCATGTAATTTTCTTTTGGTATCAAGTAAAGAATTTTTAGTAACAACTCGACCACCTGCGCAATAAAAACCATCATATTTTTTTATTGAATCATCATGAATCACATAATCTAGTATAAAATTATGTGTTTGAATTTTAAATTTTTTTGTTTCAAATTTTGGTATTTCTGTATTTTTTATTATTAACTGCTTGATATTATTTTCATAGATATTAATATCTATTGAAATTTTTTGATCATTGAGCAATTTAAAATATGCTATAAAATGATCTCGTATTTTTTGTTCAAAGCTTTTATAATCAACTATAAATTTTTGTTTTGGTTCATTAAAAAATATTTTTGTTGTGCTAAAATTTTCTTGTGCCGGGGTAACTACAATGTCTTTATCTATGACAAAATAAATTTTTTTATTAAGGCTTTCTATATAGATTTTTTTGAATATTTTAAGATATAAAAATCTACCAATTCCTTTACATCCTAATTCTTTTTTGAATTGAGAACGATAGTTCTCAAATGACTCTACATTTTTTTCATTAAAACCTTCACCATTGTCTTCTATAACAATTTGTTCAATGTATTTTTTTGTCTCTGATAAATCTAAGGTGTAGTGTATAAATTTAATATTAATCTCTGTAGCATGAGCTTGTAAAGAGTTTGTAATAGCTTCAAATATAACTTGCTCCCAAGAAATATCTGGTAAGTCATTGACAATAGTTTCTATACTTGCGGGAACTTTTCCACTCATTTGTATACCTTGATTTTACTTAAAAAATGAACATAAATTATCAAAAATCCATTTTACCTTTTTTTACTTTTAATCAAAATTTCTCAAACCGAAATCATTTCTCTAGCTTTTCCAAAATAGCTAAATTTTCGATGTCGAGTTTTGAAAAAGCAAACCACTTTTTGCCCAAATCTTTAAGGCTTGCACCGATATGATAAACCTCTTTTTGGTCAAGAATTAAAAATCTATCATGGGATTGGTTGAATTTTTTAAGCGCAATGGGTGGGTACTGAGCGTTATGTTTTTTGAGGTCAAGTTCAAGTTCTTTGGTGATATTTTGTGTGTAAAGAGTAGCTTTGACATCTTTGTCTCTTTTGGAAAGTAGCGTAAAGACACTGTCATCAATATAGTTGTCAATAAGAATAATCTCTGTCTTTGCACTTTTAATAAGCGTTGCAATGAAAACGTAAGCATCGTACATTTGACCGTTGTAAAATATCCCTTGTTTTGGTTTGATGGATTTGTCTTCTATGGCACTTAAGATAAGGTCGATTTTTTCATGGGTAAGAAACTGTTTTTGTTCGAGTATATCAAGACGCTGAAAGATCAAGGCGTTGTTTGCCATAAACTTTTTCATCGCCACAAAACTTTTGATGATTTGAATGCTCATCTCAATGGCAGATTTGCTTTTTAAAACCGCTGAAAGCATAGAAACACCTTGTTCGCTAAAAGCATATGGGAGTTTTCGTAATCCCATTAGCTCTCTATTGGAAATCACAAATTGTGACATCCAATTTTCTAACTCTTGTTTGGTGAGTTGAAACATAAACTCGTTGGGGAAGCGTTCGCTGTTGCGTTTTACTGCTTGATTTAAAACGCGAGTTTCCACACCGTAAAGCTCTGCCAAGTCGCGATCTAGCATAATTTGAACTCCTCGAATGGTGTAGATTTTTGCTTTAATGTCCTCTTCGCGGTTTATGATGGGCGAATTCATGCATTGACCTTGTTTTAAATGTATGTCAATTTTATCGTTTTTTGATCGTGATCTAAAATTTTATGTCAAAATGAAATGCGCTATAATCGCCTCATTGTTTCGTAGTGAAGGGAAAATTTATGAAAATTATCGATTTTGAACATGTCAGCGTTGCGTACGAAGAAGAAAACGTCCTTCACGACATCGCTTTGAGTATCGAAGAGGGACGGCATACGGCGATTTTGGGTGCGAACGGTTCGGGAAAATCGACGCTTTTGAAACTCTTTTCCAACGATATTTACCCGCGTTTCAATCCGGCGATGCGCAAAGAGATTTTCGGCAAGAGTATTTGGGATATTTGGGAGCTTAAAAAGCATCTGGGCATCATCACGAACGATTTGCACTACCAATTTAGCGAACGTGCTCCCGATTTGAGCGGCTTTGAAGTGACTCTTTCGGGGTTTTACAGTAGCTTTCATATCTACGAGCATCAAAGCTTTTCGCCTTTATATGTCAACAAAGTCGAAGAGGTTTTGGACTTTTTAGAAATCCGTCATTTACGCGACAAACGTATTTCGCAGATGTCCACCGGAGAGCTTCGAAAGTGCATCATCGCGCGCGCACTCGTGCATGAACCCCAAGCGATGATTTTGGACGAGCCGACCGTGGGGCTTGATATTAAAGCGCAGATCAATTTTATTCAATTGGTACGCAAAATCGCGCGCGAACGAACGATTATTTTGGTGACGCACCATCTCGAAGAGGTTTTCGAAGAGATCGCACGGGTGGTGCTGATTCGCCAAGGGCGCATTTACGCGCAAGGCGATAAAACGGAGCTTTTAACCGATCGGCATTTGCAAAACGTGTTCGATCTTCCTTTACATGTAGGATGTGAAAACGGGCGTTATTTTGTGCAACGCGTCGGGGATTAAACTTTTTCACAAGCCTCTTTGGCTAAAATTTTATCAAATCAAGAGACTACGAAGGACAACGTCATGAGTACCATTAGCGGAAAAGTGTGGTGTTTCGGCGATAATATCGATACCGATTTGATTATCGCGGCACGCTATCTCAATACTTCCGACCCTAAAGAATTGGCAAAACACGTCATGGAAGATGCCGATCCGGATTTTGTCAAAAAAATGCAAGCGGGCGATATTATCGTCGCGGGCGAGAATTTCGGATGCGGCAGTAGTCGCGAACATGCGCCTATCGCTTTAAAAGCGGCGGGTATTCGAGCGGTGGTGGCGAAGAGTTTTGCGCGTATTTTTTACCGCAATGCGTTCAATACGGGGCTTCCTATCTTCGAGCTTTCCAATACCGAAGCGATTCGCGAGGGCGAAAACATCGCGATTTCGATGGAAAGCGGCGAGATTAAACACGGGGCACACACGTACCGATTTACCCCGATTCCTCCGTTTATGCAAGAACTTCTTGGATGCGGCGGTTTGATGAATTACGCAAAAAAAGAGATAACGAAATGAAGAAAATTTACAATATAGCAGTTATTCGAGGCGACGGTATCGGTCCTGAAATCGTCGATGAGGCGATCAAAGTGCTAGACAGCGTGTGTGCGAAAGAGAATTTCGAGTTGCGTTACGAAGACTACCTCATGGGCGGCGTTGCGTACGATTTTAAAGGAACGCCGCTTCCGGACGAGACGATCGAGGGATGTTTAAAAAGCGACGCCGTTTTATTCGGTGCGATCGGCGGAGAGAAATGGGACACGTTAGCACGCGAATTTCGCCCCGAGACGGGACTTCTAAAACTTCGCAAAGCGTTAGGGCTTTTTGCGAACCTTCGCCCGACCAGCGTTTACGATGAATTGTTGGAAGCTAGTACCTTAAAACCCGAAGTGCTTCAAGGCGTAGACCTTTTGGTCGTTCGTGAACTCACCGGCGGTATCTATTTCGGCGAGCCCAGAGCAAACGACGGTTTCAAAGGCTACAACACGATGGTCTATACCAAACCCGAGATCGAGCGTATCGCGCGCGTCGCGTTTGAATCGGCGATGAAACGCCGTAAAACGGTCTGTTCGGTCGATAAAGCCAATGTTTTGGAAGTGAGCCAGCTTTGGCGCGACACGGTCATCGAAATTTCCAAAGAGTACCCCGAAGTAACGCTTTCGCACATGTACGTCGACAATGCGGCGATGCAGTTGGTTCGAAATCCCAAGCAGTTCGACGTCATTTTAACGGGCAATATTTTCGGCGACATCTTAAGCGACGAAGCCAGTATGATCAGCGGTTCTATCGGCTTATTGCCTTCGGCTTCTATCGGCGGAACGGTCGGACTTTTCGAACCGATTCACGGTTCGGCTCCGGACATCGCGGGACAGGGCATCGCCAATCCTTTAGCGACGATTTTAAGTGCTTCTATGATGCTTCGTTTCGCGTTGGGCGAAGCCTCTGCCGCCGATCGTATCGAAACGGCGATCAAACACGTTTTAAAAGAGGGCTATCGTACGAAAGACTTGGCGAATTTCGGTGCGAAAGAGGTTTGTTCTACGACGCAAATCGGCTCGATTATCGCGGACTACGTTGCGAAATTATGAAAACCTTAACGCTAGCCTCGATTTACGAACTTCAAGGTCTCAAAAACGAGGCTTTGGAGATTTACAAAGAGCTTTTGCGTGAAAATCCCGACAATAAAGAGGCGAAGATCGCCATTAAGCGGCTTTCGGGCATTCGTAAAAAATACTTGGGCGTCGATGAAGAGATGAAAAAGTTTTTTTTAACGATGAATTCGGAAGTGGAGTTTTTAGAGTTTGAGCGTTGGCTAGTAAAACTATGGAAGTGAGAGCATGGAACTAAAAGAGATGATTTTATCGACCCTCAAGGAGCTTGAACAAAGCGTTCCTCAAGAGGAAAAACAATCCCTACAGCCTCCAAGACGCCCCGAAGTGCAAGACGTCGAATTTCAACCCGAACCGCTTTTAGAGTTTGCGGAAGAGCCGAATATGCTTAAAATCTACGACGACGAGCCGACGCATGAAGACGATAAGCACAAACAGTTTTATCTGAATTTACGAGAGCGTATTTTGGTTCTCTTTGAGGGCTTTCAATCGCCGAACAATAAAAACATCGAAGCCAAAATCGATTTGACGTTAAACTTTTTAGAGTATCTTTTAGCGACGATCGACGAGCAATTGGAGAAGATGGAATCTCGCGTCCCATGAAGCCGCTTTGTTCGATTCCACGGCACTTTTATGCGCAAGTGTCGCGTGCGATTGAACTGCTGGCACCGTACACGAAGCGTGCGTATTTGGTCGGCGGAAGCGTGCGCGATTTACTAACCGACACGCCCTTACACGATCTTGACGTTGAAGTCTACGATATGCCGCCCGAGGTATTTGAGCGCGTCATGCTCCACGCCGGAGCGGTGGGCGTGGGAAAAAGTTTTTTCGTGTACAAGCTGGGCGATATCGATTTTGCGCTACCGCGTATAGAACGCAAAAGCGGCATCGGGCATAGTGCGTTTGAAATCGAAGTCTGCCAAGACGAACAAACAGCGTCCAAACGTCGCGATTTTAGTATGAACGCGATGATGCTCAACATTTTCGATGAAACGCTGCTCGATTTTTGGGGCGGACAAACCGCTATTGCGCGTAAAAGATTGGCGATTATCGATGAAGCGCGTTTTAGGGAGGACAGTTTGAGGGTTCTGCGTGCGGTGCAATTTAGCGCACGCTTAGGGTTTAAAATCGAGCCTCACAGCGTGGAGGTCATGCAAAGCATCGACCTTGGCGATCTGAGTCGTCCGCGCATTTTATGGGAGTTTGAAAAGCTTTTTCGCGCTCCGTTTTTGCATTACGGACTGTTTTACATGTACGCGCTTCGTCTGTTTGAAAAATGCTTTACATGTAAAGTTGAAAACCGCTTTTTTGAGATCGCGCACGAATTGCTACGATGCAAGCAGACTTTTGAGGAAGCGTTGCTTCCTTACTATTTTGTTTACATCGTCGCCAATCGTTTGGGCGAAGATCCGCTTCGTTGGTTAAAGGTTTTGGAAGCTCCGAATCACTACCTCCATGCTTTGAAGCGGCAACCCTTTTTTAAAGGGAATATCGCTGATGAAGAGCTTTTACATGTCAGCCTTGAGCGACCTCTTTCTCAATGGCTCGGCAATTACCGCCGCGGCGTTAAAGAGCGTGCGATCGTTCTTGGCATTTGGGATCAGATCTTTACGGGCGGCGTGAGCGTCCAAGAAGTGATCGCGGACGGGTTTGAAAAAGAGGCGATCGGCATAGAGTTGAGACGAAGACGAATCGAAAAAATACACCAACAGTGCGAGGCATAAGGTATGCAAGAGAATAAAAACTATATTTTAAAGATCGATTGTACCGACGAAAAGGGGTTGATTTACCGTATTTCGGACGTGGTATTTAAGTATCAGCTGAACATCATCAAAAACGACGAATACGTCGATCGGGAAAACGGCAAGTTTTTTATGCGCGCGGAAGTAAGCGGCGAAGTCGATATGAACGCCTTTAAAGGAACGCTAGAGGCGATGTTACCCTCCGGTGCGGAAATCTACGTCGCCGAAGCGCGCAAGAAAGATATTATTTTAATGGGAACGAAAGAGACGCATTGTCTGGGCGATATTTTGCTCAAACACGATAGCGGCGACTTGAACGCCAATATCTTGGCGATCGTTTCCAATTACGATGATCTGAGGGATTTGAGCGACAAGTTTCACATTCCTTACCATTGCGTGAGCCATGAGGGACTCAACCGTGCGGAACACGAGGCGAAAGTCTTGGAAGTGTTAGCGGGTTATACGATCGACTATATCGTTTTGGCGAAATACATGCGCATTTTATCGAGTGAATTCGTGAGCCATTACGAAGAACGTATGATCAATATCCATCACTCCTTTTTACCGGCGTTTATCGGCGCAAATCCGTACAAACAAGCCTACGAGCGAGGCGTGAAGATTATCGGCGCGACGGCGCATTTTGTGAATAACCATTTGGACGAGGGTCCTATTATCGCGCAAGACGTCGTGAGAGTCAATCATGAAATGGGCTGGAAAGATATGCAACGAGCCGGACGCAACGTCGAAAAAGTGGTGCTTTCCAACGCGTTGGATTTGGTCTTTGAAGAGCGCATTTTCGTTCACGATAATAAGACGATTATCTTTTAAAACCATTTTTACACGCTTTATGGGCAAAGCTCATAAAGCTACGTTGCACTAGGCACTGAAGCTAGCCTCTTACGAGGCAGAAAAGTACCTCAATATTTTTACATGTAACGTTTGACTAGGCGTTCGATCTTGCCGCTTGCGTGGCAGAAAAAATTGTGATACGTTTTGTTATCGGGGAGATTTTTGATGTTTAATATCGTTTTAGTGCATCCGCAAATTCCGCAAAATACGGGAAGTATCGGGCGTATGTGCGTGAATGCCGACTGTACGCTTCATATCGTTAAACCGACGATGTTCGAGATTAGCGATAAAACGGTGAAGCGTGCGGGGCTTGATTATTGGCCGCTTTTGGATTTGCATGTTTGGGAAAGTTTAGACCATTTTTTGGAGGCAAACCGCGCCTCTTTGGAGCGTTTCTTTTTCGCAACGACTAAAACGAAGAAGCCTTACTTTGAAGCTTCGTTTCAACCGGGCGATTTTCTCTTTTTCGGCGGTGAATCCACGGGGCTTCCGATGGAACTGATGCAAATGAAGTGGGACAATGCGATTACGATTCCGATGGGAAAGCACGGTAGAAGCCTCAACCAAGCGACCTCGGCGGGCATCGTCCTCTACGATGCGATCCGTCAAAATTTTGCGAGTTTTGATCGCGCGTGAAACTCCACGACATTGTTTTTATCGGTGCGGGGGCGAGTGCCTTGATGGCGGCAAGCCATTTGGAAGGTTATGACGTCGCTTTAATCGACGCAAATACCAAAATAGGCGCAAAGTTGCTCATCTCGGGCGGGGGAAAATGCAACCTGACCAACCGTTTTGCCGCGGCTGAGCATTATTTGGGCGATGCGCATTTTATTGCTCCTATTTTAAGCGCGTTTGATGCGAGTTCGACGCTTGCTTTTGCCAAAGCGCATCGTCTTGCGTTAGAGGAGCGTGCGCACGGACAGATGTTTTGTGCGAACAGCGCGAAAGATTTGGTCTCCATTTTTGGGCGATTGAGCTCGTTTTGCACGTTTTACTTACAGACAAACGTTTTACATGTAAAGAAAGAAAAGCATTTTGCGGTACAAACGAATAAAGGCGAGATTTACGCTAAAAAGCTGGTCGTCGCAAGCGGCGGATTGAGCTATGCGAGCATCGGTGCGAGCGGTATCGGTTATCAAATCGCCGAATACTTTGGTCATACGCTGGTGACACCCTCTCCCGCATTGGTGGGGTTGACGCTTCAAAAAGAGCAGTTTTGGATGAAGGAACTTAGCGGTATCGCCGTTCCCGCGGTTTTACATGTAGCAGAAAAACGCTTTCGCGAAAACCTTCTTTTTGCCCACAAAGGCATCAGCGGGCCTGCCGTTTTAAGCGGCTCTTTGTACTGGAAAAAAGGGGCGATTTGCGTCGACTTCTTGCCGGATGTCGTCAGCATGGAAGCACTTTTTAAAGCGCAACGCCAAAAGCAGATCAGCACGGCACTTCCCCTTCCCAAGCGTTTTACCAAAGCCTTTTTAGAAGCACTCGGTTTGGAAGATAAAGTGATCGCAACGCTAACGAAAGAAGAGAAAGAGCGTGTCGCTTCCTTGAAAGCGTACGCCTTTTCACCGGCGGGCAATTTTGGTTATACCAAAGCCGAAGTGACTCGAGGCGGCGTTTCAACCTTAGAAATTGACGATTTAACGATGCAAAGTCGCTTGTGTGAGGGGCTTTATTTTATAGGCGAGGTCGTTGACGTGACCGGAGAGCTTGGCGGATTTAATTTTCAATGGGCGTTTGCTTCCGCGATGCGATTTGTGAGAAATTTTTGATACAATAGCGTAAATGCGAGGGGTAGCCGTGATACATACGATCGTTCAACGACTCAATCAACCTAAAACCGTTTTGGTATCGGTTTTTATGAGCATGTTTGTCTTGCTTTCTTTGGTCGTATACCGTTTTCATACCTTTGAACTCGATACCGAACGTAAATACGTCGAAGCGATCGCGACGAACTACGGTTACGATATTAAGTCGATGTTGGAAAGAGCACTCTCGTCGACGTATATGCTGCAAGCCCTCCTCAATGAAAACAATAATACCCGTATTGAAAATTTTGAGAGCGTTGCCAACGATATTTTGCCTTTTTACCCCGGCGTCATCGAGTTGGCGATCGCGCCTAAAGGCATTGTACAACAAGTTGCGCCTTTAAAAGGCAATGAAAAAGCGTTAGGGCTTAATCTGTTTGAAACGGCTTCACAGCAAACCGAAGCCCTTTTAGCCAAAGAGAGGGGAACTTTGACGCTTGCCGGTCCTTTCAATCTTGTTCAAGGCGGCGTCGGGCTTGCCGGACGGTTACCGATTTTTGAAACCAAAGATCACAACGAAACGTTTTGGGGATTTGCCGTAGCGATTATTCGTATTTCGGATATTTTTGAGACGGTTAAAGCGGCCTCGTTGAGCGGGGAAACGATGGCGTACGAAGTTTGGCGGATTGATCCTCAAAGCCGTCAAAAACAGGTCATTTACGCTTCCGATGCTTCGAGTCTTGTTCGTCCGGTCGAGTACGGTTTTGACGTTCCTAACGGACGATGGATGATTCACATGTCGCCGCACCGAGGTTGGGGCGATGCTTCGGCACTGATGTTACGCGAGTTAATCGTGCTGGCTTTTTCTCTCTTGTCGGCGTATATGGCAAAGTTTTTTGTCGATTTGCGTATCGCCAAAAAGGCTTTGGAATCAAGAATGATTCAAACGCATAATGAAAAAGAGATCCTTGAACAGCGTCTATCGACTCTTTTGGATGCGGTTCCGGACTTGGTCTTTTTGAAAAATCCCGACGGTACTTTTTTGTTTTGCAACCGTGCTTTCGAGCGGTTGTACGGAGCTAAAGAAGCCGATATCGTAGGGAAAACGGATTACGACTTTGTTGAGAAACAATCGGCGGATTTTTTCAGAACCAACGATCTCATCGCGATCGATGCTCAAACGTCGGTCACCAACGAAGAAGAGCTGTGTTTTAAAGAAGACGGCTACAACGGTTTGTTCGAGACGATCAAAACGCCGATGTACGACGCTAAAGGCGAATTGATCGGCGTTTTGGGCATTGCTCGCGATATAACGGCGCGCAGGGAAAGCGAAGTCAAATTGGAGCGTTTGGAGTATTTCGATCCTTTAACCTCGCTACCGAATAAAGTGCAATTGCATTTACGTCTCGAACACGATTTGACGATGATGGAGAAAAAACACGAACAATTAGCGGTTTTATTTATCGACTTCGATCATTTTAAAAATATCAACGATACCTTGGGACATGCGTTCGGCGACGAACTGCTCGTCAAGGTTTCCAAACGGCTTAAAAGCTTGATTCGCCCCGTCGATACGCTCTCAAGGCAAGGCGGAGACGAATTTGTGATGGTTTTACCCAGCGTGCGCGTCGATGATGCGGTGCATACGGCAAAGCGTGCTTTACAGACAATTGAACAACCGATCGTTTTACAAGAACATGAACTCGTCATTACCGCTTCGATCGGGATCGCCTTGTATCCAAACGACGGAAAAGACGTTGAGAGTTTGTTTAAAAGTGCCGATGCCGCGATGTATTTGGCAAAAAAAGACGGCAGAAACAATTACCGCTTTTTTACGTCCGAGATTCAAAGCCGCTCGGCGCGACTTTTGAGCCTTGAAAATGCCTTGCGTTATGCTCACACGCGAGGGGAATTAAGCCTTCATTATCAGCCGCAAATTTCGTTGAAAGAGGGAACGATCGTCGGCGTTGAGGCTCTCTTGCGATGGACGCATCCGGAACTTGGGACGATTTCTCCCGCCGAATTTATTCCGATTGCCGAAGAGAGCGGGCAAATTTTACTGATCGGCGAGTGGGTGATGCGAAGTGCTGCGATGCGCATGAAACAGTGGATTGAGGTCGGATTTCCTCCGATTAGCGTAGCGGTAAACCTCTCGGCGGTACAGTTCCATCATACGCATTTGTCGCATCTGGTCGGAACGATTTTGGACGAAGTGAAGCTTCCCGCGGAATATTTGGAGTTGGAATTGACCGAAAGCGTCGCGGCGGAAAATCCCGAACATGCCATTGAAACGATGAACGCGCTCGTGGCGCAAGGCATACGCCTTTCGATCGATGATTTCGGTACGGGATACTCGTCGTTGAGTTATTTGAAACGCTTTAAAGTCTATAAACTCAAAATCGATCAATCGTTTATTCGCGATATTCACAGCGATCCCGAGGATAAAGAGATCGTTAAGACGATTATCGCTTTGGGGAAAAGCTTGGGATTAAAGGTTATTGCCGAGGGCGTAGAGACGAAAGAGCAGCTTGACTTTCTCAAAGAACACGGGTGCGACGAGGCTCAAGGGTACTATTTTAGTAAACCCTTAAGCGTCGAAGATCTCGAAGCGTTACGCTTGCATCCCGAAATTATGAAACGTAAGAACAACAATAATCCGCAAACGTCTTGACATGTAGCGTAAACGAGGAGTTTGCCGGAACGCGAAACGTCGCTTCGCCGCAGATCGTAAGAGGCTCTTTGCTATCCGGTAGTTCGACGCTCAATTCACCGCTTAAAATCTCCATCACTTCGGCGACGCCGGTACGAAAGGTATAATCGCCTTTTTGCATAAAGCCGAGTGTTTTGGTCGTTCCGTCTTCCCATTTAACGGTTCGACTGACCACGTTTCCGTCATAATAGACATTGGCTTTTTTGACGACCGTCACATTGGTACATTCCATAAATTTCCTTTAGAATAGAGTTTCCTAATTATAATCGTTTCGAGCTTGTAATTTCTTTTTCATGCTCTTTGTATATAATGACGTCGTTGAAACTACCGAGGAGCGACGATGAAAATAGCGGATTTAATAAGCGGTTACGAGAAGTTTAAAGATACGAAGTTTAAAAAATACGAAAATAAGTTTTTAGACTTGGTCAAAAACGGACAAAATCCTAAGGTTCTTTTTATTGCGTGCAGCGATTCGCGCGTCGACCCGACCTTGATTACCGATGCGGCACCGGGAGAGTTATTCGTTTTGCGCAATATCGGAAATTTCGTTCCGCCTTTTGCTCCGGACGATGATTATCACGCGACGGCGGCAGGCATCGAATATGCCGTTTCGGTGTTGGAAGTAACCGATATTATCGTGTGCGGTCATTCGCATTGCGGAGCCATCGAAACGATGTATACGAAAATTACCGACATTAACTTAGTCCATGTCAAAAAGTGGTTGCAATTAGGACTGGATGCCAAAAATTACGTGGAAGCCAAACTAGGGCAAAATATCGATCATGCCAAACGTCTGGAATTGACGGAAAAAATCTCGCTTTTATTTCAGTCCAAAAATTTGCTAACCTATCCGGACGTCGAACGACGCGTGAATGAAGGAGAGCTTTTTATTCGTTCGTGGTACTACCATTTGGAAACGGGAGAGTTGGAGTACTTCAATACCGAAACGGGCGAATTTGAGCCGATGTTGGGATGTGAGGTTTGATGCGTTTTTTGTGGCTTCTTTGCCCTTTGGTGCTTGGAGCACTCGAGTTTAAAGTCGCCAACTACAACGTCGAAAATTTGTTCGACGCTAGCCTTCAAGGCGGCGAATACCAAGAGTATACCCCCAATACCAAACACGGTTGGAACGAAGCGATGCTTCGCATCAAAATCGCCAATCTTGCACGTGTTATACGCGATATCGACGCGGACGTCATCGCCTTAGAAGAGGTCGAGAATCAAGCGGTCTTAGAGCGTTTAAATGCGGCACTCGGCGATAAAGCGTACGCGTTTGTCTTTTATCCCAAAAAAAAAGAGCGCGTGAACGTGGAAGCGGCATTGCTTTCGCGCTTTCCGATCGAAAAAACGCAAACGTTTTGGCTTCCCGATCAACCCAGAGGCATTCACAAGCTCTCTTTGCGCGTCGGCAGGTATCCGCTAACGCTTTACGTCAGCCATTGGCCGGCGTATAAAGAAAAAGAGGACGAACGGCTCGTTTACGCAAAAACCTTGCACAATCTCTTGGAACAAGACAAAAACGCCGAAGCGATCGTGATAGGCGATTTGAATTCGCCTTATCAGGAGCGCAAAGGGCATTGGGGTATGGGACTCTCAACGTTTTTGAAAGCCGGAGACAAAAATGCACCGCTGTATAATTTATGGTACGATTTACCGCAAAATGCACGTTATTCGCACAGTTACGGCAAAGAAAAGGAGACCTTAGATCATATTATCGTCTCAAAAACGCTTTTTGATCGCAAAAATATCGAGTATGTTTCCTCTTCGATGCGCGTCTTTATCGCCCCTTACATGTTAGACGAAAAAGGCAACCCCAATCGCTGGCAAATCAGCGATAGAGGACGAGGGCAACACCTTGGCGTCGGTTATTCCGATCACTTCCCGATAACTGCGATTTTCCATACGCCAAAAGAGTAATTTTAAAAAATAACACGTTTCTAAGTGCCTTCTTTTTATAGTTATACCTTATAAATGAGATAAAAGGATACGATATGAGATGTGCAGAAAAACTTCAACGTTTAATGATGGCGGCGGTACTTTTGATCGCGTGTTGCTTGATGAGTGCCGGTTCGATTTACGGTACGATTTTGCTAGGCTTCGTGATCGCGATGATCGTCGTTTGGGCGATTACCGATTTTTGCCCTTCGATTTGGCTCTTAAGCAAATGGGTCGGGCATTGTAAATCCAAAGCCTAAGGCGTTTGACCTTTACATGTAAAAGGACGATTTAACCAACTCTTGGTTACAATAAACCTAAATTCTTTACATGTAAAGGTCGATCGATGATCAAACCCCTTTTAATTGAAATAGGCGTCGAAGAGCTTCCCGCCGTTCCCTTCTTAAAAGAACTTCCCAACATTGAAAAACTCTGGCTCGATATTTTAGAAAAAAACGCTTTGGCGTGTGAATTTAAGTTTTACTATACGCCGCGTCGTCTCGTATTGTGGCATCAAGCGTTTCCCGTCGAACAAGAAGCGCGTGAAGAAGAGTTCTTCGGCGCACCTTTAAGCGTTGCGTTTAAAGACGGTGAACCGACTCCCGCGGCACTGAGTTTTGCTAAAAAATGCGGCGTCGATTTCAGCGAAATCGCACAAGGCGAAAAAGACGGTAAAGCGGTTCTTTACTACAAAAAAGTCGTTGAAGGACAAGCCAGTAAACAGTTGCTTAAAGGGATGATCGAGGCTTTTCTGAAAGGACTCAATTTCGGTAAATCGATGCGTTGGGGCTTTTTAGAGGAGCATTTTATTCGTCCGATTCGTTGGATCGGGTGTATGCTCGGCGATGAACATATCGGCTTTTCACTCTTCGGCGTCGAGTCGACGCCGTTTTCGTATCCCCATCGAACGGTTTCGTACGAGCCTTTTGCGTACATGTTTGCGGGTGATTATTTCGAGCGATTGGAAAATCGCGGCGTCGTGTTGTATCCGCATAAACGCGAAGCGATCATTTTAGACGACTTTAAAGCGATCGAAGCCAAAGAGGGCGTTCATATCGAAATCGACGCGGACCTTTTGGCGGAAGTCGTCGCGATTACGGAGTATCCTAAAGCCTTGATCGGTTCGTTTGAAGAGCGTTTTTTACGCTTGCCTCCCGAAGTAATTATTACGTCGATGAAAGAGAATCAACGTTACTTCCCCGTCTTTAAAGAGGGAAAACTGAGCAATCGTTTCATCGTCGTTTCCAATGCAATCAGCGACGATTACGATTTGATCGTTAAAGGCAACGAAAAAGTGCTGCGTGCCCGACTTTCCGACGCGCTTTTCTTTTGGGAAAACGACCTCAAAAACACTCTTCGTTACGAAGGCTTAAGCGACATTACCTACCTTGAGGGCTTAGGATCGCTTTTAGATAAAGAGCTTCGCGAAAAAGCGATTGCCGAATATTTAACGCACCGATACGCATCGACGCTTTTAGCGCAACATGCGCCGATCGACGAAGCGGCTTTAAACGCTTTAATGCACAAAGCCGTGATGTACTCTAAAAGCGATTTGCTTTCTGAAATGGTGTACGAATTTACGGAGCTTCAGGGCTTGATGGGCTACTACTACGCAACGGCGGCGGGCGAAGAGCCTCTCGTGGCGTTGGCGTTGAAAGAACAATACCTCCCCAATTCCGAAGAGAGCGCGCTTCCGAGTACGCTTTTTAGTGCTATCGTCGCTTTGGCGTACAAGCTAGATTCGTTAATTGCACTCTTTAGCATTCAAAAAATTCCGACGGGAAATAAAGACCCTTACGCGCTTCGACGTGCGGTCAACGGTATTATTAAAATCGTTTTGGATCAACGCATCGCGTTTGATATTAAAAACGATTTACGGGCTTTGGCACAAGGGTATCAGCCTTTTGACTTTGCCGTCTTGGAAACCTTCTTTTTGGAGCGTTTGTATCAATTTTTCGACGTCAATCCTTCGATTATCACGGCGGTCATCGATAGCGGAGAACGGGACATCGTACGGCTTGCCGATAAAATCAAAGCTTTATCCTCGATTGCGACGAGTGAAGGATTTAAAGAGATGTTCTCGACTTTTAAAAGGGTTGCGAATATCATCAAAAATATGCAATTAAACAGTGAGCTTCGCATCGACGAGGCGTTATTCGACGACGTACACGAAAAAGCACTTTTTGAAGCGTTTCAAGCCGTTAACGCCAAACGCTACGATTCGTACGAAGAGCATCTTGACGCGCTTTTCGGGCTTAAACCCGCTATCGACGCCTTTTTCGATAACGTCATGGTCAATACGGACGATCTTGCACGAAGAGCCAATCGCCAAAACCTGATCGCTTCGATTTATCTTGCATTTAAATCGATCGCCGATATCAAAGAAATTAGCATTTAACCTTAGATGAGGAGGCACGCTCTCCTCATTTTTCCTTCCTTTTTCTTCTTAAATCGTTGCTTAAGTTTAGTTGGGGCATAATTGGTAAAATTATTTTTACTAAATTAAAAAAAGATGACAAACAAAGATGTCCTTAAGCAAAAAAATTAAATATTTTAAACAAATCGCTATTTTGCTGACGATTTGCTGGACGCTTTTAACGTCGCTTTTTGTCGTATACCAATTTATCAACGAAGAGAAACATATCGAGCAAAGTTCTCTGGAAAAGATCAAAGGCGTTGCCGAGCAGTCGGTCGCTTTTGTCTATTGGGCATACGAACAAAAAGCCAAAGCGTTAAGCGATGAACAAAAGTACAGTATTCGCAGTAATTTTTCCCTTCGCGATCTTCTCTCCGTTTTAGCACGCCATAGCGATATGGAGCTTTCCATTAGTTCGATTTACAAAGATATTGACGCGATGAAGGCACCTTTGAGCGTGAAACAAGCACTTTTCAACGTCAAAGAAACGAAACACGATACGTACGATATCTTTTACAAAAACGAACGAAAATACCTTTTTTATGCCGTACCGATGTTGGCAAATCACTCATGTATCTCGTGTCACGTTCACGGCGACGAGAAGATCGGAGCGTTGCTCGGATTTACGACGATTTCGATGCAAGTACCGACGTTTCGAGAAGCCAATGCGCAAAGCTACTATTTTTTAATCGGTATGTATTTGGGAACGTGGTGCTTGGGACTCTTTGCGATTTGGTGGATTCACGCCAAAGGGCGTAACTATTTGAACGAAAAAACGAAACTTTACGAAGAGAGTATGTATGCGCTGATCGATATGGTCGAAAAACGCGACAGCTATACCGCGGGTCACAGTCAAAGGGTTGCCGAGTATGCCAAACTTCTGACGCTTGAACTCGGTTATTCCCACGACGAAGCCGACTTTATCTATAAAGCGGGAATGTTACACGACATCGGAAAGATCGAGATTCCCGATTCGATCTTACTCAAACCCGATACGCTCTCTTCGATGGAATATTCGCTGATTCAACGCCATTCGACCGCCAGTTACGAGTTATTGTCGCGTGAGCCTTTTAGCGCATTGGCGACCATCGTTTTGCACCACCACGAGCGTTACGACGGACGAGGCTATCCTAGCGGACTAAAAGGAGATCAAATCCCGATTTTTTCGCAAATCATTACCGTCGCGGATGCGTTTGACGCAATGACGACAAATCGAGCGTATCGTAAATGTTTGCGTCGCGAAGAAGCACTTTTTCTCTTAGAAGAAGAGAGCGGTAAACAATTCAATCCTTCCATCGTCGCTGCGGCTAAAAAAGTGTTCAAAAACGTAAGCTTACCCGAAAATACGACGCAAATGCCCAAAGATTTATTGGAAGAGATGCGCTTTTCGTACTACTTTCGCGATCAACTGACCGGGTTTTACAATATCAATTACCTCAAATTTCTCTTTGCGCATGCGGGGGATTGTTCGATGAAACTGTTGTGTATCGATCATCTGAACTGTACGCATTTTGCCGAGTACAATAAACGTTACGGTTGGAAAAAAGGCGATCTTTTTTTAAGACGTATCGCTCAGTGCATTCACGAAATTTATCCCGAAGCGATGATCGTTCGAGCCTACAGCGACAATTTTTTAGTCATCCATACGCAAGAACATACGCATATGCGCTATGAGAGCTTAGACGCTATGTTGGAAGAATATGCTTTAAGCATGGAATATCAGCATCTCGATATCGACGTAAACGAGCCTTTAAGCTTGGAAATCTTGGAAGATAAACTGTTGCGTTTGGAGAATTAGGGTATAATTAAGACCATTTCTCATCGTTAAAAGGGTATCAAATGCGTCTTACGACCTGTCCTTTGGATTGTTTCGACGGGTGTAGTATCGTCGTTAACGAGAATCGCGTACTCAAGGGCAATAAAGCCCACCCTATTACGCAAGGCTATCTTTGCCACCATCTCAACCATTGCCGTCAATTCGATCGTGTCGAAGAGGCGCGCTACTTGGGTCAAACCGTCTCTTTAGAGCGGGCATGCGAAATCTTGGAAACACTGCTTCAAACCTACGTGCCTTCGCGTACGCTCTATTTTAAAGGAAGCGGCAATTTAGGCGTGATGCAAAGCGTAACCAAAACGTTTTTTGCCCGACACGGAGCCGTCTTTGCCTCCGGTTCGCTATGTGAAGAAGCGGGAACAAGCGGAATCGTACAAGGAAGAGGGGCGGATCTTTCGCTTTCTCCTTTACATGTCAAAAAATCCGAAGTCGTGATCGTGTGGGGACGTAACCCGAGCGTGACCAATTCGCACATGTTACCCGCATTAAAAGGAAAAACCCTTATCGTCATCAACCCCGTCAAAATCGATCTTGCCGAACGTGCGGATTTGTTTATTCAAATCCGACCGAAAAGCGATCTGTATTTGGCATTACTTTTATGCCGTTTAATCGCAACAAAAGGCATGGAAGATCGCTCATTTTTAGCGTCGCGTTGTTCCAATTATGCGGCTTTTTCGGCGTTTATCGAAGGGTTTTCGCTCCCGTATCTCGTGGAAAAATCGGGGGTGAGTCTTGAAGAAGCAAACGCGCTTCTTTCGTTGACGGCGGGGAAAAAAACTTCCGTTTTGGTCGGTATCGGCGTGCAAAAATACCGTTTCGGGCATAGCGTTTTACGCGCCATCGACGCTTTTGCGGCGATGGCGGGGCTTTTCGGAAAAGAAGGGTGCGGCGTAGGCTATATTAGCGACAGCGGTTTTGGATTTACGTCGCCTTTTAAGATCGAGGCTACGAAAGTGGCACTGCCGACCGTCAACTTCGGTGATTACGACTTGGTGTTCATTCAAGGCGGCAATCCGTTAAGCCAAATGCCCTGTTCTTCCAAAGTGCAAGAAGGACTCTCCAAGGCAAAATGCGTCGTTTATTTCGGACTTCATGAAAATGAGACTTCCGCAAAAGCACATTTAGTCATTCCCGCCCAATCGTTTTTGGAAAAAAACGACGTGAAGCTTAGCTACGGACATCCGTTTATCGGACGTATGCCCAAACTTGAAGAAGCAACGTTTGCGATCAGCGAATACGCATTGACGCAACGCCTCTTGCGAACGTTCCAACATTCCCCCTTGGAAGAAGATACGGTGATATTAGAACGTATGATCGCAACAAACAGCGTCGAAAAAGAGGGCTTTTTGATGTCGAAAACCTACGAAACGCTGCCCTACGAAGAGCATTTTTATACGCCCGACGGACGTTTTGAATTTATGGACTCTTTTGATGAGGGCGAAGTGTTGGAAGAGGAGGGATTTTTTCTGCTCGCGGCGAAACAAAATCGATCGCTCAATTCGCAATTCGTAACCGACGATTATCTTTACGTACCGCAAAGTTTGGGGATTAAACAAGAAGAACGCGTTAGACTTACCAGTCCTTACGGCTCTTGCGTCTACTCCGCGATGCCCAGTTCTAAGCTTCGAGACGATTGTTTGTTGCTCTACAGCGGTGCGAAAAACGCGAACATGTTAACGCCTTACGCAACAAGCCAAGAGGGGCAATGTGCGGTTTTTCAGGATATGAAAGTGCATTTGGAGCGACTCTCGTGAGCGATACGGGCGTTTTGTTGGACGATGCTTTGTTGCTTGTCGAGCAAAATTTTTATTTTTTGCATATGGGCGAATTTCTCGGCAAATTGACTAAAACGGAAGATTTAAGCGATCGAAGTTTATTCGTCGTCAAAAAATACGACAACGATCAAGCGTACTATTTTAACGCCGAATTGATTCACGAACTTTTGGTCAATGCAAGGGAGACGCAAAACGAAGCGATTTCGTTGTTTGAATATTTTGTCGAGTTCAATGCGTTTCGGGGCATTTGTATGGCGATGGTCGAGAGCTTGCGGTTTGAAAGTCCGTTTAAAGTCTTTATGCAACGTCTGTGCGGCGAGCAATACGAAAATTTTGTCGATATTCTCTCTTTCGTGCGCAACGTACTTTCGCACAATATCCATTCGGAGATTCGCCTCAGCGAAAAAGATTACGACGGGACGCTAAAACGCATTCGACGTATGGGACGCAATCCGAATATCGCTTTTGCGTTTCAATACGCTTTGCGCCTTCCCGAACTCGGTGCTCCCAACGACGCTTATACCTTTACATGTCAGATCGATTTTGAAAGCCTTGAAGAAGGAATGCCTTTTTTAGAGATTCTCTCTATGTGGGAACTTCTGATGCTCAGCGAATTGTGTTTTAACCTCGTAATGACCTACCGTAAAAAAGAAGAAAAAGAGTTACAAGAAGAAGCGATGGGAGAAGAGATGTAATCCTCCTCCCA
Organism: Sulfurospirillum sp. UBA4058; assembly: GCA_002382085.1. GTDB lineage: Bacteria > Campylobacterota > Campylobacteria > Campylobacterales > Sulfurospirillaceae > Sulfurospirillum. Next base: position 183,981 of record DFZK01000012.1, on the reverse strand, counting down.
TCAACGTTTTATACCGCTTCGTTATCGAGTTCGCCGGTTCTAATGCGAACGCTTTTTTCGACGTTGGAAACAAAAATCTTTCCGTCGCCGATTTTACCCGTACGGGCACTTTTTACGATGACGTCGATGACTTTATCGACCAGCTCGTCTACGACGACGACTTCAATCTTGATTTTCGGTAAAAAATCGACGACGTACTCGGCACCTCTGTAGAGTTCCGAGTGACCTTGTTGGCGTCCGTAACCTTTGACTTCACTGACCGTCATACCCGTAATATCAAGTTCCGCTAGCGCGTCTTTGACGTCTTCGAGTTTGAAAGGTTTAATAATAGATTCTATTTTTTTCATCTTCAGTCCTTCTTATCTTAAGTTAAAAGCTTTTTCGCCGTGTTCGACTTCATCTAAACCTTGAGATTCGGCTTCGGCACTGACTCTTGCACCGCCCGTGAGGATCGAAGCGATTTTAAAGACTACCGCCGTTACGATCGCCGTATAGATGATAGTGACGACAACGCCTTCGACTTGTACGAGCACTTGACCTGCGTTACCGTAAAGTAAACCGGTTCCTAATTCGTTGACTTCAGGGTTGGCAAAAATACCGGTCGCAATCGCACCCCAGATACCCGCAACACCGTGGATACCGAATGCATCGAGCGAATCGTCGTATTTAAGAGCTTTTTTAAGTCCGTTAACACCGTAAAACGCTACGATACCCGCAACGACGCCGATCACTAAAGCACCCGCCGTATCGACAAAACCTGCTGCCGGAGTAATCGCTACAAGACCCGCAACGATACCCGAAGCGATGCCCAAAAGCGTGAATTTTTTGTACGTAACGTATTCAACCAACATCCATGAAAATGCCGCAACCGCAGCCGCCGTATTGGTGACTAAGAAAGCACTTGCCGCAATACCGTCCGCTCCGAGTTCGCTACCGGCGTTAAATCCGAACCATCCGAACCATAGCATACTTGCACCCAAGACCGTTAGCGTAACGGAAGAAGGGAACATCGCTTTGCCGTAGTCGCTTCGTTTGCCGAGCATTAAAGCCATCACAAGACCCGCAACACCCGCATTGATATGAACAACCGTACCGCCGGCAAAGTCTAAGACGCCGTCAGCCGATAAAAAGCCGCCGCCCCATACCCAGTGTGCAATCGGTGCGTAGCATGCAATGATCCACAGTGCCGCAAACACGATCCACGTAGAAAACTTAAGTCGCTCGATGACCGCACCGCTGGCAAGTGCTACGGTGATGCCCGCAAACGTCATTTGGAATGCCGCAAAAAGAAGTACGGGAATATTTCCGGTTGCCCAAAGATCGGTTACCTTAATACCGCTTAAAAAGAAGCTATCAAAACCGATGACGCCGCTGATGTCCGTACCGAAAGCTAAGGTATACCCGCAAACGACCCAAACGATAGAGGCGACGATATAGCCCATAACGCTCATTGCAATCGTGTTAAGCAAGTTTTTAGAGCGTGCCATGCCGCCGTAAAAAAGTGCCAAACCCGCAGGGGTCATAAACATAACGAGCGCCGTCGCCGTTAAGACCCATGCCGTATTACCGACGTCTAAAGTCGGTGCTGCTTCAGCCGCTTCGGCTGCCGCTTCTTCTGCCGCCCACAATGTCGATAACGGCAACATCGTTGCAAGAGCAAGTAGTTTACTTCTCATTGATTCCTCCTAGTAGTGTTGAACTGATGAAATTGTATCACTTAGCGGTTTTTAATCTATGCATAAAAATGATTAATTTTTAATCAGTTAGCTAAAACGAGACTTAGAATTTTTTCATACGGCATAATGCTATTAAAACAAAACGGAAAAAGATATAATGCGCTTTTAAAAAAAGGGGCACATGTAACCGAATGAATGCGATATTGGGGCTATCGATCGTACTGTTTTTTCTCTCGTTGTTTACGGCAAGACATAAGGTCTATAAACCTTTGCATGCTTTTTTCTCAACGCTGAGTATCTTTTGTTATTTAGTGCTGACCACATTTTATATCGTATCGAATTATTTCACGGGCGAGGGGATTAACGACGCCGTTTTATTTCATCTTCGCTACGGTTTGGACGGCTCGGGCTATGCTGATTATTATTTAATCATGGGTGTCGGCGTCATCTTGTTTATGAGCAGTTTGGTTTTATGCATCGTCTATTACAAAGCGTTGCAAAAAGAGTCTACGCAACGTTTTGCGCGCGTTAAACGCGTCGTATCCGTTTGTGCGCTCCTCTTAGCGTTTGCAATTCATCCCAGCAGTCGCTTCTTGGCCGAAACCTTTTTGAAAAGCGTCGGCGTGGAAAATCCTCTAAGTATGGTTTACCGCTTTAGCGATTATTATCGAGAACCGAGCTTGATAGCGTCGAGTGAAGAGCACCCCAATTTGGTTTATATTTTTGCGGAAAGCTTTGAAGAGACCTATTTTGACGAAACGATTTTCCCGAATTTGGTCACAAAGCTTCGCCCGTTACGCGACAAAGGCTTGGTCTTTAGCCAAATCGAGCAAGCGCACGGAACAAGTTGGACGATTGCGGGGATGACGTCCGTACTTTGCGGTATCCCTTTGGTAACGCCGAGTACGAATATCTATTCGCCGCAGGGCAACTCAATGTCGAAAATGAGTTCGTTTTATTCGGGTGCGACGTGTTTAAGCGATATGTTGCATAAAGAGGGGTACAAACTGATTTATCGAAGCGGATCGCCGTTGGAATTTGCGGGTGTGGATAAACTCTATCGAACGCACCGTTTTGAAGACGTCAAAGGCGATAAAGAGTTAAAACCGTTTTTAAAAACGCAAAGTTACCAAACACCGTGGGGATTGTATGATGATACGTTGTTTGACATCGCATTGAACGATTTTAAAAAGTTTTCCAAGTCCAAGCAAAAATTTGCGATGTTTCTTTCGACGATGGATACGCACCATCCTTACGGGCATGTCTCGAAAAGTTGTGAAGCGCAACGTTACAAAGACGGAAGCAATTCGATGCTCAATGCGGTCACGTGTTCCGATGAGTTGATTGCACGGTTTATCACGCGCATTCAAGAATCGCCCTACGGAAAAAATACCGTGATCGTCATCGGTTCAGACCACCTTGCGATGCACAATATGGCAATCGACGATTTGATGAAAGGTACGCGTCGCGATCAATTCGTTATTTTAGACCCTCGTATCACGGAGCCTAAAAAGATTGATAAAGTAGGATCAACCCTTGATATCGGTGCGACGATTTTGCCGTTTTTGGGCTATGACGCACATTTAGGGCTTTCTCGAAACCTCTTAAGCGACGAACCCTCTTTAGAAGACTCTTTCGATAGCTTTGATTCGGTTTTAAGTGCATGGTCGCATGAGATCGGTCGCTTTTGGGAATTCCCGAAAATTGAAGAAGACCTTGTGCTCGGAAGTACGACGCGAGCTTTGAAAATAGGAAAAAGCACTTATAAATATCCCGTTTTACTACGCTTGAACGAAGCCCTTGAAGTGAGTCCGTTCTTTGAAGTCAAAATCAAATTTTTTGAAACGATGAAATTGTTTAAATATTTGCAGGAATTTCAAGACAACGATCTTTTTGTTTGGATCGATCAGTGCTCACGTATCGCTGCGTTAAGCGATGCCAATCAGAGCATTAAGGGTAAGCAGTGTTATGCCCTTGGAAAACTCGGCGGCGACATAGTCGTCGATACGCTGAAAAACGATACGACGATACCTTTAGAGACTTTGCAAAAGATGCTTGACATTTCCTCGGGAGAACCGCAAGCGAATCCAAGACGGGAACGGTTGGAGCAGATTAAAGAAAAATAGACAAACTTATTTGCGTACCAACCATCGATCGGCGTAAAGATTGACGATAAGTCCCGTAACGATGAGTAAGGCGGCAAAAAGTTTCCAAGCGGGAAGTGCCTCGTGAACGAGCAGTGCCGAGGCGGTAAATCCGACGACGGGAACTAAGAGCGTGAACGGGGCAACGGTCGTGGCGGGATAGCGACTCAAGAGCCAACTCCAAATCCCAAAGCCGAAAAACGTAACCGGATAGGCAAGATAGGCAAGGGCTGCGATACTTTTGATCGAGAGGTGTTTTACCGTTTCGATCGTCCACAGATGCGACTCAAAGCAATATGCCAGAACTCCTAAAAACGGAAGCGAAAGAAAACTTCCCCATACCACCAGACTGAGCATATCGACGTGACCGATTTTTTTGGAGACGAGGTTGCCGAATGCCCACGACAAAGCGGCACATTCGACGAGAAAAAGCCCTAAAAGGTTAACGTCGCCTCCGGTATGAAATCCGACGAACACGATACCGCAAAAAGCGATGAGAGCTCCTATTTGTTTTGCGGGCGTCATCTTTTCTTTGAAAAACATAACCGCCAAAGCCGCGGTAAAAAAGACTTGCGTTTGAAGGGCGAGGGAAGCGATTCCCGAGCTGACGCCGACATACATACCCGAAAATAAAAAAGCAAAGTCCAGTACAAACATACTCAACGCATAAGATAAAAGCAGTTTCCACGAAGTGTTTTTAGGCTTCTTAAAGAAAAACACCCATGGAAAAGCAACGCAAAAAAAGCGTAAAAAGGTTAGCAATAAAGGAGGAATTTCGTGCAGGGCGACTTGAATAACCACAAAATTCACACCCCAAATAACAACCACGCTGAGTGCTAAAAGGCTTTCTTTAAGCGGCATCAATCAAACGCTTAACGGTTATTGACGGCAAGTTTAACGCCAAATGCGATGAGCGCAAAACCGGCGAGTTTGGTCGCCAAAGTTCGCGCAAAAGGAAAAGCTTTGAGCCGAAGTGCCAATGCATTGCCCAAAAGAACCAAAAGCGTTTGATAGATCAAACTCATGACGCTGACGTGTACCATCATCGCGATCAAGGTGACATGTGAAGCGTCCGCTTTAAGAAAGAGCGGAAAAAAAGCGACAAAAAAGAGCATGACTTTCGGGTTGGTAATGCTGACGAAAAAAGCTTGCTTTAAATAAACCGTAGCAGATTTTTTCGGCTCTTGATGGGCCGCTTCCGGCGTTATTTTCGTGCGAATGAGTCCAACGCCGAGCCAACATAAGTAAAAAGCACCGAAGTATTGAAGGCATTCGAATAAAAACGGGTTTTGTTGCATCACTGCCGCAAGTCCGGCTAAAGCGGCTACCATAAAAACAAAATCGCCGAGTAAGGTTCCAAAAACCGCTCCGAGTCCGGCAGAAATGCCGTTGCGTGCGGTCGCGTTTAAGATAGCAATCGTTCCTGCTCCCGGAATCAATTGAAAGACGATAATCGCACCGATAAAACCGACGTAGTTTTGAATCTCAAACATACTATAGCCTTTAAAAAGAGATTAGGAATGATTATACCTTGATTTTGATTGATCGTTTGATCAATTTTCGTCCTATTTATATCCCATCGGTTGACTTATAATGAAGTGTTTTTCTGTTTTTAGTAACGTTAGAGTGAATATTCTGAGATGAAAAGGACGGATATGAGCGTTAATCTTCTCTTAATCGGGGCAAACGAGGCGACGACGCAAGAGTTGGTGTCTTTGGTCGATGCGACGTTATCGACGACGGCGGTTTATCAAAAAGCTACGTTAAGTAACTATCAAAGTTTCGACGTTAAACAATTCGATCTAGTGGTCTGCTTTACCAACCGTTACGACGAAATGGTTCAAAAATACGGCAAAGAGATCGTCGTGGCGGTTGAGTTTGTTCCTCCGACCGATTTTTTCGTTGCGGTCAGTCGTATTCAAGCGGGCGAAGAGGTCGTGATTTTCAATAACAGCACCTCCGGAGCGAACGTTTTACTGAAATTTTTAAAATTCTACAAACTCGATCACGTTACGTATCGCATCGTCGCTTTTGATGAGTGCACGGAGAGCGAGACGAAAGAGGCGTTAAGTCAGGCGCGTTATATTATCGGAACGGACGGCTACGTCTCAAGCGGAAAAGCACTTTACAGTAAATACCAACACTACCTTCAACCGAACGTCGTCGTAATTCCGAGTCCTCCGCGTTCGGCAACGGCGGAGAGCGTGAGTGCTTTAGCGCAAGTCGTTACGGCGATCAATAACGATAAGGCCCTTAAAGGGGCACGGGATATTTCACAGAAATTGGCGGAGCAAACCAAAGAGATTTCGGGCATTATTCAAAGTGCGTCCCAGTCGATCGAAGATACCGCCAATACGATCGTCGTCGTCAACGATAAGCTCGCGGCCGAAGTGAAAAACGTGCAAGTCACGAACGGCATGGCGCAAGATCTGAGCTCGGCGGTCGAACAAATCGGTACGATTACCACCGCGATCAAATACATCGCGAGCGAAACCAACCTTTTAGCCCTTAACGCCACCATCGAAGCCGCACGTGCGGGCGATCACGGACGCGGTTTTGCGGTCGTTGCGAGCGAAGTACGCAAACTCTCCGATCAAAGCAACAAATCGACCGACAACATTCGCGTTTTTATTATGGACGTGCAAAAAGTGGTCGATCAGATCGTTCCGGCATTGCAAAAAACGGCGGACGAGATTATTAAAACGCAAGCCGAAGTCGAGCGCATCAGCGTTGCCGCGCAAGAAGAGAGCAAAGCGATGAACGAGATTATTCAAAAGCTTCAAGTGATCGTCAACGTTTCGCAAGAGCTCAATACCGCGGAAAATACCCATTTTCATTAAGGACTCAGACGTCGTTTAACTTTGAAATTTCCCCAGTTCGTTTTTGAGGCTTTCGGTCATCCCGTGAAGGTGTTCGGAAGCCTGAGAGACGTTTGTGATACTTTGTACGTTTTCGTGCGAGAGCGTATTGATCTTATCGATCTCTTCAACCATTTTCTTAACTTTTTGGGCATTGTCGATAAAGCGACCGACCGCCTCTTTGGTATGATCGATCGTTTCGGCAATAACCGTATCGATATAGCCCATGCCGCCTTGCAGCTTTTGGGAAACTTGCGCTAAACGGTGGACTTCTTGCGTATTGGATGCAATATCGCCGTTAGCGTCCAAGATCGATTGAACGACGACGTTGATCGTCGCGTCGATTTCGACGAGGCTTTTTTGGGTACGTTCGGCGAGTTTACGTACTTCATCGGCAACGACGGCAAAACCGCGTCCGTGTTCGCCGGCACGTGCGGCTTCGATGGCGGCGTTGAGGGCTAAAAGATTGGTTTGGTCGGCTATATCTTTGATGATAATCAACACGTCTTTGATCTCATGGGCGTTTTTACTGACGGCTTCAAGCTTTTGCGCCAAATAGTACTCTTTTTCGACGGTCGTTTTCATCGTCTCTTCGAGTTGTTCGACATGGAGTTTCACGTCTTGAATGTCGTGTTGCGTTTGCGTCAGTTTCTTTTTCGACTCTTGTGCTAAATCGACGGAGTTTTCCAATGTACGTGAAATATCTTCTCCTTCGTGTTTCGTTTGAGCAATAATCGACGATTCGACGGCGACGTTGTGCAAAACGGCTTGTGCGGTACGTGAGAGTTCCTGAGAAATCGAAGCGTTTTCATGGCTGATGGATTTGGACGTCGTGACGATGTCGTGTAGCTTTTCGATAAACGTATTGATGTGTATCGTCACCTCCGCAAATTCGTCTTTTCCTTTCACTTCCAATCGTTGACGCAAATCCGCGTCGTTGCTTGAAAGGGTCGCGGCAATCGTCCCCAATCTGCTTAAAGGTCGTAACAATACTTGAGTCGTTAGTACGATAACGACGAGAGAGGCACACAGCATCAGCGTCGCGATGATGAGAAGCTTTTGGACTTGTTCATTTAAAAAGGCATAAGAGTTGGCTTTATCGTAAGCGATGCCGATACGCCAGCCGCTTTTTTCGGATGTTGCGTATGCGTATAGCTTCTCTTTGCCCTCAAACGTATAATCGGCGATACCCTCTTTTTGCGTTCCGAGTTGCGTACTCAACGAAGGCGCGATACTTTCAAGAGAGACGCCTATATGTTTGGGATTCGGATGCGCGGCAATAATGCCTTTGGTATCTTGTAAAATGCCGTAACCGCCTTCAAAGTCGATATGCGCAAGCGCACGCGTGAGGCTTTCGAGTAAAATATCCGCACCGATAACGCCGACGAATTTTTTCGTATCGTCAAAAATCGGACTCATCACGGTGACCATCAGCCGCGTATCGGTTGCTCCGCGGTAAACATCGCTGATGGCGGTTTTTTGCGTCTGTTTAACGTGGAGATACCACGGGCGTTTTCGAGGGTCGTAACCTTGCGGACGTTGTTTTTCGCTTCCCCAAATCATATCGCCGTTTTCAAAGCCGACGTAGGTGTCGAGCGCGCCTACGGTTTTAGTCGTTTCTTGCAGTTTTTGCACCATTTGATGATAGCTCACCAGATCGATGTCGTGAAAAAAACGCGCGGAGCTTTCGACGTCGTTTTGTTTCGTAGCGATCAGAAGATCGATATAGTCGGTAAAAGAACGTGCCGTAGAGCGAAGGCTTGACGTGATCTGGCGAATACTGTTTTTTTGGGTGTCTTGGTAACTAAAAAGTCCGAAAGAGAAGAGACATATTGCTATGAGTAACGAGACGACGAGCATAATTTTCGTTTTAAATCGCACGGAAAACCTATCCTTTGGAAAGCAAAATCGACGTTTATTGTAACTTCAAACGGCTACCGTTTTATTACACGGCACAATCTTTTTAGGCGGACGTTAGAGGAGATTTGCTATGATAGATTGATATTTATCGCGAGGAAACAGAAGCGTGTTAGAACTCCAAGAACTCATCAACGAAAAAATTTTAGTCATCGACGGTGCTATGGGCACACAGATACAAGCTTTGCAGATTGCGCCTGAACTTTGGGAAGGCAAAGAGGGATGTAACGAGCTTTTGAACGTTACATGTAAAGAGGCGATCTCCAAAATTCACCGTGGTTATTTACTCGCGGGTGCTGACATCATCAAGACCAACACCTTTGGCGCATTGCCGTGGGTTTTGGAGGATTACGGCATTGGGGAACGCACGTACGAGCTAGCTCATGCGGGAGTTTCCATCGTCAAAGAGGCGTGTGCGGATTTTTCGACGTCTGAAAAACCTCGTTTTACCGCCGCCGCATTTGGTCCAGGAACCAAGCTTCCCTCGTTAGGACACATCGGTTACGATGCGATGTACGAGGGCTACAAAGAGGCGGCGCGAGGAGCCATTGATGGTGGATGTGATCTTTTTCTTATCGAAACAGCACAAGACCCGCTCCAAATCAAAGCGGCACTTCATGCCATCAGTGACGCTCAAAATGCTTTACATGTAAAGCTTCCCATCATGGTTTCTGTCACCATTGAGCTGAGTGGATCGATGCTCATTGGAACCGATGCGACGACGATTGCGGCGATCTTGGAGCCGTTTGATATTATGAGTCTGGGTTTTAACTGCGGCACAGGTCCTGAGCAGGTTGAAAAGCACGTCAAGACGCTGAGCTCCGTTTGGAGCAAACCCATCAGCGTGCATGCCAATGCGGGGCTTCCGCAAAACCGCGGTGGCTACACCTTTTACCCGATGGGACCTCGTGAATTTGCCGAGCTTCAAGAAAAGTTTACCGACATCGCAGGTGTTGCAATTCTTGGTGGATGTTGCGGTACGACGCCACAGCACATTTTAGAACTTTCCAAACGCGTAGAGGGTAAAAAACCTTTGGTTCCCAAAGGAAGTATGCCACGCTCCATCGCATCGCTTTTTGAAACCAGAGCACTCAAACAAGACCCCGCACCCTTTTTGATCGGTGAGCGAAGTAATGCCACAGGTTCTAAAGCGTTTCGCGAGCTTTTATTGGCGGAAGATTACGATGGAACACTCAGTGTTGCGCAACAACAAGTTAGAAGCGGCGCGCACGGCATCGATGTGAGTGTCGGTTTTGCAGGACGCGACGAGATCAAAGACACGAAAGCCGTGCTAGGGCGTTACGTGCAAAAAATCCTTTTGCCCCTCATGCCTGACACTACGCAACTTCCTGCCCTTGAATGCGCTCTTAAACTCATCGGTGGGAAGCCCATCATCAACTCGGTAAATCTTGAAGATGGCATCGAAAAGTTTGACAAAGTCTGCTCTTTAGCCAAACGTTTTGGCGCGGCACTCGTATGTTTGAGTATCGATGAAAAAGGTATGGCAAAAACCCAAGCGCAAAAAGTGGCGATTGCCGAGCGCATTTACCAACTGGCAACCACCAAACACGGCATTCACCCTGAAGACTTGGTGTTTGACCTTCTCACGTTCACCGTGGGCAGTGGCGATGCCGAGTACCATACCGCGGCGATTGAGACCATCGAGGCGATTCGCGAATTTCACGCACTCCACCCCGAAGTGGGCTTCGTGCTAGGTGTTTCCAATATCTCGTTTGGTTTAGCCAAGCATGCGCGTGAATACTTAAACTCCGTCTTCTTGCACCACTGCGTTGAAGCGGGTTTAAGCATGGCGATCGTGAACGTTAAAAACACGCTTCCGATGCACAAGATCAGCGACATCGATAAAAAAGTGTGCGAAGACCTGCTCTTCAACCACCGCGAAGAGGGTGACCCACTTTTTAAATTTATCGCGCATTTTGAGGGCGTGGTGGAGAACAAAGATGAGAGTGACGCGGCGTACCTTGCGATGAGCACGCAAGAGAAGATTTCAACCCTGCTGATCGATGGCGACAAAGAGCGCATGTTAGGACTTTTACCCACCGCCAAAGATGAATTGTCTGCTGAACTCATCGTCAATGAAATCCTCATCGATGCGATGAAAGTGGTCGGCGAGCTTTTCGGAAGTGGCAAAATGCAACTGCCTTTTGTCCTTCAGTCTGCTGAGGTGATGAAAGCTTCGGTCGATTATCTCCAACCCTTTTTACCCAAAACTGAAAAAAATACAACCACGACGCTCATCATCGGAACCGTCAAAGGCGATGTGCATGACGTGGGTAAAAATTTGGTCGACATTATCTTAAGCAACAACGGTTTTAAAGTCATCAACATCGGCATCAAAGCCGATCTTGAACAGTTTTTAGAAGCACTTAAAGAGCACAATGCCGACGCGATCGGGATGAGCGGACTTTTGGTGAAGTCCACCAACGTGATGAAAGAAAACCTAGAAGCGATGCAAAAAATGGGCATCAAAATCCCCGTGATCTTGGGCGGTGCTGCACTGACCGACAACTTTGTGGAAGAGTTTTGCCGACCGATTTACGATGGACCGATTTATTATTGCAAGGACGCATTTGAGGGCATAACGGCGATGAGCCGCATCGAAGCAAAGAATTACGACACTTCTTTTAGTCGCGTTGTGCTCGAAAACAGCGTCAATCGCGCCACCAAAGAAGCCAAACCTATGCCTCCGTTTCATGAGCTTAAAATGCCAAGCCGTGACATCAAAATCCCGACACCGCCATTTTGGGGTAGACGGGTTTTAAAAACCGATGTGAAAGAACTCGCTTACTCGTGGATCAACCACAAAATCCTTTTTGCACAGCGTTGGGGCTACAGCGGTAAAGGGCAGAGCAAAGAGGAGAAGCAAAAACAGCTTGATGAGGTACTTTACCCGACCTATGAGCGTGTGAAAGCCGACATCGAGCGTCTTGGGTTGTTTGAGCCGACGTTGATCTACGGCTATTTTCCTGCACGATCACATGAAAATAATCTCTATCTTTTCGACGAGAGTGAGGGCTATTTTAGCGAGGAACAGGTGTGCCGTGAGAGCATCGAAGCGGTGAAAGAGCGAGCCATCAAAGTCTTTGACTTCCCGCGTCAAAACCGTGTTCCATACCGTTCGTTGAGCGACTTTATCAGTCCTTCTCGTCACGATGTTTTGGCGTTGACGTGTGTGAGTGCGGGAGCAAAGTTTTCAGCGTATGAGAAAGAGCTTTACGATGCGGGCAATTTTACCGAATACTTTTTTGTGCACGGACTGGGTGTGGAACTTGCCGAAGCGTTAGCGGAGATCGTGCACAAACAGATACGCCTTGACCTTGGCATTGCAGAGCATGAGGGGCATAGTTTGCGCGATGTGCAGATGAAACGCTACCACGGGTGCCGCTACTCGTTTGGCTACCCCGCGTGCCCTGCCTTGGAAGATACCAAAGTCATTTTTGATCTTCTAAAGCCTGAGGAGTTTGGCATCGAGCTTAGCGAGACGTTCCAAATCCACCCTGAACAAAGCACCACCGCGATCGTGATGCACCATAAAGAGGCACTTTACTTCAACGTGTAAGAGGAGTTTTTCATGGCAAAAGTGGTGATATTTTCAGGAGCAGGCATCAGCGCGGAGAGTGGGCTCTCCACCTTTCGCGACGCGGATGGGCTGTGGGAAAAGTACCGCATCGAAGAGATCTGTCAGGCGGGATGTCTTTCTTGGAACCGTGAGAACACCTTGGCATTTTACGACGCAAGGCGCGAACAACTCTCCTCCGTCACGCCCAATACCGCACACTACGCTATCGCCAAACTTCAAGAGCGCTACCCTGACGACATCGCCATCATCACCCAAAACGTCGACGATCTTTTCGAGCGAGCAGGGTGTAAGGACGTTTTACACTTGCACGGCTTTTTACCCAGACTTCGCTGTGAACAATGCGGCGCAACCCAGCTCATCGGCTACGCCAAACAAGATCGAACCTTTACATGTAAAAACTGCGGCGGCTCCTTTCGCCCCGACATCGTCTTCTTCGGCGAAGCCGCCCCGATGTACGAACACCTTTACGAAGCGATGGAAAATTGCCAATTTTTAGCCATCATAGGATCTAGCGGAAACGTCGTCGCGATGGATCATTTCGTTTTACATGTAAAGGTTTCTATACTCAATAATTTGGAGAAAAGTGACGCGATAAATGAGCGGGTTTATACGAAAGTGTTGTATAAAAGGGCGACTGAGGCGGTGGATGAAATCGTAGGGGATGTGGAGAGGTTTTTAAAGGCGTAAAACTAAGAAGACTTAGGGTATCTTAAGTTTAAATGATACCCTACGTTTAAGATTTTTATCAATGCTTTGAGTGGTAAAAGTATAAATAACCTAAGCCTAAAGGTGCAATAAAAATAGCAAGAGCCCAGCACATTACCATAGAAATAATTTTAACTGATAATAATAAAATAATATTAACAAAGAATACGTTATTCCCAAAGATATAACCGATAACGCTTTCATATACAAATCGAGAATATGGGTATAAAATTGTATTTAAGATAGCAGAAAAAATAAATCCAAAGGCAAAATGTTCAAAACCATTAGATAATGCGAATATAAAAACAATTGCTATTGCAACTCCGAATATAAAATGTCTGACATAATAAGCACTATTTAGACCTTTAAATGTCTTATTAATAAAATCTTGCATTATTTTCTTTCCTCCTAAAATTTGTATTAATAATATTGTACAAAAAAAATCATTAAATTTTTTGATATATAAATAAAAAAATGACAGGCTACTTTTTAAATAATTGTCTAGCAAAAATTTTTATAGTTTTACCTCAATAATCTTCAAACATTGCTCTTTAAACTTCGGCAGAATATGTCTGATAATCCACTCAATAATAGCAAGATTCACACCTTCATAATCATGAGCAATGTAATTTCTGACATCGTAAATACCTTTGAGATCATCGGCTTCAAAATATTCAAGAAAGATATTGTTAGAAGATTTTTTGATTTTGTCAAATTGTTCAGCGATGGAAGTAAGGTGCATCAAAATAGCGGGGCGGTAGGTTGTTAGGTCATGCAAAGCGTTGGTAATAGAACTAGCATTTTTAACAATTTCTTCAATATATTCGATCTTTTCAAGAATGAGATAGATTTTGCTAATGTTCTCTTTAGACATAAATCGTTCTATCGATAATGAATTTTTGAGCGGTTTTGCTCATGCCTGTTTTATCGGCTAAATCAACGGAAATGCCAAAAACAGAACTCATCTCTTTTTTGATTTCTTCGATGCGCTCAATAGACTTGATACCGTAGCGTTCGACAAAAGAGGGTTTGGCTTCGATGAGAATGTCTATGTCACTTTTTTCATCCGCTTCATCTCGTGCATACGAGCCAAACAATCCCTCTATAACGAAGCCCTCAGGTAGATAATGGTTTTTCATGCTTTTAAGCTGTTGAAGAATGGTTTCTTTTTTCATAAAAAAATTATAGCGAAGATTGAGTGTTTTGTGAATTACATGTAAAGGTTTTTATCCTCAATAATTAAAGCGTTGAGTCCGATACCGTTTTTACCAATCACATTGTAGTCGAAAGTTAGATAAGAACGACACGTACACGTTATCCGCCCAATTTACGCTTTAAAATGGGCGATTAATCGTTTGTGATGAGCTAAACGATCGTGAATACTATGCTTACATGTAAGCGAAAAACTCTGTTTCAAAAAGCTTCAACCTCTGATGAAGAGGGATAGTGTCTTACCACAACAAAAGTAACTGCCACAATGCAAATAAGTTCAAAAACGAAGAACATACTATAGTTTTGTACGGAGACGATGATGCCGGCTATCATAGCAGAGACGATGCGCGTCAAAGCAAAAAGACTTGATTGTACTGCGTAGTCGATGGCTTTTGAGGTTTGCCTTGAATAATCCATAATTAGTGCAAAAATGATTGCCGATGAGAAAGAGATTGCCAATGCCGTTAACGTAATAGCAATGAGCGCAACATTCAAATTAAAATGAGAGAGTTCCATAAAAAGAAGCATCATAACACTGAGTGCATTGAAACACGAAAAAGCAATCAGAAGCGTTTTTTTCGTGAAGTATTTTTCAAGGTATGATGGGAAAATCCCACCGAAAAATCCAATGATGCTGCCGTAAACACCCACAGATAGTGCTACATCATCAGGAGCGATGCCTTTAGCAATCAAATAGGGTTTCATGAAAATCCACACGGCACTGATAAATGCAAAATAAAATGCCACCGTAAAAAGCCATATTCCAATTTTTTCTTGTTGTAGAAAGGAGCGTATCGTAGCAAATGCAATCATTGAAGAAGGGGTGCTCAGAGTATCGCTTTCAACGATTTTGAAAAGAGAGAGTAACGCTACGCTTACAAAAAAAGCGAGCATTAAAAATGTATTTTCCCAACCAAAGCGGTTGTAACAGAGTAAAACCACGCCGCCGCCAAGCAATCCTGCCATAAAAAATGCACTCATTTTATAACTTCCTGCACAGAGTCGCTCCTCTTTGGAAAAGACTTTAATGGCTAGAGCATTTAACGGAATATCAATCCATGTAGCAATAAAAACCGTGATAAAAATCAAGCTAAACGTTACGGCAGTGTGCTCAAGTGATAATTTACTGAGTACGAGAAGCAGCACAATATAGGCAATACCCATACCTGCTATCCATTTTTTGTAATGGTTATGCCTAAAAACAATGCGATCAATCGGCGGCGAGAGTAGAAATTTGAGGACAGCCGAAAAGCCTACCATTTGAAAAAGTCCGATAAACGAAGCATCAAAGCCTTGCATTTGCAAGATCATCGGCAAGCCCATCATAAAAAAAATGGAGGGTGTCGTAAAAGCGGTAAACAAAAGTCCAAAGAGTATATTTTTTTTAGCGAGAGACATGAGGAGCTTCTTTTTTGAAAATATGAACGGTTGTAGGCGTCATGGGCGTATCGTACGATGTAAAGGTTTGCAGTGACTCAAAGCCTACTTTTGTAAACATGGCGGATAATTCCGTGGGTTTAAAGATGCGTTTTCCTTGAAGATTTAAAAATAAAAAGTAGAAAAAACTATCGGTATCACTGGAATTTGTTGTATCAATTTCGACATGAGCACTGATTAAAATGCCGTTTGGATTAAGGGCGTTGTAGAGTTTTTCAATGACAAAGGTTGGATTTTCGAAAAAATAGAAGAGATTGCTGCACCAAATCAGATCGTATCCGTGTCCAATGTCATCTAGTTGTACATCACCGCACAGTGTTGTCGTGCGTGATTTTAGAGCGTACTCTTCAATGTGTTCTTGTACGATTTCAATGACTTCGGGATAGTCAAAAAAGATGCCATGCCATGAAGGTCTGGCTTGGAGTATTTCAAGCCCGACGACACCTGAAGCGCACCCGATGTCTAATATTTTTGCATTATCGGGCAAGGAAGGAAGGTGTTTGAGGCACTCTAGCGCAACATGCGACATGAGGTTTTTTTGTTCTTGTTTTAAAAACTTTTTGGAAGCTTGCGCCCATTTTTGAGGATGTTTGGTATGGATCATCTCTTGGTTGCCTTCTTTCAAAAGTTTTTCAAGCATCTTTACACCTTGATGTAGCATGGCTTTTCGGTGTAAGAAAACATCGCCGCAATACTTTGGGGCATCGAAAACAAAAAAAGTTTTTGTGATGTCCGTATTGACGTAAAAAGAGGCGTCTTCTTCAATGAGCTCTAACATCACTAAAGCATCTAAGAAGATTTTTGTGTTGGTAGGATCGAATGCGAGTATCAGGGCTAAGTCTTCCGCCGTGCATTTTTGCTCTTCAATGCGTTGAAAAAGCTTTACATGTAAAGCGATGGCAAGCACTTCGATTTGATAAGGCACGAGTAACATCGTTAGATAGGAATTGAGAGTTTTTGGCATGGTGTTTCCTTAAAATCGATAGGCAAATTTGACGCCGATTTCACGACCTTCACGTACGATGGTTGTGGTACCGTTAAAATAAGCGTTTTTAGCGTCGTATTCTTTGTCAAAAAGATTGTTTGCGTAAAGATAGACGTCGTAAGCTTTGGTTTCGTAGCCGATTTTAGCGTTGACGAGACGGTAGGCATCTTGTTCATAACGATTGGCTTTGTCAAAATAGGTTTTGCCGTACCCATTCAAGTCGCATCGTGCAAAATAGCCGCTTGCATTTCGATATTGCATGCCGACGTCGAAATTGTATGTAGGTGCATAAGTCGCTTTGTTACCGTCGTAATTTCCGGCATTGTCCGAAAAATCATCGTACGAAGTATCGTTCAAACCTCCGCTTAAAAATAACGTTAACGTGGGATGGACTAAAGCTTCCATCTCAACTTCAAGTCCTTTTGAAGTCGCTTTGGCGGCATTGACGATGTAGACGACACCTGCGGTGGGAGTCTCTTCGACTTGCATGTCGTTGATTTTCATCAGATAAATATCGGCGTTCAATCGAAGTGCATCGTTTAGGAACATTCCTTTATATCCCAGCTCGTACGAGATGAGGTTCTCTTCATCGTAGGCTTGTTTATCGGTAGGGGCAAACGGATTAAACCCTCCCGAACGATACCCTTTGGCAACCGTAACGTAAGACATACTCGTCGTATCGATGGCGTATTGCAACGAAAGCTTGGGCGAGACGTTGCTCCATTGCTCGTCTAGATGAATATTTGAGGTATCGACGTCCATATTTTTTTTCTCGACGTCATAGCGAATACCCGTGTTCAGCGTCCATGCGTCACTGAGCGGATGGAGGACGTTCGTGAAAAGTCCTAGACTTTTTTGCGTTAGATTTTGAGGTTTTGAATTGGCTCCCGTCGGATCGGCAAGGGTGATAAGTTTCGTGTATAAATCATAATCTCCCTTGTCGAGGTAAAGACCTGAAATGACTTTTGTATCGGCAATTTTGGTTTCGTAACGCACCTCTTGGGAGAGGCTGTCGTAGAGATTGTCTTTATAGATATGTTGAATCGTAGTAGGCAAAAGATCGGCATCGGCAACGGCTTTATCGTTATGCTCTCTCCATGTGGTAATAGACGTAATTTTATCGTTTTCACCGAGACGGTAATCGATATTCAATGCCACGCTTGTCGTAGAAGGATCGGACGAGCCCGCTAAATTGGAACGTACCTCTTTCGCCGTTGATGTCGCTTTAATCCAGTCATGTGCACCGTTATTGTTTTGACTTTTTGAAGCAATCAAGGAAATATCGAGGGTGTCCGTAGGCGTATAACGAAGTGTTATTTTCCCCGCATCGCTTTCTTTAAAGTTGACGTACTCGTTGGTAAGCGTGTTTTTGATATTGCCGTCTTTTTCGTCGTGTTGATACGCGATGCCTAAATAGAGCGTATTTTCTGCAATGGGACCTGAGACGTTGATGCCGTACAACCGTTTTCCGTCGCTTCCGATCGTCGTGTAAATTTTTCCTCGCGCTTCGTTATTCGGTTTTCGCGTAACGACGTTGATAACGCCTGCTTCGGAATTTTTACCGTAAAGCGTGCCTTGCGGTCCTCTCAAAACTTCGATACGTTCAATATCTTCCAACGCATCGGCATAACCGAAGCTGTTCATCGTCGGTACGCCGTCTACGTAAAGACTAACCGGTGTCGAATAGGAGAGAATATTAGCACTTAGCCCCCTGATAGAAGGAGAAGTAAGCCCTTGTTGTCCCGTGTTGTAGAGCATTAAGTTCGGTGTATATTTGGCGATGTCGTCTAAAGATTCTATAGATTTATCTTCCAGCGCAAGATCGTTGAAAACCGACATGCTAATGGGAACGCTTTGAGCGTCTTCATTGCTTTTTTGTGCCGTTACGGTCACGCTTTCAAGCGTTGTCGCCGTATCGAGTGCCAAAAGGGTTTGAACGCATAATGCGCTCCCGATCAGAGAGGATTGAATCAGTTTTTGAGCGTACATGTAAGACCTTTTTAATCGTGGTTTTATGCGAAGTAGTCTATTATTTAATTCTATGATATTCAATATCAAAAATATGATAAACGGTTAAATTTTCTATGCTAAAAGGAAAAAGATGCACCATGTATCGTTAAAAGACATTGTTAAGGTCAATAGCCGTTCGCAAAATAGTATTGTTCAAAATACCCTGCCGAGTGAGATCGGTACGGATTATGCGGAGCAGATTAAACTTCAAGACGATCTTTTTTTCCTGCGAACGGATTATCGATTTTTGCATCAAACGCGTATTGAAGCACAGCAAAACGAACGAAAATTCGTCGTGACGTTTTCTTTAAAAGGTAAAGGTCGTTATACCAATCGAGACGATCGCCAAGTCATTCCTTTTCAAGAGGGTTTTACGACCATTTCGTTGTTGGATCAAACGGAAGGTTTCCGAGATTTTGAAACCAAAGAGATTTCGCAAGTTAGGCTTATTTTGACCGAAAACTTTTTAATGCGCAACCTTAAAGAAAACGTTCAAGAAAAGTATAACTCTTCCCATCTTAATCTTGTCAAGTTTGCACCGACTTCCGTTACGTCGCAATGCCTTCTTAAAGAGATGTTAGAGTGTCCTTTTCACGGGGAACTTGCCTCTTTATACTTACAAGGGAAAGCTTTGGAATTACTTTTTTGGGAGATGCATTCCTCTGAACAAAGCACTACAAAAATGCTACTTGACACGTATGATATAAATAAGATTTATCAAGCCAAACAGTTGCTTTTAGGCTCTTTGCGCTCACCTCCGTCCATTGCGCAACTCTCTCGAGCGGTTCATCTCAACGAGTTGAAACTTAAAACGGGTTTTAAGCAAGTTTTTCATAGGAGTCCTTATCAGTTACTGTTACAGTACAAAATGTATCAGGCAAAAGAGATGTTGGAATCGGGAGAGCTTAGTATCAATGAAATCGCGCATCGTTTAGGGTATAAATATGCCAATAACTTTAGCGGCGCATTTTTTAAAACTTTCGGTGTTTTACCTAAAGCACTGAAGAACAGGTTTTAAAATGTACGATGTTGCATCGAGAGATCCAAGCTCGGTTTTACATGTAAACTCTTTTGATCTGTTGCAGATCGCTCAAACGGTGCAGTATCCTTTTTCGCGTGAAAATTTTATGGCGAAGATCAAGCCAGAATTGGGCGAGGGGTCGTTTGTGTGGTACAACCTTGGTAACGGCATAGCGGCGTACACGTATGCGTATCGGTTGTATCAAGATACGATCACATCGTTGTATTCGGATGTTCCGGGTGCGGTGTTGGTGTTTAACGTTGGAGAGGAATTTACGCATGCGTTTAAAAACGGTGCGAAGTATGCGATTAAGAAAAACAGCTTTTTTATCGGATTTTCTTCGGATGCATTTTGCGTGGAGATGCAAACGCTCAAAGATAAAGAGTACCGTACCGTGACGATCGGCATTAAAGAGGCGTTGTTGACCTATTTGATCTCAAATTACCGTGAAGTGCATGAAAAGATGGAAGCTGAAGCGAAGCAGAATGGGTATGCGATTTTAGAAGGCGGCGAGATCGATCGAAGTCAGTTTGAAATTTTAGAAGCATTTCAGACCCATGAAATGGATACCAATCTTTTAAACGTGCTTCATTTAGAGGCGCATATTTTGTATTTGGCGCATTATACAATTGAGCGTCTTATGAGCACGATGCATAAAATCGCCGATTTTTCGCTCGATATCAAAACCATCCACTCGCTGGAAAAAGCCAAAAATATCATCACCAACGAGTACGACAAAGATCTTTCCATCAAGCAAATCGCGTATCGCTCGGCGATCAATGAGTGTTATCTCAAAAAAGATTTTAAAGCGTATTACGGTATGACCGTGTACGAGATGCTTCAAAATCAACGCTTACAGGTTGCCAAAAGCCTGCTTCAAAAGCATGTGAGCGTTAAAGAAGCGGCGTTTAAAGTTGGCTATAAACATGCGGGAAATTTCAGCAAACTTTTCATGGAGCGCTTTGGTATATCGCCAAGCGTTTACCGCAAACAGCATCTCTAAAATATCATTTTTCCTCTTTGTGACGTTTTTTTTCCCTTTCTTGACTTTTTGTTTATTGATAATCGTCATCATAAAAGGCATACTTCCACCATCAAAAAATAAAAGGATAGTTATGTCACCCAATCGATTTTGGCAAATCAGTCTTGCAACCTGCTTGTTCCTTCCATCCCTCGTATTTTCAGAGACTAATGCAACGGTTCAGCTCAATGAAGTAACCGTTACGGGCGAAAAAATCGAACGCTCCTTACAAGAGACGACGACGGCGGTGAGTGTATTTCAAAGCGATAAAGTCGATGCCGCAGGTGCTCACTCGGTTTACGACGTGGCATCGCAGGTTCCCAATATGATCAACAATCCCTCCGATATTCCCGTAATCCGCGGCGTGAATGGAGCGGGGGCGGCGATAGGCGGTTTTTCGATGCTTTCAGGTTCTAGACCTCGCATTAGCACGAGTGTGGACGGTATAAGCGAAGCATGGAACGGGCAACGCTATTTGGACATCGGTTCGTGGGATATTGAACAAGTCGAGGTGTTACGTGGTCCGCAATCGACGTCGCAAGGCCGCAACAGTATCGGCGGAGCGGTCGTTGTTACGACGAAAGACCCAACATTTGAGCCTGAGGGTGCTATTCGCATCGGCTATGAAAACCAAGACGATAAAGCTCTTGTTGCGGCGATGGTCTCAGGGCCTATCGTTGATGACGTGTTGGCGATGCGTTTGAGTGCCGAGGGCGTTTACGGGCATAATTTTATCAACTACCAAAATTACGGCAGTTATTGGGATCCTTCCGATGTGAAGCAAGGAAACGTGCGTGCAAAAGCTTTGTGGTTGCCGCAAGATGTTGACGGGCTTATCGTTAAAGTATCGGCATCGCATCGCTTAAGTGAGGGCGGACATATGAATGAGATTATGCCCAATTCTGCCATTTCGGACTACAAATTTCTTCTCTCCTCCTCCAACCTCGTACGTTACAATGACTCGACCAACGATACGTTCAGTACCGATGTGGAATATGCCATTAACGATGATCTCAAATTGTATGTTTTAGCAGGTTACAGTGGTACCGATACGACGTTTAAGCAAGCACCCACGGCGATGCATATGGACATCGACGAAAAGAGCGAAACCTTGGAGACGCGTTTGGTGTATGACCCAAAAGGCGGGCTTTTGACGAGTATGGCTGGGCTTTACTTTTACCACCGTGCACAAGATATACTGGTGACGGACCAAATTAAGATGAACGGCGATGACGACATTACGGCATTGGCGTTTTACACGGAAGAGTCTTTACATGTAAACGATAAATTTGACATTATTTTTGGAGGGCGCATCGAACGAGAGCATCAAGAACGCGACGTAACGTACATGACCAAACCGATGAACGCTGACCTTGCCGAGACGATGCTTTTACCCAAAATGGGTGTAAATTATAAACTGACACCTGAACATAACATCGGCTTTACCGTGCGTAAAGGCTATAGTCCCGGCGGCGGTGCGTTGACGTGGGATACCTATGCATACTACGAATACGACAAAGAAGAGGTCTGGACGTATGAAGCCACGACGCGTTCTTTGATGCTAGATAAAACACTAACATTCAATACCAATCTTTTTTACAATGACTACAAAGGGTATCAAGGTATTGCGGGTTCGGGTTACGGTCAACGATTTATCAATATACCCAAGGGTGAGAGTTACGGTTTTGAAGCCGAATCCATATACCGCATCACCTCCGATTTAGAGTTGCAAGGCGGTTTTGGTCTGTTACGCACCAAAATCACGGAAGCCGATGCAAACCATTACGCTAAAAAAGGCAATGAGTTTAACCACGCGCCGCATTTTACGGGAAGTCTTGGGTTTAAACAGCACTTCTTATCGGGCTTTTTTGTGGGCGGCGATTTGAATTACGTCAGCGAATACTATACCAATGTGACCAATACCGAGGCGTATAAAGCAGGAGATTATACGCTTGTGAATTTCAATGTCGGTTACGAAACCAAGGTCTATACGATCCGAACCTATGTTAAAAATGCGTTTGATGAAGAGGTGCTCTATAACTATCGCGGAACGTTTCGCCAAGTGGGACAACCGCGTACGTTTGGTGTGACGTTTGACTACCGTTTTTAATGAAAGTTGCTTAAAATGAATCTTTATCGCTATTTAGCCACTCCCGAGCCCCATGGTAGAACCATCGGGCTTTTTCGCATCTTAATCGCCTTTTTTGGCGGTTTAGTGCTTTCGTATCTGAGCATGTGCGTTTTAGCGGCGTTCAACACGCCTTTGAAAGGTGATTTTGCCGTCGTAGGGCTTTTGTACAATACTTTTGCATGGGCAATAGCCGCTTTATGGATCGCGCTATCGCCGAGCAAATTAAGCGCATTGTTGCGTTTTTCGCTTCCAACGTCGGTAGCAACGGCTTTTTTAGGATGGACGTATGTTTAAGAGCGACGCCTCAAAATTATGGAAGCAACGTCTTGTACGTGTTCATTGGGCATTGGGACTTATCGTATCGCTGATCATGTACTGTGCGCTTTTTTTCGGAATTTTTGCGATTTTTCTTCCGTACTTGCAAGTATGGGAAAAACCCTCACGCCATATCGCTCCGATTGCTTTGGAGAAGATCGACTACGAAAAAATCCTTTCTTACGTTTGGCAAGATGCGCTTTTTCCGAAAAACAACGTCATCGTCACGTTTCCGGGAACTAAAAATGAAAGTGCTTTAAAAGTTTCGCACCGTTTTAGCGCACCGATCTTTTTCGATACCCAAACGGCGAACGTGATACAAGATGAAGGTAAACAGTCGTTTTTAGCGGGATTTTTAAATCAACTGCATTACGGTAAAGTATTAGACTTTGATAAAGAGCTTTTCGGTGCGGCGTGGAGTATCACGGGAAGAGTGCTTTTCGGATTGGCCTCGGTCGGCGTTTTGAGCGTCATCGTATCGGGAGTGATTCTTATCGTGATTTTTTCGTACCAAAAGCGCGCCAAAACGCCCCAAGCCTTTTTCGTGCAACGCCATATCTCGATTTTAAAATGGAGCTTTCCCGTCGTTTTTTTAGTGACGCTCAGCGGTGCGTTTATGAATCTTTCGCTGATTAGTTCAACGTGGATGGCACAGCTTGTGAGTCAGGGGAAAGAGAGTCGCATCGATGCGATTATCGGTCCGGTGCTTTTTGTTCCGGAAAAGCCCGTTAAATTTCTCAACGAAAATGCGACGATGTTACCTATTGCGACGTTGGTCAAAAAAGCACGTCGGATCGTACCGTCCGTGACGCTCCATCAGGCGCGACTGATCAATTGGAACGATCAAAGTGCTCAGATCGAGTTTAAAGGCTACGATGCGACAAAACCGTTTTTTAACGGCGGTGTTTTTAACAAACCGAGTATCACGCTCAGCGCGGTTGACGGTACGTTACTCGCCAAACAAGACGTTATGGATCGTTCATGGAGCGTCTATCTGATCGAAGCGACCTTCTTTTTACATTTTTTAGCAGGCGTCGATCTTTTGAGCCGCAGTTTAGTAGCGTTTATCATGGCGTTATCCGCGCTTGCGGTGGGTTTTGGCATTTTGTCGTGGCTTGAAAAACAGGCAAAAAAATTTGACGAGCGCATAACGTTTTACCATTGGTTGGGAAAATTTTCTTTGTGTATCACTTTGGGCGTTATTCCGGCAACGGGTATGCTTTTCGCATTGCAATGGCTTTTGCCTTTTGATCTTTCCGATCGGATTTTATGGCAAAAAGGACTTTTTTACGATGTCTGGCTTGCAACGCTTTTTTGGGCATTTTACCGCTTCAACGCTTACCGAGCCGCCAAAGAGTTCTTACTAGCCGGCGGTATACTGTTTATCGCTTCGGTTTTTTTGCACTGGTTTAAAATGGGCATTTTCGTGCCGAGTGTTATTTTAGGCGTCGATCTTGCGCTTTTAGCATTGGGGAGCGTCTTGATTTTGATTGCTTTGAGATTGCCGCAAGATTCGCAAGCGGCACGGTTATTTTGGATTCGAAAAAAGGAAAAGAGATGAAAAAACGGATATTTTGGCTGATGATAACGATCATACCGACGTTGGTGTGGGCGCATACGCTTTTGTTACAGGTCGGCGATAACGACGACGATACCTTAAATATCAAAGGCGAATTTAGCACCGGAGAGGGTGCATCGGGTGCTTTGGTCAAATTGCGGGCATTAGGTACGCAAGAGATTTTATTTCAACAACGCTTGCCCGATAGCAGCGAGTTGACCGTAGCAATCCCTAAAGTTCCGTACGAAATCATTTTAGACGGTGGTGCGGGACATCAGGTTCGTCGAGACGGGATTGCCCCCAAAGGCGGCTTTGAAAAATCCGAAGCTCAAAAAGGGGCTGCAACGCAAGCGCGTTCTTCCAAACCGGATTCTTCTTCGATACCTTTAGCGTTGAGCGTATGTTTGGGAGTGGCGTTTATGCTTTTGGGAGCGACGATTTTTATCGGTATATACAACACCGATAGGTTGATCAGAACATTACGTTCACGTGAATGAATTTTCGGTACCGATAGTCTTTTGTCGGTACCGTTAAGCAATTCTCATCTGCGTTCAATCGAGACGTGGACTAGCTCTTCATGAACGGAAAGCTCGTGTTTGATGCGTTCGATGCTTAGGTTTGTTTGGGAGCAAAGCGTGAGAATACAGCCGTATTTACCTTTTCCGACTTTCCATACATGTAAATCCTCGATCGAAATTTTATCTTCGTAAGTATTGATAACATCGATGATTTCTTGCACGATCGGCTCGTCCATCGTGGCATCGAGCAAAATTTTTCCCGATTGTTTGATAAGCCCTAATGCCCAAATGAAGACCAATACAGACCCGACGATGCCCATGGTCGGGTCTAGCCAATCCGCACCCCAGAGCATTCCGCCCACCAGCGCGACAATGGCTAAAACGGAGGTCATCGCATCGGCGAGGACGTGAAGGTAAGCGGCTTTAAGATTCATATCGTGGTGGTGATCATGATGGTGGTCGTGGTGATGCTCATGAGCATCGTGGTCATGTCCGTGATGATGGTCGTCTTTAAGTAACCATGCACAAAGAAGATTGACGATGAGTCCGATAACGGCGATGACGATCGCTTCTTGATAGGCGATTTGTACCGGATGAAAAAACCGCTCAATCGAATGGTACGCCATAAAAAAAGCAACGACTAAAAGCAATATGGCACTGGTGTATGCTCCTAAAACTTCGACCTTGTAGGTTCCGAAATTAAAGCGAAAGTCTTGTGCATATTTTTGCGCCATGACATATGCCATAAACGCCATGCCTAGAGCCAAAGCATGTGAACTCATATGCCAGCCGTCGGCTAAAAGCGCCATAGAATTAAAATAAATACCGCCGATAATCTCACAGACCATCGTAACGAACGTTAAAAGAGTGGCGTATAAGGTATTTTTCTTAGCGATGGGATTGGCTACGTCAAACTGATGCGAGTGCGCAAGGTTTTTCAAGGAGTCGATAGAATTCATTTTAAACCTTTTTAAAAAAAATTTAGATACTATACCCCAGTATAGTTAATAAAATTCTAAAACGAGGTTTTGATGTCACATACCATTGCCGGCAAAGAGAAATTGCTCACCCGTGTCAAAAAGATCAAAGGGCAGCTTGGAAGTATCGAAAAAGCCCTTGAGCAGGAGGGGGATTGTTTTAAAATTTTACAGCAAATTAGCGCGACGCGAGGAGCGATACAATCTTTGATGAGTGAGGTGCTTGACGGGCACATCAAAGAACACCTTGGCAACCATGTCAGCGAAGAGGTGCGTGAAAAAGAGATACACAACTTAGCCTCACTTTTAAAAACCTATTTGAGGTAGCATCATATGAAACGTCTTTTGCTTATCGAAGATGACGAAGAGTTTGCTTCGTTGATTCATGATTTTTTAGCAAAGCGTAGTTTACATGTAGATATTTGCGATGACCCTTTTCGTGCGCTGGTGACACCCTTAGAGCCTTACAGTTTGATTCTGCTCGATTTGGGACTTCCGGGGATGGATGGACTGGATGTGTGCCGAGAGCTCCGCAAAAAAAGCACCATTCCCATCATCATCTCTTCCGCGCGCAACAGCACAGCCGATAAAGTAACGGGGCTTCAAATCGGTGCGGACGACTACCTTCCCAAACCGTATGACCCCGATGAACTCTACGCGCGCATCAGCAGTCTATTAAGAAGAGCCCGTGCGTTTGGGGATGAAACGCCTAAAAAATCCTTTGTCGTCGATACCAAAGCCCATGACGTTTTGTTTTTAGACCATCCTCTTTTTTTGACCGAAGCAGAGTTTGAAGTCGCCTCACAACTCATCAAACACAACGGCAACGTGGTCTCCAAAGAGCAGTTGCTCTATGACTCTCCCGCGATTTCATCGATGGATGGCAAAAGTTTGGAGATGATTATCAGCAAGATTCGCACCAAAATCAAACCTTATTCCACAAAAGAGCACATCATCGCCCTTCGAGGCAGAGGATACCGCCTTGTGGAGTAGCATCAAGCGCTCTTTAATCGGGCAGATACGCCTTTTATTTCTTCTCTCCCTCATCGTCATTGTGAGTTTATGGGGCTTTTTTTATTTGCGCCAAAAGCACCTTCAAGAAGAGCACGATATGGCACGCTACTTTAGCATCGCAAGCTCTCTTCAGCCCATGCTTTTACAGTCCTATCTGCCCAAAGATGAGGAGCTTCAAGACTATAATATGAAGATTTATACACAGCCTTTAGCCACGAACGCCAAAAAGCTCTACCACAAGGGAGATGATCTTAAAGGCTTTAGCCTCTTTGAGGTGGAGGGCAAACGCATTGTGTATGTTTATAATCCCATCAGCAAAATCTACCTTGAAGATTTGGATGCGGACTACACATTGGGATTGATTCACACGATTTTTCTAGCCCTTTTAGGGATTCAAGCCATTTTGTTTTTGGCATCCCAAACCTTGCTTCGACCTATTTTAGTGTTGGAGAAAAAATTTAGAGCACTTCAACTAGGAGAGCTCTCAACACTCAGTATTGACTCTTCGTACCAAGAGATTCAACAGATTGAAATCGCATACAATCAAGCGATTGATTACATCCATTATCTGCTTCAGACCCGTGAGATGTTTAACAAGATTTTGATGCATGAGCTTAAAACCCCTCTGGCTAAAGGAATGTTTTACCTTAAAAACGAGCCCTCTAATCAAAGCCATGCGGACATTAAAAAAGTGTTCGATACGATTAACACCCAGCTCAATACCTTTCGAAGCCTTGAGGGATTGATCGCACACAAAGGCGACATCTCAACAGAAGAGCACCTTTTATCTGCGCTTTTGGAAGAGGCGATTCATACCTTACATGTAAAAGCAAACGAGACCATAGAAATTCAAGGCTGTGAAGAGGGCATGATTCGAGGAGACCGTGCTTTATGGGAGATCTGCTTTAAAAACATCATCGACAACGCCCTGCGCTACTCGCCCAACCATCACGTGAACATCACCTGCTCTGAAGGGGTCATTCTCTTTTCAAACGAGGGAGAAGCACTGCCTTTGGATATTTCAGCACCGATTCGTGATTGGAAAATGCAAAGCACGCAAAAGCATAAAAGTTCCAGCGGGTATGGTTTTGGACTTTTTATCATCAAAAATATTGTTGAACTTCACGGATATACCTTGGAGTACCGCTACGAAAAACACCTTCTTACTCTAGCCCTTCACTCCTAAGCTGTTTACCTCTGTTTACCTTCGCTTGGGTGAGAGGTTACCTTCGTGTTCTATACTTTCATCAAATATCAAAAAAAGGATAGACGATGAAAGCAAAACTTATCACATTTGGTTTAGCGCTTATGGTGGCATCTAGCTCCGTTTACGCATTTAATGGCCCTAGAGGCTGGGGTTGCGATAGCAAAGGTCCAATGCCTTTTCAACAACAGATGTCCTGTAGCGGCAACGGTATGCAAGAGGTGATGATGACTCTTTCCACTATGGATCTTTCCAAAACCCAATGGAGCGAGATTCGTAACATCATGTTTGAGATGAGAGACCAACGCTTTGAGGGTGTGGATACCAAAGCCTCTGTGGTGATTCTTACAAAAGATGGCACGTTTGATAAAGAGGGTTTTATTAAAAACAGAGCCTCCATCTCCAAAGAGATGATCGATGCACAAGCTAAAAGCATTGAAAAAGTCTTGAGTGTTCTGAGTGAATCACAACGCAAAACCCTAGCTAACAAATTAGCGATTTAAGGAGCTTACCATGACACGTTACCCCTCACGCACGATTATCCTTCACTGGCTCAGTGGAGCTTTGCTCTTGTTTCTTTTGGTGACAGGCACGTTGGTTTTGTCTAACATGCCCAATACGGTTGAAAAACTAGGTTCATTCAAAATCCATATGATTTTGGGCCTCATAGCAACGCTTTTAAGCCTTGTGCGCATCGGGGTCATCTTAAAATCGCCCCAACCCGCAGCCCTTGAGATGACACCTTTTCGCCAAACGCTAATGAAGGTCAATCATATCGCTATTTACGCAGTGATCGTTGCGATTGGGGTGAGTGGATTTGTCTTAGCACAAAGTGCCTCTTTAGGACAGATCGTTTTCTTTGGTGCCGATACGGCGCTTTATGATAGTTTTAAAGATTTTGGCGTAGGCGTGGTTCATGGATTTTTAACCAAAGTCTTACTCTTTTTAGTCGTAACGCACGTGTTGGGAGTGATTTCTTATAGCATCGCTCACAAACGCAATATTATGAACCGTATGTGGTTTTAAAGGAATGAAAATGCGAATGAAACATCGTTTAGCTCATATGATTTTAGGTACAAGTGTTTTATGTGTTGCGGCGTTAATGGCCGAAGAGAAAACGGCAGACGATTTGGTGGCAAGCATGCAAAAAGAGGATATTACCTACGCACAGTTGATGAGCGGAATGGGCATGGCGTACGAAAGCATTCAAAACGGTGTTGTCAGTATGAATAAATTGTTGGTCGATCGCGGTATCTATTTTATTCGTACACACCCGGCACCCAAACAAAAACCATGGGTCATTATGGATAAAGAAGACCAAGAGGGTTTTAAAGCCATGTTGGTGTATTACGATAAAAAGATGGATGAAGATGTCGCACATATCGAAAAAGCGGTCGCTAACAAAGATTGGATCAAAGCGTATGAAGGTGCCAAAGAGTTAGGCGATAGCTGTCTTTCGTGCCATATGACCTATAAAAACAACGTCAAATACGTGATGAAATGAAGCCTTGGCATCGGTCAGATTGTAAACAAACGGATGCTTAGTAGTGCCTACATCGAAGGCACTTTAACCATATAGCCGATGCCGCGGATATTGACGATAAAATCCTCTTTCAAATTGTTTTTAAGGCGGTTGATCTCCGCTCGGATCGTTGCGTCGTCGACGATAGTGTCGGCATCTTCCCATACGTTTTCCCTGAACATATCGTAGCTACAGACAAAGCCTCGATTGTGGGTTAAAAATTTGATGATTTGCAATTGTCGCTTGGATAAGACTTGAGGTTCTTCGTGAAAGTAGAGCGTCATCGCGTCGCAGTCAAAACTGTAAGAAGCAGAGAGGCGTTTATGATGCATCTCCTTCTTGGCGGTTTTAGAGATACGATCGATGCGAAGGTTGAGCTCTTTGAGATGAAACGGTTTTTTAAGGTAATCGAAACAGCCTAGTTCAAATGCTTTGGAAATATCCTCGATATCGATCATCGTCGAGATAAAAATAACGGGCGTGACGTTTTTTTGCGCATGCAAAATCTCTAAGATCGTTAATCCGTCGATGTTGGGTACGTTAATATCAAAAATGAGCAAGTCGAACTTTTCTTTCTCCAAAATACCCAAACAAACGTTGCCGTCTCGAACGGCTTTGATTGCATGACCTGCGGTTGTGAGGTATTGCGTGATCGATTCGTTGAGGATAATGTCGTCTTCTAAAAGTAAAATTTTCATGCGTTCTCGATTTTAAATTGGTATGAAAAGGAGGTCATGTTCTCGTCTGAAAGCAGCGTGATTTTCACATTTTCTTCCTTACAAATTCTTTTAACGAGATTGAGCCCGAGTCCAAAGCCGTCTTGCGCTTGCTCTTCGCGATAGTATTCTTCAAAGACTTTTTCGGGTTTTTGGATTTTACGCGAATGCGATGCGATGCTAAAAAGATAGCCGTCTTCTTTGGCATGAACGCCGACCGTGATTTTTTCGTTTTCAAACGTATATTTGATGGCATTGGTCAGATTGTTGTCGATGATCCGTTGCAATTTCGTATCGTTAAACAAGATAAGTGCTTGCGCGCAATCGGTTTCAAAACAAAAGACGGACTTGGCTTTATCGGCGACTTGGGCAAAAAAATCGATGCGGCAACGCACGTAATCGACTAAATCGATCGGACGCTTCGCATAATGAATCTGATCTTGTTTGATGAGGTAACTCAAATCATCGTACATCGAGAAGATACTCTTGACCGCGACTTCGATATTTTCCAAATAGACGCTTTTGCCAAACTCCATCTCATGGAGTTCGATACTGCTCATAATGACGCTTAAGGGCGTATTCATCTCGTGAACGGTGTAACGCAAAAACTGTCTGTGAGAGGCTAAAAGGTTTTTAGAGTAGTTCATCTGTTTTTCAAGACGCTTGGATTGTTGGTCGTAATCGCGGGCACTTTGTTCGATCAAATGGGTTAACGACTCAATCGTTTTCGAATAAGGGGCACTTTTTTTGGTCTCTTCTTGCTCTAAGATAGGTATAAAAGCGGGTTCTAAAGATTCACTGAGTGCGACGACGGTCAGCGTTTGATTGAGGAGTTTGTTGTGACCCTTATGGTGGAAAAATTCCGAATAGGTAAAAAACCCTGACGTTGGAGCCGTTTTGGAAAACGATCCGATGCCCATTTTAATTAAAAACGGCATAAATCTTCTTCGCGCCATACACGAAAAGACGTAAAACGTCTCGACGTTAATCGTATGCAGGTTCTTTAAAACTTCTATCGGATCTTTCATCAAAGATTCGGCGTCCCCAAAACCGATACGTACTTGATCGCCTTCTTCCAAGTTACCGCTAAAGCTCAAACTTCCGTCTTCGTGTTTTGCGATAACGGCGCGTGCCATAATAATGCCGTTTTTTTCAAGAATCAACGGAAATTCGATTCGGGAAAATTTACCGCCGAGGTACTTGTCGTAAAAGAAGGCGGCTTTCATATCGTCGATCTTGTAAACACGATTGTTGTGAACTTTCGTAATGATATGTTTAAGCCCTACGGGTTTCCAGTCAAATTTATAATCGGTGGCGACATGTAAGCGGTCGGAATTTAACGAAACACCGACGACGCCTTTACTAAGCACGGTCGTTTGCGAGGAAATAAACGTTTGTTCAAACTTACCGTTATCGCCCGCCATACCGCCGCAAATCGGTATCGTCGCATCGTATGCTTCGATGCCTTTTAAAAACTCTTCGGCATTCATATGCGTACCGTCGGAGAATAAAATCAGCAGTTTTGTCGTCGGCGTAATGAGATCGCTTGCCAATTTATACCCGCATTGAAACGAATCTTCATCGAGCGAATATGCCGTTTTCAGCAACGTCTGCTCAAAAACGCTGATCGAAATGACGCTCTGTTGCGTCGTTATTCGCTCTCCGTAAATTTCGCCGTCGGTCGTCGTTCCGATACAGACTGCCTGCGGCAGAACAACGGCAAAAAGATCGACCATCTTTTGAAGGACCTCTTGCCCTTGCCCACAAAAGAGTTGGACGAGAATATTTTGTTCATGACTAAAAGGCGTAAAATCGATAATGTTGTCGAGAGGACCCGATTCATAGCAAAAATTGTATGTTTTCAAACAATCTCCCCTTGTCGTTGACATGTAAGCTTAAAGATATCCGATTCTTGTTCGAAGATAAACACGTCATTATAAAGTGAAAAAGATAAGGTTTTGCTTGTCACTATATCACACATCGGTCATCTTTTTCTCAAAAAGAGGGTGAAATAGCTCTTTATGCTATATTCATGCTATAGTCATAGTATATGATTTTTAGTAACAAAACTTAATAGATAAGATTAAGAAAAAACATAGCTTACGGGAGGTTAAGAAGTCATCTACATCACATGTACATTATCCAATGTATATGTTTATGGCGGGTTTAACGTGGGTGAGTTTTTGGATTATCTATCCTATTCAATATGCTAAAAAAGCATATTGCCGGTATGGAATAGATTTTTAGAAAACTTCTGGATAAAAATATGTGATTTTTGCATGTTTCTTTATCGATAAAGAAAATGCAAAGACTCTATTGATAAGGGGAAACAACATGTTAAAGAAAACATTGATTATTAACGGCGTCAAAACAACGTTGGTCGCGGATATGGAAGAAAAACTATCCGACGTTTTACGAAAACAACTTAAGCTTACGGGTACGAAAGTCGGTTGTAACAGCGGCGAATGCGGTACGTGTAGCGTTATTCATAACGGAAAAGTCGTCAGATCGTGTCTTTTAAAAATGAAAAAATTGGAAGAATACGACGAAATCATTACGATCGAGGGTGTCGGTACGAAAGATAAACTTCATCCGCTCCAAGTTTCGTGGATGGTTCACGGTGCGGCACAATGCGGTTATTGTACTCCGGGCTTTATCGTCTCTGCCAAAGCACTTCTTGATCAAAACGTCAATCCTACGCGTGAAGAAGTCAGAGATTGGTTCCAAAAAAATAAAAACCTCTGCCGTTGTACGGGTTACATTCCTTTAGTCGATGCGGTTATGGATGCGGCGAAATTGATGCGCGGCGAAATCCAAGTCAAAGATATTTGGAAACAACTTCCTGACGGTGCTTCGATCGTCGGTACCGAGTATATCCGTCCTTCCGCTCTTGCTAAAGTTATGGGTACATGGGATTTCGGTGCGGATTTAGGACTTAAACTTCCTGAAAATACCTTACATGCTAAAATCGTACAAGCTGAAGTTTCTCATGCCAATATTCTCTCTATCGATACCGAAGAAGCGAAAAAAGTTCCGGGCGTCGTTGCCGTTTTGACCTATAAAGACGTTAAAGGAACAAACCGCATCAACGGTTTGGCGTTCCCGACCAACAAAGGCGACGGTATGGATCGACCGATCTTGAACGATACGAAAATCTTCCAATACGGTGACGCGATTGCGATCGTTTTGGCTGAAAACGAGAAAGCCGCTCATGCGGGTGTCGATAAAGTTAAAGTTGAACTCGAAGTCTTGCCGGCATATATGAATGCACCTGACGCGATAGCGGACGATGCGATCGAGATTCATCCGGGCACTCCAAACGTTTACTTTACCAACCATATTAGCAAAGGTTCCGAAACGGCTTCGATTATGGATAAAGCACCGTATGTCGTTGAAGATAGTTTTTATACGCAACGCCAACCGCACTTACCGCTTGAGCCGGATGTCGGTTTTGCATACGTAGACGATGACGGTAAATTGATTATCCATTCAAAAAGTATTGCGCTTCACTTCCATGCTTTGATGATTGCAGAGGGTGTCGGTATGAAAGCCGAGAACGTTTATATCGTTCAAAACAACACGGGTGCAACGTTCGGTTATAAATTTAGCCCGACGATGGAAGGACTTCTTGGCGTTGCGACGATGGCGACGGGAAGACCGGTTTATCTTGAATTCAATATGAAACAACAAATCACCTACACGGGTAAACGCTCACCTTTCTGGACAACGATGAAAATGGCAGCCGATAAAGAGGGCAAAATCTTGGCGTTAGAGTCTGATTGGAGCGTTGATCACGGTCCATACTCAGAATTCGGCGACTTGTTAACCCAACGCGGTTTCCAATTCGGCGGTGCGGGTTATATGATTCCGAACATTCGCGGTAACGGACGTACCGTTTGTACGAACCACGGTTGGGGTTCTGCCTTTAGAGGATACGGTGCACCTGAAATCATGTTCCCATCCGAAGTTCTTATCGATGAATTGGCAGAAAAAGTGGGCATGGATCCATTCGAATTTAGATACAAAAACATCTACAGACCGGGCGATACGACTCCGACGGGATGCCAACCGGACGTTTACTGTTTGGAAGAGCTTTTTGAAAAATCCAAACCGGTTTACGAATTGGCGAAAAAAACCGCTAAAGAGAAAAATGCAAATGCCGCTCCTAATAAAAAATACGGCGTAGGCGTTTCCGTCAATATCTACGGATGCGGTTTGGACGGTCCTGACTCTTCCGAAGCATGGGCTGAGATTACTAAAACGGGTGTTGCAGTCGGTAACTCATGGGAAGATCACGGTCAAGGCGCGGATATCGGAACATTGACGTATGCGCATGAAACATTAAAACCGTTGCATCTTAGACCGGAGCAAATTGATCTTGTTCTTAACGATATGACTAAAACACCCAACAGCGGACCAGCCGGCGGTAGCCGTTCTAACCTTGTTACGGGTAATGCGACCGTCGTTGCGTGCCGCAATCTTCTTGAAGCGTTGAAAAAACCGGACGGCACATACCGTACTTACGATGAAATGGTTGCAGAAGGCAGAGAGCTTAAATACATGGGTAAATGGACGGCTCCATGTACCGATACGCCTCCGACGGACGGACAAGGTAATCCGTTTGCGGGTTACATGTACGGCGTGTGCGTTGCCGAAGTTGAGGTTGATACGTCAACGGGTAAAACGAACGTTGAGAAAATGATGTTGGCATCTGATGTCGGTACGATCATCAATAAACTCGTCGTTGACGGACAAATGTACGGCGGTTTGGTCCAAGGTATCGGTTTGGCATTAACGGAAGATTTCGATGATTTGAAAAAACATACGACGTTGACCGGATGCGGTATTCCTAAAATTAAAGACGTTCCGGATAATATTGAGCTCATGTATACCGAGTATCAACGACCGAACAACTTCTTAGGTGCTTCAGGTGCGGGTGAAATGCCTCTTGCGGCTCCTCACGCGGCGATTATTAACGCTATCTACAATGCGTGCGGCGCAAGAGTGACACACTTACCGGCACGTCCTGAAAAAGTGTTAGCGGCTTTAAAAAAATAGCGTATCGCCGTTAAATGTCTCAACAAGGCTCCAAGAGCCTTGTTGGGTTTTGTGTTTAACGCGATAAAGAGGAGATCAAGAATGGATTTAGATCAATTATTGGAAATTAGCAATCAATGTATTCATTCAGAGCCTCCCGTATGCGTTGCATCGTGTCCGGTTCATATGGACGTGATCGCGTTTGTATCTGAAGTTGAAAAAGGTAATTTTTCCGGTGCCTACAAAATAATGGAAAGTAAAATTCCTCTGAGTCGGCTGATCGGAAAGATTTGTGAGCGACCCTGCGAAAAAACATGCGTTAGAAGTCATGCGGGCGGAAGTATCCGCATCGGCGAACTTGAAAAAAGCGTGATTACTTTTGGCTATAGCGCACCTAAAAAACCGTTACTTTTGCCTAAAAACAAAGGCAATATCGCTATCATCGGCGGTGGATTGAGCGGATGCGTCGCCGCAATCGAATTGGATAAAAAAGGCTATAAAGTCACTATTTTTGAAAAGTCGAACCGTTTAGGCGGAAGGTTGTGGGAGTATGTTTCCAACGGGTTGGAAGCGTGCGACATTGAAGAAGAACTCGGTATGATCGAGCAAAAAGGCATTGAGGTGCATTATGGCATCGAAGTGCTAGAAAAAACCTTACCCGCTTATTTTGAACGTTACGATGCTATCTATTTAGGAACGCGAACGTGGAGCAAATCCTATGTCGTCGATCCGCACTCGTTCCAATCGGAAAATCCGGCTTTATTTATCGGCGGATACTTGCAAAATCCAAATGCTATGACGATCGAGTCGGCAAGTTCCGGGAAGCGCGCCGCCGTATCGATCGATCGTTATATTACCAAAGCTTCTATGACGGCTTCAAGAGAGCGCGAAGGCGTTTTTGAGACGAAATTGCACTGTACGACGGATCGGGTCGCTTCGGTTGAAAGCGTGCCTTTAAGCGCATCGACGTATCGCGAAGACGAAGCCGCGGCAGAGGCGAGTCGTTGTCTCAAATGCCAATGCGACGCGTGCATTAAAGCGTGCGTTCATATGCAACGTTTTAACATCACACCTGATCGTTACATTCGCAGTATTTGCCATAATGAACGGATTGTTCTAGGAAACAGAACTGCCAATACGATGATCAACTCCTGTACCGAGTGCGGTTTATGCAAAGCCGTCTGCCCCGTAGGCATCGGTATGGCGGATATTATCCATGCAACGCGCGAAAGTATGGTCAAGCGCAACAAAATGCCGCTTTCGGCGCATGATTTTGCATTGAAAGATATGGCGTTTAGTCAGAGCGACTATTTTTCGTTGGTTCGCAAACAGCCGAGCAAAGAGGCGTCAAAAGACCTTTTTTACTACCCGATGATCGCATTTTCGGCGTATGCGAGAGGTTTGTATAAAGGTTCGGGTAAAACGGGGTACCTTTTTTATCCCGGATGTCAACTCAGTTCCACGCACACCGATTATATCGGCTCGATTTACAAACATCTTGTCGGAGTGATTAAAGAAAAAGATGCCATGAACGACGTCGGGCTCTTTTTAGGGTGTTGCGGCGCACCTGCCGATTGGGCGGGAAGAGGGGATTTGATGCACGATAACGTCGAAAAGATACGCCAAACGTGGGAAGAAGAGGGACGTCCGACGTTTATTTTGGCGTGTTCAAGTTGTGCTTCCACTTTTGCCAAGTATTTACCGATGATTCAAACCGTATCGTTATGGGAAATTTTCGATACGTACGGTCTCCCCGAAGTGGATATTAAAAAAGGCAAACGTGAACTTTGTATTCACGATGCGTGTGCAACCCGACACGACGGAAAGATTCACGAAAGTATCCGCAATATCGTCAAAACGCTGGGGTACAGCGTTCAAGAACTTGAATACTCCAAAGAGAAGACAAAGTGTTGCGGTTACGGCGGTTTGGTCGCTTGCGCCAATCCCGAACAAGCAGAAGATTTTGCGGCAGACCGTATTCGCGAGAGTGATCCGGACGTACTGGTTTATTGCGCGATGTGCAAAGATATGTTGGTGAAAGGCAACAAAAGGGCATATCATATTTTGGACGTTATTTATGCGAACGAAACCGATCAATCCAGTCCGCAAAAAATGCCTACGCTTTCGGATCGCCAAAACAATCGAAAACGTTTGAAACGACAGCTTTTAAAAGAGATATGGAATGAAGAAGAGGAGGGGTCGATGGATCCGACGTACGATTTTACCCTACATATTTCAGATGAGATCACGGCATTGATGGAGAAACGTTTTATCTTGCTCGGCGACGTCGAAAAAGTGGTGGCAAACTCTCTTTCACGCCAAGAGAGGTTTTTCAATCCGAAAAGCTCGGATTATCTTGCACGACTGCGAATTCAAAACGTGACCTATTGGGTACGTTATGAAGAAGCCGGTCGCGATATTACGGTGAAAGACGCCTACATGCATCGCATGGAAGTCGTGGAAGGCTGAACATGAACGATCAAATCGATAAAACAACCGAGTGGGTATGCGACAAATGCCGCCAAGCGTTGGTGCCGCAAAAAGTTAAGGTACGTTATCTTGACGGTAATTTCGAAGTCGATCTTTTAAAATGTCCGACATGTCATATGGTGTTTATCAGCGACGAGTTGGCGATGGGAAAGATGCTGGAAGTCGAAAAGGGTTTGGAGGATAAGTAGGTGAACGTTTACGAAAGCCCTTACATGCAAGAAGCCACGGGCGATACCTTACGTCCCGGAGGCTTTACGCTGACCGAAGAAGCGGTTCGTTTTTGCGCGCTAAGCAAACGCGATCGCATTTTGGACGTAGGATGCGGTATGGGCGCAACCGTTTCGTATTTATACCATGCTTACGGCATTAAGTCGGTCGGGATCGATCCTTCCGAAACATTGCTTGAAAAGGCTCGGGAAAGAAATCCTTTTGCTTCGTTCGTTCAAGGATACGGGCATGCTCTTCCTTTTGAGGACGAGACGTTTTCATGCGTTTTTGCGGAGTGTACCTTGTCGTTAATGCACGATTTAGAAGGCAGTTTGGAAGAAATCTATCGCGTTTTGGAACATGGGGGGTGGTTTGTGCTTAACGACGTGTATGCAAAAAATCCCGAAGCCCTTAAAGCGATGGACCATTTTTCCATGACTTCGTGTATGCGGGGAATGCACGATCTTTCCGCGTTAGAGCAAGCATTGCTACGTACCGGTTTTGAAATGATGTTGGTCGAAGATTGCAGTTTACTGTTGAAAGCGTTGATGGTAAAAATTATCTTCTCGCACGGCTCGATGAGTGCGTTTTGGAGTAAAACGATGGAGGATAAGACGGCACAAACGTCTTGTTCGTTTGATCATCGCATCAAAGAATGCAAACCGGGTTATTTTAGAATGATCGTGAAAAAAGGAGAATAAAGCAATGGATGATTTATCGCTACGATTATTTCGCCTTTCATCGGCAGGGTTTTGCTGTGCGCAAATCATGTATAAGCTTGCGCTTGAAGACGAGGGCATTGAGAACAACGATTTGGTTCGTGCCGCCCAAGGACTTTGCCGAGGAATCGCCGACACGCAACAAACCTGCGGTGTTTTAAGCGGCGGTATCGGCGTTTTAGGTTTATACGGAGCGAAAGGCAAAGACGAAGAGAGTGCCCAAGAGAATTTCAAAGCCATGCTAGACGAATTTCACACATGGTTTACGATGGAATTTGGCTCAAGCGAATGTGCGACGCTCATCGGAAAGAGGGATTTTCACGGTCCCGATCAAAGCTATAAGCCCATTTGTGCCGGAATGATACAAAAAGCGTACGTCAAAGTGTACGAGATTTTGCAAGAACACGGTTACGAATACGGCAATAGAGAGTCGATGCCATGACGTTTAACCCTTTGGTGCATACGCAAAGTTTATGTCCTATTTGCTTACGCTCGGTGGAAGCTTTTATCGTTCAAGAAGGCGATGAGGCTTTTATGCTCAAAACGTGTTTGGAACACGGAGCGTTCGAGACGATTGTATGGCGCGGCAAAACGCCGATGCACGAATGGGTACGCACCAAAGAGAGAGCTTTTATCAACCATCCGATCACTCCGATCGAAAAAGGATGTCCGTTTGATTGCGGACTGTGCAGTGCCCACCGACAACATACCTGTACGGCATTGATCGAAGTGACGAAACGCTGTAACCTCCAGTGCCGCTTTTGCTTTGCCGACGCATTGGATGCACCTAATGAAGATCCGAGTCTAGAGCAGTTGCGTTTTCAGTTCGAGAGTATTTTAAAGGTTTCCGGCGCGTGCAATATTCAACTCTCGGGCGGAGAACCGAGCGTACGAAACGATTTGGACGCGATTGTCCGCATGGGACGGGAGATCGGTTTTTCGTTTATTCAACTCAATACCAATGGTATCCGCTTAGCGCAAGACGAAGCTTATGTTAAAGCCCTCAAAGAAGCGGGATTAAGCTCCGTTTTTTTACAATTCGACGGCGTCGACGATGCGATTTACCGACAATTGAGAGGACGTGCGCTTTTTGAGTTGAAATGCCGTGCGATTGAAAATTGTAAAAAATACGGTATCGGCGTCGTATTGGTTCCGACGATCGTACCGAAGATCAACGATGCGCATATCGGCGAGATCATTCGTTTCGGCATACGTCATTCTCCGACCGTTAGAGGCGTTCATTTTCAGCCCGTGAGTTATTTCGGACGCATTCCTAATCCTCCTAAAGACGATGATCGTATCACCTTGCCCGAAGTGATGGACGCGATTTGCGAACAAACCGACGGTATGGTTACTTTAGGAAGTCTTCAACCTCCCGGATGTGAAAATGCCCTTTGTTCGTTTAACGGCAATTACCTGATCGAAGAAGGTGTTTTAAAACCCGTCACGAAACGCGCCGCATGTTGCTCTAAAGAGAGCGAAAAAGCCGAAGTCGGAGCCATAAAGGCAAAGGCGTTTGTTGCACGCAATTGGTCGTATCAAAAGCAAGTTGAAACCGAGATGTTATCGGATTGGGACACAATTTTAAGTGCCATTCACAATAATACCTTTAGCCTTTCGGGTATGGCGTTTCAAGACGTGTGGAACGTCAATTTGGAGCGTATTCGAGATTGTTGTATTCACGTCTCTACGATGGACGGTAAGTTGATCCCTTTTTGCATCTACAATCTGACCAATACGAAAGGCGAATCTTTATATCGCGACGCAAAGGGGTTAGCGTGAAACCGACGCCGCTAGAATCTTGGATCATAGAGCGCACCCGTCTTGAAACGCCGAGTCAAGAAGCGTTAAAGGCGTACCAACTCGATCGGCTCAAAGCAACGCTTCAGTATGCCCAAAGCAGAAGCCGATTTTATCACGAGCGTTTGAAAGGCATCGATTGGGATACGATGGACTCATTCAAAGCGTTTGAAACCGTTGCTTTTACGACGCCTGAAGATATCAGGCATAATGCATACGACTTTTTGTGCGTGCCTACGCACGAAATCGAACGCATCGTGACGTTAAATACATCCGGTACGACCGGCGACGAAAAGCGTCTTTTTTTTACACACGAAGATTTGGAAACGACGATCGATTTTTTTCACTACGGTATGCGTTGTTTGGTCGATGAAAACGATAAAGTGATGGTCTTACTTCCGGGACCTTCATTTGCCAGTATC
Organism: Sulfurospirillum sp. UBA4058; assembly: GCA_002382085.1. GTDB lineage: Bacteria > Campylobacterota > Campylobacteria > Campylobacterales > Sulfurospirillaceae > Sulfurospirillum. The sequence continues at coordinate 142,764 of DFZK01000012.1, read as the reverse complement.
GGCGATTTGCTGAAAAAAGCACTTCAACGAAGCCGTATCGAGTGTATCGTTCACGGTATTTTAGACGATGTCGAAGCTGCGGCGGCATGCATTTTTCAAAACGGCATTACGTGTATCGTGGGGATTCCGATGCAAGTGGCGTATCTTTCCCGTATGAAACCCGAACTTTTCGACACGCATATTAAAAAGGTGCTTTTGAGCACGGATTATGTTGCCGATGCGCTTGTGAAAAGCCTTTCACGCAACGGTACATGTCAGGTTTTTAACCACTACGGTATGACGGAAATGGGCTACGGCGGAGGCGTCGAATGCGATTGTTTAAGCGGCTACCATTTAAGGGAAAACGATCTTTATTTTGAAATCGTCGACCCGATTACGGGCAAAGTCGTCGAAGACGGCACGTACGGCGAAGTCGTTTTTACGACTTTAAATCGTCAAGCGATGCCGCTCATTCGTTATAAAACGGGCGATAAAGCACGTTTTTTGGAGGAGCCTTGTGCGTGCGGTACGTTTTTGCGTCGAATGGAAAAAGTACGCGGACGTATCGAAAATACCTTAAGCCTTGAAGGGCAGGAGATCACGCTGAGAGATTTGGATGAAATCTTTTTGGCGTATGAATCGGTCATAGATTATCGCGTAGCCTGTTATGATCCTAAACGCTTACATGTAAACTTGGTTTTGGATAAAAACAGTGATACGAAAGCCTTTCAAAACACCATAGAAAAACATTTACGAATGCGTTTTCAATCGAAGTTCGATTTTGAGATCGAAATCGAAGAAGACGATAGATCTTCTAAAATAACCCGAAGTATGATTAAACGCAAAATACACGATTGCAGACAAGGAGCGAAGCGATGAAAACGATCGTCGAACATATAATAGAGAGCTTAAACGAACAGCATGAGATCGTGACGGCAACCATTTTACACAAAAGCGGATCGGCACCGAGAGAAGAGGGCACCAAGATGGTCATTCGCAAAGATTCCTCCATTGAAGGGACGATAGGCGGAGGAACGCTCGAAGCCATGGCGATACGATTGGCACCCGAGATTTTTCAAAGCAAGCGCAGTGCCATCGAAGATATCGAACTAACCGATGAAGACGCAAAAGCCGCCGGTATGGTGTGCGGCGGTGAAGTCAGCGTGCTTTTAGAACATATCGACGCGTTGGATATTCCGCAGTTCAATATCTACCATAAAGCCCAAGAGTTGAAGGCTTCGGGTATCGATTTTATCATGATTACGAATATTACGCAAAGCAGTAAGCGCATCGGCGGAAAGCATAAATGGATATGCACGCAAAACGATCTTTTCGGCACGGACGATCACGAAGTGCAAAGCATCGTCAAGGAGCTACGCGAAAAATTTTACCGTATTAAATTTCACCTTTACGTCGGCAAAAACCGCTATATGATCGAACCTTTTTACGCGACGGAGAGGCTTTACATTATCGGTGCGGGGCATGTTTCCCAACAAATCGCGATGCTTTCCAAAAGTTTGGGTTTTTACACCGTCGTGCTGGACGATAGGGAAGCCTTTGCGAACAAAGAACGCTTTCCCAATGCCGATGAGATTCACGTCGTTCCATCAAGTTATGAAAATTTGGCGCAAACGGTGGGCATTCCACCTAACAGTTACATCGTGATCGTGACCCGCGGCGTCGATAAAGTCGTGCTCGAACAAGCTTTACGTATGAATGCGAAGTATATCGGTATGATCGGAAGTAAAACCAAGCGCAATTACGTGTACGACTTGCTCTTGCACGAAGGCTTTTCGCAACGCGAACTCGATGAGGTATATTGCCCGATCGGCGTAAGTATCAATGCGCAAACGCCCGAAGAGATCGCAATCAGTATCGTTGCCGAATTAACGCAGGTTAAGAGGGCATAACGATGGCAAAAGATACCGTTGCCGCTTTAATTATCGCGGCGGGCTACTCTTCGAGAATGCACGATTTCAAGCCCTTGCTCTCTTTTGAAAAAACCAATGCGATTAAGAAGCTTGTTCAAACATACGAAGCATGCGGGATCGAACATATTTACGTGGTCGTAGGGTATTTAAAAGAAGAGATTATCGCGACGCTTCGGGGCTATAACGTTCGTATCGTCTACAACGAGGCGTTCGATCAAGGGATGTTTAGCTCGATTCAAAAGGGCATTAGCGCGATGGACGAAACCATAGAAGCGTTTTACATGAATCCCGTGGATATTCCGCTCATTAAAACGCAAACGCTCGAGCGTTTATACGAGGCGTACGCGCGCGAGAAAAAAGGGGTCGTCTATCCGGTTTTTTTAGGACGCAAAGGGCATCCGCCGTTGATCGATATGAGGTACAAAAACACCATCCTCTCCGGTAACGGTGAGGGCGGATTGAAAAAAGTTTTGGAAACGCTGGAAGATGATGCTTTACATGTAGACGTATGCGACCAATCGATTTTGATGGATATGGACGCAAAAGAGGATTATTTTGCTCTTTTACGTTACGATGCGATGAATGTTCCGACCAAAGAGGAGTGCTTGGCGATCATGCGTTTAAACGACGTTCCCGAACCCGTTATCAAACATTGCGAAGCGGTGGGTAAAACGGTGTTGGCACTCTTGAACGAAATCTCTATGTGCCATCTCATCGTTGATAAAAATGCGCTTTTGGCGGCGGCTTATTTACACGATATCGCACGCCACGAAAAGAACCATGCCAAAGTCGGTGCGGATAAACTGTGCGCGATGGGTTACGCATCGATCGGCGATATGATTGAGACGCATATGGATATTACGGTAGATCCTCATGCGCCTTTAAATGCAAACGAGTTATTATTTTTAGCCGATAAACTGGTGTGCGAAACGGAAGTGTGCGGGTATGAAAAACGTTTTGAAAAGGCGTTGAAAAAGTGCGAAGGAAACCTTGAAGCACAACGCGCTATCGCTCAACGCTTGGAAGCCGTTAAAATGATTATCGCCAAGATCGAAAATTGTACATGTAAGGCTTTTGCGTATGGTTGATACGGTGTATCTGTTGCGTCACGGGCATATCGATAACGGAGGCGAAAAGCGCTATTTAGGGCAAACCGACCTTGGACTCGATGCTTTAGGTATCGAACAAGCCTATGCTTTACGCGAAGCGTTTCAATCCGTTCCTTTTGACGCCGTGTATACCAGTCCTCTAAAACGTTGCGTTAAAACGGCGCACATTATTTCGCAAGAGTATCGTATCGTCGAAGCGTTGCGTGAGATCGATATGGGAGCGTGGGAAAATAAAACGATGGCGGAAATTCGATTGAGCGATCCGGAATCGTATGCGCAAAGAGGGGCGGATTTAGAGTATTTTACGCCGCCTGAGGGAGAGAGTTTTCATAGCGTTGCAAAGCGTGTACAAGAAGCTTTCGATACCATTACGTGTGAAGCGATTCATTCGTGCGTGATCATCGTTGCGCATGCGGGAGTGAACCGTGTTTTGCTTTCACGTCTTTTGAACCTTCCGATTCAAGAAATGATGCGTATCGATCAACCTTATGCCTGCGTCAATCGTTTAACGAGGCATCATGGAACGTGGCGGTACGAAAGAGGTTTTTAAAAACCTCTTTGTTTAGCCGACTTTGGCTTTTTCGAGTTTTTTACGCTCGACTTTCATACGGTCTTGAAACTTCTTACTTCGATCTTTGGCAAAAAGCTGCATATCTTCGACTTCATCCATTTCATCCACGATTTCAACGCCTAAAAGCGTTTCGATCGCATCTTCAAGCGTCACGACGCCCGCGGTTTGACCGTAACTATCGAACACCACGAAAAGGTGGGTTTTTCGTTTGACGAATTGGTCGATGAGATTGGGTACGGGTAAATTTTCGGAAACCATATGTACTTCATACGAGATTTGTTCCAAGGTCATCGAGTCGTGGTCTTCTACGCTCTCTTCCAAAATACGTTGGTTAAAGACGATACCCACGACATCGTCAAGCGTTTCGCCGAAGATGGGAATGCGCGAGTGAATGTACATACGATCGTCTTCGATGGCATCTTCAATCGTCGTTGTTGCCGGAAGTGCAAATACGACGCTTCTTGGCGTCATAATGTCTTTGGCTTTAATGTTTTTGAGTTTTAAAAGGTTTTCGATGAGATCGCTCTCTTTACTCAATATCGATCCCTCTTTTTCGCCCATGGCGACGACCGCCATAATTTCGTCACGTGAATAGTTGCTTTGATGTTTTTTATTGCGCGAAATATAGTTGGTTAAAAGCGAAGAAACCCACGTAAACGGTGCCGTAATCGTGATCAAAAATGAAATCATGTAAGCGGAAGGAATGAGCAATTTCTTCCAATACAAAGCACCGAAAGTTTTAGGGATAATTTCGGAAACGTATAAAATCAGTAACGTGACGACAAAAGCAACCGCCGTTTGCCACTCTTCTCCGAATAAAATTTGTGCTTGCGCTCCTACGCCGGCCGCACCCATCGTATGGGCAAACGTATTGAACGTTAAAATCGATGAGATAGGCTTATCGATATTGTTTTTAAGCTCTTTGAGCAACGAAATAGCATTTTCGTTAGTCTCTTTAGGAAGCGTCTCGATATAAGAGTTGGTGCTTGAGAGCAGTACCGCTTCAAGGACGGAGCAAAGAAAGGAGATGAAAAGAGCAAGGGAGAGATAAACAATCAGTAGCGTCATAGGATTGCTCCTAGAACAAAAAACGTTAAGCTACACGAGTCCGGGTCGCTTGGGGTCATACGAAATTCCTTTATGAAATAATTGATGGAAGTATTATAGCATAAACCGGATACTACTTCTTTTCGGCTCGAAAGACGAGTGCGATCGAATTGACGCAATGGCGCGTATTTTTCGGCGTAAATCCTTCTCCTTCAAAAACATGCCCCAAATGCGCTCCACACGCATTGCAGAGGATTTCCGTGCGCCTACCGTCGCGATCTTTTTCGCGCTTGATCGCATGGGGAATTTCATCGTCGAAACTTGGCCAACCGCAACCGGAATGAAACTTATCGTTAGAGCGAAAAAGCGGTGTCCGGCAACGTTTGCATAGATAAATCCCCTCTTCGTCAAAATCGTTGTATAGACCCGAATACGGCATCTCCGTGCCTTTATGAACGATGACGCGTTCTTCTTCGGGAGATAAAAGTATGAGATCCATCGTCGCTCCTTCAAGTATGATGAAAATTTGGGCAGTGCTTTGTTGAAGTATACGTCGTTTATGCCGTATCGCAACTAAAAAAACCGTTCGAGTTATGCACTTTCATGTTTCGCTAAGCTTCTTAGCTTTTCGATAAACGCTTTTTTCCCGATGAACGACAGCATATCGCCTTCGCGGATTTTGTAACTCTTTTCAAGTCCGAACTGCCAATTATCGCGTGTTTTACAAGCAATGAGATGGATTTCATTCTCAAACTCCGTTTCGACTTCGCCGATCGTTTTGCCGATGAGCGAACGCGTCGCAATGAGTTTAGCGATTTTGATCGTACTACTAAAATCGATTTGGTCGATAACGACGTTCCCCACAAGGTTCTCAACGAGCTTTTTAGCGGATTCCCGTTCCGGATAGATCACTTTAAACGCTCCGAGTCTTGCTAAGATTTCCCCGTGCGTCAACGTGATCGCTTTGGCGATAATCGTCTTGTTCTCCAACTCTTTGAGTGCCATGAGGGTTAAAATACTTGCCTCGATATTTTCGCCGATGCTGATAATAACCGTATCGAGTCCGACGACGCCGGCTTCTTTGAGGGCGCGAATATCGGTACTGTCTAAAACGACGGCATCTTCAATAAATTCGCTGATATCTTGGATTTTATGCGCATCATTGTCGATAGCGATAATGTCCATACCTTGTTCCGCCAAGCCTTTGGCGATGTGAAAACCGAATTTTCCTAATCCGATGACGGCATACGTTTTCATAAAATAATCCTTCCTTCAGGGTACTGTACGTGTTTAATTTTTTCTTTTCCGACGATTAAAAAGCCGACGGCAAAAATACCCATACGACCGATGAGCATCAATGCGATGATCAGAGATTTTCCGACAAGATCAAAGGTTTGCGAAAGGCTCAAGACGTCTCCGTTTCCGACCGATACGCCTACGGTACAAAATGCGGAAACGACTTCAAAAAGGGTCGGTAAAAAAGCACTGTGTTGGGTTTGCACCAATAAAACGGTCGCGGCAATGACGATAAACGAAGCAACGAAAATGATTGCCGAAGAGCGGTGAATCACTTCGGAAGAGATCGTGCGTTTAAACGCATGCGGAGGTTGGTTGCTGATTTTGATCGTATGCAACGTTGCGATAATCAAAACGGCGACGGTCGTGATTTTGATACCGCCCGCCGTACTTCCCGCGCCGCCTCCGATCATCATAAAGATTGTGGAGCAAAAAAGCGACGTATCGCTTAATTGCGATAAATCCAAACTGTTAAAGCCCGAAGTTCGAAAGTTGATGGAGAGAAAAAAGCTGTTTAAAAAGCGATGTTCGAGCGAAAGATGACCGAAAAAGCCTGAGTTGTTCCATTCGATCGCTCCTAAAAGAAGCATTCCCGAAAGAACTAAAAGCACCGTACCGACCAACGTGATTTTGGTATGGGCGGAAAGCATAAAACGTTGATGCATGAGTTTCGCGTGAAGCTCGACCAACACCAAGTAGCCAAGCCCTCCTAAAATAACAAGCGTTCCGATCGTGAGTAGAATCGTCGCGTCGGTTTGGTAGCCCATAAGATTGTCTCTAAAAAGTGAAAAACCGGCATTGTTAAATGCCGCGACGCTGTGAAAAAATCCTTGCCATAAGGCCTGCGGAATCGACATATGCGCCGAAAAACGCAATGCTAAAATAAGCGTTCCCGCAAGTTCGATAATGAACGTAAAGAGAAACACTTTTCGTAAAAAGATAGGAATATCGTGGTTGGTCGCATAGTTGAGCGACTCTTTCGCGACGTTTTTTTCGTGGATATTAAGGCTTTTTCTCATAAAAAGATAAAAAAGCGAGACGATACTCATGTATCCCACGCCTCCGATTTGCATTAAAAGCACCAAAATTGCTTGCCCGAAGATACTATAACTTTCGGGCGTTATTTTAACAACCAATCCCGTCACACATGTTGCGGACGTCGCCGTAAAAAGTGCATCGATAAAAGCGAGCTTTCCGTGGTGTGCGAACGGGAGCATCAAAATGATCGCACCGGCTAAAACAACCAAGAGGTAGCTTAAAAAGATGATTTTAAGCGTCTTTTGATTCATTCGGGCTCCTTTGCGGCGTGGCTTGAAAATCGGTATCCGATACTCGATTCGGTCGATATATATTCGGGATAGGTCGAATTTTGTTCGATTTTTTTGCGTAGAGAGTTGATATACGTTCGAAGGTATTGCATCTCGTTTTGGTAGCCCACACCCCAGACTTCTTTTAAAATTTGACGATGCGGTAGCACTTTGTCGGCATTTTTCATCATATAAGAAAGCAGAGCGTATTCGGTCGGCGTGAGTTTGAGCAGGCTTCCTCGAAGCGTGACCTCTTTTTGATTAAAATCGATCGTTAATTCTTTACATGTAAGAATCGCATGCGGCGGTTCGGGATGAATACGACGCAACGTGGAGCGAATACGCGCCAAAAGTTCGCTGGTGGAAAAAGGCTTCGTCACATAGTCGTCCGCACCCAAATCCAATGCCGCGATAATCTCTTTTTCGTCGCTTCGCGCCGAGAGAACGATGATCGGCGTTTTGCTTTGTTTGCGTATTTTGGCGATGAGGTGTTTTCCGTCACCGTCAGGCAGCCCTAAATCCAAAATAACCAAAAGAGGATTGAGGCTCAAAACGTCGCGTTTGGCGGAAGCCAGATCATGGGCGTGTTTGCTTTTAAAACCGTATTCTTGGAGCGAAATCGTTAAAAGCTTCGCAATAGCTTCGTCGTCTTCGACGATTAAGATGAATTCTGCCGCCATTATTCCGCCTCGTTATGCAGTTGTGTCGGGTATTTGAGAATCGGTAGGGTAATTTCAAAGCAGATACCGTTGTCTTTATTGTATGCTCTAATCTCCCCGCGATGCGCTTGGACGATACTTTGGCAAATAAACAGACCGATACCGCTTCCTGAAATTTCTTGATTGTCCTCGGCACGGTAAAATTTATCGAAAATCGTCTCAAGCGTCCGTTCATTGAGAGGGTTGCTTTCGTTGAAAAAAAGGATGCGAATCCGATCGTCTTCTTGTTTGAGTTTGATGTAAATTTGTTTGTTTTGGTTCGAATATTTAAAAGCGTTATCCAAAAGATTGGCAAAAAGTCTTCCCAAAAGGTTGTAATCGCCCCAGTAAAGCGGTAGCGTCGGATCGATAAAAATGTGCAACGAACGTTTGATATGCGCATCGTCAAAGTCTTTAAGCGCAACGCCGAGCAAATCTTCAAGGTCGCACCATTCCATTTTGAGTTCGAGCTTTTTATCTTTCAGTCTGGCATTGTCTAAAAGGTTATTGATGAGGCGATTCATCTTATCGGAACTGTTTTTGATGTCGTTGAGGAGCGTTCTTTGCGTCTCAGGGCTTAATTTCTGATCTTCCAAGAGGAGGGTAATCGAGCCTAAAATCGAAGATAAAGGCGTTTTGAGATCGTGTGAAATCGTGTTGAGCAAAATCTCTTTCATCTCGTTTCGTTTAATTTTTTTGGCTTGCCACGTAATGACGTATCCGAAAAAGAGAAAGATACCAAACGTCCAAACATGAATAATGTCGTAGACGTTAAACGTAAATACGGGCGGAACGTAGAGATAATTAAACAGTAAAACGCTCAAAGACGCAACCAACGTCGTGCGGGCATAGTTGCCCTCCAGCGCAATGACGATAATCGGAATGAAATGAATCAACGCAATATTGATCAGCTCTAAAGAATCGTAAAAAAGCAGACAAATACTCGTCACGAAAGCGAGCGTTACAAAAGTCGGAAGCGTATAACGCGAGTCCAAAAACACATCTGCTCCTCTGATCGAAAATTGGTTTTGATAAAACGTCCGCGTACTTTGCGTCGTGCAAACGAAAGAGTATTAAAGTATTGATTATAAATCAGAATCCATCAAAAAATCATCAAAATAACGACATTTAAGATAAAATAAGCTTCTCAACTTTTAAGGAGAATGAATGAAAAAACTCAAAGGTTTCCGCGGGAAGTATTTTAGCCTAGCGGCGATACTTGCTTTAAACGCTACGATTGCACTTGCCAGTGAAGGTCAAAGCGTCGTTGATAACGAAAAGCAACTAAACACGCCAAAAGCCGAAGCTTCCTCAGAGACGACAGAACTGCTTGAAGAAACAAGCGCACCCGTTTTGGTCGTTTCAAAAAAGATTAAAGAACAAAAGTCCGAAGTTTACACCGCTTCTAAATCCTTGGTCAGTGCGACCAACGTCACCGATAATGTCAGCATTATCACCTCCGAAGAACTCTCTTTAAAAGGCATTTCTACTGTCGTTGAAGCCCTGAGTATGATTCCCGGCGTCAGCTTTACCGCAAACGGAGGTATGGGCAAGTCTTCAAGCCTTTCCATACAAGGTATGGGAAATAAATACACGCTTCTTATGGTAGACGGTGTCCGTTATAATGACCCTAGCAATACTTCCGGTGCCGATTTTAGCCATCTTTTAATTCAAGACATCGAACGTATTGAAGTGATTAAAGGAGCGCAGAGCGGTGTTTGGGGTGCGGATGCGGCGGCGGGCGTCGTTAATATTATAACGAAAAAAGCGCAAAACGGAACGCATGCAAGTGCCGGGGTTGAAGTAGGAAGCTATGGGTATAAAAGTATGAATACTTCTATTTCCCATAAAACCGACAAATTCGATGTCATGCTTACGGTTCAACGGGTGCTTGAAGACGGTTTTAGCGCGTATGCGCCTCACGGAGAAGACATTGATCGTTTTGAAGACGATCCTTATCGTAATACGACGATGAACCTAAAAACAGGTTATTGGATTGATGAGCATAACCGCATTGAAGCCGGATATCACGACATTAACGCATTTAATCACTATGACGGTTCAGACCCTTTAACGTATGCGATGGATCCAAATTCGATAGAGCGAAGCGATTTTCGCCAACGTTCAGGCTATGTCGGCTATCACTATTTGATTGCCGATCATACGATCGAGACGACGCTTTCCAAAAGCAATTTTACCAAGAAAAATTTAGATGCGACATGGGGATTGAACGACTATGAAGGTAAGGTTCCTTCCGTAGAGATCAAAGATACATGGAAGTACGCCGATAATGCCAATATGGTTTTAGGAACTTCGTATGAAAAACGAGAACTCCATTATACTTCTATCGGCGATAGTGAAAAAGAACGCGACGAGCATTCCAACGCCTTGTTCTTTAATAATACCAATCGATTCGGTAATATCGTACTTAATGAAGCGTTACGTTACGATAGTTTTAGCGCATTTGATGATAAAATAACCGGGAAAATCGGCGCAAAATATCTTTTGAGCGATCAATGCGACATATATACTAATTATGCGACGGCATATAAAACGCCTTCGATGTTGGATATGATTAATCCGTGGGGTGCGGCAAATTTTACACTCAAACCGGAGACAATCCAAAGTTTTAACGTCGGAATTCGCTACGCCGGTTTCACTATGAATTTTTTTAGAAACGAAATTGAAGATTTAATCAGTTGGGTCGGCTCTGGAAACGTCAATATCGAGGGTACGTCGGTGTTTAAAGGCGTCGAACTTTCGTATGAACAACAGCTTTTTCAAACCTTGCTCGCGGGAGCGAATTATACGTACGTGGATGCAAAAGATAAAAACGACGCACGGCTCCCTAACGTTCCACGATACCAAACAACGCTTTATGCCACGTATATGCCTGTTAAACAAGTGGCTTGGACGTTGAACGGAACGTACGTCGGATCGCGCCAAGACGGTTTTACGACACACGAAACCGGCAACTATTTTGTCGCCAATACCAAGGTTACGTACCATGTGACCAAAGATTTAGACTTTTACGTTAAAGTCAATAACCTCTTTGATCGTTACTACCAAACGGTGTACGGTTATGCATCGGCTGAGCGAAGCTATTACGCAGGTGTTGAGGCTAAATTTTAATGAAACTTGTTTTGCGACCCTACCTGTGGTATAAGCTTTTTAATTCCCTCTTTTTTGGGCTGGCGGTGGGCAGTGTTTTTGTGCTTTACACGCCGCTTGAGCCTTCCGTTTTTTCGCTGGGAGGGATTGGGCTTGCCATTGGGTTGCTTGTGGTGGCAAAAGTGTACGAGAAGATGATGAATCTTCTCGTTTTTTACCGCATAACGCTTTTTGTGGAGCTTTTGACGCTTTTAGTGGTGGTAAGCTTCCTTCTTTTTCGCTACAACTACAGCAATGTCCTTTTCATTTACCTCTCGTATCAGCTGATGTTTGTGTTTGGCAACTACTTGATGCGCATCGAAACCTTGGTATTAAAACGCACCGTCTTACTTTCGTTTGCAGACGTGCTCAAACAAAAGGGCTATCTGATCGGCATGGTGCTTTCGTATCTTTTCTACAAAAGCATCGAATGGGCGGGCATCATGGATAAGCAAGAACAAGTGTATGCATTACACGGTGGACTTTTGGTGATCCAAATCGTCATTATTGTGTTGGTTTTTAAAGCATTTCGCTCGCGTTAAGCCTCTCTTTCAGGAAGCATAGATTACAATAAAGTAATTTTAAAAATTAAGGATTATGCTTGCACCGTGAAGAGAACACGTTGTTTCATAAGTTTATTCAAAACTATGAGCAGTATAAAGAGAAAAAAGCCTTCATCTACAGAGTGGGAGATCAAGCGTTTGACGTCAGTTATGAGAAGTGGTTTGAAGATGTTTTGATTTTAGCGCGTGCCTTAAAAGCCAAAAAGGTGGCTAAAGGCTCTAAAGTGATGTTTTTATGTGACAATCGCTATGAGTGGATGGTTACCGATCAAGCGCTCATTTCCCTCGGCGCAATCGGCATTCCCCGCGGATGTGACACCCCCACCCAAGAGTTAGAGTTTATTCTTTTGCATTCGGGCGCAGAGTTTTTGATTATTGAAAATGAGAGCGTGTATGCAAGGCATGAATCCATGCTTTCATCGTTTAACCTCAAAGCGATCTTCATCGTTGAAGCACCCAAAGTTCACTCACTTTTGAGCAACCTTTACTCCTTCAACGACATCTTAAAAGATCGTACGATTCATGCCGATGAGATCGAAGCGTTTTTAAGCGGAAAAGATGCGCTTGATGAAGAAGATGTCGTGACATTGATCTATACATCAGGAACAACAGGAACGCCCAAGGGTGTGCCTCTCAGCCACCGAAATATTATGTACAACATTCGTGAAATTCCTCCGCTTATCGCCCTTCAAAGCGAAGATGTGTGGGTGTCGATTTTGCCCTCATGGCATATTTTTGAGCGAGCGGCGGAGTACGTAGCGCTTTCAAAAGGGTGCTGTACCGTTTATTCGAGTATCAAAACGTTTGCGGCAGACTTGGAAGAGTACAAACCGACCATCGTCGCCACCGTGCCGCGTCTTTGGGAGTCGATGTACACACGCATCATCACGACGCTTGAGAAAAAAGATCCGAAAAAAGCCAAACTTTTCAATAAACTCGTTGCGATTTCAGCCGCATACCGTCGTGCGGATCGCGTGCTGAAAGATGAACTTCCCCGTTTTCAAACACGCTCTTTCGTCTTTACATGTAAAGATAAAACGATCGCTTTTTTCACCCGTTTACTGCTTTCTCCGCTGTACCGTTTGGCACAAAAAAAGCTGGCGTTGGTGCAGGAAAAGTTTGGAGGAAGACTACGTTTAGCCGTTAGCGGCGGCGGTGCTTTACCCGATTTTTTAGATGCGTGGATCGATGCCATCGGTATCCGCATCGTTAATGCGTACGGCATGACGGAGTGTGCTCCCGTCATTTCAGGGCGCGCCCTTCAATGCAACACCTTTTCCACTCTTGGACCTGCGGTGCATGGAACCACCCTTAAAATCGTCAATAAAGAGGGCGATATGCTGGGTGCCGGCGAAGTGGGTGAAATTTGGGTCAAAGGTGAGCAAGTTTTTAATGGCTATTACAACAATCCCGAAGAAAATGCCAAAAGTTTTAGCGAAGACGGTTTTTTCAAAACGGGCGATCTTGGAAAATTGACCCAAAAAGATGAACTGGTCATTACGGGACGCTCCAAAGAGATTATCGTGCTTGCCAATGGCGAAAATGTGGACCCAAGTCGCATCGAATCCACGCTTTCCATGCTTCCGTTCATCACCGATGCTATTTTGGTCGGTCATACCAAAAAGGGCTTGGGTGCGTTGATCGTTCCTGATTTTGAAAAGCTTAAAGTTTATGTGGCGGAGCATTTTGACAAAGCGGTTCAAACAATCGAACAAGTGATGGAAGATAAACAAATCGTTGCAAAGCTTAAAGGCGAAATGAACGAACTTTTGCACCATACCAAAGGGTTTAAACCGTTTGAAACATTGCAGAACATTCACTTTTTAGAAAAAGAGTTTATCGTGGGCGAAGAGCTGACCAACACCTTTAAGAAGAAACGCCACGTCATCGAGAAAAAATACAAAGAAGTGATCGATAAATTTATACATTAAAGAAAATCGTGACATAATGGGCTAAAAGCCTTTTCGTTCTTTCCCAAAGGCACTTGGTATAAAGGAGTTCCCATGGCAAATGTTACATCGTACGGTGCGGCTTCGATGGTGACAGGTTCGTGTCATCTTTTAGAGATTCGTGGTGTTAAGATTTTAATCGATTGCGGGATGATCCAAGGTGAGTCGTGGAAAAGTAACTACGAGCCGTTTGGGTTTGAACCCGCATCGATTGATTACCTCATTTTAACCCATGCCCACAACGATCACATCGGACGGGTTCCCAAACTCGTTAAAGAGGGTTTTCGCGGCGAGATTATCGCCACCGAAGCGACCTTGGATATCGCGTATATTATGCTGCTCGACAGTGCCGCGCTTTTAGAAGAAGAGTACCAAACCCAACTGAAAAAAGCGTTACGAAGAGGTGAAGAAAGTAGCGTACGCGAACCGCTTTATACCAAAGAACATGTCGAAATGGTTTTTGCGCGAAAAATGCGCCGAGTAGCATACGAGCAGACGATAGCACTTGCGCCGTTTTTGAAAATTACGTTGCACAATGCGGGGCATATCATGGGGAGTGCGTACGTGAGCGTCGCGTACGAAGAAGACGATGTGCGAAAAAGCGTTATTTTTTCAGGCGATTTGGGCAGTAAAAACAGGCTTTTACTCAACACGCTAACGCCGGCATCGTATGTTCAAACCCTCTATCTCGAATCAACCTACGGCGATCGTGAACACCGCTGCTTGGAAGAAAGTATTCTCGAATTTAAAGAGGCGATCACGCAAACTTTGGATGAGGGCGGATGCGTCGTGATTCCTTCGTTTGCGCTTGAGCGCACCCAAGAGATTTTATGGCTTTTGCATCAGATGCACCAAGAGGGTTCTTTACGCAATTGCCGCGTCTTTTTAGACAGCCCTTTAGCGATCGAAGCCACGAAAATTTACCGCAAATATCCCGCACAGCTCAATCAGCCCGTAGGCTTACATGTCAGTCTCGGCGATGACCCTTTTTCGTTTCCGGAACTTGTTTTAACGCCGAAAAAAAAGGATTCGATCGAGATTAACGACGTGCAAAAACGCGCGATCATCATTGCCGGAAGCGGTATGTGTACGGGCGGACGCGTGTTGCACCATCTTAAACAGCGTATTTGGAATCCGAAAAATGCCGTAATCTTCGTCGGTTTTCAAGTCCAAGGAACGCTCGGAAGAGAGATTATCGATCACGAACCGTTTGTGCGCATTTACGGAGAAGATATTAAAGTTCGAGCTAAAATCCATACGATTAACGGCTTTTCCGCCCATGCGGATCGTGCCGACATGTCGGCGTGGATTGCTCCGATGGAAGGGTTACGGACGATCTATTTGATTCACGGCGAAATCGACAAAATGGAGCTTTTTAAGACGTATCTTCGCGAACGTACGCAAGCAAAAATTCATATCGTGAAGCCAAGAGAAACAATCTATATTTAGGCAGTTTTATGTCGATTTTTTGTACGAAGTTTAGTAAAAAGAGGGTACAATAGTCATAAATATAGAGTGAATTTTCATCGAACAAAATGGGCGCCTTATGAAAACATTTTTACACAAAGTCTCTTTACTTCAATCGTTGATCGTGATGATCGTGATTGCGCTCATCGTTCCGATACCGGTTGCAACCTTGATTTACGTGAACAGTACGTTTCCGTCCAAGCAAGAAGAGCAAAGCGTGCTCAATGCAAAGAAATTCGATTTTTCCTCGGCGATTTTCGCCGAGTCTCTTTGGAACTACTATCCCGAACTCGGTCAAACGATGCTCGATCAGCTTCTTTTGGATCAAAATATCCAATTCGTTCGTGTTCGCGATAACGACGATAAGCTCTTTTTGATGTGGGAAACGCCTCAACCCAATCTAACCGATACGTTTGTTTTACGCAAAGTGTTGAAAAAAGACGATGTTGCGATCGGTACTTTGGAAATGGGTTTTAAGCGCATCGATTTGATCGAGTCGATTATCAACGATATGCGACTGTTCGGCTCGATGATTTTGCTTCAGATTCTTTTCCTCGTGAGCGTGATTTCGCTGATTTACTACTACAAGGTTTTAAAACCGATCAAGCGGTTGGTCGTGCATTCGCATCTTTTGGCGGCACAACAATTGGATGCGCCTTTTGAATGGGAAGAAAACGACGAAATCGGTCTGCTAGGACACTCTTTGGATCAAACGCGCATCAAGCTTCAACATCTTTTCAAGGTGCTACAAAAAGAGAACGAGCGTTTGGACGAGAAGGTCAAACAACGCACCCAAGAGTTAGAAGACGCCAGCCGTTATAAATCGGAATTTTTGGCCAATATGAGCCATGAAATCCGAACGCCGATGAACGCCGTCATGGGCATGTCTCATCTGCTAGGCAAAACGGCGATGAGTCCCGTACAGCAAAACTACGTTTCGAAAATCAAAGAGGCCTCTTCGTTACTGCTTCGTATTATTAACGATATTTTAGATTTTTCGAAAATCGAAGCGGGCAAAATGGACGTCGAAATCGTCGCGTTTGACTTGCATAAAGAGCTCAAAAAGAGTTGCTCTATCTTCTCGGTGCTTGCCAAAGAGAAAAACATCGACTTTCAATGCGATTTTATCGAAACCAATCGTTTTTTTAGAGGCGATCCGCACAAGATTATGCAAATCGTCAATAACTTTTTGAGCAATGCCATCAAGTTCACGTCTGAGGGCGGCGTATTTTTAAGCGTTCGCGAAAGCATACTCGACGAAGAGCGATCTTCCTTACGTTTTAGCGTCAAAGACAGCGGTATCGGCATTGCCCAAGAGAAACAGAACCTTTTGTTTCAAGCCTTTTCGCAAGTTGACGCTTCAATTACGCGCAAACACGGCGGAACGGGTTTGGGACTTTACATTTGCGCACAATTGGCACAGATGATGCATGCGGAGATCTCTTTTTCGAGCGAAGAGAGAAGGGGAAGCCTCTTCTCGTTTACGATTCCCCTCGGCATAGCAAAAGGAATCGATCTTCATTCCGATCAAACAAATGATCGTGCTTCTCCGCTTCATATTTTATTGATTGAAGATTATAAGAAAACGGCAGATTATTTTAACGAGCTGGTGCGATCTTTCGGCTTTTTTATGAGCGTGATGAAAAGTAAAGACGCCATCATCGAAGCACTGCAAGTGCCGCAAAATCCTTACGACGTTTTAGTGATCGATCATGAACTTTCCCGCGGTAAAAACGGACTGGCACTGTATGCTTCTTTGCTCAAAGAAACGTCGGTCGCTTTGCCTCCGACGATTATGTTTTCTGAAAACGACGATGCGGAGTTTCACGCCGACGTCAAAGCTTCGGGGGTTCACGTTCTTTTGAAAAAGCCCGCCAATGCGTCAATGCTCTACGACGAACTGGTATCGCTTTGCACGATGCATACGAAAACGCCGCTTTTCGACCCTTCCAAAATCGATCTTTCCAAAAAACGTATTTTAGTCGTCGAAGACAATGAAATCAATTTGGACGTCGCCGTCTATCTTTTAAAAGAGACACACGCCCAAGTCGACACCGCGCGCAACGGACTCGAGGCGGTTGAAAAACTCCAAGAACAAACGCAACCGTACGATCTCATTTTAATGGACGTTCAAATGCCTATTATGGACGGGTTTGAAGCGACGCGTATGATCCGAAAGGAGCTCGATGTCTTAACGCCGATCGTGGCGATGACGGCTAACGTGATGGTTCACGATATCGAAAAATGTTTAAAGGCCGGTATGGACGCGCATATCGGTAAACCGTTTGAAGTCGAGGACTTTTACGGCACGCTTTTGGAAACCTTACATGTCAGTAGTACGGTTTTCCCAAAACATAAGACGGCGGATAAGGTCAAACAGAAACAAATCTTCGATCCCAAAGAGGCGATTGGGCGACTTGGGGGAAATGAAGCATTGTGGCGACAGATTTTGAGTCGTTTTTATGAAACGTTTACGCAGATGCCGCAAAAAATCGTTTCGCTTTCTCACGGATACGATCGTGCCGTATGTATCGATTATGTGCATACGCAAAAAGGATTGTGCGGAACATTGGGGCTTTTTGCCCTCGAACAGGCACTGTTAGACGTCGAAACGTTTCTAAAAACCGACCGACCGATCGAAGATTCTCTGATGGAAACGATTATCGTCGCACACCGTAATGCCGCACCTTTCGTCGAAAAAGAGTATGAAGCATTCGTGAAAACTCCTTCGTTAAAAAATCCTTCATCGATCGAAAACGAAGCAGCGATTTTGGAACAACGGCATCATTTGCAAGCGTTGCACGAAGCATTGGAAAGTTCCAATGTTTCGAAGGTACATGCGCTTCTTGAAACGCTAACGCTCGATACGAGGCTTAAAGAGGACGAGCACTTTACGAAGCTCTCTTTAGCCTGCAAACAATTTGATTTTGACGCGGCATTGGCATATCTACAAGTGCTTCGTAAGGAGAAAGAGCATGGCTAAAGTATTGGTAATCGAAGATACGCCCGAATACATCGAGATGTTGACGTCGCTTTTAAGCGATTATGAAGTGTATGCCGCGAAAGAGGGAAAAAAAGGCTTGGCTCTAGCGGAGTCGATAGAACCCGATTTGATCTTGCTCGACATCAATATGCCTCTTATGACGGGATACGAAGTATGCCGACGGCTCAAACAAATGCAAAAAACCCGTGCAATTCCCGTGATTTTTTTAACCGCCAATGAAGGGTTGGAGTATGAAGAGATCGGTTTTAACGTCGGTGCGGTGGATTACGTATCCAAACCGTTCAATGCCGCGATTTTAAGAGCAAGGGTTAAAACCCACGTCGATCTTTACCGATTGCAATCTTCTTTACGGCAGCAAGTCGACGAGCAAACCCGAGAGATTCAAAAACTGAACCATGAAATTACCTATATCTCGGCGTCTATCGCCGAATTAAAGTCCAAAGAGACGGGACAACATTTAAGGCGGGTTGCCGAATTTTGCTATCTCTTTTGCAAATTTTTAGGCAAAGACGAAGCCGAATGCGAGAAGATCAAAATGGCGGCAGTGCTTCATGATATCGGCAAGGTCGGTATTAGCGACGAAATTTTAAACAAACCCTCGAAATTGAACGAGGATGAATGGCTTGTGATGAAAACCCATTCGATGTTGGGTTACGAGATGCTCGCGGATTCGGAATTTGAGATGATGCGGTTGGCGGCAATCATTGCGTTAGAACACCACGAACGATGGGACGGAGAAGGGTATCCTTACGGTAAAAAAGGCGAAGAAATTTCTTTAGTCGGGCGTATTTGCGCCGTTGCCGACGTTTTTGATTCTCTTTTAGATAAACGCGTCTACAAAGAGCCGTGGGAAGAAAAAGCCGTTAAAGAGTATTTTGAAATGGCAAGCGGAACACAGTTTGATCCTAAAATCGCAACACTTTTGCTCGATCATTTCGACATGTTCATCTATACGTGGAAAGCACTCCAAACGGGAAAAATAGCGTTATGATACGTTGGATCGTTCTTGTATGCTCGCTATTTTTATCCTTAAATGCAGAAAATTTTCGCGTTTATACCGAATACAATCCGCCGTTTAACTATAAAAGTGCCGATGGAAAGGTTGAAGGCTCTTCCGTTTGGTTACTTCACGAACTTTTTCGTCAAACGGGGCAGACGATAGTTGATGGACATATCAACGTCGTTCCGTGGTCTCGCGGTTATCATGAAGTGCTCGATCATGCCCATACGGTCTTGTTCAGTGCCGCTCGTACGCAAGAGCGTGAAGCGTTGTTCGCGTGGGTCGGACCTATCGGAAAACTACGCATCGGCGTCATTGCTAAAAAAGATCGACATATCAACTTTCAAGCGTTACGCGGCAAAAAATTAGGTAAAATCGGCACGGTTCACGAGAGCGGAGCCGAACAACTTTTGCTTAAAGAGGGATTTATACTCGAAGATTTCGACCGCTTTAGCAACATCGATTCTCAACTACGAAAATTAAGAGAAGATCGCTTGGACGCAGTCGCGTTTAGCGTCGATGCGATGTTCGATACTTTGCAATCGGCCGGCTACGCTTTAGAAACATATGAAATCGTGAGTTTATTGCGCGAAAACGACCTCTATTTTGCCTTTCATAAAGACACCGATCCGGTGCTTATTGAGACATTAAACCAAACGCTCAAAACATTGCGTCCGTAATTTTTTTAGTTTCTTTTCAAGCCCTAAAGAGTATAGTAATGCATCTAATCCATCTTCAAAAGGAGCGCGTATGCAAGTCAATACCAACGCAATGAATGCGATGTCGACATGGATGAACAACAGTGCAAACAACGTCGCCAACGTGAATACGCCATCCTATCAGGCGACGCAAACCACATTAAGCGAAGAAGCTAACAGCGTCGTCGCACGCAGTAGCAAAACCGATTCACGTACCGATCTTACGACCGAATTTACCGATCAAATCACACTCGAAGCGGGTTTTGAAGCCAATACTAAACCGATTCAAACCGAAGACGAGATGATCGGCACATTGTTGGATATGAAGGCGTAAAAACAGTCGTTCCGCATAAAATTGTGTTTACTCTCTACGTCTTTCAAAAAAATCGGCATATTCTTCGTCGGATAGCCGATAAGCGTAAAATGTTTCATAAAAGGACAATGTTTCTTGTTTAAGGTCAATATCTGCCGTTTCTTCAGGATAAAGAATTTTAGCTAACCAAAGAATTCCTAAAATTGACTCCGGAGAAGGTCTATCCCACCATGACGTACCAACAGGACCTTCATACACTTGGTGCGTGCGTACGGCATTAACATGTTGAAGGGCGGGAGTCTTGCGCAAAGTTTCTGCATTGCTTTTATTTGAGGAACTTCGTGTTGTAATGATTACGTCAGGATTCCATACGATCAACGATTCTAATGAAGCTTCTCCTTTGATCGAAACTTCGGAAGCGGCGTTAATACCTCCTGCCGCTTCGATAAATTCGTCGTTCCAATTACGTTTGGCTTCAAAATTCGATTTTCCGCTGCCGACACCGTATAAAACACGTTTTTTATCTTTTGGCTCCACGTTTTGAATCCGTTGCGTAATCATCGATAACGATTTTTGCCAATAATCGACGATCTTATGTGCTTTTTGCTCTTCATGAAAAATCACGCCAAGATGTAAAAGCTCTTCAAGCAGCGATGCGATATCGTGTCTACCTATGCCGAGCGTATAAACGCTAAACCCTATTTCGGCAATGTTTTCATTCGTGCGTAACGATGTCGCACCGACAAAAACGATGGATGGATTGATTTTCATCAGTTCTTCGATATTAACGTCGCTGAAAGAGCCGATACTTGGAATTTCCCTTAAAGCGGGAAAAAGGCGTAAAAATTGAGGAAAGTGGCTTACGCTAGGTTGTGCGGCGATAAGGTGCGCGTTGTTAAAAAGAGTTACTTCCTGCGAGGCTCCGCCGTAACATGTAATGACTATTTTGTCAATAGTATCGGGAATACAAACCTCCTTACCAAAGTAGTCTTTAAGAGGTTTAGCGCACTCGAGAACTTGTTCGCTCCCGAGTGTGACGATTGAGGCAACATGCAAAAAGAGTAAGGTAACGTAACGTTTTTTCATTGCTTTAATACTTGTATCCGATCGAGAAGAAAACGCTTCGAGGCGCACCGACGATATACGTAGCATTGGACGTGCTATCACTTGTATCTTCCGTCGAAATCGTCGAAATATACTCTTTGTTCAACAGATTAATAGCCGAAAGAGAGAGCTCAAGCTTGTTTTTTCCGCCGAGCGCATACTCTTTGTTGATCGAAAAATCCAAAAGCCAATAAGGATCGACGCTGTATTTATTTTCAATTTCGGCGTATCGTTTGCCTAAATAACGTAAGACCGGCGATAATTTATAGCCGTAGAGATCGTATACGGCGGAGACATTGCCAAACCATTGCGGAACGTCCGGAATTTGTTTTCCTTTCGAACGAATAATTTTAGAAGCGGCAGTTTGCACATCTTCGGTAAACTCGTATTGGTTATACGTTAATGCCATCGTAAGATCTAAATTTTCTAACAAATGATAGCTCGAAGCAAGTTCCGCTCCGAAAGAACGAGCTTTTGCTATGTTTTGAGAGTAAACGAGATTGATGTCCGGGTCATAAAAATTACCGGCAACATTTTTGACGGAAGAGAAAAAGAGTGTCGTATCTATTTTCCAAGCTCCCGTAGCATAGCCGTATCCGACATCGAAATTATCGGACTCTTCCGGCTGTAGATCACTCCACATTTGCTGTACGAGTGCTTTATTGTGCGTTGAATTGTAGATATTGAGGATACTTCCTCCCAAACCGTATTGCGGAGTATTGTAATTGCGACCGTAATTGGCTCTGAGGTACGAATGATCGTTTAAATAGTGCGTAGCTCCGATATTAGGTAGAAAAATACCGTACGTTTCAGAGTCTAACGTAAAGAGTTTATTGGTTGCTTTTGACAATGCTTCATCGGCACTCACGTCTCCGATACCTGCCGTATTGTAAGCCGTTAAAGTAGGCGTACTCCACCATAGGTATTTGACTCCGGCTTCAACGATGGTATTGTCGAATGCTTTTTCGACGGCAATATAGGGTGCATGAAAAATGCTATTTTCCTCTGGATCTACCAACCGACTCCATTTATTAAATGCGTTTGTTCCAAGGTAGCGTAATTTTTGTGTCGTCGGAGGTCCCGGAGGTTCGTCTTCTTGGAACCAATAGCCTACTTTGATTTTCCCGTCTTCGATTTTATGGGCATATTCTAAAATCATACCGTAAGTATCGTGGTCGACCAGCCATTGAGTAATTCCTGACGTGCTAGACGACCATGACGTTCCTTTATCGTTTAGAAAATATGGGCGGAAACTCAACGAGTCGTCGTTGTTTAAAGGAATTTCGACTTTACCGAAGATGGCATACGTTTCATAATCAAGACGGTTATAATCGTAGTATGAACCCGATAAAGGATGGGTCGTATCGTAATCTACTTTTTTATAAAGAGAGAGATTTTTACTTTGTTCATATGTCAAACCTTTATAGTTATGGCTTTGCTGATCGTTGTAAATACCGTAAAGTTCCCATTTAACGGCTTGATCCGAAGTGCTTGAGGCACCGAATTCGAAATTTTGACGATCAAGACCTTTACCTTCGCCTTTCCATTTATCGGCATCGGACGTAGAAGCCGAAACGAAAAATTTGGCAACATCGGAAATCTCTCCGCTGTCGATACGCATATACGTTTTGGAAAAGTCGTTGCTTCCGAAAGACTGTTTTAAGGCAACGCCAAGTTCGTTGGAAGGTGCCTTCATATGCATATCGACCATACCGTTATCGCTCCCGTAACCAAATCCGCTATCGGCTTTTACGGCACCTTTTTCGACGGTAATAGATTCGATATTTTCAATGTCCATCATCGATGAGAGACCTCCTCCAGGACCGATACCTTTTAAAGGCAGCCCCTCTAACGTTTCCCCGATATTACGATCCGATTTACCGCGAATTTTATGAGTAATGTCCATACCGAAAGGGTCGTTAAAACGAATATCTACGCCCGGTTCGCGTGAAATTGCTTTGTATGGGTTAATTAATTCGGCACTATCGAACAGCTGAATATCCGACGATGTCGTGACATTTTTGGTTCCGATTACGGTATCCGTCGTTTTATCGACAGGTTGTTTTCCTTCGACGTTTACTTCTGGTAAGACGTATTCAGCCGCTCCTAGCATACATGAACTTATTGCCAAGACGATTGCCGCGTAGACTGAGAGTTTACACGGTACTTGCTTGATTGTTTCCTTTGGAGAAGGTATTGCATATGTATTGCCCGATACATAAGTATCATCCGACATTAAGACTCCTTTTTGTTATATATTTAAAAGTATAACGATATAAAGGCAAAACTTTGTTCGTAAAATGGTTCATTTTTAAACAAAGCGCATGATAACGATTGGAACGAATGCGATTTTTAAAGGGTTAGTAGAAAAACAATTATACGAGAAACATTAATTTCGCCAAGATCACAACCGTAACGCCGATTGTAAAAATGTAATAATAAGCAGAACTTCGAACGGGATTTGGGTCTTGTGAATCCGTATTTACGGGTTTTGAACATGCACAAGATGCGTGTGAGCCGTTACTCTTGCAAAAGAGCCGTTTTGAGATTGAATAGGCAACTTTAATACCGATAACGTAAGCGAGCGAGGCTTTTAAAATCAATAAGGTTTGAAACGTTGTCGGAAAGAGTCCATCGCTAAGCGTAATATATTTTGTAAAAAGAATACTTCCCGTAAGGATAAGCAGCATCATATTCGCGGGATAAATCTTCCAAACCTTTTTAGATAAAGCGGTTTGAACGTTTTCATAAGCACTACGACTGATGACCTGTTGAATAGGAGCAACGACAAAGAGTTTGGCGAAACCCCAACCGATAAATAACATCGCACAACCCAGATGTACGAAGAGTGTTAGCGTGTAGATAAATTCCATAAAAGATTCCTTTGAAAGTAGATTTTAGAATGACTATCGTGAAAACTTAGTTAAAAAAACTTTACCTTAATAATGCTTATATAAAAATAAATATAACGAAATACTAATATTATATTTAGTTTTATTCATTGACTTAGATCAATGTTAATTCGATAAGAAAAAGAAGATTGCCGGTGAAAAAATTCGGGGGTATATCAAGCGCTATTTTAAAGTAAAAAGCCTAGAGAATTAACATCGCATCACCGTAAGAGAAAAAGCGGTATTTTTCAGCAACGGCAACGTCGTAGAGTTTGAGCGTCTCTTCGATACCGATAAACGAAGCGACCAACATGATAAGCGTGGATTGGGGTAGGTGAAAATTGGTTAAAAGATAATTGACCCGCATCGGCGGGTTTTTAGGATGCAAAAAGAGATTGCATGCGCCTTGTCGATGATGCGTTCTTGCATAATATTCGATCGTTCGCGTCACGGTCGTACCGACGGCTAAAAGCGGTTTCGGCGAATCGATCAGGCGACATGTCGCTTCCGGAATAACGTACGTTTCAGAATGCATGACATGGTCTTGGATGTGCTCCGCTTCGACGGGTTTAAACGTTCCCGCACCTACATGTAAAGTCAAAAAGTGTGTTTGATAGCGTTGTTTGAGTGTCTCGAACATCGTGTCGGAAAAATGCAACGACGCGGTCGGCGCGGCAACGGCACCTTTTTCTTTGGCAAAAACGCTTTGATAATCGATGCGGTCCTCGTGCGTGTCGCTTCGTTTGATGTACGGAGGTAAAGGAATATGTCCGATACGCTCTAAAATCGCGAAAAGCTCCTGCGTATCGACGGCTTTTTCTTCATGAAAAAAGGCAACGACGCGTAGACCTTCTTCTTTGAGTTCAACCACTTCCGCGTGTAGGTTCTCGTCGAAAAAAAGCAAACTTCCGACCTTGACGCGCCCTTTAATATAGACGCTATAAAGGTTGTCTTGTAGCGGTGCGTTTAAAAGGATTTCGACGGCACCGCCGCTCTCTTTTTTCCCGAAAACGCGTGCTTTGATAACTTTCGTATCGTTCAAAACGACCGCGGTGTCGCTGGGAAGGAATTCAAATAAACGATCAAACGTTGTATGTGTGATCGTTTGACTAGCGCGCTCGAAGACCAACAATCTTGCGGCATCGCGCGGTTCAACGGGATGCGTAGCGATCAGTTCTTCGGGCAGTGCGTAGTCGTACGTCGATTTTAAGAGCGGATCGATGGATTAATCCTTTTGTGTTTCATCATCGTCATCGGTTTGTGTTTCGTCCTCTTCAGGCGGCACATAAGGATTGACGATTTTGGCGATCCAAATGGAAATACCGTATAAAAGCGTGAGCGGTGCCGCCATGAGAAGTTGCGATAAAACATCAGGCGGCGTTAAAATCGCCGCTATCGTAAAAATGATGACGATTGCGTATCGGAAAAACTCTTTGAGCGTTTGGTCGGTCACCAAACCTAATTTGGCAAAAAAGAAGATCACGACGGGCATTTCAAACGAGAGTCCGAATCCAAAAAGGATTTTGCTAAAAAAGCCGACGTATTCGCCGATGCTGGGAAGGGCGGTAAAAAGGGTGCTACCGAAGGCAACCAAAAACGCGAATGCCAAGGGTACGACGACATAGTAACAAAAAGCCGCTCCCATTAAAAACATACCCGTCGCCGCGGTGACGAAAGGAATGACCAAACGTTTTTCGTTATCGTAAAGTCCGGGTGCGACAAAAAGCCAAAACTGCCAAAAAATAATCGGGAGCGCGCCGATAAAGCCGGCAAAAAAGGCAACTTTCATTGCGGTAAAAAAGGGTTCTTGCACGCCGGTAAAGATCACGTTGCTTCCCTCGGGAAGAACGGCTTTTAAGGGGGCGATCATCCAGCTTAAGATGGGTTGCCAAAATGAAAAACAGATCAGAAACATCGCGATAACGACCACTAAAGAAATCGTAAGACGTTTGCGTAATTCGGCAATATGCGGTCTTAACTCCTCGAACATTAGGCTTTTTCCTCTTTGTTGGTTTGGGTGGCGGTAGTGAGCGCAGGTGAAGGTGCGGTTTCCGTTTGAGGCGTTTCGGCGACGATGTCGTTTTTCACGCTGTTTTCTAATTCTTTGAAAGAATCGCTAACGTTTTGCGTACTTTTTTTAATCTCTTCGAGTTCGTCAAACGTAATTGTTTTGCGAGCACTGGTTGCCATTTCGTCTAGCTTTTTTTTGTACGTGAGTGCTTCGTCTTTGAGCTCTTGAATCTTCATCTCTTGTTCAAAAGTGCTTTTGACGTCGTTGACGCTGTTTTTGACGGATTTAAAAAATTTGGCTACTTTCACCATGGCTTCGGGGAGTTTTTCCGGTCCGAGGAAGATAACAGCAACAAGGGCTATGACGATAATTTCTCCAAAATCGAGTCCAAACATACAAACGACCGCCTTCAATCTAAAATAGAGGATTGGATTTTATCTGAATTTTCATCAAAATTCTATAAATGTCTTTTTGCATAAGGTATAATAGAATCCAACGGAAGTTTCGTGAAAAGGAGTTTGCCGATGCGTCTTTACATCAGTCCGTTTCCTATTGTTTTGATGTATGCGGTATTCGCGACCTTGTGGATCTATTTTTCCGATCATGCCGTTGAATATTTCGTCGATAACGTAACGCTCTTTGCCACGCTCTCTACCTACAAAGGTTTCTTTTTTATCGCGATTACGTCGTTGTTTCTTTATGCGTTAATTAAAGCAAAAATTTTTCAGATCGAACAAATTCAAAAAAAACTGAACGAACATGAGCAGCGTTTAGAGTATGTCATTCAAGGTGCCAATCTTGGTTATTGGGATTGGGATTACGTGCATCAAAAACACGTCGTGAACGATACGTGGCTCTCTTTTTTGGGCTTAAAGCGTGAAGATATCGATGCCAATATCGAAGATTGGTCGGAGCGCATTCATCCTGAAGATCGACTCGTCGCAGAAAAAGCCATCGCGTATACGATAGAGCATCGCCGACCTTACGTCATCGAGTTTCGTATGCTTCATCGCGACGGACATTGGGTTTGGATCGAAGGTTCAGGAGCCGTGGTGGAGCGCGACGAAAAAACGGGTGCACCTTTGCGGCTTGCGGGAACGCACCGTGACGTTAGTGATCGTAAAAATGCGCAAAAAGAGATGCTTTTTTTAGCGTTGAACGATCCTTTGACCAAGCTTCCCAATCGTTTCTACTTGAAACAAGAGCTTGAAAAACGTTTGAGCGCGGAGTCTAGGGTATGTTTTCTTTTTTTGGACTTGGATCGCTTTAAAACCATTAACGATATGCACGGGCATACTACGGGCGATAAAGTGATTCAGATCGTGGCGGAACGCTTGAAATCGCTACTGCAACCGTGCGATTTTATCGCGCGCGTGGGCGGCGACGAGTTCGTTATCTTAAGTGCCGAACCTTTACATGTAGAAGTTTTATGCCAAAACTTGCTTGAAGGTTTAGAGGAGCCTATAGCCGTCGGTAAAGAACGTTTTAAACTGAGTGCCAGCATCGGAATAGCCTGTTCTCCCGAACACGGCAAAAGTTTTGAGGCATTGTTTAAAAATGCCGATACCGCCATGTACGAAGCTAAAAAAAATGCACATGCGCATTACCTTTTTTACGCCGCTTCGATGACGGAGCAACTGCTCCATACGTCCAAATTCGATACCGATTTGAAACGTGCGATCGACGGTGACGAATTTGTCATCTACTATCAACCGCAAGTGCATTTTACAAGCGGCGAGATGATCGGCATTGAAGCACTCGTGCGTTGGCAACATCCCGTCCAAGGGTTTTTATTACCGTCTTATTTTATTGCTAGAGCGGAAGAGACGAGGCTGATTATTCCTCTTGGCTTGTTGATTATTAAAAAAACGTTGAAGCAAATGCAGGTGTGGCAAGCGCACAATTTTGCTTATCGTAAAGTGGCGATTAATATTTCAAGTATTCAGATTGAAGAAGAGGATTTTAGTGAACGTCTTGAAGCGATTCGTCACGAAAGTACGATTGAGGCTAAGTGTATTGAGCTTGAAATCACCGAGAGCAGTTTTATGAATAACCCCAAGCATGTCTCTCAAACATTGCAAAAACTGGAAAATTTGGGGTATAAAATCTCAATCGATGATTTCGGTACGGGGTATTCGTCACTCAGCTACCTTAAACAACTGCCGTTGCATAAGCTCAAAATCGACCGTTCGTTTGTCCAAGATTTACCGCGAGATACGGACGACCAAGCGATCTCCAAAGCGATCATTGCCCTTGGAAAAACCTTAGAGCTTGAAGTGATGGCGGAGGGCGTGGAGACGGAAGAGCAAAAACTCTTTTTAATGCAAAACGGATGTGACAGCATGCAAGGCTTTTTATATGCCAAACCTATGAGTGCCGAGATGCTCGAAAACTTCGTACGACACAACTAACTTTTAGCTCCTTTTTTGTACAATAAGCCCATCTTAAATTACATCAGATAGGGCGAAATATCCATGGAAAATTTAGAAGCGGTGTTGAAAAAACATAAGTTGTCCAAAGAAGAGTATGCAAATATTTTAACGATTTTGGGGCGCGAGCCAAATATGCTAGAGATCGGCATCTTTTCTGCGATGTGGAGTGAGCACTGCTCGTATAAATCCAGTAAAAAATACCTTAACGGTTTCCCGACCAAAGCGCCGTGGGTCATTCAAGGACCGGGTGAAAATGCCGGCGTTATCGACGTAGGCGATGGCATGGCGGCCGTGTTTAAGATGGAATCCCACAACCACCCCAGTTTTATCGAGCCTTATCAAGGTGCGGCAACGGGTGTTGGCGGCATCTTAAGAGACGTCTTTACGATGGGTGCGCGCCCGGTTGCAAATATGAACTCCCTTCGTTTTGGCAATGTCACGAACAATGACGACACGTCACGTCACCAACGTTTCCTTGTCCGCGGTGTCGTTGCGGGCATCGGTGGATACGGTAACTGTATGGGTGTTCCTACCATCGGTGGTGAGACCTTTTTTGATGAGAGCTACAACGGAAACATTCTGGTCAATGCGTTCACACTCGGTCTTGCAAAAAGCGATGAAATTTTCTACGGCAGAGCTGAGGGTATCGGCAATCCTGTTGTGTATGTCGGTTCTAAAACCGGTCGTGATGGTCTGGGTGGTGCTGTTATGGCGAGCGATAGTTTTACCGAAGCGAATAAAAGCCTACGCCCCACCGTTCAAGTCGGTGACCCGTTTGCGGAAAAACTTCTCTTAGAAGCATGTTTAGAACTCTTTAAAACCGATTACATCGTGGGTATCCAAGATATGGGTGCGGCTGGCTTGACCTCTAGCTCCTTTGAGATGGCAGGACGAAGCGGTAGCGGTATGATCATGCACTTAGACAAAGTTCCTGCGCGCGAAGAGGGGATGCAACCCTTTGAATTTATGCTTTCCGAGTCGCAAGAGCGTATGCTCATTTGTGCGAAAAAAGGGTATGAAGATAAAGTCGTTGACATCTTTAGAAAATGGGATCTTAACGCTGAAATCATCGGCGAAGTCACCGCTACGGGCAATATGGAGCTTTTCTGGCACGGCGAGCGCGTAGCCAATATGCCAGTGCAACCCGTGAGCGAGCAAGCACCGATTTATGATCGACCGACCCAAGAGCCTTCTTATCTTGCGAGCATCAAAAACACAACGATCAACGATTTTACAAAAATTGACAACCAAAAAGCCTTTGACGCTCTTTTAAATTCTGTTGAAGTTTCGGATAAAACATGGATTTTCAACCAATACGACTCAACCGTTCAAACCAACACGATCAAAGCGCCTGGAAGTCTTGATGCGAGCGTCATTCGCATCAAAGAAAACGGTAAAGCACTCTCCATGAGTAGCGACTGTAACCCACGTTATAACTACATCGACCCTAAAATGGGTGCTGCTGCTGCGGTGGCTGAGAGTGGACGAAATGTCGCGATGAGTGGTGCACGTCCTTTGGCGATTACCGATTGTTTGAACTACGGAAACCCTGAAAACCCGGAAGTCATGTGGCAGTTTGCACAGGGCTGTTACGGCATCAAAGAGGCGTGCGCGAAGCTCAACACGCCTGTTGTCAGCGGTAACGTCTCTCTTTACAACGAAACCAACGGTGTGGGTGTTTTCCCAACACCTGCGATTGTGATGGTCGGTCTCAACGATGATGCGAACAAAACGCTTCCTTCAAGTTTCCAAAAAGAGGGTGCTTCCATTTATCTCCTCGGTGAGACAAAAAGTGACTTTGGTGGAAGTTTGTACATGAAAGAGTTGTACGGCAAAGTTGAGGGAACACTCGCAGAACTGGATTACGACAAAGAGCTCAAACTTTGGGAACTTGTCATTGAAGCGAACAAAAAAGGTTTCCTCAATGCGGCAAAAGACATCAATGTCGGCGGTATTGCGATTGCGCTTGCGAAGATGGTTGCGAAAAGCAAAAAAGGCATTACATGTAAACTTACATGTAACGATGCACGAGACATTTTTGCGGAGAGTTTTTCACGCGCACTGGTTGAAGTCAACAACGAATCAGGCTTTGAAGCCATGGCAAAAACCATCGGTTTAAGCGTTGTGAAAATCGGTACCGTGGGCGGAAATACCTTTACATGTAACGATGTAAGCAAAAGCGTTGAAGCGATTTGCGAGCGTTATTTCAATCGTTTCGCTGAAGTGATCGAACAAGATATCTAAGCTTTAAGAGGTGTGAGAGCACCTCTTCTTTTCAAACATATTATTTTTTCTCTTCTTGTAATTCAAATCCATTATTTGTCAATTTATAAAATTTTATTGTTGTGGTGACAAGAGGAGTTTTATTATCTCTACCTTTAGAAATAATGATAGACTCTTTTAACATTTTAGCACCATTATTAGCAACATCAATAAATTCCCATTTAATATCTTTTTCTGAGTATCGTGCAGAGTTTTCTCCATACATACCTTTATTGCTTTTAATATTAGCTTCATGGAGAATATTAATAGTTCCATTTTCATTGAGTTGAACAATGGCTTTCATGCCACTTTCAGATCCACCACCTGAACTGATTTGATGGACAATAATCTCTGAAATATTATCTGTATTTAAATCTTGAATATCATCAACTTCTTTTACAAGGCTATCAAGTAATGGGATAATTTTTTGTTGTTCAGGAAGTACAAGAGCTGTTTGAAACATAGCGTTACGTCCTCGATTGTCAAGTACGATAGGCACAAGATAGGCTTGTTTTTTATTGGTCAGGAAGATTTTTTTGAAAGTTCGTAGATCTGAATCATAAAAAGCAATGTTTTTAGGAAGTATATCCCAATCTTTATTGGTAGAAGTTAGACGGTTATTATCTGCTTGATATTTAATGACTTCATCAGGATATTTATTTAACCATGCTGTCATCTCCTCGATAGTCGGAGGAGATGCAAAACAAAGTGAAGCACTTAACAGTGAGGAAAGACTATAAAGTAATAGACGCATTACACATCCTTTAGATCAATTTGAAGGACTAAAACGTCCCGTACGCTACAAAAAAGGCGATGTTCATGCATTGCGGTTGTGCGGCACCGTTTTTGGACGGACATCGTTTCATATAGGTGTTAATTTTCTTACCGTCTTTGTTGGTGAGCATCGGATAGTTAAAGTTCATATAATCCAAGATATTTTTACCGTTGGAGTGGTGGATAAACTCGACCGTACCGTCAGAATCGATGCGCGTAACGATACCGACGTGCGTGATGTTTTCGATAACCGAAGCGGCGGGTTGCGGTTTGGGTGGATTTTTGCCTTTGGTTTTGGTTTTGACCGCAGGTCGTCGTTCGGTGTTTTCGAAGAACACCAAATCGCCGAGGTTGGGGAGCATCGTTTCAAAGGCATTGCCTTTTTTTGCCATCAGGTTGAACATCGCGCGTGATTTTCGCGCATTGTCAAAGCTTGCACTGAGCTCTTTGTCGTTATAGTAAGGACGTCCCGTTTTAAGGTTGACGAGATTGACAAATCCGGAGCAATCGCCGCCGTCGCGTTTATTAAGGTAGCTCATTGCCGTATTGACGATACTTTGACGCGTATTCATCGGAGAAATAGGGCGAAGCGAAAAGCTTTTTTCATCGCGCTCGATATACAAATTTTCGCTCGGTATCTCCTCTAAATAAAGTTGTACGGGTTCGGCTTTTGCTTCGGGCGCGGCGACTTGTTTTTCGATTTGAGGAGAAGGTTGGGGTGTGCATCCCGCAAAGTAGAGTGTCGTTAAGCTTAAAATCAACCATCGTTTCATTGGATTTTCCCGTAAGCACTAAAATATTCGGGTGCTAAGCACTTGTTTTGACTGTTTTTCGATGCGCATTTTTCCATATACGAATTGACGACTTTATGTTCGTACAACGACGAATCCGGATATTTTAAGTTCATTTGTCCTATCAAATTTTTTCCTTTGGTATGGTGAATAAAGTAGACGGTTTCATCGGCGTCGATACGCGTGATGATACCGATATGCGTGATATTGTCGGCACTTTTCGTTTTCGCGTAAGCCTTCACGGTATTGGCGAAAAAGACAAGGTCTCCGATTTTTGGGTTTTCGTAATAAAGACGGTTACGATCGGCTAAATAGTTGTAAATCGCAAGCGATTTGCGCGAATCTTCATAATAATCGTCTAAAGCGCGCGTTTGAAAAAACGGTTCGTTGCTCTCTTTATTGACGAGGGTAACAAATCCGGAACAATCGCCTCCGTCTTGTCTGTTTTTATGTTTCATAGCAGTAGCAACGATGTGGGTTCGAAGCTCTTTTTTTTCGTCTTCAACCTTCTGCGGTATTTCGGGGGCATTTTGCGAGAGTTCTTTTTGGGCACATCCCGTGAGTAACAGTACGGCTATGCTAAAGCTCATCCATAGTTTCGTCATACGTTTCCTTAAAAAAATTGAAAAATAGTACCGATTTTTTCCTAAAATTTCGGCACTAAAATCGTGCGCTCCAGTGAAGGTATCCATTGATGCGTTTGATGATCGTAGGTTTGAATGCGCACGCGATTCTCTTCCAAAAAGAGCGAATTGCTCCAGATTGTCTCTTTGTTCATGTCGCTGTTGTGAATGTTGGTGACCTGCTCGTAGCGGTTGATCGAAGAGGCAAAGCTGGGCTCTTTTGCCGATGTATGCGTATGCCCGCTCACCCATAAAAAAAGCTGTGGATTGCTAAGAATGATCTGATGCAATGTCTCTTTAGGTTGGGCGATAAAATTAGGCGTGTTTGCCCAATGGTTGTAATTCTCAAGCGTGTGACCCAGCGGGGCATGAAAAAAGACGATGGTCGGCATTTTGGAATGGGTTTTGAGTTCATTTTCAAACCAACTCAACTGCTCTGCCGAAAGCTGGGCAAGATGCTCTGGATTATCGGCGGAGAGAAAGATCAGCAGGTAAGACTCTTTCTCCACACTGTAGTAGAGCTTTGGAAGATCAAATGTCTTTTGAAAACGTCTTAGTTTTTCATCTTGGATCTCACGGGGCGCATGCTGCAATTTGCCGTTATTATCAAGTTCATCGGCGTAGATAAAGTCGTGATTGCCCGTGATGACGTAAAGCGGCTTGTGAAGCTTTGAAAAATACGCTTTGACCGTCGCGTACTCTTCCTCGGTTCCCGTCATCGAGCAAAGATCGCCCATGGCAACGACGCTATCGACATCGCTCCACCGGTTGATCTGCTCTAAAACCTGCTCTTTGGCGTCAAGGTGTTTACCCGGAATATGCGGATCGCCCAGAACGACGATGTGCATGTTTGCGTAAAGGCTAAAGGCGAAACAGAGTCCTAAAAGATACTTGATCACAAGCTATCCATCGCTTTTTGCATGCGCTCTAAGATGGCTTCTAAAACAGTTCTTTGCGTTCCAAAATTGAGGCGCACACACTGTGCATTGCCAAACGGTTCGCCATCGCTGAGTCCCACACCGTGTTGCAGGAAAAATTCGTACGGACTCTTTACATGTAAAGCAGATGCGTCGATCCACGCGAGAAAGGTCGCTTCTTGATCTAAGAGTTTGAGCTTGGGATTGCGGTTTACAAAGGCTTGCACCAGAGCGAGGTTTTCGGCTAAATAGGTGCGAAGTTCTCCTAGCCACGCGTCGCCTCCAAGGTACGCGGCTTTGAGTGCGGTAATGCCCAAAAGGTTGATGCCGCCGACCATACTTCCCATCGTCTTTTTAAAACGCTTGCGAAGCTCTGCGTCTGGGATTACGGCAAAGGAGGCTTGAAGCCCTGCGATGTTAAACGTTTTACTAGGCGCCATCAGCGTGATGCTTCGCTTGGCGAGCGCTTCAGAGAGCGAGGCAATCGGAATGTGTTTAGCGATCGGATTTAAAAGCAGATCGGCATGGATTTCATCCGAACAGATCGTAAGATCGTGTTTCAGACAAAAGGCTCCAAGCTGTTCTAACTCGTTACATGTAAAAACGGTTCCGGCCGGATTGTAGGGATTACAGAGCATAAAGAGTTTACATGTAGGTTTGATTTTTTCTTCCATGGCTTCAAAATCCAGCGTCCAGCGGTTGTTTTCCTCTTTCATCGCAATCGCGATCACTTCTTTGTCGGCATGCATCGGTGCTTTGATAAAATGCGGGTAAATCGGCGTCGTCGTCATCACGCTCTCGCCCTCCGTGGATAAGCATGCGACGTTCATACTGCTGACCACACCGTGCGTAAAGACCAACCACTCTTTTTGGATCTCCCAGTCGTAGTGACGTTTTAAAAAGGAAAGAATCGCACCGTATGTCTCTTCATCAATGTCGGTGTAGCCAAAAACACCCTCGGCAACTCTTTGTTGCAACGCTTCGATCACGCACGGAGGCGATTTGAAATCCATATCGGCGACCCATGCGGGAATGACGTCTTGGTTTTTGTATTTGTTCCATTTTTCGCATGGGGTTTTGGTTCTATCCACGCTTTCATCGAAATTAAACATCAAAAGTATCCTTTTCTTTAATGAAAAAATTGTAGCATATTTGCCTCAATTTCGTTTGACATGTAAAGGTGAAAATATGACCTATATGATCGTTCTAGCCGTGATCGTTCTTTTTTATTTCTTGACGAAAAATTATGATACGAATGCGTATCAACATATTAACGTCGATGTGAAGCAGACGCTTAAAGGCGATTTGCGTGAACATGAAGCAGGGCTTTTGGTCGCATTGATGGCAAAAGTGGCGAAAGCCGACGGTAGAGTGAGTGAGCTGGAAGCGGAGCTTTTAAGTTTGACGTTTAGCGACATTGCACGCGTGTTTGAAGAGAGTGAACGGATACGCGAAGAGCTCAAAGCGATTTACCAGACCGAAATGCAGACGTTCGACAACACGCTCATCGTTTCGAAAAAATACCTCAAACTGACGCAAAGCGACTACGTTAAGCGTCTCAAAGTGATGGAGTATTTACTGAACTTGGCATTTATCGACGGAGAATTTTCGCAAACGGAGCGGATGATTACCGAAGATATTGCCGATGCCTTAGAGATCAAACGTAGTGATTTTGAGCGTATGATTGAGCAGTTTAAAACATTTTATACGCATAAGGCCGAAAAAAAGCGTTTTGGAATACAAAATGCCTATGACGTTTTAGGAGCAAGTCCTCAGGACGATATGGAAAGTATCAAGAAAAAATACCGCGCCTTGGTCAAAGAATACCACCCCGATATCTTGATGGGACAAGGCAAAGATCAAAGCATGATCGATGCGGCGACGGCGAAATTGCAAGAGATTAACGAAGCCTATGAAACGATTAAAAAGGAAAAAAGCTAATGCTATCCACTCCGTTTGAAAAACACACGCTCTCTATGTCGGTTTTAATGACGCCCGATAAAGCCAACTTTTCAGGTAACGTCCACGGCGGCGATCTGCTAAAATTGCTCGACCAAGTCGCTTATGCGTGCGCGTCGCGTTATTGCGGTACGTACGTCGTGACGATGTCGGTCGATCAAGTGATTTTCAAGCAAGCGATTCCCGTTGGAACCTTGGTCACCTTTTTAGCCAGCGTGAATTTTACGGGCAAAACGTCGATGGAAGTCGGCATCAAAGTCATTGCCGAAAATATCCAACAAGGAATCGCGACGCATACGAACAGTTGTTTCTTTACGATGGTCGCGGTCGACGATAAAGGGCGTCCCACACCCGTTCCGCCGCTTATTCCCGAAACCGACGTCCAAAAAAGACGTTTCCACGATGCAAGGCGTCGTAGAGACATTAGGCTTCACGGCTACAACGAAATCACGCCGCTTTATCACGAATAAGGCTTAGAGCTCCGAGTCGATTAAGGCTTGAAGTTCTTTTTTCCCGAATTTTACGAGCGGTTTTGCATTGACGAAAAATTCGGGTGTTGCTTTAACGCCGAGGGTTTTGGTATCGGCGATGTCTTTCTTGATGATTGCGTCGATTTCAGGTTTTTTCATATCGTTTTTTAGTTTTTCGACGTCGATTCCCGCTTCGGGCAAAAAGCTCCAAATCAGACCGATATTGGGCGCACCCGTATGGCTTGCCCATTTGTCTTGATACTGATAAATGACTTCCAGAGCTTCAAGGTATTTGTTTTGTAGACGTGCCGCCTCGATCATCGCCACCACGTAGTAAGAGTCGGTGTGAAAAGGCGCGTAACGCAATACGAGTTTGAGTTGATCCGGATGTTGTTTGAGGATGTTTTTCACAAAAGGGTAAAAACTTTTACACGTCTCGCATGCGGGGTCAAAAAATTCGACGATCGTCGTTTTGGCATCGGGATTTCCGAGCATGAAGGCATGCGGACGTACGAGTGCGGACTGTTTATCGCTTGAAACGTCGTGATTGCTTGATTGATACATCAAGCGTCCGCCAAAATAAAGCACGGCGAAAAAGAGGAGACTGAGCGCAATAAGGAGTTGTTTGTTCATCGTGAGACCTTTTTAAAAATAGAGAGAAGTACGGCAAGAAGGCTAAACGCAAAGAGCGAAAGCCCTTGAATCGTGATAAATCCGAACCAATGAATATAATCGCTCGTACATGAAACGCCTTGCGTACACGGTGCAAGCGTTTCCGGAACGATACCGTAGTAGAGCAGATTGTGATAAAGTGCAAAAAAGAGCCCTACGGCGACAAGCGGCAGAGCATAGCGAAAAACCGTACGATCGTTGGAAAAAATTCCGACGATAAAAATAAGCGTAAGCGGGTACATGCAAATACGCTGATACCAGCATAAAACGCACGGCGGAAAGAGCATTATCTCACTAAAAAATAGGCTTCCAAGCGTTGAAATCATCGTGACGATCCATGCTAAAAAAAGTACGAGCCATGCTCTTTGTGACGAATTTTGTATATGATTCATTGTTTTTCCCGAAAAATTTGCGTATTGTATTTAATCGATCCTAAAACGAAGCTATTGTAAAATAAAAACATCAATAAATTATTAACATGTCAAAAAGGACGAGTGTGAGAGCGTTAATCAGTGTGAGCGATAAAACGGGGATTGTAGAGTTTGCCAAAAATTTAGCGGCGTTGGATTTTGAGATTATCTCGACGGGCGGAACGTATAAGTTGTTAAAAGAAGAGGGTGTAAAAGCACTTGAAATCAGCGAAGTAACCAAGTTTCCCGAGATGTTTGACGGACGTGTGAAAACACTCAATCCGATGATCCACGGAGGCATCTTGCACCGCAGGGATTTACCTTTACATGTAAAGGTAGCCAAAGAACACGGCATCGAGGGAATCGACTTGGTATGCGTCAATCTTTATCCGTTTAAAGAGACGATTGCTAAGACCGATGATTTTGATGAGATTATCGAAAATATCGACATCGGCGGTCCTGCGATGGTGCGAAGTGCGGCAAAAAACTTTAACGATGTCATGATCGTCACCGATGTTTTGGACTATGACCGTGTTATCGAAGCGTTGAAAGCGGGTGCCAATAGCTTGGAATTTAGAAGAGATTTGATGATCAAAGCCTTCGAGCACACAGGCGCTTACGATAGCATGATCGCCAACTACATGAACAAACGCTTTAACAACGGTTTCGGTGAAAAACAGTTTATCGTCGGCACCAAAGCGTTTGATACCCGTTATGGTGAGAATCCTCACCAAAAAGGTTCATTGTACGAGTTTGACTACTTCTTTACCAACAATTTTAAAACGCTCAAAGGTGAAGCCAGCTTTAACAATATGACGGACATCAATGGTGCGGTTAAAATTGCCGCTTCGTTTGGTGATGCGCCTGCGGTGTGTATCATTAAACATGCCAATCCGTGTGGTTTTGCCATCGGTGGCGATCTGTTGGACAGTTACATCAAAGCGCTTAAATGTGACCCTGTTTCGGCGTATGGCGGCGTTGTGGCGATCAATGGAACCCTGAATAAAGCACTCGCTGAGAAAATCAACGAGATTTTTGTGGAAGTCATCATCGCAGCCAATGTCGATGAAGATGCGTTGCATGTGTTTGACGCTAAAAAACGTATCAAAATCTTTACGCAAGAGAGCAAATATTTGGTTCTCAGTGAAGACGCGTATGACTTTAAACACGTCGACGGCGGTTTTGTTT
The DNA here is from genome assembly GCA_002382085.1 of Sulfurospirillum sp. UBA4058. Lineage (GTDB taxonomy): Bacteria > Campylobacterota > Campylobacteria > Campylobacterales > Sulfurospirillaceae > Sulfurospirillum. The sequence continues at coordinate 104,178 of DFZK01000012.1, read as the reverse complement.
TCCAAGAGAGCGACGCGGTCAAAGACGAAGAAATCCGTGATGCCAAATGCCTAAGCACGCGTCAAGCCTCAAAACAGGAACTAAGCGATCTTGAAATCGCTTACAAAGTAGCAGCTCTCACCAAATCCAACTGCGTCGTTTACGTTAAAGATGCCGCCATGGTCGCCATCGGTATGGGTATGACCAGCCGTGTAGATGCGGCAAAAGCCGCCCTTCGCAAGGCTGAAGAGATGGGCATCGACGTCAGCGGTGCGGCACTTGCGAGTGAAGCATTTTTCCCGTTCCGCGATAGCATCGATGCGGCGGCATCTGCGGGCGTTAAGGCCATTATCGAGCCGGGCGGCAGTATCCGCGACGATGAAGTCATCGCCGCGGCAAACGAACACGGTATCGCACTTTACTTTACGGGCGTTCGCCATTTCTTGCATTAAATGACTTTTCAGGCTTCTTCCAATCCCGTGCATTGGAAGAAAGCCTTTCCTACGAGGCTATTTCGATTCATGACGATTGGTTTTTCACGGTGAGTAAAAATTCGTAAGCAATTTTCGATAAACGTTTGTCTTTACGGTATGCCAGTACGGCGGTACGCTTCAAAAGAGGCTCGTCAATCGAAAAGAGCATCAGCTTATCGGCTTTATCTTCTTTAATAAACTGAGGTAAGGTAAAACATGCTCCGATCCCGGAAGCAACGATGGCATTAGCGATATCAAACGTTTCCGTTTCACAAAATACGTTTGGCTCAAATCCCGCTTGTTTAAAGATATGATTAAAAATAGCACGACTTCTCTGGGTTTCCTTGGGCAAAATAAATTTTTCATTTCGCAATTCGTTTAAAGAGAGAGACGGATAACCTTTGGTCTTTTTTTTGACCTTTTGCGCTAAAGGATGCGTTATAGGCAAAGCGAGCAGAGCTTGATCCTCTTTAATAATTTTGTAATTAAGTTCCTCGGAACTGAGAGGAAGCATCAGCGTCGCAATATCAATGTCGCCCTCAAGAAGCATTTTTTCCAGTTTAAGGGTTGAAAAAACTTGTGAAACTTTGATGTCCGCTTTGGGAAATTTTTTGTAAAAAGAGGCTAAAGCGGTCGGGATGAAATGGTATCCCGTTTGCGAAAAACCCAAACGTAATTTCCCGCTCTCAAAACCGGTAACATCTTTCATTTGAATATTGAGATCGTTATAGAGTTCAATAATGGCATTGGCTTTCGAGACGTAGATCTCTCCGGCATGTGTCAGACTGATCGGCGTCGTACTACGATCAAAAAGCGGAACACCTAATTGTTTTTCGATCGTATTGATGTTTTGGCTGAGAGACGGTTGCGCGATTTTAAGCTTATTTGCCGCCTTTGTGAAGCTTTTCAATTTGGCTACCGTCACAATACACTCTATCTGTTTTAAACTCATGATAAACCCCTTATTATAAGTATTCTATAGTATTTATATCCATAGGTAAAACCTATAAGAATATATGAAAAATCTTCTTTGACTTATCAATAAAAGTGTATTAATATTTTGCTGTCATTAAATTTAAAATGTATTTCTCAAATATAATTTTAAATTTATAAAATCATTGAGAGGAAATCTTATGAGTGAACAGTTTACCAGAAGAGAGTTTCTGCAATCAGCCTGTATTACCATGGGTGCTTTGTGCGTCAGTACGACAGGCGTTGAAAAAGCGTTTGCTGCATCTTCAACCTCTACCAACTCATCCGGCATGCCATCATGCGATGTTTTAATTATTGGTACAGGTGCAGCCGGTCTGAGAGCAGCCGTTGCAGCGCGAAAGAAAAATCCAAAGCTGAGCGTTGTTGTGGTGAGTAAAGTGATGCCGTCTCGTAGTGCAACGACGATGGCGGAGGGTGGCATTAACGGTGTTATCGATTTTAGTGAAGGCGATTCATTTGAACTTCATGCTAAAGATACCGTTAAAGGCGGTGACTTCTTAGTGGATCAAGATACGGCAATGAAGTTTGCGACCTATGCAGGTGCGGCTATTCATGAGCTTGATTATTTGGGTATGCCTTTTTCACGCGATAGCAAAGGTCGTGTCGATAAACGTTACGCAGGTGGTGCATCTAAAATTCGTTGTAACTTTGCATCGGATAAAACGGGTCATATCTTAACGCATACCTGTTTGGACGATGCACTCAAACACGGTGTGAAGTTTTTGATGGATCATCATATGCTGGATATTAGCATCGAAAACGGTCACTGTGAGGGTGTTGTTTTACGAAACGTTCGTACCGGTGACATCGCTCCCGTTCGCGCAAAATCAGTCATTTTAGCAACCGGCGGTTATACCCGTGTCTTTTGGAACAGAACATCAACACCTTACATCGCAACCGGTGATGGTGCAGCCGCTGCGCTTCGTGCAGGTTTGACGTTTAAAGATCCGGAAATGCTTCAATTTCACCCAACCGGCGTTTGCCACGGCGGTACACTCATTACGGAAGCGGCGCGTGGTGAAGGCGGTATCTTGCTCAACAACTTAGGCGAGCGATTTATGAAACGTTACGTTCCCAATAAAATGGAACTAGCACCTCGTGATATCGTTGCCCGTTCGATTGAGATGGAAATTCGTGAAGGTCGTGGATTTGGTCATGACATGGAAGCATATGTACTCCTTGATGTAACCCATCTTGGTAAAGAGAAAATCATGCGTAACTTGCCACAAATTCGCCATATCGGTCTCTTGTTTGAAAACATGGACTTGGTTGAAAAACCGATTGCGATTCGCCCCACAGCACACTACTCTATGGGTGGTATCCACGTTAACAGCCTTGATACGATGGCAACTCCAGCTCCGGGTCTTTTTGCGGCAGGTGAGGCAGCGTGTGTTTCCATTCACGGTGCAAACCGCTTGGGCGGTAACTCATTGTGTGATGCAACAGTCACGGGTAAAATTGCGGGTACGAATGCAGCTGAATACGCAGAAAAAGCGGATTTTGGTACGGGTAAACGCCTCAATGATCTAACGCTTAAATGGATCAGCCACTTCAAAGAAGTGACAGGATCAGGCAAAGGCAATGTGAATGACATGTATGCCCTTCGTGAAGAGATGGGTGCGGCAAACTGGTACAACATGGGTATCTTTAGAACCGAATCTAAATTACTCGCTCTTGCTGACAAACACGCGGAATTCCAAGCACGTTACGATGCACTTCGCATTCCAAATTCCAATCCGGTATTTAACACTGCGTTTACAGAGTATGTTGAACTGGGTAACTTGTTACTCGCCTCACGTGCGGCATTGATGGGAGCAACGGCTCGTAAAGAATCACGCGGTTCACACTTCAGAGAAGATTACCTAAAACGTGACGATGAAAACTTCCTCAAACACTCAATGGTCACAATGGATGAGAGCGGTAAAATGCACTTGGCATGGAAAGATGTTGTGGTGGGTCAGTTCAAAATTGAAGAGAGGAAATACTAATGAAATTTATCATTGATCGCTTTGATGGCAAAAAAAATTATCAACAAACCTATACGGTTGAAAAACAAGATATTGAGGCATTAACCCTCCTTGGAACGTTGTTGTTTATCAAACAACACCTTGATCTTACGCTTAACTTTACGGCGTCCTGTCGTATGGCCATTTGCGGCGCGTGCGGCGTGCGTGTGAATGGACATGCCTACCTTGGTTGCGATACTAAAATGACGGAGCTTTTTGAAGAGTACAAAGATGCCGATACGTTTCGTATCTCTCCGCTTGCAAACTACACCGTTCTTTCTGATCTTGTCGTAGATTGGGAGCCGGCGATTGAAAACCTTCGTAAAATTAAACCGGGTCTTGTCGCTAAAGACGAGTTCTCCGAAAAAGAAGGATGCCGCCAAAACCAAGAACAATACGACCGTATCGTCGGACAATGGGATTGTATCTTATGCGGCGTATGTGCATCTGAGTGTAATAAACTGACCGCCGATCATTCGGATTATATGGAACCGTTCGTTTTTACCCATGCATGGAAGCTGGCTAACGATTCACGTTCAAAAGATCCGATGATTCATACCAAAGCTGCCGTAATGAATGGTCTATGGAACTGTGTTCACTGCCATGAATGTACCAATCGTTGTCCAAAACACATTAGCGGTGCAGAAGACATTGCGGGTTTACGTGCACTTGCCATGAGAAAAGGTTTAAACAGCGGCGTAGGACCGGCGCATGCCAAATCATTCTATACGGACTTGGTCGAAGACTCAGGACGTCTTAATGAGATTCGACTTGCCCTGAGAACGGAAGGCGTCAGTACGGTTGCTCGTGCCGGTACTGCCATCACGTTGATGCGCGCAGGTAAAATGAACCCGTTAGAAATATTTGGTGGACATGAGATTGAAGGTCATAAAGATCTTGTCAAAATGATTGAAGCAGCTAAAGCTGCAAATAAGGAGTAAGGTATGCAAAAAGAATTTGCATTTTTCCCCGGATGCGTGCTGACACAAGCTGCTATTGAAGCTAAAATGTCGATTGAAGCGATCGCTCCCGTCTTAGGTATTACGTTAAAAGAGATTAAAGGTTGGAGTTGCTGTGGTGCTTCTCAAGCACAAGATGTGGATCCATTAGCAACTTTAGTAGCCAACGCAAGAAACCTTGCTTTAGCTGAGCAGATGAAACTACCCGTTCTTACAACGTGTAGTACCTGTCTTCTTATGTTACGTCGTGCAAAAGCACAACTGGATAACGGTCAAAAAGAGAAAATCAATACCTACCTTGCTAAAGGTAATATGAACTATCAAGGAACCAGTGAAGTCACAAGCCTTCTTTGGTTACTCGCTCAAAATGCTGAAGAGTTAAAAAGCAAAGTGAAAAAACCGCTTTCTAAACTCAAAGTGGCTGTCTTTTACGGTTGCCACAGTATTCGTCCCAGTAAAGACCTTGGCTTTGAAAGTTCAACCAATCCAACGAGTTTTGAAACCGTGGTAAGAGCACTTGGGGCTGAAGTGGTTCCCTTTACGAAACGTTTGGATTGTTGTGGATTTCATGCGGTCTATCCTGCTGAGAAGTCCGTTATGAAAATGACCAGTGGCATCGTAAACAGTGCGGCTGAATCTAAAGCGGATTGTGTGGTAACCCCTTGTCCATTATGCCAAATGCAATTAGACATCTATCAAGATGATGCACAAGAGACGACTAAATCCAAAGCGCGCTTACCGGTAATCCATCTTGCGCAATTGGTAGGCTTAGCACTTGGCATCGATGCTAAGAAATTGGGACTTGACTATAACGTGATTGATGCGAGTAAAATCGCTTAACGTTTTGGAGTGACGCTTCCAAAAAGAAGCGTCATTCTATGACGCGCATGTTTTGGTAAAACATTAAGGAGAAACTATGAAATTAGCGAAATTTAGTTCGGTCGCTATGGCTGCAGCATGTTTTGCATCGAGCTCTTTTGCGGCAGACACGCTTGCAGACGCATTCAAAAACGGGAAAATGACGGGCGAACTTAGAGCATGGTATTTTGATAAAGATACGGAAAAATTTTCGACACAAACGCTTGGCGGGTATAAACTTCCGACAGGTGTCGTCAATGACCCTACAAAATCGGGAAATATTGTTAATACCGTTGCTATTTTACATTATGTTACCGATACGTTCTATGGCTTGAATTTGGGTGCAACCATGGTAGCAAGTGCTGCGCCTTTTGTCGATGCAGAAGGCAAAAAAGCCTATAAAGACGATATGTGGGGTTCTGGAGCCGTTTTGTCCGAGGCGTATTTGGGGTATACGGTCGGTAAAACCAATGCGAAGATCGGTCGTCAATACATTTCGACGCCGGTGGTTAACGGTAGCGGTTCACGTATCGTCAAAGAGTCATTTGAGGGCGCGACAATCGTGAATACCGATCTTCCTGCGACGAGCGTGATGGCGGGTTATATTGATAAGTTTCAAGGAAGAACCAGTGCGGGGATGGGAGCGGCAGAAGGTGATGCGCCAAATTTTGAAAAGCGCGCCATCTTCTTAGGAATGAGTGCGAGCACGACCTATCTCTTTGACGATGCTTATACGATCGCGGTTATCAATAAATCGGTTCCAAACCTGACTCTCACGGCACAATATGCTTCGGCAAACGACGTCAACTCGGGTACGAATATCAAAGATGTCACTATGTACTATACGGAGGCTAATTACGTTGTTCCTATGAACGGATTTAAATTAGGGTTTGATCTCAATTATCGCGGTTCCGATACGGATTTGAGAATCACGAAAGATAACGTAACGACAACTTTTGACGGTACTCAAACGGCAGGACGTATCTTTATTAGCGAGTTAGCCGGCTTTGGTTTAGCATTTACCGCTGCAACCACCAGCAAAGATGACGCCGTTATCTCGGGTATCGGTAATGGAGCATCAAGCTATACCGCAACGTTAGTGAAAGCGAGTAGCCCGTCGCTTCGTGCCAATACGGATTCATATCGCGTGGATTTGACGTATGATTTTTCTAAGATCGGCGTTGCAGGACTCAAGAGCATTTTCCAATATGCCGAAGCCAATCAAAATAGAGTCGGGACAAATCCGACCAGCGATGATTATACTTCGTACGCCGGAGGCATTATGTATGCAGTGCCTGCCGTTAAAGGCTTAAGTTTAGAGCTCCTGTATGAAAAACAAGAGATTGAAACTACTCGTTATCAAAACAATACGACGTTTACGGCAGATTTGGATGAGTTGAGATTTAAGGCGAACTATAAATTCTAGTCGTCGACAGATCGTCTATCAAACCTGAAAGGCTTGAAAATAGATAAGGATCGTTGAACTTTGTGTTTCGATCCTTATGAATATGTTTTTTAATTTTAGGAGACTCATGATGTTCACGTTTTTTTCTAAAGTAACAACGGTTGTAGGTATATCTCTTTTATTGGCATTGGGGCTACAGGCGGCAACCATTGAAGTGATCAGTTCAGGGGCTTTTTATGCAACGATGAATGAATTAAAACCCGTCTTTGAAGAAAAAACGGGACATACAATCCACCTCTCATCAGGCTCTTCCATGGGGGCTTCGGAGACTTCTATTCCCAATCGCCTCAAACGAGGTGAAACCTTCGATCTTATCATCCTTGCGAGTAATCAACTGGACAAAATGATTGACGACGGGTTTGCCGTTCAAGGAAGCAGAGTTGATTTAGTGCATTCTTCGATCGGTATGATGGTCAAAAAAGGGCAACCTAAACCGGATATTAGCACGCAAGAAAAATTTGATAAAGTGTTATTAGACGCAAAATCGATCGGTTATTCGGCAAGTGCAAGCGGGACGTATTTGAGCGAAAACGTATTTCCTCGTTTCGGCGAGACCGTGAAAGCAAAGTCGAAATTAATTGTAGGTGATCGTGTTGCCACATGGGTGGGGCGCGGTGATTTGGAAATCGGTTTTCAACAAGTGAGTGAGATCATCCCTTTTACGGGTGAAAACGGTAGTGTCGACTTAGTCGGTCCCATCCCCGCTCCGTACCAAAAAGTGACTGTTTTCTCTATCGGTGTCGCAAAAGGAAGCAAAGAACCGGTAGTAGCGCAAGAGCTAGTCGGTTTTCTTACGTCTAAAGACAATTATGCTCGTTTGATAGCCCAAGGTCTGATTCCGGCGGCAACAACGCATGATACGACTCAAAAGGGAAAATAAAGAGACATTTAAAGTGTTACATGTAAGGAATAATCTTTATATGTAACGTTTTATTTGAGATTAAAAGATCTTTTTTGAGAGAATCATTGTAGCGTAGATCGCTTGTTTAGCACTCGTTGAGAACAACGTGAAGCATGGACGCTTGATCTTGTTTAAGGGAAAATGACGAAATGGATGCATTATTTTTTGGATTGATCAGTTTTTGTACGTCGATCATAACGGCGGTAATAGGAATCGGCGGAGGTTTGTTGCTTTTGGCTATTCTTCCCTTTTTTTTACCTGCCAACGTTTTAATCCCCATTCATAGCTTAAATCAAATTACCAGTAACGTATCACGGGCTTACTTTGGTTATAAAGCGATACAATTTCAAGTCGTACCGAAATTTTTTATCGGCTCTTTGGTCGGTGTCGGACTTTTTAGCTACTGCTTAAATATGATTTCTCCAACGTATATTCCGGTATTTATTGGAACGTATATCTTATTGTCTTTATGGTCTCAATCCTTTAATAACACGATGATGCATTATGAAAATTATTATCTTATCGGTTTTTTTCAAACCGGTTTATCCGTCATTGTCGGGACAACGGGACAACTCGCTATCGCTAAATTATTGAAAGATTTTCAGGATAAAGATACGGTTATCGCAACGTCGGCAGTGTTGATGTGCATGACGCACGTAATGAAAATAACGGTTTTTGCCTATTTTGGATTTGTGTTTAGCGAGTATATCGGTATTATCTTGACGATGACGATCGGTTCGGTTCTAGGCTCTTATGCCGGTACGTATCTTCGCCATAAAATAGACGGGAAGAAGCTCGTCTTTGCACTCAAAATCTTACTAACGATACTTGCCATGAAATCTATCGCGAGCGTTTTAAGCACTTTACTATTTTGATACTTTTTTAACGCGTCTCGTTTTATAATCCTTTTTAGGTTAACAATCCAAGAAACATTAAGGCTCTCATGAAAATCGGTGAATGTATCAAAAAAGAGATGATGACGATCAAAGCGTTAGGAGTGGTTTACGGCGATATCGGAACGAGTCCGATTTATACCTTGGCGGTGATCTTTATGATCGTTCCTCCGACGGTCGAGAGTATTTTGGGAATTTTATCGTTTGTTTTTTGGGCATTAGTCGTTTTAGTGACGATTCAATACGCATGGCTCGCTACGAGCCTGAGCCAAAAAGGTGAGGGCGGTACGGTCGTTTTAGTCCAAATTTTAACACCGTATCTTCGGCATGCCAAAACCGGAACGATCGTTTCGATTTTAGGATTTTTAGGGATTTCTCTTATGATCGGCGACGGAGTGATTACGCCGGCGATTAGTATCTTGAGTGCGGTCGAAGGCGTTTTATTGATTCCGCATTACGAAGAGACGCCAAGACTTTATCTTCTCCTTTTAGCGTCGTTGATTGCGCTAGGACTGTTTGTCGTTCAAAAAAAAGGCGTCGAAAAGGTTGCCGCAGCGTTTGGTCCGATTATGGTGGTATGGTTTTTGAGTTTAGCGAGCGTAGGATTGTTTTACGTATTCCAAGAGTCCACGATTCTTTCGGCGATCAATCCGACGTATGCGATTTCGTTTGCCTATCATCATCCGTGGATTACCTTTGTGCTTTTAGCGGACATCGTTCTTGCAACGACCGGAGGCGAAGCGTTGTATGCGGATATGGGGCATTTGGGGAGGCTTCCGATTTTAAAAGGATGGGTTTTTGCGTTTAGTGCTTTGGTGCTTAGTTATTTCGGGCAAGGATCGTTTTTATTGACGCATCCCGAATGCGTCGGAAGCCCTTTGTTTGAAATGATGCAAGAGTTTGCGCCTTACATGTACGTTCCTTTTTTAATTTTAACGATCTTGGCGACGATTATTGCGTCGCAGGCAATGATCAGCGGTATTTTTTCCGTTTTGTATCAAGCGATGACGACGCGCATTTTCCCTCACTTTCGCGTTGCGTACACGTCGCATGAATTAAACTCTCAAATCTACGTCGGTTCGATCAATTGGTTTTTGTTTATCTGTGTTATCGTGATGCTGTTCGTGTTTCAAGAATCCGCCCAATTAGCCGCGGCATACGGTTTAGCGGTTTCGGGAGCGATGAGCATCACGGGGTGTTTAATGTGCATGATTTTCGCCCATCAAAGAGCATGGATTAAAATGGCGTTTTCGGTTCTTTCGGGAACGACGAGCCTTATTTTCTTTAGTTCCTGTTTGTTAAAAATTCCGCACGGCGGTTATTGGTCGTTGTTGATCGCTTCGGTTCCGTTAGGATTGATTATCCTGTATACGCAAGGGCAAAAACGTTTGTATGCCTCATTTATTTCCGTCGAAAAAGAGACGTTTGTGAAAGAATACGAAGCGTACTACGCGTCTCAACCGCACATTGGCGGTACGGCACTTTTCTTCGCGCGTAAAAAAGAGAATATTCCGGCGTATATCCCCAAAACGATGTTCAAAAACGGCATTATTTACGAGCGAAACGTGATCGTTAAAATGAAGCCGACCAGCGAGCCCTTAGGTATCGAATGTGAACTGAGCAATCTTGCTTCAGGACTTGATTTGCTCGTGATTTACGTCGGTTACATGGAAATTTTCAATATGGAAACAATTTTAAAAAGCCAAAAAATTAACGAACGTACCATCTTTTACGGCGACGAGGAGATCGTCTCTTCCTCATTGTGGTGGAAACTTTACGGGCTTATTAAAGATATGTCGCCCAATTTCGTAAGCTTTTACAATTTCCCGAACGAAAAGCTCATCGGCGTTTCAAGGCGTGCCGAAATTCGCTAACGTGCTTGATATAGATTAAGGAATTTTGTCTCAAATAGGGTTATAGTGGTGTCAAAAAAAAAGGACAAAACTATGTTACCCGATACCGCTCACTCTTTCACCGTCCAAGACGCGACGGTGCCGTTTTTTACGTATGAAGCGCACGGCACGTCATACATCTATTTCGATACTTCGGCGTGCATTCCTCCCGAGCCTATGATCAATGCGATGCTGGCGCTCGAGCTTTTGGACAGCGTCACGAAAAAAGTCGTGATGATCAACCATCGCTCTCCGGTCGGTTTGTTGGCAAAAGTCGAAAAATTTTACGATATCGAAACGACACAGCTCGAAGAGGGAAAACTTCAATTGATCTTTTCGTACAAAGAAGGCGTAAGCGATCAAGCCGATCTTAGCCAAAAACAGTGTGCGGGTTAAGACGATGCGATCGCTCGCGACCGAAATGGCTCCGCCGTTTGCGTTGGTAGCACATTTTTTCATTGCCGCCGTGGTCTTTCTTCTCTTAAGCACGGTGGCGCTTTTTGAGGTTTATCCCGATCTTTCCGGTTACGGAATCTCTTTTAGCCTCGCCTCATTCGCCCACTTATACCTTTTAGGTTTCGTGATGATGGTCATCTTCGGGGCAATGTATCAACTGTTGCCGGTCGTGTTAGAAATACCGCTTTTTTCCAAAGATTTTGCCTACGTTCAGTTTTACGCTTATATCATTGGACTGAGTATGATGGTTATAGGCTTTCGGTATCCCCAATGGCATCTTTTGATCGCTTACGGCGGTTTCTTAACATACCTGTCAATCGCTATTTTTTGTGCGAACGTCTTTTTAACGTTTTACCGTTTAGAAAAAAACAGCATCGTCAGCAGTTATCTGTTGATGGGAACCATCTTTTTAGCGGTTGCGGTCACGCTCGGCATTTTATTGGGGCTCGTTTTAGCACACGGAATGCTCAGCATCGACGTCGATGCGTGGGTTAAAGCTCATGTTATCGGCACGCTTCTCGGATTTGTTATGATGATCGTTATGGGTGTTTCAATGGTACTGATTCCGATGTTCTCTTTAGCCCACGGATTCAAAGACCGCTACATTCATACGGCGTTATTTTTGCACGGTATCGGCGTAAGCGTTGCCGTGATAGCATTGGTCGCGGCGTTGCCTACGGTGGTATTTTATGCGGGTCTTGGGTCGGTGCTTATCTCGATGGGGTTGTACCTGTTTCAGATGGGAATTATTTTTAGCGTTAGGGTGCGAAAGCAAAACGATTATTGGGTAAAAAATCTCTTCTTCTCGTTTTTGTCGCTTCTCGGTGCGATGGTGATGCTACTACTTTTTTTCATCGAGGCTCAGGAGCGTTATTTATTTGCGGCTGCGGAACTCTTTTTCTTCGGGTTTTTGTTGGCGTTCATCGTCGGACATTTATACAAGATTTTGCCGTTTTTAATTTGGTATAAAACTTTTTCCCCGCTCGTCGGGAAACAAAAAGTGCCGCTTTTGCACCAAATGGTTCATACCGAAAGTGCCGACGTGCAGGCATTTTTACTGTTTATTTCCGTCGTGTGTTTAAGCATTGCGACGCTCTTGCATCTTCAAGTTCTTTTCTACGGTGCGTGTTTGGGCGTGATGCTTTGTGTTTTATTGGTTGCGTTTAACGTTGTTTACGCATTTACGTATAAAGGAGAAAACTAAAATGATATGTAGTGAAAACGAAGTGTATCAAGCCATTCAAACCGTCATCGATCCGGAAGTCGGCTTTGACATCGTTTCTTTAGGGTTAATTTACGGTGTACGCGTTGAAGGCGAGGATGTTTACGTACGTATGACGCTCTCGACGAAAGGATGTCCGTTGCATGAACTGATGCAACAATGGACGAAGGAGGCGGTTTTGAAGTTAGAGAACGTCGCAACATGTACGATCGAGCTCGTTTGGGAGCCTGCTTGGAATATTTCGATGGCAAACGATACCGTCAAAAAAGCACTCGGTGTTTAAAAATAGAAGATACTCTCACGCTTTTAGTCGATCTTTAGTTACAATCGATAGAATATGTATTATAATGAGTGAACGTAAGGTTTTTGGGGGAAAAGAATGCACGTGGTAACAAAAGTACGCAGTGAGAGTGTCGACGTCGTCGTTACGGGGACGATTAAAACCGTCAGTGATACGCAAGCCATTAAAGAAGCCGTTTTAAAAGCACATACGAGCCATATCGACGTTCCGATTCGGCTTTTTCTTCAAGACTCGTTTATTATTACCTCCTCTTTAATCGGTTTCTTAATTAAAGTGATTAAGATGGATCATTATGCTTTGATCGTGGAGGTCGGAAGCGCGGAACTGTACGAGATGCTTGAAGATATGAGTTTGATTGAAATTATGAACGTACGAAAGGCATCGGTATGAAAAAGGGTATCGGAACAAAAATCGGCTTTACGCTCATTCCGCTTTTATTGGTCAGTTTTGTTATTTTACAGTTTGTGATCGTGGGAGAGTTTAAAAAATCTTCACAAATTCAAAGTGAGAACAATCTGAATCTTTTGAGTCAATCGGTTTTTCAAACGGTACGTGCCGCGATGAACTTAGGCGATAGAGCCCTCATCGAAAAGTCGCTCAAAGATGCTGAAGGAATGAAAGGCATTAAAGAACTTAAAATCCACCAATCCCAAAACGTTATCGATACGTTCGGAATTGATGCCAAGCCTTCGACGGATGAAGCCGTCGTCGCAATGTTTAAAAATCCCGTCCAAACGAGCTCAACGTTAGACGATGCTAAAGGTCATCGCTTACGTCTTTTAAAACCGCTTATTGCCGAGCCGGATTGTTTGGCCTGTCATGCAACGTCCCAAAAAGGCGATGTTTTGGGCGTCATGGATATGACGTTCTCGTTTGAAGAAATCGACGCCTATATCGGTGCGGTGAGTTGGAAACTCGTTACGATCTTCGCTCTTTCGCTATTAGCGACGTCGATTTTAATCATGTGGGTTTTAAAAAGCGTGGTCGGGAATCCTTTGGGAATTTTACTGGAAAGGATTAAAAATCTCTCCGGCGGAAGCGGCGATTTAACCGCACGCGTTAATATCAGCAGTCAAGACGAGATGGGAGAAATTGCACATCATATCAATCTTTTCATCGAAAAAATCCAATCGATTATCGTCGCGTCGCAAACGATTTCCAAAAACGTCGAACATACGGGTGAAACGCTTAATACCAATGCCGCTACTTTTTCGCAAGGCGTTTTTGAGCAAGCGAAGCAAATTAAAACGTCGTTCGATCTTATGAAAGATATCGAAGCCGACCTTGATCTTTCTGAAGAGTTAGCGATTCATACCGTAGAAGACAATAACGCTTCCTTTAGTGTTTTGGAACGTATGAGTCTATCGTTAAACGACGTCGTTCAAAAAATCAACGGCGCAAGCGAACAAGAACAAGATATGGCGCACCAAATACAAAGCGTCGTCGCACAAACCGACCAGATTAAAGGCGTTTTAGAGATGATCAAAGATATTGCCGATCAGACCAACCTTTTAGCTCTTAACGCCGCCATTGAAGCCGCACGTGCCGGAGAACACGGCAGAGGTTTTGCGGTTGTTGCCGATGAAGTACGCAAATTGGCCGAGCGTACGCAAAAATCTCTAGCGGAGATCGATGCGACGATTAGCGTTATCGTTCAAGGCGTGACGCAACTGAGTGCGCATATGGAAACCAATGCGGACAATATTCGCCTTATTTCCGACAATGCCGTTGAGGTACAAAATGAGACGGAAGAGACGCGTAACCGAACGATTCAATCCATTGAAATCTCGAAAAAAGCGTCTAAAAAAGTCGTGGAAATCTCTCACTTGACCAACCAAATGATGGAGCAGATGAAAAAAACCTTGAGCCTTTCGAACAATAACGAAAAGATCGCCGAGGAGCTCTCCGTCATCTCCGGAAAAATGTTGGAGTCGTCTCAAAACTTAGACTCGACGCTCTCTTCGTTTAAAGTATGATGCAAAAGGCTCTTTAGCCTTTTTGCATTGTTTCGATTTTTTCTTCAAGCGCAAGCCACGCTTCGATAAGCGGTTCTAAAGCATCTTCTTTTGATTGCAAATCCTCTGAAAGTTTCGTTAATCCGATTTTTTGGTAACAATCGGGATTTTCAAGGCATTTTTTAATCGTTTTGATCTCTTCTTCAAGGGCTTCGATTTGATGCGGAAGGGTTTTAAGAGCTTGTTGTTCTTTGTAGCTCAGTTTGAGGGACATCGCCTCTTTATTTTTTTGCATTTTTAAAGGTGCGTCTTTACTATCGCTTGACGTCTCTTTTTCCATGGCTTCGAGTTCGGCTATCTCTTTTTCGATTTCAAGGTATTCACTGTAGTTTTGATAGCTCTCTTCGATACGACCTTCGCCTTTAAAAACGTAGAGTTTCGTGGCGATTTTATCGACGAAATAGCGGTCGTGGCTGACGAAGATAACCGCACCTTGAAAACTTTGAATGTATTCTTCCAAAATGTTAATGGTCGGTATGTCCAAATCGTTGGTCGGTTCGTCTAAGATTAAGCAGTCGACTTCTTGGGTAAACAAAAGTGCCAATGCTACGCGATTTTTTTCGCCGCCGCTCAAAACGCCTATCTTTTTAGCCAGATCTTCTTTGGGAAAAAGAAAGTTTTTGAGGTAGCCGAAAACGTGCATATTCTTTCCTTTGACGTCTACGCGATCACCTCCGTTAGGGCAAAACGTTTCGAGTAAGTCTTTGGCGTCGTCAAGCATTACACGTTGTTGGTCAAAGTAGCCTATTTTAAACTCACCTTTTTTCATCAAACCTTGATCGATTGCTAGATCGCCGAGGAGAATTTTGAGAAGGGTCGACTTGCCGGCACCGTTTTTGCCGACGATAGCAATGCGATCTTTTTGTAAAATACGGGCACAAAATCCTTGAATGAGAGGTTTTTCTCCGAGCGTCTTAGCGATGGATTCCATTTCAAATAGCATCTTTTGCTTATTGAGAATTTTATCGCCGTTAAAGTTGTGCTTTTCACGCTCCAACTCCAATTTGAGCTTGCGAACGAGTGAAGGATTTTTTTTTGCCTGATCGCGTAATTCGAAAACCCTTTGTTTACGTCCTTCGTTGCGTTTGAGTCTGGCTTTGACGCCGCGTTTTAACCACTCCTCTTCGCCTTTTAAGTATTTGAGAAGATTTTCGTGCTGTTTTTGTAACGAGAGAATCAGTTGTTCTTTACATGTCAAATAGCGTTCGTATCCTCCGTCGAAACTTCGTAACGATCCCTCTTCGATTTCGATCGTACGCGTTGCGATTCGGTCGATAAAATAACGATCGTGCGAGATAAAGAGCAAAGTAAATTTACCGTTTAAAATCATTTGTTCTAAAAACTCGACCATATAGACGTCCAAATGGTTCGTCGGTTCGTCTAAAAGTAAAATATCGGGTTTTTGTAAAATCAGGCCTGCGAGCGTCACGCGGCGTTGTTCACCGCCGCTTAGCATCGTTACGTCGTTTTGTTCAAATTGTTTCAGATCGAAAACTTCCAAAACACGTTCGATTTTTTCATCCAAATTCCATGCATCGTGCAGTTCCAAATAGGTTACCAATTCGCTTTGTTCTTTGAGAAGCGATTCGTTATGAAAGTCGGTTTCCAGTGTTTTAAGGAGCTGATGGTAGCGCGTTAAAGCCGTTTTTAGCTCTTGAAGACCCTCTTCGATCGCCTCTTTGACGTTCATCCCCTCTTTAAAACGCGGGGTTTGATCGAGCATACCGATCGTCGTGTTTTTTTGAAGAATACGTCTTCCTTCGTCCGGTTCCAATAGACCGTAGAGAATTTTCATTAAGGTCGATTTTCCGCCGCCGTTTTTGCCGATAAGGGCTACACGTTCGTTTGCATGGAGCGAAAAGTCGACGTCTGAGAGAATTTTTTGTGTTTCGTATGCTTTATGAATGCCGATAAGATCTAGAAGTGCCAAACGAGTACCTTGTTTTTGCGCGTATTATACCATTAAGCGGGCAAAGCAAAAAGCCTTGCCCGTAGAAGTGATTAGGATTGGAATTGGTTGAGTTTGTTATTCAGGTTTTCCGCCAAACGGGAAAGATGATCTGCTGCCGCGGCAATCTCTTCGACGCTTCTTGCATTTTGGCTGGTAAGCGTGTTGATATTTGAGACCATTTCGACGATTTTATCGGTGTCTTGTGATATTGTTCGCGAATTTTTGGCGTTGGACGCAACCGTCGTGACGGTTTCGTCCATCACGCTCGTCGTATCGACGATGGTACTTTCTACTTCGCTTGATACGTTTGAGAGTCTTTGAATATTGCGTGCGTTTTTGTTCATTTGATCCGAAGAGTCGACGATAGCTTGAACGATGACGTTAATCGTGGCATTGATTTCGGTTAACGACGTTTGCGTGCGTTCGGCAAGTTTACGTACTTCATCGGCGACAACCGCGAAACCTCTACCGTGCTCACCGGCACGTGCGGCTTCGATAGCGGCATTGAGGGCTAAAAGATTGGTTTGATCGGCAATATCGGAGATAACCGTTAAGATATGCTTGACCTGTTCGGCGTCACGGCTCATCTGCTCTAATTTTTGAGCCAAGGCGGTTTCGGCTTGACTGGCCCCTTCGACGTCGTTTCGAAGCGTAATAATCTCATTTTTTGCGCGCGAGAGTTTGTCGTTTGCCAAAGCGATTTTATCTTTAGTAACGTCCGATAATTTAGCGGTTTCTTGAACAAACGTTTTGATGGCATCAATCTCGTGAATCGTATTTTCGACGATCAAAGAGCTTTGTTCGGCGTTACGTCCGATTTGCATGCTCGTAGTGCTGAGTTCATGGGATACCGAAGCATTTTCGCTGGAAGAGTTCTTGGCATCGATAATCGTCTGTTCCAAGGTACAAACGAGTGCATTGAAGCTATCGACGATCTCTTTGATTTCATTGGCTTTCTCGTAAGGAATCCGAAAGTTAAGACGTTTGTGTTGCACAAAACCCGTGATGCTATCGCGAATCAGGTGAACGCCGTGCATAATATTTTTGCGAATATAAAAGGTCGTGATAAAAACTGTTACGGCGACAAGCACTAAAACGATAAACATCCACGTATCGGCATTGTGCTTAACTTCTATCGCATTATCCGCCATTTTTTTCGAAATCTCGATATTGTATTTGATGTGCGCATCTAAGGCTTTTGTAAAATCGAGTAAAATAGGGCGACTTTTATTAAGCAGTGTCGCGGCTTCGAGCATTTTATTTTCTTTGGAGAGTTTGCTAACGCTTTCGATGATTTCTAAGGCTTTCGCAAGCATAGCTCTATCTTTGGCTAAATGTTCTTTATCTTTAGCGTCGGAGACCATCGTCTCATAGGTTTTAAACGACGCTTCGATGCTTTGCCTTACTTTTTGAATCGCTTCGTCGCGTTTTATTTTTTCTTCCGGTGCGTCATGGGTGATATGCTCCCATAAATTAAGGCGCAAACGATAACCGTTTTGCATGGTATCGTTTAAAAGATCGATACTTGGAATGGAATTGACGTTTGCGTAATTAGTCTCGTCGTAAACGTGATCCATTTTTTGCAACGCAATCCCGAAAATAGTACACGTACCTAAAATAGCGACTACCAAGATGCCCGTGAGTTGTTTCCCGATTGTCATAGTTTTCCCCCTAACTAAATAACATTCATTACATCGTAAACTGATCTTCCTAATAATATGTTTAAATTCTCTCTTAGTGATAATCAAATAAGAAAGTTATTTGATAATATATAGAGAAAGGATACACTACGATGCGTTACAAATGCGTTGCAATGTTATGATTTAGAAAATATTGATCAAATCTTGGTATCATACGGCACTTTATCGTATGAAGGATAGATGAGAATGTTAGAATGGATTTTAGGGCTTTACTGTCTTTATCTTTTGATCAAGCTGTATGCCGCTTTGATGGAGATCGGTTTTGTCGAGAAAGCAAAACGGTTTGAGCCGATTGTCTTATCAGCCGCTAATTATAGAAAAGCCGCCGCGTACAAAATAGCGTCGCAAAAGCTCTCTTTGGTAACGACGTTGTACGACTTTATGCTCTTTTTTGTGTGGATTACGTTTGGATTGCGTCGTTTAAACGAGATCGTCTTTTTTGAAAACACTCTTTTAAATTCCGCAGTTTACGTGCTTGTTTTTATTGGCGTCAATTATCTTTTATCTCTTCCGTTTGATCTTTACCAAACGTTTGTACTGGATAAAAAGTTCGGTTTTTCAACGATAGCTCCTCGAACGTTTTTCCTTGACCAATGTAAGTCTGTCGCGATGTTCATAGTGTTCGGAGGTGCTTTTTTTGTCGCAATGGCTTATATTATCGATACGTTCAAGGATTGGTGGATGTACGGGTTTGCTTTTTCGTTTGCGGTGGTTTTATTTATCAATATGATCTATCCGGTCGTGATCGTTCCGATATTCAACAAACTTACACCGCTTCAAGACGAAAATTTACAAAGTGCGATCGAGCGTTTGTTGGATAAAGCCGGACTACATAGCAGCGGCGTTTTTTGTTTGGATGCCAGTAAACGAGACAACCGTTTAAATGCTTATTTCGGTGGACTTGGGCGTTCAAAACGGGTCGTTTTATTCGATACGTTGATTGCCAAATTGACGACGTCCGAATTATTGGCGGTTTTGGGACACGAGTTGGGGCATTTTGCGCATAAGGATATTCTTAAAAATATTGCCGCAAGTGCTTTGATGCTTTTCATCATGTTCGCGCTTTTTGGAAACCTTCCTTTAGGTTTGTTTGAATCTTTACATGTAGAACCGAGTGCGCATGTCGTCATCGCTCTTTTTCTGTTGCTCTCGCCGGTTATTTCGTTTGCGATGATGCCTTTGTTCGGACTTTTGAGCCGTTACAACGAGTATAGAGCCGATGCTTACGGGAGCGAATGCGAAAATCAAGAAGCGTTACGTGCCGCGTTAATCAAGCTAGCCGATGAAAATAAAAGCTTTCCGTTTGCACATCCTTTAACGATCGCACTTTATTTTACCCATCCGCCGTTAACCGCACGGTTGGAACGACTCGGTATGCGTTTTGAATCTTCGGCAAAGGACGCGTGTGCGCATTAAAGAGATCGTTGTTCATTATGCGCGTTTGCTCAAAGACGTTAGCGACGTTCCTCAAAAAGAGGTGATGATACTTTTAGCGGAACTGTTACGCAAAGAGACGAGCTGGCTCGTAGCGCACGGAGATGAAGAGATCGTTTTACCTCCGCTTTTTGAGGAGTGGATGAACCGACGTACGAGGTATGAGCCGTTGGAATATATCTTAGAGCGTGCCGAATTTTATGCAAAAACGTTTTACGTCGATTCAAACGTCTTAATTCCGCGTCCCGAAACGGAACTTTTGGTCGATAAAGTCGTCGAAGAAGCACGCGCTTTGAGTTCGCCCGTGATTGTTGAAATCGGTACGGGAAGCGGCATTATTGCTATTATGACGGCTCATTTACTGCCCGATGCTTCGATTATAGCCGTTGATATTTCAGGAGAAGCGTTAAAGGTCGCAAAAAAAAATGCACGTTTGCACGGTGTCGAAGATCGTATCGAATTTATCGAGGGAAGTTATTTGGCGGGTATTCACCGATCGATCGATATTTTGGTATCGAATCCGCCCTATATCGCTTTGAACGAGCCTTTAGGAAAAGGACTTTCGTATGAGCCTTCGTTGGCATTGTTCGGAGGAGAGAAGGGGAATGAAATGTTATGTCGTATCATCGACTTATACGCCCAGCATGAGATTAAAACCCTGGTATGCGAAATGGGGTACGATCAGCGAATCGCCCTGACATGCTATGCAAAGCAAAAGGGTCTTGAGATCGAGTTTTACCAAGATTTAGCGGGCTTGGATCGCGGATTTTGGATCAAGGAGCAAAAATGAAAAGTTTGACATCACTGTATTTGATGGTATTGGGAATTGCTTTAGGCGTTGAAATTGCGGCGGGTGCTTTTGTCGCTCCGGTGATTTTCTTTCCCCAAAACTATTTAGGAGAGGGTGTTTTAACGCACTTTCAAAGCGGTATTTTAATGACGCAAGTTTTTTTAAAAACCAATCTGGTAATCGGTTTTATTGCCCTTTACAGTATGATTTTTGAAGTACAAACAACGCTAGCGCGTCAAAGAAACGATATGCTTTCGTTTTTTCTTTCTTTAGGATGTGCGATTACGACGGGTTTATTTATTTTTTACTATACGCCTTTTATCGTCCATGCTCAACAATTAGGCGCAGAACACACGACAAGCGATGCTTTCTTTACGATGCATAAACAAAGCGAACTTGTGATGAAGACGTTAATGGGCTTTCAGTTAGTTCTTTTATTAAGGCGCGGGTGGTTGTCACAACGTTAAAAGAGGGAAGTTCAAGCTTCCCTCTTTTTGATGAGAGGTTTTGAGGAGTTAGGGGGGGTGCTTCTAGTCCATTTGGTGGCGAATGTATGTTGGGATATCAAGATAATCGTCTTGTCCTTCATAACCGCCGCTGACTTTTTTGAGGCGTAAAATACGCTCTTTTTTAATGGCTTCTTGGTTAGTATTGAGTGCTTTTAGCTCTTTAGCTTCCGCTTTATTTTCAAATCCTGTTGCGACAATCGTCACTCTTACACTGTTTTCAGGCATATTTTCATCGGTCGTCGTACCGAAAATGACGTCGGCATCTTCGTCGGCACAATCCATAATAAGCCCCATCGCCGTACTGATTTCGTTCAACGGATAGGTTGGAGGAAGTTGGAAATGAACGAGTACGCCTAATGCACCGTTAATCGACATGTTGTCCAATAACGGAGATTCGATGGCACTTTTGATCGCTTCGATCGCCGCTTCGTCTCCGGTACTCTCGCCGATACCCATCAATGCCATACCGCGATGGCTCATAACGGTTTGTACGTCGGCAAAGTCCACGTTAATATCGCTTTGTCCGGAAGAGAGAACGACCAAGCTCATACCACCGACCGCGCGGCTTAAAACGTCGTCGACGATTCTAAAACTGTCTTTAATACCGAATTTTGCGTCAACGATAGAGAGGAGTTTATCGTTAGGAATAATAACGATCGAATCGCTTTCTTTGCGAAGCTCGTTAATTCCGAGATCGGCAAGTTTGGCACGTTTTTTACCTTCGAACGCAAACGGACGCGTGACGACGGCAACGGTTAATGCGCCGACTTCTTTTGCCGCTTGTGCAACGATCGGTGCGGCACCCGTACCGGTACCGCCGCCGAATCCCGAAGCAATGAAAACGATGTCGGATTTTTCAAGAGAACTTTTAATTTCTTCATAGCTTTCCAAGGCGGATTCTTTTCCGACTTCGGGGCGCATGCCCGCACCGAGTCCTTTTTTGCCGAGTTGAATTTTGGTTTTTGCCAAACAATTTTCCAGGGCCTGTGCATCCGTGTTAGCGGCAATCAAGTCGATACCGTTAATACCTTCTCGTACCATATGGTTAATCATGTTACCGCCGCCGCCACCGACGCCGATCACTTTTATTTTAGCGCCGTAAACACCTTTTGATTCTTCTATGCTAAATCCGTTCATAACCCCGTACCCCTCTCTAAAATAGTTGTGTCAATCTGTTCCATAACTTTGCGCCGAAGCCCTCGCTATGTTCTTCTTGGATATTTGCCAAGTCTTTCAGTTTTTCTTTCGCGTTGTCTGTTGGTAATTTGACGTTCGTATTGCTTGTCGTCGGTTCATTTTCTTCCATCTCGTCGTCATCCATGTCGTCAAAAAGTTTTTCTTGATGGTGATGGCGACTCGGTTCAATCGTCTCCTCTTTGTAACGTAGTTTTTTATTCGAATCGATTTCGTACGGCGTAAATTGACCGCCTCCGTAAAGCACGAGTCCGATAGCGGTTGAATAGCTCGGATCCCGTAAGGTTTCAAAAAGACCGTCTATCTCTCTCGGTTTTGCGATACGAATCGGCACGTTGTCGAAAATGGCGGAGGCCAATTCTCGAATACCGTCTAATTTCGTCATACCGCCCGTTAAAACGACGCCGGCTCCGATTTGTTCTTTAAAGCTACTGTCTTCGAGTGCTTTGGCTAAAATCATTAAAGTCTCTTCCACGCGAACGTAAATGACGTTGGAAACGATATTGAGCGAAACTTCATGCGTAGACCCGTCATCTCCGATTACGGGAAGTTCGATCAGTTCGTTGGAATTGTTTTTTAAAGAGCCGTAGTTGATTTTAATCTCTTCAGCCGCACCTAAAGGCGTGTGAAGTGCCGTCGATAAATCGTTGGTAATATTGAGCGACCCGACGCCTAAATAGTCGTTGAAGCGCATCGAATTGCCCGCATGGATCATGACGTTACATGTCGCGCCGCCCATATCGATAACCGCAACGCCGAGTTCTCTCTCGTCGTGGTTTAAAACGGCGATAGCGGATGCATAGCAGTTCAAAACGATATTGTCGATTTCGACGCCTGCGGATTTGACGGCTTTACGAAGATTGCTTAACGAAGATTTTTGTGCCGTAATAATATGCACTTGGACTTCGAGTCTTGCCCCGTTCATTCCTAAGGGGTCTTCAATGAATTCTTGGTCGTCGACTTTAAAGTTGTAAGGTAATACGTGCAGTTTTTCATATTCGTTTGGAATGTTGGCATTGTGATCCGCCATTTGCATGGCTCGGTTAATCTCTTTGATACCGATGTCACGGTTAGGAATATTGACGATACCGCTACTATCGACGCTTTTCGTATATGCTCCGGAAATAGAAACGATTACGCGTTCGTACTGCGTACCGGCAACACGTTTCGCATCGTTGAGTGCATTGCGAATGGATTTTGAAGCAAGGTCGATATTGGTAATAATACCTTTTTTTAGACCCTGAGACTTTGCAATACCCGCGCCTAAGATTTTGATGTCGCCGTCATCACTTTTTTGAGCAATAATTGCGCAAATCTTGGTTGAACCAATGTCAATGCCTAAAATCGTAGTGCTCAACTATTTTCCTTTATAATATTGCTCGATCGGATAAATCGTCGCAAGCTTTTTAATCAGATTTTGATTCAAGTCCGTTTGCTTTGCTTGTGCCACATTCTCGCTAATCATACTAACGTATTGCTTAGCTTTGTCATTATTAAGCAACTTTTGTTCCAAAATCTCGTAAACAATGGCTTTCCCGTCAATAACTTGGTAACCTTTTTTTGCCGTGTTATCAAAAACGTGACTTAAAAATTCGGTACTTTTTGCTTCACTTAGTCCCGCGATCGATTTCACGCTGTCTCGACTAACAAACCCGATATCGGTACCGCTAAACGTGTCGAGTTTGGCTTGCGCTTTTTTCTCCAAAGCCGCCGATTTGAGTTCGTCGAGGAGATTTTTAGCGGCTTCTTTTTTTGCAAGTTCGTAAGGCATCGGTTCTGGGAATTTAATCTCTTTGACTTTCGCAACGACGTAGCGATGCTCTACGATGAACGGTTTTAACACTTCATCTTTTGCCGCCGTTTGGATTTTATCGACCGGAAACGTTGCATCGTCGTCGTAGATCGTTTTCGTTTCCGTAGCGTTCGTCTCACCTTTTTTGAACGCTAAATAAGTTTCAAGTGCCGTTTTTTTGTCGGCTTTGAGTTTGAAATCTTTCAAAAGCGCGTCTTTCGCCTCGTCAAAACTCATCAATTTACCGTCTGGATGGGTATAATTATGTTTTTCTTGCGCATAAAATTCTTCTAATTCTTTTGGATCGACTTTAACATCCGAAGAAGCAATCGTAATGAGATCGATCACGTAACTTTTTTTCGTAAGGTAGTTTGATTTATGTGCGTCCCAATAGGCTTTAATTTGCTCTTCGTTCACGTTGACCTCGTTAGGGTCTAAGGTCACGGAAGCCACCGATAAACGGTCTTCCATAAAAAATGCCGAAGTAAAAAGTTCGATCTCTTTTGCCGTCGCGGGAAGTTTAAACGCTTTTTCCAATTTGGCGTATAAAATCTCTTTCTCCAAGCCTTTTTCGTAATCGCTCGGATTAATACGGTTTGCTTTTAAAATCGAGTAATACATCTCTTTACTGAACGTACCGTTGTTTTGAAAATTCGGCGTATTGACCAAGCGTTCTTTGACATCTTCTTTAGTAGCCAAAAGTCCTATTTCATCGGCGTAATTAAGTATTAATGCTTGATTGATAAGATTTTGCATGACGATTTTATCAAGCCCCATTTGTTCGGCTTGTTCTTGGGTCAGTTTGCCGCCTAAAAGGTTGTTGTATAGAGCGAAGTGATTGGCATATGCGGATTGAAATTCTTGTACGGAGATGGAACGGTGACCGACTTTTGCTACGGACGCCGCACGGTCTTTATTTAAGTCGTAAGCACCCCAGCCGACGAAACCGGCTCCTACGAAAGCGATCGTACTAATCCAAATCGTAACGACCAAGTATTTTTTATGACGTTGCATCCACGTAATCATTCAAACCCTTTAAGAACGGTGTATTTTGATATAATTCTATCCATATAGTTATTAAATAACGATAAATTCAAAGAATCCTCCTAACAAAAAGGTCAAAAAGTATCATGAATCCACAAACGTTAATGGATGCCGATTTAAAGCATATTTGGCATCCTTGCACTCAAATGAAAGACCATGAAACGCTTCCGATAATCCCGATTAAAAGTGCTCATGGCATCTATTTAACCGATTTTAATAACAACCGTTATATTGACGGTGTTAGTTCATGGTGGGTCAATCTTTTCGGGCATACGCATCCGTATATCAACCAAAAAGTCAAAGAGCAAATCGACACCTTAGAGCATGTTATTTTTGCCGGATTTACGCATGAACCTATTATCCGACTTTCCGAGCGGCTATGCAAGCTTGCCCCTTTGGGTTTGGAAAAGTGTTTTTACGCGGATAACGGCTCGAGTGCGATCGAAGTCGCTCTGAAAATGAGCTTCCAATACCATCAAAATAAAGGGCAAAAGCGTCCTTTGTTTGTCTCCTTGCAAAACAGTTATCACGGAGAGACGATCGGTGCGCTTTCCGTAGGCGACGTTGCATTGTATAAAGAGATTTACGAAGATATATTGATACCGACGCTTCAAGCACCCGTTCCCAAAGATCAAAGCGAAGAGGCGGCGCGTGAAGCCGCATCAGGATTAGAATCTATTTTCAAAGAGAAGGGCACGGAGATTTCCGCTTTGATTATTGAGCCGTTAATTCAGTGTTCCGGTTACATGCACATGTACCATCCGCTTTACATTACGCTCGCTCGCAAACTGTGTGATCGTTACGATATTCATCTTATTGCCGATGAAATCGCGGTCGGGTTCGGTCGGACGGGTAAAATGTTTGCGTGTGAGCACGCCGGTGTTAGTCCGGATTTTATGACCTTGTCTAAAGGACTTACGGGCGGATATTTACCGCTTTCGGTGGTGTTGACGACCCAAAAAATTTACGATGCGTTTTATGGCGATTACACCGAATTTAAAGCCTTTTTGCATTCGCACAGTTACACGGGTAATCCACTCGCGTGCAGTGCCGCAAATGCGGTGTTGGATCTTTTTGAAAACGAAGCGGTATTGGAAAAAAATCAAGCAAAAATCGCTTTTATCGCCGAGTGCTTAGAGCGTTTTAAAGCATTGCCCAACGTTAAAAGCGTTCGACAAACGGGCATGATCGCTGCGGTCGAACTTCAAACCTATCCCGTCGAATTTCGCGTCAATTTGAAAATTTTTCAATTTGCTCTCAAACGAGGGGTGATCTTAAGACCGCTTAGCAACGTGGTCTATTTTATGCCGCCTTACGTCATTACATGTGAAGAAATAACAACCATGATGGACGCGGCGTATGAGGCGATTGTAAGCCTAAATGCGCTATAATACGCCCCTTAATTTTAGGAAGGATCTTGCGTGAATATTCCTCATATCCCCGTACTTTTAGATGAAGTCAAAGCCGCATTTCAAAGTATCGACGAGGGTGTTATCGTGGATTGTACGCTTGGATACGGCGGTCACAGCGAAGCACTTTTAGAGCAAAATCCTCATATTAAACTCATCGGTTGCGATCAAGACGCGGAAGCGTTACGCTTTAGTCAAAAACGCTTGGAACGTTTTGGCGATCGCGTGCAGTTTCACCACGGTAATTTTGCTTCCGTTATCAAAAAATACGCACACCTACCTATTCGAGGCATTCTTGCCGATATCGGCGTTTCATCGTTGCAACTTGATAAAAAAGAGCGCGGATTTGCTTTTGATTCGGATGTTTTAGATATGCGAATGAATCCCGAGCAAGAACTCAGTGCTTACGATGTCGTCAACCGTTACGATCATGAGGCGTTGGAGTTTATTTTACGCGAATACGGCGAGATTCACGAGTATAAAAAATTAGCGCAACTCATTTGCGACGCAAGGGCAAAAGCACCGATACGCAGTGCCAAAGAACTTTCCAAAATTGCCGAAAAAGTCGGCGGCAAAAAGAAGATTCATCCCTCAACGCTTCTGTTTCAAGCAATTCGCATCGAGGTCAATAATGAGTTGGGTGTTTTGAGCACGCTTTTAGAAAGTATCAAAAATGCCGATCTTGAGCATTGTATCGTGGGAATTATTTCGTTTCACTCCTTAGAAGATCGTATCGTTAAGCAAACGTTTAAACTCTGGAGTCAAAACTGTATTTGCCCTCCCGAAGTGATGCGCTGTATGTGCGGAAACAACCATGCTATCGGAAAACTTCTGAGCAAGAAGCCGATCGAAGCGGGTGCTGCGGAGTTGAAAAAAAACCCTCGAAGTCGCAGTGCAAAGCTTCGAATTTTTGAGATAAGAAGAGACTAATGGACGATAAAAATCAGCTACTTGATCAGTACGACGCGGAGCAAAGGGTCGAAAAAAATCTCGATTTCCGCTTTTTGTTATTGGTCTATATGGTCATCGGCGTCGCTTTTTTGCTGATTTTGCCCAAAATTTATATCAAAAACCAAATCTACTATATGAGCCGCGATATTAATAAACTCTACGGCGAATATTCGATTCTCAAAGAAGAGAACCGCGTTTTGAAGCAAAATTTGGAAAATATCCGTTTTAAAAACCAGATTTTGGATACGATCTACATCAATTAATTTTCTTACATGTACGTTTTTTAGGAGTGTGATATGTCTTTTGAAATACAAAATATAGCTTTGTTCGTCGGCATCGGCGTGTGGATGATCGCGACGGCACTTTGGCTTTACGCTTCGTTTCGGGATAAAGCGAGAGAACTTGGCGAATTGCGCAGTTTTTGTACGACGCTTCAAAGTGAAAATATGGAACTGAGTGTTCAAAAAGCTAAACTGGAAGCCGAACTTGTCGCTCAAAAAGAGGGCAATGCCGCATTAAAAGCCGATTTAGAAGAGCAAAGCCAAAAATTGGAGCTCAAACTCAATGCCATTATGGAACAACACTTGGAGAAAAAGCTCCAAAAATTGGACGAAACATCGACCAAATCGCTTGAAACGCTTTTAAAACCGTTCAAAGAAAATTTAGAGACTTTTAAAAAGAGCGTGGAAAACTCCCAAGAACACAGCACGAAAAAATTTGCCGAACTCTCCAAAGAGATCGAACTGGTGGCACGCGCGGGACTGAATATCTCGAAAGAAGCGGAAAACTTGACCAAAGCACTCAAAGGTAAGAAACAGAGTCAGGGCAGTTGGGGAGAGATGATCTTGGAGAGCGTTTTGGAATATTCGGGACTCTTAAAAGGGGTTCATTACGAAACGCAAGAGAGTTATAAAGATGAAGAAGGACGCACCAAACGTCCCGACGTGATTATTAAATTACCGCAAGAGCGAACGATCATTATCGACTCGAAAGTGTCGCTCAACAGTTACGACGAATACGTGCGCTCTGAGAGCGACGAAGAGAAACGCTATGCCGCCAAAACGTTAAGCGCGGCGTTTCGCGAACACGTCGATACGCTGGATTCCAAAGATTACGCGCATTATCAGCAAGGCACGCTTCAATACGTCTTTATGTTCGTGCCTATCGAAGGGGCTTTTTCGGTCGCCGTGAGCGAAGATCCGAAACTGTACGAGTATGCTTTGCGTAAACACATCGCCATCGTTAATCCCTCCACGCTTACCGTTTCGTTGCGGACGATTTATCTTTACTGGCAAAGCGAACAATCCAGTACGCTGGCTTCAAAACTCTTTGACGAAGCCGGAAAAATGTACGACAAAATGGTCGGTTTTGCCGAGAATTTTAGACGTGTAGGTGCACAAATCCAGACCTTGAATAACAGCTACGATATCGCACACAAACAACTCACCGAAGGTTCGGGCAACATTATGAGTAGGGTTGAAAACCTCAAACGACTCGGTGCCAAAGCGACGAAAAGTCTCAAAGATGCTAAGATAGACTATCAAGATTTCAATCCCGAAGTCGAAACCGTCGAGCTTTTGGAAGAGAAGCAAGACGAGCAATAAGAGCTTACATGTAAGGCGGTTTATTTATCTTCGTAAAAGCCCCAAGGCGTTAGAATGTCACAAAAAACAAGGATAAAAAATGTCCGAAAAACAGTTTGATCTTGACGTCAAAGGCATGACGTGTGCGGCATGTTCGGCGCGAATTGAACGTGTTTTAAACAAACTAGAGGGTGTCAACGCCAACGTCAATCTTGCCGCCGAAAGTGCACACGTCACTTCTTCCAACCCCGACATTGATTTAGAGCAAATCATTCAAACGATCGAGAAAACGGGCTTTCAAGCGAGCGAACTCGAAAAAGTCGACCCAGCGCAAAAAAGTTTGGAAAAAGAGCAAGAGTATCGAAAACTACGGTTTCAATTTGCGGTTTCGGCACTTTTAACCGTACCGTTTTTGATCGAGATGCTCTTTATGCTCACGGGCTATCATCTTTGGCATATGCCTCCTTTATTGCAACTCATTTTAGCGAGTATCGTACAGTTTTACGCAGGACTTAAGTTTTATAAAGGAGCGTATAAAAGTTTGGCGGGAGGCGGTGCGAATATGGACGTTTTGGTCGTTTTAGGAACGAGCGCGGCGTACCTTTTAAGCCTCGGCATCATGGTGTTCGGACTCTCGGGGCATCTGTATTTTGAAGCTTCCGCATCGGTCATTACTTTGGTGCTTTTAGGCAAACTGCTAGAGCTTCGCGCCAAAGCCAAAACGGGCTTTGCCATTCAAAAACTTCTGCATCTTCAACCTAAAACCGCTTTTGTCGAAAAAGAAGGTATTTTAGAGGAAATAAGCGTTGAAAAACTGCATGTCGGCGATATTTTTGTCGTGAAAGCGGGGGAAAATATTCCGACCGACGGCATCGTGCTTGAGGGCAGTAGTTTGGTCGATGAGTCGATGATGACGGGAGAGAGCCTTCCCGTTCCTAAAGCTAAAGGCGATAGAGTCGTGGGTGCGACGAAAAACGCGGACGGTATGCTCAAATGCCAAGCGACCAAAGTCGGCTCTGAGACGTTTTTAGCCTCCGTGGTCAAACTCATCGAAGAAGCGCAAGGCTCAAAAGCTCCTATTCAACGCTTAGCCGATACGATTTCGGGTATTTTCGTACCCGTCGTCGTCGGCATTGCGCTCATGACGTTTATAGCATGGTGGATACTGGGAGAAGGGTTTGAAAATGCGTTGATTAACGCCGTGGCGGTTTTGGTCATCGCATGTCCGTGCGCTTTAGGGCTTGCGACTCCGACGGCGATTATGGTCGGCGTGGGTCGAGGGGCAAGTGAGGGCATTCTCATTAAAAACGCCGAAGTGCTTGAAAAGATCGGCAAAATCACGGCCGTCGTTTTTGATAAAACCGGAACCCTGACTTACGGCGACGTCAAAGTCAATGCCGTTATCGCACACGACGATGCAAGCGAAGAAGAGATTTTAACGCGTTGCGCGGCACTGGAAGAGGGCTCAACCCATCCGCTTGCCAAAGCAGTCCTTTCCGCCGTATCGTCTCCAAAATACACGATGAGCGATTTTCAGAACGTTTCTGGGCAAGGCATTTCGGGCGTGATCGACGGAGTGGTCTACTATGCGGGTTCTCTTCGATTTATTGCCCAAATGAGCGGATGCGACGTGAGCGAAAAGATCAAGCCTTATTTGGACGAGGGAAATAGCATCGTAGCCCTCGGAACGAAAGAGACGATTTTAGGTTACGTCGCTCTTTCCGATACGATTCGAGAGAGTGCTAAAGAGGCGATTGCCAAACTTCAGGAACGAAAAATCAAGGTGTATATGCTCACCGGCGATCATCACGCCAGTGCGCAAGCGGTGGCAAAAAACTTGGGGGTTTCGCATCTCTTTTCGGAAGTTTTACCTTCTCAAAAAGCCGATAAAATCGCCGAACTTAAGGCGCAAAACGAATGCGTTTGTATGGTGGGAGACGGCATCAACGATGCACCCGCACTCGCACTTTCCGACGTTGCCGTAGCAATGGCGCAAGGTTCGGACATCGCCATCGAGAGTGCCGATCTTATTTTGACGAAAAACGATCCGATGAACGTCTTGCATGCGATCGATCTTTCCCATGCAACGATGTCAAAAATTAAACAAAACCTTTTCTTGGCTTTTGTGTATAATACTCTAGCGATACCGCTTGCCTTTTTGGGCATGCTTTCTCCCGTGGTCGCGGGTGCGGCAATGGCGATGAGTTCGGTATCGGTCGTGAGCAATTCGCTGCTCCTTCGACGTTGGAAAATTAAACTTTAATAAGGAAAAAAAATGGCAAATATTACCTTAACGGTCAAAGGCATGAGTTGTATGGGATGCGTCAAAAGCGTCAAAGGCGTTTTAGAAGCGATCAAAGGCGTGAGCAAAGTCGATGTCGATCTTGCAAGCGGCAAAACGATCATCGAATACGAAGCACCTATCGACGTGAGCGTGTTTGAAAAAGCGATCGACGAAGCGGGTTTTGACGTCGTTTCTTGACTTTAAATTCCGATGCACGTATAAAGCAAAGCTTCCTACGTTACGCTAACGCTATGTTTTCTTCGGCAGAAAGCCCACGCGCCTATGGCACATCAATTATCGCCGACATGTCAAGACGTGAGCCCATATATGCGGGCTCACACGATGCGTTACTTCTCGAATAAAATCTTAATATACCGCTTTGCCCACAGTCCGAAAATGAGTATCCAAAGCCCTGCAACCGTCAAAATGGCATGCATATAACCTATTTGCGGAAAAATCCCCGCTACGATACGTAAAAGCGTCATGGCTTGAATCAATCCAAAAAGCGTTATCGCATACGCGTCCGCTTTGGGCGTACGTCCCGAATGTCCTAAAATAACCCTTGTTCCAAAGCCGATCAAAACGGTCGTAAAGTACCCGAGTGCTAAAGCGTGAAGCGGTGCTTTTTCCACATAGATCGAAGCACTTAAGAGCGCGCTAAAGTCTTGTACGACAAAAAGCGCAAAAGCGACGGGAACCCACCCGATAGAAAGAAACAGTACCCATAAAATTGCCGGAGCTTTATGAAAAGGGAGTCGCCATTTCAAAAGTTCGTACGTTACGATCGCAAATAAAGCACTATCGGCGACAAAAGCGTTGATCTCGAAGCCTTCTAAAAGCACTTTGAGGATCAATGCGGCAAAGATGCTCTCTAAAAAATATTTGCTTTTATTGATCGTGTAGCCCGCAATCGCATTGGACGTAAAAAACGGCATCATCTTTTGCGAAACGATCAAAACAATGAAAAAGAGGTAAAGATAAAATCCGCATCCTAAAGCCAAACGATAAACGTCGATGAAAAAATCGGCAAGAAATAGCAGTTGCGAGAGCACACCGAATCCAAACGCGACGAGCATCCACGTCGTATCTTTTTTAGTGGTGACGTGGCTCGATGTTTGCATCTGCCAAAGCGTTTTGAAAAGAAGGCAAAAACCGACGAAAATAAGACTCATCGGCAGTATGACCGCTTTTTCGGAAAACAGCGACAAGGCGATAAACAGCACACCGCCGCCGTTCATAAGCCAAACGATGGGCATATACGCCTTTTGCGTAACCGAAGGACGAGCCAAATAACGCGGAAACACCGTGAGCAAAAACCCTGCAAAAAACTGCGTAAAGATGACGAATGCCATCGCATACGCATGGTAAAGTCCAAGGCTTACATGTAAACTTAAAAGTCCCGTATAGACGAACCCTAAAAGCAACACGAATAAAAGCCCTTGAACCACACCCGCAAAGAAAAAGATGCGGTGTGGCTGAGCTTGAAGGTTCTGAAGCGCCGTCGTTTTAGGCGGCTCTGGTGGGGTTAAACTACTGACAAAAACCACAACAACTCGCCCCTCTGTTGGCTGCATCGATAGCGGCATTGAGCGCTTCGTCATAATTTGGCTCCTCTGTAATCTCAGGAACCACCTGTTTGTAAACGATCTTACCATCTTTGCTGATGACAAAAAGCGCTCTTGCACACAAGCCTTCTAATGCGCCATCAGCGATGAGCATACCATAAGCACGCGCAAACGCTTTGTGTCTAAAGTCACTTGCTATGGTAAGATTTTCAATGCCAGCAACGTTACAAAATTTTGCGCTCGCAAAAGGTAAGTCCATCGAAACAATCGTCGTGTCAATGTTCTCATGTTTCGCAACTTCTTGGTTGAAACGTCTCGCTTCCGCATCACACACGGGTGTGTCTAAGGATGGTACTACGATGATGAGTTGCGCTTTGTTACTCTCCCCACCAATAGTTTTTTCTTGCAAGTCGGGTGTGACAACTTTAACCATAGGTGCGTTACTCCCTACTTCTTGGAAGTTCCCTTCTAGTTTTACAGGAGTACCTTTGAGAGCTGTTTTGTCTATTTTAGCTGTAAAAATCATGTCGATCCTTTCAATTATTTTATATAAGAGTCATTTTATCCCATTCAAATATAAAAAACCTTGATCTACATCTATAAATTTGAAAAAGTTTTACATGTAAAGAGTTATTTCATTTTGAAATATTTTGGAAATGAGAGTGTAAATAAAGCTAGAATAAGTGTAAATCTTTACATGTAAAAAGGAAAGAGACGATGGAAGATCAAAACGTCATTCTTTATACCGATGAACAAGGGCACGTGAGTTTAGAAGTTACTTTGGAACATGAAACTCTTTGGCTCAATCAAGCTCAGATGGCTGAGCTGTTTGGTACTAAGCAACCAGCCATATCAAAGCATTTAAGCAATATATTTAAATCAGGAGAATTGAATAAAAATTCAGTTCATTCCATTTTGGAATATACTGCGAGCGATGGAAAAACATATGAAACATCGTTTTATAATTTAGATGCTGTGCTGTCTGTGGGATACCGAGTTAATTCTAAAAATGCAACACAATTTCGCATTTGGGCAAGCAAAATTCTCAAAGAGTATCTTATCAAAGGCTACGCACTCAACCACCAACGCATCAATGCTCAAAGTCTCAATAAACTCACCGCCACGATGGAGCTTGTGCGTAAAAGCATCGAAAGCAAAGAGGTCAGCAGTAACGAAGCCAAAGGGTTGCTTGACATCATCAACAACTATGCCAAAACATGGGCGTTACTTCAAGGCTATGACTCAGATGCTCTTCATGCGCTTCAAGGCACGTTAAATCAGCGGTTTATTTTGGACTATGACGAAGCTAAAGATGCTATTTCTGAACTTAAAAAAGATTTGATGACAAAAGGCGATGCTACGGAACTTTTTGGCAATGAAAAAGCAGGGGAGTTTAAAGGGGCACTGCTGAATATCTATCAAACCTTTGGTGGGGTTGATCTGCTTCCAAGCATCGAAGAAAAAGCGGCAAATCTGCTTTACTATGTCATTAAAGATCACGCTTTTAGCGATGGCAATAAACGCATCGGCTCGTTTCTCTTCATTCTCTTCTTGCATAAAAACGGCATCGCATACAAGCCAAACGGAGAGCCTAAAATCAACGACAACGCTCTGGTCTCACTCGCCCTTTTAGTCGCCGCAAGCGAGCCAAGCCAAAAAGAGTTGATGGTCAAACTCATCACCAATCTTTTAAGTGAAACAGACTAAAATACTTTACATGTAAAGATTTGAAAGGAGAATAAATGCAATACAAACTGATCACCGGACCGGATGACTCAACCTTTTGTTCAAGAATTACCGAGTTTTTAAACAACGGTTGGAAATTACACGGAAGCCCGTCATTGACATTTAACGGACAGAGCGTAATCGCCGCACAAGCTGTGGTCAAAGAAGAAGATAAAGACGTTAAGGCATGCGGATTTACGAAATAGAGCTTTGTCAAGCAAAGCTCTATTGTTAGTCTATACTCTCAAATAATTCTGGTCTATACTCAAAGTGCATGGTGTCGTAGTGGTACCATCTTCCACCCCAGACGAAGCCGTGTTTTTCAAAAATGTCGACGATCTCTTTGGGAAATTCATTGTGAAACGAGTGCGTTTTATCCCATTGCCAGTAGCGTGAGTAGTGGGTGTCTAGGTCGATGGCGATACCGTAGCTGTGCGCACTTAAGCGTTCGGTTTTGGCGATTTTGCGAAAGTAGTAGGTTCCGTCGACTTTTTTGAGATACTTCATGTACTCTTCGGGGAGTTTATCGAGTTCGTCGGAGACTTTTTGAAGTTGTGCGGCTGCATTTTCGTTTTTGTTAAAGCGCAATTTAGTGCCGCCGTGGTTGGGAAGCCAGTTGATGGTTGTGAGATTTTTTTCGATCTCGCTTTTACTGTTTCCGTAGAGTTTTTTCAAAAAAGCATCGTTGCGAAAACGACCTGGGTCATCGTTCAGAGTAGGATCGGAGATGGGTGAAAATGCGGGGTATTTTTGGCTAAACATGTCTTCGATGTCCGCATTTTCAAGCAACTGATCAAAGCTTTTTACTTTTTTATCATCATAAGGCAGTGAGCTTCCATCCATAAAGAAGACGGTATTGTCCTTGATGACTTTCACACTAGGGTATTTTTGCACAAGGTTATTGCTTTTAGGATTGGCGGGTTTGATGGTAATGCCTTCAACGCGGTTGATGAGAAGCCCTTGTTCAGGCACATTGGGCTGATTGGCACCGACATAAAGGTCAGAGATGATCGCTTTGCCGATGACATTACGTCCCTCTTTGCCATCCTCCATCGTGCGTACACCCCAGATGTTTTGCATCACGAGGGCTTTTCCTTCATACTCACCCGCATAGAGCATGATGTGACCTTTGAGATAGATCAGGCTTAAAAAGGCTATGCCATTTTTGAGTATCATCGCTTCTTTTTCCTTCGGTGTTAAATCTTTGAGTGACACGTACTCGCCAAAACTCTTTTGAGCGGCAGAGTTTCTAGGTATCCATATCCCAAAAGGGGAGAGGAAGTCGCGCGTCATGGCGGAGCAGTCACGATTGGCGAGGTATCCGCCCCAGCCGTATTTTTCGCCCAAAAGGGCATCGCCGATTTGGCTGAGATTTTCTTTCGTAAAATCAATCGGCACGATTTGAGCAAAACTTTTTGGAATACGCAGTTCTAATTTTTGCGCCTTAAAATCGGCATCGTGCGTGTACATGTAAACGTGAAAAAAGTCATTGTCCTCACGTGGCACGATGGGCAAGATAGCGCCTATTTTAGCGTAGGTGATGAAGCGTTGTTGGTGATTGTAAAGAGGGACATTGTCTTTGACGATGGCGATTTTGGTCGCGTTGATAAACTCGGTTCGCTCTGGCGCACTGACAAGCACAAAACTCTCAGTAGGAATCCACCCTGAAGCAAACGAGCTCTCCACAAATGCCCAAGCGCCATCACGGCTGTAATGCGAGATGATGATGGGCTCAGCTACATGAATGCGTGAGGTTTGCAAGTAGTCAAAGGGGTACCCTTCACCCGGCAAAGTCGTTTTTTTGAAAAAAGGCTTTTCGGTGGGAAGGTTGCGCATTTGCGCATTTT
Organism: Sulfurospirillum sp. UBA4058; assembly: GCA_002382085.1. Lineage (GTDB taxonomy): Bacteria > Campylobacterota > Campylobacteria > Campylobacterales > Sulfurospirillaceae > Sulfurospirillum. Next base: position 67,987 of record DFZK01000012.1, on the reverse strand, counting down.
GGAGCATGATCGCATGCGCATTGACGCTTCCGTACGCTTCTTTATTGGTACTGTTGATAATCGCATCGATCTCGTTGCCATCAATGAGCTGTAGATTTTCACCATAATAGCGATTTTTCAGTCCGTACGAGGTGTTTGCCCAGAGTGCGTCTTCTTTATCATGGCTGACATGGGTTCTAAACCATGGCGAATAGTAACGGTAGGTAAAGTCATCTTGCGCCACTTTCTGAGGAGAGACGTTTTGCGCTAAAAAGTCCACTTTTTGCGGGTAAAGAAGCATCGCGTTGGAAGCGGCGTTTTGGGCTATCACTGCCTCTGCCATCGGCTCTTTGGGGGCACAGCCGTTTAGGAGAAAGAGTGTACATGTAAAAAGAAAAATATTTCGTAGTGACATATGTGAAGCCTTGAATTTTCTTAATGCTATAATACCAAAAACAACTTAGGAAGCCTCTTTGAACTTAGCGCAAAAACTCATCGACATTTTAAAAAAAGACAATGTTCTTCTCACGGGCGGTGCGGGTGTGGGTAAGAGCTATTTGGTCGGTGAAGTGGTTACGGAGCTTCGCAAACTCGGCAAACAAGTCGTGGTTCTTGGCAGTACAGGCGTGAGTGCGGTCAACGTCGGCGGTCAAACCTTGCACAGTTTTTTTGCGTTTGGCATTTGCAACCATCTTGACGAGCTCATGCGCCATGACCGCTACACCAAAGCCCGACTCGTGGAGATCAAAAAAGTGCTTACGCGTTGCGATCTGTTGGTCATCGATGAGATCAGCATGGTTTCCGCCGATCTGCTTGATATGATCTATTATCGTCTGCGCAATGCAGGATTTGAGGGAAGCGTGCTGTTTGTGGGGGATTTTTTCCAGCTTCCTCCTGTTTCAAAAGGCAAAGAAGACAGTTTGTGGGGTGGTTTTGAGTACGCGTTTGAAAGCAGTTCGTGGAACGCTTTTGAGCCTGTGGTTGTAGAGCTGACCATTACCAAGCGCACACACGATGCACAGTTTTTCGAGCACCTTGGCAAGATACGACGAGGCATTTTGGAAGATAGTACCATCGCATACCTTGAAGCGTTACGCTCCAATGTCGGTGTGTGGGATGCTGACCCGACCGTTTTGTTTGGCAGAAACAAAGAAGCGGAGATGCTGAACATCCAAAAATTAGCACAAATTGAGAGTGAGCCCATCGTGCTGAAAGCCAAAGAAAAAGTGCATGAAGCCTCTTTACATGTAAACAAGATCGAGGGGTGGAAAAATGCGCTTCCGATTCCTGTGGACTTGACCTTAAAAGTGGGAGCCAAAGTGCTTTTTTGCACCAACAAATGGGGCAAATACTACAACGGCGAAACGGGCATCGTTCGTGCCATCGAGGGGGAGAGTATTTTGGTGGAAAAAGGAGGCGAATGGGTCAAAGTGGAGCGCCAAGAGTACACCTTGCATGAAAATGTGGTAATGGATGGTGAAGTGAAAGAAAAGCCTTTGGCTTCGCTAGAGCAGTTTCCACTCAAACTGGCGTATGCCATCACGATTCATAAAAGCCAAGGTATGAGCATCGACTCGTTGGTCTGCAACATCAACAACATCTTTGAAAAGAGCCAGTTTTACGTGGCGATTTCAAGGGCGCGTGAACCTAAACAGTTGTTGCTTGACTACCAGTATCAGCGGTTTTATGAGCATTTGACACGGTGTGTGCAAGTCTCTCCCAAAGTTGGCGAGTTTTACCGAAAGTCAGATATTTTAAGAATTGAAGAGCCCAAACCAGATTCACTTTTTGATGAATTTTGACGATTTACATGTAAAATACAAGGAGTCACCGATGGAACTCAATGTCAGTTACGAAAGCACGTCTAGCACGACAAAACGCGCAAGCACTGTATCGTTGGAAGATGCGCAAAAAAACAAACTCAGTGGGAAAGATATTTTTAACAGTTATTTAGTGTCCTATCAAAAAGAGATGATGGCACGCTCTAGCAATACATTTGGCACACAAGCCGATACCTTTCGTTTAGCCGACATTGGCTATACGGGAAAACCCATCGGCGAACTTACACAAGATGAAGCCAAAGCCTTGGTTGCAGACGACGGTTTTTTCGGCATCGCACAAACGAGTGCGAGGATTGCCGATTTTGTCATCAACGGTGCTGGTGATGACCTTTCCAAGCTTCAAGCAGGACGTTCAGGAATGCTTCAAGGATTTGGGGAGGCGGAGAAGCTGTGGGGTGAAAAATTACCTGAAATTAGTTATACTACGATGCAAAAAGCACTCGAAAAAGTCGACGCGCGTATTGCCGAACTTGGCGGGAGTGTACTCGACACATCTGTATAACAAAGGCTCCTATGAGACGCATTTTCATCGCATTTTTACTCTTACATGTCAGCCTTTTTGCAGAGACGTTGGCAATTGAGCATTTTAAAGCCAACGTTTTTGCCAGATCCGATAAAAAACCCGTGGAAGTAACGCTCGGGCTTATTTTTGAGGGAAACGACATTAAGAAAAACGAATACAAAGCCATCGACGCGCTGAACATCGTTATCGGTAGCTACTATGCCGAAGATTTGGTCACATCGCGCGGGAAAGAGCTTTTAAAAGCGACGTTGATCGCGTATGCCAAAAAAACGCATAATTTAACGATCGATTCGGTTTTTATTAAAGAACTAACCGTCAAAACCAATCCGACGACCCAAGAGATCGTCGAAGCGATCAAAAAAGAGGGTGTGTTTCAGCAACAACAGCAAAATGTCGCTCCTAAACAGCAACAATCCCAACAACTCAACCTTGCACCGCCTTTACCTAAGCGTTCGCTCATCCCTGAAGAAAACGGAATTAATTTTTAATGCGTGAATTTGAAGCTGCCAAAGAACTTTTTAAAGACGCTATCGATCCGTCGTTTTATTTTGACAGTATCAGTGCCGAAATCGCACGTAAAAAACTTCAAGAGGGCATCGGAGACGAGTCCGTACCGTTGATTTTTATCGTCGGCGACCCGGGTGTCGGGAAAAGCCATATGATGCGCTTTATGCATCATGCTACGGCAGTACGTTCGCTAACCGTTTTTATCGATCATCCGTTTTTTGAACCTAAAGATTTATTTAAGCAGCTCTACGAGGTACGCGGTATGGAATTTTCACCGCATAAGACGCAAGGTGAGATGCTTGAAGAGCTTTTCGAAGCTTTCGTCGGATTACGATGTACGATTTTTATCGACGAGGCGCAACTCTTGAACGACGATCAATTTGAGCTTATTCGTATTTTGGGAGATTATAAACTGTTTCAATTTGTTTTGGCGATGCACAAAGACGAAGGTGTACGTTTATTGCGTAAAAAGCAGTTTCAAACCCGCTCCAAATGGGTCATAGAGTACGGAAATCTCGATGAACACGAAGTGTTACGCTACATCCAAGCCCTTTTGATGTCGCATTCGTACGGCGATATCGCATGTATGTTTTCTAAAAGCGAAGCCAAAATCATCACGCGTTACACGCACGGCAATTTTCGTACGATTAAAAAATTTTGCTACACATTGATGAAACTCTTTGCTTATGCGCATAAAAACAATTTAGCCAAGTACCGAAAGATGTCGCGTTGTCTTTTAACGATGAGCGCACTCGATATAGGATTGATTCATGACGCCTAATCGCTTCTTGGATTTGGAAAAACGATGTGCCAAACTGCGCAAAAAACGTATGATGCGGATTTTAGGCTTTTGTTTAGTAAGTTTTTGCGTCACGACGGCACTCTTGTATCTCTATCGTCCCGCTTGGTTTGGGGTTAACGATTCAAAGATCGAGGCTCCCATCGTTGCTCCGGTTGCGAAGCCCGCAGAGACGACTCCCCTCATCGCTCCCGTTTCCGTTCCGCCGATCGAAGCGATAGCGTTGAATGAAGTTGCCGCGTCCAAGGAAAAAAAGGTACTTTTTTTAGGCGTTAGCGGTCTTCCTCACAAAGCTTCTTTACCCGAAAAAGAGTCTGAAGAAGCCTTGCGTGCCTTAGAAGAAGAGCGAAAGCTCGGCGAAGCCTTCGCCAAAGTACCCGACTTTAAAAATGCCTATGCTTTAGCGGCGTTTTATTTTCATCTTCACGCGTATCAAGAGACGATTCTCTGGGCGCAAAAAGCAAGCACGTACGATACCCGTTCGCCGCTTCCTCGCCTTTTATACGCCAAAGCAAAATTTCATCTCGGTTATCCGCAAGAAGCTATAAGCTCTTTAGAATTATTTTTAAGCTATATTAAATCTCCCGAAGTTGAAGCACTTCTCACTTTTTACAAAGGACAGCAATGAAAATTTTAATTGTATGGTTTGGACTGTTATTGACGATGGCTAATGCGTACACCTATAAAGAGCTTACCCGCGATTACGAGGCAAAAAATTACGATAAAGTGTGTAACGACGCCGCGTCTCAAAGCTATTTGAAAAATGAGAAAAACGAGCAAATTTTGGTGATGATCGGCGATGCATGTGCTAAGACCGATTCGATCAATCCTTTAGGCAATATTTCAAAAAACCTTATCAGTACGAAAGAGTATCGTGAAAGCGGCTCCTATTTTGCTACGCTACTGCTTCAAAAAAAGCTCATCTATCAATTTATGCACGACGCGATCAATCTCAAAGAGCTGACTTTGCCTCGAACCGATCATGTGCTCTCCCGCGTGTTTGAACAACTCTCCAAAGGCAATTACAAAGAGGGCTCTAACGGCATTGAAATTACGACCGATACGATGGACTATCTGTTATGGCTTTCCAAAGACGAGCCGAAAAAAGTCTATATCGACGAGCATAAAGACGGTAAGTTGGTTCAACGTCACTGGTATTTGTAAACGTTTTTACCTAGATTTTGGGTGAGTTGGACTACAATTTCGCCTCAAATGTTTTTTCTAGGAATACCATGCCTCTAAGCCGTTTAAATCCCGAACAAAAAAGTGCCGCAACCGCTCCGTTGGGGTACAATCTTATTATCGCAAGTGCCGGAACGGGTAAAACGTCTACGATCGTAGCGCGTTTAGCCTACTTGCTCGGACGAGGCATCGCCCCTTCTCAAATATTGCTTTTAACCTTTACCAACAAGGCCGCCGCCGAGATGATCGAGCGCGTGGGCGTTTTTTTCAATACGTCGACGACGTCGCAAATCGAATCGGGAACCTTTCACGCGGTCAGTTACCGCTTGCTCAAAAAAATGGGCTACAACATCGTTTTAAAACAACCCAAAGACCTTAAAATTTTATTGAAAACCATTGTGGAGAGAAGACGCTTCGATCATATCGAGTCGGGTGTTAAAGCCTACAGTGCGGGCTATTTGTACGATCTTTTTTCGCTCTATCAAAACAGTACCGTCACGCAAAGCTTTACGCAATGGCTCGAAGAAAACGACAGTGAGCACGGTGTTTTTTTCGACATATACGAAGATATTTTTGAAGAGTTTAAAGCCTTGAAACAAGAATTCGGATACGTGGATTTTAACGATTTATTGATTTTGATGCGCGAAGCGTTGAAGAAAAGCGACCTAATCGGCTTTGAAGAAGTTTTAATCGACGAGTACCAAGATACCAACACATTGCAAGGCTCGCTCATCGACGCCTTTCGTTCCAAGTCGCTGTTTTGCGTGGGTGATTACGATCAGAGTATTTACGCATTTAACGGTGCCAATATCGACATTATCGGCTCGTTTGCTACACGTTATCCCAATGCGAACGTTTTTACGCTCAATAAAAATTACCGATCCTCTCATAAAATCCTCTCTTTAGCCAATCGCGTCATCGAGCAAAACCCAAGGCTTTACGAAAAGCACTTGGAAGTGACGCGCGAAGGAGCGTTTGAAGCACCGCAGTTGCTAATTTACGATGAATTGTTTGCGCAATACCACTCCATCGCTTCGCTGATTCGCAACTCTGCCAATCCTCCGCAGGAGATCGCCGTTATTTTCCGAAATAACTCTACCGCCGACGGTATTGAGGCGACGCTTCGAGAACAAGGCATTGCTTGTAAGCGAAAGGGAGGCATCAGCTTTTTTGACGCGGCGGAAGTCAAAGCGATGCTCGATCTCGTGGGCGTCGTGGTCAATCCTAAAGACATGATGGCGTTTATCCATACCTTTGAGTATGCCCGAGGCGTGGGAAGTTCTCTTTCCAAGGAACTTTTTGACGCTCTCTTTAAACTGGGCGAGGGCAATATTTACGAAGGATTTTTTCATCCCAAATCCGGCGTCGAAGATCTGTTTAAAAAACGTCCTAAGAACCATCAGTTAGGGCTTTTTGACGAGATTTACGATTTGGGGAGCGTGAGCCGTTTTTACAATTTGGGCTTTGAAGAGCAGTTTTTATCCAGTCCGATTTTAAAGCATCCGCGTTTGAGCGTTGATGGGGCAAAATTTTTATACCAATTTTACAAATTTATGAAACATGCCACACGCATCAAAACGCCTCAAAGCCTTATCAACCACGTTTTAAGTTCCGAAGTCTTTAGCGCGATAGCCGAAATGCTGGCGGTGAAACGATCGGTTAAAAAAGACGGTAGTATCGACGAAAAGCAGAAAACCGAAGCACGTTCGCGTATCTTTCGCAAGGGGCATTTGCTGAAAGATCTTTCCAGCTCTTACGCCTCTAGCGAGCGTTTTTTAAATGCATTGACCTTGGGAAGCAACGAGATGAGTGAGGGCGAGGGCGTGAATTTGCTAAGTATTCATGCCAGTAAAGGATTGGAATTTAAAGAAGTCTACGTGATCGATTTGATGGACGGACGCTTTCCGAACCGAAAATTGATGCAAAAAGGCGGAAGCTTGGAAGAAGAACGTCGCCTTTTTTACGTGGCAACGACCAGAGCCAAAGATACGCTCTACCTCTCCTATGCCAAATACGATAAAATTAAAAAGATCAGCTACACCCATTCGCCTTTTTTAGTTGAAGCGGGAATGGTACATTAAGTTTTAAAGTCCTCTCTTACTTTAAACGGATAAAATAACTCCTAAAAACAGAGGAGCTATTATGCGTAAAATCGGTATCTTCTTAATCTTTCTAAGTTCGTTTCTTTTTGCAGACTTACGAAACGTCGAGGTTGACGAAGCCGTCGTTAAAAGCGGTATAACGGTCGTGGATATTCGTACCAACCCCGAGTGGGCAGATACGGGTGTCGTGAAAGATGCGGTTTTGATAACGTTTTTTGACGAACAAGGACGTTACGACGTCGATGCCTTTTTAAAAGAACTCGACAAACACGTGAGCAAAGACAAAGAGTTCGCATTGATCTGTCGTACGGGAAGCCGTACGAGCGCGGTTTCCGACTTACTTTCCAAGCAAGGCTATAAAGTCGTCAATCTACGAGGCGGTATGAAATTACTTCTTCAAAAAGGCTACACTCCCACGCCTTACAACCCATAGGAGTCTGTGATGCACACCAATGCGCTGATACATGAGGATTCTCCTTACCTTCTTCAACACGCACACAACCCCGTGAACTGGATGGCGTGGAGCGATCAAGCACTTGCCAAAGCTAAAGAAGAAAACAAACTGATTTTTCTCTCCATAGGCTATAGCACCTGCCATTGGTGTCATGTGATGGAACGCGAAACATTTGAGGATGAGCAAAGTGCTAAAGTGCTCAATGATGCGTATGTGAGCATCAAAGTCGACCGTGAAGAGATGCCAGACCTCGATAAATACTACCAAGACGTGCATTATCTGCTTACCAAACGTGCGGGCGGTTGGCCGCTGAGCATCATTATGACACCCGTGGGGCAGGTCATTTTTGCAGGAACGTATCTTCCTCCACAAAGTGCGCAGGGGCGTATGGGATTTCGTGAGTTGGTAAGCTTTATCAAAGGCAAGTTTGACGATGCGTACGAAGAGGTGCAAAAAAGTGCGCTGAGCATTGAAGCGGCGATAAAGCAGTATGAACGTAGTTTTGAGCAAAAAGAGCCTATTCACGCTCAAGAAGTTATCGAGTCGTTTGTGAGCAACGTCAAAGCCAGTTATGATGATGTCTCCAAAGGTATCGGAAGTGCGCCAAAATTTCCGCATGCTTCGACGTGGAACGCGCTTTTGGACATTTATGAAAAAACAGGCAATCTTGAAGCCCTTTACATGAGCGAAGATGCTCTGTTTACGATGGCGCGAGGAGGCATTAACGACCAGATAGAAGGTGGCTTTTACCGTTACAGTGTCGATGAGGCGTGGGTGATTCCCCATTTTGAAAAGATGCTTTACACCAATGCTGAGCTGATCGAAGTGTATGCCAAACTCTACAGACTCACGCAAAAACACGTTTTTCAAGACGTTGTGGTTCAAACCATCAAAGCGATGGATGAGCGCTTTTTAAAAGAGGGACTTTACCTTAGCGCTAGTGATGCAGACTCAGAAGGAGAAGAGGGCAAATACTTTGTTTTTAGCTACGCAGAAGCCAAAGAGGCACTTTTAAAAGGTGGACTGAACGAGGTAGAAACTAAGGCAGTGATGGACTATTTTGGTATCACCAAGTTTGGCAATTTTGAGCACCAGAGCACCAATCCGATTCTTACATGTAACGAAAAACCTACACGCGTAGAAGATGCCATTGTCCTTTTAAAAGAGCTACGACAAAAGGTGGCGTATCCATTTATCGACACGAAGATTTTGACTGCGTGGAACGCTTTGATGGTCACCGCACTTTTTGAAGCAGGGTTTGATGAAAAAGCCAAAACAGTCTTGGAAACGCTTTTAGAAACTTTACATGTAAACGGCGTTTTGTACCATCAAATCGTCTTAGGCGGCAGTTTGAAAGTCGAAGCCTTGCTGGAAGACTACGCATTTGTGATCGAAAGCTTACTGCGTGGCTACGCACATACAAAAGAGGCGCAGTACCTAGCGTTGGCAAAGAAACTAAGCCATGAGGCGGAGCAAAAATTCTACATCAATGAGACGTGGTATCTCTCCGATAAAGCGTTTCGTGCCAAAGCGGTTTTGGAAGACAACAGCTACAAAAGCCCACTGTCAACGATAATTAAAAATTTGTTTGAATTAGCCAAAATCGAGGATGATACGGCGCTGTTTATAAGAGCGAAAGATATGCTGGAGAGTTTTGGAGCTAGCATTCAAAAGTATGCTCACGCATACCCTGAGGCAGTGAGGGGCATTACACTTTACATGTAAAAGGTTAAAAGTTTAGCCCTCCTTATCCTCTTGTTCTTTCATTTTTGTCAATTGACGTTTAAAATGAGCCAATCAAAAAGCCGCTTATGGGTTTTTGATTGGCTCCTCTGATTTGTTCTACTAACTTATAATCCATAATTTCCAGAAGGTACGATGACATTTTTATCAGAAATCTTATTCTTAACCATAGGCTGAGAACCAAAGCATATTAAGACTTGTTGATTTCCTTTCACATCCCAGTGACCTAGTTCTGCTAATCTGATTTGATGCAAATATAGATCGTTATTTTTGTAAAGCTTTTCATATTCTTCTAATGCTTTCAATTTTTCATTTGTTGGAATCTCATGTTTTGTTTTCAGTCCAGCTATATGATCAGTTTTGTCAATAATAAAACTGTTTTGTAGAGTATAAGTTCTAAAAAGATTGTCTTGATAGCACGTCATCTTCGTTAGGGTTACATAGATTCTATCACTTTGAAGTTTACCTTCTCCAAGAATATTACAATTACCATAATTTTCTATCGTCACCTGAACCATTGTAGGTTGAGTGTCTTCAAACCCTAATGAAAAGCCACTTATTAATTTTGCCTCATACATTGGTGATTCTGCATATAAAACCATACTACAAAAAACTATGCTCAATATTTTCAACATTATTTTTACTCCTGCATATTATTTGGCGTGTAACTATTTATTCAACAAATATTATATACAAAACAGTCTGATATGCCCAAATAAATGAACATAAAAAATGCTGGTTATTTTTTGCCATCAAAACAACCAATGAAAGTTCTATGAACCTTTTTAGGCATCGTTGAGGGTATTTTTGATGTAGCTTAGAAAGGTAAAGGCAGTTTTCTTTTACATGTAAGGAAAAATCCTTACATGTAAAACTCTTTTTAAAGTGCTTTAGCGATAAATTTATTCAAACGTTTTGCAAAGGCTGCGGTATCTTCGATCTTCATTCCCTCTTGAAGTTTGGCTTGATCTAAAAGTAAGAAAGCGACATCATTCAGCTCTAAAAGATCACTTTTAGCACTTAATTTTTTGAAAATCTCATGTTCAGGGTTGATCTCTAAGATCGGCTTAACGGTTGGGAGATTGTCTTGTCCCATCTGTTTAAGCATCTGCTGCATTTGGAAATCTGGGTCGTTTTTATCGTACACGAGACATGATGGAGAATCGCTCAAACGGCTAGAGATTTTGACATCTTTCGCATCGTCTTTGAGGATCTCTTTCATTTTGACCAAGATCTCTTTGTAGGTTTTTTCATCTTCTTCGATTTTCTCTTTGTCTTCTTTGATCTCTTCGTCGATGTCGGAGTTATTGACCGGTTTGATCGGCGTTTTATCGTACTCTCCGACCATTGGGAAGACGATAGCATCGACTTCTTCATCAAGGAGTAAGACTTCAATGTCTTTGGCTTTAAACTGCTCAATGAGTGGAGAGTTGCGAAGGATGCGCTCATTTTCACCCGTGATGTAGTAGATGCTTTTTTGATCTTCTTTCATTGCTTCTTTGTACTCTTTAAGGCTCACCAATCCGTCACGTTTTGAAGATTTGAACAGAACAAGCTCTAAAAGGGCTTCTTTGTTTTCCCAGTCGTTGTAAAGTCCTTCTTTAATGACGCGACCGAAGTTTTTGTAAAATTCAAGGTATTTTTCGGCATCTTTTTCTTTAAGGGATTTGAGTTCACTTAAGATTTTTTTCACGGACGCTTTTTTGATGGCTTCTAGGATTCGGTTTTGTTGTAAAATCTCACGGCTGACGTTAAGCGGTAAGTCTTCCGCATCGATGATACCGCGAACGAAACGTAAGTAGGTCGGTAAAAGTTCTTTTTCGTCATCCGTGATAAACACGCGTTTGACGTAGAGTTTGACTCCGGGTTTGTAGTCCATTCTAAAAAGGTCGAACGGCGGTTGCGAAGGAATGTAAAAGAGGGTGGTGTATTCGTGTGTGCCTTCGGCTTTGGTGTGAATCCACAGCTGCGGGTCGGAACTGTCGTGAGAGATTTGTTGGTAAAAGTCTTTGTACTCTTCAGGCTTAATTTGACTTTTGGCTATCGTCCACAGCGCACTGGCTTTGTTGATCTGGACGTTTTCGGTTTTAGAGCCTTTCTCTTTACCCTCATCGTCATACTCTTTTTCTTCTTTGTCCATAAAAATAGGGAATGGAATGTGGTTTGAGTATTTTTTGATGATGTTTTGAATGCGGTAAAACTCTAAAAATTCATCTTCATCGTCTTTGAGATAAAGCGTGATGCTCGTACCGTGGCTCTCTTTGGACGCTTCGGCGATTTCATATTCGGCTCCGGCTTCGCTGCTCCACATGTAAGCCTTCTCTTCGCCGGCTTTTTTACTTAAAACTTCGATTTTATGGGCAACCATAAAAGCAGAGTAAAAACCGACACCGAATTGTCCGATGAGGCTCGAATCTTTTTTCTTGTCGCCGCTAAGGTTTTGTAAAAAGGATTTTGTACCGCTTTTGGCGATGGTTCCGAGATTCTCAACCAAGTCCTCTTCGTTCATACCGATACCCGTGTCACTGATAGTGAGGGTTTTAGCTTCTTTATTGATCGCAATGTCGATACGAGGAACGTAGGAGAGCGCTTTGTATGTTTCATCGGTTAACGTGAGGTAGCCCAGTTTATCGAGTGCGTCGGAGGCATTGGAAACAAGCTCACGCAAAAAAATCTCTTTGTTAGAGTAGAGCGAGTGAATCATCAGATCCAACAGTTGCGTCACTTCGGTTTGAAAAGGGTGTTTTGACATCGTAGTTCCTTTGTAATGTATGTATTTGTTGGGTTTTTTCAAATACTTTTACGTTTGAAAGTATTTTGAAAAATCCGAAAAACGGCGTAATTGTAGCAAAAAATAAAAAAAGAAAACGCCACTTTTGTGACGTTTCTCTTAACGTAAAGATTGATTTAAATCGCTTTGCAGTGTTTGGTTCATTGCATCGTACATTTTTTCAAACCATTGTTCGTCCGTTTTCGGATCAATGGGGTCGAGAAAACGTACATGTACTTCTCCGCCGTTTGCCATAAAGTTTTGCGAGTCGAGTACGTGGCGCGCTCCCGTAATGACGGCGGGTTGCACGATAAGATCTAATTTTTCCGCAAGTACTTTAGCACCGCTTTGGAATTTCAAAAGCTTATCGCCGCGTCCTCGCGTACCTTCGGGGAACATCGCAAGTACGCGACCTTCGTTCACGCGTTCTTTACCTTCTTTTAGCATTTTGATAATCGAACGTTTGTCTTTACGATCGATCGAAATCATACGAGGGGCGGGAATGATATGTCCAAAAAGAGGAATGTCTTCAATCTCTTTTTTAGCGATCCAACAGAGGTTTTTAGGGTAAATCGCTTCGAGCGTCACAATGTCGAGTAAGCTTTGGTGGTTCATCACCAGCAAGGTCGTTTGGGGTGCGATATCGCCGTGCTGAACAATGCTAAATCCGATGAGATAGGTTTGTAGCTTTGCCCATGCTTGACGTATACCGTGTGTTCGGTTTCGAAATGCGTACATCAAAACGATCGTCATCAAAACGGTAATGACGAACTCTGTCATGACGAAAAAAGCTCTAATTCTGGGTAATATTTTCACGTTGCGTCCATCCTATTTTCCCGTCGGGAAGTAAGATTTTGATGTAATTGTCACGGTCGCCGAGTCTCTCGACATCCAAGAGTTTATCGTTCGTGAAGAAAACCGTCGAGCGTTCGGTCGGCAAAATCATTAAAGCACTGTTGGCTTTGAGTTTGACTTTATTTAAAGGGTTCTTATCCAAGAAAAAAAGTGCCGTAAAGATCAAAACGGGAATCAGATAGTACCAGCGTCTCTTTTTCAAAAGAATGACAAAAAAGACAAAAGCGAACACGCCGTAAGCGATCGTTTTGTAAAATTCGAAAATACTCTCTTTGGGATTGAGTCCAAGTTGGGTGCTGACTTCGTCGCTTTCGATGATAACCGGAATCGTGATTTTTTGAAATTTATTGCTCGGAAGATCAAAATAAGTAAACTCGAATTCACGTTGGTAATTCGGGATAATGGCGTAATAATAAATCTTCTCGCCGATAGCGGTTTGCGAGTACGAGTCGATGCCGCTTTTGGCGATACCTCCGAGTTTAAAATCTTGCAGATTCGCGCCGCTCGTTTCAATCTCCATGACGACGATGACGTTTTTTGCGTCAAACGTCGTTGTTTTGTACTTATTGACGTTGAACGATTGGGCGATAACGTTACAAAAAAGAGGATCGTTTTTGAGTTGCACGACGGAAGGTAAGTTTAAACCGATGATTTCACTTTCCAAGGCTTCTTGATTTTGGATCACGGAGACGCTTAGTCGCGGCATGGAAGCATTTTTGGAAGTCACTTTAAATAAAAATGTGGCATAGTAGGTATTGGAACCGGCAGATTCCCATGTCGCTTGAGGATTGAGTACTACGACGTTAGAACCTTCGGAAAACGTATTACTTAACGCATCGACTTTATTCTTAGCAACGATAGCTTTGACTTTAACGCTAAAAACTTGTCCGATATAGACTTTTTGAGGGCTAGATTCTAGCGAGACGAACAGCGATTTCGAACGCGACGCCGTTTCCGCAAAAACCCCTTCTTCGGCATAAAGGCTTTGGAAGAGGCTACCAAGAAGGATAAGCGGAAGTAGAAAACTTCGTATAAGCTTAGTCAAGAAAACCTCGGAGCATTTTAACGCCGTCGTCTGAGCCCAAAATTGCCTCAATAGCACGCTCGGGATGCGGCATGAGACCGAAAACGTTTTTGGCTTCGTTACAAATGCCGGCGATAGAGTCTACCGAGCCGTTCGGGTTTTGGGTGTTGCCGTTTTCATCGGTATACGTCAATAAAACTTGATGATTGGCATAAAGCGTTTTAAGACCGGCTTCATCGATGTAATAACTTCCTTCACCGTGTGCGATCGGAATATTGAGAAGTTCGCCTACGGAACATTTTCGTAAAAACGTATTGTCGTTGGCAATGACTTTGAGATGATGAAATTGCGAAATAAAATGAACGTTTTCATTACGTTTCATCGCGCCGGGCAAAAGGCGTGCTTCGACCAACATCTGAAATCCGTTACAGATACCGAGGACTTTCCCACCTTTTTGGGCAAACTCGATTACGGCTTTCATAATAGGCGAAAATTTGGCAATCGCCGCACTTCGTAAATAATCGCCGTAGCTAAAACCTCCGGGGAGAACCACAAGATCGGTTCCCTCGGGTAATTTTTCTTCTTTATGAAAAACTAAAACGACTTCTTGCCCTAATTTCTCGAAAGCATATTTCGTATCGATTTCACAGTTGGTTCCCGGAAATACCGCAACGGCGACTAACATGCGGGAAACTCGATCGTATAGTCTTCGATAACCGTATTGGCTAAGAGCTCTTCGCACATAACGGTTACGCGTTCTTTGGCTTTGGCTTGATCGTCGGTCGCAACGTCAAGAATAATCTGCTTTCCGATACGTACGTCGCCGACTTCGTCAAATTTGAGCGAAGCGAGCGCATGATGGACGGCTTTTCCCTGCGGGTCGAGAACGCCGTTTTTCAGTTGAATATTGACAATAACTTTCATCGTTTCGTTTTCCTTCAGTATTTAGTGCGAGAGTATACGTTTTAAAACCTCTTCGTAAGCGACTTTGACGCTACCGAGGCCTTGTCTAAATCTATCTTTATCGAGTTTTTCGTTGGTATCCATATCCCAGAAACGACAGCTATCGGGGCTGATTTCATCGGCAAGGAGGATGGTGCCTTCTTGATCGACGCCGAATTCGACTTTAAAGTCGACGAGTTTGAGTTTGCGTTCTGCGAAAAAGCTTTTCATAATGGCATTGATTTCGCGACCCAAGCGTTTTAACTCTTCAAGATCCGATTCGCTTTTGACGAGGTTTAACAACAAACAATGCTCGTCGTTGATAATAGGATCGCCGAGTGCATCGTCTTTATAATAAAACTCCACCAAAGTAAACGGAAGAACCGTACCGTCTTTAATACCCAGACGTTTTGCCAATGAACCGGTTGCGATGTTACGGACGACCACTTCGATAGGAATAATTTTAACTTTTTTAATTAATTGGTGCGTATCGTCAAGCGTTTGAACTAAATGCGTTTGGATACCGTGTTGTTCTAAAAGATGAAAGAGCTGCGTACTGATTTTACAGTTGAGTGCGCCTTTCCCCGCTTCATTACCTTTTTTTTCGGCATTAAACGCCGTCAAATCGTCTTTAAACTCGGAAATCAAGAGATTTTCGTCATCGGTTACAAAAAGTTTTTTACCTTTACCTTCGTATATTAACGCACCTTTGTTCACAGAAAGCTCCTCGCTTATTTTTTAATAGAAAGTACCTTGATAATATCAACGGCACTTTTGAGTTGTAAATCTTTGTACAGATTCTCTTGGGTTACGATCTCTTTATTTGTCGCTTTAGAGTCTTTACTACCCTTCGCTTTTGCTTTTGCCTCTTTCGTATCCGCGACCGCGGTTGTTTTATTTTCGTCTACTTTTTTCAGTTCACCCTCAAGGTGTTTTTTCAAATCTTTTTCTTTAATCGTTTGTTCGTTGGTTTTATTCGGTACGTCTCCGGGATAAACGACGATGTCGGGTACGACGCCTTCGGCTTGAATAGTACGACCGCTTGGAAGGTAATAACGTGCAATGGTTAAACGAATGGCTTCGTTATCGACGACGGGAAGAATCGCTTGAACGCTGCCTTTACCGAACGTTTTTTCGCCGACGATCACCGCACGTTTATGGTCTTGTAAGGCACCGCTGACGATTTCGCTGGCACTGGCACTTCCGCCGTTAACGAGAACGACCAACGGTTTTTTGGTAATCATATCGGCTTTGTTGGCTTTATATTCGGCATTTTCGGATTCGACGCGTCCTTTTTGCGAAACGATGATCCCTTCATCGACAAAAAGGTTCACCAATCCGACGGCTTGGTTGAGAAGTCCTCCGGGGTTATTGCGTAGGTCTAAAATAATACCTTTGACGTTTTTGTGTTTATTGATCGCTTCTTGAACGTCGCCTACGATATTTTTATCGAAGTTAACGACGCGAACGTAAAGCATATTTTCGTTTTCGACCGTCTTGGTATAAACCGACTCGATTTTAATAATATCGCGGACGATAGAAATGAGTAAAGGTTTTGTCTCGCCCTCGCGCACCAAAGTCAACTCGATGCCGGTACCGGGTTTTCCCCTCATGATGTTAACCGCTTCGTCAATCGTCATATTGAGCGTTGATTGTTTGTTGATTTTGAGGATAATGTCTCCGGCTTTGACTCCCGCTTTATCCGCAGGCGTTCCTTCCATCGGAGCGATAACGGTTAAGGCTCCGTCTTTTTGACCGACGGTAATACCTAAACCGCCGAATTCGCCTTCGGTTTGAATTTTAAGGTCTTTAAGATGTTTTTCGTCTAAATAGGAGGAGTGCGCATCAAGATTGGTTAAAAGTCCTTCGATCGCTTTCGTGACGATATCGTCGATTTTAAGATCGTCGACGTAGTATTTTTCAATCGTAGCCAAAACACGCGTAAATTTAGCAAGCGATGCAAGGCGACTTTTTTCTCCTTCGGGAGTATCCGCGAAGAGTGTTGAAGAAAAAAACGTTATGAGAGCTACAAAGGTAGCGGTGAAGCCGAGCGCGGCAAAAGATGGATGTTTCATAGGGTGTGTTTAACTCCTAGCAAGAGATGCATATATTTGGAGTGTTGATTATAGTGGAAGTTCCCTAAAATTTCTATGAAACCCTAAGGCGTATCCGTCGGTTTAAAACGTTTGACAGGTCGGCTTTTAATGTTGCAATAGTCATCATACATAATGCCTTAGTGCTAAATAAACTTGACAACAATAGACTAAAGTTATATAATGCCGTAAAAATCAAAGGAGATGCGATGAACTCACTTTTTGAACAACTGACCAATCAAATGCGCGAAGCGATAGAGAGTGCTATTAGCCTTGCGTTGCATTCGAAAAATCAAGAGGCTTCCCCTTTACATGTACTGTGGGGACTCATCACCAATTCGGCTTCCATCCTCAATCAAGTCTTTAATAAAATGAACATCGATAAAAGCGCGATTGAGCTTGAAGTTAAAAGCGAAATTCAAAAATTACCGACGTCTTCTTCGGTAACGAAGGAGACGATCGTCGTTTCAAGAGCCTTAGTCGAAACCCTTCAAAAAGCCGAAGGCTTGATGAAACAAAAAGGCGACAGCTATCTATCGGTGGATACGTGGCTTTTGGCTAACGTCGATAGCGATCCTTTTAAAAAGATTTTGGGCAAATACTTAGACCTATTGCAATTTAAAAAGAATCTCGAGGCGTTGCGCGGCGGTAAAAAGATCGATAAACAAAGTGCCGACGACACGTTAGAGTCTTTAGACAAATACGGCATCAATTTAACCAAGCTTGCCGGCGAAGGAAAGCTTGATCCGGTTATCGGACGCGACGAAGAGATCAGTCGTATGATGCAGATTTTGATCCGTAAAACAAAAAACAATCCGATCTTAATCGGTGAGCCGGGTACCGGTAAAACGGCGATTGCCGAAGGTTTAGCCCTACGCATCGCCCATAACGACGTCCCTTTAAGCCTTCAAAACAAAAGCGTGATCGCGCTTGATATGAGTGCATTAATCGCCGGAGCAAAATACCGCGGTGAGTTTGAAGACCGACTCAAAGCCGTCATCGACGAAGTGAAAAAAAACGGCAATATTATCTTGTTTATCGACGAAATTCACACCATCGTCGGTGCGGGTGCGAGCGAAGGCAGTATGGATGCGGCGAATATCTTAAAACCCGCCCTTGCCAGAGGCGAGCTTCATACCATCGGTGCGACGACGTTGAAAGAGTACCGCAAGTATTTTGAAAAAGATGCGGCATTGCAACGTCGTTTTCAACCCGTCACGGTTAATGAGCCTAGCATCAACGAAGCGTTGCAGATTTTACGCGGTATCAAAGAACACCTTGAAGCGCACCACAACGTCAGCATTCAAGACTCGGCGTTGGTTGCGGCGGCAAAACTTAGTTCGCGCTATATTAGCGATCGTTTTTTACCCGATAAGGCAATCGACTTGATCGACGAAGCCGCAGCCGAGCTTAAAATGCAAATCGAAAGCGAGCCGACCGAGCTGAGCCGCATTAAACGCGCGATCAGCACGCTGATGGTTGAAAAAGAGGCACTTTTGATGGAAAAAAACAAAAAGAACGACGAACGTTTGCATGCCATCGAAAAAGAACTCGGCGATGCCAAAGAGAAGATGCATGCCTTAGAAGCGCAGTTTGAAAACGAAAAGAGCGTTTTTAACGACATTGCTTCCATCAAAAGCCAAGCCGAATCTCTCAAACGCGAAGCGGAGAGTGCCAAAAAACGTAGTGAGTTTAACAAAGCCGCCGAGATCGAGTACGGCAAGTTGCCCGAACTTTTGAAAAAAGAGGATGAACTCAAAGCCAAATGGGAAAAGATGCAAGAGAGTGGAACCCTGCTTAAAAACAGTGTCGATGAGGAGATGATCGCAACGATCGTGAGCAAATGGACGGGCATACCTGTGAACAAAATGCTTCAAAGCGAGAAGACGAAAGTCTTACATGTCGAAGCGTATCTTAAAAAAGAGGTTATCGGACAAGATGAAGCGATTAAAGCGATCGGTCGTGCGATTAAACGTAACAAAGCAGGGCTTAGCGAACAAAGCAAACCGATCGGAAGCTTCCTTTTCTTAGGACCGACGGGTGTGGGTAAAACGCAAAGTGCCAAAGCGTTGGCAAACTTTTTATTTGATACGACCAAAGCGCTCATTCGGTTTGATATGAGCGAATACATGGAAAAACATTCCGTCAGTCGTTTGGTCGGTGCGCCTCCGGGTTATGTGGGTTACGATGAGGGCGGACAGCTCACCGAGGCGGTGCGCCGAAAACCGTACAGCGTCGTCCTCTTTGACGAGATTGAAAAAGCGCATCCGGATGTTTTTAACATCTTGCTGCAAGTCTTGGACGAAGGACGTTTGACGGACAATAAAGGCGTCACGGTTGATTTTAAAAATACGATCATCATTTTAACGTCCAATATTGCGAGTAACAAAATCATGGAGTTTGAGGGTGAAAAACGCCAAGAAGAGGTGATGAAGGAGCTTCGCGGCTATTTTAAACCCGAATTTTTGAACCGTTTAGACGACATCATCATCTTCAATCCGCTCACGGAAGACGGTTTGCGGGAAATCGTCAGCATTATGTTTAAAGACATTGAAACGAAATTGGCGAGCAAAGAGATTAAAGCCGAATTGACGACGGCCGCCAAAGCGTTGATCGCCGAAGCGGGGTTCGATCCGGTTTACGGAGCACGTCCTTTGAAACGTGCGTTGTACGAATTGGTGGAAGACAAATTGGCGGAGCTGATTTTGGAAGATCGGTTGCATGAGGGCGAAAATATCGTCATCGATGCTCAAGAGGGCGAAATCGTTATTCGAAAAAAGTAAGTTTTAAACGTTACATGTAGTTTTTACATGTAACGTTTTTCACGGTTGACAATCTTTATATTGAACGGAAAATTTAAACAATTCGGTGTTGTTGAGATCGTAAAAAACGTAAACGAAAACGGCACCGTGTTTTAAGAGTTGTTTGATCTCCTCATCGCTACACAAATAGCTTCGATTGTTCTCAAACGTTGTTTTGATGAGCGTACCTTTGTCGGTTTTCAAGATGGTTTGAATCATCTCGTTATGGGAATTGATACGGTTACGGTACTCGATCGCATTTTGAAAGCTCACGACGTCCACAAGCGTGGTATAGTCGTCGAGGAGCATCGGAATATGCTCTTTGGTGCCGTCTTTGATAATCGATAAAATTTTAGGAATATCTTCCTCTTTGAAGTTATCGTCGTCATTGACGTCATTGGCGAAAAGCGACGTGAGAAGTGCTACAATAATCGCGTATTTTTTCATAACCTTATTCCTTTGAGCGAATTTTACTATAAAATTCTCAATATAACGGTCTTTTTTTCAAGGAAACGACAAATTATGAGCTATTTGCATTGGTTTGAGGCACATGCTAACAAACATCACGCGGTTATTGCGAAACTTTCGACGCAAAAGATCTCCCAAGAAGCGATCATCGCCTATTTTAGGTTTGAGAATATGCGGTTGAACGA
Organism: Sulfurospirillum sp. UBA4058; assembly: GCA_002382085.1. Taxonomy (GTDB): domain Bacteria; phylum Campylobacterota; class Campylobacteria; order Campylobacterales; family Sulfurospirillaceae; genus Sulfurospirillum. Next base: position 47,719 of record DFZK01000012.1, on the reverse strand, counting down.
GCCGGACTTTTGCCCTTTGTATGCCGATCGCCAAAAATGTCATGTGATGGAAAAGCTGAATTGTTACATGTGCGCTTGTCCGTATTTTCGCTTTAACGACGAGGGAATCACGATCCAAGAAGGCGTGACGTACAAAAGTACGTGTGCGATTCATTCACGCAAGGGACGTTATGCGATTTTTGAAAACGTTGCGCACTTGGATTGTTCTTTGTGTACGGTTCCCCATACCGAAGCGTTTATCGCAAAACACTTCGATTTGGAGTGGAAACGCCTTATGCAGGCATGTCGTGAGCATTCTCTAAAGGCGTAGCACTAAGAATAATTCCGTCGCGATCGGCGTAAAGATAGTCGCCTTCGTTAAACGTTACGCCGCCGAACGAGAGGCTTACATGTAAGCTTCCTTCTTGCGGTTCCATCGTCTTTTTCGGACATGTTCCCAATGCAAAAAGCCCTACGTCGATCTCTTTGGTATTTTTGGTATCGCGGACGTAACCGTTAATGACGATGCCCGCCCAGTGATTTTCAGATGCAAACTTCATCAAATTATCGCCTACGACGGCCGTGTATGCGCCCCCGACGTCAACGACGGCAATGCGTCCGTTCCCTTCGCTTTTTAAAAGTTCGACTAACGTTTTGTTATTGCCGGCGAGTTGAACGGTAACGATAGAACCGAAGATGCGTTTGAGCCCGCCGTAAGATTTGAAAATAGGGTCAAGAACGCGAACGCGGTCAGGATAGGCATCGCAAAGGTCTGCGGTGTAAAATTTCATCAAAGCTCCTTGTTATTTGAAAAGGCGAATCAAAGTGTCTTGGTTGGACATAGGCGAACGCTTCGGTAAAGTAAAATCGACTTTTTCTTCATGGCACGAACCGCAAAGTTTGAGCTCTTGATGCGCACCGACGTCTTTTTGCGCATAAACGTTTTCACGCGAATGGCAATCAAAGCAGTCTTTACCGCATTGCCCTTTTTCGGAAGGTTTATTGTGACATGTAATGCATTCTTTTAAGACGAAATGGTTAGCATCGTCGATATAAGGTTGCAGTTTAGGATGGCACTCCAAACAACTGCCTCCGCATGCCGATACGTTTGTGCTAAACGCCGCAAAAAAAATGCTACACACGAATAAAATACGATACATTCTAAAACTTTTTCAAGAAATTTGTGTTAATTATACTTTAATAAGGTTAAGATAAAATACAAAATTATTCAAAATTTAGGCTAAAAGCATGAAAGTTGTCACGGGTGTAGTCGGCAACGATATTCACGTGGTCGCGAACCGACTCATCGACATATCGTTACAAGCAAGGGGTTTTGAGGTGTTCAATTTGGGCGTAAACACCTCTTTGGAAGAGTTTATCGACGCGGTGGTCGAAACCGATGCCGATATTTTGCTTATTTCGTCACTGAACGGTGAAGCGGAGGGTTGGTGTCGCGATTTGCAATTTTTGCGTTCCGAGTACGACTTGCGCGAAGACGTCGTTTTTGTCATCGGCGGTAATTTAGCCGTAGGTGAAGCCAAGCAAGACGATATTATCCCAAAATACAGATCTTACGGTTTTGATCTCGTGTTTCATCAAGTCGATCTCAATACCGGCTTAGACGCGTTAGAGCAATACGTGAAGGAGCGCGCATGAGTTTATTGCAAAAAGAGCGCGACGTCATCACGCGCAACGAATACGCCGACACGTTTGATTTTGCCGAAATCGAAAATTTCATCGCGAATGCTCCCAAAGAGCTTTTCATCACGCATCATTTCAAAAAACGCGACCGCCTCTTAGTCCAGCCGCGCGGCGGTTTTCCAACCTACAAAAAGATGTTTGAACTCTATGAAACGTTTATGGGTGCGGACATCGACGTCTTGCCTTTGACAATAGACAGTAATACCCGCCTTAACGACTACGCAATGGCGCAAAAGATGCTTCGCCTTTCCGAAGAAAACGAGATGGATATGCTCAACGGCTATCCGTTGGTCAATCACGGCTATCGAACGACCAGAAAGATGATGACGCATTTTAACAAACCCGTTAGCCTTCGTCACGGAACGCCCGATGCAAGACTTTTGGTCGAAACCGCTTTGGCGTCGGGTATTTTTGAGATCGAGGGCGGACCGATCACTTACATGTTACCGTACTCGAAAAACTTCCCTTTGGATAAAGCCTTTTTGTATTGGAAATACGTCGATAAAGTCTGTGCGCTGTACTCCAAACTTAACGAACCGATTAACCGCGAGTCGTTTGGTCCCTTAACGGCGACTTTGGTGCCGCCGTGCATCGTTATCGTGATTCAGCTCATCGAGATGCTTCTCTCGTTGGAAGAGGGCGTGAAATCCTTTTCGGTCAGTTTCTCGCAAAACGGTTCGATGATGCAAGACATCATTACCTCCAACGTCTTGAAAAAATTGGCTCGTGAATATGCCGACACGTTTGGAAGTCACGATGCGATCATCAATCTCGTATACCATCAATGGATGGGCGCGTTCCCGCGCAATAAAGAGCTTTCCGACCAATTGATCAATACGAACACGGTCATCGCCGCGATGGTTAGAGCCGATAAAATCATCATCAAAACGCGTGATGAAGCGTTTGGAATTCCGACCATGCAGTGCAACGCCCAATCCGTCGCCAATACCAAATACACGCTACGCACGCTCAAAGGGCTTCCGCTGATTCATGACGCGGAAGAAGAGGAAAACTTAGAGTTGGAAGTAAGAGCCATCATGGATGCTGTTTTTAACGACCCTGCCGATACTTTGTGGCGAAAAGTTTTCAATACCATCAAAAGCGGACTCATCGACGTACCGTTCTCACCGCATATTATCAATAACAACAAAGTGATCACGATTCGAGACGATGAGGGCAATATCCGCATTATCGATAAAGGAAAACTGCCGTTGCCGGATCGCTGTTTTGCGTATGAGAAATCTAAAGTCAATTTACCCGAAAGCAAAACGGAAGTCATCACTAAAATTATCCACGACATAGGAGCCATGTTATGAGTAAACTACTGATCGACGTGGGTAGCACCTATTTTAAAGTATGTCAGCAAAGCGGTATTAACCAATATTTTCGCGATTTTAACAAAGATATTTATGATGATTTACTGAACAAATGCGGCGATATTTTTTCCAACTACCAAAAAGAGGACATTTATATCTGCTCTTCCGCCAACGGCGGTTTAAGCACGCTTATTATCGGCCTGACCAATTCGTTTAGCCTCAAATTTGCCAAAAATATCGCGTTTAACTCGGGGATTAACATCATCGATACCATTTTATACAACAAAATCGACGAAGCCAAAGCTCCGGGCGAACTCATCGACGTCGTGATTGTCGTCGGCGGAATCGACGGTATCGGTAAAGTGTTTGACGAGCGATTGTTTACGTTTTTGAAAAACGTGCGTTACAATAACATCGTTTACGTCGGTACGAAACAAGATGCGACGTTTTTGAGCGAAAACATTCAAGAGCTGAAAGTGCTTGGAAATATCATCACCGAAAAGTTACATGTAAACGGCGGCGAGTTGAAAGAGTACCTCACCAATTTGTATCAAGCCGATATCGTCGGGAAAGAAGACATTAAATCGCTTTACGCCATTACCGCCAATCAAATCTATTCGACACCTTATATCGTCAATCGCTCTTTACCGCTGATTGACGCTAATTTTGACGTGGTCAATCCGTTTATCGTCGTTGATATCGGCGGCGCAACGACCGATATTCACTATAGCCGCGATTTGGTGCGCGACAACATCGTCAGCGAAAGCGGATTTGATCGTTTAGTGTTTAAAAAACTGGGCGTCTATAAATCACGCGAAACGCTGATCTTTGCCGCTAAAAACAACGAGTTCGTGTATGAACTGTTGGCGTATTTGAACGTGACGGAAAACATCTTGGAAGAGGAGAGCGAAAAAGCGCTTCGCATTTTAATGCAACTCTCCATTTTCTTGGTGCTTTACAAAGTCTCACGTTTGCACCCTTTGTACGTTACGTTGCATTTAGACCTGCTCAATACCGTCGTTTTAACGGGCGGTATTACGAAGGTTCTCTCGTATGAAGAGGTGGAAAGCATTATGCAGTTTTTCTATAAAAAAGTATTAGGACTTCACGCCATACCCAATATCGTGATGGATTACGAGTATGCCATTTGGACGCTTGGCATGCAAAACGATACCGCTTCAAGGAGCTAAGATGTCAATCAATTGTATTCGTGCATTAATAGAAAAAGCCGCGGTTGTTTGCCCCGATAAAATCGCCGTTATCGACGGTGCTAAAAAACTCAGTTACGGCGAGCTCTTTCAAAAAGTCAATCAAGTCGCGCGTTATTTTAGCGAGTTGGAGTTACCGAGCGGCTCGCGTATCGGTATTTATTCGCACAAAAGCAGCGAGCAGATTATCGCAATGCTCGCAGTGCTTTCAACCGAGCATATTTTCGTGCCGATCTCACGTCTCTTAAAATCGGAACAAGTCGAACATATCATCAAAGATTGCGGGATTTCGTGCATCATTACCGATAAGAATAAGATCAAAAACATCGACGCGATTGACTATAGCGGTAAAATTATGACCTATGAGGCAAGCGAACGGGAAATCGTTTCGTTTGAAGAAATTTACAAATGTTGCAACGATAGCTATACATGTAACATCGGCGATTATAAAAATGCGGCGATTACGTACAGTTTCGGTTTGACGGGTTTTCCGCGCGGTATCGTCATCACACATCGCAACTTAATCGACAGCGCGCGCGTTGTTTCCAATTATTTAGAGCTTAAAGAGGACGACGTTATTTCCGGTACGTTGCCGTTTATTTTAGACTACGGGTTAAATCAACTGTTCGTTTCGATCTACCACCATGCGACCTTGGCACTTCATTCTTTGGTGTTGCCGGCCGATTTTTTCAACCATCTTATTAACGATAAAGTGACCGTTTTGCCGGTTATGCCGCCGCATATTACGCAGATGTTCGACGACAGCGGGCGCATTCCCCATGCCAAGTTATTGCAAAACGTACGTATCGTGACCTCTTCGGGCGGTAAAATTACGTCCAAAATGATTCACGACATCGAAGAGCATTTTAAAAATGCCAAGTTTTATTCGATGCACGGTTTGACCGAAGCGTTCCGCTCGACTTACCTTGACCCCGCACAATTGAAAATCCGTCCCAATTCCATCGGTAAGCCGATCCCCGGCGTTGAAATTCACGTCGTGAACGAACAAGGCGAGGAATGTGCGCCCAGAGAAATCGGTGAATTGATTCATCGCGGCGGTTACATCTATAAGGGATATTGGAAATCCAAAGAAGATACCCAAAAACGCTACAAAAGTGTTGATATTTTGAAAAAAATCGTGAATCTCGAGGGTGATTTGACCGACGAAATCGTCGTTGCAAGCGGCGATTTTGTTTATCGAGACGAAGAGGGGTATTTGTATTTCGTCTCTCGTAAAGACGATATGATTAAAGTCAGCGGTTTTCGTATTAGCCCTTACGAGATTGAAAGCGTCGTTTACGATAAACTTCCGAGCGTAGCACAATGTGCCGTTTTTTCGATCGAAAACGAAAAGACGGAAGAAGAGATCGTCATGGTTTACGGAGCATTAAGAGAAATTCCGAAAAATGAAATTCTTTTCGAGTTGAAAAAGCATTTGCCGAACCATATGATTCCTTCGATTATCGTTTACAAAGAGAAGCTACCGCAAACCAGTCCGAGCGAAGTTAAAATCGATAAAGAAGCTTTACGAAAAGAGGTGTTGGAACTTCGTTAGAACCTTGTGTCTCTTAGAGTTCTTAATCGAAGCTTATGCAATTTTTAAGTAAAGCTAAGGTAAAATCCATACCTTAAATTATTTTTACAGAAGGAAACTTTCGATGAAAAGAACGTATCAACCTCACAGTACCCCTAAAAAGCGTACACACGGTTTTAGAGAGAGAATGAAAACCAAAGGCGGACGTAAAGTCATTGCAGCACGTCGTGCTAAAGGAAGAAGAAGATTGGCCGCTTAAGGGCGTATGAAACTCTCAAGGAAACACGAGAGTATTCATATATTTACAATCACGGGAAAAAGTGGCACTATGAAGGTGCCCTTGTTTTTTACTTGAACGATACGACAAAAAGGGTTGGATTTACCGCGAGTAAAAAAGTCGGTAATGCTATTAAACGCAATTTAGCCAAACGAAGGCTTCGGGCAATTTTTTTAGATATTCAACCTACGTTGAACGACGGTGTTTATGTTTTTGTTGCAAAAGAGAAGATAGACCAATTATCCTACGAGGCACTCAAAAAAGGGATAATATGGTCTATGAAAAAGTTGAACTGTGTTAAAGAATGAAATCCTTAACATTGTGGCTTATAAAACTGTACCAAAAGTTTTTGACGCTTTTTAGTTACGGAAGTTGTAGGTACTATCCGACATGCTCACAGTATGCGAAAGAACAACTTTTGTACAATAATTTTTTCAAAGCACTTTGGTACAGTGTTATACGCATTTTAAAATGCAATCAACTTTTTGTAGGCGGAATCGATTATCCTATCGTTCGAAAAGTGTTTGCCGCTCCTTCTTTTGTACATGTAAAACGGATTTCCTCACAACGTGTTGTTTATTGGTTCGTGCCAAAAGGCACACAAAGTTTTTACATCGTAAAAGCTTTTAAAACATTGAAATAAAGGGAATCTCAATGACAGATAAACTGACTCCTCAGGTGCGTATTATTATCGCCACCGTTTTATCTTTTTTATTTTTTGCACTCTACGATCACTTTTTTATCCCCAAAAATCCTCCGATGGCCGATGCCAATACTTCTGTCGCTTCTGAGCAAAAAGCTACTACGTCTGCACCGAGCGTAACGACCAATACTCAAGACGTGACGGCTGCACCGACCAATGCAAGCTCTACAACGGAAGTCATCGCAACGGTGAAAGCACCTTCGTATGAAATCCAAATCGATCGTTTAGGTCGAATCGCAAAAATGTACCTTCAAGAAGGAAAATACAAAGACGATAAAGGTGAACGCTTTCAGCTTATCGACGCTTCTCAAAACCTCTTGCCTTTAGAAATTCGCTTCAAAGATAAATCGCTCAACGACGATGCGTTTGCTATGTCTTACAGCGCGGATAAAAGTGCGGTAGAGGTCGATGAAAAAGGTGCTACGGTCGTTTTGACGCAGCTTCTTAGCGGTTTAAGCGTTACGAAGACATTGACGTTTTACCCTAACGGCAATTACGATATTCACGTGATGCTTTCCAGTCCGAAAGAGTATTTTATCTCTCCGGGATTTCGCCCGCATGTGGCAATCGACAGTTACACCTTTCACGGTGCATTGATTAAAAAGTCCGACGATACGATTCAAACGATTGACGACGGTTCTGCTAAGAGCGACGTACAGTTTAGTGCGGCTAAAATCGTAGCGGCGGCCGATAAATATTATACGACGTTTTTTTACAGCCTCGATAAAGGACTTAACAGCGTCGTAACGATCGGTAAAGACAAAGATCCTCTTTTATTCGTTCAAGGTGAAGCCGATTTTAAATTGGGCGGATATATCGGTCCTAAAGACCATAAATTGCTTCAATCGATTCATCCCGGATTGACCGACGTCGTTGAATACGGCTTTTTTACGTTTATCGCAAAACCGCTTTTCATGTGGCTCTCTTACTTACACGGGATTTTCGGTAACTGGGGTTGGGCTATCGTTGCGATGACGATTACCGTACGTTTGGTATTGTATCCGTTGACCTATAAAGGCATGGTTTCGATGAATAAGCTCAAAGAGCTTGCACCGAAAATTAAAGAGCTCCAAAAAAAATACGGCGACGATAAACAAAAACTCAATATGCATATGATGGAATTGTACAAAAAACACGGTGCCAACCCGATGGGCGGATGTTTGCCGATTCTTCTTCAAATTCCGGTCTTCTTTGCCGTATATCGTGTTTTACAAAATGCGATCGAACTCAAAGGTGCCGAGTGGATTTTATGGATTAACGATCTTGCCGTGATGGATCCTTATTTCATTCTACCGATCTTGATGGGTATTACGATGTTCGTTCATCAGCGCATTACGCCGACAAGTTTTACCGATCCGATGCAAGAAAAAATTATGAAATTTTTACCGCTTATCTTTACGTTTTTCTTTGTCACGTTCCCTGCGGGTTTAACGCTTTATTGGTTCACCAATAACCTAGCGTCGATTGTTCAGCAGTTTTACGTCAATAGAATTTTTGCTAAAAAACATGAAGAGCCAAAGGTCGAAAAATGATACGAGTCGAAGCTGAAACACTTCAAGAGGCTTATTCAAAAGCCGCGGGCGAGTTGTCGTGTTCGGTAGTGGATTTAGAAATTAACATTATCCAAAACGGATCAGGCGGATTTTTGGGGCTTTTTAAGAAAAAAGCCATTATCGAAGTTCAACGCAAAGGATCGCATAAGCCTCATTTTAAAGAACGAGAAGGGTGTGAGGTTAAAGAACATACGGAATATCAGCGAGCTGAAACACTGAGCGATACGACTCTTGATGAGCGCAAGGAGTTTCAAAAACGCTCTAAAAATAGACGTCATCGTCCAAAAAATAAAGAACCACTCAAAGAGGGAATGCAAGAACGACCCGAGCGAAAGCCGATACCTCCTAAAGAGACGTCCGTAGTGCACGAGCCAAAATTTGAGCAATCTAAACCGTTGAAAGAGGTACGTCATACGATAGCACCTAGCGTTATCGATCAAAATTTCCATCAGGAAAAACGTGAGGTTAACGATATCTTAGACGAAGTTCGACAAAACATCAAAAATCTTTTTAAATACGGCTGTTTTACGCTGGATACGCCTTTAGTCTCAAAATACGACGACGAGACGATTTTGATCGAATTTAGCGGTGAAGACGCGGCACTTTTGATCGGAAAAGAGGGCTATCGTTATAAAGCACTTTCGTATCTGCTTTACAATTGGATTAACCTGAAATACGGATTAAATATTCGCTTAGAGATTGCGGAATTTTTGAAAAATCAAGAAGAGATGATTGAAAAGTACTTAGTACCGGTTATTGAGCGTATTCGCAATACGGGAAAAGGTCAAACGAAGATTTTAGACGGTGTTTTGATCAAAATAGCCCTTGAAGCATTGCGAACCGAATTTCCCGAAAAATACGTCGGTATCAAATCGGGAAAAGACGGCGGTAAGTTTATCGTCGTCAATGATTTTAACAGGAAAAACGCATAGACACGATTGCTGCAATAGCTACGAGTTCGGGTATCGGTTCCATCGCGATTGTTCGCGTGAGCGGAGCGGATGCCCTAAGAGTAGCCCTACGACTTTCTCACCAAACCACGCTGAGACCAAGACATGCGACTTTATCGTTTTTATACGATAGCGCGTGCGCACCGATTGACCAAGCGATTGTTTTATATTTTAAAGCACCGCATAGTTTTACGGGCGAAGACGTCGTTGAGTTCCAGTGTCACGGCGGTTCGATCGTTGCAAGTATGATTCTTGACGCACTTTTAAGCTTAGGCGTACGCCTTGCACAGCCGGGAGAGTTTTCCAAAAGAGCTTTTTTAAACGGTCGTATCGATTTGTCCGAAGCCGAAGCAATCGCTGCTCTAATCGAAACCAAAAGTGCGGATGCCGCAAAAATATTGACGCGCCAACTCAAAGGCGAGCTCAAAGACTTTGTTGAACATGTCAGAGACCAACTCGTTGAAATGCTAGCTTTTATCGAAGTGAATATCGACTATGCCGAAGAAGATTTACCGTTGGATATGATGCAAAAAATTCGCCTACGTTTGGAGGCTTTGAGTGAAAAATTACGCCGTACGTATGAAAGTAGCGAACGTCGAAAAGGGTTGCTCAGCGGCTTTAAAATAGCCATCGTCGGTAAACCGAACGTCGGTAAAAGTTCGCTTTTGAACGCACTATTGAGTTACGATAGAGCGATTATCAGCACGATTGCGGGTACGACGCGCGACACGATCGAAGAGGAGCTACGTATCGGTTCACACTTGGTGCGTATCGTCGATACAGCTGGGATTCGCGAAGCACACGACATGATTGAAAAGATCGGAATCGAACGTTCTATTTCGGCGATTGAAGAGTCTGAAATCGTCATTGCAATGTTCGATAATAGCCGTACATGCGATGCCGAAGATCTTCACATGTTAGCGTTACTCAAAACTTACGAAGCAACGAAATCCGTGATTCACGTCTTGAATAAAAGCGATTTGCCCGCTTTATTTGATCGCTCATGCTTGGATGAGGGGTGTTTGACGCTCTCGGCACATCACGATACCGATCTTTTGATTCAAACGATTCAAACACTTTTAGATCGATGTGCAAGCGAAGATAGCATTATGTTGACTTCGTCGCGTCAAGTCGAAGCGGTTAAGACGGCGTATCAAGAAGTGGTTACTTCGTTTGATTTACTCAATGAGGGACAGCTTGAATTATTCGCTTTTCACATTAACACCGCCGTGGAAGCGATTTCTTCGATTACGTCCGCTTTTGAACGCGATGAAATTCTCGATAAGATGTTCAGCCGCTTTTGCTTAGGAAAATAGCGATTTACAAACTATTTACTTCTTTTTGTTACTATAAAAACTCGCATGAAAGGGGTTTTTATGTTAACATCGATAGAAGAGTTTATTAAAAAAGAGTCCTCTTCGGGTATCCTTTTGATTATGGTGACCTTAACGGCACTTTTACTTCAAAATAGCGTTTTAACCGATTTTTACTCTCGTTTTTTAGAAACGCCTTTACAGATTAGTTTCGGTTCGTTCGGCATTGCTAAACCGCTTCTACTTTGGGTTAACGACGGACTGATGGCCATTTTCTTTTTTTTAGTCGGCTTGGAAATTAAACGTGAAATTTTAGAAGGGGAACTCTCTTCGCGAAGCCAAATTATTTTACCCTTAATTGCCGCGATAGGCGGTATGATAACGCCTGCGTTGGTATTTACGTTTTTCAATTACGACGATAGCTTTGCGATGAACGGATGGGCAATTCCTACCGCAACGGATATTGCGTTTGCTTTGGGTATTTTATCGTTGCTTGGACCTCGCGTTCCCCCTTCGTTAAAAATCTTTTTAATGGCTCTCGCGATTATCGACGATTTGGGAGCCGTTATAATTATTGCGGTTTTTTATACCACAAAACTCTCGTTTATGTCGATGATGATCGCTTTAGGGGCTATTCTGCTTTTAGTGATGATGAACCGTTTGGGCGTCGTGAAAAAGGCGGCTTATATTTTAGTCGGTATCGTTTTGTGGGTTGCCGTTTTAAAATCGGGCGTTCATGCAACGATTGCCGGCGTGGTATTGGCTTTGACGATTCCGCTTTACTCTGATACTGCGCAAGGAGAACGTTTTTCAATGCTCAAAGAGTTGGAACACGACCTACACTATTGGGTTGCCTTTTTGATTTTACCTTTATTTGCTTTCGTCAATGCCGGTGTCGATCTTAAAGGTGCTTCCGTTCAAACGTTAGCCTCGAATGTTTCCCTTGGAATTGCACTCGGGCTGTTCCTCGGAAAGCAAATCGGCGTTTTTTTCTTGAGTTATATTGCCGTGAAATTAAAATGGGCAAAATTACCCGAAGGAAGTACTTTTAGGCAATTATACGGCGTTGCCGTCTTGACGGGAATCGGCTTTACGATGAGCTTATTTGTCACGACGTTGGCGTACAACGATAGTAATATTTTTCTTCAAGCCGATAAGCTTGCGATTCTCATCGGCTCTTTTTGCTCGGGTATCGTAGGTTATTTATTTCTTAAAAAAACTTTATAATTATGACATAAGCTAAGGAAAGCTATACTGTAATACGTTTTGTGCCTCGTCAAAGGAGTCGGCAGTGAAACAATTGACCCTGACCAAACGTCTTTTTTGGATAATAACGTTTTTTATTTTTCTTGCCAATACCGTCGTTATCGGTTATTTATACCGACAAGCGCATGAATTGACCGCGATTCGCGCTTATTCGAAAGCTAAAACGCTCCACGACTATTTTATTTCGATGCGCTACGTCTATCATCAACAGTTTCTCTCAAGCGGTATCGATTTAAACGACTCTACGGTCGGCTTTTTACCTGCACATGCTTCAACGCATATCAGCGAATTTTTTAGTCAACGTTCTAAACAAGGCATTACGATTCGTAATGTTTCGGATAGACCGCGCAATCCCGACAACAAAGCCGACGATCTGGAAGAGAAGATGATCCGCTATTTCGACGCTCATCCCAAAGAGGACGAAAAGCTAGAATTAATCGAAGACACGAACGGTCAATCGTTTTATTTTTTCTCGTCTCCGTTACGAATTCAGGCATATTGTTTAGCTTGTCACGGTAAAAAAGAGGAAGTTTTGCCCTATATCGCTCAGCGTTACGACAATGCCTACGGCTACTCTTTGGGTGAAGTACGAGGATTGACTAGCATTAAAATGCCGAAGAATCTTGTTTTTGACGATGTGATTGCCCTTTTTTGGAAAGAGGTCTTCTTTAGCGTAACGGCAACACTGTTTTTATTGGTCGTAACGTTTTTGGCGATTAAAGAGTTGACGAAACGAGAAGTGGAACAGAAAAAAGAGTTGGAAGCATTGGTGAAAGAGCGAACGCAAAAATTGTTGCAAAAAAGCGATGAACTGGAAAAAGCGTACGATCATCAAAAGCACCTTTACTCGGTTTTGCGTACGGTGGCCGACAGCAATCAAATCTTGATTACGACGCAAACGCTAAGTGAACTGTTACAGCAAACCGCGCAATGTCTTTTTGAAAACGATTCGTTTGCACATGTCAAAATTATTTTATGGGATGAAGAAAAACTCTCGGTTAAAGAGTCATTGGGGCTTGACGGAGATTTTAACATTACCGAGATTGAAGAAGAGGTATTCCGTAAAGGCGGTTACCGTATTTTAACGCATCGCGACAAAGCCGTGGGCTCTTCATGCCAAACGATGATGCATCGTTACGGCGTGAGCGAAGCGTATATTACCGCTCTTAGAAGCGATAAATTTGCGCGTAACGTTTTAGGCGTTTTGACGATTTGTACGACGATACCGCAAGGATTTAGTCCAGAAGAACGCGCGATGATCGAAGAATTGGCGGGAGACGTCGGTTTTGCTATTAACTCGTTTCGTCAAAAAGAGAGCATTATCAAACTCTCGTATTACGATCCGCTAACCGATTTGGCTAACAAAACAATGCTGAGCGAGCACATTCGCCTTGCGATTCAAGCACATCAAAATTCTCACATGTACGGTGCGTTGTTATTTTTAGATATCGATAATTTTAAGTCGATTAACGATCTTAAAGGTCATGCCACGGGCGATAAGCTTTTGGTATTGATGGCGGAGCGTTTGAAAAGCTTTACGCGAGACAATGATGTACTAGCGCGTTTCGGCGGCGATGAGTTTACCGTCTTGCTCCCGAATATTGCCGACAATGTGGAAGCAACCGCACGCAGTGCCGAAGAGACGGCTATGAAGATTTTAATTGCGGCAAAAGAGCCCTTTATGATCGATCAGCATCCGTTTTTCGTGACGGTGAGTATCGGTATCGGACTTTTCGGCGAAAAAGAGAGCGTGGAGTCGCTACTCAGCCATGCCGATAGTGCTATGTATGCGGCTAAAAGAGACGGGCGCGATACGATTCGTTTTTTTGATGCGTTTATTCAACATGTTATGGAAGAAAAATCCTTGATGCTACAACGCTTACGTGACGCCTTGGATTCTGAACAGTTTTTCTTACTCTATCAGCCTCAGTTAGATCATGACCGTCGTATCGTCGGTGTTGAGGCGTTGGTGAGGCTTAAGACCAAAGACGGAAATACTATTTCACCGGCTCATTTTATTCCTATTTGTGAAGAGTCCGGATTGATTATCCCCTTAGGTTATTGGGTTATGAAAGAAGCAATTTCTCAAGCGGCAAAATGGAAAGAAGATGCCGAAAAATCGTCATGGCGCATTTCGATTAACGTAAGTATCAAGCAGTTTGAACGTGAAGATTTTATCGCTATTTTGGAAGCGATGTTGAAAGAAAACGGGATCGATCCCTCACGGCTTCGCTTGGAATTAACGGAAAGTCTGTTGATAGGCGATAGCGAAAAAGCATTGAAAAAAATCAATGCGCTTAAAACGCTCGGCGTTTCGTTATCGATCGATGATTTTGGAACGGGATATTCCAGTTTACAGTATCTCAAAAATTTTCACGTCGACGAATTAAAAATCGACCAATCGTTTATTCGCGATTTTATTCACAATCGAAGTGATGCGATGATCGTTGAAACCATTCTCTCTATGGGGCAAAATTTTCATTTAGAAGTCATCGCCGAAGGCGTGGAAACGCAAGAACAGTTTGAAGCTTTAAAAAGACTCGGATGCCGCTATTTTCAGGGCTATCTCTTTGCCAAACCGACGGCACCCGAGCTTCTTTAAACGTGCTTATTCGCGAACGATGTCGTATCCTTTCGGTATATCGGGTCGAAAGAGTTCATCGTCGATAAAAAGATCGGTTGACGCGTTGGAAAAGAGAATTTCGACGTTATTTTCCAATTTATCTTTGTAGCTTATCTTCTCGATCGTATCGTTAGAACCGACAATCGTATACGTCGTGTCCATAAAACGGGTGACGTAACGATTTGGAGCGATCTCTTTGGCTTCATGAAGCAATTGAGCAATGTTGGGTGTATTTTGTAACGTCGTAATGACGACTTGTTCCAATTCCGGCTCGACGATCAAAACTTTGTTTTGATTAAAATAGATTTTTTTGACGACGGGTTTTTGATAGACCCATAACGCTTTTTGTTCTTTCGTCGCATAAAACGTCCCTTCGTACGCAATCGTCTTATTTTGATCATTGGTCACTTTTTGAATAAAATCGCTTTGAATCGTTTTAAAATCACCGATTTTTGCGCATAAAAGCGTCGTGAAGCAGAGTAAAATTCCAATCAAACGCATAAAAACCCCTTGGTCGTGCAATATCGTTATGGAGTTTTATCAAAGAGATAGTAAAAGTATGATAAAATCCTGAATTCTAATGAAAACAGATCAGAAAAAAGAAAGAAAATTAGAGGAAAATCGTATGTCACTCAGCAGTATCGTTCGTAAAATTTTCGGCACGAAAAATGATCGCGTCGTGAAAGAATTAATGGGACGCGTCAAAAAAATTAATGCCTTAGAACCGACGTATGAAAGGCTAAGCGATGAAGATCTTAAGGCGACATTTAATGCATTGAAAGCGGATGTCCAAGCCGGTTTAAAATCGTTGGACGAGGTTTTGAACGAAGTTTTTGCGATAACGCGAGAAGTCAGCAAACGTACGACGACGATGCGTCATTTCGACGTCCAAATGGTCGGCGGTTTAGTGTTGCACGGCGGCAATATCGCCGAGATGAAAACGGGTGAAGGTAAAACGTTGGTTGCAACGCTTCCGGTCGTGTTAAACGCCATGAGCGGGGATGGCGTACATGTCGTTACCGTGAACGATTATTTGGCAAAACGCGACGCGGCGGATATGGCACGCATTTATAATTTTTTAGGGCTTAGCGTAGGCGTCGTTACCAACGATCTAGCCAACGATACCGAGCGTAAAGCGCAATACGACGCCGACATTACCTACGGAACGAATAACGAATTCGGTTTTGACTATTTGCGGGACAATATGCGTTACTCTTCGGGTGAAAAAGTTCAACGTATGCATAATTTCGTGATTGTCGACGAAGTCGATTCGATCTTAATTGATGAGGCTAGAACGCCGCTCATCATCTCAGGACCGGCCAATCGAACGTTGGAAGGGTACAAACTTGCCGACGGCGTCGCTCGACAATTGGTTAAAGAGCGCGATTTTAGCGTCGATGAAAAAAATCGAACCATTCTTTTGAGCGAAGAGGGTATCAGCAATGCCGAAAAATTATTCGAGGTCGATAACCTTTACAGTTTGGAAAATGCCGTTTTATCGCACCATCTCGATCAAGCTCTTAAAGCCCATTATCTTTTTGAAGCGGACGTTCATTATGTCGTCAGAGAAGGCGAAATCGTTATCGTCGATGAATTTACGGGTCGTTTGAGTGAAGGTCGACGCTTTTCCGAAGGCTTACATCAAGCTTTAGAGGCCAAAGAAGGCGTGATGATCAAAGAAGAGTCGCAAACGTTGGCGGATATTACCTTCCAAAATTATTTTCGATTGTATAAAAAACTAGCGGGTATGACGGGAACCGCGCAAACCGAAGCGACGGAATTTTCACAAATTTACAACTTAGAGGTTATCTCCATTCCGACGAATTTACCGATGCGTCGTGACGATATGAACGATTTGATCTATAAAACCGAGCGTGAGAAGTTTGAAGCCGTCATTAAAGACATTAAGGTGTGCCACGAAAAAGGTCAACCCGTTTTGGTAGGTACGGCGTCCATCGAAAAAAGCGAATTGTTACATACCTTGCTTAAAAAAGAGAAAGTACCGCATTCGGTTTTGAACGCAAAAAACCATGAAAAAGAGGCGCAAATCATCAAAGACGCGGGTTTAAAAGGTGCCGTTACGATCGCAACGAATATGGCGGGACGAGGCGTTGACATCAAACTGACCGATGAAGTGAAAGCCTTAGGCGGTCTTTATATCATCGGAACGGAACGCCATGAAAGTCGTCGTATCGACAATCAGCTTCGCGGCCGTTCCGGACGTCAGGGCGACGTGGGTAAAAGCCGTTTTTACCTAAGCTTGGAAGACAATCTTTTACGTATTTTCGGAAGCGATCGTATTAAGGCGATTATGGAGCGACTCGGCATCGAAGAGGGTGAACATATCGAGTCGAAAATGGTCACCCGCGCGGTTGAGAACGCACAGAAAAAAGTTGAAGCCCTTCATTTTGAAGCGCGTAAACACTTGTTGGAATACGACGACGTTGCCAATAAACAACGTAAAACCATTTACAATTTTAGAAACGATCTTTTAAATCCGGCATTCGGTATCGAAGAAAAAATTAAAGAAATTCGTGCAGAATTTGTTACCAATCTGCTGTTTAGAGCCGAAATATATGAAGGAATTTCCGAAACGGAATATGACCTTGAACGTCTTTATGCCGTCGTTCGCGACGAACTTGGAGAAGCCTACGACGTAACGTTGTTTCAAGGATTGGATTTTGACGCATTGCGCACGAAGCTGACGGAACTTTTAGAAACAAGTTACGACGCGAAGATGTCCGTGGTCGATGCAACGCAACGCAAAGAGATTGAACGTATTTTATACCTCCAAGTTCTCGACAATGCATGGCGAGCACATTTATACCAAATGGATATTTTAAAAACCGGTATTGGACTTCGCGGTTACAACCAAAAAGATCCGTTGACCGAATATAAAAAAGAGAGCTATAACCTCTTTATCGAATTGGTTGAGCAAATTAAATTTGAGAGTTTTAAGACGCTTCATATCGTTAAACTCCGCGATCAAAAAGAAGAGGATGAGCGTCGTCAAGCGATGGAAGAGATGATTCGTCGTATGGAAGAGAGCAATACGGCTACGACTCTAGAACATCAAAATCCTTATGCGGAAGACGAAGAAGACGAAAAAGAGAAAAAAATTCCCCGAAACGAGCCTTGCCCGTGCGGAAGCGGTAAAAAATACAAACAATGTTGCGGTAAAAGCGGTCCTAAAAAAGGGCTTTTAGCATAAAGGTCGGTAGTGCAAGCAAATCTGAGTCTTTATCTCGTTAAAAAATATTTGCGATTCGATAAATCGCAGCCTTTTATTACCGTCATTTCGCTTTTAGCCTTTTTCGGCGTGGCGATCGGATTGACGGTTTTAATGGTTGCTATGGCGATCATGAACGGCTTTGATAAAGAGTTTGAAAAAAAACTTTTTACGATGAATTATCCGCTTTCGATCTATTCACGCACCTTTTCTCCGGTGACGCAAAATGATTTAGAGACGTTGAAAGCAAATTTTCCTTCACTAAAGTTTAGCCCGTATATCTCAACCCAAGTGATCGTGAAAAAAGGAGATCGCTTGGAAGGCGGACTGCTTTTTGGCGTTTACTTCGATCAAGAGGCGCAAATTAACAGTATCGTTGCCGATGCGGTGCGCGGAAAAACGCTTGAAAAGTATGATTTGATTACCGGAAGCGAATTGGCAAAACACCATTTACTGAGTGCCGATGAAAAGGCGACATTGATTTTTACGAAAAACGATCCGGGCGGTATGAGTTTGATTCCGAAGATGAAGCGTTTTAATTATCAAGGTTCGTTTCATTCGGGATTAATCGCGTACGATAAAGCTTACATGTATACGACGTTGGATTCTCTCGTTCAAGTTTTACAATACCAAGAAGGGACGTTTGACGGCATTCACATCTATTCCGAAGATCCGATGAACGATATTGAAAAAATTCGAAAAACCTTACCGGCAGATTTGGGAATTGTCGGCTGGTGGCAGATGAACGGCAATTTTTTTGCCGCCTTAGCATTGGAAAAACGTGCTTTGTTCATTGTCTTAATGCTGATTATCCTCATCGCTTCTTTAAATATTATTAGCTCTTTGTTGATGACGGTGATGAACCGCCGTAAAGAAATCGCTCTTTTGCTTTCGCTAGGAGCGTATAAAAAAGAGATCAAAAATACGTTTTTTTATCTAGGATTGGTTATCGGCGGCGGCGGAATGCTTTTTGGCATGCTCTTAGGCGGTATCGTTTTATGGGTTCTCGGTTCGTTTGATATTATTTCCCTTCCTGCCGACGTTTACGGTACGGCACGGTTACCGCTTGATTTATCGTTGCTTGATTTTTGTCTGATTGTCTTAGGAACGAGTGCGATCGTAGCTCTTTCATCCTATTATCCCGCGTATAAAGCAACACAGGTTAATGTGTTAGATACCCTTCGTAACGAATAATATCGTAAGGCGGGCAGAGCTTTTTGCCCGCCGATTATTCTACATGTAAGAGCTCGGTTGTGATAGCGCAGTTGTCTTCTACCAACTCTTTGAGCTTGGTTAAAAGCGTTTTAGAATCGGTTCCGTCTTCCGGATACGTGACGACGTTATCATGGGGTGCTTGATCCAAAAATTCCTGAATACCCGAAAGAACTTCGGTAGCACCGTTCCAATCGGTTCCCGTTAAGATAACGACATAGTGGTTGTTGTGGCTAAAAATGGCATCGGTACGTCGAAGAATGCGTTGAAACATCTCTAAGCTATCCATCTCTTTACGATCTTCGAGGGAGAAAAAAATCAGCGAAAACGGAACTTCGTCTTTGATTCCGAAACGCTCCAATAAGGCGATATGATGGTCGATAAGATTAGCAAGATTGATCTTGGAAAAAGCGATTCCGGACATAAAACGTCTCCTTGTCAATAAGTTTTTGTAGATTTCTTTCATTCTCGAAAAGAAGAATTTCTTTGATCGCGAACACCCGTTTTGATATCGGGTAATGAAAAAAATCTATTGTAACATTAATTTGGTTCGAGCGTATCGAGTTTTTCAAAATTGAAATAATTATACCCGTCTTTGTGTTCGTAGGTAAACGTCAAACGGTGTGCTTTGAGAATATGATGAACGATGTAAAGACCGAGTCCGAAACTGTGGTGCGAATTGTTTTCTTGCACAAACGGTTCGAGATAATGTGCCAGTTCGTATTTGAGCGGCTTGCCTTGGCTAATAAATGCCATTTTCGTTTTACGCGCAACAATGCGTACTTTTTGATCGATAGAGTATTTAATGCCGTTATCGATGACGTTTTTCATCGCCGTCGTGAAGAGTCGAAAGTCGACGTTTAAGATAATTTCTTCCTCACCGTCGATTTCAATTTGCGTAGGAGAAATCATCGCAAGGTCGATGGCTTCATCCAGCATATCGACCAAACGGTACGGTTTGACGTTTTTGAGACCTTCTCCGGAAGTAATTTGTTCAATCGAAGCAAATTCGTTAATCAGAAGTTCCAGTTTTTCAAACGTGCCGATCAAGCGTGTGCGTTGCTTGCCTTCTTCGAGCATTTCGGCACTAATACGACCTTTGGTAATGGGTGTTTTGAGCTCGTGCATAATATTGCGTAAAAAAAGCTGGCGGGATTGGTTGAGTTTGTTAATCTGTTCGACCGCATTGTGAAAGGCATTGGCAACTTGGGAGATTTCATCTTCGCCGTCGGTTTTACAGTTGATACTGAGATTGCCTTTGGCAAACGCGTCCATTTGGCGTTTGAGTTTTCGCAAAGGTTTGATTTTGCGAATGGTCAAAATATACGCGATGATAATAATCGTAAAGACAACGCCGAAAATCGTTTTAATCAAGTCGTAACGATAAGGTTGAAAATCTTCGTCTTTAAGCAGTAACGATGAGTATTTGGTCTCAATCTGTAAGTAATGGTCGTTTTCGTAGCGTAAAATGGCACTCGATCCGATGCGATCGGAGATTTTTTGAATGACTTGCGCGTTTTGGATAATGTGCTCTTGTTGGGTCTTATCCGTAATTTCACGCATTTGGTAGCCTTGCACCTGCTTTTTGAGTTCTTCGTTGGTAATAAAATTATTGAGGTGGAAAAGCGTTGCACGCGCGATAATAGAGTACTTAATGTTGAGCTTTTCGGTATAGGTTTGCTTATCGTACTCCAATAAAAAAAGAAGTGCGAGAAAAATACTGACGATGCTGATCGCAAAAATAAAAGTAATGCTGTAAAAAATAGAGGATTTGGTCATTGTAAAAATTTGTATCCTATACCGCGAATGGCATGAATATACGTCGGTTCTTTAGGGTTTTCTCCGAGTTTTTGTCGAATGCGTCCGATAATGACGTCGATGCTTTTGTTGGTCGTCTCTTCGCTAATGGCTTCGATATTGTAAATCAGCTCTTCGCGTGAGACGACGCCGCCTTCTTTTTTGATGAGATAACCTAAGATTCCGTATTCGGCTGCGGTTAGGGGAAGGGCTTTGCCGTGAAAAAAAATGGTACGTTGCTCTTCGTTTAAGACTAAATCTTTTGATTTTTGTACGCTTTGATCGATAGGGGTTAAGCCTTTATTGCGTCGCAGTAGGCTCATGATGCGTGCTTGCAGTTCTCTTGGATTGTACGGTTTGGGTAAATAATCGTCCGCGCCGTTCTCCAAAGCGGTCACTTTATCGGTAATGTCGGTACGCGCGGAGGAGATGATGATGGGAATGGTGTGACGCTTGCGAATCTCTTTACACACGTCAAGCCCGTCGATACCCGGAAGCGTAAGGTCTAAAATCAAAAGATCGAAAGGATGCGTATCTAACGTAGAGAGTCCTATGTAGGGATCTTCGGCGACCGTGACGGACATATCGAAAGGTTCTAAATATTCCGTTAAAATTTCGGCTAATTCCAAATCATCTTCGATCATCAATATTTTCGTCATAATGCTCCTTACATGTAACGGTATTATAGCCAATTTTAGGAGGTTTTCCCTCCTAAAACTTTAAGGCATAACCAAAATGGCTCGGTAATTTTGACGATTGATAATCACGCGTTTTTTATGGTTTTTATACTCTTTCAAGGTATTGTTCAAATCTTTCATCGTCACGATACGTTTTTGCTCGATTTGAACGATAATATCGCCTTCTCTAAAGCCCATCAGTTCCGCTTTGGAATCTTCTTGGACGTCGGTTACCAAAACACCTTCGGTCTCTTTGGGAATTTGGTATTGCATACGCGTTTGGTTGTTGATTTCGGTCAAATCAAGACCTTCGATAGGGCTAGACGCTCCTTTGCTTTCGGCTTTACTGCTTTGGGTATCCATTTTAGCGAGTTTCAGTTTTGCCGTTTTGATTTTTTTGTCGCGTTCGTACGTAATCGTGACGCTACTCTCGGGCGCAATAGCGGCGATCGTATTTTTAAGGTCATTAGAGTTTTTGATTTTCGTACCGTCGACTTCGAGAATCAAGTCGGAGACTTGTAAACCGCCTTTTTCCGCCGGAGAATCTTTTTCAACCATCACGATAAGCGCACCTTGTTTATTGTCGTACAGTTCTTTCAGATCGGAGGTTAAATCGGAAATGGAAACGCCCATAAAACCGCGTTCGATTTTACCGTTTTCAACCAACGAGGTAGCGATTTTTTGAACCATATTGGAAGGAATGGCAAAACCTACGCCGTTGTTACCGCCTCCTTTGGAGAGAATGGCACTGTTAATACCGATGAGCGCACCGCGGCTGTCGACCAAAGCACCGCCGGAATTACCGGGATTGATCGAGGCGTCGGTTTGGATAAAGTTTTCGTATTGGTTGAGTCCGACATTGTTTTTATTGAGCGCGGAGACGATACCTTGCGTAATCGTTTCGCCTACGCCGAAAGGATTTCCGATGGCAAAGACGACGTCGCCTTCTAGCAGATTGGAAGAGTCGCCGAAAGAGGCTACATGTAAGTTTTTGGCATCGATTTTAACGACCGCAAGATCGGTTTTCGAATCTTCTCCGATGACTTTGGCTTTATACTCTTTTTCATCGTTCGGAAGCGTGACGACGATTTCATCGGCTCCCTCGACGACGTGATTGTTGGTGACGATGTACCCGTCCGCGGAGATAATGACGCCGGAACCTAAAGAGTGTGATTTACGCTCCTGCTGTTTTAATTCGGGGAGTCGGTTTCCGAAGAACTCTTTAAAAAACGGATTGAGCATCATCAGTTCGTTCAGCTGGTCGCTCTGTTTGGTCTTTTTAGTCGTAGCAATGTTAACGACGCTTTGTTTGACGTTTTTGACCGCATTGTTGTAAGAGAGAATTACGTTGGACGACGTTGCGTCTTGTCTTGGAGAATCTTTGGGCATCTGAGCGATTTGAATCGTTCCTGCAAAAAGAGAAAGGGAAGCGATAAGAGAGAGTAAAATCGGTTTTTTCATCGTTAATCCTTTAAAAAATGTGCTTGCTGTGAAATTATAAAAGAGCGAAGTAAATATAAAGTAAATATTAAGCAAACATCGGAATAAAACTTGATTGACCTAGACTAAACTTTTATGTTATAATCACTATAAATATTTTCAGGCGAAAAAGACGCTTTCATGTGCAAAGATGCGTCGATACATCGCTTTTGAAGGGTCATACTATGAGTAAAAGTTTATACGAAACCTTAGACGTAGCGCAAAATGCGAGTGCCGACGAGATCAAAAAAGCGTATCGTCGCTTGGCACGCAAATACCATCCCGACGTCAATAAAGACCCGGGTGCGGAAGATAAATTTAAAGAGATCAATGCCGCATACGAAATCTTAAGCGACGAACAAAAACGCCGCCAATACGACCAATACGGCGACAGTATGTTCGGCGGACAAAATTTCCATGATTTTGCCAATGCGCAAGGCGGAGCTAATCTCGACGATATTTTACGCAGTATTTTCGGCGGCGGAGGATTTGGAAGTTTTGGAGGTTCTGCACGCGGCTTTAGCGGTGGTTTCGGCGGCTTCGGCGGCGGAGGATTTAGCGGATTTAACGAGCCGGATTTAGACGTCAATGCGAAAATCGTCGTACCGTTCAACGTAGCGATTTTAGGCGGAAAACATTCGCTTTCTTATAACGGTGAAAGCTTTGACGTTAAAATTCCCGCAGGCATTCAAAGCGGCGAGAAAATGCGCGTCAAAGATAAGGGTAAAAGTTATCAAGGCTACAAAGGCGATCTTCTTTTAACCGTCGAGGTTGCGACAAGCCCCGAATACGTCAGAGAAGGCGATGATTTGGTCAAAACCGTCGATATTCCGCTTAAAACAGCCCTTTTCGGCGGTAAAATTACGACGGACACGCTTTACAAAGAGATTACGCTGAAGGTCAAAGAAGAGACCAAAAACGGTCAAAAATTTCGCGTCAAAGAGTACGGTGCTTTAAATCGCAAAACGCAAACCAAAGGCGATCTCTATTTGGTCGCTAATATCGTTCTTCCAAGCCTTTCGTCTTTGGATCGAGACTTAAAGGCAATGATGGAAGCCAAACTTTAAACGTAGCTATCGGCAAAGGAGCGCAAAATGCACCATGGATATGAAGAACCCGTTTATCTTATCAGCGTCGTGGCAAAAGTATTGACCATTCATCCTCAAACGCTCAGACAGTATGAACGTGAAGGCTTGGTAATGCCTTCGCGAACGGACGGTAAGATGCGCCTTTATTCGCAACGCGACATCGATAAAATCAAGATGATTCAACGTTTAACGCGCGATCTCGGCGTCAATCTCGCCGGTGTGGATATCATCATGCAACTCAAAGATAAGATCGATGAATACGAAACGTTAATTGAAGGCTTGCGTAACGAAATTAGCGGATTGTCGAAAAAAAGTACGCAAACGAAAAATCCGTTGGTCAAACATAAAAACAGTTATGAAATCATTCTTTTCGGAGAGTAGGGAGAAGCGTTTTGGATAATTTATTGGTCATTATTTTAAGTGCGACGGCGATTGCTACCGTACTCAATATCTTATTCAAACGCATCAACCTTCCGACGATTATCGGTTATATTTTAACCGGTTTTGCGATCGCTTCGTTTTTTAATCTTCGAAACAACGACTCTCTAACGCATATTGCGGAGTTCGGTATCGTTTTTTTAATGTTCACGATCGGTTTGGAGTTTTCGCTCAAACATCTGCTGAGCATGAAGCGCGACGTTTTCGTCAACGGCTTTTTGCAGGTACTGCTCGCCGGAGGCATCATTTCGCTGAGTGCCGAATACCTTTTTAGCATGGATCGAAAAAGTGCTATTATCGTCGGATATGCCTTGGCCCTCTCTTCAACGGCGATCGTTTTAAAGATCTTGAACGATACCGGAACGATGCATACGATTTACGGACGAAAATCATTGGGTATCTTATTGTTTCAAGATATTGCCGTGATTCCCATTTTGTTGATGATTAATATTTTTTCGAATCAAACCAGTACGCTCTCGTCGCTTTTATTGGAAACATTGATCAGTGCGGTCATTATTTTAGGACTAATGTACCTTATCGGAAAATATTTATTGAATCGCTTCTTATCGCTCGTCGTATGGGCGGATACGCAAGAAATTTTCATCGCATCGGTATTGCTTTTGGTCGTCGGAGCCTCTTTTTTAGCGCATACGTTTGGATTTTCATACTCCTTAGGTGCTTTTTTAGCGGGTATGATGATGTCCGATACGCAGTACAAACATCAAATCGAAGCGGACTTGGTTCCCTTTCGCGACATTTTGCTCGGTCTTTTTTTCATTACCGTCGGGATGCAAATCGACGTTGCGTTGATCGAAAAACACTACGATTGGATTTTAGTTCTTTTAGCGGCTATTTTGGCGATTAAAATTGCCGTCGTTTACTGCATTTTAGTATGGCGACAAGGTAGCCGTATCGCTCTTAAAACGGCTTTAGCATTATGTCAAGGCGGTGAATTTTCGCTTGCGGTCTTAGCGTTGGCAAGCTCGTCTTCGCTCTTAAGCCAAACAACGGCGCAGGTTTTGATCGTCACGGTGGTTATTTCGATGGTTTTAACGCCGTTTATTCTTAAAAATATGCAGAAAATCGTGAATGCCATTACCAAAGAGCCGAACGTCGGGGATTTTAGAATTCACTCTTCGGGTATCAAAGATCATATCATTGTTTGCGGATACGGAAAGCTCGGGCAAGAGATCGTTTATCGATTGAAAAAAATGAACGTGAATTATTTGGTATTAGAACACGATATTACGCTCGTCAAGCTTGGACAAAGCAGAGGAGAACCCGTTTATTTCGGAAATGCCGCCGAAAAAATTATTTTGAAAAATGCGTTTGTCGAAGACGCCAAAGCGGTGATTATCGCGATCAACAACGAGAAAAAGTTAATTTTAATCTGCGAGGTGCTTAAATCCTTCGGAACACCGATCAAAATCGTCGCCAAAGCCAGCGATTTTGAGGAGAAAAAACTGCTCAAAGCCCTCCAAATTCGTCACATCGTCAATGAAGGACGCGAAGCGGCGAAAGCACTTTTGAAAGAGGCGATGGAAGCGTCTTAACGCGTGAGAAACAGGGCTATTTCATCGCTGAGAAAATAGTCTAGATTGAAGAGCCGATCGCCGATAGTCACAAGCTTTTTTTCCTGAAGCAAAATGGCGGCATTTTCGCGTTCTCGCGGCGATAGTATCGATGTTAGAATGCCGACGTTACTTCGCAATCCTAAAAAAATCTTTTCTACATGTAACTCTTCCGTACTGAGTATCTCGGTACGTTTGGCAAGGGGATTTTGGAAGTACGTTTCGATTTGGTTTGGCGGGTAAAAACGTCGATCGTTAAAAAAACCGACCGCACCGGCACCGATTCCCATATAATTTTCATGCAACCAATACCCCGTGTTATGCCTGCTTTGATAGCGTCCGAAGTTGGAAATTTCGTATTGGGGAAAACCCGCCTCGACAATCGAAGCGGCAAACGTGCGCGCAAGCTCTTCCGAAGGGTTGAGCGTATCGTTTCGTCCGAAAAAAGGCGTGTTCTCTTCCAACGTGAGCGCGTATGCGCTGATATGGTTGATCGGAAGAGCACAAGCGATACGCAAGTCTTCGTCTAAAAGAGCTTTCGTATCGTGTGCCGTTGCATACATTAGATCGACGGAGAGGTTTTCTATACCGACTTTAAAAGCGTTTTCGACGGCACGAAGCGCGGTGGAGGGCGTATGATTCCGCCCTAAGAAGGCAAGCTTTTGCGCATTGAAACTCTGTACGCCGAAACTGACGCGATTGACGCCCAACGTACGCATGGTTTGTAACCACGACGGGGTCGCCGAATGCGGGTTCGCCTCGGTCGTGATCTCGGCATTCGGACTCAAATAAGGTGCAATAAGCGCAAAAAAAGGCTCATACCATGCCGCATCGATACACGAAGGCGTTCCGCCTCCGATAAATAAAGATGTGAGACTCTGTGTGTCGATAACACGGTGCTCAAGTTCAAAACGAAGTTGGTCGTTGATCGCCGACATGTAAGCTTTTTTCAGCGGTGATTTATTGTCGTACGAGTTAAACGCGCAGTAATGGCATTTACTGTCGCAAAAAGGGATATGTAGGTAGGCTAACACGGGATTCCTCGGTATCAAGCAAGTTTAATGACTTTTTGGCTACTATTTTAACAAAAATATAGAGGTAATGTATAAGCATGGAATCTCCAAAACGATACAGACCCAATGTTGCCGCCGTCATCGTCTCCGATAAATATCCGTTTAAATGCGAGCTCTTTATTGCCAGCCGCAGCGATATCGAAGGTGCATGGCAATTTCCTCAAGGAGGCATTGACGCGGGTGAAACTCCCAAAGATGCACTTTACCGAGAGCTTGAAGAGGAAATCGGCACGGCAGAGGTAGAGATTATCGCCGAATTTCCCGAATGGCTACAGTACGATTTTCCTCAAAAGATAGCGCAAAAAATGTACCCTTTTGACGGACAGAGTCAAAAATACTTTTTAGTCAGGCTAAAAAAAGACGCTAAGCTCAATTTGGCGACGAAAGAGCCGGAATTTAACGACTACAAATTTGTCGCGTTAGAAGACATTTTCGATTTTATTACCTATTTCAAGCGTCCGGTATACAAACAAGTGTTAGAATATTTTAAAAAAGAAGGGTATTTGTAAGATGTTGATCGTCCAGAAATACGGCGGTACGAGCGTCGGAAACGTCGAAAGAATCGATGCCGTAGCCGCTAGAGTGATTGAAAGTAAACAAGCAGGACACGATCTTGTCGTGGTCGTTTCCGCTATGAGCGGAGAGACCAATAAATTGTTGGAATTTGCGGGATTTTTTAGTCAAACGCCCAATCATCGTGAAGTCGACATGTTGCTGAGTTCAGGCGAACGCGTCACGAGTGCTTTGTTGGCGATCGCTTTGGAAGCGAAAGGATATCCCGCCGTTTCCATGAGCGGAAGACGTGCCGGTATCGTAACCGATACGATTCATACAAAAGCGAGAATCGAGTATATCGATACGACGGAGATGAAAAAAGCACTCGGGGAGGGTAAAATTATCGTTGTTGCGGGTTTTCAAGGCGTTAGCGATAATGGAGAAGTCACGACGCTCGGACGCGGAGGAAGCGATTTGTCCGCCGTAGCGGTTGCCGGAGCGTTAGAAGCGGATCTTTGCGAGATTTATACCGACGTCGACGGCGTTTATACGACCGATCCCCGTATCGAGCCTAAAGCGAAAAAGCTTGACAAAATTAGCTATGAAGAGATGTTAGAACTTGCCAGTTTGGGCGCAAAAGTGTTGCAAAGCCGTTCGGTCGAATTGGCGAAGAAACTCAACGTTAACTTGGTAACGCGCAGTAGTTTTAACCATCATGAAGGAACACTCATTACAAAGGAAGAAAATATTATGGAACAACCGTTAGTGAGCGGCATCGCTTTAGATAAAAATCAAGCACGCGTGACGCTTCGAGGCGTTACCGATAAGCCGGGGATTGCCGCCGAGATTTTTCAAAAATTAGCCGATTGCAACGTTAACGTCGATATGATTATTCAAAACGTCGGGTACGACGGTACGACGAATCTCGGTTTCACCGTACCTCAAAATGAGCTTGAAGTAACCAAAGAAGCGATGAGCGAACTCAAAGCCAGCGAAATTATGCAATACGACAGCGACATCGTCAAAGTTTCCGTCGTAGGCGTGGGAATGAAATCGCACAGCGGCGTTGCATGTAAAGCTTTTGCTACGATGGCGAAAGAAGGCATCAATATCGAGATGATCAGCACGAGCGAAATTAAAATTTCAATGGTCATTCAGGCTAAATACGGTGAGCTAGCCGTTAGGGCACTTCACAGCGCATATCAGTTGGATAAGTAATCCATGCAACAATTTTTAAAGTGGACGTTGGAGCAAATACGCAAAGACGGCTCTTCAATGAGTTGGATGGAAGAAAAGCGGTTCGAATGGGTGCCGCTTTGCGCTTCCATGCTTAAAAATTTACTCGACGGGCATACCTTTATCGTCGTAACGGACGATGATAGGGCGTGGTTTTGCCACTACTTGCTTCGTGCGGTCAATAATCGTCAGAAAAATCGACCGCTTTTGCCTTTTATTGCGTTACAGACACTTTATCCCAATTTGTATCAGGTCAAGAATAACGAAGACATCGAGCTTTTAGAAGATATGCTCTCCCAAGCGTTTCCCGGCGGCTATACCTTCTTTTACGTCGGTAAAAACAGCGATATTAAAATGCAAATCGCTAAACGCAAAGACGATAGTTTTATGTGGATTATGGACGAACACATCCAAAACAGTTTCTATCTTTTAAGCGACGACGACAGTTTGGACATTAAATTGATTCAACTTTTTAGACTTCTCGATAAAAGTATCGATGCCGTGCTTTTTGCTGAGGTTGCATTTGAAAATGAGTGACGAAGAGGTTTTAAGCCATATTTTTATTTGCAAAAATGTGGAGAAAGCCAAAGAATATTTAAGCCTCTTGTTTGAAAAAAAAAGACATCTGTTTTTTCTCAAAGACGAATTTTTAATGGAAGACGCCAAAGAAGTCATCAAAGAAGCGTACGTTGCCGAAGCGGCGGATAAATACCTGATTTTAGTTGCAAAAAGCTACCGAATCGAAGCTCAAAACGCACTTTTAAAAATCTTAGAAGAACCGCCGCGTCATATTGTTTTTATCGTCGTCGCTCCGTCTAAAACGGCACTCTTACCGACGATTCGTTCACGATTGGCACATAAGGAATTGACGGTAGAACACGAGCGCGTACGCAGCGAACTTGTACTTTCTAAACTCGACATAGCCGATATTTACGCCTTTGTTCAAGCCCATCAGTCGATCGAGAAGAATGCGTTAAAAGAGTTGGTACAAGCGATCGTCTACGAAGCGATTCACGAGTATCGTCTTCATTTTAGCGAGAAAGAGTTGGAGCATTTTCAAAAGCTCTTGCATTTGGTCGAACTCAATACAAGAGCGCAAACGATTCTCACGTCGCTTTTACTTTCCGTGATGCTAAGGAAACACCGTGAAACTCTATGAACTCTCTTCGACTGCCGATGTGAAAACGGTGTTCGATCGTTTAGGCGTTACGCATGAAGGACAAAAGCTTTTAGTTCCAAAAACCAAGCTTCGCTTGATTTATATTCGAGAGCTTAAAACGCCCGCGGCCAATATCTTAAAACAAGACGCGCTGAGTATCGGTGCGGATTTGGCGGTACCCAAAGAGACGGTAACATGTAGCGTTCCTTGCGTCGATGCGCTTTTAATTGCCAACGACAAACAGCTTAAAGAGTTGATTCAAAAAGAAAAAGCGCAACCTTTCGGACTTAAAGCGGTTTCTGAGGCGTTAACGTCGCTTACGAGACAAGCAACGGATCATGCTTTTGAGGTGATGGGCGTCGTTAATGCGAATGAAGACAGTTTTTTTCAAGGCAGCCGTTTTCACGGTGACGCCGCATTGGCGCATATCGTATCGATGATCGAAGCGGGAGCTACGATCATCGATTTAGGCGGCGTTTCGAGTCGTCCCGGAAGCCTCGGCGTCAGCGAAGAGGAAGAACTTTCGCGCGTGCGTCCGATTATCGATTTGATCGCGCTTCATAACTTGACATGTAAAGCGCGTTTTTCGTTGGATAGCTATTCGCCGCTTTGCCTTGAATATGCGCTTTCACGCGGTTTTTCCATCGTGAACGATATCACCGCTTTGTGCGACGACGCAGTGGCACGCGTTGCGGCAAAATACCGTGCGGGGGTTGTTTTGATGCACATGCAAAACGATCCTACGACGATGCAATGCGAGCCCGTTTACGATAACGTTGTTTTAGCCGTCGACGCTTTTTTCGAAGAGCGCATTGAAAAAGCGAAGCGTTTTGGAATTTCCGATATTATGTTAGACGTCGGCATCGGTTTTGGAAAAACGCTTGAGCATAATTTACAACTTTTAAAACACCATGCCCACTTTTTACGTTTCGGCTATCCGCTTTTAGTCGGAGCGAGTCGAAAATCGATGATCGACAAAATTATTCCCACACCCGTTGAAGAACGATTGCCGGGGACGCTGGCTTTACACCTCAAAGCGTATGAAGAGGGTGCGACGATCATTCGTGCGCATGACGTTAAAGCACATATGCAAGCTTTGAGTGTGTCAAAAGCACTCCATTTGACTGTTTAGGATAGGAATTGTGGAAAAAATAATGGATCTTTTAAATCGTATTAGCACGCTTTATGCGATTCCTCAATGGATCGTTAATAGCGGTGCTATCGCGATTTGCATTATCTTGGTCGCTTCGCCTTTCGCGGCACGTTTTCTTATGCGACCCAAGTATTATAAATTTCGTGAAATGCTTTTGTTTAAAGTGTTGTGGCGATGGAAATACAAAAAAGGGGATATTATCGCTTTGTGGTGCTATTGTCCAAAGTGCCGCGCGATGCTCTATTGCGATGACGAAAATTGTCGTACGACGGACGTTTTGCAAGATAAAATCACTTTTTTCGTATGCAACGAATGCGGCGGAAACGAACTCGGTCGAGTGGTAGGCGGTGATAGACGCTATGCACTGAGCTTGGTTAGACGCGATATTTGGAGACACATTAAAGACGGTACTTACAATGAAGTCGCCAAAGCAACCAAAGAGGCTTTGGAACTGTTACAACAACTTGAAGACGAACGAAAAGCGCAAGCACCCGAAGAGAGTGCGCAAGAGGTATCTGAAGTTATCGTAGCGCAAGAATCGACACTCCAAGAACCGATGCACGAAGAAGCTCTTAACCAAGAAAATCAAGAAAACGAAATGTCTCAAGAACCTTTAACCGCTACCGCCGAACAAGAAGATGCCCCTTCGCTTACGGAAGAGGAGACGCAATCAAGCGATAACAGTTTAACGTGTGACGAAGAGAACAAAACCGACGAAAAACAAGAAGATATAGAGGAAGCAAAACCCGAGGCGGATCGTCATGGAGTTTGAATTTTACTACTATCTTATTTTCCTTGCGACGGGCGTGATTGCCGGATTTATCGATTCGATCGCCGGAGGCGGAGGGATTATCACGATTCCCGTTTTGTTGGCTTCGGGCATGCCGCCGCATATCGCTCTTGCGACCAATAAACTCCAAGGAACGTTTGGAAGCGGTATGGCGTCGTTCAATTTTATTCGCAAAGGCTTCATTCACTGGCGTGAAGTTGCTATCGGCGTTTGGTATACGTTTATCGGCGCGGCGCTTGGAACGTATGCTATTTTGCTTTTAGATGCAAGCGTGTTGGCGAAGACGATTCCTTTGATGCTCGTCGCTATTTTTGTTTATACGCTCTTATCGCCGAAAATGGGCGAAAGCGATCGTCACGCTTATTTGGGACGGCATCTTTTTTTCTTGATCTTCGGTTTAGGTATCGGTTTTTACGACGGATTTTTCGGTCCGGGAACGGGTACGTTTTGGACGATTGCCTTGGTTGCACTTTTAGGTTTAAATCTCAAAAAAGCGACGGCTCAAACGAAAGTAATGAATTTTACGAGCAACGTCGTCTCCTTGGCGGTTTTTCTATACAGCGGCAACGTTTTACTCCTTGTGGGGCTTTTAATGGGCATGGGACAACTGATCGGCGCTTATGTGGGCTCCAATATGGTTATTCACAAAGAGGTGAAGTTTATTCGACTCTTTTTTTTAACGATGGTTGCTTTAACGCTCGTCAAACTTATTTACGGTAGTTATTTTTCATGACGCATCACGATTATTTAGACAAAATTGCATTGGCAAACACGTGGGCAAAAGCCTATTACGTCGACGACGCTCCTTTGGCAAGCGATGAGGAGTATGACCTTCTGTATCATGAGATTTTAGCGTACGAACAAGCCAATCCGCTTTTAATCGACGA
Organism: Sulfurospirillum sp. UBA4058; assembly: GCA_002382085.1. Lineage (GTDB taxonomy): Bacteria > Campylobacterota > Campylobacteria > Campylobacterales > Sulfurospirillaceae > Sulfurospirillum. The sequence goes on along the minus strand of DFZK01000012.1, from coordinate 15,012 downwards.
GAGCAGTCCGACCAAACGCGTCGGCGGCAAGGTGCTTGAGGGTTTTGAAAAAGCGGCTCACGGCGCGCGTATGTGGAGTATGGAAGACGTGTTCGATCAGTTTGAACTCGACGCGTGGATCGAACGGGTTAGAAAAGTGAAAGAAACGTTTACGTTTTATTGCGAACCTAAATTCGACGGAGCCAGTTTGAACCTCATTTACGAACACGGCTTTTTAAAACAGGCGATTACTCGAGGTGATGGAAGTATCGGCGAAGACGTCACGCAAAACGTTAAAACGATTGCATCGATTCCTTTAACGATAGAGCATCAAGGTTTGCTTGAAATCAGGGGTGAGGTCGTGATCAAAAAAGCCGATTTCGAGCGTTTAAACGACGAACGTCTTTGCGCGGGCGAAGCCCTTTTCGCCAATCCGCGAAACGCCGCCGCGGGCAGTTTACGGCAGCTGGATACGAGTGTGACCTCAAAGCGTAAGTTGATGTTTTATCCTTGGGGTATCGGGATGAATTCCTTGATACAGAGCCGATTGAGCGAACGCATGGCGTATGTATACGGTTTGGGTTTTTTAAAGCCTCCGCGTATTCTCGTGACGTCTCACATCGAAGCGGTTCATGACCTCTATAACGAACTGATCGCGACACGCGACGCGATTGAAATGATGATGGACGGTATGGTCGTGAAAATCGACGAAATTGCACTGCAAGAAGAGCTAGGCTACACGGTGAAATACCCGCGTTGGATGGTTGCATTTAAATTTCCGGCGATCGAAAAAGTAACGACGATCAACGCTATTACCCTGCAAGTCGGACGTACGGGCGTGGTAACGCCCGTGGCGGAGGTCGAGGCGGTCAATATCGAGGGCGTTATCGTCGAACGTGCAACCTTGCATAACTTTGACGAGATAGAGCGCAAGGATATTCGCATTCACGACACCGTGATTATTATTCGAAGCGGCGACGTTATTCCCAAAATTATTAAAGTGCTCGAATCAAGGCGTAAAGGCGACGAAATCGTTCCGAAGCGTCCGACGCATTGTCCCGTCTGCGGCGAAGAACTTTTGGACGAAGGAGCGTTGACTAAGTGTCAAAATCTTTCGTGCGATGCAAGGATTTTGGGGGCAATGATTCACTTTGTGTCTAAAAAAGCACTCAACATCGACGGACTCGGCGACAAAATTATCGAGCAGCTTTATGCGCAAAAATTAATCTTACATGTCAAAGACCTTTTTACGCTTACAATGGATGATCTTTTAACGTTGGAAGGTTTTAAAGAGAAAAAAGCACGCAACCTTTTGGAGGCGATTGCGTTGTGCAAAGGCGTCGCGTTAGAAAAATTTATCAATGCCTTAGGGATTGAACATATCGGCGAAGTGGCGGCAAAGAAAATCGCACGAGCGTTCGGCAACGAATGGTTACAGGCGCATTACGACGCGGTCGTTGCTTTAGAGGGATTCGGTGAGGAGATGGCGAAAAGCTTGATGGAGTTTATTCGCGTTAATGCTCACGAAACACAAGAATTGATGGCGATTTTAGAACCTACATGTCAGAAATTGGAGATTACCGAGTCGGTTTTTACGGGTAAAACCGTTGTTTTAACGGGCGCGATGAGCGAATCTCGCGATGCGATTAAAGAACGGCTTGAAAAACTGGGGGCAAAAGTCAGCGGGAGCGTTTCCAAAAAAACCGACTTCGTGATTTACGGTGACGATGCGGGGAGTAAACTCTCCAAGGCACAAGAACTCGGCGTTAAAACTCTCAGTGAGCACGAAATGGCGGAGATGCTTGATGAGGCTTGATCGCTATGTTTTTGAACACGGGTTTGCACAAAGCCGTAATAAAGCTTCCGAGCTGATCGCCGAGGGGAGTGTTTGGGTTAACGGGCACGTTGAGAAAAAAAGTGCTTACGAAGTCGTAGCGAACGATTGCGTTGAAGTGAGTAAGATTCATGCCTACGTGAGCCGTGCGGGGCTTAAATTGCGTGGATTTTTAAACGAATACCGCATGATCGAAGCCCAAGATCAAGAGGTTTTGGATATCGGAAGCAGTACGGGCGGATTTGTGCAGGTATGGTTGGAAGAGGGAGCGCGCTCGATTACGGCGGTCGACGTCGGAAGCGAGCAGTTACATGTTAGTTTACGTGAGGATGAGCGTATTTTGGTCTACGAAAATACCGACATTCGCACGTTTACTCCCGAGAAAACCTACGGTATCGTGAGTTGCGACGTCTCGTTTATCAGTCTGACGACGATTATGGAAAGCATCGATCGTTTAGCACGCGACTGGATTATTCTTTTGTTTAAACCCCAGTTCGAAGTCGGCAAAGAGGTTAAACGCTCCTCCAAAGGCGTGGTTAAAGATAGCTCGGCTATCATTCGCGCACAACATCGCTTTGAAGCACACGCTCTTTCTTTCGGATGGACGTTGGTTTCAAAATGCGATTCAACGCTACAAGGAAAAGAGGGGAATGTTGAAACGTTCTACTGTTTTAAAAAAAGATAGCGTCGATACCCTTGCCATCGGCAGTTTTGACGGTATGCACGTCGGGCACAGGCAACTTTTAAAACACCTTGGAGCTAACGGTGCGCTTTTCGTGATCGACAAAGATCAAGCCAATCTGACTCCGGGCGTTAAGCGTAGCGAATATGCGGGCTATCCGTGTATGTTTTTTCATTTTCTCAAAGTAAAAAATATGAGCGGCGAAGAGTTTGTCGCGCTGCTTAAACGCGAATTTATTCATCTCAAAAAATTGGTCGTCGGATACGATTTTTGTTTCGGCAAACATCGTTCGTGTACGGCAAACGATTTACGTACCTTTTTTGACGGCGAAGTCGTTATCGTGGACGAGTTTAGCTATCGAGGCGTTTCGGTTCACTCGAGTGCGATTCGCGAATACTTACAAGAGGCGAAATTAGAAGAAGCAAATCGCTTTTTAGGACGCGAATACGCAATCATCGGCGATGTGATTGCGGGGCAGGGGATCGGTAAATCACACCTTTTTGCCACGCTCAATCTCAAAGTACACGAATATCTGATTCCCGCCGAGGGCGTTTATGCAACGCGTACGAAAATTCGCGATTGTATTTACGACTCGGTTTCGTTTATCGGCGTTCGAGAGAGCACGGACGGACGCTTTTCGATTGAAACGCATATCTTAGACCTCGATATCGGTAATGTTGAAGGCAGCGTACAACTCTCTTTTGTGCATTTTCTACGTGAAAACAGACGATTTGAAAGCTTGGAGGCGTTAAAACAAGAGATTCAAACGGATATTCAAAAAGCACGTCTCTTTTTGAAAACATGCCGTTTTTATTTGGGAGATTTTTCGTAATGGACGATACGCTTTTTTCAAAACCGATTTCAAAACAGTTTGAATTCGACGAAGACGTCGCCGTCGTTTTCGACGATATGTTGGAACGTTCCATCCCTTTTTACAAAGAAGTCATCGAGCTAACATGCGATTATATCGTACGTCACGTTCCTCCTTGCGCGTCGATCGTGGATTTGGGGTGTTCGACCGCCAACACGCTTTTGACGCTTTATAAGAAAAGCGATAAAAGCTATCGGTTGCTTGGAGTCGATAATTCCGAAGCGATGTTGCATCTAGCACGGCAAAAAGTTCATGCGTACGGAGCGCAGATGCGCTTTTTAAATGCCGACATTACCGAGGTTGTACTTGAGCCTCACGATGCGATTATCGCAAATTATATGCTTCAGTTTATTCGCCCTTTACAGCGAAGTGCTTTTGTTCAAAAACTCTATAACGCTCTCAACCCTCACGGAGTCTTGTTATTGAGCGAAAAGATCGTTTTTGACGATAAAGTTCTCAATAAGCAGATGATCGATTTGTACTATGATTTTAAGCGCAAGCAAGGGTATAGCGATTTTGAGATAGCGCAAAAACGCGAAGCTTTGGAAAACGTTTTAATTCCTTATACCGAACACGAAAACAAAATGATGCTGGAAGAGGTCGGATTTGAAACGATAGAAACGCTTTTTAAATGGGGAAATTTTGCAACGTTCATCGCGAAGAAAAAGGGGTAAAACCCCTTTTTAGTGTTGTGTGTGGAATAATTTAGGGTATTTGTTTTTCATATAGGTAATGACTTCGAGAATTTCGTCGAATCCCATCTCCGCATCGTCGTCTTCGTCTTCAAAAACTTCGTCGATACTTTTTAAATAAAGATCAATCGCTTTAGGAAGGTCTTCTTTTTTCGCACCTGCAAAAAAGAGTGCCGCACCCAACATATCGGCTAATTGCATCGCCATCTCTTCGATCTCTTCTTCGGCGCGTTGGAGTTCGTGTTGAAGGTCTTTCTTTTCCATAGATTATCCTTTTGATGCGATAATATTCGTCACTTGTGACTTAATCGCATCATACGTAAACGCATCTTTAAAACTGCTGAGAAGTCCACCGCTTGCGTTATGGTGCCCGCCGCCGTTTGCAAGGTGCGCCGCCATCTTACTGACGTCGACTTTACCGTTGGAGCGTAGACTAATCGTCTTTTTTGACGTTACGTCCATGAAAAAATCAAAATCGGGATTGGCGGTCAAAAAGTCGTTTCCGATAACCGAAACGTTGCCGATGTTGTAGGTTAAAATCCCTTGATACTCTTTATAGCAAATGCGCATTCGCTCTTTGGCTTTGGTCAGTAAAACAACGTTGTATGCGGAGACGAGGTTGCTGAGCGTATCGTTTTGACGTGTTTCAAAAAAAGCTTTTTTGAGTCCGTGAACCGCATCGTCTAATGCGATATGTGCATCCTTTTGCGTAAAAAACGTTTGTGCATTCTGAAGGAGGTTGAAAATATAAGCGGTATTTTCGTGCGGAAACATCACTTTATTGACCTCTTTAGCACCGCTGACCATTCCCATACAGACTTTTCCGAGCTCAAAATGCGGGTCGTTTTCCAGCCAAATATCGACGGCGTTGACGACATCGACGAAATGCGAAAGTTTTTCATCGTGACCGTAAAGGGAACTAAAAAAATCATAAGTAATTTTGGTCGCGCAACGCATGGAATCGAGGTAATACCATTCAAAGGTTTCGGCACACTCAAAGCCTGATTTGTGGTGATCCAACAAGAGCAGTTGAATCTCTTTTTCGCAAATCGTCGCTTTGGATTCAAACTCCTTAGCTTGCTCCATCGTAAGGTTTAAATCGGTGATGAGAATCACGTGTTTTTCAATGGACGAAGCTTGGATAGATTCTAAAATTTGATTGAAACATTCGTTGATTTCTTTGCCGTAGTTGGAATTGTAAAAGGCGATCGAGTCAAAATAGCGTGCACTCACCATCTGACAACCGTAGCCGTCTAGGTCCGTATGTGAGAGGTGGTGGAGAAGATAATTCATAAAAATCCTTACATGTAAAGTTTAAAGTTTGTCGATTTCGATGGAACCCATCACTTCAAATTTTGAAGCCGAATCGATCTCCGCATGCGAAAGAACCACGATATCGAGACCGAACTTTTCAAAAATGTCCGATAACGATTTACGAAGCATCGGATCGACGATGATAATGACCGGCGCAATGCCTTTATGCAACAGCTTCCCCGCCTCGTCGCTACAGACTTTAACCAAGAGATTGATCTGCCCGATGTTGAGCATCAAATCGCGTACGCCGTCGCGTTCTTTGAGAGAATCTAGCAATTTTTGTTCGGTTGCGGCGTTAAACGTTAAAAGTTTCAAAACGCCGTTTTCGTCTTTATACAGTTTCGTAATCACGCGGGCAAGTCGTGCGCGTACCTGCTCGACGATAATCGAAACGTTCTTCGTGATTTCGGCAACGTCGCTGATCGTCTCAACGATCGTCAGAAGATCTTTAATCGGAATTTTTTCATGCAACAAGGTTTTGAGCACTTTTTGAATGAGCCCGATATTGGCGACTTTTAAACAATCGCCCACGACGACCGGATAATCTTTTTGGAGTTTGTCGATCAGGCTTTGAACCTCTTGGCGCGTGAGCAACTCCTCGGAGTATTTTTTAATGAGTTCGCTTAAATGCGTTGAAATAACGGTTGCCGGATCGACCGTCGTGTAGCCTTTAATAATCGCGTCTTCTTTGATATTGGCGTCGATCCAAATCGCATCTAGCCCGAAAGCAGGCTCTTTGGTCGGAATACCTTGAACTTTATCGATGGTGAGGCCGCTGTCCATTGCCAAAAATTTATCGGGATAGATTTCGCCGCTGCCGATTTCGATACCTTTTAATAAAAGTTGGTAATGGTTCGGCGCAAGGTGCAAATTATCGCGGATACGAACTTGTGGGATCAAATAACCGAAATCGGAGGCAATTTTGCGACGCATACTTTTCACGCGATCGAGAAGATCGCCGCCTTGTGCCGGATCGGCTAATTTGATGAGTTGGTACCCCAAATCGAGCTCTAAAATTTCCAATTTCAAAATATCGTTTAGCGTGTTTTCTTCTTCTTTGCGCAACTCTTCGGGACTTTTTTTCGGCGCTTGGGACGTTTGTGCTTTCGCTTCGGCCTCTTGCTTGGCTTTTTGCACGGATGCGGGCGTGGACGCAAAAAAAGACTGTAACGAGAAATGACCGTCGTGCGTTTGTTTGATCAAGTACGCCAAGCCTAAAAAGATCAATCCGACAAATGCAAGCGAAAGGGTAGGCAGTCCGGGAACTAAGGCAAAAAGAACCAAAATAAATCCGACGATCGCCAATGTTTTGTAGTCGCCGAAGAGTTGGTTGACCGCTCCGTCGGAAAAGCTTGATTCATCGGCTTTATTGGCGCGCGTGATAATAATACCCGTCGCTGTCGAGGTAATGAGTGCCGGAAGTTGGGAAACCAGGCCGTCTCCGATCGTCAAAATCGTATAGGTTGACGCACTGGTCGCTAAGTCGAGTCCGTGTTGAAACGCTCCGATCAAAAAGCCGCCGATAATGTTAATGATCGTAATGATAATACCCGCAACGGCGTCGCCTTTGACGAATTTACTCGAACCGTCCATCGCTCCGTAGAAGTTGGCTTCTTGAATGATCTCTTCACGGCGTTTACGTGCCGCTTTTTCGTCGATGAGTCCGGCATTTAGGTCGGCATCGATCGCCATTTGCTTTCCGGGCATTGCATCTAAGGTAAAACGTGCCGCAACTTCCGCAACGCGGGTCGAACCTTTGGTAATAACCATAAAATTGATTAAAACGAGAATCGAAAAGACGATAACGCCGATAACGTAATTGCCGCCGACGACGAATTGTCCGAAGCTCGAAATAATCTCGCTTACCGCGTCCGGCCCGTGGTGTCCGTTGGTTAAAATCATACGCGTCGTCGAAATATTCAATGCCAAACGATAGAGTGTAATGATCAAAATAAGCGTCGGAAATGTGGTTAAATCGGTCGGTTTAGGAATATAAAGCGAAATCAAAATAATTAAAACGGAGATAGATAACGAGATAACAAGAAAAAAATCGAGTACGGGGCTGGGAAGCGGAACGATGATAATCGCTAAAATCGCAACGATAAAAACGACAATCGTTAAGTCTTTCGACTTAATGATCGGTTCTAAATACGGGATAATACGCCTGAGCAACTCATTTTGATTTTTTGCCAATAAAGACCTCTAAATTTCGATAATATCTTTAAGCGTCATATTATCCAAAAAATGGTCAATTTTTGATTGAAGTCTATTTAAGATCGGCCAAACGCGGCAAAAATCTCCTTTGCCTCCGGGACATTTTTGCGATGAAGGGGAGCATTCGAAAACGACGGTTTGTTTTTTTTCGGCACATTCCACAATGGCTTTTAGCGTTAGTTCATCCGGTTTTTTCGCCAGCATAAAACCGCCGTGAGCCCCTTTGAAAGAGCTTAAAATATTTTCTTTGGCAAGCGATTGGAGGATTTTGGCTAAGAAGCTTTTAGAAATACCTAATTGGTTTGAAAGCGTATCGACGTCTTGCGGCGAGTTTTTTTGTGCAATAATAATCAGTGACAATAGAGCGTATTCGCTAGCTTTGGTTAAGAGCATCCATGCATCCTCGGTTTTCTTTAATTAAGAGAAATATTGTACTAAATAAACGTTAGAGTTAGCTTTAATTCATAAGATAGTTCGTATGCATCGCCTCAAAGTGTTACGGAAGGGTTTATTGACAATTTTCGTTCTTTAAGATACAATTTCAGGCTTTTAAAAAGCAACAAAAATTACCAATCAGGAGGTCGTTATGGCTTTAGGTTCGGCGGAAAAACAAGTTATTGTTTCACAATTCGGTAGAAAAGAGGGTGACACAGGTTCACCGGAGGTTCAAATTGCACTTCTTTCAAAAAGAATCAGCGATTTAACGGAACACCTTAAACTTAATGCGAAAGATCACTCTTCACGCCTTGGTCTCTTAAAACTTGTCGGACAAAGAAAACGTTTAATGCAATACCTTAAACGTAAAGATTTTGCTACATACAGCAAAGTTATTAAAGAACTTTCTATCCGCGACAAATAATATCGTTTGTCCTTCCGTGCCGAGATAGCATTTTTTGCTATACTCGGCTTTTTTTTTGCCCCGTTTGTCTCTTCCCCCCCCTCTTTTTACCGATGCCGCAATATTTTACAACCATATGCTTGGAAACTTTTGATTGATAATTTTATACGGTTTTACGTATAAAATATATATTTATTGTATAAAAAGTAAAAAATAAAGATATTTATGTCAAATTTAATTATAAATATATACTAAAACATCATTTTTAAGATATAATAACTTATGAAATATCCTATTTATGTATAATTAATCCGGTATTGGTTAGAATCGTATACATGAAAACAAACGATATTTTTAATCTGCTTCATAATGCTGTCGAATCGAAGTATTTGGGAAAGAAGATTTCTCAGCGTGAAATGGCGGATAAACTCGGCGTATCGATGCGAACGTATCAGGATTGGAGATTAGGCAACTCCATGCCTCAAGCGGCTTTAGCGATTTTTAAAATGCTAGGAGAGCTTGATGAAGACGATGCGATCAGATTGATTAAACGTATTGTTAAAGATTCAAAGGATGCATGATGAGTACGCTCTCTCAAAATGAACGCAAAGCACTAAACGATATTTTTACGGCTATGACCGAAAAAGAGACATTCTTCTCCCGTCTTAAAGAGAGCAAAGGTGAATTAAAACACTTCTTTAGATTAATTTTTATGCGCCATAAAAAACGTATTAAACACCCCGTTCGATAACCCCCTTTTCTTTTGTTTTTGAAAACTTAATTTTTAGAATATTTGAGGATTTTAATAATATCTAACATGGCTCAAATTGTGTTTCTTTTGGAATGATGTTCAAAAAAATATGTTATTGATCCAAGCTTGATTTTAAATTCAAAGCTCTCATCTTCATCAATCATTGATTTCTAAACGTTGTAGGCATTATTTAGATTGTAATTGTCATCGCAACATGTTCGACAATAAATATGCAATTTTTGCATATAGAGTCTAAATTACCTATTTTTTTATAAAAAATAATACTTTTCGTTATAATTTTTAAGGTTATAACGACTAAAATATCACTTTTATATTACAGACAATCAGATGTATTTTGTGTTACTCAAAGAGGGGGCTCATGAGAGGTATACACGTATCTGGCGGTGTTCCATGTTAAGGCGTTTTGTTTCAAAACTACATAATCCTTGGCATTCTTCTATCGTAAGTTCAGATCATATTCTTTTACCGGATGAATTTATATGGGCAGTAGGTAGCATTTGCGCGCTGAATCGTATAGCATTTGATCCCGAGCTTATACTCAATCAATTTCCATTGCCATTAAGTATGGATTCTTTGATACGTGCTATAAGGCATATGGGCTTTAAAAGTAAAACGCTTTCTCGGAAACCACATCAATTAAAAAAACTCTCTTTCCCCTGCTTTGCACTTGTATCATCCTCAAAAGCAGAAGAGGGCAATGTTTCTTCTATAGCACTGCTTACCGATGTCACCGATGAGCGTGTTATGATGTTTGAAGCCAACACTAACACACCCGTACAACTCTCTTTAGAAGATTTTTCAAAGCGCTATTTGGGGAGTGTTGTATTGATCGCCAAAGAGCAGGAGAGCTTAAGTGACCCAGATGCCGTAAAAAGTCAAGAAAAAGGACATTTTGGTTTTTCATGGTTTTTACCAGAACTTTTTAAATATAAAAAAGTATGGAGCGATGTTCTCTTGGCTTCACTGGTTATTCAGCTTTTAGCCTTAGGTACACCTCTTTTTACACAAGCGATTATCGATAAAGTTGTTGTGCATCGCACAGAAAGTACTTTAATGGTCATTGCTTTTGGGCTATGCGTGTTTATGATTTTTTCTTCCATTCTTTCATGGGTTAGGCAGTATTTAGTCCTTCATACGGGCAACCGTGTTGATGCCGTTTTAGCCGCAGGTGTATTTGATCATCTGTTCAAACTTCCCCCTCGTTACTTTGAGAACAGACCTACGGGTGTCATTGCGGCACGACTACATGGTGTGGAAACGATACGAGAATTCATCGCCAGTGCCGCTGTAAGTTTAGTGCTAGATCTTCCCTTCTTAGTGATCTTTATAGGCATTATGTTTTACTACAGTGTGATGTTGACATTGGTGACGCTTGCGGTTTTAAGTGTGATAGCTCTCATGAGTTTTTTTATAGCTCCTATTTTTCAAAGACAACTTAACGATCAATTTTTATTAGGTGCTCGCAATCAAGCATTTTTAACAGAGTACATTGCAGGAGTAGAAACCGTGAAAAGTCTTCAGATGGAGCCTCAGCTTCGCTCTCGCTTTTCGGACTATTTGGCGGAGTATCTTCTTGCTACCTTTAAAACCAAACAGCTTGCCAATACGTACAATACCATTGCCTCTTTTTTAGAGCAGTTTTTAACGCTACTCATTTTAGTTTTGGGCGCTTATACCGTTATGAAAAGTACCGAGTTTACCATCGGTATGCTGGTTGCCTTTCAAATGTTCTCTGGCAAACTTTCCCAACCTGTTATGCGTCTCGTAGGACTTTGGCAACAGTTTCAACAAGCTTCCTTATCTGTGAAACGTCTTGGCGATGTGATGGACGCTCCAACGGAGCCTTATACCATGCAACCCTCCCGTCTTAAAGAGGGTAAAGGTGCCATCGAGATCGATAGCCTCGGCTTTCGTTATAACGAACAGCTTCCTTTTTTATACGAAGATTTCTCACTCAATGTTCAAGCAGGTTCCACCGTTGTCATCATGGGTCCATCGGGTTCGGGTAAAAGTACATTTGCCAAAATCCTTCAAGGCTTTTACCAACCTAACAACGGTCGCATTCGCATCGATGGAACGGACATCAAAAACTTCTCAGCCAATGAACTGCGCCACTACTTTGGCGTGGTGCCTCAAGAGACAGTCCTTTTTTCAGGAAGCATTTACGACAACCTAATAGCAGCCAATCCTCATGCAACGTTTGAGCAAATCGTTCAAGTGTGTAAACTCTCAGAGATTCACGACACCATTGAAAAACTTCCCCAAGGTTATAAAACAGTCATAGGTGAGAGGGGCGCAGGGCTTTCGGGTGGGCAGAGACAACGCCTTGCTATTGCTAGGGCTTTGCTTAAACGTCCAAAGATTCTCATCTTCGATGAAGCAACGAGTGCCCTTGATGCAGGGACAGCGGAGCACTTTGCCGCAACAGTCAATCAACTGCATGGCAAAGTCACGATGCTTTTCATCACCCATGCACTTCCTAAAAGTTTAAAAGTCGATCACATCATCCGCATTGGCGACAATACTACCATAGCACCCACGAAGGAGATAGCAACCGCATGACCATACGATACGCAACATTAGAAGACATTCCTACATTTGTAGAGATTGGAAGATTTTTCCATGCACGGACTAGATTTAAAGACTATGTGTTTAATGAAGCACGATTAACATCGCAGTTTAGAGCTGTTATTGACTCTGGGCATAAAAATGGTACACACTGCTTCTTTGTCGCAGAAGACAGTGAAGGAAAAGGTGTCGGTGGGCTCATCGGGTGTGTTGAACGACACTTTTTTTCCGATCAGATCGTTGCTAGCATCATCCACTATGATGTACTCCCTGAGAAAAGAATGAGTGGAGCGGCTCTGAGACTTTTGAAAGCCTTTCGAACGTGGGCAGAAAACAGAGGGGCTGTAGAACTCTCCGCAGGGGTCAACAGCGGTGATGATTCAGGCAAGATGGATAAATTCTTCAAACGACTTGGTTTTAGCCCTGTTGGTGGGAATTATGCGTTAAAGCTTTAGTTTTACATGTAAAGAATCAAAGAACACCAAAGGAGGCAAATTATGGGCTTTGTCAAAAGGTGGCGTGAGCTAGACAAAATGACATCGGAAACCAAATTGCAAGGGGAGGGTAATATGAAAAATTTAAAAGTCAAACCAATTTTTTTATTACAATGCTTTTGTATAGATAAAATTCGAAAAGGCTTGTCTGTACTGGCTTTTGCTATAGGATTGGCTTCGTATGCTGCACCGTTACCTGAGATCAAGGTTGAAGGGGCTGATGCAATAAAGACATATCTTGCAAATGTTTCCTCTTCTGAAAAACAACAGATGCATAAACTATTAAAAGCAGGGGATAAATTTGCCAAACTATTTTTGGATGGAGAAATTTGTGGTTGTGAACCATACGAAGAATGCCCCGTTGTAGCTGCATTAACCGAATATCCTATTGTAGATGATTTTTTGAATAACTTTTGTAAAGGTAGTGAAAAAAAATTGCTCAATAATCAAACAGTCGTAGAAAGTTATGCTGTAGACACAGATACCCATTTAGTGTCCATAGCTATTGATCCAAACACCCATACAGCAGTTTTAACATATGAGAGTAGCTTGGTTGGCGTACTTGTGGAAGGGCAAAGTAGAAATGACAATGAGGATTTTATCGTATCTTGGGATATCTCAAATCGAGGGAAACCTATAAGTGTTAGTTTTACCTTTAATACCAATACCAATAAAGTCATCGATTACTCAAAAGGAGGTTCAAATATGGGGTATTACACTAATTATCGACCAAGGTCATTGGTGGGCATTATTCATTCTCCTGGTCGTTATAGTGCAGGTTATAGTGAAGAACATGCGAAAAGAGAAACCTTGTTTGCCGATAAAATCACAGCAGATCTTTTAAATTACCAAAAAACACACAAAACACAAAAGACAAAACACAAAATAGAAGGAGAATTCAATGGCAGATAATACAAGTACAAGTGTTAACCCAGGACTAAGCGCATATAAGGCGGCAATTACCCATTATTTAGGTCAAGGGTATCAATACAGTCAGAGCAAAAGAAATCAACCTGGTTTTGCCGACTGTTCCACACTCATTGCTACTGGACTTAGGGAAGGTGGCATTGATGTTCCTGAAAGTGGTTTCTCGACAAGTACACTTTTTACAGGATCCACATTAACCCCTTATGCTAAGAATAACTTTGATTATATAAGCACCACTGATGCACAACAACAGGGAACTCTACAGCCTGGGGATATTCTTATGTGGCAATCTAAGTATCCCGACGCGAATGGAAAATATTCTCAACATATGGCTTTTTTTTCTCATTATGATAAATCTGGCAATGCCGTTTTTTTCGGTGCTCAAAGTAAAGGTCCTGATTTTGGTATTTTAGGTGATGGCGGAAGTTATTGGAATGCTGACGAGAATGGTGGTTCTCAAAAATTCGAAGGAGTTCTTCGTGTAAAACCAAGTACCTATAATCCCGACCATGATACGACCTTACTCAAGCCAATTTCTGATGCTTCTGATTTGAATGGCGTTTCAAATAGCTTAGCGTATTGGGAAAATTATGGGATTGGGGCATTACCGCCTTTAGCAGACAATTCTGATGGGCAAATAGGTTCTTCCGCAGAGGCTACAGCCGAAAGAGCTTCAACATGGACAAATGCTATCAATGAGCGTTATGGTGATAATGTAGCACTTGTAAGTTCCGAGGATGGAACAAAATTTGTTATCAATACTCTCACCGGTGAGTCTCTCGCTATCATCATCTGTCAAGATCAATCGGTCTCCATGGTTGATATAAACAATGGTGATAGTTTTACATTGAATGCAAAGGGTGGATTTTTTACGCAAAGTACGCAATATAACAGTGAAATAGATTCTTCAATTAGTACGACTGTAGAATTCAATCAAATCGGTCAAAAGATGACTTCGACTATTGAAACTTTTGCTTATTTAAATGACATTCCACAAAGCATTGCCGAAACATACGATGCAAATGGCAATCTCATCACAACGACTGAAATGAAGTTTTTATCAAACGGCAATGTGCTTGTCGATCGTAACGGAGATTATTATCTTATCAAAGATAATGCCAATATTGACATTTCAGCAGCTGAAGCTACGGCAGCTTATATGGAAGATTTACTCGCTAATGGGAAAATTGATCTTGCAAAATTAGAATTTACAAATCTCTACTTTGCCAGTAATGATGCAAACAGTGCTTGGAGGACGTATCTTAAAGAGAACAATCTTCCCATACCTGTATCGACTGTTGATACGTCCATCGCTTCTTTAGAATCAGCTTTAAACAGTACCGATGTTTCCATCATCGAAGATGCAGGCGGAAAGTTCAGTACGATTAAAGCTAATGGCGATACCTTTGTTATCACAGACCACGGTCAAATCATCCAATACGATGCAACAAGTTCTAAAGTCTTTGTCGTCACAGGACAATACACCGAATCAAATTACACCATAGCTTCCTCAACCCCCGTGAATGATGAACTCTTAGGTTCTATCGCTGAAGCACTTTCCACTTCATCGACCGTGACACTTCCTGAGGGCTTTAATGGAAGCATTGTATTAAACTCCAATGGCAATCAGATAAGCCTTACTTCCTTGAGTGATAGTGATGGTAATGTGATCGGTACGGTAAAAACCATCAAAGAAGGCGATGTTGAAACGACTACGCAAAGCTTCGATGACGCGTCCATTCCACTGTTCGTAAGGGTTAAAACAGATGGTTTTACCGCATCTTTTAGCGGTGGCGCATTCCAAGGCTTTAGCTCTATCAACGGCGC